>NZ_JACSNR010000004.1 GCF_016901815.1 Hydrogenoanaerobacterium saccharovorans
ACCAACTGAACTACCGGGCCATATTTGGTGGGGGCATCAGGGATCGAACCCGAGACCCTCTGCTTGTAAGGCAGATGCTCTCCCAGCTGAGCTATACCCCCATCTTTTGCGCATCGCTTCGAGCTTTTTTGTCTCTCGCTCTCGGCGACATTGATTATTATATCAGCTTATCCCCTCCCTGTCAACACCTTTTTTGAATTTATTTCGCACTTTTTTCAAAAACCTGCATAAATGGCTTCATATCGCGGAAAATAAGCTATGAACAAATCCCTTTTACCGCTATAAAGGAGGTCAAATCCATGAAAAAGCATTCCAAACCCTCTCCCCAGCCCGAACATTGTGAAGGGAATCTCACCCGTCCCGGAACTGCCTCCCAGCTCCATGGCGCCTATGAGTTCCAGGCCATCACACCCAACCACAAGGACGGGCGCACTGCCCCGGATGGCAGTATTCCCCTGGATCAGGTGATCGAAGCCAAGGAGTTCGTTGAAGAGAACCAGAAGTAACCCCATTTGACGCAAATAAAAAAGCTGTGTCAGAGATGACACAGCTTTTGTTTTTTTATTCCTGCTCTGCGGGAGTCTGGTTGACAGGGTCAAACCGGCTGCTCTGCGCCTTCAGACGCTCCACAGCCTTGCCGGCCCACTTGCCGCGGCGGAACCGCAGCAGACAGATCAGGCCACGGAAATTGAGATCCAGGCACATGGCAATCCAGATGCCGGTCAGCCCCATACCCATTACCACAGAGAGGATATAGGACAGCGGAATGCGGATGCCCCACATGCAGCCGGCAGCCATATAGAATGCCCACTTGGAATCGCCGGCGCCACGGAACGAACCCGAGGACACAGTGGATGTAGCCAGCATGGGCTGGGCAAAGGCCTCGATCATCAGGACGCTGGCTCCCAGCGCAATCACTTCCATATCGCTGGAGAAAATGCCCATCAGCTGCTTGGGGAACAGGAACAGCACCAGCCCGCCGAACAGCGCAATGGCAATGGCGACCTTGATACAGGTCTTGCCGTACATCTGCGCCTTATGGATGTCACCGGCGCCCACCGACTGTCCGACCAGGGTGGTGGCAGCATAGGCAATGCCTTCGCCCGGCAGATAGGAGATGGACTCAGCGGTATTGGCGAGGTGGTGCGCTGCCAGCGGCAGAGTGCCCAGTCCGGTAACCAGACGGGTGGAAACCACCTGACCGGAGGCCACAATTGCACGCTCAAACGCAACCGGGGTACCGATACCGATCATGCGCAGGATGATGTTCTTCTGCGGGTGCAGGCAGGTGTGCAGCGGCACCTTGAGCGGATTCTCCCGGATCATAACGGCACTGAACATGAACAGTCCCACGAATGTGTTGGACACAGCAGTACCGAAAGCCGCACCGGAAACGCCCCAACCTGCGCCCCACATGGTGAATTCATGCCCAAACAGGGACAGGGTCCGGGTATCATAGATAAAGAGGAAATTCAGAACGCAGTTGATGAGGTTGCCGGAGATATTCAGAATCATGGGCGTTTTCATATTGCCAAGACTTCGCATCGTGGGCGAAAATACCATCGCCAGGATGGAGAAGGGCACACCCATCAGATAGATGCGCACATAATCCTGTGCCAGCGGAATCACTTCGGGGGCGCCGCCCATCCAGATCGGAATGAACGGAGCGATCATCTGCAGCAGGATTCCTGCCACGATTCCCACGGAAATACAGGTGAATACCGCTGTCCGCACTACATTCCGGGCTCCTTCGATGTCATTGGCGCCGGCTCGCTGGGCAATCTGGACCGAAAAGCCTACGCCCATAGCGCTGAGTATACCGCCGATCAGCCAGACACAGGAGGAGTTGATTCCCACTGCCGCTGTTGCCGACGCACCCAGTACACCTACCATCGCCGTATCCACATAGGTTACAGCGGTGAACATGATCTGTTCAAGGATCGCCGGAAGCGAAAGCCTTAGCACTGTTTTTACCGGCGACTCCTGTCGCCCGATAATACTAATGTTTTTCTCTTGCATAGTTCTCCCTCAACAATAAAAAATTTTTTCAAATGAAAGAGTGCGGCCAAAGACCACACCCTTCAATGCAGATATTAAGCGCTCACAAAGCAAATGCTGTCAGGAACGGGTATGATCCAGAATATCCCGTACCGTATCCTCATCACCGGTGAGCATGGCAATGATTCCTCTATAAAGAAATGCCGGGTCATTGTAAAAATGTTCCCGGATCTGATCGCAGTCACTCTCTTTGGGAACAAACAGCGTCAGACTCATCAAATCACTGCCAATATCAGTGATCCGCAGTGTGATATTGTATCCATCACTGACCTGTTCCACCCTGACTTCATTGTCCCGTTCGATCCGCTGCCGGAGATAATAATCCTGCGCAGCCTTCAGGGTTGTTTCCCGGATGGCTGCCGGCACATCCTTTTCGAACATGGTCGAAGTCTTGATGCCCAGATCGGTAATATAAAAACGCTCCACTCCGTCAATTTCCTTTTTGGAAACAATATGTCCGGAATGCAGCAGCCGGCTGATCTCCTGAGAGTATTCAAAATAATTGGCGATACCCTTGGAACGGAAAACCTCATTGATCTCCGCAAAACTCATACCCCGATGGATATGGTGCAGCAGATAACAGATCAGGATCTTGATCTCCAGCCCTTCCGTAAGACCGCCTGGGCGGACATCAGCCGTAAATGCGTTTCTGTCCACGGCATTCCCTCCTCCCTTTCCATTCTATCATACAACATATTCTGACAAATGAAAAGTATTTATTCTTCGTTTACAAAACGAACTTGAAGAATTTATGTTTTAACTATAAAATAGTAGCAGAATTATAGCAAATAATACAGTCAGGAAGGCGGGTATTATGCAGAAAAATATCAAAAAATATATGCTGGTCCTCCTGGCAGTCCTGCTTGGAGCCCTGCTGACTGTATGTGCCATTCCGGTGGCGCAATGGCTCAGCATCCCGGAAAACCGCAGCCTGGTCTGGCAGAAAATCGACGCCCTCGGTCCCTGGGGCGCTGTGATCTTCCTGGTAATCCAGATCCTCCAGGTGGTGATCGCCTTTATCCCCGGTGAGCCGGTGGAACTGGCAGCCGGACTTCTGTATGGCACCTGGGGTGGCCTGCTGATCTGCCTGACCGGCATTCTGCTCGGCTCCTCCATGATCTTTGCCGTTGTGCGCCGGTTCGGGCGTCCTCTGGTGCAGCGTCTGGTGGATGAGGAGTCCATTCAGAAATATGCCTTCCTCACCGATGCCCGCAAGCTGGACACCCTGATTTTCCTGATGTTCCTGATCCCCGGCACCCCGAAGGATACCCTCAACTACCTCTGTCCTCTCACTTCCATCAGTCCGGTGCGGTTCCTGGTGCTGTCCACCTTTGCACGCATTCCCTCGGTAATATCCTCCACCTTCGCCGGAGCCAACTTCGCTGAGGGCAATCTGCTGGCCTCGGTGATTGTGCTTGGAATCACCAGCGCGGTGGGACTGCTGGGCATCCGTTACGAACATGCGCTCACCGATCACCTCAACCGCTCGGCTGCCCGGTTCCGGGAGCGGATGAACAGCGGAAAACATCAGTAATCTTTATTTTGCTCTTGAATTAGAAAATAATCTATTGTAAAATGAAAGTGTGCAGAGATGCCAGCCACAGAAGGAGAATTATACTATGGATATTGTAGAACGCATTCGCCAGCTTTGCGCCCGGAATGACATCAGCATCGCTGCCCTGGAACGGCAGCTTAACTTCGGCAATGGCACCATCGGTCGATGGAGCACCGCCTCCCCCACTGTGGAACGCCTGGGAAAGGTGGCAGACTACTTCGGGGTCAGCGTGGATTACCTCACCGGACGGGAACAGCAGGAAACTCTGGACAATCTCTATCTGAGCTGCCTGCGGCGGGCCCAGAGCCAGGGCATTGATCCCCGGGATCTTGAGCTGGCTGTCAATACAATTCTGCAGCTAAGAAAGCAGGATGGAATAAAGCATGAGCCAAATCAGAAATAAAGCAGAACTCTATCAGGCTGCGGCAGCGCTCCGCCGACAGCTCTGCCTGCCAGAGCGCTGCACTTCCGGAGCGGTATTTGACCGTATCCAGTCCCAGCCCGGGATTCAGATCGCATTCCTCCCCTTCCAGTCCCCGGCCCTGCGAGGAATGTGCTCCCCTGGCAAGCCAGGGCAGGAGGACATTATCCTGCTGTCCAGCCGCCTTACCGGTCGGGAGCGTGGATTTTATGCCGTCCATGAGTGGCTCCACCTGTGCTGGCATCGGGACGCCAGCAAATCCCCCTTCCTGTGCGGGGAATACCGCTTCCCCCAGCAGGACAGCTTCCTGGAATGGCAGGCCAACGAGGGCGCAGCCGAGATCCTGATGCCATGGCGTCAGGTGGTGGAGCTGGTGCTGGAATGCCCGCCCGATCCCGACAGCCGGGAGAGCCTGATCCGGCTCCGGCTGCGGCTGGCTGACCGGTTCGGGGTCAGTGACCAGATGGCAGCGGTGCGCCTGGAAAGCCTCCGTTATGAGATTGCCTGCGCCCTGGAGGGTCAGAGCCCGGACACCATTGAGCTGCTCTCGGTCCGGGAACAGCAGCGCCGGGGCATCCAGACCCAATCCCTGGAGGAAAAAGCACGGCTCCTCTTTGCCAGGGAACAGGAGTACCACCGGCGGCTCCGGAATATCGATATATAAAACAGAAAGCACAGTCCACCGGGCTGTGCTTTTTATATGCGAAAAAGACACAGAAACTCCTTGTTCCCGCGCCTGTTCTAAGCCGTGCCGCCATCAGACCTGACGAGGGCCGGCTGGTCAGGCGGTTGCTGTCAGAACCCGTCCGAAACCATCTCTCTGTGCTATCCATTCCGGCGAACAGCAGCATGGTTCCGGAGCGATTGCTCTGCGAAACTTGCCTGACAAGGAAAAACTGCAGTCGGATCGCTGTGTCCGCTGCAGTTTTTAGTATAATATAACTATGTAAAGGCCAAATGGTTTACAGGTTAAATCCGCATGAAATCAGAACTTTCTTCTGGAACTGCTGAAGCTGCGTCCCGAAGAGGAGGTTCTGAATCCCGAGGAACCAGACGACCGGCTGGGTGGATTTTTGGGAATATGCCGCACCGAAACGCTCTTGTTGACAAAGACATCCTGGCGGACACTCAGATCCACGGTAGTATTGTTCCGGACGTTGTAAACCGCGTCCCGGACAGGGGTGCCGTACCGCTTTGCCACGAATACATAGACCAGGATAGTACAGGCGCTTCCCGCAACCACTGCCGCCACAAGAAAGACAACGGGATAGCCTCCAAGCGGCTGGTCGTCCGGCGCTGTGTGGGCACCGGTGTACTGTCCGTTCTCGTATTCCCCGCTTACCTCATGGCGCTTGATGACACTGGTGGCCTTCCCCAGCATGGCATGCATACTGTCGGCATACTCGCCGTCAGCCAGCTCATCATAGCCCGCATCGATTACCGTATCCAGGTCGGTATTCAGCAGCACATACTTGGTTTCACCCGAAGCGCAGGCAACAACGTCCCGGGTCTCCATATTGATATACAGAATCACACCGCTGCGGTTGCTGCCAAGGCCAAAGCCGTTGGCATCATAGAAGTCCTGGGCCCGGAGCTCCGGGTCATTGACGCTGCCGTCCTGTTCGGTGAGAATGACTGCATCCGCCTGTACATCCGCCTGGAACTGTTCGATGCGCTTCTCCAGCTCTGCTTCCTCCGCATCGGTGAAGATGTCAGCGTTATCGAAAACATGCTGTTCCGGCTCTGCGCCCCAGGCCGGAGTCAGACAGAGGGTCATCACAAACACTGCCGCAAAGGCCGAAATCAGACGCTTCATATCAACAGCCCTCCGATCATCAGAAGAACAGCTGCAATACCCAGGCCAGCCAGCACTGCATCGCGAAGCAGTTTTTTCCGGTCAAGGGGCAGAATACCTGCCACCTTGCCGGTCTGTCCATTCATGGAATAGTAGTACTTTTTCTGGTCAGCTCCTGTATAGACAAAAGCCCAGACCGGAAACAGCGCATACTGATAGTCCTTGCGCTTGACATCCGAATCCAGCGAGGAATTGTAGACCGAATCATATCCTGTCACTGTGTCCCGCAGAAGATTTTCGGTATATTTATGGATGTCGTCCTGGAAAACCGGCTCCAGCGCATCGGTCTCCAAATTCCGGATCTCCGCCCGGAAGCCGGAAAGATAGGGCATCTTGAACGGAATTGCCTCCAGAACCCGGTAAGGCATAACGCCATCCGCCAGTTCCCGGCCCTCACTGTCCAGTGCACAGTGGGTCAGATCCTCAAAATGCAGATCGCCCTGGCGATGGATGCGGTAAACAGAGGTTTCGGTGTACTCATTGCGGCTGTCCCGCCAGACACGGACCCGATTGGCATTGGCTGTGTAGTTTGCCGATGTATCGCAGTCCAGCACCCAGTAGGGATAGTAAACCCCCATGAAGTACTCGGTCTTGCCGGTGTCGAAGTATCCTTTGGGCACATAGCGCTTTTTCGCCACCCATTCATAGAACCGGCGCTCTGCCTCTTCCCGGGTGAATGCAAAGGGGATCACACGGTCAGGATGGAACTCTCCCTGCAGGCGGCCCTCCAGCACCACCGGACTGTGACAGTACAGGCAGCTGGTCGCCGCTGTTGTTTCAGTAGTGACGATCTGAGCGCCGCAGCTCGGGCAGGTGTAGAGAACTGCTGTCTCCTCTTTCCCCTCTTCCTCCGCCGGCTCCTGCACGATCGTCTGCTCGCTGCTCTGGGCCGGTTCATACTTCTGCAGCTCCTCCTCCGAGAAGGAAGAACCGCAGAAAGAGCACTCAAACTTCTGGCTCTCCGGTGAAAATTCCAACGGAGCGCCGCAGTTTGGACATTTATAGGCTACAACTGCCATATACGGCCTCCTTTATTCCACTTTGGTACCGCAGTTCGGGCAGAATTTAGCATTGGGGGACAGCTTTTCGCCGCAGTTTGTGCAGAACCGTGCTGTGGGACGGCCCTTGCCGCAATTCGGACAGAACTTGCCGCCATGGTTCTTGGAGCCGCACTCACAGGTCCAGTCCTCTGCCGATGCAGCCGGGGCCTCCTGCTTGGGGGCATCAGCCGGTTCAGCAGGAGCAGCTGGACGGGCCGCGGCCTCCCGCTGAGCCTGGTTGGCCTGGGAAGCAGCGCCGACAAAGCTGCCGCCGGCATTCATTCCAAGGCCCATGCCCATAAAGCCTGCCATACTGCCGGCAGAGTTGGAACCAGCAGCCTCCAGACCACGGGCAACCGAGCCCTGGACATAGCCTTCCCGGACATTGGGATCGCTGAGCATAGCACCCTGGTTGCGCATATTGATGAGCTTCTGGCTCTCCTCCGAGTAAGACAGGCCAGCCAGACCCACCGATACCACTTCCATACCGCGCAGATCCTTCCAGTCATCGTCCAGAATATCAGCCATGTAACGGGAGAGCTCCATGTTCTTGGAAGTCACATGAGAGATCCGCACGCCGTCAGCCGACATCTGGTTGATGGCTGCCTGGAGCGCACCCAGGAATTCCGACAGATACTGCTCATTGATGTCGGAGATGTCCACATGCTCCGCGTTCTTGGGAATGGCTTCGGTATAGAACTTGATGGGGTCCACTACCTTGATGGAATAGGTGCCGAATGCCCGCAGGAACAGTTCCGAATTGTAGAAGGAGTCAAAGTAGTTGACCGGATTGGTGGTGCCGAACTTGATGCCCTTGATCTCCTGCAGATTGACATAAAAGACCTTCTGGGCATAGGGAGTTGTGCCGCCAAAGCGCACACGGTTAAAGGATTCCTTGACCGAATCCCCCAGATCGCCATTGAAGAGCGATGGCTCTGAGGAATTGTTGACGGTGTAGTAACCCTCCTCGGCGGTATAATCAACGATTTTGCCGCCATCTACCAGCAGCATGAACTGATTGGGATATACATGGATCACCGAACCGTTGGATACAACGGCAGAGGTCCGCTTGGTGTTGGAGTTGCGCTCTCCCTGGCGCATCTGCACACCGGCAGTAAATACTGTACGGTCACTCATCTGATCCGGTTCGATCACTTCCAGCCACTGATCCGCCAGTGCGCCGCTTACTGCGTCTGTTACCGCACGAATGATTCCCATATACTGTCATTCCTTTCTATTTATCAAATTCATAGATCTTGTCAAAAGACCAGGCATAGTGATTGACTTCCTGTACTGCGGTTCCGCAGAACTCGCAGACCTTGCTCCCCAGTGAGCGGATGGGGGCTCCGCAGTTGGGGCAGGTCATGCTGAATGCCGCATCCAGCTGATGCTCCTGTGCCGCTCCAGCATCCTGCACATAGAGCAGTTCAACATTGTACCGGGTCTGCTTTTGCTCCGCTTCCCCATCGCCGATCCGCAGCATATATCCTACCGCGCTCTGGAACACAACTCTGCACTCCCCATCCTGCTTCCGGTAGTCAGCCAGCTCGGTCTGATGCAGCCGGACCTCCGAATAGGCATGCGGTGTGCCATCCGCCCGCTGGTGGGTGATCTCCTGGCGCACCTGTTCCAGCAGTGCCGGGGACCGTTCGCTGAGCCGCTCCGGCTGTTTCTGTGTGATCGCCGTAAAATAGGAAAGAAGCAGGGTTTCCGCTCTGGCCTTGAATTCCGAATAGGAAAACTCCGGGAAGTCCTCCGCGATCTGCGGCAGGATCAGACGGGTCATGCCGCAGACAGAGCAAGGCGTTTCCTTGCGCATCTCCCGGGCTGCCTCCCCGATCTTCATCGCCTGCAATATTGCGCTGGTCTGGCGTGTCCAGTTCCGGAACGCCTTAATCAACATAATCAGCAATGCAGCAATAAAAGCAAAAGCCAACATTTTTACATAATCCAAGCGATCACCTGCCGTTCTTTCTTCATATATCCCTATTATACGGTAATTTACTGCTTTCGTCCATAATGAAATTGGAAGTCCGGATATAAAAAAGAAACCCCCGGGAAAACCGGAGGTTTCTTTCAGAGCAATTTACTTGATCAGGCCGAAGTTTACTACAACAGCAGCAAGTACGATGGAAACGATGGACAGCAGCTTGATCAGAATGTTGATAGCCGGACCGGAAGTATCCTTGAAGGGGTCACCAACGGTATCGCCTACAACAGCAGCCTTGTGGTTCTCGCTGCCCTTGCCGCCCAGGTTGCCAGCCTCGATGTGCTTCTTGGCGTTATCCCAAGCACCACCGGCGTTGGACATCATAACAGCCAGAGCAAAACCAGTTACAGTAGAACCAGCCAGCATACCGGTTACACCCTTGACGCCCAGGATCAGACCAACTACCAGAGGAGCTACTACAGCCAGGATTGCCGGAGGAACCATTTCCTTCTGAGCAGACTTGGTGCAGAGGTCTACGCAGCTTGCGTAGTCAGGCTCAGCAGTACCTTCCATCAGGCCAGGGATCTCCTTGAACTGACGGCGTACTTCCTTAACAACGCTCTGTGCAGCAGTACCTACCGACTCCATGGTGAAGGCAGCAAATACGAAGGGCAGCATACCGCCGATGAAAGTACCAATCAGTACAGGCGGGTTCATGATGCTCAGATCGAAGTTGTAATCGGGAGAAATCAGCTTGACCTGATCGATGTAGGAAGCGATCAGAGCCAGAGCAGTCAGAGCTGCGGAACCGATGGCAAAGCCCTTACCGGTAGCAGCAGTGGTGTTGCCCAGGGAGTCCAGAGCATCGGTACGGTCACGAACTTCCTCACCCAGGCCAGCCATCTCGGCAATACCGCCAGCGTTATCGGCAACAGGGCCGTAAGCATCAGTAGCCAGAGTGATACCCAGAGTGGACAGCATACCAACAGCAGACAGAGCAATACCGAACAGACCGGCATTGTAGTCAGCTGCACCACCAGATACATAGAAGCTGATGATTACGGAAACGCTGACGATGATAACAGGGATAAAGGTAGAAATCATACCCAGAGACAGACCGCTGATAATAACGGTTGCGGGACCGGTTACAGAAGTGCCAGCCAGCTTCTGGGTGGGCTTGTAGGTATCCGAAGTGTAGTACTCGGTGAAGTAACCGATCAGGATACCAGCAACCAGACCGCTGATGATTGCACCGTACAGGCCGATGTAATCCATGCCCAGGGTGAAGTAGATCAGAGCAAAAGCACCGATGGCAACCAGAGCGCCAGCGATGTAGGTACCTCTTCTCAGAGCGCTGAGCAGCTGCTTCTGGGAAGCGTCCTCATTGGTCTTAACGAAGAAGGAACCGATGATGGAAGCGAAGATACCGATGGCAGCCAGAGCCATGGGCAGAGCCATACCGGTGAAGCCGAAGCCGGCAGATACAGCCAGAGCAGCAGCAGACAGACGAGCGCCCGAGTAGGACTCGTACAGGTCAGCACCCATACCGGCAACGTCGCCGACGTTATCACCAACGTTATCAGCGATAACAGCGGGGTTACGCGGGTCATCTTCCGGAATGCCAGCCTCTACCTTACCAACCAGGTCAGCGCCGACGTCGGCAGCCTTGGTGAAGATACCGCCGCCAACACGGGCAAACAGAGCCATAGCGGAAGCCCCCATACCGAAGGTAACCATAGCGGAAGCGATCATCTGAGCCTGCTGGTCAACCGGCAGAGCCGAGTAGTAGAACCGCAGGAAGTAGTACCACAGAGAGGTTTCCAGCATACCCAGACCTACTACAGTAAAGCCCATTACAGCACCGGCAGAGAAGGCTACCTTCAGGCCGGAGTTCAGGCTATGCTGAGCAGCATTGGCAGTTCTGGCATTGGCATTGGTGGCAATGCGCATGCCCAGGAATCCGGAAAGACCGGAGAAGAAGCCGCCTACTACAAAGGCCACAGGCACGAATACGTTGACCAGACCGGCAAAGACCAGGGCAACCAGAACCACGCCCATGATTACGAAGAAGACAGATACACCCTTGTACTGTCTCTTCAGGTAAGCGTTGGCACCGCTGCGGATCGAAGCTGCGATCTTCTTCATCAGATCTGTACCCTCGCTCTGAGCCATTACTCTCCGGGAGAGAATGAACGCATAAGCGAGCGCAGCCACGGCACCGATCGGGGCCAGAATCATCAAATCGAACATTTTTTACGCTCCTTACTTATGTTTACTTTCCTGCTGCAGGACAGAATCCACCCCACTGCAGAATCTAACATTCATATATTAAACAATTGTGTCTTTATTGTCAATCAAGTTTTGCCGTAATTGCACAGAGTGCATTTTTTCTTGTATATTTTGGTCATTTTCCCAGAAGTTTTTGTTAATATGTTGTTCATATTTCTAATCCCAGTCTGGGAATTTTCTGTGGTTACCGGCTTGTCCTCCCGATTCGATCTGTGTTATAATTTTTAGTTGGAAATCGGCGATTTTTGCCGATCAGGATCGAAATTTTCCTTCATGGAGGTTCATTGCTATGAAAACTATTGTCATCGGAATCGCCGGCGGTTCCGGATCGGGTAAAACCACTCTGGCCCACAAGCTGAAAGACGCCCTGGGCGATGACATTGTCCTGCTCTGCCACGACTTTTACTACAAAGCCCATGATGATATGCCGTTTGAGGAACGGCAGAAGCTCAATTTCGACCATCCGGATGCATTCGATACCGACCTGCTGATCGAGGATATCCGTGCCCTCAAGCGCGGGGAAAGCATCCTCCACCCCATCTACTCCTTTACAGAACATACCCGTCTTCCCCAGCGTGTCCGGGTTGATCCGGCCCGGGTCGTGATCGTGGAAGGCATCCTGATCTTCGAAAACCAGCAGCTCCGGGACGAAATGGATATTAAGGTATTCGTGGATACCGATGCGGATATCCGCCTGATCCGCCGGCTGCTCCGGGATGTCAAGGAGCGGGGCCGTACCCTGGATTCGGTGGTCAGCCAGTATATGAATACTGTAAAGCCCATGCATGAGCAGTTTGTGGAGCCCAGCAAGAAGAATGTGGACATCATCATTCCTGAGGGCGGACTCAATGCTGTGGCTCTGCAGATGCTGCTGCGTCAGATCCAGCACTTCCTGCGGGAAACCGAATCCGAATCGGATGCTATGTAAATGTTTCGTGCTTCATTTGTAAACATTTTTCTTGCGTATACTCTTTTCCCCGAAAAAATGTTACAATAGCCATATCAATATTCTGTATGGAAACGGGAGTGTCCCTGATGAAAAAGCTGACGGCAGCTGTTCTTGCAGCTGCACTGACCCTTGGCTGTGCCTCCACAGCCTTTGCCAATGAGGCGATTGATGATGCCATTGAGCTCAATCAGTATAACTTCGAAGAGAAGGAAGCTGTATCCGGCCGGTTTCTGAACCTGCTGGCCAGTTACCCCGGTGAAACCGCCACCTGGCAGACTGAGGATTATGCCTTCACCTTCCGCAGTGAAGATGTGCCGGAAGAACTGGACGACCGCTCTTCTGTCAATCTGCATATGGAGCGCATCAAGGACCGCCTCTCCATCTATGACAAGGCCGTGGGCCGGGATACCCCCAAATATGTATTCAAAACCGAGGCGGAATCCTTCAAGGTTCCCTTTGAAATGGCCATCCGGGAAAGCAACTTCATGCCGGGTTCCACTGTATACATTTACCGCCTGGACAGCAGTACCTGGGATCAGGGCACCCAGACCAATGTATTCTCCGCCGTCAAGAAGGATGTGGTCGTTGCTGAGAATGGCGACATCTCCTTCCCCATGACCGAAGGCGGCACCTATCTGGTATCTGCCAAGCCGGTGGTCAGCCATGAGGGCGAACTGGAGGAGATGCTCTTCCAGGTGGAATATGAGCAGCGCGGCGATTACGACGAACTGCTCACCTACCTCAAGGATGACCCCAACGGCTACTTCACCAACCTCTGGGAAGCTCCCGGACATGTTGCGGCAGAAGACGAAGACTAACAGAAAAGACCGGCAGCAAAGCTGTCGGTCTTTTTTTGCAGCCAAATTTCCGGATAGTCTGGAAGTCACCTGGCAAGCGCCGCTTCCAGCTGTGCCTGGAACCGGGGAAAATCTCTGGCCTCATCATCAAAAAGCAGAGTCCTGATACCCATCTGTTCCGGAACAATCAGATTTTTCCCGGCGTTGTCAATAAAAACGCACTCCTCAGGCCGGAGGTCCAGCCGCTCCAGGACATAGTCAAAGATCCGCCGGTCTGTCTTGCCGGACCCCAGCTCAGCAGACACCGCCACAGCATCAAAGAGATCATCCAGGTTATTGCATTCCAGGATTGTCCGGATGCGGTCGCTTTTGTTGTCAGTCACCAGGGCGATCCGGTATTCTGTCCGGAGCTGTCTGAGCAGGCAGAGCATATCCGCATCCAGCTCGGTGGCCCGGAAAGAATCCGTCAGGAGCTGATAGTCCAGACTCTGCCCCAGTGCCTCGCAGAAGGCAGGCCAGATCTCCGCATGGGTCATTTCACCCAGCAGCAGCGCCTGATTGTATCTCCGGTAACAGATTCTTACCTGTTCTGCCGGAAGTCCGCACCGCTTCGCGATATATTTCGTGATGGCTGCGGAACCTGTTTTCTCGATGGTCAGTACCCCATCAAAATCAAAGAGAACCGCCTTGATCACTCTTCTTCTCCCCTTTCTCACAACCGGGAACCTGCTTACTGCATAAAAAATCCCTCCCAGTAATCTGGGAGGGATTTTTGGATGCGAAGGGGATATCTTATGCGTTCAGCTCAGCGATGAAGGCATTGTAGGTTTCCTCATCGTAAGGAACTACGATCTCGCCGCTGATGATCTTCTCTTCGATTGCAGCAGTCTTTTCCAGGATATCAGCCGGAACATTCTTGTCCGAAGTAGGAGCAATACCTACACAGCCATCAGCAGTGGTGAACTCCTGAGTAGTGCCGCCCAGGTTCTCACCATTCATAACCTTCTCGGTTACGATCTGGATAGCCTTGCCTACACGCTTAACAGCAGAGGTCAGAACATGATCGGGGTCCAGATCATACTGGTCACGGTCAACACCGATTACCCACTTGTCCTTCTCGCCGGCAGCAGCAATAACGCCGTTACCAACATTACCAGCAGCATGGAATACGATGTCGCAGCTGTCGTACATCTTCAGAGCGATTGCCTTACCGATAGCGGCATCCGAGAAGCTGTTGGCATACTGAACGTCAACATTGATCTCCTTGCCCAGCTCCTTGGCAGCATAGGCAACACCTGCACGGTAGCCATAGTCGAACTGGTCAATGGTGGGGCTCTTCTGACCGCCTACGAAGCCGACATTGTTGGTCTCAGTCATCAGACCGGCAATGTAACCTACCTCGAAGGAAGGCTCCTGAGCCTTGAACAGTACACCGATGGTGTTGGGCTGGGGGTTCTCAGGATAGTTGGAGTCAACAATGGCATAGATCTTGTCGGGGTTCTTCTTGGCAGCATCTTCGATAGCGTCTGCCATCATGTAACCGATACCCCAGATCAGCTTGATGTTCTCATCATCCGAGAAGCGATCCAGATTGGGAGTGTAATCAGACTCGTCCGTGGATTCCAGGTACTGAGCCTGAACCTTGCCGGCCTCAACCATCTCAGTGATGCCTTCCCAGGCGGACTGGTTGAAGGACTGGTCGTTGACACCGCCGACATCGGTTACCATGGCGATGGAGTAGAGATCCTCGCTGGAACCGCTGTTGTCCGCTGTGCTGCTGTTGTCAGAACTGCCGGAGCAGGCTGCCAGAGACAGCATCAGGGACATTGCAAGTACTGTGCTTAAAAACTTTTTCATTTTAAGACTTCCCCTTTTCTTCTTACACGCCGCCTTTTGGGAAAGGCAGCTGGTAACATATTTGCAACTCCAGTATAAAACATACGACGCTTTCCTGCAACAGAAAGTTTACATTTTCCGGATTTTTGAATACAAAATCGGCAATTTGTTTTAATACCTTCCACAGGGATACAGTACTTTCAACAAGATGAAAGAAACTTCAAAGCAGCTTCGTTAAAGAGATAACGGAGTAAATGCCTGGGGCAGCAGGTCTCCCAGGGTATACACCTCATAATCCTCCGGGCTGCGGGCCACAATGACCGGGAAGTCCATGGGACAGAATTCTGCAAGCACCTGACGGCAGACACCGCAGGGGAACGCAGTATGTGCCAGCGGGCTCTGCTCCCCTTCGGGGCCTCCGGCGATGGCGATGGCGGCAAACTCCCGCTCCCCCTCCGAAATCGCCTTGAATACCGCTGTGCGCTCCGCGCAGTTGGTCGGGCCATAGGAACAGCTCTCCACATTGCAGCCGCGGTAGATGGTCCCGCTTTTGCCGAGCAGTGCCGCTCCCACCAGGAACCGTGAATAGGGCGCATAGGCAAATTCCCGGGCCTTCAGCGCCTCCTCAATGAGCTTGGGATAATCCATATCGGTTTCCTCCTTCAGATTGGTTCCGGCTGTCCTGTGCCGGGCAAAAACAGCAGGGCCGGTGAACCGACCCTGTCTGCTTCATTATTTCTCGGTGCAGATCTCCTTCAGGAAGCTCTGACCATCGGTCCGGTTTTCCAGGCCAAAATACTCCAGAACCGTAGCGCCAATATCCGCAAAGGTGGTGCGGGTGCCAAGATTGGCGCCGGGACGGATCTTTTTGCTCCAGGCCAGCATGGGAGTGTACTCCCGGGAGTGGTCGGTGCTGGGGGTGCTCGGGTCACAGCCATGATCCGCTGTGATGATGAGCAGGTCATCCTCCCCCATCTGCTCCATAAACTTCGGCAGAGCCTGGTCAAACTCCATCAGCGCACGGGCATAACCCGGTGCGTCATTGCGATGCCCATAGACCATATCAAAGTCCACCAGATTCACAAAGCAGATGCCCTCAAAGTCATTCTCCATGAGGTCAAGGGTCTTGGCGATGCCGTCGGTGTTGTTCTGGGTGCGGATCTGCTGGGTGATGCCGCTGCCGGCAAAGATGTCCGAGATCTTGCCGACACCGATGCACTCATATCCGGCGTCTTCCAGGTTGTTGAGCATGGTGGCACGGGGCGGCTGCAGCGAGTAGTCATGCCGGCGGGCAGTACGGGTGTAGTTCGGGTACTCGCCCACAAACGGACGGGCAATCACCCGGCCCACCGCATAGTCGCCAGTGAGCATTTCCCGGGCCAGTTCGCAATCATGGTAGAGCTCCTCAATGGGGACAATATCCTCATGGGCTGCCACCTGGAACACACTGTCCGCCGAGGTGTAAACCATCAGCGCACCGGTTTCCACATGCTCCCGGCCATAGTCCAGCAGCAGCTGGGTGCCCGAATAGGGCTTATTGCAGATTACCTTCCGCCCGGTGAGCTTCTCGAAGTTCCGGATGATCTCCGGCGGGAAGCCGTCCGGGAAGGTGGGCAGCGGCTTCGGCGATACAACACCGGCGATCTCCCAGTGACCGATGGTGGTATCCTTGCCCATGCTGGCTTCCCGCATCCGTCCGAAGGCGCCGATGGGCGCGGCTTCCGGCTCGGTCCAGTCCATGCCGTCAATGTTGAACAGTCCCAGGCGGCGCAGGTTGGGCAGATTCGCTCCGGCCTCCACAGCGGCACGGACGGTATTGCTCCCTTCATCGCCGAACTGGGCGGCATCCGGGGCTTCCCCGATGCCGACGCTGTCCAGTACAATCAGAAACAGTCTTCTGTTATCCTCCATGTGCTTCCCTCCTTATTCCGCAATCTCCAGAGCGATTTCCATCATCTGGGTAAAGGAATTCTGACGCTCCTCCGCCGTGGTCTCCTCCCCGGTGAAGGGATTATCCGAGATCGTCAGCAGGCAGAGGGCATTCTTACCAGTACGGGCGGCATTCATATACAGGGCTGCCGACTCCATCTCCACAGCAAGGACGCCCATCTTGCGCCAGTCGCCCAGGGAACCGGCGTCATCATAGAAGGTATCGCTGGAGAAGACATTGCCCACCTTATAGCTTACCCCTGCGGCCTTGGCGGCATTGACTGCCTTTTCCAGCAGACCATAGCTTGCAATGGGCGCAAAGGTGCCGGGCAGGCGGTACTGCATGGCATAATTGGAGTTGGTGCAGGCGCCCATACCGATGACAATATCCCGGATATGGACATCTTCAGCGATGGCTCCGGCGGAACCGATGCGGATGATATTTTCCACGCCGTACAGGGTGTAGAGCTCATGGGAATAGATTCCGATGGACGGGATGCCCATGCCGCTGCCCTGCACCGACACGCGCTTGCCCTTGTAATAACCGGTAAAGCCCAGCATATTGCGGACTGTGTTGTAGCAGGTCACATCGGTGAGATAGTGCTCCGCAATATATTTGGCCCGCAGGGGATCTCCGGGCATGAGAACGGTTTTCGCGATATCGCCCATCTGAGCGGCATTATGTGGTGTTGGCATAAAAATACCTCCTGTCAGTGTCTGTATTGTACTTTCATTGTACCACAGAGATGCTCTTTTTTCCACAGAAAACAGCATACAAAAAAGCCGCCTGGCTGTTCCAGACGGCTTCTGTGCGGTTTTATTCACCAAAGACGATGCTGTAATTGCCGTCAGGGCTGTACAGCAGGTAGCTCTCATAGCCGCTCTCCTGCGCTGCCCGGATCTGGGAATCCACATCTTCCCCGGTATAGGTCTTGTTTTTCAGCGAACTCAGTGTGCCGGAAGTATAGCTCTGCAGCAGCACGGTCACTTCGTCCGAAAGCAGCTTATCCTTGCAGGCTGCCAGTGCCGCCTGTACGGTGGCATAGGGGTCCAGTGCCGGGGCTTCCAGCACCAGCTCCCCGGAGCTGTACGCATTGCCGAAGGAAGCCGGCATCACGCCCAGCACCACGCCGCATCGGGTGAGCTGGAACGGATCTGAGCCATACTGCCCACTGGAAGAGCTCAGCAGGGTCGGCGCCGACAGATACACAGCAGTCTCACCGCCTGCCTCCCGGACACGGGTATCCACGCTCTCGATGAAGTCCCCCAGCACAGCGGATTTATTCTCCTCGGTGAGCTCCTGCCCGTAATCCGCCATCTCCAGCGAATAGCCGGACGGGAACTGCACGCAGTCCAGAATCACCTGCTTTACCCCCTTGCCCACGGCTTCTGCCGCAAGGTCCGAGATATAGCTCTGGGCATACTCATTCACCGGGTTGAGCCAGGCTTTACCGCCCATGGCAGCCGAGTTATCCAGCCAGGCCCATTCTGTGCCCTGATAGTGCACCGCTGCCTCCAGTTTTGCCGAAGCTGCCAACGGGTCCTTGAAGGCATAGATCCTGCCGATGGGGGTGATCCCGGCGGCTTCCATCTCCGCAGTCACCTGGCTGAGATCCACCGCCGAGGCGGACTGGGAACCCAGCTCCGCAGCCTGCGACAGCGAGCTCTGATAGGTCAGGTAACCCTTGTCGTTCTTGAGATCAAAGAAGATGGCATTGATCCCATTGGAAGCACAGGCCTGGATAAACTGACTGCGCTGGGTGCTGTCCAGCAGAATGGATTCGGGCATATACACCCCATGCAGCTGAACGGCTTCCACCGCTTCCGGCTGGGACTGGGAGGATTCGGTTTCGCTCTCCTCCCCGCCGCCGAACAGCCCTGAGAGGAATCCATCCGATTCCGACTCGGGTTCAGACGGCTGTTCCGCTGTGGATACCGGTTCCTTTTCCTGACCGATCCCCATGACAAACTGATAGACCGGCTCATACAGGAACCAGCCTGCCGCAATCAGCACAGCCAGTGCCGCAGCGGAAGCTCCCAGCTTGAAAAACGGAGAAGAGGTCACACTGCCCCGGTAAATATTGTGATAGCGTTTTACTTTACGCTGTTTCCTAAACATCTTGCTCACTCCTTGCGAAGGGGAATCAGAAGGTGATCGGATGGCCGATCAGCCCATAAAATGCCAGACTGAGTATTCCGATATACAGCAGCAGAATGGGCAGTCCCCGGAAGATCCGGGGCACACGGGACATGGCGATATTCTGATTGGCTACATCCAGCAGGACCAGTGCCAGTGTAACGCCTACACCAGTGCCCACAAAATAGAACAGCCGCTCCCAGAGGTTATACCGGTTGAAGGAACAGAGCAGGATAGTACCCAGCACTGCCACATTGTAGCCAGCCATCAGCAGCACATTTTTCGCACGGGCATACCATTCCCCGACTTTGCGGGAGGCTGCCACAATCATGGCAGTATGGACTGCCGCCATAATCAGGACATAGAGTGCGGAACGGATGTAGATGCTGACTCCCCGGGGATAGAGCAGCAGCGAATCTGCCGCATAGCAGATCACACCGGAGATCACAGTCATCAGGGTAATAACAGCCGAAAAGGTGAGGATCTCCTCCCTGTTCTTCAGGAAGAGCATCTTGCGGGTCACCAGAGCACGGCTGAAAATCGCATTTTCCACCATAGCGGCAGTGAACGCAATCATCAGCAGCTTTACAAAACCAGCCATCTTATGCCTTCACCTCCTCTGTCTTGGCGTCCATGGCCTCTTCCCGGTCCTTGATCAGGCACCAGGCCCGGATCGACCGGTTCACCTGGCGGCAGAATGCCGAAAGCATGCCCACCAGGATAAAACCAAAGAACGGCATCAGTACAGTGGAAATCTGCAGGCTGCTCAGAACCTTGACTCCGAAGATGCTTCCCTTGCCGAGCAGTTCCCGGAACAGGGACACCGCCATGACAAAGAACGCAAAGGAAAGCACCGACCGGGCCGCCTGTGCCAGGTTTGCCGGCAGCGATTTCTGTTCATCGCAGCGGGTTACCAGGAAGAAGGTGAGGGTATTGACCGCCAGCAGCGGGAAATAGATACCCAGCATGCCCACCGGCATCTGGAACCCGCCCAGCGGCAGACGGCTCAGGCCAGCCAGGGTCAGCGAGGAGAGCACAGCGGTCACCAGCATGTAGACCTCTCTCCCCTGTCCCATCCGCTTCAGGACCCAGCCCACAGCGGTGGACAGCAGGCTGATTGCCATCATGCCGACGCTCAGCGCGAAGGCGGCACGGGCATCCACTGTCCCCATAACGGCAAAGGGAATCGCCAGTCCGTAGGTGATGACCGGAGTGCGGGTCAGCAGGCCGTCAAACCGTCCGACCAGATGTCTATACCGTTTCAGTCTGCTGCTCTGCATAAAGCGCCCTCCTTTCCCGGTGACGGATTTTTTCATAACGCATATCAATAAACAGTGAGAAGGCATTCATCAGCAGGATCGCAAAGACAAGCCCCTCTTCATAGGCACCCAGGTACCGGAAGATCATCGCTACAACACCGGCAATCGCCGCATAGATGGTCCGTGTCGTCTGGGACTTGGGCGAAGTGGCAGGATCGTTGATGAGGAAGATCGCTCCGAACAGCAGCAGGCCGCTGGTGAGCTCATAAAGCACCGACTGGAAGCGTCCGGTGGTGATCCGGGGGAAGCAGAAAGCCGCAAGTGCCGCAGTCCCCAGAAAAGCAGCGGTGGGCCGCCAGCTGATGGTCTTGCGGATCACCAGATAGCCGAAGCAGGCCAGCAGGATCAGTACGCCGGTCCCGCCCATCGGTCCGGGATAGATGCCCAGGAAAATATCGGTAAAGGGATAGTTCGGGGTTGCGCCCAGCCGCAGCGAAGCAGCCGGAGAAGAAACCAGCCGGGCTGCCGCATTGCCCAGGGACTCGATGGGCACCGGATAGCGGAACACCGAATCCGACCAGGTGAGAACAGCAAACGCCACACCGCCGGCAGCGGGATTGAAGATGTTCTGTCCCAGTCCGCCGAAGGGCTGCTTGATGACGCCGATGGCAAAGAGGTCAGCGGCGATTACCGGGGTAAAGCCGATGCTGGCAGGCAACATCAGCGGGATCAGCAGACCGGTCACCACCGGCGAGAGATCCAGGATTCCCACCCGGCGGCTGGAAAGGAAGGTGCAGAGGAAGTCCAGCACAGTGTAGGTGATCACCGAAACGGCTCCCAGCACAAGGGTGCGGCTCCCATAGAAGAAATATGCCATCAGATAGAGCGGGACCAGGGAAATCACCATATCCCCCATCACGCTGAAATTGGACTCATGGCTGCGCACATGGGGCGGTCGGCTGTGGATCAGATTCATGCACGCACCTCCTCATTCTGCTCTTTTTCCTTCTTTGCGTTCATATACTGAACCAGCTCCATTTTGCCCCGGGTGATCTCCGAAGCGATTTTGAGCTTGGCAGGACACACATAGCTGCAGGTACCGCATCCGATGCAGAGGTCAATATCGAAATCCTCAAGCATAGAATACCGTCCTGCCTGCACAAACTTATAGAGATAGTAAGGCGAAAGCCCTACCGGACAGACATCATCGCATTTCCCACAGCCAATGCAGGTATAGTTGTAGTCCTTGAACACTTCCCGCATTGCCAGGATTCCACGGGTCTGGGCGGTGACACGGGTGCTGTCCAGGTCGGTGATGGTCACGCCGCGCATGGAGCCTCCGATCACGACCCGGGACGTTTCGTCCGACAGACCGAACTGCCGCAGCAGTTCTCCCGCTGTCTTGTCGATGGAGACCTCCAGATTGGCAGAGGTAGTCACGCCGTCTCCAGCCACCGTCACAAACACAGTGGTCTGGGCGATCTTCTCATCCACAGCCCGAGCCAGATGGATCAGCGCGCAGGCTCCGAATACTGAGGCCTTCTCCTCCCGGTGCTTCTGGATCAGCGAGTTATCAGCGGGATAACCGGCGCCTACACGGTCCACCGGCACACCGCCCAGGTTCTCCCCGATGGTCACCGGCGAATCCCCCAGCTCCTTGTAGATCTCGATCCGGGCACTCTCTGCCCCCACTGCCTCCTTGGCAAGCTCGATGCCGCGCACCAGCTGATCGGTCATCTCCAGGGCCGGAGCAAGCTGGCTCGAAATATACGGCTCATCGTCCAGCGCATCCGCAATGATGATCCGGCAGCCGGAATTTCTGGCACGATCCAGCAGCAGATAGAGCGGGCGTCCGGTATTCTCATCAATAATCCCCGCTTTCCGGGCAATGGTGACGATGTCATCTCCCTCCTGGAGATCATCAATCGGCACATGATCCAGTGTTCTGGAGCAGATCCGCTGGATGCCGCCGGAAAGCGCCGGTTCCTTATTCTGCTCCAATACGATTCCCTGACGGGCCAGCTGAATATCGCTGTACCATCGGTATGAAAACCGCTGTCCTGCAAACCGTGCAAGCAGTCGGTTGGAAAAATCAGGCATTTATTCTCTCCCTTGCATTCACTAAAATTCTCAACTGAAAGCGGCTGATAGTATGACGATCAAGAAACTCTCCCCGGATAAAGTACGCATCACCCTGAGCCATGAGGAACTGGCAGCCTATGAGATCGACTGGGACCATCTTGGCCCCGATGACGAACCCACCCGGGAACTGCTGCTGCAGCTCCTGGACAGCGCCTGGCAAACCGCCGGCTTCCGTCCGGATGAGGGACAGATCTATATCGAAGCCCTCCCCACCGAAAACGGCTGTGTGCTGATCCTCTCCAAGGCCCATGCCTCCGATACGCTGGAGAGCATCTGCACCCCGGTGATCTTCCGGTTCGAACACGCCGAAGATCTCCTCGCGGGCGCCCGGCAGCTGTTCCAGCTCTATTCCCACCGGATCTTCCGCAGTTCCCTTTACCAATGCGCCGGCGGCTGCCTGCTGCTGATCCGTCCGCTGGACCAGACCAGCCAGGAAAGCGTCATGCTGCTGGCGGAATACGGCACTCTGGCTGCCCGGGGCGAGCTGGCTGCCGCTGTGATCCAGGAACACTGTCCGGCCCTCATCGAGGAAAACGCTCTGGAGCGTCTGTGTACGCCGCAGTAATGGTTACTTCCCGGCTGCGGCTGCTTCCCGGATGGACCGGATTGCTGCCGCGTAGTCGCTCTTGCCATAGACAGCCGAACCTGCCACCAGCACTTCAGCACCATGTCCGGCTGCAACGCCGGCGGTTTCGGGATTGATGCCGCCATCCACTTCAATGAGGAAGTCCAGTCCCTTTTCCTGGCGGTATGCCGCAGCCTGGGCCACCTTGTCCGCTGTTTCAGGCATGAACTTCTGTCCGCCGAAGCCGGGATAGATGGTCATCACCAGCAGCATGTCCACCCGGTCCAGCAGCGGATAGGCCTTCTCCACCGGAGTATCGGGATTGATGGCAAGACCCACCTTGCAGCCCAGTTCCCGCAGCTTTTCAATCACTGCTTCGGGATCGCTGTTGCTCTCCAGATGGAAGGTGATGAGGTCTGCTCCGGCCTTGACAAACGGCTCCACATAATTGAGCGGATCGGTGATCATCAGATGGGTGTCCAGGAACAGATCCGTTGCCTTGCGCAGGCTCTGGACTACCGGCACACCCAGCGAAAGATTCGGCACAAAATGTCCGTCCATCACATCGACATGGAGCCAGTCTGCTCCCGCCTCCCGGACAGCTGCGGCTTCCTCTCCCAAACGGGCAAAATCACAGGACAAAATCGACGGTGCAATACGGATCATTTCAAAAGTCCTCCCTTTCTGTCATACAAAGCTGAAATTCTCTCTTTGGACATACTGAT
The DNA here is from genome assembly GCF_016901815.1 of Hydrogenoanaerobacterium saccharovorans. Lineage (GTDB taxonomy): Bacteria > Bacillota > Clostridia > Oscillospirales > Ruminococcaceae > Avimicrobium > Avimicrobium caecorum. The sequence goes on from NZ_JACSNR010000004.1 coordinate 23,488, forward strand.
ACAGTTTTTAATTTTATCGCAATCCTCCGGAAAGGTCAACAAACAATCCTCCGCAATTCTGTAAATTTTTACACACCCGGACCTGTGATTGTTTTATGGCAGAATTTGTGCTATGCTGAAGTTATCCAAAGTTCAGAAAGGAATGACTGTGCATGAAAATGTCCAAATTGGACCGTCTGGGTATTGAAGTGTCCAAGCTGGGATTCGGCTGTATGCGTCTGCCGATGAAAGGCGATGCCATCGACCGGGAACAGGCACTTGCCATGTTTGATTATGCCTATCAGCATGGCGTCAACTACTATGATACCGCCTGGCCCTATCTCGGCGGTACTTCCGAGCCGTTTGTAGGCGAAGCTCTGAGCCGGTATCCCCGGGACAGCTTCTTCCTGGCCTCCAAAATGCCGGTCTGGCTGGTGGAATCTGAAGCGGATTTCGAGCGGATCTTCGAGGAACAGCTGGTGCGTCTGAAAACCGACCACATCGATTTCTATCTGCTCCATGCCCTGAGCAAGGCACGGTTCGACAAGGTGCTGGAACAGGGCCTCTATGACCTCTGCCGCAAGAAGCAGCAGGAGGGCAAGATCCGGTATATCGGCTTCTCCTACCACGATCCCGCCGAACGGTTCCCGGCTATTGTGGACCGCTATCCCTGGGATTTTGCCCAGATCCAGTACAACTACATCGACCCCCATCTGTTGGGCGCCGATCAGCTCTACCAGACCCTGGAGAGCCGTGGAATCCCCTGCGTAGTCATGGAACCGGTACGGGGCGGCTTCCTGTCCACATTGCCGGAGGAGTTCAATGCCATCTTCCGGGAGTATGACCCCGATCGCTCTCCTGCCTCCTGGGCCCTGAAGTGGGTAGCTTCCCATTCCAATGTCAAGGTGACCCTGTCCGGCATGAGCAGCATGGAACAGATGATCGACAACATCCGCACCTTTGAAGGCGACCTCACCATGACACCGGCTGAGGAGCAGGTGGTGGATACCGTAGTCCGCAAGATCCTGGATGTCCACACTGTGCCCTGCACCGGCTGTGAGTACTGTATGCCCTGTCCCTTCGGCGTGGATATTCCCGAGGTATTCAAGGCCTACAACAACTTCAAGCTGTTCCGCAATGCGGATATGACCCGGGCTGCTTACTTTGAGCGTCTGAAAGACGGGTTCCGGGCCGACTCCTGCAAAAAGTGCGGCAAGTGCATGAAGGCCTGTCCGCAGCACATCCAGATCCCCGACATGCTGGAAACAGCCCACCGGGAGATTTCGGAAGCCTGTCTGACAAAATAAACCGCAGTTTTCCGTATCCAACCGCAAAAGCCCTCCGAATCACCTCCGGAGGGCTTTTTATATGGAAAGTGCCGCCGAATGCGGGTCAGCGCTTCCAGGGCAGATAACTGCCACTTCCCCGCAGCAGACACGAACAGGCAGGACTCTGCTCACTGCTATCCTATGCGGGATGGGATACTCTGCCACCTGCCCATTCTGTCGCTGCCCCGGAAGAACCCCCAAAAAGCAACCAAATCCCCATCCGGATGTTCCGGAGGGGATTTTTGCCGTCAAAAGTGAAAGTTTTATTTCTTGCGGATGGTGTGCAGATAGATCTGCCATGCAACACCCAGTCCGATCACGCCATAGCCTGCCAGCATGGCGGAAAACAGCTTGTCCCGGATGGTTTCCCGGTCTGACTGGTAGATCAGCGTTTCGCTTTCCGGCTCGGAGGAGGAACGGTCAGCCTCCTCATCCGCTTCCCCGTCCTTGCCTGAGCCGGACTTGTTCCCGCCGGAGGAGGTCTTGCCGCTGGATGACTCCAGCTCACTGCTGGACAGTATCAGGCTGGATTCCTCCGAGGAGACCGGCATCTCGGTCCGGTCCATCCAGGTGTCCTCGTCCTCATTGCCGGGCAGTATGATCTCATCATCGGAGTCATCTCCACCGCCGCCTCCGCCGCCCGATCCACTGCCGCTGCTACTGCCATCACCGTCCCCGGGACTGGAGGGCTCGTCCGGGTCAACCGGCGCCTGGTCGAAAATCAGGTCTGTGCCTTCAATGCGGATCTCGTTGACAACCACAGGATAGTTGGTCAGACCCCACGGTGGTCGTGCCATTGGATTTCCGGAAGTATCCCGAAGTTCCCAGGGAAAGTTGAGGGCAATGATCAGCTCCTGCGTTCCCTTTGGGACCTCATAGGTGCGTTCCTCGTAATAGTGGCGTGTTGAATTGGGAGCCATAAGACGGATTTCGTTTGAAGTCCCTATTAAGCTATGTTTACCTCCCTTAGAGTCCAGCGCATAAACCTCAAGATTAAGGGGTTTGACAAAATCGGGCGCTTTCTCCACCGGACGGAATGTAGTAGAGTTATAATCCAACGATGTCTGAAGCTGATACCAAATGGCATCGTCCTGCATATACAGTGCACCTGTTGAATCCATGTAGACCGGCTGTGTTTTTTCCACATGGTCTCTGATGGAGAATACACCATTTGTCCATACAGTTCCATTCCAGCAAGCATAAGCGGAATCATGAGAATAAAATCCGATGGTGACCTTTTCGGCGCCCTGCACCTGATAGTGGATCTCACCGGAGCGGGCATTGGAGTTCAGAAGGCCAAAGCCGGGAATATCCTCTCCCACCGTGGGAAGGATGGCAGACATGCTGTTCACTGTTGTGATGTTGTCCAGGTGTGCCCGGCTGGCGGAAAGGAAAGGCTCTGTATATAGTTCTGCACCCAAGGATATTGATACAGAAATCACAACGACCAAGCAGAAAGCGAAAATTCGTTTCATCGTATACAGACCTTTCATCGGGAGAGTTTCAAATTACAGATATATTATAATTTATGTGACAAATTTCGACAATATTATTGCGTCAGATGCGCAAATTTTCTCTTGGTCTGTATTCACGGTGAGTACGGTCTGTTTCTGTATGGCTTTGCGGTACAATAAAAAACCGACTGTCCGCAGACAGTCGGTTTATAGGAAAGAAGGAGAAAATGAAGAAAATTTTGCTTTTGGAGAATTATTCGCCGGCGCTTTCGATCAGGACTACATTGACCTCAAAGCTGCGTCCGGCACCGCCCGATGAACTGGAGCGGTAAATGGTGAGCTTGACTGTGTCACCGGGCTTGAATTCAGCCAGTTCATTGGCAAGCACATCATAGGAAGTAACCTGCTTGTCGTTGATATAGGTGATAATGTCGCCAGCCACTACATTCTTGCTTGCCAGATCCGAGGAGGGATCAACCGCTTCAATGCCGAAGCCAACCGGCATCCGACGCATGGCTGCCACAGCCTCATTGATCATATAGCCCTGGATGCCCAGTGCCGCACGACCGGTTACATGGCCGTACTGCATGAGCTCCTGGATAATCGGCAGAGCCTCGTTGATCGGGATGGCAAAGCCGATGCCCTCATAGTCGGTTTCAGCGATCTTTGCCGAGTTGATGCCTACAACCTGTCCATATTCATTGACCAGGGCACCGCCGGAGTTACCGGGGTTGATGGCTGCATCCACCTGGATATAGCTGGTGCTGTACGGAGAACTGGAATTGATATTCCGGTTCAGGCCCGAAACCATACCACCGGTTGTGGAGCCTGCCAGAACGGTACCACCCGGGTTGCCGATGGCGATGACCCGGTCACCCCGCTCCAGTTCGTCCGAGTTGCCGAACTCCGCATAGGTCAGGTTGCTGGCTTCGATCTTCAGCACTGCCAGGTCGGTATCCGAGTCCGCGCCGATCAGCTCTGCCGCATAGGCATCGCCGTTTTCCAGGACTACTGTAATGCCAGCCGCATCCTCAACCACATGGGCATTGGTGACGATATAACCATCAGCTGTCATGATAATACCGGAACCGGAGCTGGACGGGGTGAAGCTGTTGCCGAAGGCGTAGCACTCAATTCCCACTACTGCCGGGCTGACCTTCTTGATGATTTCCTTGTCCGAGAGCTTGCCGTCCGAGGAGACAGTTGTGTCGCTGTCCGACGGGGTGTCCTGGATGTTGAGCCCCGGCAGAGCGGAAACCTCCGAACTGCTGTTATCCTGCTCAACACGGCTGGAATCAATGGCACTGTAAATGCTGTAACCGCAGAACGCCAGTGCAAAGACACCAACCAGGCATCCTACCAGGATCGCAGCCATGCGACCGCGCTTCTTGCGGGCAGCCTGATCCCGGGCCGGTGCGCTGCTCTGCTGATCGTAGTCCGCAAAGTTCCACTCATAGGTCCCGGTCATGCCATAAGGACGGTCCGACCGCCGGTTCTGTCCGGCAGAGAACGGATCTACGCCGTAATCCCGGCGCTCTTCCCCTTGGTTCGGATTGCCGGTATTGCCGCTGTTGTGATCCGGGCCGGAGTGTACGCCGCCATAGCCGGTGGAGGCGTATCCGCTCATCCGTTCCTGATCGGCTGAACCGTTTCTCGGCGGATAGATCCGGTCATCGGAATGGATCTCTCCGTTGCCCTGCTCGGTATTGCCGTTTGTATTCCGTCTGGTTTCATCCATTGGTTCCCCATTCGGATATTCTCTGTTGTCGTTCATAAGGCCACCCCCCACATATCCCTTACAGCCATCAGGCTGCTTTAATCTTTTTACAAGTATTAGATTACCAAAGCTTATTGAATAGTTTTTGAACGCCCATTAAATTTTTTGGAGTTTTTTCCAGATGCCAAAAACCGCATGTTCAAGGGATTTTTTCATTATCCATGCCCTGTTTTCCTGTCAAAATGCACCCAGTTTGCAATTTGGATGCCGATTCTTTTTATCCTTTTACATTTTTTCATCTGCCCGAAAAAAATGGCTGAAGCAGCCTTGGATTTTTGCTTCAGCCATGCCCCTTCCGCCGGTTATTCACCCTGCGGACGGTTCTTTTCCTTTTCGTTTTTCAGGAGATTCTGGGAATTGCGTGCGTTTGCGGTTTTCAGTGTGAACTGGAACTCACAGTACTCCCCTTCTACACTGCGCACAATGATCTCACCCGAATGCATGTTGATCACCGTCCGCACAATGCTCAGGCCCAGGCCTACTCCCGTCTTGTCCATGCTGCGGGACTTATCGGTCTTGTAGAAACGGTCAAAGACATGGGCTACCTCTTCCTTGCTCAGGCCCGCACCGGAATTCTTGACCCCGATATAGGTCAGATCATCCTGTACATCATAGCTGAACTCGATATAGCCGCCGTCATTGACAAACTTGACCGCATTGTCGATGAGGTTATAGACCACCTGATGGATCAGGTCCACATCCGCCAGCACCATGACACGGTCCGCTTCCAGACCACGGATGTCCAGATGCTTGTCCTCAATGCGCTGCTCGAAGGTGAACACGGTACGCAGGATCACATCGTTAATGTCCACCGGGGCCAGCTCGATCTTCATCTCGCCCGCCTCGATCTTGGCGACATCCAGCATGGAACGCACCAGCCGGGACAGACGCTTGACCTCCGCAGATACGATCTCCAGATAGTGCCGCTCCCGGTCCGGCGGGATGGTCCCGTCCAGAATGCCGTCAATAAAGCCACCGATGGTGGTCATGGGTGTTTTCAGCTCATGGGACACATTGGCAATAAAGCTGCGCCGGGTGCTCTCCATGGTGGTCATGGACGAGGCCATGTTGTTGAACGCCATCGCCAGCTTACCCAGCTCATCGAAATCCCCCACCGGAACACGTGCCGAGAAATCTCCCTTGGAGAAGCTCTCGGTGGCAGCAACCATCTGCCGGATGGGACGAACCATCCGTCCGGTGATGTAGTAGACACAGATGAACACCACGATCAGAGCCGCGAGAGCGGACAGGGCGAACATCTGCAGGGTATCGGTGACAAACTGGGTCAGGCTCTCCGCACTGGAGGCCGCGAATACAGCTCCCACCACGCTGCCATTGGGCGTTGTGAGCGGAACACCCACGATATAATGCGGCGTGGAATAGATGGCGCCCAGATGCCCGACATTGTGGTATTCACCCCGGATCACCTGGGACATGACATCCTCATCCACCGAATAGAGCGAATGGTTGCAGCCGCTGGTTTCGGTGCAGAGCAGAGTTTTGCCGTTGACATCCACCAGGAAAATATCGGCGTCAATGGCATCTCCCAGGATGGTATAGACATTCAGCACCCGGGAGGCGGACACATAGTCATAGTCATTGACCGACAGATCCTCCATGGTAATGGATACCGCCTGTTTGACATTCCGGGAAAGAAGGTCATACTTCTCCTGCTCAAAATAGTTGGATGTGAGGATCAGAAATACCGAACCGATCAGTGCAATGGATACCAGGATCATCATGACACAGATGGAATAGTATTTTGAAAACAGGCTTTTCTGCATAAAAACGCCCGCCTTTATTCCTTTACTTCAAACTTGTAGCCTACACCCCAGACAGTCTTGAGCGACCACTGATCCGATACGCCTTCCAGCTTTTCACGCAGACGCTTGATATGTACATCCACGGTACGGCTATCGCCATAATATTCAAAGCCCCAGACCTCATCCAGAAGCTGGTCACGGGTATATACACGGTTCGGATTGCTTGCCAGATGGTAGAGCAGTTCCAGCTCCTTGGGCGGAGTTTCCACAACCTTGCCATCCACCTTGAGCTCATACCGGGTCATGTTGACAGTGAGCTTGTCATAGGATACTTCCTTGACATCATTCTCCACAGCCGGCTTGCCGGTACGGCGGGTGACCGCCTTGATCCGGGCTACGATTTCCTTGGCATCAAAGGGCTTGACTACATAGTCATCCGCACCCAGTTCCAGACCGAGCACCTTATCAAAGGTCTCACCCTTGGCGGTGATCATAATGATCGGGCAGTTGGACTTTTTGCGGATCTCCCGGCATACCTGCCAGCCATCCAGCTTGGGCATCATAATGTCCAGCAGCACCAGATCCGGAGTGTCCGCGTTGAATTTGGCAACGGCTTCCTCTCCGTCCGCAGCCAGCTCGGTGGTATAGCCTTCCTTTTCCAGATAGAGCCGGAGCAGTTCCGCGATGTTGCGGTCATCATCAGCAACCAGAATTTTTCCAAGTGCCATATTTGATTCCTCCCTTAAGACCCGAAGTTACCCTTTGGATCTGACTTTTTACATTTATAATGCCGTCATATAAAAATACTATCCCGTTTCATTATCCTTCAAATTGACGGGGATTGCAAGAACTACTCATTATTATACCGATATTTGCCAGAAAATAGTTGAATAATTCTTGAATCTTTTCCAACTTGCCCGTAAACGATACTTGTGAAAAAGGAAAAATCCCGTTATAATAAGGGGTGGAATATCCGGCACAGCTGATTCCGCCTCGGAAGCGGTGCCGCAGTTTTGGAGGACAAGACATGAAACTTGGAATCGTGGGTCTGCCCAATGTGGGCAAAAGCACACTGTTCAATGCGATCACCAATGCCGGTGCGCAGGCTGCCAACTATCCCTTCTGCACCATCGAACCCAATGTGGGTGTGGTTGCAGTTCCGGATGAGCGTCTGGATAAGCTGGCTGAAATGTATGATCCGGATAAGGTTACCCCTGCCACCATCGAATTTGTAGACATTGCAGGTCTGGTGCGGGGCGCTGCCAATGGCGAAGGCCTTGGAAACAAGTTCCTCTCCCATATCCGGGAAGTGGATGCCATCATCCATGTGGTACGCTGCTTTGAGGATGGCGAGATCGTCCATGTGGACGGTTCCATCAACCCCAAGCGGGATATTGAAACCATTAACTACGAACTGATCCTCTCGGATATCGACATTCTCGACCGCCGGATCGACCGGGCTGTAAAGGCGCTCAAGGGCGACAAGAAGTACCAGACCGAAGTGGATATGCTCCAGCGGCTCAAGGCCTATCTGGAAACCGGCGCCTCGGCCCGCGGCTTCGAATGCGAAAGCGATGCGGAGCGGGAGATCTTTGCTGACATTCCCCTGCTCTCCGCCAAGCCGGTCATCTATGCCGCCAACATGAGCGAAGCGGAGTTCACTGAGGGCATCGAAGGCAACCCCTACCTGGCCCAGGTTCAGGAGATCGCCGCTGCGGAAGGCGCTGAAGTTGTGCCGATCTGCGCCCGTCTGGAAGAGGAGATCACCGACATGACCAAGGAGGAAAAGCTCATGTTCCTGGAGGAACTGGGTCTGCATGAATCCGGTCTGGACCGTCTGATCAAGGCGAGCTATGCCCTGCTGGGTCTGATCTCCTACCTCACCGCCGGAAAACAGGAAGTGCGTGCCTGGACCATTACCAAGGGCACCAAGGCTCCCCAGGCTGCCGGTAAGATCCACTCCGACTTTGAGCGAGGCTTTATCCGTGCCGAAGTGGTTTCCTATGATAACCTCATGGCCTGCGGCAGTATGGCTGCTGCCAAGGAAAAAGGTCTGGTGGGAAGCGAAGGCAAGGACTATGTCATGAAGGACGGCGACATTGTTCTGTTCCGCTTCAATGTCTGATCAAAGCGCATTACTGCTGATAAAGGAGAAATCATCATGATTATGAAGGAAATCCCCAAGGTCCGCTATGCTGTCATCGGCGGCTCCGGCACCTGGGCCGGCGAATATCCGGAAAACACCGGCATTGAAGGCATCCGCATCCTGCAGCGGGATATGGAGTTTGAAACCCCCTTTGGCACCACTGTGCCCATGAAGCTGTTTGAGCTGGATGGCTCCCTCACCGCTGATGGTCAGCCCCGTCAGGTGCTGACTGTGCCCTTCCATGGCTTCCACGGCCTGGCCCCCTGGAACACCCCTTCGGAGCAGGTGTTCTGGGTATTCCAGCAGGCCGGTGTGGAATATATTGTGGCTGAGGGCAGTGCCGGCGGCATCAATCCCCTGCTCGATCCCGGTGATGTTGTGGTGCCCCATGATTTCATCGATATGACCAAGCGCCCCAGCAACATCCATCACTTCACCAACAATATCCCCCGCATGAACGACCCCCTCTGCCCTGACCTGCGTAATCTGCTGGTTCAGGCTGCACGGGAAGTCTATGCCGGTCAGAACAACCGCATCTTCAGCCGCGGCGTCTATGGCAACACCGAACCGCCCCGGTTCGAGACTCCTTCGGAAGTCCGGATGCTCCGCACCATGGGTGCTGACCTCACTGCCCACACCATCGCAGTGGAGGCCTATCTGTCCCGTGCCATCGGCGCCTGCTATGCCGGTGCCTACATCGTCAGCAACTTCGCCGAGGGCGTTGTGGATACCAGCTGGCAGGGTGAAAACATCTTCGACTGCTACCGGGACTGCGCTGACAAGTTCGGTCGGATCACCGTAAAGGCCATCGCTGCCATCGATCCTTCCAAGAAGCACTGTCACTGCCAGGAAAATATGATTGTTGTTCCCAGCACGGTCAAGGAACGCATTACCATGGAACCCTAAGCCTGTTTTTTTATTAAATTCCCTATAAAACCTGGCTCCGTTCAGCTGACGAAGCCGCTTGAATGGAGGTATTTCCCATGAGCGTACGCACTATCACGGAGGACACCGTCATTGACAACATCTGTTATGACGATCTGATCGTCACTTCCGGCGCCAATGTCACCCTGAAGGGCACATTGTACGGCAATGTGGATGTCAAGGACAACAGCCATTTCCAGCTCAACGGCATCATGCGCGGCAATCTCTTTGTTTCCGGCTCTGCCACCGCAGAGATCACCGGCAGCATCTTCGCGGATGAGATCCTGGATTCCGGCCGCCTGACCATCTATGGTCTGGTGACTTCGAAGAGCGGTCCTTATCACGCCAATATGCGTCCCGGCGCCTATGTGAACATGATCCTGCACTGATCCCCATGTGACCCACGCACAGCAGAAAACCCGGAAGGAAAGCAGCTGCTTTCCTTCCGGGTTTTTCTTTCTGCGGGACTGTCAGTGCCGGTTCCGGCGCCGTCTGCGTACAAAGAGCCAGATGAGCAGAATCACCACAGCGGCGGCGATCAGAAGAAACGGTGCCATCATGGTGAGCGTCATCATCAGATAGGGGCTGCGCAGGGTACTGAAGATGTTCTGGTACCAGTTTTCGTCCACAGTGATCCAGAGATCCTCCCCGGGGAGCGCAGCGGAATGGTAGCGGTAGCTTCTCTCCCCCACCTTTTCAAATTCCAGGCTGCTGCCCTTGAGCACCGGCATATCCTCTCCCAGGGTCAGATTGATGGTCAGGTCCTCGAAGCCATTCCACAGGGCAGCCGGAGTGAGATAATAGCGCAGCTCTCCCCGCTTCTCATTGAAGTCATACCCCGGATACCCGCCCAGCGCATAGGTATAGGAAACCACCACATCACAGGTTTCCCCGGGCTCAAAGTCCATTTGGAATGTGACAGTGTCCACCGTCTTATCCCTGTCCCAGGCGGCGGTTTCCCCACGGGTCAGGACTGCATAGCGCCAGTCCTCGGTCTGAATTCTGGTGTCATAGTGCAAGGCAAAGCTCTCGGCTTCATAGGGAACCTCCTGCCCGTCTACGGTCACCTGTACGCCGGCATACTCCATATTCGGCGACAGGAACATCGACTGGGTAGCCACCGGCTCATCGGTGGTGTTCTCCATCTGATAGGTCGCTGTGATCCGGGCCGTCTCACCGTCAATGACAATGTCCAGCACCTCCGAGCGCACCGCAAGGCTCTCATTCTCCTCCAGCGTGACAGCTGCCCCCATATCCGGTTCTGACGGAGCCGCCATATTGCCGTACGCAATCTGCAGCGACGCCAGGGCTGTCGCCAGCGCCAGAGCCAAACTGAGTTTCTTCATCGTGATCCCTCCTGTCAAAAGTCTGCGCAGTAAGGTTCCTGTGGAGCATACTCCTCTGATTTTATTCTAACACAGTGCCGCAGCCCCTGAAAAGCCCTGTTTCATCCAAAAAAAGCCGGTATATCCCAGCGGACATACCGGCTTTTCGGATTTTATGCGGTCTGTCCGGAGATCAGGGACAGTGCGCTGTTCTTCGATCTGTGGAAAACTCAGACATTTTCCGGAGGCAGGTACCGGGTGGAGCTGTTCTTGAGAATGCGCTCCTCGCCCAGCTGCTCTACCATCTTCCAGGCCCAATCCCAGGCCTTCTGTGCCTGTGCTTCGGTATAGGCCGAGAGCAGTTCCTCCGCCAGCTCCGGAGCCTCCTTCAGCAGGCTGCGGCACTTTTCACGGAAGGCAGGCTGTTCTGCGTCCCAGGCAGCTTCCAGCTCGTCTGCCGACTTGCGGATAGTCTCATGGGTGCCCTTGTAGTCAAACTCGGTGAAGTACTGCAGAACACGGAATGCCCAGAATGCCTTGGACACATCAATATGCAGCTCCTCCTCACCCGGTGCGAAGTGGGTATCCTGGCTGACAGTCACCGGCAGCCACTGATAGCCCTTCGGAGCCCGCTTGGCGCCCAGGTACCACGGCACATAGGGGCTGATGCACGGCTTGGGAGCCGCGCGCCAGATACAGGTCATTGCCGGCTCTTCCGCAAACTCGATCACCGAGGATTCCGCTGTCATGGCGTTGCAGAGCGGACAAGGATCACGGTCAATGTGCGGATTGCGCTCATAACCGTTGTTGTAATCGTCCTCGGTGCCCTCAAAGTGGCTGGACAGCAGACGGCGCAGCTCTGCTACGGTGTACTTCCGGGGTGCCTTGCGGGAGAAGGGACGCCACTCCTCAGGGCGCTCTCCCAGCAGCATGGGCCAGGTCTGACGGGCACGGATCAGGTTATGTACCTTGTCCGGGCCGTCCTGATAGGCTCTCGCAAAGTCAAAGTCGCTGTAATCACCGGGAACAGCAGGCTGATACCAACCATTCTTCATAGCATACTCCACCAGATCCTTGGAGAAGTAGCAGTTCTTGTGCTCAGCGTCTGCGAAATCCACCTCATGGATGGTGTAGTTATTGGGGATCATGTAGACATGGTCGTCCGGGATACGCTTGGCAACATACCGGCGGCCTGTGGGAATCTGGAACACCCAGGCCTCGTTCTTATCGCAGAACTGATAGCTGCGTCCGCTGGTATAACCGAACTCCTCAATCAGGGCGCCGGCAATCTCCACGGCCTCCCGGGCGGAACGGGCACGCTCTGCCACCAGACGGCGCAGACCATAGCCGATTCCCATATCCTCGGGCTTTTCCTCGCCGATCCTGCTGGGACGGCAGGCGTTGGAAACCACTGCCACACCCCATTCATTTACAAAACAGTCCGCAAAGGAGATGCCGCCCTCACAGCGGAAGTCCGACCACTGATAGGCATAGGTCTCCTCCACCTGGGGGATCACACCCTTGGCATCCGCAAAGCGGATGGTCTCACCGGGCTTATGACGGATACGGGGAACCTTGTGGACCTGGATCACACAGTCGTAGTCATCTTCGTTATGAGCTACCAGTACATATCCTGTGGCAGAGGCATCCTTGCCGACAATAATAGTGCTGCAGCTGCCTCGGTCCCGGGACGGGGAATATTCATAATCAAATGCCATGTCAATGAATCTCCTTTCGGCTGTCTGCGTCAAATCCGATACGCATTTTGAATCTATAACAGCCATGAAATTTCAAGTCGTTTCTATCATACTCGATATGCGAAGTAAAATCAACACTTTTTGCAGGATTTTTACGCAGGATTTTCGTCATTTTGCTTTCAATATGACGGATAACTTTTATAAAATTGCATTTCACCGCATAAGAGCGTCATTTTCTCCCCTGGCACGGCACGCAAAAAAAAGAACCCCCGGAGGAATCCTCCGAGGGCTTTTCCTTATAGATTATCAGCGATTGGTGAAGCGGGACAGGAACTCCTGGGTGCGGGGGTTCTGCGGATTGCCGAACACCTCTTCCGAAGTGCCCTCCTCACAGATCACGCCATCCGCCATGAACACCACATGGCTGGACACATCCCGGGCAAAGGCCATCTCATGGGTTACCACGATCATGGTAAGGCCTTCCTCTGCCAGCTGGCGCATAACCGAGAGCACCTCCCCTACCATCTGGGGGTCCAGTGCCGAGGTGGGCTCATCAAAGAGCAGCACCTCCGGCTCCATGGCAAGGGCACGCGCAATGGCGACACGCTGCTTCATACCGCCCGAGAGCTGCCGGGGACGGGCATTTACATAGGGAGCCATTCCCACCTTCTCCAGGAAGCGCATGGCAGTGGCCCGGGCCTCCTCCGGCTTCTTGCCCAGCACCTTGATGGGGCCGACCATGCAGTTTTCCAGCACAGTCATATTGTTGAACAGATTGAAACTCTGGAATACCATTCCCACCTTGGCACGGTAGGCACAGGCGTCATTCCCCTTTGCGGAGATGGGCTTGCCGTGGAACAGGATCTCACCGGCAGAAGGACGCTCCAGCAGATTGATGCACCGCAGCAGGGTGGATTTACCGCTGCCGGATGCGCCGATGATACTGGTGACATCGCCTTCCCGGACAGTAAAGTCCATATCCCGAAGAACGGTATGGTTTCCGAATGTCTTCTGAAGATGGCGTACTTCAATGATGGTTTCCGACATTTCACATACCTCCTTCGCTGGTTTCGGGCTGCTCCTGACGGGCACGGTAGTCGGCATTGGTCTCCACCGGGCGGGGACGGTACTTGGTCATGCCCTCACCCATGAGAGTATCGTTCATGGCAAGGTCATAGCTGTCCGGGCCAGCCATACGGTCCTCGATCACCCGCAGGATTCTCGAGCAGGTGAAGGTGAGGATAAAGTAGATCACCATGGCAATGGAATAGGCCGGGAAGAACGCATAGGTGGCACCGACGATGCTCTTGACATTGTAGAACAGCTCTACAACGCTGATGATCGACAGAACGCAGGTATCCTTGATGTTGATGATCAGGTTGTTGCCGATCTGGGGCATGATATTGCGCAGTGCCTGAGGCAGAATGACATTGGTCATGATCTGCATGTGATTCATGCCGATGGCCATGGCGCCTTCGGTCTGACCGGGATCGATGGAAAGAATACCGCCCCGGACTGTTTCCGCCATATAGGCGCCGGTATTGATGGATACAATGAACAGGGCCGCAGTCCAGGTGCCCATGTGGATGTCAAACAGCATGGCTGCGCCATAGTAAATGAAAGCAGCCTGTACCATCATGGGAGTACCGCGGAAGATCTCTACATAGGCATTGAGCAGAGCCTTGAAGAAGCCTACCACTGCCCAGTGCACCGGATTCTCCTGGCGGTTGGTGGGGATTGTCTGCACAATGCCCACCGCAAAGCCGATCACACAGCCGATGGCTGTGGAGATCACTGCGATCACCATGGTTTTCCACGCACCCGAAAGGAGCATGGAGCCGTATTCATTCAGAATATATGCCACCCAGCCGAAAAAGTCATTCGCCTCAGGGAGTGCCATAGGATTTTCCCTCCTAATCTAAATTGCGCCGGATCACTTGCTCAGCGGCTGAACGCTGATTGCCTGATCCATCAGTTCAGTAAAGTCCTCTTCTGTCATAGTGGAGAGTACGCTGTCCAGTTTCTCCTTGAGCTCAGTGTTACCCTTCTTGAGAGAGATACCGATGTTGATATCTTCATCCGAAACCTCGAACTCACCCTCGGTGCCGGTGAAGTCCAGCATGGTGAAGTCAGAGTAAGCAACGCAGGCTGCCAGACCAGTGGGCTTATCGGTTACCACGATGTCGCAGGTGCCGCTGTTCAGAGCAACCAGCATAGCCGGAGCATCTGCCTGAGCCGGCAGGATATTGGCGTCCGGGATCTGGGGCAGGCAGTTGTTGTACCAGATGGTGTTCATCTGGCTGGTGGCAGTGGCACCGCTGAGATCTGCTACGCTGGCAGCCGAAGCATATTGGGAATCCGACTTGGTCAGAGTGACGATGGTAGCATAGAAGTAGGGCTCAGTGAAGTCCACCTGCTGCATACGGTCTGCGGTAATGGACTGACCAGCGATAACACAGTCCACTGTACCGGACTGTACAGCCGGGATCAGGCTGTCCCAGTCGCTCTTGACAATCTCCAGCTCCACGCCCAGTTCCTCAGCCAGCTTCTTGGCAATGATCACATCATAGCCGTTGGCATAGTTATTGGAATCCTTGATCGGCACAGCGCCATTGGAATCATCGGCCTGAGTCCAGTTGTAAGGGGCGTAGGCACATTCCATGGCAACGGTCAGGACGCCGTCCTCCAGGCCGCTCTTGGCAGCAGTGCTGCTCTCTTCCCCGCCGGAGCAAGCGGTCAGGCCCAGGGTCATCAGTGCGGCCAGTGCCGCTGCGGACAGTCTTCTTGCAATACTCATGTCAGTTTCTCCTTTTCATTCTCACTTGGTGGTTCCCCATGGTCCAGTCAAAAAGAAAAGACCATGGCGCAGTCCCGTGAGACGCTCCATGGCCTGTGAAATACAAAAGCTCCCGCTGCGGAAAATCCACAGCCAGATGATACATCACAAGTGTAGGAATGGTAGCGCTTCACAGATGCACCGCTGAAAGGGCTCACCCGTCAGCAGCGCTTCACAGATGTGACAGTCCGTCAGATCTTATTCTGACGGCCCAACGAAACAGCGGATCGTCCTCTGCTTCATTTCGGCGGCTGACACCTTTCCCACAGACGGCTGACGATCCAGCTTTTACTGTCTGCGGTACTCATTACAAACCGCGCCTCTACCTGATGTTTGTTCATTCTATCACAGAACATTCACATTGTCAACTGTCTGTTTACAAAAAATGTCCGTTTTATGCCCTTTTCCGGGGTTTCCCTTGCATTCTTCCGCAAAAATCCCTACAATAAAATCAGAATTTCTTTGCCGGAGGCCATATATGAAACGCTCCCTGAAACTCCTCACAGCCGGTCTGTGCGTCCTTGGACTGACCGCTGCTGCCGCCTTTGGGTTCCTGCGTTACCAGAACCAGCGCACCCAGACCATCCTGGGGCTTACTACCGAACAGAAGCTCCAGGACTTCGATGCGCTCTGCACCCTGCTCGACCGGAACTATCCCTTCTGGAAGGAGGCAGAACAGGCCGGACTGAACCGTTCAGAGCTGTACCAGTCAGCCCGGGAGGAAATCGCCCGAACTGACACCGATATTGCCTATTTCAAGGAGATCGGGCAGTTCCTGGGTGAATTCCAGGGGCTGGGGCATCTCTCGGTCCTGGACGGGAGCATGTACCGGCTGTACCTGGACACGCTGGACAGCGGCAGTTCCCTGCTCTCGGACCGGGAGCAGGACTCCATCGCAATGATCCGCTCGGTGCTGGAATCCCCGAAGGTACAGCACACATACAGTCTGCTGGATCAGAGCCATACAGGATTCCGCAGTACCATCGGGCTCAAGGCAGAGTATCAGAGCGGAGCGGAAAATTCCGTCCCGGCTGCTGAATCCTCCGGCATCACCTCTGAAATCCTGGCGGACGGCAATGCCGCCTACCTGAAGATCGACAGCTTTGCGCTCACCGGCTACGAAGCGGCCCGGACAGAGCTGGAAAGCTTCTTTGCCGAGATCCGGCAGGTATCCAATCTGATCATCGATCTGCGCGGCAACGGCGGCGGCAGTGACCGGTACTGGGAAGATCTGCTGGTGCGCCCCAATGCCGCCCGGCTGCTGCACTCCGAGCGGTGGTACCTGCTGAACCTCACCGAGGAGACCCGGGCCTACCTTGACACCCTCGGCCTGACTGCCCAGGAAATCTCCGCGCTGCCGGACAATTTGCAGCCGGCTGCGGAGGGCTTCACCCACTGCGTCTGCGGCGTCACTGAGTTTGAGCCTGCCTCCTCTCCCTACCCCGGGAAGATCTGGGTGCTGGTGGACGAAGGTGTCTACTCCGCCTCGGAGAATTTTGCAGCCTTCTGCAAGAATACCGGCTTTGCAACGCTGGTGGGCGAACCCACCGGCGGCGATGGCGGAATCGCTGACCCCATGCTGTTTGCTCTGCCGGAAAGCGGGCTGGTGGTGCGGTTCAGCGTATTTTACGGGCTGAACGCCGACGGCAGCGGCAATGAAGCAGCAGGCACCCAGCCGGATTATACCGTTTCCGAGGGGGACGATGCTCTTGCCAGCTGTCTCTCCCTCATCGGCTGAGAAGCCAGTGCAGACCCTCCTGCAAAATACACAAATTTTTAACACAGTACAGCGAAAATATGATATAATAGCCTCAGCAGGCCGGTATTTGCCGTCTGCCCTTCAGTCCTTTGTACAGGCTACTGAAACATGATTTTTGCCTTTTAATATCGGGGAGGTTTTTAATATGAAAAGTATCAAGCCCGGCCGCGGTCCTTCCATGATGGGCGGTATCTCCGCTCTGTTCGCCGCTCTGTTCGGTGTGTTCTGGATCATCGTTGTTCTGCAGAGCGGCGGCGGATTTTTCGCTTTCTTCGGCGTGATCTTCATTGCCATGGCTCTCGTTCAGGCCTGGTACAACTTCCATAACGCCAGCCAGAAAGACCGGTTTTCCAGCTTCGATATTGTGGACTCCCGGGAGGAAATGGACCCTCTGGACCCCCGGTATGCCGGTCAGGACGATATTCCTGTGCGCAGCAGTGATTCCGACGCCCCTCGGTTCTGTCCCTACTGCGGAGCCGAACTCCAGTCGGACTATCTGTACTGTCCCGAGTGCGGCAAAAAGCTGCGCTGACTGTCGTTTTGACTGATCCTGATTCCGGAGGTGTTCTGTTGTGACTGCGTCCCATCGGGTGGGCCGGATTCTGCGCCGGTACCGCCTGGAACACCATCTCTCCCAGGAAGCCATGGCTGACCTTTGTGAGATCAGCACCCGGCACTACTGTGATCTGGAAAACGGCTGCACCAATCCCAAGCTCGATACGGTAGAGCGTGTATTTGATGCGCTCCATCTGAGTTTCTGTCTTCTGGACCGTCCGGACTTCCACTGTACGGAAGAGGAGATTTGATTTGCATTTCCCACCGAAGTGTGCGATAATGAATAAAATCCATCAAAGGAGGTGACTGCGGACAGCAAAGGACAGTTTCATCAATGGAGGTGACCATCAACAGACAGACTAACAAACATCAAAGCGCCAGAACCTGTATGGTTGACGAGGCGGGAGGAGTATCGAACGATTCGGCGGGTGCCTCCCCGCTCGGTTCCGGAGCGCAGGACAGCGGACAAAACCTTTGGGAAACCAAACCGACAGAACCCTGTCCACGGAACACATATCAGCCGGTTTCCCGGCATAAAAATGAATTTGAAATCGCTTTATATATGTGAACTTTCAAAACTGAATAAGGAGTAATACGATTATGTGTGGTATAGTTGGATACAGTGGCTTCAGACAGGCCACCGAAGTACTGCTGGAAGGACTGCGCAACCTGGAATACCGCGGCTATGATTCTGCGGGTATCTCTGTTTTTGAGGATGGCGTCATCCGCACCGTAAAATCCCAGGGCCGCATCCAGAAGCTGGAGGAAAAGCTTGCCTTCTCCCCGCTGACCGGTACCTGCGGCATTGCCCATACCCGTTGGGCTACCCATGGCGTCCCCAGCGACATCAACGCCCATCCCCACCGTTCCGATCATGTATCGCTGCTGCATAACGGCATCATCGAAAACTATCTGGAACTCAAGGAAGAACTCATTGCCAAGGGCTATCACTTTGTATCCCAGACCGATACCGAAGTAGCTGCCCATCTGATCTCCTCGCTGTATGAGGGTGATCCGCTCCAGGCAATCTCCAAGGCGCTGGCCCGGATCGAGGGTTCCTATGCCTTTGCCATTCTCTTTGACGACCATCCGGACCGTGTCTATGGCGCCCGGAAGGACAGTCCGCTGATTGCCGCTGTGGGCCAGGGTGAGAACTTCATTCTCTCGGATATTTCTGCCACCCTCAAGTACACCAAGGACTACTATGTCCTGGAGGACGGCGACATTGTGGAGATCTCCCCGGAGGCGATCCATATCTATGACAGCAGCCTCTCCCCTGTTTCCCGGGAGCTGAGCCACGCCCACTGGAATGTGGAACAGGCACAGAAGGGCGGCTTTGACCACTTCATGCTCAAGGAGATTTATGAACAGCCCGAAGCCTTCAGTAAAACCGTTGTTCCCCATGTAAAGGACGGTCTGCCCAACTTCGAGCGGGACGAAATCCCTGAGGACTTCTTTGAGAACCGCCGCCATATCCAGATTGTTGCCTGTGGTACAGCCATGTACGCCGGTACCGTGGGCAAAAACCTCATCGAACGGTTTGCACGGATTCCGGTGAGCGTGGATGTGGCATCGGAATATCGCTACAATAACCCCATCGTAGGCCCCGGCGACCTGGTGATCGTCATTTCCCAGTCGGGCGAAACTGCTGATACCCTGGCTGCCCTGCGCCTTGCCAAGCAGAAGGGTGCCGACACTCTGGGCGTCATCAATGTGATCGGCTCGTCCATCGCCCGGGAGGCAGACCATGTGATCTACACCCATGCAGGACCGGAAATTGCCGTAGCCAGCACCAAGGCATTTACCGTGCAGATGGCAGTCATGTTCCTGCTGGCCCTGGAACTGGGTCTGAAAAACGGCATGATCCAGCCGGATGAATGCCGGTCGCTGACCGATCAGCTGCTGGACTGCCGGAACACCATGGAGCAGGCTCTGGAGCTGACCAAGACTGTTCCGGATATTGTAGAAAAGGCCATCGACTGCCCCAGCCTGTTCTATATCGGACGGGGACTGGATCATGCGCTGGCTCTGGAAGGCAGCCTCAAGCTCAAGGAGCTGAGCTACCTGCACAGCGAAGCCTATGCAGCCGGTGAACTCAAGCACGGCCCGATTTCGCTGATTACCGATGGCATGCCGGTAATTGCTCTGGCTACCCAGCAGGTAGTGCTGCCCAAAACTGTCAGCAACATGAAGGAGGTCAAGGCCCGTGGTGCCAAGACCCTGCTGATCTGTCGGGAGAGTGAAACCGTGGATGCGGATGCCTATGACTTCCGGATCGATCTGCCGGAAGCAGCCGACGAATTCATGCCCTTCACCGCTGCCATTGCTATGCAGCTGATTGCCTACTATAAGGCAGTTCAGAGCGGCTGTGATGTGGATAAACCCCGGAATCTTGCCAAATCGGTCACTGTGGAATAACCCAAAAAACGCGACGGAATATCTCCGCCGCGTTTTTTCTTTGTCAAAATACAGATTCAGTATTCCCGGAAGGTGGCAACGAGCAGATAGACCCATAGCAGCATGGCTGTGGGGCTGATCTTCCCTGCCAGCCCGCCCATCACCGGAACCAGGCCCAGCAGTACAGCCAGGGAAGTGAGCCCAGCCACCGGCTTGACCCAGCGCCCGGGCAGAAGAAAGCTCAGTGCCTCCCGCAGGGCACAGGCGCCGTCCAGACTGCCGGCGGGCAGCAGGTGCAGCAAACCCAGCAGCAGGTTCACCGCACCGAAATACACTGCCATGCCCTCCCGGGAGCTGCCGAGAAACAGCAGCGCAAGCAGCAGATTGACCGTCGGCCCAGCCAGATAGACCACTACCAGCCGCAACGGAGGCACAAACTGCACGGCAGAGCGGACAATATGGACGCCAAAAGCTGTAAAGTTTATAAACTTTACAGCTGTTTTTGTCAGCAGCATAGCCAATAAATGGCCTATCTCATGCAGCAGAATTGCCAAAAAGGAGAGCAGCAGCATGGAACCAGCCTGCCAACGGCATACCACTGCCAGCAGGAGGAAAAAGGAAAACCCAAAGCAGAAGCGCAGCCGTCCGATGTGCAGTTCAAGCATCGTGATGCACCTCCAGGACAGATGCTGGGTCAGCCAACAGCCCATCCGCCAGCACCTCGAAGTGCAGGTGTGCTCCTGTTGTCATGCCGGTGCTTCCGGACAGCGCAATACGCTCCCCTTCCCGGAGCTGGCTCCCCTCCTCCACCAGAATTTCACTGCAATGACAATACCGGGTTTCAATATTGGTACCGTGACTCATCCGCACATAGTTTCCATAGATGCCATCATAGCCGACTTCTGTGACTGTGCCGGGCAATGCCGCCACAACCGGTGTACCCTCGGCAGCGGCAATGTCAATTCCCGTATGGAAATCCCGTTCACCAGTCACCGGATGGAGCCGGTACCCGAACCCCGATGTGATTTTCCCGCTGAGCGGAGGGGTAAGCGGATAGTTGATGGTGATCGGTGCCATGGTCGCATAATCCGGGACAGGCAGAGAGCTGAAGTCCGGTTTCCGGCTCTCCTCTGCCATTGCCACACCACGGAAGAGAAGCGCTCCGATCAGAATCCCTGGCAGCAGCCACCGCCGGAAGCCGGAGATCTGCCGCCACCTCTGTTTGTATTGCCAGTACCGACGCATCCTGTCCCCTCCTCCCTGCATTCTATGCAAAGCGGACAGGTCACTATGCCTTCTGTCGGACACGCCCCGGGCAGATCAATCCAGAAGATCGGATTGTCTATTTCGGAATCGCAGACCGCCCGGAGCTGATCTTGCGTCCATAGTCCTGCGGCATGTGATGGGTCTCTCTCCGATGGGACCGCCTTGTGTCTATTGGACTCAGGATTTCCTTGCCCTGCTTCGGCAACACTCTGTGTCCAATGCAAAACAAAAAAGAAGCCGTTACCGGCTTCTTTTTTCATAGGGATTTATCAGCCCTCGTATTTGGCTTCCAGCAGTTCGATCAGCTGGGCCACAGCACCTTCCTCACAGCTCACCAGAACTTTATCCACCAGCTGTTTGATCTCCTCCGGCGCTCCAGCCACACAGGCAGAGAAGCCGGCGGCCTCAAACATCTCGATGTCGTTGTAATAGTCCCCGACTGCTACGGTCTGATCGATATTGATGCCCAGGCGTTCGCACATCTTCCGGATGGCGTTGCCCTTGGAGGTATCCACCGGGAGCATCTCAATAAAGTAGCTGTCCGAACAGGTGAAACGTACTCCCTCCCAGCCCCGGCTATTGAGCAGGTCGGTATACCGGCGTGCGTCATCGCCCCGGCAATTGAAAGTTGCCTTGAACCAGTTCCCTTCCATCGGCTGACGCATATAGGGATTCACTGTATAGTTCTGCAGCTTCATCCGACCAGCTGCCAGTTCCGGATCAGCCACATAATAATAGGCCTGATCGGTCAGAACAGCGGTGTCCAGCTCGGGATAGCTGCTCAGGATCTTTTCGATGTAATCTCTTGCCTGTTCCGGCAGGAAGTCGGTATAGATGTACTCGTCCTTCTGCATATCATACACAGCACCGCCATTGACACACAGACAAGGCGAATTGATCGGCAGCAGATGCAGGAACTCCTTTGCGGAGAAAGGTGCCCGACCAGTTGCCAGACCAAAATGTCCGCCCTTCTGCACAAAGCGCTGCAATGCGTCCAGATTGCGCTGGGGAATCCCCTCTGTCGCACTGTGGAGCGTTCCATCAAAATCGCTGAACAGATAAATATCCGAGAGTTTGTAACCCATAACGACTCCTTTCCGGTTCTGGTTGATGCTGTCTTACAGCGGACGCAGGGTCCGCAGAAAATCGGTAAAATAAGCGGGGAGTTCACTGTCGAAGCGCATCCGCTCCCCTGTGACCGGATGATCAAACGCAATGCTCTTGGCATGGAGGCACTGCCCTTCCAGGCTCTTGATCACCTTTTTCGGGCCATAGACCGGATCTCCGGCTACCGGATGCCCCAGATAAGCCATGTGAACCCGAATCTGATGGGTACGACCCGTTTCCAGCCGGAGCTCCAGATGGGAAAATCCCTCATACTCCTGCAGCACCCGATAATTGGTGACTGCTTCCTTGGAATTCTTGGCTGTGACACACATCTCCTTGCGCTCCAGTGGATTGCGCCCGATGGGAGCATCCACCCGGCCCTCCGGCTCCTTCATGCGCCCATAGACCACCGCCTGATACACCCGGTCACAGCTGTGGGCCTTGATCTGCTCCGACAGGGAGAGATGCGCCTGATCGGTCTTTGCCACCAGCAGCAAACCGCTGGTATCCCGATCAATACGGTGCACGATTCCAGGGCGGATCACACCATTGATGGAGGAGAGCTTTCCCCGGCAATGCCACAGCAGGGCATTCACCAAGGTGCCATCGGGATTACCCGGCGCCGGATGCACCACCATACCCTTTGGCTTGTTTACCACAATGACGCTCTCGTCCTCATAGACGATGTCCACCGGAATATCCTGCGGAACTGCTGCCAGCTCCACCGGGTCAGGAATGGAAATTGCCAGCTCCTGCCCTGCTTTCAGCCGGGTATTTTTCTGCACCGGCTTGCCGTCCACGGTCACCAGACCATCGGCAATCAGCGCCTGAACCTGGGATCGGGTACGCCCGGTCAGTTCAGCTGCGGCTGCATCCACACGGCTCTGATCCAGCTCTGCTCCAATGGGAAAACTCAGCTGTTCCACTTAGTTTCCCTGCTCCTCAACTGCGGCGGCAGCCTTCTTTTTCTTCTTCGGCTCCTCAATGAGTACATAATAGATCAGCATGGCTGCGCCCATTACAACACAGACATCCGCAAAGTTGAATACCGGGAAATTGATCAGCTGGGTGAAGTCCAGACAGTCAACCACATAACCCCGCAGAATACGGTCGATCAGGTTGCTGAGACCGCCAGCCAGAATCATGCTCAGGCCGGAGAGAAGAGTCTCGTCGGTGATCTTCTTGCCAAAGATCAGATAACCGATAATCAGCAGCAGCACGCCAGTCACGCCGATGAGCAGCCAGCGGGAACCGGTGAACAGATTGAATGCCGCACCGTAGTTCTCCACATAGCTGATCCGGAACACGCCAGGGATAATGTTGAAATCGGTCATTGCGGTGACATTATAAGCCCAGAGTTTGAAAAGCTGGTCCATCAGTACCAGAATAAAGACAACAAATTTAAGTCCTGCCATAAGTCCTCCAATAACAAGATACGGCAAGCTGTTATCACTTGCCGTATTTGTCGTTTTGAAATATCAGTATTGCTTGATTATTCGCTGATTGCCTTGGCGCAGCGGGCACACAGAGTCGGATGGGCCGGATCGGCACCAATATCACCGCGGTAAGCCCAGCAGCGTTCGCACTTTTCGCCTTCAGCAGGCATTACAGTAACGCCCAGGCCGGCAACTTCGCCGGTGAAGGCAGCTTCTCCGCCCTTCTGCAGCTCTACCTGCGAAGTGATGAATACCATCGGCAGATCCTCTGCCACAGGCTCCAGCAGAGCCAGAACCTCATCCGAGCAGTGCAGTACAACCTTGGCTTCCAGGCTCTTACCGATCATCTTCTCATTTCGAGCCAGCTCCAGAGCCTTGTTGACATCGTCACGCACAGCATGGATGCGATCCCACTTTGCCATGAATTCCTGACCAGACAGGCTGGGATCATACTCAGGAATATCGTTGAGAACCGGATGCTCGCAGTTGAGTGTGCTGCTCTTCGGCATCGACTTCCAGATCTCATCCGCAGTGTAGGCCAGGACAGGAGCCAGAACCAGGGTCAGATCCCGCAGAATTCGGTAAATGGTGGTCTGTGCCGCCCGACGGGACAGAGAATGTGCAGCCTCAGTATACAGACGATCCTTGATGATGTCCAGATAGAAGTTGGACATATCTACGATACAGAAGTTGTATACGCCATGATAGATGTCATGGAACTCGAAGCTGTCATAGGCTTCCCGTGCTACCTTGACCAGATCATTCATCTTAGCCAGAGCCCAGCGGTCTACTTCCATCAGGTCCTCATAGGCTACGCTGTCGGTATCGGGATTGAAGTCGAAGAGGTTGCCGAGGATATACCGGGCAGTGTTGCGGATCTTGCGGTATACTTCCGAGAGCTGCTTGAGGATCTCCTTGGAGATACGGATATCTGCATGGTAATCCGAGGATGCAACCCACAGACGCAGAATATCTGCACCGTACTCATCCACAACTTCCTGAGCCAGAATACCATTGCCCAGGGACTTACTCATCTTGCGGCCCTGACCATCTACAACCCAGCCGCAGGAGCAGACTGCCTTATAAGGAGCCTGACCCTTCCAGGCCACAGCGGTCAGCAGCGAAGACTGGAACCAGCCGCGGAACTGGTCAGCACCCTCCAGGTAGAGGTCGCAGGGCCACTTGCCCAGACGGTCCATCAGTACCGACGCATGGGTTACACCCGAGTCAAACCATACATCCATGATGTCGGTTTCCTTGGTGAACTCAGTGCCGCCGCAGTACTTACAGGTTGTACCCTTGGGCAGAATCTCCTCAGCGGAATACTTGTACCAGGCATCCGAGCCCTCTCTGCGGAACAGATCCGCTACGGCCTTGATGCTGGCATCGTCAATGTGGTACTTGCCGCACTTCTTGCAGTAGAATACCGGGATCGGAACACCCCAGTTGCGCTGACGGGAAATACACCAGTCGGCACGCTCCTGTACCATCTGGGTCATGCGCTCTTCGCCCCAGCCGGGAATCCACTTGACATTCTTGACAGCCTGTACAGCCTCATCCTTGAAGTGATCCACCGAGCAGAACCACTGTTCTGTGGCACGGAACAGGATCGGCTCCTTGCAGCGCCAGCAGTGCGGATACTGGTGACGCAGCTTCTTGGTAGCCAGCAGATGTCCGCTCTCATGGATGTGCTTGGCAATCACCTTGCTGGCCTCGTCAGTGGTCAGGCCGGCAGAGAATCCGGCTTCCTCGGTCATACGGCCTTCGGAATCCACCGGAACAGTGAAGGGGATCTCAGGATAGTGCTGGGTTACGACCATAAAGTCGTCCATACCATGTCCGGGAGCGGTGTGAACGCAGCCGGTACCGCTGTCCAGAGTAACATGATCGCCGAGGATCAGGATGGACTTGCGGTCCAGGAACGGATGGGCACACTCCACATACTCCAGCTCGCTGCCCTTGACAGTACCGATGATCTCATATTCCTCGATGCCGGCTTCCTGCATTACATTGGCAGCCAGCTCCTTGGCAACTACATAGTACTCAGTCTCGCCTTCCCGGTTTGCCTTGAGCAGTGCATAGTCAAAGTTGGGTCCCAGGCAGATGGCAACGTTTGCCGGCAGGGTCCAGGTGGTTGTAGTCCAGATCACCACATAGGTCTTGCCAGGCACAGCGCCCATGGAGAACAGCTTACCCTTGTCGTCGGTTACTTCAAACTTGACATAAACCGAATAGCAGGGATCATCGGCATACTCAATTTCAGCCTCAGCCAGGGCAGTGCCGCAGTGCGAGCACCAATGTACCGGCTTCAGGCCCTTGTAGATGTAACCCTTCTTTGCCATCTCGCCGAAGATCTCCACCTGACGGGCTTCAAACTCCGGACGGAGGGTCAGATACGGGTTGTCAAAATCGCCCAGAACACCCAGACGCTTGAACTGGGTGCGCTGGTTGTCCATATAGTAAAGAGCAAAATCCTTGCAGTGCTGACGCAGTTCCAGAGGAGAAATATCCGCTGTAACGCCGACCTTCTTCAGAGCCTTGAGCTCAATGGGCAGTCCGTGGGTATCCCAGCCAGGGATATAGGGGGACTGATAGCCGGTCATATTCTTGGAGCGGACGATCATATCCTTGAGCACCTTGTTCAGAGCGGTACCCAGATGGATATCACCGTTGGCGTACGGAGGGCCGTCATGCAGAATATAAGTGGGCTTGCCCTCATTGCGGTCTACCATCTTCTGGTATAGATTCTCCTCGTTCCATTCAGCCAGCATACCCGGCTCACGCTGCGGCAGCGAAGCACGCATTGCAAAGTCGGTCTGCGGCAGATTCAAGGTCTTGTTGTAATCCTGCGCCATGGTTGTGTAACTCTCCCTTTGATTTATTGAAATAATATGATAAAAACAGGCGTTACCGTCTGCGTTTGGCCGGGTGTTCATCCGTGCGTGTCAGGCTGAATTTATCGCCGAAACGCAGCGGGCCGAACTTGGATTCCCGTACTTCTTCCTCTTCGGTGCTCAGAACCCGGATGGTTCCGGCAGTCTGGAGGCTGGGTTCTCTGGATACCGGCACAGTTTCCGGTTCCTCTTCGTCCTCATCCGAGGTTACAGTGAATTCCAGGGTATCCGAAGGAGCAGCAGCTTCTGCCGGAGCCGGTGCGGCTTCCGCACGGTCCAGCTGTACAGTGGGCTCCTCGGGCTCATCAGCAGCCTCTGCTTCCGGAGCTTCCGGCTTTACATCCATTTCCGGAATGGTGCTGATGATGGTCTCCAGATGTCCGCGGTACAGGGCAATGATGTCCTTCTTGAACTCGGAAACCGAGCGCTTGATGCTCTCCAGCCGGCGCTGTTCCTCATCTGCCTTGAGATGAGCGTCCCCGATGATCTTCTCCGCCTTGATATTGGCATCCCGGAGAATGATCTCTGCCTTGGTCTTGGACTCCTTGATTACGCTGTCACCCAGCTTCTGAGCCCCCAGAAGTGCAGTGCGGAGGCTGTCCTCATCTGCACGGTATTCTTCCAGCTTATCGGCAAGCACGGCGAGCTTCTTTTCCATATCCCGCTTTTCATTTTCCAGCTGCTCGACATATTCAGCGACCCGATCCATGAAATCTTCCACATCATCGATCTTATAGCCGCCAAATCCCTTGGCCTTTTCAAATTTTTTCGATGCAATGTCCTTCGAAGTCATTGTCCTGCTTGCCTCCTGTTATATATATTTCTGACAGGTAATGTGCAATCTGTCCTTTTTGGTGGGAGCACCGATCTCACTGATCCGGAACTTGCCATGCCCCCGCACCGCAATCTTATCCCCGGCATGGATCTGGAATGACACCGATTCCTCCACGGCGGAATTGACGGTTACCAGGCCGCTGCGGATCAGACGGGCGGTGGTTTCCCGGCTCTCCCGGATCAGCAGTGCCGCTACACAGTCCAGCCGCATGGAGCTCACGGTTCCGGCGATCTCCTGGAAGGAATGGGCTGCCGGCAGTTCCTCCGGACGGCCTTCAGTGAGCCTGAGGCCCACCCGACCGGCTTTGGAAAGCTCGGAAAGGACCAGATCCGCCACTGTTTCCCAGAGAAACAGCACGGCTCTCCCCTCGCCCACCAGGATATCCCCGATGGCCTCCCGGCGCAGCCCCAGATTCATCAGCGCGCCGAGAAAATCCCGGTGCGTCAGGGCATACTGCCGCGGGAACTCCGCTGTGATGATCCGGATGGGATAGAGTGATTCATCTTCCGGTGAACAGTAGTCCGGAAGCGCATAAAACATCTTCCGTTCTGCGTCAGGGAAGCCGCCCCAGAATCCACAGGTCACCCCGGGAAGGGAGCCGGCGGAAAGTGCGATCCGCTGCTGGCGTTCATCAAGAAACGCCGAAAATCTGGGGATGCCCCGCTGATCGCAGAGCGTCACCAGATCCCGGATGCGTTCCAGAAACAGTTTTTCTTCCCCGGACAGAGCAGAAAGCGGCAGATCAGAAGTATACGCCATTGTTTTCCAGCTCGTCCAGCAGATCTCCCATAAAGTCCACATTGCGGGGAGTAATGATATAAGTGGAGGCAGCCACACGCTTGATCTGACCCTCGTTGGCATAAGCTACACCGCTGAGGAAGTCGATCAGACGACGGGATACTTCCTTGGAGGCACTCTCCAGATTCAGTACCACGGTACGCTTGTCGTTGAGATGGTCGGCAATATAGCTGGCATCTTCAAAACGCTCCGGCTTTACCAGTACCACCTGCAGCTGTGTTGTAGCTGCAATATTGACTACTTTGTTCTTCTTGGTAGGAATATCGCCCAGATCCGGCATACCAGCACCTCTCGATTTCGGGTCATCATAGTCATCATCACGGTCGTTGGAACGATTGCCGATGAAATCGAAATCATCTTCCTCATCGTAGAATTCATCGTCCGGAACGCCGATGAAACTCTTGAACTTATCCATTACACCCATACTCTTTATTTCTCCTTATAGATTCGCTTGCCGAACAGCGCCGAACCGATCCGCACAATGTTGGCTCCCTGACGGATCGCCGCTTCGTAATCGCCCGACATGCCCATAGACAAAAAGTCCATATTGACATTATCTATGTTTTTTTCTTTCATGTCAACAAATAACCGGTGCATTTTTTCAAAATAGCGCTCCAGTTCTGCCGGGTCCTCACAGATCGGCGGGATGCACATCAGTCCGCGTACATGCAGATTGGGCATGGCAGCTGCTTCCAGAATGAGCGGCTCCGCTTCCTTATAGGAAATACCCGACTTGGATTCCTCATCACCGATATTGATCTCAATGAGAATATCCATGGGGTGACCCAGACGGCTGCCAGCCAGACGGTCGATCTCCTTGGCAAGATGCAGACTGTTTACCGACTGGATCAGCGATACCTTGTCAATGATCTGACGGACCTTATTGGTCTGCAGGGTACCGATGAAGTGGATGTCCACGCCGTCCTTGTTGTAGCTGTCATACTTGGATACCAGTTCCTGGGCACGGTTCTCGCCCAGCAGCCGGACACCATATTCAATCGCCATGTTCACCCGTTCCGGCTCCACAGTCTTTGTGACAGCCATCAGCTGAATGTCCTCCTTCTTCCGACCGGACACCGCCGCTGCCTTTTCGATGTTTGCGTAGATCGTATCAAGATGCGCAAAGATCTCCTTTTTACTATCCAACAGGTTTTCCATCGCTTAAGTCAGTCCCTTCTACTATCACTTGATCATAAATCTCCAGGGGCCGCTCCAGATCGGAGTTGGCTCCGCAGAGAATGAACTCACTGTTTTCATAGATGATATTGATGGTCTTGAAGCGTACCACATCGCCGTCCAGCACATAAACGCCCACCTGCTGTCCTTCGTACCGCTTGGCCTTGGCCGGAATGCGCAGGCCGGTATAGGAGGTGAAGTCGATCTGAACCGAAGGGTTGCGCACCATCAGCAGTTCCGGCACCATGTGGCTGGTGCTCATCAGAACCATACAGTTATCCGGATCGCTGTCATCGGTGCGGACTTCCTCCACCGTGAACGGGATCTGGGTGATATTGTACATATTGAAGTTGAGGTACACGGTATCCCCAACGATGAATTTCTCAGAATCGGATTTGGGAAGAACCGCCGCATAATACCAGTGGTGGTCGGTGACGATCTTGCCGAGAGTGGAGTTATCAAACACCACCTTCTCCTGGGAGAAGTTCCGGATCTGTTCCACCGTCATGGTTTCGATGCTGTCCGGTGTGAGGACGCTTTCATAACCATCGGTCATACGGGCAAAATAGCCGATCTCCGGGCTGGTGTACTGCACCAGGCTGCCCGACAGCTGGGAAGTGAGCGAGTCCACCTCGGACTGGAGCTGGGTGATCCGGGATTCATAGCTCTCGGTCTCCCCCATGATGACATCCTTCTGGCTGAGCAGGTAGAGCAGTTCGTTCTTGTTCTCGGAAATGCTGCTGATCTGTCCCTGGTGTACCAGGGCGATATAGTCATCGATCTCCGAGTTGATCTGCCGGTTGACCGTTTCGGTACTGCTGTATTCCGCGCTGCGGGCATCCGATACCTTCTGCAGAGCGGTGATCTGCTCCTCCAGCGCCCGGATCTGACGGCGGATCGAAATATCACTGGAGGAACTGTAAACCTCTGCAATGACCGAACCCTCCCGGACCACAGTGCCATCGCTCTGCTGATAGCTCACGACGCCGCCGGAGGCTTGTCCGCTGATGAGCTGTTCCTCCCGGATGATCACGCCCGAGGCCTCCACGCTGTCTGAGATGGTATAGGTCAGTGCCACCTCGGTCTGATAGGGCTGGGAATCCAGATTGACCGAATGGAATGATACATAGACAATCAGGAACAGACAGATGACAACTGAGATGGTCTGAATGATAAAGCGATCACTTTTCATCGAAACTCTCCGTGACTGAAAAGATACCGCACAGCGCTGGTCCGGTCGATTTTTGCCGAATGGGCCGGACTCCTGTCAGAAGCGGAAAATCCGGATCAACAGGCTGTGCAATTAACTTTTAGTATAGCATAACAGAGCAGTTTTTTCTATATAATCCACAACATTTTTGTAGAGATTATCATAATCACTGTAATCGTCCGGGAAGAACCAATGGATGCGCTCGTCCCGCCGGAACCAGGTAAGCTGCCGCTTAGCATAGCGCCGGGACTGCATCCGGATGCGCTCCAGACAGTCCTCCAGAGGGGCTTCGCCATCCAGCCAGGGGATCAGCTCCTTGTAGCCGATGGCCTGGGCTGCCGTTGCCGAATACCCGGACGCCATCAGCTCCCTGGCCTCCTCCAGAAGCCCTTCCTCCACCATCTTGGTCACCCGCAGGTTGATGCGGTCGTAGAGGGTCTGGCGGCTGCGGTAATCCAGCGCCAGACAGCAGAGCCGATAGGGCGACGGATGGCGCTTGGAGAGCTCCTTGTGCCGGGACATGGGCATTCCGGTCAGCTCATAGAGCTCCAGTGCCCGGATCACCCGTCCGATGTTGTTCTCATGGAGGGATGCGGCTGTTTCCGGGTCCACCTCACGCAGCTTTTCCAGAACAGCAGCCTTGCCCTCTTCTTCCGCCATTTTCTTGTATTTCTCCCGGATCTCCAGGCTGGAGCCAGTCTCCGCAAACTCCACATTGTCGATGAGCGAGGAGATATAGAGGCCGGTTCCGCCCACCACAATGGGAAGCTTGCCCCGGGCATGGATCTCAGCGATCACCTTCCGGGCCAGTTCCACATACTCCGCCACCGAGAAGCTCTCCCCCGGCTCCACAAAGTCGATGAGATGATGGGGAATCCCGTCCATCTCCTCCGGAGTAGGCTTAGCGGTTCCGATGGTCATCTTCTTGTAGATCTGCATGGAATCCGCCGAAACAATCTCCCCGTCAAACCGCTTTGCCAGGTCAATGGAGAGCTTCGTCTTGCCTGACGCCGTGGGTCCGGCAATCACCAGAAGCGGGATTTTTTCCTGTTCATTGGGTACTGTCTGCAACTGCATCAAACCAACCTTCCGAATTTTCGTTCCAGTTCCGACCGGGTTATGGTCACCGACACCGGGCGTCCGTGCGGACAGAACCGCACATCCCGATCCTGACGGATCACTTCCACCAGCTGTGCCATCTCCGGCAGAGTGGTGGTGTCATGGGCCTTGATTGCCGCCTTGCAGGCCACCGAATGGAGCAGCTCGTCCACCGTTTCGGGGAGCATCTGCTGCTGTCCGTCTGCCAGCTTGGCTGCGGCCTCCTGGACTGCCCCGGTGACATCGTCCAGCGGCAGCATGGTGGGAATCTCCCGCACCAGCACTGTGCCGTTGCCGAAGTCCTCCAGCAAGAAGCCGATCTGCTCAAAGGCCGGAAGCCCCCGGAGCGCCGCGTCGTACTCCTGGCGGGAAAGAGTCACCGGCACCGGCGCCAGCAGGATCTGCCGCTGGCCCAGGCTGGTTTCCCGGCACAGGCGGTTATAGAGAATGCGCTCGTGTGCCGCATGCTTGTCAATCAGCACAAAAGTGTCCTTGTACTCCACCATAATATAGGTGCCGAACAGCTCCCCCAGAATGCGGTAGTCGGTCACCTGTTCCTCGGTATCGTCGGTCAGGAGAACGGTCGGGGCCGCAGCCGGTGCCGGTGGTTCTGCCTTCTCCTGAGCCATCGCCGGGCGCACCGGTTCAGCCGGCTTATCCGGCTTTGAAGGCATGCGGACAGGCTCCGGCTCGGAACTCCGGGCGGGCTGCGCCGGCTTTTCCGGCTCCAGGAAGGTTTTGACCTGGGGCGTGTAGGCCGGACGACTCTCCCGGGGAGTGAAGCTGCTGCCCGCAGGCGATGCGGCACGGTGCTCCCGCAGGACCTCCATCGCCTCCCCCAGTCCGGGCGACCGCAGGGTAAGGCTGCCATTCCGCTGAGCCTCCGGGGCAGGCTTTGCCGCCGGGCGGTTTTCCCGGGAGCCGGAGGTCATGCTGCGGTACTCTGCCGCTGTCATACGCTGCTGCATGCCGGTGTGGTCAAAGTCCTTGAGCGCAAAGGGACTGGGTGCAGCCTTGGGCGGCTCCTCCTTGGGGAGAAAATCCGCTTCGCCGGCGGTACCCAGCGCCTCCTTGCAGCCCCGGTAGACTGCGTCAAAGACCGGGCGCTCGTTGGAGAAGCGCACCTCGATCTTGGCAGGGTGGACATTCACATCCACCGTATTGAAAGGGATCTGCACGTTCAGCACACAGGCGGGGAACTTGCCGGTCATAATGGAGGACTTGTAGGCCTCCTCCAGCGCTGCCATACAGGTGCGGGAACGCACATACCGGGAGTTGATGAAGAAATTCTGCATGCTCCGGGTGGAACGGCTGGCAGTGGGTCGGCAGATAAAGCCGCTCACTGTCACAAACTCATGGGTGTAGTTCACCGGGATCATATCAGCGGCAAACTCCTTGCCGTACACCGCATAGATCACCGACAGCAGATCCCCGTTGCCGGGAGTGTTCAGCTTGACCTGCCCGTCCCGGATAAACCGGAAGGAGATCTGGGGATTTGCCAGGGCGATCTTGTCCACGATATTGGCAATGGTGCCCGCCTCGGTGCTGTCCTTCTTGAGGAACTTCATCCGGGCCGGGGTATTGAAGAACACGTCCCGCACCACGATGGTGGTTCCCACCGGACAGCCGGCATCGGAGAAATCCACCTCCTGGGAGCCATGGATCACATACCGTCCGCCGGAGATGCTCTCCGGAGTCCTGGAAAGGACTTCTACTTTACACACTGCGGCGATGGACGCGAGTGCCTCTCCCCGGAAGCCAAACGACCCGATCTGCTCGAGATCCGCCGCAGTGCGCACCTTGCTGGTGGCATGGCGCACAAAGGCCGCGGGAAGGTCGTCCTTCTCGATGCCGCCGCCGTCATCGGTGACACGGATATAGGAAATACCACCGTTTTTGATCTCGATGGTGATCTTCTGCGCCCCGGCGTCCACTGCGTTTTCCAGCAGCTCCTTGACGATGGAAGCCGGACGCTCCACCACCTCACCGGCGGCAATAAGCTCCGCTACCTGCGGCTCCAGCACATGGATTCGTTTGGTCATGGGAGTTTCCCCTCCTTAACACGCGTTACTTGCGCAGAAATGCCTTGAGTTCATACAGACGGGTCAGCGCCTCCCGGGGCGACAGGCTGTCCACGTCGATCTTTTCCAGCTCCCGTTCCACCGGGCTCTTTTCATAGGCTGCCAGGGTGAGCTGGTCCTCCGCTGCCGGCTTCCGGGGCTGACGGCTCCGGCGCTCGTTCACCGGATTGCCCGACTCCAGCGCCCCGAGGATCTCAAACGCCCGGCGGATGATCTCATCCGGAATTCCCGCCAGCTTGGATACCTCGATGCCGTAGCTCTCGTCCGCGCCGCCGGGAACGATCTTGCGCAGGAAGATGATCTCCTCTCCCCGCTTCCGGCAGGCGATATTGAAGTTGCGGATGCCCACGATGCTGTCCTCCAGCACGGTGAGCTCATGGTAATGGGTGGCAAACAGCGTCTTGGCGCCGAGCTTCTTCTTATCGGCGATATACTCGATCACGGCCCGGGCAATGCTCATGCCGTCATAGGTGGAAGTGCCCCGCCCGATCTCATCGAGAATCAGCAGGCTGTCCCGGGTGGCATTCTTGAGAATGTCCGCCACCTCGTTCATCTCCACCATGAAGGTGGACTGACCGGTTGCCAGGTCGTCCGAGGCGCCCACCCGGGTATAGATGCCGTCCACAATGCCGATGGACGCGCTTCTTGCCGGCACAAAACAGCCGATCTGCGCCATCAGCACAATAAGGGCACACTGGCGCATATAGGTGGACTTACCCGCCATATTCGGGCCGGTGATAATGGCGACGGTGTTCTCTCCCCGGTCAAGGTAGAGGGAATTCGCCACAAACTGACCGCCGTCCAGCAGCTGTTCCACCACCGGATGCCGTCCGTCTTCGATGCGGATCACGCCGGAGAGGTCCACCATGGGACGGACATAGCCGTTCTGCATGGCAGACTCCGCAAAGGACGCAAACACATCCAGCCGGGCCACAGCACCTGCGGTGCGCTGGATACGGAACAGGTGCCCGGAGATGAACTCCCGCAGCTCCCGGAACAGCTCGCTTTCCATGGTGAGCATCTTCTCACTGGCAGTGAGAATCCGCCCCTCCAGATCTTTGAGCTCCTCGGTGATATACCGTTCGCCGGTGGAGAGGGTCTGCTTGCGGATATAGTCCGCCGGAACCAGTTCCAGATTGGATTTGGTCACCTCTATGTAATAGCCAAAGACTTTGTTATAGCCGATGCGCAGGTTCTTGATGCCGGTGCGTTCCCGCTCCCGGCTCTCGATGCCCGCCAGGTACTCCCGGGAACCGGTCACCAGGCTGCGGACCTCGTCCAGCTCGGCACTGTACCCATCCCGGATCACAAAACCGTCCTTCAGGGTGATGGGCGGATCATCCACAATGGCCCGTCCGATGCGGTCGGCTATGTCGGTGAGCTCATCCATCTCCTGATAGATCTCCCGGAGGAAGCGGCTCTTTGTCCCCTCCAGGCAGGAGCGCAGCGCCGGAAGGGCAGCGATTGCCGCTCCGAAAGTGCGCACATCCCGGGGAGTACAGTTGCCGAACACGATCTTGGTCATCAGGCGTTCCATATCATAGATGCCGCCCAGCCGCTCCCGGACTGTATCCCGGAGCATGGTATCCTGATAGAGCTCGTCCACAGCATCCAGACGCCGTCCGATCACTGCCGGGCTGAGCAGCGGCTGCTCCACATACTGGCGGATCAGGCGCTTGCCCATGGCAGTGCGGGTACGGTCCAGCACCCACAGAAGGGTGCCCTTCTTTTCGCCGGTGCGCATGGTCTCGGTGAGCTCCAGATTGCGCCGGGCAGTGAGATCCAGCGCCATGAACTGGCTTTCGCTGTACAGATCCAGCGACACCAGACGATCCACACCGTTCATCTGGGTTTCGGTGAGGTAGTCCAGCAGGCCGCCGATGGCCTGTACTGCCAGCGGGCGCTGATCCAGCGAAAGCTCCGAAAGGTCGCTCTTGCCGAACTGTTCCAGCACCCGGCGCTGGGCTTCGGAGAAGTCATACTGCTCCTCCCGCAGGCATTCAGCGCAGCAGGAGAGGCGGTTGCGGATAAACTCTGCCATCTCCTTCTTATCCAGGAAGGCCGGATGGAATACGATCTCATTGGGGGCAAACCGGGACAGTTCATTCTTGAGGGTGCTGTCATCGGGGTCAGTGAACTGGGCGGCATGGATCTCACCAGTGGAAATATCCGCCACTGCCAGGCCATACTGCTCCCCCTCCGGACAGATGGAGGCGATGAAGTTATTCTGTCCCTCATCGAGCATACTGGTCTCCACCAGGGTACCCGGGGTGACAACCCGGATCACCTCCCGCTTGACCACGCCCTTGGCAAGCCGGGGGTCCTCCATCTGCTCACAGATGGCAACTTTGTATCCTTTTTTGATCAGCCGGGCGATATATCCTTCACAGCTGTGATAGGGTACGCCGCACATGGGCGCACGCTCCTCCTGACCGCAGTCCCGTCCGGTGAGGGTCAGTTCCAGTTCCTTGGACGCCAGAATGGCATCGTCATAGAACATCTCATAGAAGTCGCCCAGACGGTAAAAGAGGATATGATCCTTATGCTGTTCCTTGATGCGGAAATACTGCTCCATCATCGGGGATAATTTGGCCATGGTCTGCCTCCTGAAATCGATAATAAAAAGCGGCTGGAACCGGAATGCGCAGGGCCGCTGTGGTCCCTGTCATTCTGTGGTCCCAAGCCGCCACATAACGGTAAAACCGTCAGACTCTATTGCTTGACGCCGGATCAGTTGCCGCAGCCAGAGCAGGACGAGCAGCTGCCGGTGCAGCCAGTGGACTGCTGAATGTTATCGGGGTCCTGACCGTTGGCGCTGCCTACGATGATCTGGTTGATAAACTGTACCAGACCGTCCAGGTCGCTCTTGGCAGCATTGTATTCCATCATGCCGGGACGCTCCATGATCAGACGATAGGTGGTCTTGAACTCGGAGTCCAGACGGGCGATCTTCTCCTGATCCTTCTCAGACTTGGAGATCTCACGGTTGATGTCCACCCGCAGGGTGTTGAACTTGCCGATCAGATCCTGCAGCACCTGGTCCTTGTCATTTTCCAGAGTGGCATTCACATAGCGCTGGTACTTCTCATCTGCCTGCAGCGCACGGCCCAGGTCACGGGCCATCTCAATAATATCCATGCTCATTTCCATATCCATTACAGTTTCCTCCTGATAGTCGATGCCGGTCCCGTCCGAAGCGGGACAGCCTGTTTTCCGGCGGCAGACACCACCGGGAAAATCCACTTGTTTAGTATAGCACATTTATTCTGATTCTGCAAAGGGTATTTATGCGCAAAAACGCGCGCCAACCAGCGGATGGCACGCGTCAGTTTGCAGAAAGCCGGCCGCTCTCCCCAATCAGAAGTGACAGGGGTGCGGACAGTTGGCACAATCCAGCTTGCAGTAGGGTTCTGCAGCGGGCTCACGCCAGTGATCCGGGTCCTTTTCCGGAGCCTTGACAGCCTCCTCGGCCTGGATCTTCTTCTCCTCCATCTCAGCGGACATACAGGTTCCTCCTTACAGGGTCTCCAGACGGTCCATAGCACCGTCCATCCAGTCGCCCTCAAACAGCTCTACGGCACCAGCATCCACTGCCTTTGCCAGAGCCGGGTCAACCGGAATCTTTGCCAGTACCGGTACGCCGTACTTCTCAGCGATCTCATCGATATGGCTCTCGCCGAACAGCTTGATCTGCTTGCCGCAGTCCGGACAGGTCAGGTAGCTCATGTTCTCCACCAGACCCAGGATCGGGATATTCATCATCTTTGCCATGTTAACAGCCTTCTCCACGATTACCGATACCAGCTCCTGGGGAGAAGCCACAATGATGATGCCATCCAGCGGAATGGACTGGAATACAGTCAGCGGTACATCACCGGTTCCTGGAGGCATATCCACGAACATGAAGTCCACATCGCTCCAGATTACAGTGGTCCAGAACTGCTTGACCACATCGGCAATGATCGGACCGCGCCAGATCACGGGGTCGGTCTCATTTTCCAGCAGCATATTCACAGACATCACTTCAATGCCCATCTTGGAACGAGCCGGGAACATACCCCACTCGCCGCCAGTGGCTCTCTCATGAATGCCGAATGCCTTGGGAATGGACGGACCGGTTACATCAGCGTCCAGTACAGCGCTGTTGTAGCCGCGGCGGTTTGCCAGAACAGCCAGCATGGAAGTCACCATCGACTTGCCTACGCCGCCCTTGCCGCTGACAACACCGATTACCTTCCGGATGCTGCTCATCTCATGGGGCTTTTCAATAAAGCTGGTCGGAGCTCCTCCATTGCGGGAGGGGCAGTTTTCACCGCAGGAACTGCAGTCATGGGTGCAGTTTTCAATCTCGCTCAACTTGATCTCTCCTTTTGACGATTACCCTTTTGCTGAATTTTTCACAGACAGCCTTATTATATTCCTCTAACCGGAATCCGTCAAGAGGCGGCGCCAACCCTCCTGTACACAGACAAAAAAGCGTCCTCTGTCCCGTCTGTGGGCACAGAGAGCGCTTTTGCAGCAAAAACGCCTGTTACTTCTGGAGCTTGTCAGCAGCACCCTGGAGGAAACGGTCCCGGGTGACGATGATGCGCAGGTGATCGCCCTTGCCGATGAGACCGGCTTCATCGTATGCCTCGATGGCAAACTTGACCTTCTTGCCGTCCACTTCTGTGATGGTGGCAATCGCACGCACTTCCATGCCCACCGGAGTAGCCGATACATGGGAGCTGGAAATATTGCCGCCTACCGAGGTCTTGCCCTCTTCCAGGAACTGGGCCAGACACTGGGCTGCCGCTCCCTCCATCAGAGCCATCATCATGGGGGTGGCAAATACCGGCACATCGCCGCTGCCCACAGCCAGAGCGGTATTCTGCTCGGTTACCTTGGTCTTGAGTTCGAAACTTGCACCTACCTGAATCATCGTTATGATCTTCCTTTCACTTCCGGGAGAGTTCCCGGTCTGATTTGAAAGACGGATCTTCCATCCGCCGCGGGAACACATTTCCCATAGTCCCTATTATTGCAGAACCGAAAGGAAAAATCAACCGATTTTCTCAAAGACGGTGCGGTCATTTTCCCGGCGGCAGAGCACCTCACCTTCCGGTAGTGTTCCGGCAAGGCTGGCATCTGCCAGAGGGTCCTCCACCTTCTCCCGGATGGCTTTGAGTACCGGACGGGCTCCATAGGACCGGCAGGCCTTTTCGTCAATGAGCGAATCCACCAGCGACGGGTCAAATTCCAAATGACAGCCCAGCGGCAGCACCCGCCGTGCCAGATCCTGGAGCTGATGCCCGGCGATCTGCCGGAGCTCCTCCCGCCCCAGGGCATCAAACACCACGATCTGATCCAGCCGCCCGAGAAATTCCGGACGGAGCTGGCGGCGTACCTCTGCCATGGCGGCCCGGCGGATCTCGGCCCGGCGCTGCTCCGCTCCCGGCTCCCCGGAGGCAAAGCCCAGAGGGGTGCTGTCACTGATCTCCCTCGCCCCCAGATTGGAGGTGAGGATCACAATGGTGTTGCGGAAGTTCACCTTCCGTCCGGAGGAGTCGGTGAGGAAGCCATCTCCCAGCACCTGGAGCAGCAGATCGTAGACATCGGGGTGGGCCTTCTCCATCTCATCAAAGAGCAGCACGCACCAGGGACGGCGGCGCACCCGCTCGGTGAGCTGTCCGCCCTCCTCATACCCCACATAGCCAGGCGGCGACCCCACCAGCCGGGAGACGGTGTGCTTTTCCATATACTCGGACATATCCAGCCGGATCAGGGCCTTTTCGGTGCCGAACAGCTCCCGTGCCAAAGCCCGGCAGAGCTCGGTCTTGCCCACGCCGGTGGGCCCCAGGAACAGGAAGGAGCCCATGGGGCGGCCCGGGTCGGCGATCCCTACCCGACCCCGGCGCACTGCGGCAGCCACCAGGCGCACCGCCTCCTCCTGTCCGATGACGCTCTGATGAAGCGCTTCCTCCAGATGCGCCAGCCGCTGGCTCTCCTCGGCGTCCAGCTTCTTGACATCGATCCCCGATGCCGAGGAAACGATCTCCGCCACATCATCCGGGGTCACCTTGGGACGGGGATCGGTCTCAGGGCTTTCCAGTTCCATCTCCGCCCGCAGCCGTGCCTCCTCGTCCCGGAGCACCGCCGCCGTCTCATAGTCCTGCCGGGTCACAGCGGAGTTTTTCTCCTCCAGCAGCCGCTTGAGCTGGTCCTCCATCGACTCCTGCTGTTCCGGCGCCTCAAAGGCTGCCAGGCTCACCTTGCTGGCGGCTTCATCCAGCAGATCCAGCGCCTTGTCCGGCAGCAGACGGTCGCCGATATACCGGGCAGACAGCCGCACCGCCGTCTGGATGGACTCATCTGGGATGCGCACCTTGTGATGGGCTTCATAGCGCTCCCGCAGTCCGGCGAGGATGCGCACGGCATATTCCTCGTCCGGCTCCTCCACCAACACCGTCTGGAACCGGCGCTCCAGGGCGCTGTCGGTTTCAATATGGCGGTGGTACTCGTCCAGGGTGGTGGCGCCGATCACCTGCAGTTCTCCCCGGGACAGCGGCGGCTTGAGGATATTGGCGGCGTCGATGGCTCCCTCGGCCGCGCCCACGCCTACAATATTGTGGATCTCATCGATAAAGAGCAGCACATTCCCGGCAGCGGTCACCTCCGCCAGCACATTCTTCACCCGGTCCTCAAAATCTCCCCGGTATTTGGTGCCTGCCACCATCGAAGTGAGATCCAGCGATACCAGCCGCTTGCCCCGCAGCCCGTCCGGAACCTCCCCGGCGGCGATCTTCCGGGCAAGGGCTTCCACAATGGCGGTCTTGCCCACACCCGCCTCACCGATCAGGCAGGGATTGTTCTTGGTGCGGCGGCAGAGAATGCGCATCACCCGCTCCAGTTCCGCCTCCCTCCCGATCACGGGATCAATCTTCCCGGCAGCTGCCAGCTCAGTGAGGTCCCGGGAATACTTATCCAGAATGGGCGTCCGGGCTGACCGGGCAGATCCACGCTGGGTGCGGTATTCCGATGTTTGCTGCATGGCGTCCCCCTCCAGCGTATCGGTGACAGTGCGCAGCAGCTCCCGCTCATTGACCCCGATCTCCTCCAGAAAACGCACCGCAAAGCTCTCCCGCTCCGCCAGGATGGAAGCCAGGATATGCTCGGTGCCAGCCAGCGCGCAGCCGTTCTTCCGGGCCTGCTGCGCTGCCCGTTCCAGGATGCGCCGGCTCCTGGGGGTGAGGTCATCCGGGGTGAGGCTTACCGGGCTCCCGCGTCCGATAGTGCGCACCAGCAGTTCACTGAGCTGCCCCGCGGACACATGCCGGGCCTGCAGGGCGCAGTAGGCAACGCCGCTGCCCTCGCCGCAAAGCCCCCAGAGCAGATGTTCGCTTCCCACATAGGTATGCCCCAGTTCCCCGGAGATTTTGATCGCCAGATTGATGGCTGTATTGGCTCTTGATGTAAAATCGCCGAAACGATACATAATTCACACACTCTCCCTGCCCAAATTCCAAAAAAGCAGCCTGTCAGCTACCCCTATAATATGGACCGCTCCGGTCTGCTTATGCCGCAGACCTGCCGGAGAATGAAAAAACGGCAGCGTCCCGGATTCAGCCGGAACACCGCCGTTTCTGTGATTTGCAGATATAGAGCCCGCTATGGGCGGTAGACCACGCAGTCCTCTCCCAGGACAGTACGCAGCCGGCGCAGCACCGGCTCGGAGATGTCGGTCCAGAGATTTTTGGGGGCAAGCAGCAGTTTGCCGCTGTCCCGGAACCGGAAGTAAACCGGCGTTTTACCCGGAAATGCTGCCAACAGCTCCCGTACCTCCGCCGTCCTGGGGTCCTCCATCGCCGGGCAGAGCAGGAACAGCCCGGTGCGTTTGCCCGCAGCCGAGCGTCCGGCGGCCTCCTCCGGAGTGAAGAGCTCCTCCGGGTGGGCCACCTTCTCACAGATGAGCTTGGGTTCCTCGTCCTCCCGGGTGCTCAGCCGCCCGGTGACTGCCACAGCCTCGCCCTCCCGCAGCAGGGCGGAATAGAGCGCCAGCACCTTGGGAAAAACCAGCATCTCCATCGAGCCGGTCATATCCTCCAGAGTGATAAAGGCCATGGTATCGTTCTGCTTGGTGATCTTGAGCTTTTTGACTGCCACCAGCGCCACCAGTGTAACGGTACGGTTATCCAGCCGGTGGCCCTCTTCATCGCTGAAGGAGGAGATCTCCGGCAGACGGCGGCGCTCGATGACCTTGCGGTACTTGGAGAGCGGATGCCCGGTGAGATAGACACCGGTGGACTCCTTTTCCAGCTGCAGGAGCTGGAAAAGATCGAACTCCTCCACCTCGGGCAGGATCTTCCCCACCGACACCGGCTCGTCCGACAGGTCAAAGAGGTTGATCTGTCCGGACAGGTTCTGGCGGTTCTCCTTGTCGATGCTCTCCAGGAGAGCTTCATAGCCCAGCAGGAGCTGCCGGCGCCGGAACCCGAAGCCGTCCAGGGCGCCGCTCTTGATGAGCCCTTCCATCACCCGCTTATTGAGGTCGCCCTGGCGCATCCGGGTGCAGAAGTCCATGAGATCCGAGAAAGGACGGCGTTCCCGTTCCTCCACCAGGTACCGGATCACTGCGTCACCGATATTCTTGATGGCGGCAAGGCCGAACCGGATCTTGTCCCCGCTTACCGAGAAGCCCGCCTGGCTCTCAAACACCGACGGCGGCAGTACTTCGATACCCAGCCGCCGGCACTCGCCGATGTACTCAGTGAGCTTGGAGGTATTGTCCAGCACACTGGTGAGCAGCGCCGCCATATACTCCCGGGGATAGTGGCATTTGAGATAAGCTGTCCGGTAGGCCAGCACCGCATAGGCTGCCGCATGGGATTTATTGAAGGCATAGGACGCAAAGGAGCTCATCTCGTCAAAGATCTCATTGGCGATCTTCCGGTCGATGCCGTTCTGTTCCGCGCCGTCCAGGAAGCTCTCCCGCTCCTTTTCCATGACATCATGCTTTTTCTTTGCCATGGCCCGGCGCACCAAGTCCGCCCGTCCATAGGAATAGCCCGCCAGCTGCCGGCAGATCTGCATGACCTGCTCCTGGTACACAATACAGCCATAGGTCACATCCAGAATTGGGCGCAGCTCCGGGGTCTTGTAGGTTACCAGCTGGGGATTGTGCCGGTTTCGAATATACCGGGGAATCGACTCCATCGGGCCGGGCCGGTAGAGCGAGATCACGGCAATAAGGTCCTCAATGGACTCCGGGCCCAGCTGGGTGATGACATTGCGCATGCCCGCCGATTCAAACTGGAATACGCCGAATGCGTGTCCCTCGCCGAGCATTTTGAAGGTGGCAGCATCGTCCATGGGAACTGCTTCCATATCAAAATCCGGCACGGTCTGGCGGATCATCTCCTCGGCATCATGGATCACCGTCAGATTGCGCAGGCCCAGGAAGTCCATCTTGAGCAGACCCAGCTCCTCCAGTGTGGTCATGGGATACTGGGTCACAATGGCCTCATCGTTCTTCTGGAGAGGTACATAGGTATCCGCCGGCTCCCGGGTGATCACCACGCCTGCCGCATGGGTGGAGGCATGCCGTGGCATCCCCTCCAGCGCCCGGGACACATCGATGAGCCTTCTGACATTCTCATCGCTCTCATAGCTCTTCTTGAGCTCCGGCACCGCGGAAAGCGCCTTGTCGATGGTCATGCCCAGTTCATTGGGGATCAGCTTTGCCACAGTGTCAACATTCTGATACCCGAGCGCCAGAGCCCGTCCCACGTCCCGCACTGCCGCACGGGCCGCCATGGTACCAAAGGTGATGATCTGCGCCACATGGTCGGAGCCGTACTTCTGCACCACATAGTCGATGACCTCCTGCCGGCGCACATAGCAGAAGTCAATATCAAAGTCGGGCATGCTCACCCGCTCGGGGTTGAGGAACCGCTCAAACAGCAGATTATAGCGCAGCGGGTCGATGCCAGTGATGCCGATGCAGTAGGCCACCAGACTGCCCGCACCGCTGCCCCGCCCGGGTCCCACCGGGATTCCCTTGCTCTTGGCGTAGGCGATGAAGTCATGGACAATGAGATAGTAGTCCACATAGCCCATCTGGGTGATGACCCCCAGCT
This sequence comes from Hydrogenoanaerobacterium saccharovorans, assembly GCF_016901815.1. Lineage (GTDB taxonomy): Bacteria > Bacillota > Clostridia > Oscillospirales > Ruminococcaceae > Avimicrobium > Avimicrobium caecorum. Next base: position 67,444 of record NZ_JACSNR010000004.1, read on the forward strand.
CATATTCCAGCCGCTCGGTCACCGAAGGATCGGGGTTTTCCCCGTACAGCCGATGCATGCCCTCATAGCTCATACGCCGGAAGTAGGAAAGGTTATCCTCGCCGTCCGGCGCCGCGAAGTAGGGCAGCTTGGTCTTGCCGAACTCAAATTCCACATTGCACCGCTCGGCAATGCGCACGGTATTTTCAAAGGCCTCGTCCACATCGGGAATGGCTTGGCGCATCTCCTCCAGGCTCTTGATATAGAACTGGTCGGTCTGGAATTCCAGATCGCTGGGATCATTCACCGTCCGGCCGGTCTGGATGCAGACCAGAATGCTCTGGGTGGCGCTGTCCTCCCGGTTGATGTAGTGGGCGTCGTTGGTGGCGACCAATCCCACCTCATTCTCCCGGGCCAGCTTGATGAGCTGGGGCAGGATGCGCTTCTGTTCCTCGATGCCGTGGTTCTGCAGCTCAATGAAGAAGTTCTCCCTGCCGAAGATGTCCACATACTCCTTGACCGCCTGATCCGCTGCGGCATAGTCGCCGGCGGAGAGCATCCGGGGAATCCGTCCCGCCAGACAGGCTGACAGGCAGATCAGTCCCTTGTGGTGCTGCCGGAGCAGGTCATTGTCCACCCGGGGCTTGTTGTAGAAGCCCTCGATATAGGCTGCCGACACCAGTTTGATGAGGTTCTGATAGCCCTCCTCATTCTCGCAGAGCAGCACCATGTGGTAAGGCGAGGAATCCACCCGGTGCTGTTTATCAAACCGGGTCCGGGGCGCCACATACACCTCACAGCCGATGATCGGCTTGATTCCCGCCTTCTTGGCAGCGTGATAAAATTCAATGGCGCCGTACATGACACCATGGTCGGTGACAGCCACTGCCGGCTGCCCCAGCGCCTTGACCTTTTCCACCAGCCGGTCGATCCGGCAGGCGCCGTCCAGCAGGCTGTATTCACTGTGGACATGCAGATGCACAAATCGTTCCATACGGCACCTTCCTTTCTGTAGAATCAGTCTGCGTTCCGGGTGCGCAGTTCCTCCGCCATGCGGCTCAGACGGCTCAGGCGGTGGTTGAGCCCCGACCGGGACAGCGGTTCGCTGAGTGTCCCCAGCAATTCCCGCAGCGAAAGCTCCGGATTCTCCATCCGCTTCACTGCCACTTCCCGCAGCTCTTCCGGCAGGCCCTCCAGCCCCAGCGACAGGATCAGATATTCAATATCCGCAATCTGCCGGGCCGAAGCAGTCACCGTCTTGTCGATATTCGCCGTTTCGCAGTTGGTCACCCGGTTGACCTTGTTGCGCATATCCCGCACGATCTTCACCTCCATCAGCTCCATGGCTGACTTGGGTGCGCCCGCGGCGGTGAGGGCGTCTTCAATGTTCTCACTTTCCCGGTAGTACAGTACCGCCTGGTCCCGGCGAAGCTGGAACTTGGGCATTCCCACCACCTGTTCCAGCAGTGCCGCCAGCGGCTCCACCAATCCCGCCCGGTAGACGGTAAATTCCAGCAGGTAGTTCTTCTCCGGGTCGGTCACCGATCCGCAGGCCAGGTAGGCACCGCTGAGAAAGGCCGCTGCCTCCCCTTCCCGGGCGATCATCTCCGCGTTGATCTGATCCCCCTGCTGTCCGAAATACTCCAACACCTTCTGGCGGGAAGCCGGATGGGACAGCGCCACCGCATAGTGCCGGGTGGCATTTCCCATGCCGGTGCGGGTGATGGGGATCTCCTCACAGCCCTTGCCGAGAATATCCCGGAGGGTAGCCCGGTAGAGCTGGGCGATCTCCTGCCGCTCGGTGGTCATCGAGATCTCCCCGGCGTCAAAATGCTTGGAACAGAGCAGCAGGCCATATCCCTGCGCCCTTCTGAATTTCTTGCGGAGGGTGAGATTTTCCAGGATCTCGGTCCGCACTTCACTGGCAAACGCCATGGCAGTTCTCCTCCTTTCAGCGGCTGCGGTTCACGTCCCGGTGGCTCACCGAGACCCGGTATCCCTTCCGGGCCAGACGCTCCCGGAACAGCTCGGCAAAGGTCACCGACCGGTGCCGGCCACCGGTACAGCCGAACCCGATCACCAGGCTGCACTTGCCCTCTGCCAGATAGAGCGGCAGCAGATAGTCCAGCAGACTGTCCAGACGCTGTACCAGTCCCTGGGAGGTCTCCCCAGCCAGCACATACTCCTGGACTGCCTGTTCCAGGCCGGTATGCTCCCGGAGTTCCGGGACATAGAACGGATTGGGCAGGCAGCGCACATCAAAGAGCAGGTCGGTTTCAGCCGGAATGCCGTACTTATATCCAAAGGACATGCAGGTGACGATCATCTTGCCGCTGTCGTCCCCGAAGAGCTGTTCCACCCGCTCCCGGAGCTGTGCTATGGTGATAAAGCTCGTATCAATGCGGTAATCCGCCCGCAGACGGAGCGGCTCCAGGAGCTTCCGCTCGGTGCGGATGGCCGCTTCCAGACCGGCGCTTCCCTCCTCCAGCAGCGGATGCCGCCGGCGGTTCTCCTTGTACCGGCGCAGGATCACGCTGTCCTCCGCCTCCAGCATCAGGATACGGTAGGTATGTCCCTCGGCGGTGAGCTGATCCAGCGCCTCCGGGAACCGGGCAAACTGTTCTCCGCTGCGGAAGTCGGTCACCAGGGCAATGCGTCCGCCCACCGGCGACTGCTCGCACAGGCGTGCAAAAGCGCCGATCAGGCCGGATGGGATATTGTCCACGCAGAAGTAGCCCATATCCTCCAGCTCATTCACCGCCACCGTCTTGCCTGCCCCGGACATACCGGTCACAAAGAGAAAATCCATTGTAGGTTCACATTCCTTCCTCAAAGCTGCCCAGCAGCCGGATCTCCGGCTCGAGCAGCACGCCTTCCCGTTCCTGTACTGTCTTTTGCACCTGACGCATCAGCTCCGCCACATCCGAAGCGGTTGCCCCGCCCCGGTTGATGATGAAACCGGCATGTTTTTCACTCACCTGGGCGCCGCCCACCTGCAGACCCTTGAGCCCGCAGCGGTCAATGAGCGCCGCAGCCGGCGGAGTTCCCTCGGGCGGACGCTTGAACGCGCTTCCTGCCGACGGGTATTCCAGCGGCTGCTTCTCCCGGCGGGCGGTCCCAAGCCGGTCCATGACCGCATAGATCTCCCGGCTGCAGCCCGGTGTGAGCTGCACCTCTGCCGAGAGAACCCACTCCCCGCTATGGGAGAACCGGCTGTGCCGGTAGCTGAACCCGCATTCGTCCGCTGGGAGCCAGCGCACTGTCCCATCAGAATCCAGCACCTCCACCCGGGTGATGATGTCCTTCATCTCGCCGCCGTAGGCGCCGGCATTCATATAGACTGCCCCGCCCACTGTGCCGGGAATGCCATGGGCAAATTCCAGCCCTGCATAGCCCCGCTCCGCGGCAAAATTCGCCGCCCGTGCCAGGGTAAGTCCCGCCGGGAGCCGGAAGCGTCCCTCGCCGGTGCAGGTGATCTCTCCGGTCTCTGCCCGGGGACAGAGCACCACGCCCCGCAGTCCCTGATCCGAAACCAGCAGGTTCGAGCCCCGCCCGATGAGCAGCACCGGCAGCTCCAGTTCCCGGCAGAGCTTTGCCGCCGTCAGGAGCTGGCGTTCGCTGTCCGGGCAGACCAGCCGTTCTGCCGGTCCCCCGATGCGCAGAGTGGTATGACGGCTCATGGGCTCCTCCCGGTAGAAGGTGATCCCGGCAGCAGTCAGCCGGCTGTCCAGCTGTGTGAGTTTCTCAGTATACTCCATATTTCCCCCAATGCCGCCTGCCGACAGAGAAACTGCCGGTAGATCTTCCAGTGCGGACAGATACCGGCAGGCGGTCGTTCCCTATTGTAATCAGAAGGTATCCCAGTTGGTATCGATATCCATCATACCCAGCCGCTGCAGCAGTTCGTAGGCCGCGTTGTAGCCCAGTTTCTTTTCACGGTAGTTCATAGCCGCTACTTCCAGGATGACGGCGATATTCCGTCCGGGCTTCACCGGAATGGTGATGGACGGCACCTGGACACCGAGAATATCGGTGTAGTGATCCTCCATGCCCATGCGGTCATAGACCTTGTTGTCGTCCCAGAGCTCCAGGTTGACGATGAGATCCACATCCACGCTGGACTTGATGGCGCCCATACCGAAAATACGCCGGGCATTGATGATGCCGATGCCCCGCAGCTCCAGGAAGTGCCGGATATTGTCCGGCGAGGTGCCGGAAATGCGCTGGGCTGTGATCTTGCGCAATTCCACGGCGTCATCCGCCACCAGGCGGTGTCCGCGCTTGATGAGCTCCACGGCGGTTTCACTCTTACCGACGCCGCTGTCGCCCATGATGAGCATGCCTTCGCCGTACACCTCCATCAGCACGCCGTGACGGGTGAGCCGGGGTGCCAGTTCTGTATTCAGGAAGAGGATCAGCGACGAGATAAAGGTGGAGGTATTCTCTGTGGTGGTCAGCAGCGGAATACCGGTCTGCTTTGCCGCATCCACCATGCTCTGGGGTGCTTCCAGCCCCTTTGCCAGGATTACAGCCGGAGGATTGGCCTTGAAGAATTCCAGGTACCGGATCTTGGCCTCCTCCTCGGTATAGCGGTTCATAAAGACGATCTCGCTCTCGCCCAGAACCTGGGTACGGCGCTCGTCAAATACTTCAAAAAAGCCAGCCAGCTGCAGACCCGGACGGTTTACATCCGAACTGCGGATAAAAATTTCATCCGGAGGCTTGGGCAAGGCCAGCACCTTCAGATCAAAGGCCTGGATGATCTTTTCCAGTGTGACTTCATAAGCAGTAGCCATAACGGTTCTCCTCTCCGGCAAACATGCCCGAACATGATGTTACCTATATTATATATTACACCGGGCCCTTATTCAAATAGTATTTGAACTTTCCATCCGCCCATCCGGGAGATTTCTGTGGGGTATTTCTTGTGCAAAACACCCTTTTGTGTTATACTGATTGCGCAGAATGACCCCAAAATCCATGGGATTTTTTATATCAACCATGATCTGTTTGTTTTTACAAAGGAGAGGAACTATGCGTATTGCACTGTTTACCGAAACCTATCTGCCATATATCAATGGCGTGGTAACCCACGTCAAGCTTCTGCGGGAGGGTCTGGAAAAGCTGGGACACACCGTTCTGGTAGTCACTTCCGACCCCAATACCCATCATCACTACATCGAGGACGGCGTGCTGCACTGTCCCGCTGTCAAACTCAAGAAAATCTATGGCTACGGCCTGGCTTCCCCTTACAGCCACACCCGTACCAAGCTGCTGGAGGAGTTCCATCCGGACATCATCCACATCCATACAGAATTCTCCATGGGTATTTCCGGCATCCATATCGCCCACAAGCTCAAGGTGCCGCTGGTATATACCCTTCACACCATGTATGACGACTATGTCTACTATGTGGCGCCCAAGCACCTTTCCAAGCTGGCCCGGGAGGTGTCCCGCAAGTATGCCCGGCATCTGGCCCACCGTGCCCAGGCCCTCACCAGCCCGTCGGAAAAGGGCAGCATCTACTTCCGGGAAGCCGGCATCACCAAACCGGTGAATGTAATCCCCAACGCCGTGGAACTGGATCGCTTCATGGTGAAGAACATCGACCCCGTTGCCATCAAGGCGGTGCGGGAGAAGTACCAGCTGCCGGAGGACAAGATGCTCGCCTGCTTTGTGGGACGGCTCGGCAAGGAAAAGAGCGTGGATGTGCTGCTGGACTACTGGGCCAGGGAGATCCGCCCGGAGGATGGCATCCACCTCATGGTGATCGGCGATGGCCCGGTCCGGGAGGAACTGGAACAGCAGGCCCGGGATCTGGGCATCACCGATATGGTGCTGTTCACCGGCGCCATTCCCCATGCGGAGCTGCCGCCCTATCTGGCGGTGTGCGATGTCTATGTCACCGCCTCCCTCTCGGATACCAACTCCATCTCGATGCTGGAGGGAGAAGCCGCTGGCCTGCCGGTGCTGCAGCGCCTGGACCCGATCAATGCCAACCAGGTCATCGAAGGAGACAACGGCTATCTGTTCAACTCGGCTGAGGAACTGGGGCTCAAGCTGCGCAAGATCAAGAACATGAGCCGGGAGGATCTGCTGGCGCTCAAGGACCGCACCACCCGCTTTGTGAAAAACAGCGGCGCGGAAAACCTGGCCAACTACACCCTTTCGGTTTACCACGCTGTCTACAAGGACCGGCTGAAGCAGATGGCTTCCCGTCCGGAACTGCTCCAGCTCTTCCCCTTCCCCGGAAACCGGAAATAAACTAAGGAGGACTTCGTCATGAGTTTTCGTTCCAAGTATGATGTTGCCATCATCGGCGGCGGCATCGGCGGCCTGATGACTGCTTACCGCCTGGCAGAAAAAGCTCCGGAGCTGTCCATCTGCCTGCTGGAGCGGGGCCGGGATATCCGGGACCGCATCTGTCCCATTGTAGCCGGTAAGGTCAAGAAGTGCATCAAGTGCGATCCCTGCGCCATTATGGAAGGCCTGGCTGGTGCCGGCGCCTTTTCGGACGGCAAGTATGTCATCTCCACCGAATACGGCGGCTGGCTCACCGACTTTCTCCCGCCTGAAACGGTAATCCGCTACATTGAGGAAGCGGACAGCATCATGGTACAGCACGGAGCCACCACCGAGCGGTTCCAGCCCAATGACGAACTCAAGCGGCTCTGTCTGGAGTATGACCTGCACATGCAGCAGGCTCAGGTCAAGCATCTCGGCACCGACTCCAACTTTGAGACCATGGGGCACCTCATCGACTCGCTCCGGGACAAGGTGGACATCCACTCCCGCACCACCGTCACCGATGTGGACCGGGAAACCCATCAGATCACAGCCTGTGATGCCGAAGGGGAGCACCAGTTCACAGCGGACCGCATCATCTTTGCGGTGGGACGGGCCGGCTCCAACTTCTTCTCGGGCTGGTGCCAGAAAAACGGCATTCCCCTGCGCAACAACCAGGTGGACATCGGTGTGCGGGTAGAGCTGCCCTCGATGATCTGGGAGCACTTCTCCAAGAAGATCTACGAGCCCAAGATCCTCTACCGCTCCAAACAGTATGGCGATACCACCCGGATGTTCTGCTTCAATGAGCGGGGCCAGGTGGTCACCGAGAATACCGACGGCATTCTCACCGTCAATGGTCACGCCTTCCGCAGCGAGGAGAAAAAGTCCAAGAACTCCAACTTCGCGCTGCTCTCCACCATCCGCTTTACCCAGCCCTTCAACTCCCCCATCGAATATGCCCGCCATGTGGCAAGCCTTGCCAACCTCATCAGCGGCGGCAGCGTGCTGGTACAGCGCCTGGGCGACCTGATGGCAGGACGGCGCACCGATGAAAAGCGTCTGGCCCAGTCCTATACCCGTCCTACCCTGGATGCGGTTCCCGGCGATCTGAGCCTGTGTATGCCCAAGCGCCAGCTGGACAACATCGTGGAGACCCTCTATGCCCTGGACAAGATCGCACCCGGCACTGCCAACTACGATACCCTGCTCTACGGCATCGAGTGCAAGTACTACTCCGCCCGTCCGGAGTGCGAAAACTTTGTGCTGCACGGCACCAGAGAGATCTATGCCATCGGCGACGGCGCCGGTATCACCCGCTCTCTTTCCCAGGCTGCTGCCAACGGCCTGTATGTAGCGGATCAGATCCTTGCCGCCCGCTGACTTTCCCCGAAATACAGCAAAATGCCCGGGTCACGGTGACCCGGGCATTTTTTGTTCCGAATTCTGTCGTTACCGCTTCCAGCCGTTCTTGTATACCAGCTCTTCCAGCGGCTTGCGGTCCCGCGGACGGCCCTCTTCTGCCGGATAGCCCAGAGGAGTCAGTGCGACCACATCATACTCTGCGGGAATGCCCAGTGCCTCCTTGAGAGGTTCCTGGGTAAATCCGCCGATCCAGCAGGTGCCAAGGCCTTCGGCAGTGGCAGCCAGCATCATAAAGCTCATGGCAATGGAGCAGTCCACTGTGGAGGCACGCTGGTCACAGCCCATAACCCGGGTGCTGTCCGAGCAGACGATCACAGCCATGGGAGCCTTGCCCATCAGAGCCTGACCCATGCAGGCCTCCTGGACCTTCTTCATCAGGTCGGGATCGTCCACCACAATGAAACGGGTGGCATTGGAGCAGCGGGCAGTGGGTGCCAGACGGCCAGCTTCCAGAATGCGCTGGAGCTTTTCCGGCTCAACCGGACGCTTCTCAAAATCACGGATGCTCTTTCTGGTTTCAATGGATTCATATACAGTCATGGTTTACAGACCTCCTGTCCGGAAAAATGGATATTCCTGTACTTAAAATTATATCGCAGACCGGAGTATCTGTAAAGAGCGGCCCTATAATGAAAAAAGACCGGGAAAACCGGTCTTTGGATAATCGAGCGATTGATTTGTGCGCAGGAGAGTGATTACTCAGCGAAGCCGGACTCTACCAGCTTGACCAGACCGTCCACAGCCTGCTCCTCATCGGAACCATCTGCCATGATGCGGATTGTAGTACCGCCTACGATACCCAGGGACAGTACGCCCAGAAGGCTCTTGGCATTTACTCTTCTCTCATCCTTCTCAACCCATACAGAAGACTTGAACTCATTTGCCTTCTGGATAAAGAATGTAGCCGGACGAGCGTGCAGACCAACCTGATTCTTAACAGAAACTTCCTTTACGAACATAGCAATAACTCTCCTATTTCATTGATTTAACTTGACCATATCGTGTGGCATACTTCAAACTGTACATACCATCTGATAATATTATAGCATAACTCGAATTTCCGTCAATTCAAAAATCGCAATTCAAAAGTCAAAACCCGGTTTTTTCTGCTTGTTTTCTAAGCATTTCCTGCTTCCAGGGGCTGTATTTGTGCAGATAAACTATAAAATTTTCAACATGTTCAGCAGATTGTTCAGCACTGGAACAATCATTGCCGGGAGAAGGTTGGCTGTTTTGATTTTAGCGTTCATCAGGAGGTTGAGTCCGATGCAGATCACAATGGCATATCCCACCATACAGATCATATTCAGCAGATCATCGGATATATAAGGCGCCAGGAATCCGGCACAGAGTGTGATGGCTCCCTGATAGATCAGGGTCGGCACAGCGGCAAAGGCCACGCCGATTCCCAGGCTCGAAGCCAGCACCAGACAGGTGACAAAATCCAGGGTGCTCTTGACCAGCAGCACTTCGTTATTGCCGGTAAGGCCCTCATTGAGCGCTCCCACAATGGACATGGCTCCCACACAGGTGATGATGGACGCGGTGATGAATCCCTGGGAAAAGTCCTCGATATGTACCCGCTTTTCCACAGCGTCCCCCAGGCCGCTGAGCCGGTCATCGATCCGCAGCAGCTCGCCTGCCAGACACCCCAGCACCAGGCTCACCAGCAGCAGCAGACCGCCGCTGTCGCTGATGCCGCCGTCGGCATCCACTGTAAACATCGAGGCGATCACACCGTTGAGGCCGATCAGTCCCACTGCCAGCCCCTGAATCCGGGTCAGGCTTTCCTCCACCCGATGCGGAATTCCCTTCTTTGCCAGCATTCCCAATACTGCACCGGCTACAATCGCAGCCATATTGATCCATGTTCCTGTCATTCTTCTGTATCATCTCCTGTTTGTGACTGCTCTTCCCGCAGTCTGCGCAGCACCTGCTTATCCTCATCGGTCAGCGGCGCTGTCCGGAGCAGATCCGGACGCTTGCGCAAGGTGTTTTCCAGTGACTTTTCCCGGCGCCACTGGTCGATCTTGGCATGGTTGCCATTCTGGAGCACCTCCGGCACCTCCCGTCCATGCCATACCGGCGGACGGGTGTAATGGGGATACTCCAGCAGGCCGTTGTAGTGGCTCTCGTCCATGTAGCAGCTCTCGTCTGCCAGGACGCCCTCGCACAGACGCCCGACTGCATCCACCACCACCAGCGCCCCCAGCTCGCCGCCGGTGAGCACATAGTCGCCAATGCTGATCTCCTCATCGACGATCTCATCAATGACCCGCTGGTCCACACCCTCATAGTGACCGCAGAGGATCAGGATGTGCTCCATCCGGGAGAGCTCAATGGCACGCTTTTCGGTGAACGGCTTGCCCTGAGGGCTCATGAAAATCACATGGGGACGGGCGCCGAAGTCCTCACACACCGCCTCATAACAGCGATAGATGGGCTCTGCCTGCATGAGCATTCCCTTGCCGCCGCCATAGGGAGTGTCGTCCACCCGGCGGTGCTTGTCCAGGGTGTAATCCCGGATGTTGCGGCAGTGGATGTCCAGCTTGCCGGCCCGCCGGGCCCGTCCGATAATGCTCTCACTGAGCACCGTTTCGCACATATCCGGGAACAGGGTCGCAATCTCAATCCTCATCAAACAGGCCCTCCAGCGGTGTGATATGCATCACGCCTTCTTCCAGATCCACACCGGCAATCACCTGCTTGATGGCAGGGATCAGCACAGTGGAACGGCCTTCCCGGGCAATGTGGTACACATCATTTGCTCCGGTAGAGGATACATCTTCCACCACACCGTATTCCACCGACGGATCAGCGGCATCAATGACCCGCAGGCCGATGAGATCCTGGATAAAGTAATCCCCAGGAGCCAGCTTGACATCGGCACGCCGCAGATACAGCACCCGACCCCGCCAGTTGCGTGCCTCTTCGGGGGTATCCAGTCCTTCCAGCTTGAGGACGCTCATATTCCCGGCTACCTTGGCGGACAGCACCTTTACCGGACGGGTGCCGGCAGCGTCCAGATACAAGGTGCCGAACTGCCCCAGAAATTCCGGGCCGTCACACCAGGGCTGTACCTTGACTTCTCCACGGACTCCATGTGTTGTGACGATCTTCCCGCATTCCAAATATTCCTTCGGCATAAGGCCCTCCTGTAATCTGTCATTCATTGGTTTTCAGCATTTTATGCAGTGTGCATCTTCATTTCGGATAGGGCGTTGGCAGATTCCCCGGACAGCAAGGCCGCGGACAGATTTCCCCCTACATAAATGAAAAAAGGGAAAGTCCCAGCTTTCCCTTTCCAGTGTCAGTCGATTTCAACAACCACTTTCATTTCTTTTTTGGTAGCCGCCGCTCTGACAACTGTTCGAATAGCCTTGGCGATCCGCCCCTGCTTTCCGATCACACGGCCCATATCATCTTCCGCTACATGCAGATGATAGGTAATGGTACCATCTTCAGCAGGAGCATCCGCTTTAACAGTGACGGATTCCTTGTCCTCCACCAGACCTCTGGCTATTGCTGCGATCAGTTCTTCCATAAGCAATCTCCTTTTCCGACCTATGTTTCGGACAGGAAACTATCCGACCATCCCGTGTGATTAAAGAGCGCCGTTCTTCTTGAGCAGAGCCTTTACGGTATCGGTGGGCTGAGCGCCGTTGGCGATCCACTTCTGAGCCTTCTCAGCGTCGATCTTTACAACAGCCGGTTCCTTGGTGGGATCATAGTAACCGATCTCCTCGATGAAACGACCATCTCTGGGGAAACGGGAATCCGCTACCACTACACGATAGAACGGAGCCTTCTTAGCACCCATGCGACGCAGTCTTATTTTAACAGCCATGACTGTCACCTCCTGTAAGTATTTGAAAAAATTGATCTATTTTTACGCCCGGACGGACATAAAAACCAAAGTTAGAACAGCCGTCCGCGCTTGGCGGCCCGACGGAATTTGGAAGACCCCATCATTTTCATCATCTTCTGCATCTGTTCAAACTGCTTGAGCAGACGGTTTACATCTTCCACCTTGGTACCGCTTCCGGCTGCGATCCGACGCTTCCGGGACGGATTGATAATTGCCGGTCTTTCCCGTTCCCGCTTGGTCATGGAATTGATGATGGCTTCGGTCTTCTTGAGCTGGGCTTCTCCTGCCGCGGTCTCCTCCTCGGAGATCTTGCCGGCGCCGGGGAACATGCTGATCACCTGGCTAAGAGATCCCATCTGCTTGATCTGCTGCATCTGTTCCAGCAGATCGTTCATGTCAAAGTTCTGTTCCTTGAGCTTCTTTGCCATTTCCATGGCCTTCTGCTCATCCACCGTGCTCTGGGCCTTCTCGATCAGGGTGAGCACATCGCCCATGCCCAGGATTCGGGAAGCCATACGGTCGGGATAGAACGGCTCGAGATTGTCGAGCTTTTCGCCGGTACCCACAAACTTGATGGGCTTGCCGGTCACTGCCCGTACCGACAGCGCCGCACCGCCGCGGGTGTCGCCGTCCAGCTTGGTGAGGATGGTACCGTCGATGCCCAGTGTCTCGTCAAAGCTCTTTGCCACATTGACGGCATCCTGACCGGTCATCGCATCGATCACCAGCAGGATCTCCTGGGGCTGTACCGCTTCCTTGATGCGCCGCAGCTCGTCCATGAGCTCTTCATCGATGTGAAGGCGTCCGGCGGTATCCAGGATCAGGATATCATTGCCGTAGTCCCGGGCGTGCAGGACCGCCTTGCGGGCGATCTCCACCGGGTCCCCCTGCCCCATCTCAAACACCGGCACGCCAGCCTGCTCGCCGACGATCTGCAGCTGCTGGATCGCAGCCGGACGATAGACATCACAGGCTGCCAGCAGCGGACGCTTGCCGCTCTGCTTGAAATACCGGGACAGCTTGGCACAGTGGGTGGTCTTACCAGCACCCTGAAGGCCGCACATCATAATGATGGTGGGGATCTTCGACGAGAAGGTGATCCGGGCGTTGGTGGAACCCATCAGTTCGGTCAGTTCGTCATTGACGATCTTGATGATCTGCTGGGCGGGAGTCAGGCTCTCGAGCACTTCACTGCCCATGGCCTTTTCACTCACCGATGCCACAAAGTCCTTGGCGACCTTGTAGTTGACATCCGCTTCCAGAAGTGCCATACGGACTTCCCGCATGACCTCCTTGATGTCACTCTCCTTGACCTTGCCACGGCCCTTTAACTTTTTGAATACTTCGGAAAGTCTTCCCGAAAGCCCTTCAAAAGCCATAGACACCTTCCTTTACCGCTTACGCCGGTCTGACGCTGCTTGGTTTAATCGTTGAGCTGAGAAGCCAGCTCACAGATCCGGGCTGTACGCTTCTCCACCTCGGCAGAACCGAGGAATTTGTCGTTGTAGATGGAAATATCCTGGGCACACCGGGTGATTTCGTCAAGACCCGCCTGGATCTCCACAAACCGCCGGGCCAGCCCGAGCTTTTCCTCATACTCCCGCAGCTGGGCTTCCGCCCGCTTGATGGAATCCCGCACACCCTGCCGGGTGATATGGCAGTGATCGGCAATCTCCGCCAGGGAGAGGTCATCGTTGTAATAGAACTCGGTGACTTCCCGCTGCTTGTCGGTGAGCATCTGACCGTAAAAATCGAGCAGATACGAAATACTCAGATCCTTCGCCATGTCGATGCCTCCTTCATGTAAAGGTCACATACTTTCCATCGCTGCTTTGATTATTATAATCGACCCTCCCGGAGATGTCAAGGGGTTTTCCTTTACATTTTGCGAAAAATACAGAAAAATCCGGCTGTTTCCCGGGAAATTCCAGGGTTGCAGCCGGATCAGTTCCGGATCTCAGGCAAAGAGCAGCAGACTGACTGCCATCACTGCCATGCCGGCGATGAGTCCCAGCATAGCTTGGTGATGCCCGCCGTACTCCTCCGCCGAGGGCAGCAGTTCGTCCAGCGAGATGTAGACCATAACGCCGGCAATGGCGCCAAATACCACGCCCATCAGGGTATCGCTCATGAACGGGCGCAGCAGCAGATAACCGAGAATGGCGCCGAAGGGCTCCGAAAGCCCCGAGAGCAGCGAATACCAGAACGCCTTTTTCCGGTCCCGGGTGGCGTAGAAGATCGGCACTGCCACGGCAACGCCCTCGGGGATATTGTGGATGGCGATGGCCATGGTGATGGGAAGCGCCAGCTCCTCCCCCTGAAGCGCCGATACAAAGGTCGCCATGCCCTCGGGGAAGTTGTGGATGGTGATGGCAAGCGCTGTAATCAGGCCCATGCGCATCATCTTGCCGCTGTTCGCAGCCAGTTCGTCCTCCCCTGCCCCGTCCAGATAGGTCATCTCGTGGGGGTTCTCATACTCCGGGACCAGCCGGTCGATGACGGCAATTGCCAGCATGCCTCCGAAGAAAGAGAGCACCGCTATGGGATAGCCGCTGCCGCCCAGGGCCGCGGACAGGGTCTCCTTACTCTGGGCAAAGAGCTCCACCATCGATACATACAGCATAACTCCGGCAGAGAAGCCAAGGCTGATGCTGAGAAAACGGGCATTGGGTTTCCGGGAAAAATATGTGATCAGTCCGCCGATGCCGGTACTCAGTCCGGCGATCAGCGTCATGCCTACCGCAAGAAATTCATGGTTCATGGACAAATCCTCCTTTTTTACCTGCTCTAAATCGGTTAGTCTTATCTAACCGATTGGATGTTGAAATAATACCACAAAGGTATATATTTGTCAATTCCTGAATTGCAGGCAAAATGTTCTTGTTTCTATCCTATGCGCTGGGAGGAATTTTGCCAAAACTTTCTGGGGCTTCGGGGTAAGTTTTCATACAATGTGTAAAATGTTCACAAACAGATGGTATACTGATATTGTACAAATTCGGGAGGAAGAAGAATTATGGATGCATTCCTGACACAAAAAGAATATTTTCAGAGCGGTGCAACTCTGCCGCTGGAATTCCGGCTGGCCCAGCTGCGCTCCCTCTACCGGGGGATCAAACGCTTTGAACCGCAGATCCTCGAGGCGCTCCGGAGCGACCTGGGAAAATCCGCGGAGGAGAGCTATATGTCCGAGATCGGGATGTGTCTGACTGAGATCCGGCACACGGCCCGTCACCTGCGGGAGTGGTCAAGGCCCCAGCGTGTCCCCACCCCGCTGATGCACTTCCCCGGCAGCAGCCGGATTATCCGGGAGCCCCGGGGCGCCTGTCTCATCATCGCTCCCTGGAACTATCCCTTCCTGCTGGCAGTGGGGCCGATGATTTCTGCCATCGCCGCCGGCAACTGTGTCACGCTCAAACCGTCGGAATACGCTCCCGCTACGGCTGCTGTCCTGGAGAAGATGCTGGATGTCTGCTTCGAAGAACGCTTCTGCCGGACTGTCACCGGCGGCGCGGAGGTTTCCGCTGCCGAAACAGCCCGCCCCTATGATATGATCTTCTTCACCGGCAGTACCGCTGTGGGACGGAAGGTCATGGCGGCTGCGGCACAGAACCTGACCCCGGTGGTGCTGGAACTGGGCGGCAAGAGCCCCTGCATCGTGGACGAAACTGCTGATCTTCCGGTGGCTGCGGCACGGATCATCTGGGGCAAGTGCCTGAACAGCGGACAGACCTGTGTGGCGCCGGACTATGTGCTGGTGGCCCGCAGCCGCAAGGACGCCCTGATCCGGGAGATGCAGAAGGCCATCTGCCGCTTCTACGGGGAAGATCCCTGCGAGAACAGCGCCTATCCCCGGATCGTCAATGAGCAGCATTTTGACCGGCTGGCTGCCATGCTGCCGGAAGATCCCGCTGTGGGCGGACGGGTGGACCGGGAATCGCTCAGGATTGAGCCGACCCTGATCGAGACCACTCTGAACGACCAGAGCCCGCTGATGACCGAGGAGATCTTCGGGCCGCTGCTCCCCATTGTGCCCTATGACAACATCCATGAGGCACTGGGATATATCCTCTCCCGGCCCCGTCCGCTGGCGCTGTACCTGTTCAGCCGTAACCGGAAGCTCCAGCGCCGTGTGGTGGAGACCATTCCCTTTGGCGGCGGCTGCATCAACGACACCATCTCCCATATCACCACCCCCTATCTCCCCTTCGGCGGAACCGGGGACAGCGGTATGGGAGCCTATCATGGACGCTGTGGGTATGAGACCTTCACCCATGCCAAATCCATTCTGTCCAAGCCGTTCCGACCGGATCTGCCGGTGCGCTATCCGCCTCTGACCGGCAAACTGGACCTTCTTCACAAAATACTTCGTTAAAGGAGGGTGTATACCATGGAATTTCGTAACTGTGTGGAAAACCGGCGTTCCATCCGCAGCTTTCGTCCGGACCCGGTGCGCCGGGAGGATATTCTCTATTGTCTGGACGCAGCCCGGCTGTCCCCTTCTTCGCTGAACTGTCAGCCATGGCGGTTCGTGGTGCTGGACGATCCTCAGCTCAAGAACCGGGCCGCCAGCTATATCAGCAATCCCCTGCTCAAGAGCAATCTCCATGCCCGGCAGGCTCCGGTACTGATCGCTGTGGTCAGCGACCTGTCTGAAAACCCAAACCCCCTCTATCGGACTGCCGTGAAAAAATTCGGCATGTACCAGTATGACCTGGGGGCCGCGGTCCAGACCCTCTGTCTGGCGGCTGCGGATCTGGGGTTGGGAAGCTGCATCATGAGCACCATCCGCAATAAAAAACAGCTTCAGGACCTGCTGGGTATTCCCCAGGGACAGGAGATCTGTCTGGTGGTGGCACTGGGCTACCCCGATGGTGACCCTGCGGCCTCCCGGGAACGGCTCAGCCTGGAGGAGATCTGCTGCTTTAATCCGGGAATCCCGGCAGAGCGTCCGGACGATCCCTCCCACTCCTGAAAAAACTGACTTCAGAACGCAAAAAAGGCGTCTCCTGCGAGACGCCTTTTTTATTGCGTTTCCGAACCCGCTCAGACACGGACACTGACTTCCGGTGACAAGGGTGCGGTAAAATCGACCTGATAGGTTTTCTCGGCTGTATGGATCAGCATGGTCTGGCTGAGAACCTCCACTGAGGTGATTTCCTTGGGCGAAACCGGCACCTGAACTGCTGCCGCAGTGCCAAGGCTCCGGTCCAGCACCAGAACAGTGCATTCCGAAATGCGCCCCCCGGTACCTTCCGACTGACCGGTCAGGACAGCACAGCCAGTATCCGGCAGGGATACAAAACTCCGGGGAATGAGCAGACCGCTGATATTCTCCGACTCGGTTACAGAGGAGAGATTGCTGCCTTCAAACCGGATCATCCGGCTGGTGGCTTCGTCCTCTCCGGTGACGGTGCGTCCCAGATAGATTCCATCCTCTGCAATGCGTGCCACCGGCATCTGGTCGCCCAGATATGCCACAGCATCCAATGTACTGTCTGCCCTGGTGAGATCCAGTCCGCAGACCACTACATAGCTGTCCAGCTCACTGCTGAGATCATCCACATAGATCCGGTTCACATCCAGATAGCTGAGCTCTGCTTTGGTCCCGACCACCGGGATCACTTCGGTGAGGTATTCGGTGACGCCGTTTACCCCGTAAATGCTCTTGTTGGTGACAGTATACAGGGTTCCGCTCTCGGTGACTGCGGCGTCCCGGCACCAGCCGGCCTGGTAATAGTCCCGGCTCAGCGAAAGATCCGCCGGGTTCTCCTCCGATACGCTGTACACGGTGACCTGGGTCATCTCGGTAAAGCTGTTGCGCAGATCACTGGTGACCTCCTTGTCTTCGATCCCCACTTCCTCATACACAGTACGGGTCATCTGGAGATATTCCTCGGGATATTCCAGCAGGTTCCCCACAACAATCAGATTGCCGTCATCATACAGCACCCGGCTGTATGCCACCGGCTCCTCACTGGTGATCTCCACCAGGGCCGGTTCCGCGGAAGTACTCTCCGAAGTGACCTTCAGCACAGCCTGACACTGATCCTGTTCATCCGGCACCAGTGTATAGGTGTACCCGGTATCCGCTTCCACACTCAGACGGTTTTCCATCGATGCCACACGGAACTGTGTGATGGGCGGAGCTTCCTCTGTATCCTCCGCTGTTTCCGGCTCCTCTGCCGGAGGCTCTGCCTCATCCGCGGCAATTCCATTGGCTGCGTCCGCCTGGACACTGCCCTGTGCCGTCATCAGGCTGTTGCTCTCATTGGCAAGCGGAGCTTCCTGTGCGGCGGCTCCCGCATCGGCAGAACTGGAATCCACACTGTCCGCCTCCGGCTGAACAGCCTGATCCGCTGTATTTCCCGGCGCCTTCAGCATCGAGCTGTCCTTTTTGGGCTCCTCGGCAGCTGCCTCCGATTCCTCCGGCTCTGTCCGGTATTCCCCGCTCTGGGGGTTGTCCTTCTGCTGGCTTTCCTCTGCCTGGGGCTCCTGTTCGCTCACCGGACCCCGGTAATACACCGGTTTGTCCTCCCGGTTATAGCGGTCATTGATCTGATTGAGCACCGATGCATATCCCGTTTCCCCCTGCGCATCAGAGGGTGCGGAATCCGTCGGTGAAACAGCTTCCTCCGAACTGCTGGAGTCCGCCGGCGCCTCCTGGGACGTCATGGACGAACCGATCTCATTGGTGCCGATCTCCGCTGTCCGGGGCAGGCGGTTATAGGCCACACCTACCATCACAGCCAGTGCCAGCATGGCTGCCGCTGCCAGATATTTCTGCGGGAACACCCCAAAGATCAGTCTGCCAGCGGGTTTTGTTTTCTCCTGCACCGGTTCCTCGTCGGGGGCATCCTGCTCCACTCCATCCAGGAGATGCAGCAATGCCTCGCCCCGTAGAGAATCCGGCAAAGGAATCTCTTCTTCCTGCTGTACAGCCTGTCTGATGAGCTGCAAACTCTGTTCCAGTTCCGCCAGCTCTTCCTCGTTCAGGCCAAGATCATGAAAATCTTCTATCCGCATTCTGATCACCCCCTTTATTGCTGCTCCAGTTTTTTGCGCAGCTTGATCAATGTGCGATAGAGTTTGGAACTGACCGTGCCATGCGGAAGATCCAGGATTTCCCCGATCTCCCGGGTTGTATATCCCTGTACCGCGGACAGTACTACCACTGCCCGTTCGTCCGGCGCCAGTTCCGAAAGCGCCTGGGACAGGGTCACACGGTCACTGCAGTCTGCCGTTTCCTCCGATACATCGTCCGGAGTTTCGATGAAATCATCCAGGCTGATCTGCTGTTTTGCCGTGATATAACCGGAGATTTTCCGTTTGCAGCGTATCGAAAGGATACGCATGATCCAGGCTTTGAATTTACTGTCGTCCCGCAGGTTCCGAAGGCCTTTATAGGCTTCCAGGAAGGTTTCGCTGACGACATCCTCCGCATCCTGTGGATTTCCCAGTGTGTAAAGCGCCACACGGTAAAGATCCTTTGCCACCTGATCATACAGCATGGCAAAACTCTGTGCGTCTCCCTGTTTGGCACGGCTGACATACTCCAAGTTGATGTCCAATATTCACACCACCGTTCCAAAATCCCGGTCACCATAACAGTGCCGGGATTTTTCTTTTTTATTCCATATCCTGAAAGTTTCCTTTCATCTTTTTCGAAACAGTCGAATTGTGTATAGCCAGATTCAGTATAACGCATTTTTCCAAACTTCACAAGAGGATACAGCTTTTTCCTGGAAACCAGCCCTTCCTGTGTCCGGACAGCATTTGCAATCCCGGCCCAAAACCGGTATAATGCAGAATAGAATGCTGCAATGGAGGTAAATTTTTACATGAAGCTGCCTGAACCCTTTCTGACCCGTATGCGGCAGATGCTCGGCGATGAATATGAGGCCTTTCTGAACAGTTATGACCAGCCCGCTGCCCGGGGGCTCCGGCTGAACCTGCTCAAGGCGGACCCTGACCTGGAACTGCCTTTCCCCACTGCCCCGGTGGAATGGTGTCCCACCGGACGCCGCTATGACGGGGAACTGCGTCCCGGTCTCCACCCCTGGCATGATGCCGGGGTCTACTATATTCAGGAGCCCAGTGCCATGGCAGTGGCGGAGATCGCTGCTCCCAGGCCCGGCGAGCGGGTGCTGGACCTCTGTGCCGCTCCCGGCGGCAAGACCAGCCATCTGGCCTCCCTTGCAGGAGATGGCTGCCTGCTCATCTCCAATGAGATTCACCCCCAGCGTGCCAGAATCCTCTCCCGGAATGTGGAGCGCATGGGCATCCGCAATGCCGCTGTGCTGAATGAATCCCCCGACCGGCTGGCAGAGCGGTTCCCGGGCTTCTTTGACTGTATTGTTGTGGACGCTCCCTGCTCCGGCGAGGGAATGTTCCGCAAGGAGCCGGTGGCTCTGGAGGAGTGGAGCGAAGAGAATGTCGCCCTCTGTGCCCGCCGCCAGGATGAGATCCTGGATGCCGCCCTGGAGATGCTCGCCCCGGGCGGACGGCTCATCTACTCCACCTGCACCTTTGCCCCGGATGAGGACGAGGGCACCCTCTCCCGGCTGCTGGAACGCCATCCGGAACTGGAGCTCTCCGAGCTGCCCGACTACTCCGGCTTTATGCCCGCCCGGGCGGACTGGTACACCCCTGCCGCACCCGGCATCGAAAAGGCGGCCCGGCTCTTCCCCCATCACCTCTGCGGCGAGGGTCACTTTGCCGCCAGACTGGTGCGCAAGGGCGAGGAGGGTGTGCACGGCTCGGCCTCTGTACAGCCCCAGCGGAAAAATGGTAAGCAGCCGGACCTCTCCACCTGGGAGGAGTTCTGCCGCCAGACCCTCACCGTCCCGCTCACCGGACGGCTGGAACTTGCCGGGGACACCCTCAGCCTGCTGCCCGACACCCTGCCCGATCTGAGCGGTCTGCGTGTAGTCCGGGCAGGACTCACCCTGGGCCAGCTCAAGAAGGGCCGGTTTGAGCCGGATCACGCCCTTGCCATGGCACTGCGTCCCGGCGATGTGCGCCAGACCCTGGATCTCACTGCCGATGACCCCCGCACCCTCGCCTATCTGAAAGGCGAAGCCATCTCCGGCAGCCCAGAGCTCTCCGGCTATGTGCTGGTGACAGTGGACGGCTTCTCCATGGGCTGGGGCAAGGCTTCCAAGGGCACTGTGAAGAACCACTATCCCAAGGGGCTTCGCCGCCTGGGGTGATTTTGAAAAAGCTCAGATAAGGAGGGTGGATTCCATGAAAGAATATAAAGTTGTCACTGCGAAAAACCCAGAAGAGGCTGAACAGCAGATGAACATTTACGCCGCTGACGGATGGGTCGTAAAAGCAGTAACACTCTGGGAAACCGCGATGGCTTACAGACTCGTCATCACACTGGAACGGGACAGCCAGGCAACGGACTAATCCGCATTGTTTTCCAGCCCCGCAAAAAAACAACAGACCGTGTCTGTTCCACTTCCCGATGGAAGCGGCAGACACGGTCTGTTTTTATATCCGGTTGGTTTTCCGGTCGGATTACTTGGTGCGGGTCCACTGTACGCCCTGAGGAGTATCCTTCAGCTCGATGCCCCGGGCCTTCAGCTCGTCCCGGATGCGGTCTGCCTCGGCAAAGTTCTTTGCCGCACGGGCAGCCTGACGCTGAGCGATCAGATCCTCGATCTCTGCGTCCAGGTCCTCGGTCTTGCGGTTGTAGAGCAGGCCGAGTACATCGGTCAGCTCATCAAACCGGCGGATGGCATAGTTCACAGCCTCCTTGCTCCGGGGTTCAGTCAGATAGGTGTTGATAATCTTCACCATATCGAACAGAGCGGTGATGCCATCGGCAGTGTTCAGGTCGTCGTCCATCACAGTGACGAACTTCTCCACGCACTGGTCGATCTCCTTCATAAAGGCCGCATCGCCCTCACCGGCCGCATCCACAGCGGTGGTCAGCGCAAAGTCCATGTGATCCCGGCAGTTGTGCAGGCGCTGCAGGGCTGCAATGCACTGGGTGATGATGTCATAGCTGTAATTGATGGGGCTGCGGTAGTGGCTGGACAGCATCAGGTACTTGATGGGCTCATAGCCGAACTTCTCAGCCACGTCCCGGACGGTGAAGAAGTTGCCCAGCGACTTGCTCATCTTCTGGTTATCCACATTGATGAAGCCGTTGTGCATCCAGTATCGGGCATAGGGCTTACCGGTGCAGCACTCACCCTGGGCGATCTCGTCCTCATGGTGCGGGAAAGTCAGGTCCTGACCGCCGCAGTGAATATCAATGGTCTCACCCAGATGCTTCTGGATCATCGCGGTGCACTCAATGTGCCAACCCGGACGGCCCTTGCCCCACGGGGACTCCCAATAGGGCTCACCCGGCTTGGCTGCCTTCCACAGAGCGAAGTCCAGCGGGTCTTCCTTGATCTCGCTGACATCCACACGGCTGCCGGCTTCCAGATCCTCGATGGGCATATGGGACAGCTTGCCGTAGTCCTCAAACTTGTGGACACGGAAGTACACATCGCCATTGGACTCATAGGCATAGCCCTTTTCCACCAGGTGGGACACGATCTCGATGATCTTGTCCACTACCTCTGTGGCACGGGGATGCACATTGGCCGGACGGACGCCCAGGCCCTCGGCATCCTTCTTGTACTCGGCGATGTAGCGCTCAGCTACCTCGGCAACGGTGATGCCCTCTTCATTGGCCTTCTTGATGAGCTTGTCATCGATGTCGGTGAAGTTCTGCACGAACTTTACCTCATAGCCGCGGTATTCCAGATAACGGCGCAGCACATCAAATACGCAGATGGGACGGGCATTGCCGATATGGATGTAGTTATACACGGTCGGGCCGCAGGCATAGATCCGGACCTTGCCCGGTTCCAGCGGCACAAATTCTTCCTTTTTACGGGACAGGGTATTGTAGATTCTCATACTGATTTTCTCCTCTCAAACAGTTCTCTGTGCCCTGCCCGGAGCATATAAAAAAGCCCCCGGCAAAGCGTTTGCTCCACCGGAGGCGATCATAGACCGCGGTTCCACTCCTGTTTGTCACTCGTTGGCCTTTAACGCAGGCAGACGCATTCCGATACTGACAGCTGTCCTTGAAACAGCCGGGTTCCCGGTCTGTGCTGGCGGGTGCAATTCATCGCCCGATCCTTGACTGGCAGCCCTTTCAGCCGATGGAGCCGCCTCTCTGTTGCCGGTACCGGGGACTACTGGGTCCCGTTACGCATTTGGTTATGGAATCTTTATTTCTTATTGTATGCATTTTGCCCGGGTTTGTCAACCGGTTCCCGCCCGCTTTGTGACTGAACACACAGAACCTCAGTCGTCCAGCAGGATAAAATGCCCATCCAGGTCCCGCTCAAAAGCTGACCCCGCCGGATAGCTCAAAAACGGGATAATATCAGTATCATAGTTGCAGATGGTATTGAGGTCATAGACATCCGAGTTCTGCGGATCGGAGAGATAATCATCGCTCTCGTCCCCGGACAGGAACCGCCAGCCGCTGTCCTCCTCATAGTCCGGCATTTCCCGATACATATATCCCACCCGGCACCCGTCCACCAGAATGCGGTCGGTGGCAATACACCCCGCCGGCCCCTTCCAGTTCCGGAGCATGGGACGGATCTGCGCGCTGGGAATGGCAAAATCCTTCACCGACACATACCGGCAGGCACTTTCCCGGGCCGGGTCCACCACCTCCAGCGCCTCCTCGTTCATATACCGCAGCAGGGCCTCTGCTCCATTGCGGAGCTTGAAGTCCAGCTCGTCCGCATAGAGCGGCACCATCTGATAGAACTCCACCTGTTCCCCATTTGGCAATGTGCAGTGGAAGCTCTCTGCCCCGTAGGCCTGGGGATGGATCAGCAGGATGCCTGCCATGCCCGGCCCCGGTGTGTGCTGGGATGAGATCGCCGGGACAGTATCGCCCCAGCCCAGCCAGGTGTGCTGGTTCCAGGGCAGCCGGGTCATGATCTTCAGCCAGCGCAGAGGCCAGCGCCAGTTCTCGTCCTCCGACTCGAACTGCCACCAGGACGGCAGCGCGATCATCAGCTCGGCCCGGTCCGGCTCGGTTTCCACCAGATCCGCCGGGACTGCCATACGCCGGGCGCCCATCCCCACCGTACAGAGCAGATAGCAGTCATGCTCTGCCGAGGGCGGAATCACTGCCAGATCCACCTGGGCCTCCTGGGATTCTGCCCCGGGGATCACATCATCCACCTTGCCGAACCAGGCTGCGATATGTTCGAGCACCCTCTCCCGCTCCGCCTCTGTATAGGCTTCCGGGGCCTGTCCGGCGGTGTTCTGTTTCTGTCTGGCCTCCAGAGAACGGCGGCACCATCCCGCAAAAATCAGGGCATCTTCATCACCAGGAAGCAGCTGGAGGGTCTCTTCAAATTCCCGCAGCGCCTCCTCATACCGCTCCTGATAGAACCAGGCATAGCCCAGACGGAAATGCCACAGCGGGTCCTCCGGCTGCGGGGCGCTGAGAAGCAGGCGCTCTGCTTCCTCATACCGGCCCAGATTGTTATAGGCCCGGGCCAGCAGGGAACGGCTTTCCGTATCCGGCGTTTCCAGCCGCTCCAGCAGCCGGACAATCTCCTCATGCCGGTCTTTGCTGTGCAGTTCTTCCACCCGCTGCCTGATTGTCTGATCCATGGCGTCACCCTTTCTTCCCGCCGGTCCTTCGGCAAAATCTTCTAACATTCTATCACAATCCCCCGGGCAAGTAAATCACGAAAAAAGCCGGCTCTGCCCGGGTATGGACAGAACCGGCCTGACCTTCCGGGGCATCAGCCCTTGAGCAGGTCGATATTCTTGATAAGGTAATTGCCGCCGGAGAACACAGTCAGCACAGTGGTCAGCGACATGAGCAGCTGGTTGAGCAGTACCATCCAGTCGCCCTGGATTCCCTGGGACAGTGCCCACTGGATGAGCAGCAGGGTGCTGATCCAGATCATCTGACAGATGGTCTTGGACTTGCCCCACTTGTCTGCCGGGATCACACGGCCCTTGGGCGCCGCTACCAGACGGATGGAAGTCACCAGGAATTCCCGGGACAGAATGATGATTGCCACCACAGCCGGGATCATACCCTGGCCCACAAAGCAGATCAGGGCCGAGGTCACCAGCAGCTTGTCTGCCAGCGGGTCCATAAGGATACCAAAGTCGGTGACCAGGTTGTTTTTCCGGGCCAGATAGCCATCCAGCATATCGGTGAGCGAAGCAGTTACAAAGAGCAGGAACGCCCACAGGAACCGATGCGGCACCAGATCACTGAGCATGCAGAATACAAACGGCACGATCATAATGACCCGCATCAGCGTGAGTTTATTCGGTGTATTCAAAACAAGATCCCCCCAGATCCGCTTTATTGCTTATTCGGCTTCTTCCGCCACCAGATCATAGCCCTGGCTGCCGGTGACAGTCACCATGACATACTCACCGGTCTCATGCTCATAGGGCGAATCGAAGTAGACCCGGGTATCAATATCCGGAGCATCCATATAGCTGCGGCCATAGTAGATGCCGGTCTCCTCGTTGAGGCCTTCCACCACTACTTCCAGTTCCCTGCCGATCCAGCTCCGGGCAAATTCCTCGGCGATGGCAAGCTGCTCACTCATGACAATATCTGCCCGGCGGCGCTTGGTCTCCTCGTCGATCTGCTCCGGCATGGAGTAGGCCGGGGTGCCGTCCTCCGGCGAGTAGGTGAAGCAGCCCACACGCTCGAACTTCACTTCCTTCACCAGACGGGTCATCTCGGCGAAGTCCTCTTCGGTCTCGCCGGGGAAGCCGGTGATGAAGGTGGTGCGCAGTACCACGCCCGGAATCTTCTCCCGGATCTTCTGCATCAGGTTCCTGAGGTAGTCATAGTCGTCCCGGCGGTTCATCGCCTTGAGAATGCGTCCGCTGGCATGCTGTACCGGCACATCCATGTACTTGACCACCTTGGGCTCGGAAGCCATTACCTCCAGCAGCTCATCGGTGACCCGCTGGGGATAGCAGTAGAGAATACGCACCCAGTGCACACCATCCACCTTGCAGACCTCCCGGATCAGCTCGGGGAGCATCAGCTTGCCGTAGATGTCCTCGCCGTACCGGGTGGTATCCTGAGCCACCAGGTTCATCTCGGTGACGCCCTGAGCGGCAAAACGCCGTACCTCTTCCAGGATATTCTCCATCTTCCGGCTGCGGAACCGTCCCCGGATGTTGGGGATGGCACAGTAGGTGCAGCGGTTGTCACAGCCGTCTGCCAGCTTGATATAGGCATAATAGGGCGCATTGGTGAGCACACGCTCAGCGTCCATGACCAGCTCGTCCTTGGGGGCGAACTCCACAACCCGCTCTCCCTGCAGCGCCTGATCGATGGCGTTGACAATATCAGTGTTGCGTCCGATGCCCAGAATGACATCGGCCTCCGGGATCTCGGTCACCAGCTCCTGCTGGTACCGCTCTGCCAGACAGCCGGTCACAACCACAGCCTTGATGACACCCTGACGCTTGAGCTCACAGAACTCCAGGATATTCTCGATGGACTCCCGCTTGGCATCCTCAATGAATGCGCAGGTGTTGATAATCACCACATCACACTGTTCGGCGTCGCCGCACAGCTCATATCCGTCCCGCTGGATCAGCGAGAGCATGATCTCTCCGTCCACCTGGTTCTTGGAACAACCAAGGGACACCATTCCTACTTTTACTGCCATTTGATTCTCCTACTAATCTTCCGGATCCAGCTCCTCCTCCACGCCGAGTTCTTCCAGAACTTCGGCAAGAGCCGGGCGGATCTCTCCATATTTATAACCCATGCGGAGCAGCGCGTTCACTGCCCGCTGACGCCCCTTTTCCTCTCCCAGGTACCGGGCGTATTTCTTCCGGATCAGCTCCCGGAGCCGGGCATCCGATTCCCCGGCGTCAAACTGCTCCAGCACTTCCTCAATGGTATCCGGCTCGATCCCCTTCTGGCGCAGAGCCTGGGCGATCCGCTGCCGGGAATACCCCTTGAGCCGGAACAGATCCCGGGCATAGGTGGACGCATAGTACCGGTCATCGATGAGCCCCAGCTCACACAGACGGTCTGCCACCTGCTCGGCAATGTCCTCATCAATCTGCCGGCGCAGACGGTCCAGCAGCATCCGCCGGCTGTATGCCTTGTATTCCAGCAGATGCAGCGCCCATTCCCGCCCATAGATGTACTCCGACTCCCGCCGGAGCGCCTCCAGGGTCTGGATATCCGTTTCCATGCCCGGACGCAGTCCGCTGCGGACCAGAGCCTCCTCCTCTGCCGAGAACAGGAACTCCCCGTCCACAAACAGGGCATACCGGCCTTTTTTCGTCACGGAAATATCAGTGATCTTCATGTGTTATCCCGGTCAGTCGTCCACTTCGATGTCGATGTTGGCCTTGGGCGCAGCCGGAGCCTCTGCCGGAGCAGGCGCAGCCTCCTCTGCCGGCTTCGCTGCCGGAGCCGGAGCGGGCTTGCGTCCGATCTTCGAATTCAGCAGCTTGTCCGCATTTGCCATAACCTGTGCGGCGATCTCCTCTGCCAGCTCGGGATTCTGCCGCAGGAATTCCTTGGCATTGTCCCGGCCCTGACCGATCTTGGAGCCGTTATAGCTGAACCAGGAACCGCTCTTCTCGATGATGTCCAGCTTGACAGCGGCATCCAGGATCTCACCTTCCCGGGAGATGCCCTGACCGTACATGATGTCAAACTCAGCCTCCCGGAAGGGCGGAGCCACCTTATTCTTGACTACCTTGACCCGGGTGCGGTTACCCACTACTTCGCCGCCGCTCTTGAGCTGCTCGATCCGGCGCACATCCAGGCGCACCGACGAGTAGAACTTCAGCGCACGACCGCCGGGAGTGGTCTCCGGGTTGCCGTACATGACGCCGATCTTCTCACGCAGCTGGTTGATGAAGATGGCAACACAGTTGGATTTGCCGATGGCGCCGGTGAGCTTGCGCAGACCCTGGGACATCAGACGGGCCTGGACACCCACATGGCTGTCGCCCATCTCGCCCTCGATCTCGGCCTTGGTGACCATCGCTGCTACCGAGTCCACTACGACAATATCCACCGCGCCGGAACGAACCAGGGCCTCGGCAATTTCCAGAGCCTGTTCACCGGTGTCGGGCTGGGATACCAGCAGCGAGTCAATATCCACGCCCAGTGCCTTGGCATAGTTGGGGTCCAGGGCGTGCTCTACATCGATGAACACAGCCGAACCGCCCCGCTTCTGGCACTCAGCGACAATATGCAGTGCCACGGTGGTCTTACCGCTGCTTTCCGGTCCATAGATCTCGATGATGCGTCCCTTGGGCACACCGCCGATCCCCAGTGCGATATCCAGCGACAAGCTGCCGGTGGGAATTGCCTCCACATTCAGGGTGGAGTGCTGACCAAGACGCATGACCGCACCCTTGCCGAACTGCTTTTCAATCTGAGCCAGCGCAGCATCCAGTGCCTTCTGCTTCTCCGAAGCTACCGATGCGTTTTTATCTTCCGCCTGCTTAACAGCCATATCAAAACCTCCGTCTTTGCAAAAACTTCTGTCTGCTGTCCGGGCCAGCCCAGCCACAGCAGAAAAAACGCGGCCTTTCTCCCGGCTGGTCTGCCTTGGAAAAGGGCGCACGAACTGACTATATCTCATTATACCGTCCTCCGGACACAAAATCAACCGCCCGGACGGTTTTTTCTCGGGTTTTACGAATATTTGTTCTCTGTTTTTTCAGAAATTTCTGTATAGACCGCCTCTGTCCGGGCAGACTATGAATGAAATCTTCAAGGAGTGTGATAAATATGGCAGAACTTACCTGCAGTGTGAACACCTGCGCCAGTCATAACGGCGGCTACTGCTGCCGCAACAGCATCAAGATCGACGGTCACAGTGCCGTCATGAAGGACCAGACCTTCTGCGGCTCCTTCCAGCAGAAAACCGGCGGCGCTGTCAACGCAGCCTGCGGCAGCACCCCCAACCCACACATGGAGATCCGCTGCTCCGCCAGCCACTGTGCTCACAATCAGGGCGGGCACTGCTCGGCTGAAAATGTGACTGTTTCCGGCGGCTCGGTCACCGAGATGACCGAAACCATCTGCGATTCCTTCGAAGCCCGATAACCCCGTCTGAAAAAACAGGGAGACCACCGCTGGTCCCCCTGTTTTTTGTTTGGATGCGTGCCTGATTCTCTATAAAGCTAAATATCTTTACACGCTGAAATTCCCTATGATTCCGTGCTTTTTCGCTGAGGTGGGATTTCCAGTTGACAGCCCCGCCTTCCAAGACTACAATAGAGGCAATACTATTATAAAAGGAGGAGATTGTATGGGAAAAATCGTAGCCATCGGCGGCGGTGAAAACGGCCGCGGGGAGCATCCGTATGAAACCGGCCCATTTGACCGGGAAATTGTGAGGCTGACCGGCAAGGACGATCCGAACTTTCTGTTCATCGGGCTTGCCAACTCCTTTGCGGACAGCTACTATGCCACCATGTGTGATATTTTTCACGGCAGGCTGGGGTGCACCCATACCGATCACCTCACCGAAGCGGATCTCCGTGACCCGGATACCCTGCGCCGGAAGATGGAATGGGCAGACTTCATCTATGTGGGCGGCGGCAACACCCTGCGCCTGATGACGCTGCTCCGGCGCTATGGCGGCGACCGCCTGCTGGACGAGGCATACAAGCGGGGCACTGTGCTCAGCGGTGTGAGTGCCGGCGGCATCTGCTGGTGCAGCTGCGGCAACTCCGACTCCCGGAAGTTCACCAGCGGCAGTGACCAGCTCATCAAGGTCACCGGACTGGGCTATCTGCCGGTGCTGTTCTGCCCGCACTATGACGCGGAACCTCTGCGCCAGACCGATCTGCCCCGGATGATGCGCCGGGTCCATGGCATGCCTGCCATCGCTCTGGACAATGGTGCTGCCCTGGAGGTGGTGGACGGGCAGTGGCGGCTGCTCATCTCCCTGCCCGGTGCCCGGGGGCAGAAGTGCTTCTGGAAGGATGGCACCTGGCGCCAGCAGCTCCTGCCGGCAGATGGAGTGTTCCGTCCGCTGGAAGAGCTGCTCGCCCGGAACGCCGACCCGGACACCCCCGCCTGACCCTACATATTATAAAAGGAATGAACTGACCCATGAAAACTCTGATGCACATCTGCTGTGCCCCCTGTTCGGTTTACTGCATTGAAAGCCTGCGGGCGGAGGGGATCGAACCGGTGGGATTCTGGTACAACCCCACCATCCACCCCTACACCGAATACCGTTCCCGCCGGGACTGTCTGCGGGACTATGCCCAGCAGGTAAATCTGACCCTCATCGAACAGGATGAATATGGCCTGCGGGACTTTGTCCGGCGGGTGGCAGACCACATCGAAGGCCGCTGCGCTGACTGCTATGCCATCCGGCTGGAACAGACCGCCGTTTACGCTGCCGCCCATGGCTACGACAGCTTCACCACCACCCTGCTGGTGAGCCCCTATCAGAAGCATGAGCTGATCCGTCAGATCGGCGAACGGCTGGCAGAACAGTACGGCATCCAGTTCCTCTACCGGGATTTCCGTGTGGGTTTCCGGGAAGGCCAGGAAAAGGCCCGGGAAGCCGGGCTCTATATGCAGAAATACTGCGGCTGCATCTTCAGTGAGGAGGACCGCTATATCCGGAACCGCCCGCTGAAAAAGCCCCCGGTACAGATCAACCCCAAGCCGGTGAACCCCAAGAAGCTCGCCCGCATGGAGAAGGCGGCTGCCAATGCCGCGGCCCGGGCTGAGCATGAGCGCCTTGCCACCGGAGAGGAACCGGAGAAATTATAACTACGCTCTGGTGCTGTTCCTGTCCCTTCTCATGAGAGGGTGCGACGGCGGAGGCTGGCTCTGTTCCTGGGCACCTGCGCTGGGAATGGTAAGCCCCGGGCACACCGGATACCTGGCTCAAAGCATACAAAAACACACCCGTTTTCCTGTGGGAATGCGGGTGTGTTTTTTATCAGAGGTCATGCAGTTCCCGGCGCAGGCGGCTGAGAATGCGCTTTTCCAGCCGGGAGATATAGGACTGGGAAATGCCGATGGCATCTGCCACCTCCTTCTGGGTGTGTTCGGTGCCGCCCCGCAATCCGAAGCGCAGGTGCATGATCTGCCGCTCCCGGTCCGAGAGCCGGTCCACCGCCGAAAGCAGCATCGCCTGCTCCGCACTCTGCTCAATGGGGCGGCTGATGATGTCCGGCTCGGTGCCCAGAATATCCGAAAGCATCATCTCATTGCCGTCCCAGTCTACCTTGAGCGGCTCGTCAATGGAGATCTCGCTGCGCTGGTTCTGGCTCTTGCGCAGGTACATCAGAATCTCATTCTCAATGCACCGGGAGGCATAGGTCGCCAGTTTGATGTTTTTCTCCGGGCAGAAGGTATTGACCGCCTTGATCAGCCCGATGGTCCCGATGGAGATGAGATCCTCGATCCCGATGCCGGTGGTTTCAAACTTCCGGGCTATGTAGACCACCAGCCGGAGATTGCGCTCGATCAGGGTGCGCCGGGCGGATTCGTCCCCCTCTGCCAACCGCGCGAATACCTCCCGTTCCTCCTCCCGCTCCAGCGGCGGCGGCAGAACCTGCGCCCCGCCTATGTAATAGCAAACCCCCGGCCAGTGCCGGAGAATCCAGCTCCATATCCGATTTTTCAGCTCTGCGATGCCTGTAAACACCCTGTTCCCTCCTTGATTGGCAGTCCGCTGAACGCCGCTGGCAGCAGCAGGGAAAAATCTCCGCTGCCCACCGGGTCCACCGATACTGCGATCCAGATTTCTTCCACTGTCAGGCAGCCTTCCTCCCCCTCCAGAACCAGCCGGTCCGGATGGAACGCAATCATCGCTCCGGCGCCGCAGGCTGTCCGGCAGGGAATCAGCCGAAGCTGCTGCATACCGCCGCTACCCACCTGATCCGGGCGGAGTGCCGCCGCAATCTCCTCGGCTGTGAGCAGCTCCTGGACGGTCCGCAGATCCGCCACTGCTGCCGGTTCCCCAGAAAACGGCTCAGTCAGGCGGTTGCCGCTGTCCCGGATCGCCGCAAGCCGGAGGGTCCGTCCGCCCCGGCTGAGAAACGCTGTGTACTGTTCCCCGCTGGGCAGCGCCCGGAACCGAGCATAGACGGTGAGCACCAGATAGGCGGCAGTCATCGAGAGGAGCAGCGTGCCCAGGCTGACATCAAAATAGGTGACGCCGTTATAACAGAGCACGCCGGCAGTTCCAAGCCCCAGCCACAGTCCCAGGCAGATCCCAGCCAGCAGGAAGCTCACCGTGAAGAACAGGAAGCTGTCCCGGAAAAAGACTCTCCAGCTCAGCCAGGGATAGGCCAGACGCACCATCAGCACGGCTATGCCAGCTTTCAGGAGCGTCATGGGCCAGAAGGACAGCGGCGGGAGAAAGATCACCAGCGAGGTGAGCGCCCCTACCAACGCTCCGGCAAGGAGCCGCTTGCGGATGATCCGGCGTCCGGACAGCCGGGCACAGAACAGCAGCAGCAGGTAATCGATGAGAAAGTTCACCGCCAGCAGCACATCGGCATAGACTGTTATCTCCAATTCCCCTCCCCACCTTTCTGCCTGTGATTATAGCAGGCCCGGCGGGAATATCCTGTCAGATCTGCGTCAGGGCTGGCGCTTTTTTCCGATTTTCCAAGCCCATAAAGAAAGGCCCCGTCCCCTGCCGGCCTGGCAGAGAAACGG
This sequence comes from Hydrogenoanaerobacterium saccharovorans, assembly GCF_016901815.1. Taxonomy (GTDB): domain Bacteria; phylum Bacillota; class Clostridia; order Oscillospirales; family Ruminococcaceae; genus Avimicrobium; species Avimicrobium caecorum. The sequence continues at coordinate 99,708 of NZ_JACSNR010000004.1, forward strand.
GGCCTTTTTTGTAAAAATCCGAGGATTTGTTTAAGTTTCGGCAGAAATATGTATTCGGAATCTAATGAATTTTTTCCTGCATTTTTGCCTGTCAGATCAAGGCAACGCTGCGCAGGAGGGTGAATGCGATGAAGAAGGTGAAGGCCGAAAGCAGGGAGGTCATCAGGGTGACTTCGCCGGTGAGCTGATGGTCACTGCCCATCACCTTGGCAAGAGCCGCACCGGATACTGCCGACGGCGAGCCGACTACCACAAAGATGAACGCCAGTTCCGGGCCCCGGAAGCCCAGGGCAGCTGCCACGGCGATCACCACCGCGGGGATCACCACCAGACGCAGGGTGCAGATAGTCAGGTTGAGCCGCAGGTTGCCCGCAGCCTTCTTGGGGTCGAACTGACCGCCCACTGCCAGCAGTGCCAGCGGTGTGGACATATCCGCCAGATAGTCGATGGATTTGGAGGCAAAGGGCGGGAAGGAAATCCCGCTGAGCTGTGCTGCCAGACCCAGCAGAATGGCGATAATAAACGGGTTCTTGGCGATGCTGAGCAGCAGCTTGCGCGGGTCGAGCCGGGCGCCGCTGGACTCCGGAGCAAAGGCAGTAAACACCGTCACTGCGCCGATATTGGAGAGGATCACCACAAAGGGCAGCGCCATAGCCGCCACCAGGGCACCCTCTTCCCCATACATATTGGTGAGCACCGGAATACCCATCAGCACCACATTGGCACGGAAGGTGGAATGGATGCAGGCGCCGCACCGGGCCCGGTCCTTGACGAAATGAGGCCAGATCAGCCAGGCCAGGATCAGCACGGTCAGCACCGAAAGCACGCAGTAGAGCGGAAGCCGGAAATCGAAGCTGTCCAGGACCTTGGCGTCATACACCTTCCGGAACAGACTGAACGGGATCAGCAGCTTGAAGCAGAGATTGGACGCCTGATCCACAAAGTTCTCATTGACAACGCCCCGCTGCACCAGCAGATACCCGGCAATCCCCATCAAAAACAGGGGCATGACACTGTTAAGACTGAACAGAATACTTTCCATACAACCAAATCCTCCCGCTATTACACCCACAAACCGGTCAGAACTGACCATCTTTATTCATTATGGCACTTTCCCTTGACGAATGCAACATTTCGCCCTATATTAGATGGTAATATCAAATTTTTCGCCGCGGCGGTCTGCTGCCGCTGCCCCAAGGAGTCATATCACTATGAGTAAACAAAAAAACACAGGCCCCTCGGAACGGGAACTGCTGCTGTCCCGGATCAAGAATCTGGTAATCGGTTCCGCGATCTCTGCCGCTGCCCTGCTTCTGGGAATCCTGGTCCACATCGATTTCATCGCCATTCCAGCCCTGCTGATCCTGGCTGGTTCCCTGTCCGGCCTGCTCTCCCATCTGCTGCAGCTGCGCCGCCTGAAATAACCCCATCGGAACTGCAATTCTGCGCCTTCTTCCCGAATGTGAACGGTCCGTGTCCGCTTTTTGGGCTTGAACGCAAAATTGCGGTTTTTTTGTAAACTTTCCAACAACTTATTGACAAGTACAAGTTGTCACTATTATAATAGATTTATAAAATTGAAAGATGTATCAGTTTGATACCTGCAATCTTAACAAAGAAAGGGGTTACTCAATGATTCGGTTTGAACATGTAACCAAACAGTATGGCGACAATGTAATCCTCAATGACCTCAATTTTGAGATCGAAGAAGGTAAATTTGTCATTCTTATCGGCCCCAGCGGCTGCGGCAAAACCACCACTCTCAAGATGATCAACCGTCTGATCGATCCCAACAGCGGGCGTATCTACATCGACGACAAAGACATCAACACCATCGACAAGCCCGCCCTGCGCCGTAGCATCGGCTATGTAATCCAGCAGATCGGCCTCTTCCCCAATATGACTGTGGCCCAGAATATCAGTGTTGTACCCCGGCTGCTCAAGTACCCCAAGGAGAAATGCGACCAGATCGTCCATGAACTGCTGGAAATGGTCAATATGCCCTATGAGCAGTATGCACACAAGTATCCCTCCGAAATGTCCGGCGGTCAGCAGCAGCGTATCGGCGTCCTCCGTGCTCTGGCTGCTTCTCCGCCGATCGTTCTGATGGACGAACCCTTCGGCGCTCTGGACCCCATGACCCGTACTGTCCTGCAGGAGGAAGTCAAGAAGCTCCAGCGCAAGCTGAACAAGACCATCATCTTTGTAACCCACGACATGGAAGAAGCCATCAGCCTGGCGGATGTGATCATCTTCATGGATAAGGGCGAAATCGCGCAGATCGCCTCGCCGGAGGAGATGCTCCGCAATCCTGCCAATGACCTGATCCGCAGCTTCCTGGGCAAGCATATCCATGACAACAATGAAACCCTGACCATCTCCAGCTTCCTGCGCACCAATATCTTCAAGGTCGGTGCGGACCGCGGCATCCTGGAATGCACCGAGCTGATGGCTCTGCACGGCGTCGACACCCTGCTGGTGACCGATTCCGATGACCGCTACCTCGGCACTGTGAGCATCGAGGAAATCAACGAGCACTCCCATGAAAAGCTGGACAGCATTGCTCCGCTGGTGCGCCGTGTCATGCCCGAAGCGTCCATCACCGATGAGGCCAAGGCCTGCTTCGACAAGCTGCTGGTCAAGGGCGGCAACTATGTGGTTGTTCTCAACCCGGATCAGACCATCGCCGGTATCGTAACCCGTTCCAGCATGGCCCGGGCTCTGGCCTCCGCAGTCTGGGGGGATTAATCTATGACAAGATTCTTTACCTCGCTCTCCACCTTCTTTGATATTTATGGAGATATGTTCGTATCCTCCATTCAGAAGCATCTGTTCTATGTGCTGGTATCGGTGTCAATCGGCTTTGTGCTGGGCCTGTTCTTCGGCATTCTCCTGTCCCGGGCACCCCAGCTCTCCGCCATTACCCTGCCGCTGATCTCGGTCTTCCAGACCATTCCGGGTATCGTCTTTATCGGTATCCTCTTCCTCTATACCGGCATGGAGCCCATCACTGTGCTGATCGCGCTCTCCATCTATGCCATGTTCCCGGTGCTGAAAAACACCTATACCGGTCTGCTCGGTGTGGAAAAACAGTACCTGGAAGCCGCCTGGGGCTGCGGTATGACCCCCATGCAGACCCTCCTGCAGGTGGAGCTCCCGCTGGCAATGCCCAATATCATCGGCGGCCTGCGGCTCTCCACCGTCTATACCGTGAGCTGGGCCACCCTGGCTGCCATCATCGGTCTGGGCGGTCTGGGCGACTTCATCTATCAGGGTGTCTCCTCCAATAACGATGCCCTGATCCTTGCCGGCGCCATTCCCGCTGCCATTATGGCAGTGGTGCTGGGCAAACTCATCGACCGCCTGCAGATCGCTGTCACTCCCCGCGGCCTGCGGAAAGGAGGGGCAAAATGACTTCCAAACTCTTGATTGAACATCTCACCATTGTACTCTGTGCCATCTGCATTGCCATTGTAGCGGGACTGTTCCTGGGTGTGATCGCCTACCTCTTCCCCAAAGCCCGGAAGGTGATCCTCAACCTGGCTGACCTGCTCCAGACGGTTCCCTCCCTGGCAATGCTCGGCCTGATCATGATTGTCATCGGCGCCGGCAAACAGACCGTTATCATCGGTCTGGCACTCTACTCGCTGCTGCCGATTATCCGCAATACGGTGCTGGGCCTGACCGAAGTCAGCCCGGCAATCAAGGAAGCCGCCATGGGCTGCGGTATGACCAAGTTCCAGTCCCTGTTCCAGGTGGAACTTCCCATGGCCTTCCCGGTGGTATTCACCGGCATCCGGATCGCCACTGTAAACTCCATCAGTACCGCTGTCTTTGCCACCTTCGTGGGCGGCGGCGGCATCGGTTCGGTAATCTACCGCGGCATCCGCATTCAGAATATGGGCATGATCCTCTCGGGCACAGCCGCCCTGATGATCATGGCGATCTTCTTCGATACCCTGATGGGCTGGATCGAACGCCGCATGATGGCGAAGAACGGCCTGACCCCTTCCCGCTGAACAACAAATCCCCTCAGTAACCTGAAAGGATGGTGTACCCGAATGTCAAAGCGTATCCTCTCTGTTCTCCTTGCCGCCGCCCTGTCTGCCGGGATCTTCACCGGATGCAGCAGTGAGCCCAAGTATGAGATCGAACTGTATGACGGCAACTACTCCGAAATCCAGCTGGTCCACAAGATGGTGGAGCTGCTGGTGGAAGACCGGACCGACATTGAAGTCACCATCAAGGACCAGATGTCGTCGGTGCTGATGTTCCGGGAACTCACCCGGGAGGACCCCAGCTGCGACATCATGTGTTCCTATGATGGCTCGGTGCTGACCACCCATCTCAAGCAGGGCCCGCCGGATGTCCCCGAGGGAGTAACGCTGTTCGACTATGTGAGCGAACAGGTCTATGACAAGCACGGCGTCATCATGCTGGACCCGCTGGGCATCAACAACACCTACTGCATCGCGGTGCCGGAGTCGGTGTCCGAGGAATACGGCCTCGAGACCATCAGCGACCTGGTACCGGTGGCCGGGGAACTCACCTTCGGCGCGGAGCATGAGTTCTTTGCGGCGGAAGGCACTGCCGGCACCATGAAATTCGGCCCGTTCACCGAATTCTACGGCCTCAATTTCAAGGAGACCTTCCCGGTGGACATCAGCCTGAAGTACACCGCCATTGAAAACGGCAACTTCCAGGTGACCGAAGTGTACACCACCGATGGTCTCAACCGGAAGGCCAATCTCAAGGTGCTGGAGGATGACCGCAACTTCTTCCCGGAATACAATGGCTCGCTGCTGGTCCGGGAGGAGCTCTTCGAGGAGATGGCGGATGTAGCGCCTGATCTCCGGGAGATCCTCGGTCTGCTCAGCGGCACCATGGACAACGAGAAAATGACCGATATGACCTATGCCGTGGATGTGGAAGGCCGTACTGTGGACGAGGTTGCCCGGGAATTCCTGGTGGAAAACGGTCTGCTGGACGCATAACCGTATCATAATAAATAAAAACAGAAAAATGGAGGCTCTTGCGTATGAAAAAAATTCTTGCCCTTGCACTCTCTGCCGTGCTGATGACCAGTGTCCTCACTGGCTGTTCCGGGGATTCCGGCCCGGAGATCACCCTCTATGACGGCATCAACTCGGAAATGCAGCTGATCCACAAGATGGTGGAACTGGTTGTGGAAGACAAAACCGATGTGGAAGTAACCATCAAGGACCAGATGTCGGCTGTGAATATGTTCCGGGAGCTCACCCGGGAAGATCCCAGCTGTGATATTATGAACTCCTATGACGGCACTGTCCTTACTACCTTCCTCAAGCAGGACCCCAGCGATGTACCTGAGGGCCAGACCCTCTATGAATATGCCAAGGCACAGATTATGGAGCAGTACGGTGTGGATATGCTCGATCAGCTGGGCATCAACAATACCTACTGCATCGCAGTACCCCAGTCCATTGCCGATCAGTATGGCCTGGAGACCATCAGCGACCTGATCCCCGTTGCCGGCGAGCTGCGTTTTGGTGCGGAGCATGAATTCTTCACCGAAGAGGGCACCATGAAGTATACCCCCTTCACCCAGTTCTATGGACTGAACTTCAAGGAGAAGATCCCGGTGGACATCAACCTCAAGTATGCCGCAGTGGAAAACGGCAACTTTGATGTCACTGTGGTTTATACCACCGATGGCCTCAACCGGAAGGCCAACCTCAAGGTCCTGGAGGACGATCAGAACTTCTTCCCGGAATACAACGGCGCTCTGCTGGTACGGGAAGGCCTGTACGATGAGCTGGCAGATGCGGCTCCCAACCTCAAGGACGTACTGAACTCGCTGAGCGGAACCCTCACCAATGAAAAGATGACCGACCTCACCTATGCGGTAGATGTGGAAGGCCGCACCGTGGAAGAAGTTGCACGGGAATTTCTGACTGAATCCGGTCTGATCGGCTGACCCGGATCAGCACCGGTTTGGTAACATTGTAACGGAGGTTATGACCTATGAAAAAACTGCTGGCGTGCATCCTGTCTGCCTGCCTGCTCTCCGTGGCTCTCACCGGCTGCGGCGGCGAGGACACCAAGACAATCCGTATCTATGACGGTACCTTTACCGAAAGCAGCCTGATCCACAAGATGGTGGAACTGCTGGTGGAGGAACATACCGACGCGGAAGTGGAGATCCTCGACCAGATGGCGGCGGTAAGCAATTTCAAGGATCTTTCTTCGGATAATCCGAGCTGTGAGCTGATGAACTGTTATGACGGCGTTCTGCTCACCAGCTATCTGAAGATCGACCCCAATGAAGTTCCCGAAGGCATTTCCCTCTACGACTACGCCAACCAGATTGCGGAAGAACAGTACCAGGTTCACCTGCTGGATCAGATCGGCACCGACAACACCTATGCCATCGCCGTGACCCAGGAAGTGGTGGATAAGTACAATCCCCAGACCATCAGTGATCTGGCGGAGATTGCCCCGGAACTGCGGTTCGGTGCGGAACACGCCTTCTTCACCCTGGAGGGTTCGATGAAGTACGGCCCCTTCTGTGACTTCTATGGCCTCAACTTCAAGGAGCATATCGCCATTGACAACTCCCTCAAGTACTCCGCTGTGGAAAACGGCAACTTTGACGTCATGGTTGTATATGCCACCGACGGCCTCAACCGCAAGGCCGGCCTGAAGGTGCTGGAAGACGACCTGGGCTTCTTCCCCGAATACAATGGCGCCCTGCTGGTGCGTGACGCCATCTTTGAGGAATTTGCCGATGTGGCTCCCAATCTGGAGGAAGTCCTCAACATGCTGGGCGGACAGTTCACCAACGAGGATATGACCGACCTCACCTACGCTGTGGATGTGGAAGGCCGTGACCTCACCGAAGTGGCCCGGGAAGCCCTGGAAGCCCGCGGACTTCTGTAATTACACCTGCTTTCTCCTACACCTAACGCATACACGAGAAAACCCCCGGAAGGAACTTGCCTTCCGGGGGTTTCCCGTTTTACAGTAAATACTGTCCTGTAAGCCTTTATTCAAGCTGCCCGGCGCCTCAGTCATTCACGATGGAATAGCCCCTTCACCTGGCGCACTGCGGCACTGCCGTGAGTACGGGCTGCATGGGGGCCTGCACAGATGGGCAGCTTTCTGCATCACACCCGAGGGCGGAAGAGCCTGAGCGGCTCAGTCCCTGCAGTATGCAGCGGCACGGTCCGGGAAGTTGCCGATCACTGCATCCACACCCAGCTCCTTCATGCGGGCCAGGTCGGCTTCCTCGTTCACGGTCCAGGTGTTGATCCGGATGCCATGCCCGTGCAGCTCGTCCACGGTTTCCCGATCCAGGGTCAGATAGAGCGGATGATAGCACTCCACACCCCGGGCAGCAGTGTACTCACCCGGGCGCTCCAGCCAGGACATGGTGAGGAAGCCGCAGCGGATCTCCTGTGCCAGCGCCTTGCACTTCATCACCGAACGGTGGTTGAAGGAGGACAGGATCACCCGCTCCTCCAGCCCATATTCCCGGATCATGGCGATAACCTTCTCCTCCATGCCCTCATACCAGAAGATGCCGTTTTTCAGCTCAATATTGGTGATCAGATCCCGGCCCCGGATCAGCTCAAAATACTCCCGCAGTGTGGGAATCCCACAGAATCCGCACTCCGGGAAGGGCTTGGAAGCGTCCACCTTCCGCAGTTCCTCCAGGGTATAATCCTTCACAAAACCCTGGGCATTGGTGGTGCGGTCCAGGCGCTCATCGTGGATAATGACGATCTCCCCGTCCCTGGTCAGATGGGTATCGAATTCAAAGCCGTCTGCCCCGGCTTCAATCCCCTTCTGGAATGCCAGCAGTGTATTCTCCGGATACTTTCCGCTGAATCCCCGGTGTGCAATATTGAGCATGATGGTCTCCCCTTTTCGGTCGTTTTCTTTTATCTTACTGCCGATGCCCCGGCTCTGTCAATGCCGGCAGACAAAAGGGCCGGACAGCCCCCTCAGCGGGAAACTGTCCGGCCCTTTCAGCCGTCTGCGCGGTTTTGAATCAATACATACCGGTCATGTCGGGAGCTGCGGCAGCGGGAGCCTTGGGCTCGGGCTTGTCAGCAACCAGCGACTCGGTGGTCAGTACCATGGCGGCAACCGAAGCGGCGTTCTGCAGAGCGCTTCTGGTTACCTTGGTGGGGTCTACGATACCGGCAGATACCATATCGCAGTAAACCTCGTTGTAAGCATCAAAGCCATAGCCCTTCTTGCCGGAGGTCATGATCTTATCCACGATCACAGAGCCCTCCAGACCAGCATTGGCAGCGATCTGACGAACCGGCTCCTCCAGAGCCTTCAGCACGATGTTGATACCGGTCTTTTCATCGCCCTCAGTGCCAGCCAGCAGAGCGGTGACAGCGGGAATAGCGTTGACCAGAACAGTACCGCCGCCAGCTACGATGCCCTCTTCTACGGCAGCCTTGGTGGCAGACAGAGCATCCTCAATGCGGAGCTTCTTCTCCTTCATCTCGACCTCAGTGGCAGCGCCGACCTTGATGACTGCAACACCGCCAGCCAGCTTAGCCAGACGCTCCTGCAGCTTCTCACGGTCGAAGTCGGAAGTGGTGTTCTCGATCTCAGCACGGATCTGAGCCACACGGCTGTCGATCTCAGCACGGTCACCCATACCGCCGACGATGATGGTGTTCTCCTTCTGTACCTTGACCTGACGGGCACGGCCCAGCATGGACATGGTGGTATCCTTCAGCTCGTAGCCCAGGTCGCTGCTGATGACTACGCCGCCGGTGAGGATGGCAATATCCTGCAGCATTTCCTTTCTGCGGTCACCGAAGCCAGGAGCCTTGACAGCTACACAGGTGAAGGTACCACGCAGACGGTTTACCAGCAGGGTGGACAGAGCGTCGCCATCCACATCCTCGGCAATGATGACCAACTTCTTGCCAGCCTGAACGATCTCTTCGAGCAGGGGCAGGATCTCCTGGATGGCAGAGATCTTCTTATCAGTGATGAGGATGTAGGCGTCATCAATGACAGCTTCCATCTTCTCGGTATCGGTTACCATGTAAGGAGTGATGTAGCCGCGGTCGAACTGCATGCCCTCTACAACCTCGCTGTAGGTTTCAGCAGTCTTGGATTCCTCAATGGTGATAACGCCATCGTGGGTTACCTTCTCCATGGCCTCAGCGATCAGCTTGCCGATGGCAGCATCGCCGGCAGAGATGGTGGCTACACGCTCAATATCAGCAGAGCCGGAAACCTTCTTGGAATCGGCACGGATGGACTCCACAGCAGCAGCTACGGCCTTTTCGATACCCTTCTTGACAACCATCGGGTTGGCGCCGGCTGCGATGTTCTTCATGCCTTCCCGTACCAGAGCCTGAGCCAGCAGGGTTGCGGTTGTGGTACCGTCACCGGCTGCATCGTTGGTCTTGGTGGCAACTTCCTTGACTACCTGAGCACCCATATTCTCAAAGGGATCTTCCAGCTCGATCTCCTTGGCAATGGTCACACCATCGTTGGTGATGAGCGGAGAACCGAACTTCTTGTCCAGAACCACATTGCGGCCCTTGGGTCCCATGGTGATCTTCACAGTGTTTGCCAGCTTGTCAATACCGGCCTGAAGCGACTTTCTGGCCTCTTCGCCGAATACAATTTCCTTAGCCATAATGCCTTACCTCCAAAATATCATCTGAAAAACTGCAGTTACTCAACGATCGCAAGAATGTCGTTCTGGCGCAGGATGGTGTACTCCTGACCGTCCAGCTTGACCTCAGTGCCGGCATACTTGCTGATCAGAACACGGTCGCCTACCTTGACCTGCATGGTGATCTCCTTGCCTTCCACCACTCCGCCAGGGCCAACTGCCACGATCTCTGCAACCTGGGGCTTCTCCTTGGCATTGCCTGCCAGGATAATACCGCTCTTGGTGGTCTCCTCTGCTTCAACCATCTTGATCACAACTCTGTCAAACAGTGGCTTAATGTTCATTTTGATTCCTCCAATATTGTAAGATACGAGTGTTTAGCACTCTTTATCTTTAAGTGCTAATATCATTGTAACCCATTTCACGGAAAAATCAAGTGGGAATTTGCGCTTTTGCAGATTTTTTACAATTTTTTAACCTTTGGAGCCACCTTTTCCCTGTCTGTCCCTGCCGGATATGGAAATGCACAGAAAAGACTTGGGATAGAATTGGTTTTTCTGTCAAATTATGATATAATAGCCTTACCGCCGGCAGCGGGACTGTCTTTCCCTGCCGGACATCATCAGGACAGAGGCTGGCAGCTGCGTCAGCCAAGGAGGAATTCCATGAAGATTCTTGCGCTGGATATAGGCGGAAGTTTTATCAAGTATGCTCAGTTTGAGGACGGTGTCCTCGCAGAGCCAGGAGCCATTCCCACCCAGGCCGACCAGGGCCCGGAAGCCCTGCTGCGTACCGTCCGGCACCTGGCAGACCAGTTCCCGGAAAAACAGGCAGTGGGAATCTCGTTTGCCAGCCAGATCAACCCGGTGGAGGGGTGCATCTCCTCCGCTACCGAGACCTTCCCCGGCTTTACCGGGCTGCAGGTCAAAAAACTGCTGGAACGGGATCTGGGCATCCCGGTGAGCATTGACAACGATGTCAACTGCGCCGCTGTGGGAGAAGGCCGCCTGGGCGCTGCCACCGGCTGCCCCGACTTCCTCTGCCTGACCTATGGCACCGGCATCGGCGGAGCCATTATCCTTGGCGGGAAGCTGCACTATGGACAGACCTTTGCCGCCGGTGAAGTGGGTCACATGACCCTGCGGGCAGACGGCATCCGCTGCAGCTGCGGACGGCTGGGCTGCTATGAAGCCTATGCCTCCACCACCGCCCTGATCCGCCGGGTCTATCTGGAGCACAAGCTGACCCTGGACGGCCGGGGGATCTGCGAGCTGTGCGAACAGGGCAGCGAAGGCATCAATGAAACGGTCAACCGCTGGATCGGTGATGTGTGTGCCGGACTGACCTCCTGCATCCATATGCTCAATCCGCCGGTGGTCGTACTGGGCGGCGGCATCATGGAAAACACCGTGATCTTCAACCGGGTGCGTGCCCGTCTGGAAAACGAACTCCTCCCCAACTTCCGCAAAGCCGATATCCGGCAGGCCCGGCTGGGCAATACCGCCGGCATGATCGGCGCCGCCATCCAGGCTCAGGAGCTGTGTCTGTAAAGCTGTATCCCATTACAGCAATTCTATTGGTCCATCACTGATAAAGGAGGCACTTATTATGTCAGAATCCATTCGCGAAACCTGTCAGACTGCCATCCGGGAGCTATTGGCTGCCGCCAGACTGCACCGTGGGGACATCGTTGTCATCGGCTGTTCTTCCAGCGAGGTGCTGGGCGAAAAGATCGGCACCCACTCCAGCTATGAAACAGCGGAGGAAATCCATGCCGCCATTGCTCCGATCCTGGCGGAAGAAGGACTGTGGCTGGCAGCGCAGTGCTGTGAGCATCTCAACCGGGCGCTGATCATCGAAGCGGACCTGGCCCGGGAACTGCGGCTGGACATTGTCAATGTAGTGCCCCAGCCCAAGGCCGGCGGCAGCTTTGCCACCTGCGCCTATAAAAATATGAAGGAACCCGTGGCTGTGGAATACCTCCAGGCCGACGCCGGTCTGGATATCGGCGATACCTTTATTGGAATGCACATCAAGCCGGTGGCGGTTCCGGTCCGGCTGAGTGTGAAGAGCGTGGGTGAAGCCCATCTCACTGCTGTCCGCCGCCGTCCCAAGAGCATCGGCGGAGAACGGGCAGTCTATAACCCTGATCTGAAGTAACAGAAAGCGAGGAACTGCTATGTTCGTAACACTGACCACTACCCCCACCATTGAGGGCAGAAGAATCGTAGAATACAAGGGGATCGTCTTCGGAGAAGTAATCTCCGGCGTGGACTTCGTCAAGGACTTTGCTGCCGGGCTTACCAACTTCTTCGGCGGACGCAGCAACTCCTATGAAGGCGAGCTGCAGAAGGCCCGGGAACAGGCTCTGGCAGAGCTCCAGCAGCGGGCCTCCGCCATGGGCGCCAACGCCGTTGTGGGCGTGGACCTGGACTATGAAACCCTCGGCGCCAACGGCAGCATGCTGATGGTCACCGCCAGCGGCACCGCTGTCCTCGTGGAATAACCACCCTACCCCAATAAAACAGAACCCCCGGAGGAGAAGATCTCTTCCGGGGTATTGTTTTACCGGGTGTAGCGCCAGTACCGCTGCGCCTGCCTGCGGGGCAGAATGCCCACACAGCTGAAAGCAAGGCTTTGCGGCGGGATATTGCTGCGGCAGGGCGGCAGCCCCGGGCAGTCTTTGTCCTCTCCCTGCCCGCTAAGATTCTGAGGCGCTGTCCGGCTGGGAGCATACTGCCTGGAGCCGACACAACAGAAAAACCCGGAGATTTGTTGGAATCTCCGGGTTTTACTGCTTACCGAGCTGATCAGCAGCACTTTGCGCCCTGACCCAGTGTAGCCTCTTCCAGCATCTTGCCGAAATCATGGGAGGTATTGGCAGTGGCCCGATAGGCCTTCTCCTTATCCTCACTGGCATTGACCAGGGTCAGCTCGCCGCTGGAATCAGTCCAGAACCACCAGGTGATGGCTCCTTCGATCCCCTTGGGCGGCAGAATCTGTACAATATAATCCGGCGTACGGTCCGGAACAGAGTCCACCGGTTCGGTATTGGCGAGGATCTCCTCCACCAGACCGACATAATCCACATTGCCCAGCTGTGCTACAAAATCCTTGGTTTCATAATCCTTGCTGGTATATACATTGATCTTCTGATCACTGGGCTCCCCGCCGCCGGTTCTCCGGCAGCCGGTCATGCACAGCACCAGCATTCCTGCGAGAAGCAAGGCAAGCCACCGCTTCCACATGATGGTTTTCCTCCTTCTCATTCCACACACCAGTATTCCGGGTCAATCAGAACCGGCAGTACTGAGCCATATACTGCTCCATGTGAGCCAGTACATCGGCATACTTGGGATCTTCCTTGAGGTACTCATGGATATCCTGTACGGTTACGATGGCATGTACATCAATGCCGAACTGCTCCTTGACTTCCATAACAGCAGTCTTTTCGCCGTCCTTGCCCACTTCGCAGCGGTTTACCGAGATGAACATATCGGTCACCTTGACATCACCGCAGCTCATGATCTGAGGCATCACCTCACGCACAGCTGTACCGGCAGTGATAACATCTTCCACCAGAATGATGCGGTCGCCGTCCACCGGCTTGTAGCCTACAAAGCTGCCGCCTTCGCCATGATCCTTCTCCTCCTTGCGGTTGAAGAAGTAGGGCTTGTCCAGATCATACTCCTGAGCCAGAGTAGAAGCTGTTACAGCTGCCAGCGGGATACCCTTGTAAGCCGGGCCGAACATGGCGTCAAACTGATCGCCCAGAGTTTCATGGATCAGACGGGCATAGAACTTGCCCAGGGTTGCCAGCTGCTTACCGGTACGATAGTTGCCGGTGTTGACAAAATAGGGGGTGTTCCGACCGCTCTTGGTTACAAAGTTGCCGAACCGGAGCACATCCGCGCTCATCATAAACTCAATAAACTCTCTTTTGGCCTGCGTCAGCATCACAATAAACCACCTTTACAAAATTCTAAACGGCCTAAGTATAGCATAAGCCGATTGGTTACACAAGGCAGAATACCAAACTTTGTTAAACTTTTATAAATCTTTCTGACAAATTTATGCCAGTTCGCCCAGGCTCTTGGCCTTCAGATAAGCATTGATAAAGCCATCGATGTCACCATCCATGACCGAAGCCACATTGCCCATCTCAAAGTTGGTACGATGGTCCTTGACCAGAGTATAGGGCATGAATACATAGGAACGGATCTGGTTGCCCCAGCCGATCTCCTTCTGTACGCCCTTGATGTCCTCGATCTTCTCCAGGTGCTCGCGCTCCTTGATCTCCGCCAGCTTCGCCTTGAGCATCTTCATGGCTACTTCACGGTTCTGGAACTGGCTGCGCTCGTTCTGGCACGCTACTACCACACCGGTGGGAATATGGGTGATGCGCACTGCCGATTCGGTCTTGTTTACATGCTGACCGCCGGCACCGCCCGAACGATAGGTATCCACCTTCAGGTCGGCTTCATTGATCTCGATGTCGGTTTCATCGCTCAGCTCCGGCATGACTTCCAGCGAAGCAAAGGAGGTCTGGCGGCGGCCCGACGCATCGAAGGGCGAAATACGCACCAGACGGTGCACACCGGCCTCCGACTTCAGGAATCCATAGGCATTTTCGCCCTCGATCAGGATCGAAGCGCTCTTGATGCCGGCTTCATCGCCGTCCAGATAGTCCAGAATCTTGTACTTGAAGCCATGACGCTCTGCCCAGCGGGTATACATCCGGTAGAGCATCTGAGCCCAGTCCTGAGCCTCAGTGCCGCCTGCACCTGCATGGAAGGTGAGAATGGCATTGTTTTCATCATACTCGCCGGTGAGCAGAGTGGACAGCTTCTGAGTCTCCAGATCAGCCATGACAAAATCATAGCCCTTCTTGGCTTCCTCATAGACGCTTTCATCGTCCATCTCAATGGCAAGTTCGATCAGTGTCAGTGTATCGTCATAAGCACTGCGCAGCTTTTCATAGCCCTTGAGCACATTCTTGATATGACTCATCTCCCGGACTACCTTCTGGGAGTTCTCCTGGTCATTCCAGAATCCGCTTACGGCAGTCTGAGCTTCCAGCTCCTCAAGACGGGACTTCTTATTCTCAATGTCCATCGCCTCATACAGGTTCTTCAGCTCGCCTTCCTGTGCCAGCAGCCCCAGGCGCAGTTCTTCAAATTGCAGCATATACAGCGTTTCCCTTTCTTCCGTTTTTAGATTATAATACATTATAATTATAGTATCCGGCGGCGTACTTGTAAAGAATAATCTGTAAGACCCGGTCATTCCGGTATTTTTCTGCCGTTTCCGTTCATATTCGGGTCCATTTATTCATATTTTCTGCCTTTCTTTTTTCTTCCAACTACTATATAATATTGAATTAGTGCAAAAGGCCCAGAATTCTGAGCCCTTTCAGGGCGTTCCCACCCTGGATGTTTAGGAGGATACCATGAACAAGTATGTCAATGTACCATGCGCCAAGTGCGGCAAACCATTCACTGAGGACGATGATGTGGTGGTTTGCCCGGACTGCGGCGCTCCCCATCACCGCAGCTGCTATCTGGAACTGGGTCACTGTGCCCGGCAGGATCAGCACACCGATGGCTCCACCTGGCAGGACCCCCGTCAGGAAGCCGCTCCCAAGGAGAATGTCACCTGTCCCCGGTGCGGCGCTGTAAATCTCCCGGATGCCCAGTACTGTGCCACCTGTGGTATTCCGCTGGACGGCAGTTACCAGGGTCCGCAGCCCGGAAACACAGCCGGCGGGCGTCAGGCCGGCAGCTACCAGAACGGCGGGTTCCAGAACGGAGGCTATCAGAATGGCGGATTCCAGTCCGGCGGGTATCAGAACTACTCCCGTCCGGCAGAGCCCCAGCCTATTATGACCCCCATGGGGCCGATCTATCAGGATGATGATTTCGACGGTGTCACCGCCCAGGAAATCGCTGTCTTCATCGGGCCGAATTATCGCCGCTATCTCAGCGTATTCAAGATGATGCGGGATTCGGGGCACAACTTCAGCTTCAACTGGTCGGCGTTCTTCTTCAACTACTGCTTCCTGTTCTACCGCAAGCTCTACCGTCCGGCTATCGTTGTCATGTCGCTGGTCGCCATGCTGTTTATCCCCCGTCTGATGTACAGCAGCGAATCCATCAAGTATTTCCTCAATGTCTATATGCAGGTTCCGGTGGATTACGATCTGGGTCTGCTGGGCAACCTGGGCACCCTGATCTCCATCATCAACATCGTCCAGCTGGCTCTGATGTTCGTGGTGGCTTCGTTCAGTGACCGCCTCTATTATAATCATGTGGTGCGGGAGATCAAAAAGCTCCGCAGTGCTGCTCCCTCGACCCTGTCCCAGGACCAGTACCTCACCATGCTGGCGTTCAACGGCCGCACCAACCCCAGAATGGGTTACGGCATGGCCCTGCTGAGTGCCGCCGTGGTATTCGGCATCTCCTACCTCATCACCTATCAGATCCTGGCAACTACCATGCTTTGAATCATATAAGGAGGACTTAGATCCATGAAGATCCGCAAAGCAGTCATTCCCGCCGCCGGCCTGGGCACCCGTGTGCTGCCGGCTTCCAAATCCATCCCCAAGGAAATGCTCCCCATCGTGGACAAACCGGTGATCCAGTATATCGTGGAAGAAGCTGTGAAGGCCGGCATCACTGAGATCCTGATCATTACCGGTCGGGGCAAGGGCGCCATTGAGGACCACTTCGACCGCTCTCCTGAACTGGAGGAGCGTCTGCTGGCAGGCGGCAAGCAGGCCATCTATGACGAGATCCGCGCGATCCCCGACCTCGCCAACATCACTTTCATCCGCCAGAAGGAGACCAAGGGTCTGGGCCATGCGGTCCTGTGCGCCAAGGAATTTGTGGGCGATGAGCCCTTTGCCGTTCTCTACGGCGATGATGTCATCATCGGGGAAAACTCCGCCACCGCCGAGCTCTGTGCCGCCTATGAAAAGCACGGCAAGGGCGTGGTGGGCATCAAGGAAGTGCCCCATGAGATGATCCACAAGTACTCCTCCCTCAAGGCAGATCCCATCGGCAACCGGGAATTCCTGGTCACCGACATGATCGAAAAGCCCAAGACGGAGGCTGAGGTCCTCTCCTACTACTCCATTCTGGGCCGCTGTGTTCTGCCGCCGGAGATCTTCTCCATTCTGGAGCACACCGAGCCCGGCGCCGGCGGTGAGATCCAGCTCACAGACGCCATGCTGGTCCTGGCCCGCCGGGACGGCATGATCGGTGTGGACTACACCGGCACCCGGTATGATATGGGCAACAAGCTGGGAATCCTGCAGGCTGCTGTGGAAGTGGGCCTCAAACATCCCGAAGTGGGCGAAGATTTCCGCAAATATCTCAAAAAACTCGCAGAAACCCTGTAAAAATCCCATTCAGACGCTTGACAAAGCTGCTGAGTGTGATATAATTTTTCTGTTATCGTGCCAATCACGAATATTCGTGTGCATGATTGACATTCCTTGCTCTGCCAGACGGCAGGGCCTCAAGTCCAAAAGGAGGTGCACCAAAAATGCCAAAGGTAACAGCCAATTACGAGACAGTCGTTATCTTCAACACCAAGCTGGGTGAAGAGGGTATCGCTGCAAATGTGGAGAAGTTCAAGTCTCTCATCAGTGAGAACGGCACCATCACCAATGTTGATGAGTGGGGCAAGAGAAAGCTCGCTTACGCCATTGAGGATGAGACCGAGGGTTACTACATGCTGGTAGAATTCACTTCTGCCCCTGAGTTCCCCGCCGAGCTCGACCGTATCTACAAGATCACCGACGGCGTACTGCGTTCCATGATTATTGCTAAGTAAGGCGGTGTCACTATGTATAACAAGGCTATTCTGATCGGCCGCCTCACCGCGGACCCGGAACTGAAGCAGACTCCCAATGGGGTATCTGTCTGCTCCTTTTCGATAGCTTGTGACCGTGCTTTTTCTGGCAGGAACGGGGAGCGTCAGACCGATTTCATCAACATCGTCACCTGGAGACAGCAGGCGGAATTCGTCAGCAAGTATTTCTCCAAGGGTCGTCTGATCGGAATCGACGGCTCCATCCAGACCCGCAACTACGAGGACAAAAACGGAAACAAGAGAACTGCTGTGGAAGTAGTCGCTGACCGCGCCTTCTTCGTGGACAGCAAGAACTCTGCTCAGGGTTCCGGTTCCTCGTACCCGTCCAATCCGGGCAATAACTTCAGCCGCCCTGCGGCCCCTGCTGAGCCTGCCTCTTATTCCAGCGGCAGCTTCGGGGATTTCTCGGAGATCGACGGCGAGGATGATCTGCCCTTCTAACCGGCACATCATCACCTCGGTATCTGAACCAAACTAATGAGAAGGAGGATTTCCCACAATGGAGAGAAATGATAGAAATCGCGGCAGAAGAAGAAGAAAAGTCTGCGCCTTCTGCGCCGATAAGGTTGAAACCATTGATTACAAGGATGTAGCTCGCCTGAGAAGATACCTCTCTGAGCGCGCCAAGATCGTTCCCCGTCGTGTGACCGGCACCTGCGCCCGTCATCAGAGAGAACTGACCGTGGCTATCAAGAGAGCTCGTCACATCGCTCTGCTGCCCTATGTAGCTGACTAAGCCGTTTTGCTGCCAACACCCCTCGCCTCCGGGCCTGGGGTGTTTTTATTTTGCTCCTGCGCTTTATCTGTTTAACTTCATAAAATTTACGGCTTTAATCTGTGCACTCTGCCGATAATTTACCCGGATTCCGGCGTGGAAGCTATAAGTATTTGACACTCCCACTGTTTTGCGTTATAGTAAACTCAACTGAGATTTCTTTGACTGGAACAGGAGGTCCTCACTGATGCAAGATATCAAAACCCGCTATGAACACGCTGGCCGCTTCCTGCCCGGACAGGTGGAACGCCTGGTGCTCAATGGTGAACCGGTGATCCGCCGCTCCCCGGCAGGGGTTCTCTACTTTGCCCGGGAATACCGTCTGCCGGATGGCGCTGTGGCAAGGGAATTCGTATCCCTGGCCCGGGACGGCAGCACTGCTCCGCTCTTTGACGCCGCCAAGCTCTGCTCTCTGCTGGGGCTGGAGGGCAGTGTCCTCCCCTTCTCCGACTGCGAATTCTGCGACACCAGCCTGAAGTTCCGCCATCAGGGTGCGGACTGCGTCTGGCGCTTCGCGGATGACAGCATTATCCGTCTGCCTGCTCCGCTGCCCGAGGAAACACCCTCTCCGGATGAGGAGTCGGCGCTCTTCCTCCGGGGACATGACCTCTGGCTCCGCCGCTGTGCCTCCGGTGAAGAAGTGCGCCTGACCTGGGACGGCGTGGAGGACTGCGACTATGGTCGTCTGGTGGACTATGATGCCTCCATCACCATGGAGCGCACCGGCTATGTACAGCATCCGCTGGCAGTCTGGAGCCCGGACAGCCGGAAGTTTCTCACCTTCAAGATTGATATGCGCCCGGTGAAGCAGCTCTATGCCATCGAGGCCTTTGATGACCCGCACTCGGAGAGCATCCGTCCCCGGCTGCACAGCTATCGCTGCCCCTTCCCCGAGGACAGTGACCGGGAACTCCCCATTGTCACCCTCTGGCTGGGCGACGCAGTGAACGGCACCCTGCGGCAGCTGGACTGCGAGCCCTATTGCTTCCCTCTGCTGCTGGGCAATACTTCGTCCAGCTATGCCCGCTGGCTGGAGGACAGCAGCGCGGTGTACTTCACCTGGTTCAGCCGCGGCAACAAGAAGGCCCGGCTCTGCCTGTGTGACGCTGAAACCGGCGAAGTCCGCACCCTGGTGGAAGAATCCCATGAGAAGTTCCTCAATGTGGGCACCGGCGGCACTCTGGATGGATTCGGAAACTACCGGTTCTCCAACTTTGTCACCGGGGACCGGAAGTGGAGCTTCTGGCAGTCGGAACGGGATGGTCTGGCCCGGCTGTACCGGTACAATAACGCCGATGGCAGCTGTGAAGGCGCTATCACCCCTGAGGGGATCATTGTGCAGCAGCTGGTGGCAGTGGACCCGGAGCGGCAGCAGATCTACTTCATGGCAAACAACCTGCCCGAATACTCCGACCCCTACTATCATGGGCTCTGCCGTGTAAACTTTGACGGCACCGGATTCAGCCTGCTCACCCCTGAGGACGGCGAACACATGGTACGCATCTTCCCCGACTGCCTGGCAGATACCTGGTCCCGGGTGGATCAGGCTCCGGTGACTGTCCTGCGTGACCGGGACGGCGGTTTCCTCTGCGAAGTGATCCGGGCGGACATCTCGGCTCTGCTGGAAGCCGGTTACATCATGCCGGAGCGGTTCCAGGTCACTGCCACCGACGGAGAAACTCCCCTGTATGGCATCCTGATCCGTCCTGCCGGCATGGAAGCGGGCAAGACCTACCCCTTCATCGACTATATCTACGGCGGCATGCAGATCGCCAATGTTCCCAAGGCCTTCACCTGGAAAACCGCCAACGGGCGGGAGAGCTTCGGCGGCCTGCAGGAGTATGCTCAGCTGGGCATTGCCGGAATTATCCTCGATGGTCTGGGCACTCCCTGCCGGGGCCGGAAGATTCACGATGTCAGCTATGAGAATATCCATGGCTGTGCCGGTCTGGCAGACCATGTGGGGACTCTCGGGCAGCTCAAGACGCTCTTCCCCTTCCTGGATCTGGACCGGGCAGGCATCTGGGGCAACTCCGGCGGCGGTTGTGCCACTTCCCGGGCTATGCTGGAATATCCGGGTGTCTACAAGGTAGGCGTAGCCAGCGCCGGCAACCACGACCAGCGGATGTATGAAAACACCTGGACCGAGCGCTATTACGGCCTCTACAACCGGGAGACCTATCTCAAGGGTGACAACACCGCCCTGGCTCCCAACCTGGAAGGGAAGCTCCTGCTGGCCTGCGGTATGCTGGACGACAATGTGCCCATGGCCCAGACCGTGCGCCTGATTGACGCCCTGCAGCGGGCAGATAAGGACTTTGATTTTATCCTCCTGCCCCGGCTCAACCACAATGTCCCGGCTGACCCGTACTTTATCCGCCGGAAGATGGACTTCTTCACCCGCTGGCTGCTCTGTGAGGAGCCTCCGGCTGAGTATCGCTTCCCCCGCTGACCTGCCTTTGCTAAATCGGAAAAAGCATTGACAACCGTACCAAACATTGCTATAATTATATAGCATTCTGATGCGGTTGTGATCCATTAGCTCAGGTGGCAGAGCACTTGACTTTTAATCAAGGTGTCCGGAGTTCGAATCTCCGATGGATCACCAGAAAAGACACGGCTTATTGCCGTGTCTTTTTGTTTGCCTGGAATATTGCGTTTCTATTGTATCCGGATGTCTCACCCTGCCCTTCCTGCGGTGGGGATTTTCTTTTTTACGGCTTTGTGCTAAAATGACTAATATGCAGAACTGTACAAGGAGGCCTTCGCCATGCGCCATACCGGAACGATAACCCTGGAAACTCCCCGGCTGATCCTGCGCCGCTTTGCCGCTGGCGACGCCGCTGCCATGTACCGGAACTGGGCTTCTGACCCGGAGGTCACCCGGTTCCTCACCTGGCCGCCGCATGAGAGCCTGGCAGTCAGTGAACAGGTCCTTGCGGACTGGATTCACGGTTACGATGATCCCCGGCAGTACCAGTGGGCCATTGTTCCCCGCAGCGTCGGGGAACCCATCGGCTCCATCAGCATTGTAAAGATCAATGACGACATCGATGAGATCCAGATGGGCTACTGCATCGGACAGAAATGGTGGCACCAGGGCTATACTTCCGAAGCCCTGGAGGCGGTGATCCGCTTTGCTTTCACCGAGCTGGGCGCCAATCGGGTGGCAGCCATCCATAATGTGCAGAACCCCCACAGCGGCGGCGTAATGCAGAAGTGCGGCATGCAGAAGGAAGGCGTGCTCCGGCAGAGCTACCGGGACAACCAGGGGCTGGGGAACTACTGCCTCCTGGCGATCCTGCGCTCAGACTGGGAGAGCCAGCACTAAAAAGAAAGTGGGTGACCCGCCTTGGCGGTCAGTTTTGATACAGAAATCCAGTTTCTCAAGGGGATCGGCGAAAAGCGCGCTGCCCTGCTGCACAAGCTGGGCATCGACACGGTCGGCGATCTGCTGAACCACTATCCCCGGGATTACATCGACCTGACGGAGCCGGTTTCCGCCCTCAGTGCCGACCCCACAATACCGTGCGCGGTCCGGGCCATGGTGCTCTCCAAATCCGGAGAACAGCATATCCGCAAAGGCCTTTCGGTCTTTAAGGTGCGGGCGGTGGACCCGGACGGCACTGAATTGCTGCTCACCTTCTTCAACTCCAAATTCACAGTGGACAAGCTGCAGGTGGATGAGGAATATGTCTTCTATGGCAAGGTGTCCGGCTCCCTGCTGCGGCGGGAAATGAACACCCCGCTGATCTTCACCCTAGCTGAAGCCCGGCAGCTGATCCCGGTCTATCCCCAGACTGCCGGCATCAACTCCCGGTTCCTGGCTGCCGAAGTGCGGCTGGCCCTCTCCGGGCTGCTGGAAACGCTCGAGGAGACCATTCCCTCTGACATCAAGGTGCAGAATCAGCTCTGTCACCTGCAATATGCCATTGAAAATATCCATTTCCCCGCCAGCCGGCATGATATGCTCATTGCCCGGCGCCGACTGATTTTCGAGGAGCTCTTTACCCTTTCGCTGGCTCTCTCTGCGGTGCGCACCGCCCGGGACACCCCGGCTCCGGTCGCCATGCAGCCGGTGGAGATCGAGGATTTCCTGGACTCCCTCCCCTTTGCTCTGACCGAAGCTCAACTCCGGTCGGTACGGGAGATCTGCGGCGATCTCGCCGGCAGCACCCCTATGAACCGCCTGCTCCAGGGCGATGTGGGCTCGGGCAAGACGGTGGTTGCCGCCTGCGCCTGCGTATTTGCGGCCCGGAACCACACCCAGTCCGCCCTGATGGCGCCCACCGAGATCCTCGCCGCCCAGCACTGGGAAACCATGCAGAAATTCCTCGCCCCCATCGGGCTGCGGGTGGAGCTGCTCACCGGTTCCACCAAGGCCTCGGAGAAAAAACGCATCCGGGCCGCTCTGGCTGCGGGTGAGGTGGATCTGGTGGTGGGCACCCATGCGCTCATCTCCTCCGGAATCGAATTCTCCCGGCTGGGACTGGTCATCACCGATGAACAGCACCGGTTCGGCGTGGGGCAGCGCATCGCTCTGGGCCAGAAAGGACAGAGCCCTCATACGCTGGTCATGTCCGCCACCCCCATCCCCCGGACGCTGGCTTTGATGATCTATGGCGACCTGGACATCTCGGTCATCGACACCATGCCGGTGGGCCGTCTGCCGGTCAAGACCTACGCCATCGACAGCGCCAAACGGCAGCGGGCCTATGGCTACATCAAGCAGCATCTGGACCATGGATACCAGGGGTATATCATCTGTCCGCTGGTGGAGCCCGGCGAGGTGGATCTGGGGCTGGTGCCCGCCTCGGAATACGCCGAGAACCTGCAGAAGCATGACTTTGCGGACTATCGGGTGGGACTGCTCCACGGAAAGATGAAAGCCGCCGAAAAGGACGAAGTCATGCGGAAGTTCAAGGATGGGGAAATCGACCTGCTGGTCGCCACAACGGTGGTGGAAGTGGGTGTGGATGTCCCCAATGCCGTTATCATGCTCATCGAGAACGCCGAGCGCTTCGGCCTGAGTCAGCTGCATCAGCTCCGGGGCCGGGTGGGACGCGGCAAGGTGCAGTCCACCTGCATTCTGCTCTCAGACAGCAAAAGCCAGGACGCCCAGATACGGCTGCGCACCATGTGCCGCACCAACAGCGGCTTTGAAGTGGCAGAACAGGACCTCAAACTCCGGGGCCCCGGCGACTTCTTCGGGCAGCGCCAGCATGGTCTGCCCCAGTTTGCCATCGCCGACCTGGCTAACGATGTAGAGCTGCTCTCGGCTGCCCGAAAGGCGGCGGATCAGCTGCTCAAAGCCGATCCGGGACTCACCGACCCGGCCCATCGTGCCATCCGCCGGAAAGTAGACAAAATGCTCGCGGAGATCGGGGACCGCCCCAACTGACCCGCAATACAGACAGGAGGAATTTGATATGAAAACTGTGATCGTTTACAGCAGTGCCACCGGCAATACCGCCCGGCTTGCCCAGGAACTGTCCGCTCAGCTGAACCTGCCCGCCATGCCCCTGGCAGAAGCGGAGGGCTGGCAGGATGCCGACCGGATTCTGGCGGGATTCTGGACCGACAAGGGCAGCTGCGATGAGAAAATGGCAGCCTTCCTGTCTGGCCTTGGCGGGAAGGAAATCGCCCTGTTCGGCACAGCGGGATTCGGCAAGGAGGACGCCTACTTTGAAGCGATCCTGGGCCGGGTAAAAGAACACCTGCCTGCGGACTGCCGGTATCTGGGCGGGTTCATGTGCCCGGGCAAGATGGGAATGGGCATCCGCCGCCGGTATGAGGCCATGCTGGAGGCCAATCCCGAAGACAGCCGGACAAAAATGCTGCTGAAAAACTTCGATGCTGTCCTGGACCGTCCGAACGATCAGGATCTGGAAGCACTGACAAACTGGGCCAGAAGCCTTTGACACCCCAATAAACCGATGAAGGGAGAATGAAACTATGGCAAAACTGCTCTATCAGGGACACGGAAGCTACCGCATCACCGCAGACGATGGACGGGTTCTCTATGTGGACCCCTATGCCGGTGAGGGTTATGACAAGCCGGCTGACATCGTCCTCATCACCCATGAGCACTACGACCACAACAAGCTGGAGCTGCTCACCATGAAGCCGGACACCATCCTGCACCGTTCAGGAGATATGCTGGTGAACGGTGAGTACCGCACAGTGGAGATGGACGGCATCACAGTCACAGCCGTTCCCGCCTGCAACAAGAACCACCCCATCTCCGAGTGCGTGGGATACCTGATCCGGGTAGATGGTGTGCTGCTCTATGCCTCCGGCGATACCTCCCGCACCGACTATATGGCATCCATGGCGGAGCTGGGAATCGACTATGCCCTGCTCCCCACGGACGGATTCTACAATATGGGGCTGGAGGAGGCCATGGAATGTGCTGACCTGATCGGAGCCAGACACACCATTCCCATCCACATGAAGCCAGGCGATCTCTACGATGACGACAAGGCTAAAGCCTTTACAGTAAAGTCCGCTCTGCTGGTACGCCCCGGTGAGGAGATCTCCCTCTGATTTTGCCAATGGGATTGGCTGAAAATTTTACTTAGATTATACATAATATACAAACGCAAGTGCTTGACAATGGTAAAATTGCACTTGCGTTTTTCTTTTTCAGGAGTATAATATAGTTTGTTATAAAAATGGTTATACTTTCTACATTTTTCGAGGAGGGAACTATATGACCGAACAGACCCAGGCTCTGGATCGTTCCAATCTCTTGTTCAGCCGTGATGCCCTGATCCGCCTGATTGTACCGCTGATCATCGAACAGCTCCTGCTGATGACCGTTGGTATGGCTGATACCGTCATGGTTACCACCGCCGGCGAAGCTACTGTTTCCGGCGTTTCCCTGGTGGACAACATCAATACCCTGATTATCCAGATCTTCTCGGCTCTCTCCACCGGCGGCGCCGTTGTGGTAGCACAGTATCTGGGCCGCCAGGAAACCCACAGCGCCAAGACCGCTGCCAAACAGCTCCTCTATGCCATGACCGGCATTTCGGCGGTGCTGATGATCCTGGCTCTGATCTTCCGTCAGCATATTCTCTCCCTTATCTTCGGTCAGGTAGAGCCCGCTGTCATGGACAGCGCCCTCGTCTACTTCCTGCTCACCGCCGCAGCCTACCCCTTCATGGGCATCTATAATGCCGGCGCTGCCCTGTTCCGCGCCATGGGCAACAGCAAGGTTTCGATGATCAACTCCTTTATCATCAACGTCATCAATATCCTCGTCAATGCCATCCTCATCTTCGGATTCGGCATGGGCGCTGCCGGTGCGGGTATCGGTACCCTGGTTTCCCGTATTGCCGCTGCTGTCATCATCATGGTGATGCTCCGGCACCCCGGCCTCACCGTTCAGGTGGACGACATCTTCCACTTCGAATTCAATGGCAGCATGATCCGCCGGATTCTGTTCATCGGTATCCCCACCGGTATGGAAAACGGTATGTTCCAGGCCGGTAAGCTCATGGTGCTCAACCTCATCACCACCTTCGGCACCTCGGCTGTGGCTGCCAATGCCATTGCCAACAGCATCAGCGGCGTTATCAACGTACCCGGCTCCGCCATGGGTCTGGCCATTATCACCGTCATCGGACGCTGCATCGGCGCCGGCGATACCCGTCAGGCAGTCCACTATACCAAGCTGCTGGTGGGCTGCAGCTACCTGAGCATGCTCATCATGGGCAGCGCGCTCTTCTTCTCCGCCGACTTCCTGGTAACGCTCTTTAACCTCAGCCCTGAAGCCATGGCAATGGCCTCCCAGGTGCTCAAGCTCTGCGCCATCGCCAACATGCTGTTCTGGCCCATGGCCTTTACCCTGCCCAACTCCCTGCGTGCTGCCGGTGACGCTGTCTTTACCATGGTGGTTTCCCTGACTACCATGTTTGTCTGCCGTGTGGCACTCAGCTATGTGTTTGCCTGCTCCTGGGGCCTCGGACTCGGCCTGCTGGGCGTCTGGCTCGCCATGTTCTGCGACTGGATCGTCCGTGCGGTCTGCTTCCTGTGGCGCTACTGGCGCGGCAGCTGGAAGAAGATCCACGTCATCTGATCCCCTTCCCCACAATCCATCCGCAATACGCAAACAGCCCGAAGCTCACATGCAGCTTCGGGCTGTTTTTTCATCATCGGAGTATCAGGAAAATGGGATTATACATGTTCCAGTTCGGGCTTGGCATCCATACCAACCGGGCAGATATACTTGCCACCGGTGCTCTTGATGTACTCTTCCCGGGCTGCCTTGACGGCCTCGGGACGCTCAATGGTCAGGATGCAGGCCAGCGACAGGGCCTCGGCAACCGTTACCAGTGCCTTATGGGTAATGGAGGAGTTCACCTGTGCTGTTACATTCCAGGAGTGACCCGGTGTACCGTTGGCATAGGTGGCGACATTCATCTGAGCTGTGGGAGCCGCATAGCTGGCGTCACCCACGTCAGTGGAGCCGAATCCATAGGCCGAGGTCTTCTTATAGGGGCCAACTTCCTCAACCAGCGGAATGGTGCGGTAGTCCTCCCAGTTCTCATAGTTATAGGAGAGCCGCTTGAGGGCTGCTTCGATCTCGCTGGGAGTGTAGAGGTCAAAGAACTTCTTTGCCAGTTCCCGGTCCGCATCGTCAAACTTCGGTCCGCCCACTGCTACCAGGGCTTCGGAGAGGATCTCACTGAGCACATCATTGGGCACATAGTCGCACATGCCGGCGCTGAAATAGATGTCCACTTCGGTACCGGTCATCAGGGCTGCGCCGCGGGCAATATCCTTGACCCGCTCACCGATCTCCTTGACCTGGGTGATCTTGGGCGCACGGATAAAGTACTTGAGCTGGGCGTGATCCTGTACCACGTTGGGAGCCGCGCCGCCGACATCCTGATAGGCATAATGGATGCGGGCCTCGGGGATCACATGCTCACGCAGGTAGTTGACGCCCACATTCATCAGTTCGCAGGCATCCAGGGCGCTGCGTCCCAGATGCGGCGATGCTGCCGCATGGCTGGTGCGTCCCTTGAAGGTGAAGAAAGCACACATATTTGCCAGGCTGCTGGTGCCCTGTACCATATTGCCTACACCCGGGTGCCAGGTATAGCAGGCATCCAGATCGTCGAAGTAGCCGTCACGGGCCAGGAACATCTTACCCCAGCCGGCTTCCTCTGCCGGACAGCCATAGTACCGGATGGTACCGCTCAGGCCGTTCTTTTCCATGTAGTCCTTGGCGGCAACAGCGGCTGCCATAGCGCCAGCGCCCAGAGCGTTGTGTCCGCAGCCGTGACCGGGACCGCCCTTGACGATTTCCTTGTGCTCCCAGCAGCCGGCTTCCTGGCTCAGGCTGGGAAGGGCATCAAACTCACCCAGGATACCGATGACCGGCTTGCCGCTGCCCCAGGTTCCGATAAACGCTGTGGGAATGCCATCCACGCCTTCCTGTACCTCAAAGCCCTCTTCCTTCAGAGCCTTGATGAGAATGGCAGCGGATTTGGTTTCGTGGAAGTACAGCTCCGGCACGGCCCATACTTCATCGCTGACTCTGGCGAACTTTTCACGCTTCGCCTCAACCAGTTCCCGGATCTGACGGACCTTGTTTTCCATATCCATTGTCGTTCCTCCTTATTGATCTCTGTTCGATCTATATTCTGCTCTTTACGGCTTGATGCCGTCAAATTCCATCTCAGTCCTCTTTTTCCACTTTGACAATACCCAGCTTGTACATGATGTAAGCCAGCAGGATGGTCAGCGGGATGGTCACGATCATGGTATAGCCTTCCTTACCCTTGATCGGCATTACCAGATAGTCAAAGGCGATGATGCAGGCCATGGGAGCCAGCATGGTCAGGATACGGTTCTTGATGCGGTACTCACCCGACTTGCTGTTGGCAACATTGGTGACTACCATGCTTCCGAACAGAGCCGGCAGCATATAGCTGGTGGCAACCTGAACGGTGGGGTTTTCCAGGATGGGCTGCAGCGGAACCAGCAGCACAACGCCGATGGCGATAACGATCATGGTCACCATGGACGAAACGCTGACGGCAATGGCGGAAACGGTATCGCCCCGCTCAGTGCCCAGCGGAGAGTCGGTCATTTCCATGGCGTTGAGGGCGCAGGGGATCTTCATATTGCCCACGTTGCCGGTGATGAAGGTGATATAGCAGGCTGTGCCCAGCATAGGAGTGTAGCTGATTACCTCCGAAAGGGCTGTGGGCACATAGACAGCCAGCAGACCAATGGCGGTGGTGAACACTTCGCTGAAGGTGGGCATTACATCATAGATGAAGCATACAACTACGGGTATGCCGATCATGAACAGGATCGCAATGATGGTACCGATCCGGCCCAGACGGTGGGCTCGGTTGAAATAGCTGTTTTTATCGTTTGTCATGGATTGCTTCCTCCCCTCATCCAATCAGATAGTTCCAGAACACGGCACTGACCATACCCAGGATCAGCGCATCTGCCATCACGAAGTTGGAAAGCCACTTGACCTTGTACTTCTTGATGATCCAGCGGTGTGCCATTGTGATCAGGGCGCTGGTGATCAGGGTCAGGGTGGCGATAGTGCCGGTAAAGATGCTTCGGGCGGGAACAAACACTGCCATCAGAGCCATAACGAAGCAGCTCATAACCAGTGCGCCCCAGGCACCGCTCTTGGCACGATAGGAAGCCATACCGGTCTGGATGCTCTTGCCCAGGAGCAGACAGCCCACAACGCCGCCGATGATACCGAGGCTCATGGCGAGCATAACCGCACCGGCTACATTGGGATCGTTGACCTCTACCAGGGCAGCGAGGGAGTCATATCCGGCGCCGATGGCTGCCATATCCGCCGCGATCAGCTCATAGCTCACCGATCCGATTACCGACAGACGGTACCAGGACCACGGCACGCCCAGAACAGCCTGGAGCGAGAACAGACCCACTACAACCGAGAGGGACGGTACAATACTGAACAGAGCCGAAGACTTGATGACACCCATGATCTCCTCTTTGGAAAGCCCGAGTTCTAATGCACGCTGCCGGGCCTGTTTGAGAGTAACCAGACAAAGCGCAAATACAAATAACAATCCCGCAATTACCAGTATGTAAAGCGGAAAACTGTTCATGATCGACATGAATGTCACAAGTCATCAACTCCTTAGTCTTATTCGATTTTTCCGTACTCCTTGTTTCTTTCCGGCGACAGAATATCTATGCAAATCTGTCTGTCCGGTAAAAACACCTTTATTTTGGTTATAACATTATTTGAAGTAATTATCAATATTTTTTAACAAAATAAATAAATTTTAGCAAATATATTAAAAGATAGCCTGATTTCTTGTATAATCCACAAATACGACTAAATACACAAAACAATAAAAGAATCCCATCTACAGCATACTGCCACAGATGGGATTCTCACTTTTGGGGATTATTCCTATTTGAAATACATGAACAGCTGGCACTTGATCATGCCGTTATAAAGCTTGCGGCGTTTGTCTGCCGGACGCCCGAACAGCTTCTCAAATTCCTCATGGGGACTGATAATGTAGTAGCTCATGCCCTCCCGGGGCTTGAATACCCGACCCATGGTCCGGTAGAGCTCCTCTGCCTGCTTGATCTCCAGCAGACGCTCGCCATACGGCGGATTGCAGATCACTGCCGCCGGGAAGTCCGGCAGGGTGAAGTCCGCTATATCGGCCTGGCGAATCCGCAGCCGGCTGTCCACTCCTGCCTTTTTGGCGTTCTCCAGCGAAAGAGCCGCCGCCTCGGCATCCAGGTCACTGCCATAGCCCCGGAACTTGGAATCCCGGTAGATCCCGGCATGGGCTTCCTTGCGGATCTCAGTCCAGCGCTCCTCCGGCACGATCCCCCAGCGCTCAGCTGCAAAGTGCCGGCGCATACCCGGGGCAATCTTCATGGCATGCATGGCAGACTCGATCAGGAAGGTACCCGAACCGCAGAACGGGTCCATCACAACCGTATCCCGGCGCACATGGGCCAGGTCAATGATGCCGGCTGCCAGAGTCTCCTTGATGGGCGCCAGTGTGGATACCTGCCGGTACCCGCGCTTGTGCAGCGGCGCGCCGGATGTGTCCAGCATGATGGTCGCCTGATCCTTCAGAATGGAGAACTGGATCTGCCGGGCCGGACCGCTCTCCTCAAACCAGGATTTGCGGTACATCTCCCCCAGCCGCTTGACTGCCGCCTTCTTTACAATGGACTGGCAGTCCGGAACGCTGTGCAGCTGGGAATTGAGCGACCAACCCTTGACAGGGAAGGCGTCCATGCTGCCGATGAAATCCTCGAAGGGCAGCTTCACTGTGCCGTCAAACAGCTCGGTGAAGGTCCGGGCCGGAAAACTGCCCAGAACAATGAGCACCCGCTCTGCGGTGCGCAGATAGATGTTCGCCCGGATCACCATGGAGAAATCACCCTCAAAGGTGACCTTGCCATCGGTGGTCTGAATATTCTGACCGCCCATCCGCTTGATCTCCCCGGAGAGGACACTCTCCAGGCCAAACAGACAGGGACAACAGATCGTTAGTGTTCCCATAAAGTACCGCCTTTTCGTTTATAGATCTCCCCTTGTGCGGGGTTCTTTCTTTTTAATAATGCGTTTTACTTCCCGATGCGTACACCCGCTATCAGAGACAGACTCTGCGGGCGCAAGCCGGGAAGAACCGCTGCCCACCGGGGGAAGCCATTCGGGCAGAAAACCGCCCGCCGATCACCCGGTCATAAGAGCAAGCCTAACAGCCGTCTTGCGGCTATTATACCATATTTCCCCTGTTTTGGCGAGCCGGGAATGGCTCCTGGCCTGGCTTTTTTCGCAGTCCCGGCACCGCTCTCACATACAGTGAATATTCACTGTCTTGCAGAATCGATATTTTCCCGTCCATTCCGGCATCGCCCCTGCTCCCCGCCAATCGCCTCCTTTCCGATCAATCCACGGATCATGGCAGTTTTTCTCTTCGGGGAAACGCAGGATATTTTTTTGGAAAAAAGCCTCAAAAAAGAATTGACAACCGGTCATTCAGGTGATATGATACAGAAAGAATATTCATCATTTATGTATAAATTTACTGCGGAGGGATCGAGATGGAAATGGTAAACGAGATCAAAAAACTTGTGGACGCTAAGAAGGAAGCTTTCCTGCATGCCGGCGACCTGGTCTGGGAATATGCTGAAATCGGCTTCAAGGAATTCCAGTCTGCCAAGGCTCTGACCGATGTTCTCAAGGCCGAGGGCTTTGCGGTGGAGGAAGGCGTTGCCGGAATCCCCACTGCCTTTGTAGCCAGCTGGGGCGAAGGCAAGCCCATCATCGGTCTGCTGGGCGAATATGATGCCCTGCCTGCCCTCAAGCATGCTGCCGGCGATCCGGTGGAGAGCTCTGAGATCGTAAGCGAGAACGGTCATGGCTGCGGTCACAACCTGCTGGGCGCCGGTGCGCTGGGTGCCGCTGTGGCAGTCAAGGATTATATGCAGGCCCATGGCCTCAAGGGTACCATCCGCTACTATGGCTGCCCCGGTGAGGAGTTCGGCTCCGGCAAGATGTTCATGGCCCGGGCAGGACTCTTTGACGACCTGGATGCTGCCTTTACCTGGCACGGCGGCGCTTACAACGCCATCACTGCCGACCACTCCCTGGCTAACCTCTGCGCTTACTTCAAGTTCAAGGGACGCACCAGCCACGCTGCCGGTTCCCCCCATCTGGGACGCAGCGCCCTGGATGCCTGCGAACTGATGAATGTGGGCTGCAACTATCTCCGGGAGCATATCCTGCCCGATGAGCGCATCCACTATGCCTATACCGATGTGGGCGGCTCGGCTCCCAATGTGGTACAGGATCATGCCTGCGTTTTCTACTATGTACGGTCTCCCCGGCTGTATCAGGTGCTGGACCTCTATGAGCGGGTCAAGGATGTAGCCCGGGGCGCTGCTCTGATGACCGGCACCCAGCTCGAGATCGTCCTCAACGACGGCCTGTGCGATTATGTCCCCAACGACACTCTCTCCAAGCTGCTCTATGAGTCCTTCTGTGAGGCTGGCGGTCCCAAGTTCTCGGAGGAGGAAAAGGCTCTGGCTGCGGAATTTGCCAAGACCTTCGATCCCGCCGCCGTGGCAGACAAGGCCCGTACCCTGGCTGCTCACTTCGGTCCGGAAGTGGCTGAGAAGTACAAGGATCAGATCCTGGTGGAGGACATCTTCCCCTATCATGCCAGCGATATGATTTCCAGCGGCAGCACCGATGTGGGCGATGTGAGCTACTGCGCTCCCACCGCTCAGATGAATGTATCCACCTGGGCACTCTGCACCACCGGTCATACCTGGCAGGTGACTGCTCAGTCGGGCAGCGACATCGGACGCACCGGCACTGTCAAGGCCGCTGAGGTACTGGCCCTGGCTTCCATCAAGGCCATGCAGAATCCGGAGCTGCTCGAAAAGGCCAAGGAAGAGTGGAAAAAGGCCACCGGCGGCAAGTATGTCTGCCCGGTAACCGACGATGTTCAGCCGGCCCTCTAAGGCTATAAAATGAATGAATACACAGTAATTCCTGCAAAATATACCCGTATTTCTTGACTTTGCCAGGGAAAGCTGGTAAACTATGAAAAAGCAATGTTGGGTCCGTGTCACTCTGGCACGGATTCAGCTGTATATCGAAGATTAACGGAGGTATCTGTAATGGCTGATGTTCAGAAGATCAAAGCCCTGGTGGACGAAAAGGCCGATAAGTTTGTCAATGTGGCAAACCAGGTCTGGAGCACACCCGAACTGGGCTTTAAGGAAGAGAAATCCGCTGCTGCCCTGATTGCTGCCCTGGAAAGCGAAGGCTTCAAGGTCACCACTGGCCTGGCTGGCATTCCCACCGCTTTTGTCGGTGTCTGGGGCGAAGGTCATCCGGCAATCGCTCTGCTCGGCGAGTTCGATGCTCTGCCCAGCCTGAGCCAGGAGGCCGGCAACGATGTCCATACTCCCATCTGTGAGGGCGGTAATGGTCATGGCTGCGGTCATAACCTGCTGGGCGCCGGTTCTCTGGCTGCCGCTGTGGCTGTCAAGGACTACATGGAACAGAATGGCATCAAGGGTTCGGTTCACTACTTCGGCTGCCCCGGTGAGGAGTTCGGCTGCGGCAAGATGTTCATGGCCCGTGCCGGTGCCTTCGATGGCATTGATGCCGCCTTCACCTGGCATCCCAGCAACCTCAACAGCGTCTGGGGCGTCAGCTCGCTGGCAAACAACAGCATCTACTACAAGTTCAAGGGCCGTACCAGCCATGCCGCTGCCTCTCCCCATCTGGGACGCAGCGCCCTGGATGCCTGTGAACTCATGAGCGTTGGCTGCAACTACCTCAGAGAACATATCATTCCCGAAGCCCGTCTGCACTATGCCTACCGGGATGTGGGCGGTTCCGCTCCCAATGTAGTACAGGATCACGCCTGCGTCAACTACTTTATCCGCGCGCCCAAGATCACCCAGGTACTGGAGCTCATCGAGCGGGTCAACGATGTTGCCCGCGGCGCTGCCCTCATGACCGGCACCGAGCTGGAGATCCAGACTGCCGCTGGCCTGTGCGACTATCAGCCCAACGATGTCCTCTCCCAGCTGCTCTGCGACTGCCTGATGGAGACTGGCGCTCCTGAATTCGACCAGGCTGACTACGATCTGGCCCGGAAGTTCTGGGACGATTACAGCGACGCCGAGATCGAATCCTCCCTGGCCAACATCAAGGGCGTTGCCCCGGATGAGGTCTACGAGGAAGTGCGCAAGAGCCCGCTGACCGAGTACATTGCCCCCTACAAGCACATTGACTATGCAATGCCCGGCTCCACCGATGTAGGCGATGTGAGCTACTGCACTCCCACTGCTCAGCTGGGTACCTGCTGCTGGGCCAACGGTACTCCCGGTCACACCTGGCAGGTTGCTGCCCAGGATGGCTGCAGCATCGGTCACAAGGGTATGATCGCCGCTTCCAAGGCTCTGGCCCTGGCTGTGATCCGCACCATGGAAGATCCTGAGCTGCTCAAGAAGGCTCATGAGGAATATGTCAAGACCACCGGCGGCAAGTACATCTGCCCGGTTCCTCCGGAGACTGTTCCCCTGTTTGACTGATCCCGAATCAACACATCAAAAAAACGGACAGCGGCTGCTGTCCGTTTTTTCTTGTCCGCGGCGGAAGATTCCATGCTCCGCCGCGGTTTTTATATCGCTGTGCCGGGATCAGTACAGCTCGGTTCCCTCTGCCGAAACCCGCCCCAGAATCAGCTTAGGACTCTCGGGCAGCGGCTCCGGCGAAATGGTCACCGCCTCCAGGAACAGACGCTCTGCCTCATCAAACCGCACCGGGTCTCCCGAGGTGTAGAGCCGTGCAAACTCAAAGCCTCCGTCCACCTGTTCGCCCAGGTTCATCTTGAAGTAGATGCCCGCTGTGTAGTCGATGGCATCGCCCTTGGCCTGCCGTCCGGCGCCCAGCATGGCTGCCGCAAGGCCGCATTTCTCGGCGTCAATATGGGTGATGTAACCGTCCATCGGCGCCTTGACCCGGCGGAAGTCAGAGGCAGCCGGGAGCTTCTGGGTATCCTCGATCGCCGATACATCACCGCCCTGTGCCGCTACCATCTCCTTGAATTTTGCCAGGGCTGCTCCGGTCAGAATGGCTTCCCGGGCCAGCTTGTTGCAGTGGATAATATCCCCCTTGCCTGCCAGGTACAGCATATTGGCTGCCAGCTCCCGGCAGATGGTGGTCAGTTCCGAGGGGCCATGGCCTTCCAGAGTCTCCACCGCCTCCCGGACCTCCAGGGTATTGCCCACCGCATTGCCCAGCGGCGCATCCATGTTGGTGATCAGCGCCACAGTGTGCCGTCCCACCGCTTCTCCGATCTGCACCATGGTCTCCGCCAGACGCACCGCGTCCTCCAGCGTCTTCATGAACGCACCGCTGCCCACCTTTACATCCAGCACGATACCGTCTGCTCCGGCAGCGATCTTCTTGGACATGATGCTCGCCGCAATCAGCGGAATGCTCTCCACAGTGGCAGTCACGTCCCGCAGCGCATAGAGCTTCTTGTCTGCCGGCGCCAGGTCGCCGCTCTGGCCTACCACACAGGCGCCTACGGTATTGACGGTGCGGATAAATTCCTCCGGGGAAAGCTCCACACAGAAGCCGGGAATGGATTCCAGCTTATCCACAGTGCCGCCGGTGTGTCCCAGACCGCGCCCGGACATCTTTGCCACCGGCACTCCGCAGGCTGCCACAATGGGAGCCACCACCATGGTGGTCTTGTCCCCCACGCCGCCGGTGGAATGCTTATCCGCCTTGAAGCCCTGAATCCCCGAAAGATCCACCAGATCTCCCGAATGGGCCATCCGGTCGGTGAGGACAGCAGTTTCATGGGGATCAAGCCCCTGGAAGTAGATCGCCATCATCAGAGCCGAAAGCTGATAATCCGGAATGGAACCATCGGTACAGCCCTGGACCACAAAGCTGATCTCTTCATCGGTCAATGGGAATCCGTCACGTTTTTTATGGATGATGTCATACATTCTCATAGTCAGACACTCCTTTATGATTTCGAAAGACCGGAACAGCCGCCCGGGACATGACTGACCACAGACGGCTGTTCATAAACAAAGACTTGGATTTTACCGGGCACCCTTCTCATAGGGGACACCGTCTGCCTTGGGAGCCACAGCCTTGCCGACAAACAGCACCAGTACCAGGATTGTGAGCACATAGGGCAGCATGGACAGCAGCTGGGGCGAAATGCTGGAGCTGCCGCCGCCGAGCATAACCACCAGTGCCTGTGCAAAGGCAAAGACCAGGCAGGCCAGGAATGCTCCATGGGGAGTCCACTTGCCGAAGATCACTGCCGCCATGGCGATGAAGCCCTGACCCGAGATAACCGTGGGGGTGAACAGCGAAACCACAGCCAGCGACTGAGCCGCGCCGCCGAAGCCAGCGAGAACGCCGGAAATGATAACAGCCGCATACCGCACCGCATAGACATTGACACCCAGGGTATCCGCGGCGGCGGGATGCTCACCCACTGCCCGCAGACGCAGGCCCCACTTGGTACGGTAGAGCACGAACCAGATCACACCGGTGAGCACCAGAGCGATCACAAAGGTGATGTCCACATCGAAGTTGCGCAGGGCACCCTCCGGCTGCAGGCCCAGCAGGCTCATCAGCTTGGGCATCTGCTTGGGCACCGGCTTGGACATGGTAGCGCCGTCAAAGAACAGACGGCAGAGGAACAGAGCCAGGCCCTGTCCGATGAAGTTGAGGGCGACACCCGAGATGGTCTGATTGGCCTTGAAGGTGATGGAGGCCACTGCGTGCAGCAGAGCCAGCAGACCGCCTGCCAGACCCGCTGCCAGGAAGCCGATCCAGGGGCTGGCGCTGTAATAGCCAGCTGCCGCACCGGCAAAGGCACCGATCACCATCATGCCTTCCAGGCCGATGTTGATGACGCCGGAGCGCTCACTGACGACGCCGCCCAGAGCGGTGAGGATCAGCGGGGCTGCATACATAAATGTAATGGTGATTGCCAGAAAAATATTACTTGCCATTGCTTCTGCCCCTCCTCTTTTCCAGATAGTCAGCCAGCATGCGGAAGGCTCCCGACATGGCGATGAAGAAGATGATGGTACCGATCACGATATTGATGATCTCACTGGGAGCACCCAGATCCGCCTGAATGGAGCTGCCGCCGTACTGCAGTCCCGCAAACAACAGTGCCGAAGCGATCACACCCAGCGGCGAGGTATTTGCCATCAGCGCCACCGAGATACCATCGAAGCCATAACCGGGCTGGGAGGTAAGGGTGGTGATGCGGTGAGGCATGGCGCCGGTGATGACAATGGCGCCGGCCAGACCTGCCAGAGCGCCCGCAAAGGCCAGGGACAGGATAATATTCTTGTTGACATTGATACCGGCAAACCGGGCGGCCTCACTGCCGGAGCCCACGGCCCGCATCTCATAGCCCCGGGTGGTGCGGTTTAGAATGAACCATACCAGGAAAGCCGCGGCAATCGCCAGGAAGATGCCGTAGTTGAGGTCGGTCTTGATGAGCACATCGCCCAGAATGGGATGGGTGCCGTCCAGCAGCCATTCCCGACCGGCATCGGAGGTCTTCCACTCGTTGAGGATTACGATCCAGGAGCTGGGAAGCACCTCATAGGAAGCCTCGGTCTGGGGCTTCTTGAGCCAGGGCATACCGATCATGAAGTTATTGAAGTACAGGGCGATCCAGTTGAGCATGATGCCCGAGATAACCTCATGGATGCCGAACTTGGCCTTGAGCACGCCCACCAGGGCGCCCCACAGACCGGCAGCGGCGATAGCTGCCAGAGCCACCGCGATGAAGTGGATCACCGGCGGGAGCTCGATGCAGTAGCCGACCACGACTGCTGCCACCATGCCCATGATGGCCTGGCCCTCAGCGCCGATATTGAACATACCGGTCTTGAAGGCGAAAGAAATGCTCAGTCCGGTGAAGATGAGCGGTGTGGCCCGGATGATCACCTGGACAATATACTTGGGTTTGGAAAAAATGCCGCTGATCATCGAAGCATAGGCAGCTGCCGGATTGTAGCCCGCAATGGACAGGACAATGGCTCCGACAATAAAGCCCATCACGATCGAGATCAGGATACCGGTGATCGGCCGGCGAAGTGCTTTTTCGAGTTGTTTCATCACTTCTTTCCTCCTGCCATCAGAAGGCCGATGTGGTTCTCATCCGCGTTTTCCGCGTCAATGGTGTCCACAATCGTTCCGTCATAAATAATTGCGATCCGGTCAGATACATCCATGACCTCGTCCAGTTCCAGCGATACCAGCAGTACCGCCTTGCCCTGATCCCGGGCTTCGATGAGCGCCTTGTGCACATACTCGATGGCGCCTACATCCAGTCCTCGGGTAGGCTGCACCGCAATGAGCACATCCGGGTCGTTGTCCACTTCCCGGGCAATGATGAGCTTTTGCTGGTTGCCGCCCGAAAGTCCCCGGGCCGCACTGTTTTCACAGCCCGCAGGCCGCACGTCGAACCGTTCGATCAGCTCGGTGGCGTGGCTGCGGATAGCCTTGAGATTCAGCACACCCTTCCGGGAGAAGGGCTCCCGGCGGAACTTCTCAATGACGAAGTTTTCCGCCACTGTGAAGTCCAGCACCAGACCATGCTTGTGCCGGTCCTCGGGAATGGTGGCGATTCCGGCTGCCAGTGTATCCGACGGGGTACGGTTCTGGATCTCCTTGTCCCGTACCCGGATGCTGCCCGCTTTGGACGGCACCATGTTCATGATGGCTTCCACCAGTTCATGCTGTCCGTTGCCGTCAATGCCGGCGATGCCCAGGATCTCGCCCCGGCGCACCTCCAGGCTGAGGTTCTTCACCCGCTCGATTCCACGGGTATCCTCGACGGTCAGGCCTGCAATCGAGAACAGCACCTCCCCGGGATTGGCCTTCTCCTTGGCAACGGTGAGCTTTACTTCCCGTCCCACCATCATCGAGGCCAGTTCCATCTCATCCACATCCGAAACCTTGACTGTATCAATGTATCTGCCCCGGCGGATAATGGTGCAGTAGTCTGCCGACTTCTTGATCTCACCGAGCTTATGAGTGATGATGATGATGGTCTTGCCATCGTTGGCCAGGCGGTGCATGATCTCAATGAGTTCATTAATCTCCTGAGGAGTCAGCACAGCGGTGGGCTCGTCCAGAATCAGGATCTCCGCACCGCGGTACAGAGCCTTGAGGATCTCCACACGCTGCTGCATGCCCACCGAAATATCCTCGATCTTGGCATCGGGATCGATGGTCAGGCCATATTTTTCCGAAAGCTCCAGTACATCCTTCCGGGTGGCTGCCTCATCAATGACGCCGCCAAACCGTGTTTTTTCCATACCGAGCATGATATTCTGTGTAACTGTGAACGGTTCCACCAGCATGAAGTGCTGATGCACCATGCCGATTCCCAGCTTGATGGCTGTATTGGGATTCTTGATAACCGCTTTCTGACCGTTGATCCGGATCTCGCCCTCATCCGCCTGATACAGTCCGTACAGGACATTCATCAATGTGGATTTACCGGCGCCGTTCTCGCCCAGAAGCGCGTGGATGCTTCCCTTTTCCACGCTGAGCTGCACACCGTTCAGTGCGCAGAAGGAGCCAAAATACTTGCTGATCCCCTGCATTTCAACGGCATACACTTTTTCTGAAGCTGCTGACACGCTCTTCACCCTCTCTGACAGATTGTTGATACAGCCCAATCTCAGTATTGACCTGGTACAAGCCATATATATTAAGTATATCGTAGTTTGACGAAAAATGCTACCAGAAAATCCCGCGCTTCTGCCTGCTCATTCTCGTAAATATTAACAAAATTTTAATTCCAGATTTTATCTATGATACAAAAAAGAACTGCCTTCCCCCTTCCGGAGAAAGACAGTTCCTTCATTTCAGATCAAAGATGCCGGTTACAGTCTGGCTGCCTGTGCTGCCACACGCTCACCCAGGGTGACAAACTGTTCCTTCTGCTCTTCCACATGACCGCCCAGCGCAATGGCGCCCAGATGGGTCAGCGGTTCGCCCAATGCACAGCCGCCCGAATATACCAGCATGCCCTTGCAGAGCATCCGTACCACATTGTTCTGCAGCGCGATCTCGCAGCCGCCCTGCAGGTATCCGGCAGTACCGAAGGTGGCGCCGATCTTTCCGGCAAGCGGCAGCTTGGTTTCATCAAAGAACTTCTTCATCTGCCAGCAGGTATCTGCATAGAAGGTCGGTGCGCCGAATACCACAGCCTTGGCCTCTGCTACAAATGCCTCGTCGATCTTGTCCAGCTCAAACAGGCCCACTTCCGCGCCTGCCTTCTTCATGCCTTCAGCCACATACTCCGCAGCCTGCTTGGTATTGCCCGATTCCGAATAGTATACGATTGCCAGTTTCATTTTCCGTTCTCCTTTCCATCACTGCCGGTGCCGATCACCGGTATTATCAGTTTCAATATACTACTTGCCCGGTATGGATTCAAGCTGTTTCCGCTCCATTCTCCCACCGGCACAAATCTGTACGGAAAAATCTGGTCACTTTGACTGACGCTCCGCCACAGCCTGCAGCAGATCCTCCCGGCTGAACGCCGTTTCCAGCTCATAATAGGTAAACACCCAGACCGTATCCCCGGACTGGACGATCATCTCGTTCCTGGCAGTCCATATTCCATCGAACCGGGAATCATTCAGGCAGGTGTAGTCCGCCGGACTGCTGCTCCAGGCGCTGTCCCACATGAGCGATTCCACAAAGGAATCCGCCATCTGCGGGCGGCGCAGGCGGTAGACATCCTGATAAAGCCAGACAATATCCTCCTTCTGGGGCTGGTAGACCTGTTCGTTGGTGTACCAGTTCTCGCTGAGCAGACCCTTCTCATAGCGAAGCCCGCTGGGCCCGTTGGTGAAATAGGAATGCCGCTCCCCTTCCACCCCCAGTTTCTCCAGGGTCAGGTAGGGGCCGTCGGACACTGCCGGCATATCGCCCCGGTAGGCACCCAGATACTGGAACCCCATCACGGTCAGGGAATACACCACGGCACAGGCCGACATCAGCCGGATGCCTTTATAGAACCAGTTTCTCCTTCTGGGGGTGTGGTCCATGGGTATGCCCTTGCGCAGGCGGCGGTACAGCTGTCCGATGCGGATGTTCCCGTAGAGCAGTGAGAACAATCCCCAGAACAGCATCGCCGCCAGTGTCAGCACAATGCCGGTATCCGATACAAATACATGGTACCAGCTTCCCCACCAGTTGCCGAAGGTGCGGCTGCCGAAGGAAAAGTAGAACAGAGTATTGACCGTAAATATCACAATGAGCAGAATCCAGCTGGACACATAGCTCCGGCGCAGTCCACGGAGCACCAGGGCCTGCTGACGGGGATCGGTATAGAATTCCGGGGCATCGCTGTCCGCCGGGGAGGAGAAGATGTGGAAAAGCCCATGTCCGGTGACATACTTCCAGCCGCATTCCTCATAGACGCTGATCTGTTCCTCAGGCAGGCCGTGATCCGGGTCCAGGAAGCGCAGATCCGCCAGCTCCACCCGGTAGCGCATGGCTGCCGGCTCCCCGCGGCGGAACCGGGAGAACCAGGCGCCCCGCTTCTCCAGGAACCACCCCTTTGCCGCCATTTCAGAATAAAACTGTTCGGTTTCCCCGATGGCAAATTCCATCGGATGCAGTGCGTACCGCCGTTTCATTTGAGTTCCTCCTCCAGTATGTTTCCATCCTGCACCATGGTCTTGAGCCGCCGGTATTCCTCCAGCAGCGCCTGTGTCCCCGCCTCGGTGATGGCGTAGACCTTGCGCCGGCCCTCCGCACTCTCCAGGCGGATATACCCCTCGGT
Source organism: Hydrogenoanaerobacterium saccharovorans (assembly GCF_016901815.1). Taxonomy (GTDB): domain Bacteria; phylum Bacillota; class Clostridia; order Oscillospirales; family Ruminococcaceae; genus Avimicrobium; species Avimicrobium caecorum. Next base: position 141,379 of record NZ_JACSNR010000004.1, read on the forward strand.
GTGCATCCGGGTCAGAATGCCGTACAGCGTCCCCGGCCCCAGCACCAGCCGTCCTCCGGACAGCTCCCGGACCCGCTGCATGACCCCATATCCATGCACCGGATGCAGCAGCGCCAACAGAATATAATACATGGCTTCGCTCATGGGCTGACGCTCCGGCATATCCGGGTCCCTCCTTCTGCTCAACTATTACGCGTCACGATATATCGTCTGACATAATAATAGCACAACCGGAACACCAATGCAACAAATTTCATATCAATCCACAAACTTATTCCCCCAAAATAGAATGAAATGTCGAATTTGGAAATTGTTTGGAAATTTTTATTGAACTTTGTCAATAAAAGTAATAAAATAATTGTGCAAGAATTAAAATCTAACACAATAAAGTTGGGAGCGAGAACGTTGAAAAGCATACGCACAAAAATCATGGCGGGTATTGTCTGTACCGTTACAGCATTTCTGCTGATTGTCGGCGGAGTGAGCATCTATATGAGCTACTCCAGTTCTGTCAGCCAGCTGGAAGATTCCATGAAAACCACAGCTACCATCACAGCCAGCCGTATCGAAAAAGAGCTGGAAGCCTATCGGAATGTAGCTATATCCTTCGGTGCCCGGAGCGACATCGCCGGAAACACCCTGACCGCTGAGGAAAAAGCGACTCTGATGAATCAGTGGGCTCAGAAATACAACATGACACGTTCCAACATCCTGGATGCCAACGGTATTGGCCTGCTGGATGGAAACGACTATTCCGACCGTGACTACTATACCGAGTGTATGAAGGGCAACAGCTACATCTCCACTCCGGTTGTGAGCAAGGTAACCGGTGAACTGACCATCATCGTTGCCGCTCCCCTGTGGGAAGACGGCGTTGTGGACAGCAATGTCATCGGCGTGGTATACTTCGTACCCCAAGAGACCTTCCTCAATGATATTGTAAGCTCCATCCACATCAGCGAAAACGGCAGCGCCTACATGCTGGATAAGAACGGCAACACCATTGCCCATGAGGATATCCAGTTGGTGCGCAACCAGGACAACACCATCGCTGATTCCAAGAACGATCCCACTCTGAAGGATCTGGCTGCATACGAATCCAAGATGATCGCCGGTGAGTCGGGCAGCGGTACCTATGAATACAACGGCGAGACCAAGTACATCGCATACAGCCCTGTTGCTAATACCGACGGCTGGAGTGTTGCCATCAACGCTCCTGTCAGCGACTTCACTCAGGCCACTGTCCAGGCTATCTTGGTTGTGATCGCCCTGGTGATCGTTTCCATTATTGTGGCTGTGCTGATCGGCTTCCGTCTGGCAGCTCTCATCTCCAAGCCCATCACCCTCTGCGCCAATCGTCTGAACCTTCTGGCTGAAGGCGACCTGCGCACCCCCGTTCCGCAGATCACAACCAAGGACGAAACCGGAGTTCTGGCAAAGTCCACCGGTATTATCGTAGATACCCTGTCTGCCCTGATCGACGACGAGTGCTACCTGCTGGAATCCATGGCAGCCGGCAACTTCGATGTGGACTCCAAGGATAAGAGCCTGTATCGCGGTGACTTCACCACCCTGCTGACCTCCATTGAAAACATCATTGACAAGCTCAGCGATACCCTGCATCAGATCAACATCGCGGCTGATCAGGTATCCGCCGGATCGGATCAGGTATCGGCTGGTGCGCAGGCTCTGAGCCAGGGCGCCACCGAACAGGCCTCCTCGGTACAGGAGCTGGCTGCTACCATCACCGAGATTTCCAACAACACCCTCAATACTTCCAATGCTGCCCGTCAGGCCAGTGATACTGCTACCAACGCCGGCAACCAGCTGATGGCCACCAAGGATAAGATGGAAGAACTGGTTTCCGCTATGCAGGACATCAAGAACAGCTCGAACCAGATCCGCAATATCATCAAGACCATTGAGGACATTGCGTTCCAGACCAATATCCTGGCTCTGAACGCTGCTGTGGAAGCAGCCCGTGCAGGTGCTGCCGGACGCGGCTTCGCAGTTGTAGCCGATGAAGTCCGCAACCTCGCCTCCAAGAGCTCGGAGGCCTCCAAGAACACCTCTGCCCTGATCGCTGATTCCATCGTTTCGGTAGAGCGTGGCTCCAACATCGTGGACGAAGTGGCTGGCCTCATGGAGGCAACCGCTGAGGGCGCCCGTGCCGCAGTTTCCATCATGGACACTATTTCCCAGGAAACTGACAACGAAGCTCAGGCAATCAAGCAGGTTACTGTGGGCATCGATCAGATCTCCAGCGTTGTACAGACCAACTCCGCTACTGCCGAGCAGAGCGCTGCCGCCAGCGAAGAGCTGTCCGGTCAGGCCAATATGCTCCGTGAGCTGATCAGCGGCTTCAAGCTGCGCAATGTCAGCACCGGATCTTCCTGGCAGTCCTTCGGAATGTCTGACTCCGCTTTGAACACTTCGGATCGTGAATCCGTTCCGTTCGGCAGCGACAAGTACTAATCCAGAAATCTGAAAAGACCGGGCGTAAAGCCCGGTCTTTTTGTATGCAGTCCAATGTCTGAAACGGGTTTCCCCCAGCCTCCGCCAGACAGAACAGAAGCTGTCAGGCCTGCCGCATCTCCCCTGCCCCATATCCCAAGGCAAATGAAAATCCCCTGGCTTCCAAATGAGCCAGGGGATTTTTCTCTTTGCAGTCAGAACTTAGGGTTGCGCTGTTTATACATCTCTGCGGCCTGCAGAGCAAACATGTCCTGATACAGCCGGTTCTCTTCCTCCTGGGTCAGCTCCACGAACTGACAGCCATAGAAGTATCCGCCCTCTGTCAGGCCGCGCATCCGCACCACCTTGCATTTGACGGTATGCTCCGGCCCACGCACCCGGAACCGCTGCCGGGTCAGCTCCAGAATGTCGCCGATCTGGAACAGTCCCGGGCTCTGCAGAGCGATGCCCGTGGCGCTGACATTGAGGATGGTACAGGGCACCTCCCTGGGCTCCTCATTGACCTTGGAAAGTGCTGCCGGACGCATGATATTCTGCCGGTAATTGTCCCGGGCCTCCTCCTTGATGACCGCCTGTACAGCCTGGATCATCAGGAACAGGCTCATGGATTTGACAACCTTGCCTTCGATCAGGATCAGTTCGCCTTTATTCTGGGTCAGCTTGATGAAGAGCTTGACTGTCGAGCCTTCCGGCGCGCTGTTCCGGGGAATCAGCCGCCGTTCGTAATCCACCAGCCGGATCATATCTGTTTCTGGATCATAATGGGTGATCCTGCCCACAAACAAAAACTGATTATCTTTTGTCAGAACGGTGCAGCGCAAATCCACCGCACATTCGATAAAATCCTTCATTGTCATAGTATCACCCCCGAGTCTGCCTGGAATCACAAACCAGCGGAACCTGCGCCGCTTTCTGATGCCAGCAGTCTGTATACATCATCGAGTTCCATGGGCTTGTGGTAATAATAGCCCTGGATCAGATCACAGCCCGATTCCCGGATCAGGGTGTTTTCCTCAGCGGTTTCCACGCCCTCCATGCACACCATCTTTCCAAACCGGTGACAGGCATATACAATACTGGATATGAAATTCATCTTATCAGCCGATTCCACCATTTCACCCAGCAGGGAACGATCCAGCTTGATGATGTTGGTGGGATACTGAAGCAGCATCCGGAGTGAAGAATAGCCGCTGCCGAAATCGTCCAGTGCAATGCGGATGCCCAGCTTCCGGCAGACTGTGACAAAGTGCAGCAGTATTCCGGCTTCTCGTCCATGCAGCTCTCGGTCATTTCCGCCACCAGATGGCAGCCGTCCACCTGATACTTCCCGAGGGTCTCCTCCATGAAGTCCAGGAAATGGGAATCGGACAGCTGATAGAGGCTCACATTGAAACTGAGATAGAAATCGGGATCGTAGGACACCAGCCGCATGCAGGCACAGACAGCCTGTTCAAACACCCAGCGGCCTGCCAGATGGATCATATTGTCCTTTTCCAGCATGGGGACAAAGACTGCCGGTGAAACATCCTTGCCGCCGAATTTCCAGCGCAGCAATACTTCGCCGCCGATGGCCCGTCCGTTCAGTGTGGAAACGATGGGCTGGATCACAATACGGAAGTTCTCCATCCCGCACAGCACATCCCGGCTGAGAGCCAGCGCCATATTGGACATATACTTTACACGCTCGATGTTGCTTTCCGAATAGCCGGCATAGAGCTGCTTGGTATCATGCTTGGCAACACGGATCAGCGAAACCAGCTGTCCCAGGAAGTCAGCCGGCATCAGGTTGGACTGCGGGTACTCCATCACCGCAAAGGAGCAGGTGTGCTGCAGGGAAATCCCCATGAGATGGTACCAGCTGTCCACAATGGCACGGATCTGTTCCACCAGTTCTTCCCGGCTCTCGGTACAGCCGGCATCCAGGATCGCTGCGCAGCGCATTCCCTCCAGACGGTAGAAGGACATCTTATCCGACAGCTTTTCCATCAGATCTGTGGCAATATTCTCGACCAGATGGTCGCTGTATGTACGGCCCCGGGTGCTGTTGATCTCCGCGATGCTGTTGAAGCTGAATCCAATCGCCAGCGCAGTGCTCTTCTTCCCCTTCACCTCGTCCAGATAGCTCAGCAGAGCCTGTTCCCGTGGGAAGTTGGTGACCGGGTCAATGACAAACGCATCATCCTGATGGCTCACACGGCCCGAGAAGAACAGCGGCAGGGTCTTATCCTCGTTCCACTTGAGGATACCATAGCACCGCACCCACATGGATTTACCGTTGGTGTCCCGCACCTGGTACCGCAGGTCGTGGATGGAACGCTTCTCCTTGATCATGGAGTCCAGCTCCTCCCAGTACATATCACGGTACTTCACTGAAGTGATCCGCTGCGCCCAGGCCTGGAGCAGCCCCGGTACGATGTTGCTCTGGAATCCGAACTCGTCCCGCATATTGTCGGATACATAGAAGATATTCTTCTGCATATCGCCAAAATAGAAATAGGCGGTTGTATTCTGCTGGGAAATGGAGCGGAATACCATTTCCGCATCATAATAGGTCGTATGCAGGAAGTTGTAGAACAGGCTGTCGCCGTCATGGGCCAACACCGGAACCCGGTCTGCTTCCCGGCGGCGTTCCACTCCCGGCAGCATCCGGTTCGCCGCGTAATAGTCCCGCTTGTCCTGGTACATGACCTTGTCTGCCCGGGAAATCATTGCCTCCACGCTGAACGGCTGCTCCCCGCACCAGGCATAACCCACAGCAATGTGCTGCTTGGATTTATGGACTGCCGCATGCAGGTCCGATACCTTGGTCCAGAACGCCTCCTGCTCAATATCCGGGAATACCGCCACAAATTCATCTCCGCCGGTCCGGTAGACCCAGGGGGTGTCCAGCTCATTCCGGATCAGCTGATAACTGTGCCGGATCAGCAGATCGCCTGCGTCATGTCCCATCGAATCATTGACCTGCTTGAGGCCGGTAATATCGCAGTATACCACGCCCATGGTCTTGCACTTGTCCGCAAAGGTATTGTGCTCAAAGAGCGCATTGCGATTGTAGGCGCCGGTGAGCGGGTCATGGAAGCTGAGTGTATTCAGATGCTTGAGCAGATCCCTGCGCTGCAGCAGTGAGATCACAAAATAACCGATCATTTTGAGCAGCGAAGCGATCAGCCCCATCATATCCGGGTCCGGATTGTCCACGCCGAAGAAGCCCACCAGCTTGCCATCCGAAAGGATCGGTCCGGCAGCCAACCGCTCGATCTTCTGCGGCTTGAGCACTGCATAGGCAGCGGGATACTCGGTCCGGATCTCCTCCAGATCCCTGATCATCACCAGTTCATTCTTCTCAAAGAGGTCGATCCACCAGCTGATGAACGAAATCGGAAGGTTCTGCAGGATCTCCTGCTGCGGCGCCGCAGACGGATCGCACCATTCATAGGTATTGTTGGCAGAATCGCCGTCGAGCTCAAAGATATAGACACGGTCACAGCTGAAGGTCCGTCCCACATAGGAGAGGATCTGTCCCAGAGCCGCCTCCGGACTGGCGTCCGAAAAGGCCTGCTGCAGACATCCATTCAGGATGCTTTCACTCCGGGCATAGTAATAGGGAGTCTGGCAGACGACCTCCGAATCCACATCAATGGCAATCTCAATGCGATACTTTCTGTCGTCGTAATAAAATACACTGTCCTTTATAAGAAAGCGCTTGTTCATTACCGGATTGATATGCGTCCAGGAATGGAAATGATTGGGTTCCAGTATATGATTGGTACAGAATGAACAAGGCTGGTCATATCCCTGCAGCACTTTATAGCACATCTGACCCTGGTACTGTGCATGGTTTTCAAATCCCAGAGCATTCCGCAGATGCCGGTTCATATACACGAGCTCATTGGTTTCCATATCCGAGATATAGACCATCTCGTCCAGGTCCTCAAAAAAATTCAGTAAATATTCCATCTATCCGTCCTCTTTCCAAACAGCTTTGCAATTCCTTGATCCTCAAAATATCTGTACGACTTGCACACAATTTTACTGTGTGTAATTGCTGAATATTGATTATATTTTATTATATCATTGAACTTTTCCTTTTGACAAGACAAAATTCATAAATACATCTAAGCAAAATTTTAGGATTATAGACATCTCCACAATGCGCTGCCGAAAATATAGTACAAAAACGCCAAAAAAGTACGCAGATAAGCCATTTTTTGCGCCATGATCCATCGGCGGTGCATACAGAAATTCATTCCGGATTTACAGCCTCGGAAGCACGCCAAAACAGCAAAAGCTTATCTCCGGGTACAGAAAAACGCTTCCCCGGCAAAATCCAGGGAAGCGTTCGACAGATTTCGACTAAAAATTCACAAATTCTGCATATCTATTCGTGCCGGATCGGTGGTTTCCTGCACCGCCGGACAGGGCTGGACCTTCTCCGGAACAGAACCGCAGACAGCTTTTGGCGGATGCACTTACACACGCCGGGGAATGGGCAGAAGGTCACAGAGCAGGCCGTTATCCCGCAGTTTCTTCTGTGCAGCCAGTGCCTGGGGTCGGGTCAGCCCCGAAAGCCGGCTGCGCAGCTCCTCCCAGGGCATCCGCACAACCTCCCGGTCAGAACAGCCCAGAACCTCGCCCAAAGCCGCACTCTGGTTCTCATGGAGCAGCTTGGCTTTGACCGCTGCCTCCGCATTCCGGTCAAACCGCACCATAAACCGGGACCGGAGGATCACACGGGTCAGGGCACCGTTTTCGTCCCGCTCACAGCGCACCCAGTGGCGGTCCATGGTCAGCAGAAGCGTGCCATCCTCCTCCGTCTGCACCCGGTCCGGATAACAACGGCAGTACTCCTCCAGGGTGTGATTCTGAAAATAGACATGGGGCCCAAAGGCGGCCAGATCGATCTCCATCTCCTCCATCTCCGGATCGATCCAGCGGATTCCCTGAATGTCGGGAGGAATGATCTGGCAGTGATGATAATCGGTCTGCTCATTGAGGCTGGTAAAGGCTTCCCCTATATTGTAGGAATTGACCCTCCGGCGTTTCAGCTCCTCCAGGAATTCCTTCGGGCGTCCGGGTACTGCCAGATAGCGCTTCCAGGCTGCCTTGACATTGATGGATTCCTCCTCGATGATCCGACAGTTGGCATCCGGATGATTAGGGTAGCTCAGCCATGGGATTTTTACCAAGAGCCGGATTGCCGGGCCATTGTTCGGGAACGCATCATCCAGGTAGTTGCCGCCGTACCAGAACTTTGGCTGGGTGATCTCAGCGCCGCACTCCGGACATCTTGCTTTCATGGAGCGCTTGACAGTCCAGATCACATAGCAGTGATCCCGTGCCTGCCAGGCACAGTACAGTAATTCCCCCAGCCCCATATATCGGACAAAGTCCTCCAGATCGGCCTGTTCCGGCACCGGTCGGGGTGGCTCCTGCTGTTCCTGGAAACGGCGGATCTCCTTTTTAGGGAAGCGATACCCCTCTTCCCCCAGCAGTGCTGCCGCCTGTTCCAGATACCAGGCCCAGAACTTCATTTCTTCCACACGCTGTTTTCCGGTGCTGGCGTCCTCGTCCCGGCCCGCCCAGGCTACTGCCGCACACCAGGCAGCGTCCCAGTCGTAGAAATCGAGGTCTTCCTCCCTGCACCCGATGTGGTCAGGGCTCAGCAGCGGCTCATCATAGAGGGCAGTCACTGCCCCGTTCCAGGCTGCCAGCGCCGCCAGCGGAGCATTGCTGTACCGCTCCTCATCTATCAGGGACATGAAGTCGGTTTTCGACAGAAGCTGATCCAGCTCTTCTGCTGTGTATTTTCCCTCCAGATAGGCACTGATCTTCCGCAGCAGAGCCTGGGGACGCTTATCCTCGGCATCATAGGCGTTCCATACTCTGGATACCTTTTTCCCGCAGGCCAGAGCGAGCTGTGCCCGCTTTCTCACCGCCTCGGTGAGCGGCCCGGGGTGCTGTTCGTTCACCTCTGCCGGGCCCAGAGCCAGCCAGAGCTGCTGCCGGGCCGCAACACTCAGGCTCCCGGTCTCGGAAATCTCCTTTTGGGCTTTTTCTATGATGGTCAGCATACCTTTCCCCCTTCATAATCCACTGGCTTTGCGTCCGGCTTCCGGCTCTCTGCTATAAGAAAAGTATAGCATATCCCCCTCTCATTTTCCACGGCTTCTCCGCACTCTCCTTTTCTGAGAACAGGCGCAAAAAGGCGCCCTGCCGGACGCCTTCTGCTGTTTGATATTTGCGAAGTAAGTGCGGGATTCTCTTTTGCCATACTATGCCCCCATATAGGCATTGAGGACATAGTCGGTGAAGTAGGCGCGGGGCGTGTAGGAGCTCTGACAGCTGCTGGTGATGACCGTCACCAGCTGAAGCTCCGGCACCACATAGATAAACTGCCCTGCATGCCCGAACGCGAAATAGGTGTCATAACTGGCTGCCGGATAGGGTGTGGCGTAGGTTCCATATTCCCCTGCGGTATGGGTGCGCACCCACCACTGGTAGCCATAGGCCCCTGTGGCATCGCCAGGCCCGCCATTCTGCCGGGAAGTGGACTCCTCCACCCAGTCTGCGGGAACCAGCTGCTGCCCATTCCATGTGCCGCCGTTCAGATAAAGCTGCCCGAATCTGGCAGCATCCCGGGAGGTGATGACAAGTCCATTGCCTCCATCGGCAATCCCCTGCGGATCGGTGTTCCAATAGGCCTCCTCGCTGATTCCCATGGGGTCAAACAGGCGGGTGCGGCAATACTCCTCCTGGGTCATGCCGGTGGCTGACTGCAATACTGCCGAGAGCAGATGGGTATTGCCAGTGCTGTAATTAAAGACTGTTCCGGGATCGTGAATCAGGGCCCGACTCAGAATATAGTCCACCCAGTTATCCGCAGAGCGGAACTCGGTCCAGTTGCTGTACCCGCTGCCCCATTCATACCATTCCAGGCCGGAAGTCTGGGTCAGCAGATGCCGCAGCGTCAGGTCGTGCTTCCGGGTATCCTCCTGTTCCAGCACCTCCGGGAGATAATCAGAGACCCGGTCATCCACCCCGCCGATGTATCCCTCGTCGATTGCAATGCCGATCAGCGCCCCGGTAAAGGATTTGGAGGCCGAGTACAGCTCAAAAAGACTGTTCTCATCGTAGCCGTCCCCATAGTACTCGTCGATGATGACCCCATCCTTGACAGTTACCATCGTATGGATGCCGCTGCCGGGCAATGCCTGATGCAGGGCCTCGAACACCTCCGGGTCCATCTGATGGTTCTCCGGGGAATCGAACTGCCAGCTGTTATCCTGCTCCGGGGCCTCCAAAGCCGCTTGAACAGACGATTCCTCCAGGCTCTGTGCGGTGGACTCCGGCTCAGATCCAGACTGAGCGGTGCCACAGGCGGTCAGGGAGAGCATCAGCGCCAAAATCATAAGGAACGGCAGGAACTTTTTCATGGGCAAAACTCCTTGTTATCTTAAAACACCGCCAGAGGCCAGTCTGTCATATAGTTCATGGCGGCGGAAAGCGGATGTCTTCTGACCTTTGGAAATCGGCTCTTCCAGGCAGTAGACCGCCGAAAAAACTATTCCCCAGGTACCAAAAATGGCTGTACTTCGTCTGCTCAGATTCCAAGCTCCGAGAGCCATTCCCGGATCGCAGATTCCTGGAGCCTGCCATTCAGAAGGCGCCCCTCCCGGATCACTGCCGAGGAAGCCACACTGCGCTTCAGATCCTGTGCTGTATTGCCGAATCCGCTGCCGCCCGAAGTGGCAAACAGGATGATGGTCTTTCCTGCGAAATCGTGGCTTTCCAGGAATGTGTTGATAATCGTGGGCGCTGTATACCACCAGATCGGGAAGCACAGCAGCACGGTGTCATACTCCTGGAGATTCACCGGATGATCTGCCAGAGCGGGACGGGAGTTCTTATCCCGCATTTCCCGGGAACTGCGGGAGTTTTTATCCCGCCAGTTGAGATCCGCCGCAGTATAGGGCTCTGCCGGGCAGATCTCATAGAGGTCTGCTCCTGCGGTTCTGGCTATCAGTTCAGCTGCGTTCCGGGTCACGCCGCTGGCACTGAAATATGCAACCAATGTCTTTGCCATGGTTCATCATTCTCCTTTCACTCACGCAAAACCCTGAGCCTTTTAGAGCTCATTTTCTCTTCAATCAACAGTATATCGCAGTCAGAATTATATGTCGAATACCTATTCTTCATTATAAATCATGCCTTTTGAGCATGATAAAAAGTGCTGTACCAAAAGGCTGGCATCTTAAACCTCCTCCCCGCTATGGAGCAGAATCATCATCTTTAATGCCTCACACACAGAATCGGCTCATACAAGTTATTCGCCAGTGCACACTGTAAAAATCACCCTCTCAGATGCTTTTAGGGTAGCGACATGTATAAGCACAAAGAAAAAGAGCCTGGAACGCGACATGCGTCCAGACTCAGTCTGGTGGTGGAGGCGGGGGGAATTGAACCCCCGTCCGAAAACACTTCCACGCAGGTATCTCCGAGTGCAGTTTGTCTTTTAGGATTCCCCTCACGCACCGCCGGCAAACAGGCTATGCGCTACGGTATCCTCTGATACACCAGCAGCCCCAAGGAAAAAGCTGAAGGCGTTCACCACTAATCGACGCCCGATCCGGACCCGTGGTCCTGTCCGGTCAGACGGCTGCGTTTAGTTACGCAGCAAGTGCTACTCTATTATCGTTAGCGTTTAATTTTAATTTCGGGGTGATGAAGGAGTCCCGCCTCCTACTCGCTGCCCGCACTTCTGCATCCCCGTCGAAGCCTTTACGCCCCCAGGTAAATCAGGACCGTGTGCGCTGTTTCATCGCACGGTCGATGGTGCGCTGAGCATCCCGTTTGGCTGCATCTGCCCGCTTATCGTAAAGTTTCTTACCCTTACACAGGCCCACCTTTACCTTGACGCGCGATCCCTTGAAATACAGGGAGAGCGGAATCAGAGTATAGCCGTCCCGTTTGAGCAGACCCAACAGACGATGGATCTCAGACTTGTGCATCAGCAGACGCCGTACCCGAAGCGGGTCCCGGTTGAAGATGTTGCCATGTTCATAGGGACTGATATGCAGCTGCTTGATGAAGATCTCTCCATCTTCAATGCTGCACCAGCTGTCCTTCATATTGACAGTTCCGGCCCGCAGGCTCTTCACCTCGGTACCATACAGCTCAATCCCCGCTTCATAGGTCTCTTCCACAAAGTACTCATGGCGCACCTGGCGGTTCTCACTGATGGTTTTGAATGATGTCTTTTCCGCCATGCTCCTGCCTCCTCTGTGTTTTTTGCTGATACCTTATCAGTATACCACAAATTTCAGATTCGTCAATGCCGGTTCCTGTCGCACACAGTCCTGATGGAACTCAGTCCTCCATTTCCTTCTGGATGGTGGTGGACTCAAACGATCCGATTGCCTGACATACCGGGCAGACATCCGGACGATGCTCATAAGTGGCGCCGCAGAACATGCAGCGGTAACCCGATACAGTCACCATGTGCTTGCCACCGGAGTTCTTGGGCGCAGCTTCCGGCTTGGAAGTATCCACAGACGGATTGTGCAGCTTTGCCAGTGCCATCAGGAAGCGTCCCTCATGGTCGCGCTCGATCTTGGTGATCTCATCAAACAGCTTGCCAATGGCTTCAAAACCCTCTTCCCGGGCAATCCGGGCAAACTCCGGATACATCCGGCTCCACTCGCCATATTCGCCGTCTACGGCTTCCCGCAGGTTCTCAGCTGTGCCGCCTACGCCCTTCAGGTAGTGATAGAGCAGCTTGCCATGCATTCCCTCATTCTGTGCCATCTTTTCAAACAGCTCAGCTATTTCCGGATGGTTCTCCTGCTTGGCCTTCTCTGCAAAAAACAGATACTTGTTCCGTGCCATCGATTCCCCGCTGAAAGCATTGAGCAGATTCTGTTCGGTCCGCGATCCCTTGAGTTCCATTGTACATCCTACTTAAAACAGTAACAATTATCGTTACTATTATTATGTTCCTCAGATTCTGGAAAATCAAGTATTATTTATAATTTAACAAGCGGACACACAATGATATAATAAAACAGACGGCTCTGGATTCGGGCCGCCTGTTTTTTGAAACTATGCGCGGCTGCGGAAAACCAGCAGCCGGTTGAGCACAAATCCCAGCACCATGGTCAGGGCAGTGGTGCAGAGCTTGCTGAGGATCGTCCCGAAGCCCATCTGTGTGGTGAGCACCCACATGGACAGTACGCTGACTCCCAGCACACAGAGATTTACTCCGATGAACCACAGCATTTCCCGTCCGAAGAACCGGTTCCGGGTCTGGAAGGTCCAGCGGCGGTTGATACAGTAGCTGTTGAGAATCCCGGCACTGTAACTGATGACCTGGGAAGGGATCACCGGCCACTTCAGCGAACCGGTGAGCAGGAAAAAGACAATAAAATCCACCAGCGTATTGAGTCCGCCGGTAATACAGAACCGGACAAACCGGAACTGGAGCAGTTTTTTGATCAGACTGCGAAGCTGTTCCATTCAATCACACCTCTGTTTTGTCCATGAAAAAACCGGACCAGTCCTCAGGTACTGTCCGGTTTTCCGCTGCCGCAGCAGCTTATAAAGCCTCAGATCTCACTGCGTCCCTGCAGGGCACGGAACAGTGTGGTTTCATCTGCGTATTCCAGATTGCCGCCCACCGGGATTCCATAAGCCAGACGGCTTACCTTGATTCCCATGGGCTTGAGCAGCCGGGCTATGTACATGGCAGTGGCCTCTCCCTCCACAGTGGGATTGGTTGCCATGATCACTTCCCGCACTTCCCCTTCTGCCACACGGCGCAGCAGTTCCTTCAGAGCCAGCTGATCCGGTCCGATTCCATCCATGGGAGAAATCAGTCCACCCAGCACATGATAGACTCCTTTGTATTCCCGGGTGCGTTCAAATGCCAGCACATCCTGGGAGTTTTCCACCACACAGATGGTGGTATGATCCCGGCTCTCGTCCCGGCAGATGGGACACAGTTCCTCATCGGTCAGGTTCTGGCAGACCGCACACTTGTGGATCTTCTCCCGGGCTTCCAGAATACAGCGGGCAAAGTCTTCCGCACGCTCCTTGGGCATATTGAGTACATGAAACGCCAGCCGCTGGGCGGATTTGCGTCCGATACCCGGCAGGCGTTCAAAATGCTCGATCAGCTTCTGAAGCGGCGCTACCTGATATGCCATCCGCAGCTCCCCTTATACCAGGCCAGGAATGTTCAGACCGCCGGTAACCTTGTCCATTTCCTCAGCAGTCTTGGCTTCTACATTGCGCAGAGCCTCGTTCACAGCGCTGATTACCAGATCCTGCAGCATCTCCACATCCTCGGGATCTACTACCTCCGGCTTGATGGTGATGGCCTTGAGCTCCTTCTTACCGCTCATAACCACTTCCACAGCGCCGCCGCCAACCGATGCGGTGAACTCCATCTCATCGATCTCAGCCTGCTTCTTGGTGATGTCTTCCTGCATCTTCTGAGCCTGCTGGATCATGCTCTGCATATTATTGGGCATACCGCCAAAATTCTTCGGGATTCTTGCTTTCATGTTTGATTCCTCCAAAAAATTATCGTTGCGAAATTAGTCTATTTGAACCCTTTCCTGTGGAAGGTCAAGAGTTTCGATGAAAGTTGCCAGCGGGTCCTCTTCCTTCTTCTCCTGGACAGGCCGCCGGTAGGGACCAATGCTGCACCGGGTGCCGTTTACCTCCAGGAAGGCCTGCTTGATGCATTCCCGGGCATAATCGTTTTCCCGCATGAGCTTGAGGAAAAAGTCGTCCCGGCAGTCGATCAGCACATAGCCGCCCCGCCGATAGGCCGAAGAACCCACCAGTGCGCCTGCCAGTGCCGGATTTTTCTTCTCCAGATGGTCCAGCACCTCCCGCCAGTTGAGCACCTTCTGCTCCTCCGGAGCCGGCGCCTCTGCCTTGACAGCGGGCTTTTCCTTCGGGGCAGGCTGCTCCGGAACCGGCATGACATCCGGGAAATCCGGAATCTCCGGAAGTTCCGGTTCCTCCTGTACTGCCGTTCGGGCGGCAGTAGGGGTCTGCGGCAGGGTCACACCCGCCCGCAGTGCCGATTCCAGCTTTTCAATCCGGCTGAGCAGTGCGTCCGTCCGGGTGGAAAGCCGGGGGTCGCAGAGCTTGATCAGCGTCACTTCCAGTTCGGTGCGGCGCTCGGCACTCCGGGACATCCGTCCCAGCGCCTCCTGCAGCACCTCGATGGAATAGAGGATGCGCTCCATGGAATAGCGGTCCGACTGGGCCCGCAGCCGCTGAAGATCCAGCGATGGGGTATCCAGCAGCGGGGTCGGGTCCTGGACAGCCCGGGTGAGCATCAGGTCCCGGTAGTGACCGATGAGCTGCTCACACAGCCGGCTCTCATCCATGGATCGGCGGCTCAGCTCCCCGGCAATCGCCAGCGCCCGGGCGGTATCCCCGTCCGCCGCGGCATCTGCCAGGTCGTAGAGATGGCCTGTCCCCACGGTACCGGAGGCTTCCAGCACCGTATCCCGGGTAATCTCCCGGCTGTAAGAGGAACAGAGATCCAAGAGCGAAATGGCATCCCGCAGAGCTCCGTCCGACAGGCCGGCGATGAGTTCCGCCGCCTCCCGTGTGACGGTAAAGCCCTCTTTCCCGGCGATGTATTCCAGCCGGGAAGCGATGGCATCCCGGGGAATGCGGTAGAAATCGAACCGCTGACACCGGGAGAGGATGGTTGCCGGGATCTTGTGCACCTCGGTGGTAGCCAGAATGAATACCACATGAGCCGGGGGCTCCTCCATGATTTTGAGCAGGGCATTGAAAGCGCCTGTGGAGAGCATGTGGGCCTCGTCGATGATATAGACCCGGTATTTACCCACCGCCGGAGTGAAGTTGGCCTCGTCCCGGAGGTCCCGGATATTGTCCACGCCGTTGTTGCTGGCGGCATCGATCTCCAGGACATCCAGCACCGAGCCATCATCAATGCCCCGGCAGACTTCGCATTCCCCGCAGGGGTCCCCGTTCTGGGGATTCCTGCAGTTGAGCGCCTTGGCAAGGATCTTGGCACAGGTGGTCTTGCCGGTGCCCCGGCTTCCGGTAAACAGATAGGCATGGGCCGGATTGCCCGATGCTACTTCGCTCTGCAGTGTGTGGGTGATATGCTCCTGCCCGACCACATCCGCAAAGGTAGCGGGACGGTATTTCCGATACAGCGCAATATGCAAAGCTCCCTGCCCCCTTCTGTTCAGCTGGCTTCCAACCCTATAAGCAAAGCGTGCGCTTTGTCACACCGGCAGACAGGTTTGCTGCGGCACATCTTCGAACCGCTTAATGCTGCTCGGTTCCCCGCCTGACATGATTCACGGCCGTCAATCGCACAGGACCAATCTGCCAGCGTGGCAAAGCACACGCTCCATTGCCCTATTTTCTACAATTAGGCTTTCTTATTATACAATACCGCACCGAAGTTTTCAAGTATCCTGTCAAAAAAACTGCCGGTCAGTCCCGTCCGGACTCATCAGTGCAGCCGGTCACTTCATACCCGCTCTGGGCGATGGCCTGCTCCAGCACCGTGCGTGCCAGCCCGTGCGCCTGTATCCAGACCCGCCCCTGAAGCTCCGAGACCTCCGCCCCGGTCACGCCGGGCATAGCCCGCAGTTTCTCCTGGAGAGCACTGCTGTCCTGCCCCGATCCCGGTACCACCGTGAATCCATAGGTCTGCTCCGGTTCTTCCCGGTTCATCTCAGTTCTGTCCTGCATACTTCTCCTCCTGTTATCCATTCAGTTTTCCCAGCTCGGCAATACGGTCACAGATCTTGGCAAACACCGGCGCCGCATAGTCACCGCCGGACTCCATGCCCTCCGCCAGCACAGCAATGGCATACTGGGGCTCATCTGCCGGATAGAACCCCGCAAACCACGCCTGGACAATCTCCTCGCCGTTTTCATCATAGGTGCCGGTCTGGGCCGAGGCGGTCTTGCCGCCCGCTCCCAGCGCCTTGGGACGGGCCTTGGTGCCGCTGCCCTCCTCCACCACCTGGATCATCATCTGCTGCACCTGCAGCGCCGCCGACTCCCGGATCACCTGCCGGGGAGAATAGGTAGGGGTATATTCCGAGATGGTCTGTCCGTCCTCGGTGTAGCCGGCGATCAGCTTGGGGGTGACTGCCGCTCCGTCATTGGCGACTGTCGCCATGAGCTGGGCAATCTGCAGCGGTGTGGCGGTGAGGTAGCCCTGCCCGAACCCGAAGTTGGCGGTCTGACCCGGCACTGCCAGCTCCTCATAGGTGGGAAGCCGTCCGGCAGACGCTGTGATGCCGTCTGCCAGCTCCAGCGGCGACCCGAACCCGATGGCGGCTGCCTTGGCTGCCACCGACTCACCCCCGGTGAGCTGGATCAGCGATACAAAGTAGGGATTGCAGGATTTTTCCAGCGCCTGGGTCATATTGAGCAGCCCATGGCCCGCCAGGTTGTGGCAGTGGAAGATCACATCCTCCACCTGGATATAGCCGGGACAGTCATGGGTGTGGTCGGCGTAGCCCTGTTCAATGGCGGTGGCTGCCACCAGCACCTTGAAGGTGGAGCCAACGCTGTACGGAAGCAGTGCCCGGTTGATCAGCGGGCTGTCCGGGTCCTCCAGGGCTGCCGCCACATTGGTGGGATCGTAGGACGGCAGGCTTGCCATGGCCCGGATCTCCCCGGTGTGGACATCCAGCACCACCACCGCTCCCTTCTCAAAATACCGGGCCGCAGCCTGCTCCGCTGCCTGCTGGATCTCCCGGTCGATGGTGAGCACCACTCCCCCGCCGGCGCCGTAGTTCTCGTTCACCACCTCCGGCGCTGTGCTGGAAAGCGCCTGTCCCATGGTATCGGTGGCATACCGCACCGACAGACTGCCGCCGCAGCTGCGCAGGTACTCGTCAAAGGCCGCCTCCAGCCCGGTGACCCCCTTGCCTTCGCTGTCCAGATAGCCGATGAGGTGCACCGCTGTCTGTCCGGCGCTGACCCGGTCCTGTACCTCGAACACCTCCACCCCCGGCGCATAGACCTCCGGTGAGGTCACATCAATGACAAAGGGGGTCAGTCCGGCCAGCGCATGGGTCGCCGCCTCCCGGTCCTCCTCTGCCAGCACCGGGTACAGCGCCCCCGCCGCATCGGCTGAGGGCTCCACTGCTGCCACATAGCGGGTCTCCGAACCGGTCAGCGGCTTGAGATTGCAGTCATAGATCTGTCCCCGGCTCTGGTCCACCTCCAGCAGCCAGCTGCTCTGCCCACCCGCTACCGCCGCATAATAGGCGGACCGGGAGAGGACAAAGATCCGCAGCACCATCGCCATAAACAATAAAATCAGGGTGACAAACACCCCGGCACACCGCCGCTCCATCCGCACTCACCTCCAGATGCGCATTTTTTCGGAGATAGTATGGCTGAAACCGGCTCTTTTTATGCAAAAAGCGGGGTGTCCGAACCATTCGGACACCCCGCTTGTCAAGGCTGTCAGTCTTCTGTTTCTTCGTCGGTTTCACTGGGCTCCACACCGACATAGATCTGGACGGTGTCCTTGGTCTTGTCGATGGTCTGCCCTTCCACAACACTGGTTTTTCCCACAATTCCCGGGGCATATTCCTCCGTTTCAACCAGCTCGTAACGGATTCCCATATCCCCGAGAGTCTTGAGCGCAAAGTCCAGATTGCTTCCCACCAGTCCGGGCATCTTGACATTCTGCGGACCCCGGCTCACTGTGAGCAGCACATACCCCTTGTTGATCATCTTTACCCCGGCATCGGGCGCCTGACTGATGACAATCCCTTCGGGAATGGTGTCATCATAGACATATTTGACGCTGAACTGGAACAGATCGCTCCATTCGCTGTTGGTGGTGATGGTATCCACATAGCGCCCCACCAGAGACGGCACATAGTGCGGCTCCGGGAAGTCGATGACCTGCGGCTTGGAGAAGGACGGCAGATGAATGGGAGTGCCGATCAACGCGCTGACTCCCACTGCCGCGCCGCCGCAGCCCACCAGAAAGATCAGCACTGCCAGGGCCAGTTTCTTCCGGGACCAGCTCCGGGCGGGCTTCTTCTTGGCGGAGGTCTTGGGTTTCTCCGGCACTACCATGGTCTTTTCCGAATCGGACCGCACTGCCTTGCCCAGCACACGGGTCTGTTCGTCCAGAATCAGCGTTTCGTTGGCCTTGATGGAAAAGACTGAGGTATTCCCCTGCTGAGACTGCAGAATACCGGCAGAAAATTCCTCGATACTCTGGATGCGGTGCTCGCTCTCGGGACAGAGCGCCTTTTCAATGGTGGCTGCCATATTCCCCGGCAGGCCGGGCAGTTCCCGGAGACCCGGCAGGGGCGCCCCGGTCTGGCGTTCCCCGGCGGGAGGCAGGTACCGTCCGGTGAGCATGTGATAGGCCACCGCACCGATGCCATAAACATCGGTCCAGCTGCCCTGCCAGCGGTTGGCCTCATACTGTTCCGGCGCCGAGAAGCCGGGATACAGCTCGCATTCGATGCCGCTTCCCCGGGTGCGCAGGGACAGGGTGGAAAATCCGGTGATCCGGATGCGGGACTCCTCATCCACCAGGATATTGCGGGGACTGATGCCGCCGTGGATCAGCCCGCCCCGGTGGATAGGCGTCAGCGCGGAACACAGCTCCAGCATGATGCGCTTGGCTTCCATCACCGACAGCGCCCCGTTTTCCCGGACATACTGAGCCAGGGTGGGAAGGTCGTAGAGCTCACAGACCGCATAGGCCGTACCCTGCTCCAGGAAGATCTCCCGCACCTTCTGCAGCCCCGGCGAACCGGCTTCCGCCACAGCCTTGTACATATCCGTGAAGTCAAACATCAGGGACTTGAAGGCCAGCAGTGTTTCGTCCCCTACCAGCACTGAACCATCCGGCTGCCGGGCACAGAGATTCCCCGGAAAATACTCCCGGATCTCCACCCGGGTATTCTCCTGGTTATCATAGGCCAGATAGGTGATTCCCTCTCCGTTGTGGCTCAGCGCCTTGCCGATCTGATACCGACCAGCCAGGATATTCCCGATATTCCGGGCATGGGCACGGGTATTCTCCGCCGCCGCAATCTCCCGCTCCTCCCCGCAATAGGGACAGATGTTCTGATCGCTCAGATTCAGGCAGTATGGGCATCGCTGCTTCTCCACGCTTCCGGCCTCCTTTCCTCCGCGTCTGCCCTGTTCCGGACCCTTTGGGTCGGTCCAGGGCGCAAGTGTCTATTTTTAATCATACTATATTTATCGCACAGTTGCAAGATTTTTGCCCGCTTTCCAGCGTACTTTCTCTCTCGGAACAGTGCGCTGTTCCGGGCAAATTCCTGCATCGGGAAAACAAAAAGCCTCCGGAAGATTCATTCCGAAGGCTTATGCTTTGTGGAAAACTCAGTGAACTGCTTCTGCTGCCGGCTTCTTTCTGAACATTACCAGCAGGACAACGAAGTCCACACACAGGAGCGCGGCTGCCAGATACCAAGCCGGAACATAGCTGCCCTGGCTGTCAAAGATGGCAGCGGCAATGGGCGAACCCACAGCGGTACCCACCGAGTTGGCTACATTGACAATGCCGTAGATACTGCTGTAATCCCGGTTGCCGAACAGAGCGGTGGTGAGGATGGGATAGGCCACTGTGGTGAGGGCGCAGCCCACGCCGAACAGCACCAGGAACACACCGATGAAGGCCACGCCCGATGCAGCCATGCTCAGGATGCCGATACCGCCGATGACACAGGCCATGCAGATCAGGGTGCTGGTGCGGACACCGAGCTTGTCATACATACGGCCGGTGAGCAGCTTGCCCACAGCCATCAGACCCAGGCTGCAGGAGCTGACCATTGCCGACACCTCATAGCTGTAACCGATGTCGCTGACATAGGAAGCCAGCTGCTGTACCACCGATGCGCAGCAGCCGGTGATGATCATAACCGAGAGCAGCAGCAGCCAGAACCGGAGATCCCGGCGGGCTTCGGCATAGGTCATGCCGTAAACCTCCGACGCACCGCCCTGGGCACGACCGCCGTAGGGCTCAAGGCCCTTATCCTCCGGACGCACCCGGATCAGGAAGAAGGTGCAGGGGGCAACTGCTACGAACATCACGCCTGCCATGACCAGATAGGTCATACGCCAGCCTACGCTGCCCATCAGCGCGCTGATGATAGGGTTGAGGATAATGCCGCCGACACCGCTTCCCATGAAGACAAGACCCATGGCAAGGCCCTTCTTTTCCCGGAACCAGTTATTGACCAGCATGGAGCAGGGCACCTGGGCCAGCAGAGCCAGGAAAATACCCACAGCAATGGAGATGGCATAAAATACCACCGGAGTGCTTGCCATGGAATAGAGGGCATAGCTGGCACTCAGGCCGACTGTGGCAACCATCATGATCTTCTTGATGCTGACCCGACCGCTGAATACCTTGCCGGAGAAGAAGGACACAACCATCATGGCTGCGGAAATCATGGTGGAGTTCATGGAGAATGCCTGACGGGACATGCCCAGATCCTCGGTTACCGGCTTGATGAACAGACCAAAGCAGTTCATGATCAGACACAGTGCAAAGCACATGATCATAAAGCAGGAAACGACGATCACCCAGCCATAATGGAAGCCGGATGTTTTGGTGTTAGACATGGTGTGAATCTACCCTTTCTTTTATAAAGTCCAAAGGCAATCTTATCACGCAAGGGCAGAGCTTCGCAACCATCCCCCCCTCTTTTTTCTACAAATGTCTGAAAATTGAATGAAACGCACAAATTCAAATGAAGGCTTTCATGCATAACTGCCAACGATTTGTTCGCTACTCAAAGACGCGGATGCTCACTTCCCCGGTCTGCAGACGGATTTTCCGGCCCTGACAGTCCACCACAAGGGCAGCTTCCTCATCAATGGACTCCGCTGTTGCCTCGTAGGACTCCTGTCCCACCGGAAGCACCCGCACCAGTCTGCCCAGCAGAATGCTCCGCCGGCGGTATTCCGGCAGGAAACTGCGGCTCCTTACCAATTCCGGCAGGGTATCCCGCATCTCCCGCACCATGGCAGCTGCCACCTCATTGCGGCTGGCCCCCGGCATGAGATCCTCCCGCAGCGACCCTGCCATCTCCGCAGGCAGAAGTTCCGGCGGTGTGGCAAAGTTGATCCCGGTGCCGACAATGATGCCCGCAGGTTTGCCCTCCCGCACCACTGCCTCGGTGAGAATGCCGGAGATCTTCTTTCCCCTGCAGAACAGGTCATTGACCCATTTGATGCCGATCTCCGCCCGGGTAAAGCGCTCCAGAATCCCCGCAGTCACCACTGCCGCCGCCGGAGTCACCAGATGGGCGTTTTCCAGTGCCGCCGGCGTCGTGAGCAGCACGCTCACATAGATGCCCGTGCCGCTCGGGGATACAAACGAACGCCCCATCCGGCCCCGTCCGGCGGTCTGCTGGTCAGCAAGCGCCGCCGCTCCATGGGGCGCTCCCTGCTCAAACAGCTCCCGGGCCGCATCATTGGTGGAACCGATGGTATCGAAAACCTCCACAGGCCCCCCTGCCAGGGCTTCCAGCAGGCGACGGTCATAGCGCTGGGGCTCCCGGGGCAGACAGATGCCCAGCTCCGGCACCTGACGCAGCTCAGGATGGCTGCGGCGCAGAGAGTCCAGCTGTACCTCCAGCTCACTGCCGCTTATGCCCAGCTGCGCGGACAGCTGTTCCCGGTCATGCCAGCCACCATCGCTGAGAATTTCAAGGATCTGACTTTTTTTCTCCATGATTTGCTCCTTTCATTCATGCTCTGAACACAGTATAACAACCGATTTTTCCAGTGTCAAACCGGATTATATGGCAGAAGTTGGCTATTTTTGATAAATGTTTTCCAGATCAGCCTGTACAATTTGCTATATGGATAAAAATTTGAAATACCCCTTGCATTTTCTGAATACGGGTGCTATAATAGCTCTTGCAGTGGCTGGGTATGGCGCAGATTGGTAGCGCGCTACCTTGGGGTGGTAGAGGCCGTGGGTTCGAATCCCGCTACTCAGACCAGCTAAATCCCTCACATAGAGGGAGAAAAATCCGGAGAGATTCTCTCCGGATTTTTTCATATCCTGCCCCGTTTGCGGGCAAACAGAAACCCGGCAGCCAGGCGCATCGGCTGCCGGGTTTTCTTATAATAAGCGCTCCGCCCCCATAGGCAGAAACACAAAAACAGCCGCATGCATTCAGTCCTGCAGACGGCTGTTTTCTATAAAAGCTGAAACAGGAAATTACACAATCAGTTCCGGCGGGAAGGTCAGGGTCACAGAAGTGCCGACCCCTTCCCGGCTCTCCAGGCGGATCTCAATGCCCAGGGCTGCTGCCCCATGCTTGACAATGGACAGTCCCAGTCCGGTGCCGCCGATCTCCCGGGAGTGGCTCTTGTCCACCCGGTAGAACCGCTCAAATACACGCTGCTGGTCCTCATCGGGAATGCCGATGCCGGTATCCCGGATCTTCAGCATGACCTTCTGATCCTCCGACCGGGAGATCACAGCCTCTGCCTTGCCGCCCACACGGTTGTACTTGACGGCATTGTCGCAGAGATTGTAGATGATCTCCTCCAGCATCTTGCGGGAGGTATGCAGGCGCACTTCCTCACCGGTGACGGAGAAGGTCACTGCTCGGGCCTGGGCAGCCGGGGACAGACGATCCCGGATCTCCTCACAGAGTGCCCGGAGGTCCACATCCTCTGCCGCTGAGGCAAAGCTGCCGCCCTCATCCAGCTCGGACAGCTTGATGATGTCCCCTACCAGGGCGATCAGACGGCTGGCCTCATCATAGATGCGGGCCGAGAAGTCCACCACATCTTCCTGGGGGACTGTACCGGTCTTCATCAGCTCGGCAAAGCCGGAGATGGAGGTCAGCGGAGTTTTCAGTTCATGGGACACATTGGCGGTAAACTCCCGGCGGAGCTGTTCCCGCTGCTCCTGCTCGGTGATGTCCAGCAGGACAATGACAGCGCCGATAACCTCCTCGCCCTCATGGACCGGGTTGGCGATCAGGCTGTATGTTCTGCCGCCGATGGTCATGTGGCGCTGGGCATGACCGCCTGCCAGTGCCTCATCAATGGCGCCCCGGAACTCCTCGGAACGGTTGAGCTCCAGGACACTGCGGCCCACCTCGCCTTCCTTGACGCCCAGCAGGCGCAGAGCAGACGTATTATAGGTGAGCAGGTTGGTTGCCCGGTCAATGACCAGGAAGCCTTCGGACATATTCTCGGTGATCATGCGGAATTCCTCCCGCATTTTCACCGCGTCCTCCAGCTGGTGCTCAATGGTGGCACGCTGGTGCTCGATCCGCCGGAACAGCGGCGAGAGCTCATCATAGCCCTCCAGCACCGGCGAAGGGGAATCCAGGTCCATCTGGTTGAGCGGGCGCACAATCCCGGCAGAAACCCGGGACGCCGCAAAGGCCGACAGGATCAGCACAGCGATGATCACCACGAAAATGGGCTGCGCAAAGCTGAGCAGCACTGTAAAGGTCGAAGCCTGTACATCAGAAACACGCAGGATGTCGCCGCTGTCCAGACGCACAGCACAGTACACTGTCTTTTCGGTGAGGGTATCCGAATAGCGGACGCTCTCTCCCAGGCCGTATTTCCGGGCGGCAATCACCTCGTCCCGCTGGCTGTGGTTATCCATGGTATCCGGGTCTGATTCGCTGTCATACAGCACGGTGCCGTCTGCCCCGATGAGCGTGATGCGCTTGTCACCGGGGCTCAGCTCGGTGAGGTACTCTTCCCCGCTGATATTCACCGCATGGGCCAGATAATTGGCCTCGGTGCGGATCTCCTCCTTGAGCTGCCCGTCAAAGTACTGATACAGCATTCCCATAATCAGTGCCAGACTGGCAATGAATACCGCAAATGCCGTCAGGCAGACCGACCGGAATATTCTTTTATACATGGGCGGTTTCACCCTCCGATCTTATATCCGATGCCCTTGACTGTTTCAATACAGCTGCCGGCTTCTCCCAGTTTCTGGCGCAGCCGGCGGATATGTACATCCACAGTCCGGGTATCTCCGTCAAAATCATAGCCCCAGATGGTGCTGAGCAGAGTATCCCGGGTAAGTACCCGTCCATCTGCTTCCAGCAGCGCACAGAGCAGTTCATATTCCTTATAGGTCAGCGCCACATCCACACCGCCGGCCTGGACAATATGCCGTCCGGGCTGGACATACAGGCTGCCGATCCGCCAGGATTTTTCTTCGGTTTCCGGCCCGGTACGGCGCAGCACCGCCCGAATCCGGGAGATCAGCTCCATCATGCCGAAGGGCTTTGCAATATAGTCATCCGCACCGGAATCCAGTCCGGTCACCTTGTCAAACTCACTGCTGCGGGCGGTGAGCATGATCACCGGCAGACGCCGGGTATCCGAACGGCTCCGGAGCTTCCGCAGCACCGAAAGGCCATCCTCCTGGGGCAGCATGATGTCCAGCAGCACCAGCTGCGGAATCTGCCGTCCCACGGCTGCCCAGAATTCCGCCGGGGTCCCGAAGCCTTCCACACTGTATCCCTCCCGGGTCAATGCATAGTCCACCAGCTTGCGGATATTTGCGTCATCTTCCAATACATAGATCATGCCAGTATCACCTTCTTTTGTATCTTCCAGCTCTCATTATAGTGAAAATTAGCCCAAAGGGCAACTGGCTTATACATGCTGTCCGGTGAGCGAATAGCAGACCCATTCGGCAATGTTGGTGGCATGGTCGCCGATGCGCTCAAAATACTTAGCGATCATCAGCAGATCCAGGAAGATCTCGCCATTTTCCGGCTGTGCCGCAACGGCAGCAGTCAGCTCATCCTTGACCTTCTGGAACAGGGTATCCACCACATCATCCGAGGCAATCACAGCCACGGCAGCATCATAGTCCTTGCGGACAAAGGAATCAATGCTGTCGGTTACCATCTTGATGGAGGCACGGGCCATATCACCGATATGCACCCGGCTCTCAAACTTGTACTGTACGACATATTCCAGCATCTCTGCGATATCCCGGGCCTGGTCGCCGATCCGCTCCATATCCGAGATCATCTTCAGTGCCGAGGATACCACCCGCAGGTCACTGGCTACCGGCTGCTGCTGCAGCAGGATCTTCATGCAGAGCGCTTCGATCTCCCGCTCCTTGTCATCGATCTGGTCATCCAGATCCAGCGCATGGGGCAGATAGGTCAGATCACTGTCCAGCAGGCTCTTGGCTACAATGGAAATCGCTTCCTCGCACAATGCTCCCATCCGGATCAGTTCCACATTCAGCTGTTCCAGCTGACGGTCAAATCTTGTACGCATATCAACCAAACCTTCCTGTGATATAGTCCTCGGTGCGCTTGTCCCGGGGCTGGGAGAACATCTGCTCGGTTTCGCCGTACTCCACAACCTCTCCCAGCAGGAAGAAAGCTGTCTTGTCAGCTACACGCACCGCCTGCTGCATATTATGGGTCACCATCACAATGGTGTACCGGTCCTTGAGCTCCATTACCAGTTCCTCAATCTTGGAGGTGGAGATGGGGTCCAGAGCCGATGTGGGCTCATCCATCAGCAGCACTTCCGGCTCCACTGCCAACGCACGGGCAATGCACAGACGCTGCTGCTGTCCGCCGGAAAGACCCAGCGCACTCTTCTTCAGACGGTCCTTGAGTTCGTCCCAGATAGCCGCGCCCCGCAGCGACCGTTCCACCAGTTCATCGAGCTTGGCCTTGGAACGGATGCCATGGGTCCGGGGACCATAGGCAATATTGTCATAGACGCTCATCGGGAAGGGATTGGGCTTCTGGAACACCATGCCCACCCGCTTGCGCAGTTCAAATACATCCATGTCCGGCCCGAAAATATCCTTGCCGTCCAGAAGAATCTTGCCGTCGATCCGGCAGCCTTCCACCAGGTCATTCATGCGGTCCAGGGTCCGGAGCAGTGTGGATTTGCCACAGCCGGACGGGCCGATGAATGCGGTGATGCCATGTTCCTGGATCTCCAGGTTGATGTCCTTGAGCGCCTTGAAATCCCCATAGTAGAGGTCAAGGTGCTGTATGTCAAATTTATTCATATCGTCACCTGTTCTGAATTTTGTTTGCCACATAGGCGCTGAGCCGGTTGATGATGAATACCAGCACCAGCAGCACCACGGCGGTGGCATAGGCTTCGTCGGTGTAAAGACCTTCGGAGAGCAATGCATACATATGCACTGCCAGGGTGCGTCCGCCGCTCATGAGGGAATTCGGCACACCGGTTACCGAACCGGCGGTGTAGATCAGGGCGGCAGTCTCACCTACGATACGGCCCACACCCAGGATCACACCCGAGAGGATGCCCGGCATAGCCGAAGGCAGCACCACCCGGAAGATGGTGCGCAGCCGTCCGGCACCCAGGCCGTAGCTGCCTTCCCGGTAGCTGTCCGGCACCGCCAGCAGCGCCTCCTCGGTGGTGCGCATGATGAGCGGCAGGATCATGATCGCCAGTGTGATGATACCAGCCATGAGGCTGTATCCCCAGTCCAGCCAGCGCACAAAGGCCATATAGCCGAACAGACCATAGACAATGGACGGAATACCCGAGAGGGTCTCGGTGGTCATGCGGATCACCGGCACCACCTTGTTGCCCCGCTTGGCATACTCGGTGAGGTAGATCGCCGAACCGATGCCGAAGGGTACCGCAATGAGCAGGGTCATCAGCACCATGGTAATGGTATTGATGATGGCAGGCATCATCGAGGCATTCTTGGAGGTGTACTTCCACTCAAACAGTGAGGGCTTCAGGTTGGGAATGCCCTTGATGAGGATATAGAACACCAGCGAAAACAGCACCAGGACAGTCAGGGCCGCGGCAGTTGTCACCAGAATGCGCAGTGCCACTGCCTTGGGATGCTTTTTATACATACGGAAGTACTGCTTCACTTGTCATCCCTCCTTCTGAGCAGCGAGAAGCTGAGGTTGATCAGCAGGATAAAGATGAACAGCACCACGCCGGTTGCCAGCAGGGCTTCCCGGTGCATGTCGGCAGCATAACCCATCTCCAGCACGATATTGGCTGTGAGGGTACGCACACCGCTGAGCAGGCTGTCCGGAATGATGGGCTGGTTGCCTGCTACCATGCTCACTGCCATGGCCTCGCCGATGGAACGGTCGATTGCCAGAATCACACCGGCGGTCAGGCCGCTCTTGGCTGCGGGCAGCATCACTTTGAACACGGTTTCCTCGGGAGTGGCTCCCAGGGCCAGGGCGCCTTCATAATAGCTCTCGGGCACGGCACGGATGGAAGCCTCACCCACACTGATGAGGGTGGGCAGGATCATGATGCCCAGCAGGATGGAGGCAGTCAGGACGCTCTTGCCGTTGCCGCCGAACAGATCCCGCATGATGGGCACAATCACCACCAGGCCGAAGAAGCCATAGACAATGGAGGGAATGCCAGCCAGCAGATCCACTGCCGGCTTGAGGTACTTATAGACACGGGGCGGGCAGAACCGGGCCAGATAAACGGCACACAGCAGTCCCACCGGCACACCGATGATCAGCGATCCGGCAGTGACATAGATACTGCCCAGGATCATCGGGAAGATGCCATAGATATCATTGGTAGGTTTCCATGTGGTACCCAGCAGGAAATCGAACGGGCCGATCTCCGCAATGGTGGGAAGTCCATTCGCAAACAGGAACAGACAGATTATAATTACAGCGAATATAGAAGCAAGGGCCGTGACTAAGAAGACACAGCCCATGCTCTTTTCTCTGAGTTTATTCATCGGCTCACCTCAGAAAATGTTTGATCTGTTGTCGATCAGTTTTAGGCAACTTCCGACCAGTTGGTCAGTTCGCCCATGTAGATCCCCTTGACCTGCTCGCTTGTGAGTCCGGTTACAGTGCTTTCGTTGTTGACGATTACAGCAATACCATCATTGGCAATGACTGTGCCGACTACACCCTGCTCCAGCTCGCTGTCCTTCAGGGCACGGGAAGCCATACCGATATCCGAAGTGCCGGCGATGGCATCATTTACACCAGTGGTGGAGTCGCTCTGCTGCAGCTCGATGGTTACATCGGGGTTCAGAGCCTCATACTCTTCCTTCAGCACCTGCATTACAGGAGTTACAGAGGAGGAACCGGATACGGTTACAGTACCGGTCTTGCCGGAGGGAGTGTAGGAACCGCTATTTTCAACGCTGATGTAGCCTTCCTCAGCTACAATGGCCTGACCCTGCTCGCTCATGATGAAGTTTACAAAGTCCTGAGCGGTCTCGCTGAGGCCTTCCTTGGTGGCAATGTTGAAGGGACGGTATACCTTATATGTACCGTTGTTGATGTTCTCTACAGTAGCTGCTACACCATCAATCTCCAGAGCCTTGACAGTGTTGTTCAGGGAGCCCAGGGAGATGTAGCCGATGGCATCGGGGTTGCCGGCTACGGTGGTCATAACAACCGAGGTGCTGTTGGAGATCTCAGCGGACTGGGTGATGGCATCGTTGCCGTCAGCGTCCTCAATGCCGAAGAGCTCTACGAAGGCGCCGCGGGTACCCGAACCATCTTCACGGGTTACAACCGAGATGGGGTTGCCGGCGGTGCTGTTGTCAGCGGTGGAACTGTTTTCGTTGCTGCTGCAGCCGGACAGAGCGCCTACTGCCAGAGCGGCACACATAAAGATTGCTGCGAACTTTTTCATATTGTTTTACTTCCTTTCAGCTGTCTTTGTTTAGCTTTCAGTCGTTATTTTAAGGCTGATGCGTTACATCTGAAACAAGAGCTGTGTTAAATCTGTGTAACATAGTCTGTAACATGGGACTTTTTTTGTTAAATCCCCGCTTTTGTGATATAATAGCCGCAAAACAGCTCAGCATTCCGGCAGCCGGACAACTGTGGACTCTGCCTGTCCCCTGTCCGGCTGACCGATGAGCCATTTCGCTTCTGCTCCGCGGCAAAACCGGAGCACCGGCGGCAGAGAGGTGAGAATATTGCGGATGACAAAGAAACTGCCGGACGGCAGCTATGAGCTGACCGATCCCGATCAGCTCCGGGAGGCGATCCAGCGGCTGGGGCAGGCCGAGGATGCCCTGGAAAGCCTCAGTGAGCAGTACCATGCCATGGAGGCCAAACTGGAAGCGGAGCGCAGCCGGGGACACGGCACCCGTTCGGTGACCTTCAACCGGATGCTGGCAGAAAAACTGATGCTCAGTGGAATGCTGGAACGGTTCCGGTTCCATGGCGTGGAACTGTAAAGGGACAGTTCCATTTTTCTGGCGGATTGCAAAATCCGACGGCATCTGTTACCATATTAGACAGAGAGTGAGGTGGATAAGATGGAAATTCGTGAATCCGCAGAGGATTACCTGGAGCGTATCCTGATGCTCAATAAGAGCATGGGACAGGTCCGGGCCGTGGATATTGCCAACCTGATGAATTTCTCCAAGCCGAGTGTCAGCATTGCGCTGAAAAAGCTGCGGCAGAACGGCTATGTGAATATTGATGGCGGCGGTTATATCACCCTGACTGAAAGCGGTCTGGAGATTGCGGAACGGGTATTTGAGCGTCACCGGCTGATTTCCCAGCTGCTGATGGCCCTGGGTGTGGATGAAGAGACTGCCAAAGAGGACGCCTGCCGTGTGGAACATGATCTGAGTGTGGAATCCTTCGAAGCCATCAAGGAATACTGCCGGAAAAACCTGCAGATCCAATAAATTCCGATTCAGATTATTTACACTTCGGATATGGAATGGCGATTTTCCTGTTCTATGATGATCCCAGACAGCCGGATCACGGCAGGAATATCCCATTTCTTCTGAGTTGGAACCGTTCAGCATTTTTTCATGCAGATTTCTTGGAAAAACTATTGACAGCTTCCAACCGGGATGATATAATAAATATCGTTCCGTGCGAGGGTGGCGGAATGGCAGACGCACCAGCTTGAGGTGCTGGCGGTAGCAATACTGTGTGGGTTCAAGTCCCATCCTTCGCACCAAAGAAAAAGAGATGTTCCTGTTGGAGCATCTCTTTTTTCTTTTTTCCGGCTCTGTATCATTCATTTGAAAGGAGTTTTTCTTCCATGAAACCATTTTCCGCAATTCTGACTGTCATGCTGGCTGCCTCCCTGCTGCTCACTGGCTGCAGCAGTTCCCAGACAGAAAGCTCCACTCCGGAGAGCTCTTCTTCCTCCCAGTCCTCCAGTGAACCGGACTCCTCTGCGGAAATTCCCAACCCGGTCCAGCCGGTGAAAACTGCCGCTGAACTGGCTGAAATGGGCTTTGACATCGTTCTTCCCGCCGAGGCGGAAGAGATCGAATATTCGGTCATTGACGGCACCATTGCCCAGGCTGTCTTTACCATGTCGGACAGCGAATGGACCCTGCGCACCGGCGAATCGGATGAGGATATCTCCGGTCTGAACGGCGAGCGCACCGCTCTGGGCACTCTGGACGAAACTGCCCATGACGGCACCGCAGTGACTGTCACCATCGAGTCGGTGGACACCGGCGAAGAAACCCTCCGGCTGTGCGCCTCCTGGGAACTGGATGGAATGCGCTACACCCTGACCACCCTCACCGAGGACGAAACCGCTTTTGAAGAGATGTGCGGCACCATCGTCGGCTATCTGGGCGGTGAAACCGCTGCCGACGCGGACAGCTCCGAAGCAGATGAAACCGAGAGCTCCTCTGCCTCCGACGCACAGGACAGCTCCTCGGCAGATTCCGCTGAATAACCTCTCCTGAATCAAAAAACTCCGGCCCCATCACGTGAGCCGGAGTTTTTTCTGTTTATCCGCGGGGAGGCCGTGCCAGTGCCAGCAGGGAATCCCCTGCCCGGACACCCAGCGCCACTGTGCCGTACAGCACAAACCCATCCCAGGGAGCGGTGATCTCCTGGAGGACAGTCCCGAAGAAGTCGGTAAGGCGTCCCAGGCATTCCCCTGCCTGGAATTCCTCACCGGGCTGGCGCAGCAGATGCCAGCAGCCATTGGCTTCGGCATCGTAGTAGGCAGTCTCGGTGATGTCCATCTGCCGGGGATTGCCGGTCACCGGACGCTCCAGACAGCCCAGCTCCGCCAGGATGGACAGCAGGTCCTCCCGGTACGCAGCCTGATCCTCCGGGCTGCAGCCGCTCTGCCCGCCCCGCTCAATGAGGATCGCCGGTGTGCCGATGGCTGCGGCTGTTCCGCTGGTGCCCACCATCGAAGTGGACGCCACCCGGCAGGCCACACTCATAGCCCGGCACATCCGCTGGGATTCCGCCAGTACCTCCGGCCGGGCCAGCGCCGGATAGTAGACAAAGGGCATCACCAGTTCAGGGGCATCGCCGCTGTGGATGTCAATGAGATAGTCCGCCTTGGCATGGAGTTCCCGCTGGATCTGGGCCGCCAGCCGCTGACTGTAACTTCCCTGGGGGTCTCCCGGGAACATCCGGTTGAGATTCTTCCCATCCTCCTTTACCACAAAGGGCAGGCGCTCATAGAAGGACGATACATTGAGCATGGGCACCAGAATCAGCCGTCCGCTCACCTGGGAGGGCTCCAGCTCCCGGCAGAGCTCCATCACTGCCGCCGCGCCGGGATACTCACAGGCATGGACTCCCGCTGTGAGCAGTACCGTCTTGCCCGGCTTTGTCCCGTGGATCAGGCAGATGGGGATGGTCTTTTCCCCATCCGGTCCCGCAAAATATCCCTGTACCTTCTCCCCTGGCTGCGCTGTCAGCCCACAGATTGTCCATTCCATCCTGTTTCCTCCTTTTATTAGTTACAACTAACTACAAGTGTACCGGATTTCCCGGCATTTTGCAAGAGGGATTGACACAAAAACGGCGCTGCCCGTTCTGGACAACGCCGTTTTTTGATTTAGATTCTCAGGAAGCGGTACGCCCTGGCGCAAATCCCGGAAGGATATGCCCGAAAAATTCCCGGCGTCCGGCTTCGGTGAGGTTCGGGAGCAGCAGGCTCCAGATGCACTGACGGAACTGGGGACACCGGTTTCCGATGCTCTCTTCCATCTCCGCATAGCCATCCCAGTACCGGTACACCATCTGGATGGCTGTGATCAGCTCGCTGTAATGTCCGCTGTACAGTTCTCCGCACAGCTGACCGCTCCGCTCCAGGGAACGCAGGGTTTCCGCCCACAGTCCCCGGTTGGCCCGCACCAGATTCTTCTGGCACTGGAGCATCTTCTCCCCCAGCTGCTCATCCAGGCTATACCGCCGGAACAGACAGCTGCTCTGGGCCGCGATCTTGGAGAACCGCTCCAGCATGGCATCAACTTCCGCCAATGTGCCGGGAATATCCGCCGGACGGCTGACCTCCTCATTGATCTGATCCAATACCGCCAGCATGATCCGTTCCTTGCGCCCGTAGTAGTAGGTCAGATTCCCCACACTGATTCCGGCCCGGTCTGCAATGTCCCGCATGGACACTTTATCATAGCCATACAGTCCGAACAGCTCTTTGGCACAGATCAGGATCTGCTGTATCTTATCTTCTTTTGCCATTAAAATCCCCTCTCTGCCTTGGCTGTCCGGTCAGCTGTGGATCTTCTCAGGCTGACGGACCGGTTCTCCCGCGGGACTTACCACCCGGTTCCAGATTCCATGCAGCAGTGTGGTAAGAGCCATTCCCCAGAACACATCAATCACCGAATGCTGCTTGAGGAACAGGGTGGACAGGACAATCGCTATAAAAATCCCATGGGAAACAAGCCGTACCCAGCGCTTCTGGCCCAGCACACTGCGGCAGAGTGCCAGATCCATCGCCATGGACGACGCCACATGGATAGACGGACAGACATTGGTGGGGGTATCCACCTGCTGCATCAGCCGGACGATCTCGGCAAAGAGATTGTGCCGGGTGATCTCCACCCGCAGATCAAGACCATTGGGGAAGATCACATAGAGCAGCAGACAGGTGGTCATACCCACAAACATCACAAAACACAGGTAGTAATACTGCCTGAGATCATACCGCAGCAGGGCGAGCGGGATCACAGCCAGCTCTACAAACCAGATTGCATAGGGTATGATGAAATACTCACAGAACGGAATCCAGTCGTCCACCACACTGTGGATGATATACCGGGGCTCCACCAGCTGTTCCACCAGGAAAAAGCCCAGCAGATAAAACGGCATATAGGTCAGTGCGATGGCGATGGGATGCTCCCGGTAAAAATCCTTGATCCGGCTCCACCGGTTCCGGGTGCTCACAGGTCGTACTTGCCATGGACAGCCCCAGCCATCACCGGTTCACCGCAGCTGCCTCCACAGCTGCTGCAGGAGCCGGAACAGCCGTCCTCCGAACCGGGGAAGTAAATCTCCGGCACCGAACGCTCGCCCCGGGCAGCTGCAGTGAGCATGAGCTTGATACGGTTGAGCTGGTTGACCTCACTGGCGCCGGGGTCGTAGTCCACGGCGATCATGTTGGCCTGGGGATAGTCCCGCTGGATGCTGCGCATGACACCCTTGCCCACAATGTGGTTGGGCAGGCAGCCGAAGGGCTGTACACAGACAATATTCGGAGTGCCGCTCTTCACCAGTTCCACCATCTCACCTGCCAGGAACCAGCCCTCACCGCACTGGTTGCCGGCGGAGAGGTAGGGTTCCGCGCACTTGCGGATGGTCTTGATGTCCACCGGCGGTGTGAAGCGGCTGCTCTGGGCAAAGGCCTCGGAAGCAGGCTTGCGCACCCACTCCACTGCCTTGATGCCCAGTTCCGAGATAAAGGCAGTCTTTTTGCTGCCGCCGAGATAGTCGGCCTTGAAGTTGCTGTTCTCGAAGCAGTATTCCATGAAGCCCAGCAGCTCGGGCACTACGGCCTCGGCTCCCTCCCGCTCCAGCACCTTGACCAGATCGTTGTTTGCCAGGGGCATGTACTTGACGAGGATCTCGCCCACAATGCCCACACGGTTCTTCCGGGGAATATCCCGGATGGGCAGGGTGTCAAATTCCTTGACCATCTGCCGGATATTGCGCTTGTATTCACCGAAGCCGAAGCCCTTCTTGGTCAGCGACGCAATGCAGATCTTCCGCCACTTGTCGTGGAGGGCGTCGGTGGAGCCGGGTTCCAGCTCATAGGGACGCACCCGGTAGACCATCTGCTGCAGGGCATCGCCATAGGCCACCGCCTGGGCAGCCCGCACCATCATGGAGGCAGTGTAGGTAAAGCCTTCGTTCTTCTCCATGCCGTTGAGGTTCACCGATACCACCGGGATATGGGAAAGCCCGGCCTTCTCCAGCGCCAGACGGATAAAGGCCACATAGTTGGAGGCACGGCATCCGCCGCCGGTCTGGGACATGAGGATAGCGAGCTTGTTGGTGTCATACTTGCCCGAGAGGACAGCATCCATGATCTGTCCGATGGTGATGAGAGACGGATAGCAGGCGTCGTTGTTGACAAACTTGAGGCCCATATCCACCGCGCTGCGGTTATCGCTGTCCAGCAGGACGATGTTGTAGCCCGCCTGCCGGAACACCGGCTCGAGCAGTTCGAAGTGAATGGGCGACATCTGCGGACAGAGCAGGGTATAACCGGCTTCCTTCATCTCCTTGGTGAACTCGGCCCGGTGATAGGCAGTGGGGGCAGGATGTGCCACGATGCCGTTTTCCTTGCGCATATTGATGGCGGAGATCAGCGACCGGATGCGGATGCGTGCCGCGCCGAGATTGTTGACCTCGTCGATTTTGAGCAGGGTATAGAGCTTGCCCGACTTGATGAGGATCTCTGCCACCTCATCGGTGGTGACAGCGTCCACGCCGCAGCCGAAGGAATTGAGCTGCACCAGGTCGAGGTTATCAAACCGGCGGACATAGGAAGCCGCCGCATACAGACGGGAATGATAGGTCCACTGGTCGGTGACCCGCAGCGGACGGGTGAGATAGTCCTCGTCCTGGAGAGCCAGATGGGCAATGCTGTCCTCGGTGAGCACAGCCAGTCCATAGGAGGCGATCATCTCGGGAATGCCGTGGTTGACCTCCGGGTCGCAGTGATAGGGACGGCCCGCCAGCACGATGCCATGACGGTCAGGATCGGCGTTCACCCACTCCAGCACCCGTTCGCCCTCCCGGCGGATGTCGTCCTTGGCCCGGAGCTGTTCTGCCCAGGCCTTGGAAGCTGCCGCGGCGGTTTCCGCTTCGGGAATGCCGAAGTTCTCCGCCATCACCTTCTTCAGACGCTCGGTGATGGTGATCTCATCGGTGAAGGCCACAAAGGGGCTGTACATCTTCACAGTGCCCTGCCAGAGCGCCTCAATGTTGTTCTTGAGGTTCTCGGGATAGGACATAACCATGGGACAGTTGAAGTGGTTCTGGGAGTTCTCGTCCTCCTTGCGCTCATAGTAGACACAGGGATAGAAGATCCGGTCCACACCATGGGCGATGAGCCATTCCACATGACCATGGCTCAGCTTGGCAGGATAGCACTCCGATTCACTGGGAATGGTCTCCATGCCCATCTCATAGATGGCCTTGCTGCTCTGGGGCGACAGCCGCACCGCAAAGCCCAGCTCCCGCAGGAAGGTGGCCCAGAAGGGATAGTTCTCATACATATTGAGCACCCGGGGAATGCCCAGTACGCCCCGGGGCGCTTCCGAATCAGCCAGCGGCTCATAGTCAAAGATCCGCTGGAACTTGTACTTCATCAGATTGGGGGTATCGTTTTCCACATGGGCCTCCCCCAGACCCTTCTCGCAGCGGTTGCCGGTGATGAACCGCCGTCCGCCCGGGAAGATGCTCACCGTAAGCTGGCAGTTGTTTTCACAGCGTCCGCAGCGTACCAGACGGCTCTCCCAGGTGAGGTTCTGGATCTCATCCATCGAGAGCATCTTGCTCTGGCGTCCGTGGCAGCGGTCCATGGCGATGAGCGCCGCGCCGAAGGCACCCATGATGCCCGCAATATCCGGTCGGATGACGCTGGCGCCGAGGATATTCTCAAAGCAGCGCAGCACCGCGTTATTATAGAAAGTACCGCCCTGCACCACGATATGCTCGCCCAGCTCCTGGGGAGTATTGCACTTGAGCACCTTATAGAGGGCATTCTTTACCACCGAGTAGGAAAGGCCGGCAGAGATGTCGCCCAGGCTGGCGCCTTCCTTCTGGGCCTGCTTTACATTGGAGTTCATAAAGACGGTGCAGCGGGTGCCCAGATCCACCGGGGACGGCGCATAGAGTGCCGCCTCGGCAAACTGCTCGGCAGTGAGGCCCAGGGAGTTGGCAAAGCTCTCCAGGAAGGAGCCGCAGCCCGAAGAACAGGCCTCGTTGAGGGTGATGCTGTCCACCACGCCTTCCTTGATCTTGATGCACTTCATGTCCTGTCCGCCGATGTCCAGCACACAGTCCACCTGATGGTCGAAGAACAGCGCCGCTGTGGTATGGGCGATGGTCTCCACTTCCCCTTCGTCCAGGCCCAGCGCCTCCTTGAGGAGCTGTTCGCCATAGCCGGTGGAGCAGGCATATGTAATCTTGAGGTCCGGGGGCATGAGCTTCTGCAGCTGTGCCATGGCCTTGATGACTGTATTGAGCGGGCTGCCCACATTGCCCTCATAGAAGGACCAGAGCAGGTCGCCATGGGCGTTGATGAGCGCCAGTTTGGTGGTGGTGGAACCGGCATCGATGCCCAGATAGCACTTGCCGCTGGCTGTGGCCAGATCCGCCCGCTTGATCTTGTAGTAGGCGTGGCGCTCCACAAACTGATTGTATTCGGCTTCGTCCTGGAACAATGGCGGCAGACGCTTGATCTCCGCCTCCAGATGGATGCCCTTCTCCAGCTTTTCGCATAGCTCGTTCAGCGGGAAGGAAGTCATCTGCTCCGGCAGGTTGGCTGCGGCATACTGCGCGCTGCCCATGGCGGCAAACAGATGGGAATTCTCCGGCACAATGGTCTGTTCCGGGGTGAGCTTCAGGGTGCGCACAAAGGCCTTCTGCAGCTCGGGCATAAAGTGGAGCGGTCCGCCCAGGAAGGCCACATTGCCCCGGATGGGACGGCCCTGTGCCAGGCCGCTGATGGTCTGGTTCACCACCGCCTGGAAGATGGACACTGCCAGGTCCTCCTTGGCTGCGCCCTCGTTGATCAGGGGCTGCAGGTCACTCTTGGCAAAAACACCGCACCGGGCGGCAATGGGATAGATCCGCTTGTAGTTTCTGGCATATTCATTGAGACCTTCGGCATCGGTGCCCAGCAGCGCTGCCATCTGGTCGATGAAGGAACCGGTGCCGCCGGCACAGATGCCGTTCATGCGCTGGTCCCGTCCGCCGGTGAGGTAGAGGATCTTGGCATCCTCACCGCCCAGCTCGATGGCTACATCGGTCTGGGGATACCGGCGGTCCAGGCTCTCGCTCACGGCGATGACTTCCTGGACAAAGGGGATCTTCATGGCCTGAGCCAGTGCCATACCGCCGCTGCCGGTGATGGCAGGCAGTACCGGTATGCTTCCCAGCTTCTCGGAAGCCCGGCGCAGTACCTCAGCCAGTGTCTCCTGAATGCGGGCAAAATGACGGCGGTATTCACTGTACAGAATCTCGCCGACCTGGTCCATAATGGCGACCTTGACGGTGGTGGAACCCACGTCAATGCCCAACAGATAATCCTGTTCGTTCATTCTTTGCACCTCTTTCTGGTGTAGATATACAATAAGGGGGTGCTTTGTATCCCTCTGCGGGAATTCAAAGCCAAAAATTATACTAATTTTGTGTGAATCATACTCGCTTGCATTATAGCACAAACTGTCCTAAAAAATCAAGGTTATCTGCGCGCTCCTTTTTACCCACTTCCCCTTTTGTGGACAAAATCCCGCCGGTTTCCCTTGGATGTGGCTCCGGCTCCCCTGGAAAATTCATGGTTTTTTGGTTGAAGAACCGAATAAAATGTATTATCATTATATAGGCAGATCCCGACAGTCCGATCATACTGCTTTTTTCGGGATTTTTTCTTTTTTCTGCAAAGAAATCGATTGCAGAAGCATATTACAGACAGGTGAGGGTTTGTATGCTGTTTCTTTTTTCCAGCCTTCCGTCCGAAGCCGCCGATGCCCGGCAGCTCCAGGAACAAAGGCTGCATGAGGCTCTGCTGCGCCTGGCAGCAGGAGAGACCGACGCCATGTCGGTCCTCTATGAAAATTCAAAAACCGCTGTATTCGCGCTGGCGCTTTCCATTCTCAAGAATCGCCAGGACGCAGAGGATATCCTGCATGACACATTTGTACAGCTTTACCGCATGGCAGACCGCTATGACCGGGGCGGACGCCCTCTCTCCTGGATTCTGACCATGACCCGCAACCTGTGCCTGATGCAGCTGCGCCGCAAAAGCCGTACCGAGGTTTCCGCAGAGGATCTGGAATTCCCCGAAACGGAGAATCCCTTTGCCACTGCTGAGGACCGCATGATCCTCCAGACCGCCATCCGCTGTCTGGAAGACGATGAACGGCAGATTGTCATGCTGCACGCCGTTGCCGGACTCAAACACCGGGAGATTGCAGAGCAGATGCATATTTCCCTGCCGGCAGCTGTATCCCGCTATCACCGGGCACTCCAAAAACTGCAAAAACACTTGAAGGAGGCTTAGAGATGCGAAACGATCCGATGGAACAGAAACTGAAAACTGCCGCGGAACATCTGACACCGGATGTTCTCGACCGCATCCTGGCCGACTGTGCCAAGGAACCGAAAGGAGAGATCCTGTATATGGAGAATATATCCGATCCCCGCAGCCGCAACAATAACTGGATCAAGGTGCTGTCCCTGGGAACAGCTGCCTGTATGATGATCGGCGGCCTGTTCTGGTGGAACCGCTACCGTGCCCTCAACTATACGGTGGAGATGGATGTCAACCCCAGCATCGAGCTGCGGGTCAACAAGGCGGAAAAGGTTATTTCTGCCGAAGCGCTCAACAAGGACGCTGAAATCATTCTGGAGGATATGAAGCTCAAGGGTGTGGATGTGGATGTCGCCACCAATGCCATCATCGGCTCGATGGTGAAGAACGGCTACCTGAGCGAGCTTTCCAACTCCATTCTGCTCACTGTGGAAAGTGACGACCATCAGAAATCGGTGGAAGTCACCGACCGTCTCACCAATGAGATCAACGCCGCTCTGGACAGCTTCGGCGGCTCTGTGATCGCCCAGCAGGTGGTTTCGGACAACGACCTGCAGAATATGGCAGGCGACTACGGCATCTCCGAGGGCAAGGCTGCCCTGATCCGCAATATCCTCAATGAGCTGCCCATGCTCAAGGCTGAGGATCTGGCGGAGATGTCCATCAACGACCTCAACCTGCTGGCATCCAGCAAGCAGATCGCCCTTTCCAACACCACCACCACCGGTTCTGCCAGTGAGTCGGGTTATATCGGCACCGCCCGGGCAGAGGAAATCGCCCTGGAACATGCCGGAATCACCTCGGCTGACACCGACTTCATCAACACTGAGCTGGACTGCGACGGCGGCATCATGGAATATGAAGTGGAATTCCTGGCTGGCGGAGTGGAGTATGAATACTCCATCAACGCCCGCACCGGTCAGGTTCTGAGCTATGAATACGAGCTCTCCTCCGGCGGAAGCGTCAGTGCCGGCGGCAATTACATCACCGCACAGGAGGCCCGCCAGGCTGCCCTGGACGATGCCGGACTGACCGAAAGCGAAGTCACCTTCATCAAGACCAAGCTGGATCAGGACAATGGCTCCATGGTCTATGACATTGAGTTCTACACCGCTTCCCAGGAATATGACTATGAGATCGACGCCCTCACCGGCAAGGTGCTGAGCGTGGACAACGAGATCGGAGGCTTCACCGCCCAGACCCAGACCGGCAGCTACATCAGCGCCGAGGAAGCCAAGGCGAAGGTGCTGGAACATCTGGGGATGGACGCCAGCGAAGTCACCTTCAAGAAGGTGGAGCTGGACTACGACGACGGCATGATGCAGTATGAGATCGAGCTCTACACCGCTGACCGGGAGTATGACTATGATCTGAACGCCCAGGACGGCAGCATTCTCTCCTGGGACTTCGAGGCACTGAAAGCCTGGAATCAGGGCGGGTCGGGCAGCACAGCTGCGGCAGCTGCCATCGACAGTGAAACTGCCCGTTCCAAGGCACTGGCGCACGCCGGACTGAGCACCGCCACCTTCACCAAAACCGAGCTGGACTACGATGACGGGCGTGCGGAATACGAGATCGAGTTCTACACCGCCGACAGCGAGTATGAATACAAGATCGACGGCACCACCGGCGCTGTGCTGGAATCCAAGCAGGAGGCACGGCAGACCTCGGGCGGCAGCAGCACCATTTCGGAAGCGGATGCCAAGCGCATCGCCCTGGAGCGTGCCGGACTGACCGCCGCCGACTATGTGAAGGTGGACTACGATCAGGACGACAACGAATATGAAGTAGAGATGCGTTCCGGCAATACCGAATATGAAGTCAAGATCAGCGGCTCCACCGGCGCCGTACTGGAATATGACTCGGAAACCGACGACTGAGGCATGATGCCATGAAAAAAGGAAGGGCGATGACCCTTCCTTTTTTATTTGCCTCAGACCGGTTCCACCTCCATGGGCAGATGCAGCATATCCTGGTATCCCACCATATACCACTCCGGATTGATAAGCTCCTTATCCATCGTACAGCTATACATTCCCCCGTCAGACAGGAACCCTGTAAAATTGCCCATCCAGTTGGGGTCCCGGAGCACAAAGTCGATTTTCATGCCGCAGTGACAGGACACAATCGTTCCGTTCAGGCTTCCCACAAAGCCGCCGATGCTGTTAGCTCTGTTCTCTCCCTCACCAGGGCGAATGGTGAGAGTCCCCTGGGCGGAGCAGCCCTCGATGCCAGCTTCTGCCGCCCCGACAAATCCACCGGAATTATAGGTGGCTGTCACTTCTCCCTGGAAGGTACAGTCTTTGATGACTGGCTCTGCAAGATCCAGTTTATAAGCGCCCGGATCATTTTTCAGAAGCCCCACAAAGCCTCCCACTGTCCCATATCCGTCCACACTTCCGATAAAGTGGCAGTTTTCCACTTTGGCTCCATTGACCACAGCTGCCGCAAAGCCTCCTGCTGCCGCTGTGTCATGGCCTAAATCCCAGTAATCCTCCGGTGCGCTCAGAACCGTGCCTTCCACCGTGAGATCCCGGACCTCCGCATTGGGGGCAATGCAGCCAAAGAATCCGGCCTCCCGTGTTTCAGTGCTGTATTCCAGGCCGGTGATCCGATGTCCCGCGCCATCAAAAACGCCCTGGAATCCCTGGGTATTCACCACGCCATACATCCGCTCCCGCTCGAGAATCAGCGCAAGCCCCGGACTGCCGATGGGCTCCCATTCCACGCCGGTCAGGTCGATGTCCTGGGTCAGGCGGTAATTCCCGTGCGCTGCCTCCTGATCGCCGCTG
This sequence comes from Hydrogenoanaerobacterium saccharovorans, assembly GCF_016901815.1. GTDB lineage: Bacteria > Bacillota > Clostridia > Oscillospirales > Ruminococcaceae > Avimicrobium > Avimicrobium caecorum. The sequence goes on from NZ_JACSNR010000004.1 coordinate 183,216, forward strand.
TTGATCTTTTGCGCCATGTCGAGCAGATCCTCCGCGGTGGAGATCTCGATAAACTCTCCCTCATGCTCATTCCCAAGCCACTCCACACGGTCGAACCGCCAGATTTTCCCGTTGTCGATGAGCTTTTCAGCACAGGTGCCCTCCAATCCCTCCGGGGCCGGTTCCGCCACAAAGGTGTAACGGGCATCATAGAGCTTCTGCCCCTTCCAGCTGCGGGATACAGTCACCTCCGCCCGGTCATCGGAAAACTGATAGTCCCGCGCCTTTACCCGGGGCTCTCCGACAAAGTAGGCGCTGGTGTACCCATACTTTGCCTTCTGCTCCCCCGGACAGCCGAACCATGCTTCGGACATTGTCTGGATCAGGGCGTTCTGTTCCTCCGCCGGCTCCTCCCGGTTGCTGGTCAGGTCCAGATAAACCTCCCCGAAATCCCAGGCGATGAATCCCGGCTGCCCATATTCATACGGAGCGCCCCCATGGGAGCTCTCATAGCAGAGCACCTCTTTCATCAGAATCTCCAGCCGGGCCGCCTCTTCCAGCTCGGTTTCGGTCGGCCCGGATTCAGACACTTCCTCCTGTGAAACAGACTGCTCCGTCTCAGATCCCGGCTCCGGCGTCCCGTTTTCCAGGGTACAGCCGGCACACAGCACTGCCAGCATCAGCGCCAGCAAAACCATTCGTTTCATCCATCTTCCCTCCAAACAAAAAAGAGCAGGAACAAGTCCTGCTCTTTTCTTTATGGCGATTCTGTTCCTGTCTCCATCATAGAACGGGGCGCCGGAACTGTCAAGCGGGTTCTCAGACTTCCAGGCCCTTGAATGCCAGGTAGTCCTCATAGGTGCCCATGCGGTCGATGCAGCCGTTCGGGGTCAGCTCGATCACACGGTTTGCCACTGTCTGCATGAACTGATGGTCATGGGTGGCAAAGAGGATAACGCCCTTGAAGTCGATCAGTCCGTTGTTGAGGGCGGTGATGGACTCCAGATCCAGATGGTTGGTGGGCTGGTCAAGCAGCAGCACATTGGCGCTGGACAGCATCATGCGGGAGAGCATGCAGCGCACCTTCTCACCGCCCGAGAGCACCTTCACCGGCTTGAGCGGCTCATCGCCCGAGAAGAGCATCCGTCCCAGGAAGCCCCGCAGATAGCTCTCATGGTCGTCGGTGGAATACTGCCGCAGCCACTCGATGAGGTTGAGATCGCAGCCGTCAAAGAACTCGTTGTTGTCCTTGGGGAAATAGGACTGGCTGGTGCTGATGCCCCACTTGAAGCTGCCCGAAGCCGGCTCCTCCTCCCCGGTGAGGATCTTGAACAGGGCGGTAACTGCCATTTCGTTTTCCGATACGATGGCGATCTTGTCCTCCCGGCCCACCCGGAAGTTGAGATTCTCAAAGAGGGTCACGCCGTCCTGTACCGCAGAAAGGTTCTCCACAGCCAGCACTTCCTTGCCCACTTCCCGTTCCGCCTTGAAGGATACCCAGGGGTACCGGCGGGACGAAGCAGGCATCTCCTCTACGGTGAGCTTATCCAGCAGCTTCCGGCGGGAAGTAGCCTGCCGGGACTTGGACTTGTTCGCCGAGAACCGCTGGATAAAGGTCTGCAGTTCCTTGATCTTCTCTTCGTTCTTCTTGTTCTGATCCTTGATCATCTGCTGCACCAGACGGCTGGACTCATACCAGAAGTCGTAGTTGCCCACATACATCTTGATCTTGCCGTAGTCAATATCCACGATATGGGTGCAGACATTGTTGAGGAAGTGACGGTCATGGGATACCACGATCACGGTACCCACAAAGTCATAGAGGAAGTCCTCCAGCCAGTGGATGGCGCTTACATCCAGATGGTTGGTAGGCTCGTCCAGCAGAATGATCTGCGGATGGCCGAACAGCGCCTGCGCCAGCAGCACCTTGATCTTGTCATCTGCCTTGAGCGAGGACATCTGGCTGTACAGCAGATCATTGCCCAGTCCCAGACCCTGCAGCAGCTGTGCCGCTTCGGTTTCAGCGTCCCAGCCGCCCAGCTCAGCAAATTCGCCTTCCAGTTCGGCGGCCTTTTCACCGTCCGCTTCGGAGAAGTCCTCCTTCATATAGAGGGCATCCTTTTCCTTCATAATGTCATACAGGCGCTTGTTGCCCATGATGACGGTATCCAGTACTGTGTACTCATCATACTGGAAATGGTCCTGCTTCATCACCGACATCCGGGTGTCGGCCGGGATCTCCACCGAACCGCTGGTGGGTTCCAGTTCTCCCGAGAGGATCTTCAGAAAAGTGGACTTGCCTGCACCGTTGGCTCCGATGACGCCGTAGCAGTTACCCGGAACAAATTTGAGATCGACATGGCTGAACAGCTTATCGGTGCCAAAGCTGAGGCCCAGATCGGTAACAGTAATCAAACCGAAAATTCTCCTTTTTAACAGTCATATTTGTGAAAAGGCTCAAAAAGCCGCATACAGTTTTGTATTATATCATAGTTTTCCCGGACTGACAATCACTCCGGCAGCAAAAAACGGCGTTCCTTCCCAAAGAAACGCCGTTTTTCCATCCAAAGCCGGTATCAGAACCGCCGCAGCAGGTATTCCCCCGCAACGGTATAGCCCACCGGCAGGCTCTTTTCATCGATCCACTCGCCCCGGGTATGGGCACCTCCGCCCAGGCAGACACCAAAGCAGATGGCATTGATGCCCATCGAAAGCGGAACATTGCAGTCGGTGGAGGATGCGGAAACCACCGGCTCTTCCCCGCTGTGCCGCAGGATCAGCGCGGTGAGTTCCTCAGTCAGGGCCTGCTGACGCTCCCGGTCGATCTCCCCGGCACAGGGACGGTTGCCCAGCACCTTGACTTCGATGTCCAGGCCGCCGGCCCGGTAGTTTTCAATAATGCCCTCAAACTGCCGGCGCATCTCCTCCTGACAGCTCAGATCCTCCGAACGGTACTCATAGAGCATCGACGCATCCTGGGCAATGGTATTCACCGAAGTGCCGCCCTGGATCATGCCCACATTATAGGTGGTCTTGGCCTTGGTGGGAACCTCGATGCCATAGAGGTCATTGATAATGCGGGCAAGCTGATGGATGGCATTTCGGTTGCCGAAGTTGCCGAAGCTGTGTCCGCCCTCAGTGCGCACTGTCACCTCATACCGGGTGGAGCCCACTGCGTCGTTGGCGATGCCGCTGTAATAGCCGTCAAAGGAGGTGACCTCCACAGTGCGGCTGCCATAGTCCTTCATGAGCTGGAAGCTGCCCTTGAGGTTGCCGAGGCCCTCCTCACAGGAGTTGGCTGCAAAAACTACGGTATACTTCGAACGCAGACCCCGGGTGAGCACATACTTTGCCAGCATCAGCAGCACAGCCAGATTGGCGGTATCATCGCCGATGCCCGGACAGAACATCCGTCCGCTTTCCTCATGGTAAGGCAGGGGCTCCAGATCCGGGAACACCGTATCGGTATGCGCCATGAACACGATCACCTCATCGGTTTCGCCCGGCACTTCACAGACCACATTGAGCGCATCATCGATGTGCACCTGCTCCGGCGAAGCACCATTCCGCAGCAGCCAGTCCCGGCAGAATTCCGCCCGCTTTTCCTCATGGTGGGACGGCGCCGGAATCCCGCACAACTCCACGATCAGCTCCTTGAGTTCCGGCAGAGTTTCCTGGATATAGGCCTTCAGCTCTTCCATTTGCAAACATCTCCTCTTTACCCGCTGTCCGGCAGCAGATACAATTTTCCTCTGTCATTGTACCACATTCTGCAGGAATTGAGAAGTCGGATTTCATTTCTGCTTCCAAAATAGAAAACCGGCCCTCCCGGTCAGATCCCCGGAAAGGCCGGCCTTATTTACTTGGAAAAGGACTGCTTTACCGCCCGGATCACCGCTGCGGTGTCCACCTTTTCCCCATTCCCCAGCAGCCGCCGCATGGACTGATCCAGGGACTGGCTGTCGTGGACGGTGAACACATTCACAGCGCCGTCAATGTGCACCTCCGCATTGGGGTTGGCAAAATAGACCGCTGTGCGCACCGGCACAGAAAGCCCCGCAGCCCGGAGAATATTCTGAAGGGTGGTCTGGTGCCCCTTGACCTGCAGAAGCGGGTTGTACATCCGTTTCTGCTCTGCCGGGCGTCCGCCCCGGGAGGGCTTATACTGGGAGAGTTCCCGGTCCTCGGCCCGCCCGGTCACCTTGCCTGAGACATTCTTTGCCTCCAGGATCAGCACTCCGGTGGGCGCGATCAGGATATAGTCGGTCTGGCTGCGGTGTCCCCGGTACTCAATGACCGCATCGGGAATCACCGTCCAGTCCGCCGGCAGCTTCCGGAGCAGGCGGAGAGTCTCGGCCTCGCCGTCCGCCCCGGCCCGGATCACGCCGATCTGCTTCTTTGCCAGAGGCAGAGCGATGGGCAGGATCAGGATACAGACTGCCGCCGGAAGATACTGTTTTGCAAGCAGCAGTCCCACTGCCCCTGCCAACAGCACTGCAAACAGCGCTCCCCAGCGGAGCCAGGCGGAAATTTCAGAGGAACGCACGGTATTGACCAGATTGGGTCGGATGATCTTTGCCATAAAAAACCTCGGTTCATGTATAAAAAACGATGGGCTGCCAAATACTATCAGTGCAATGAGGGAGGTGAAACCAGATGAAGGACAAGCAGAAGAAGAACCCCGCCCAGCCCGAGCAGAAGAAGGAAAAGCCCGGCTGTGAGCCCAAGGAACCCACCATGGAAAACAAGAAGTAACAAACCCCTTTGATTCCTCTCCTATACACCATATCAAAAAACCGCCCGAATCCGGCATGCAAACCGGATACCGGGCGGTTTTCCTATTCTGCCTGGGCAGGGGCGGCAGAGGCGGACTCTGCCGCGGCACAGACCGCGTCGAACAGCTCCCGGAGCCGGGCGGTGCGCCCGCACAGCCACAGATAGCCGAACAGCGCTTCCACACCAGTGGCCCGGCGGTAATCCGCTACTTTGGCGTTTTTCGCCGTATGGGAGGGGTGGGTATTGCGTCCCCGCTTGAGGACAGCCAGTTCCTCCTCAGTGAGCAGCGGTTCCAACACTTCATAGGCCTGGGACTGTGCCCCGGCACAGACCATGCCGATTGCCATGCGGTGCAGCTTCCCGGCGGGAATGGTGGTCACTGCCAGCTTCTGCCGGGCCAGCAGCTCATAGACTGCGTCCCCGAGAAAAGCCAGGGTAGCGGCACTCATCTGCCGGGGATTTTCCCGGAGCAGTCCGGGATCAAAAATATCGTCCATGCTATGCTCCCATCAATGGATAAAGTCGAACTCGAAGTCCAGGATGCGCACAGTATCGCCCTCCTGGATGCCCATGCGCTCCAGCTCGGCAATAATGCCCGAGTTGATGAGCACACGCTGGAAGTACTGCAGGCTTTCGTAGTCGTCCATATTGACGCTGCCCAGTACCTGACCCAGCCAGTCGGCCTCGACGGTATAGACGCCGTCCTCCTCGTGTACCGAGAATTCGTTGCCGGCCTTGACAACCTGCTCCTCCAGCGGCACCGGCTCCGGCTCATAGGAGCGGATGGGCGGCAGATCAGCCAGCTTCCGGGACACCGCCTGCATCAGCTCGTCCACGCCCTGATGGGTGGCTGCCGAAATGGGATAGAACTCCAGGCCCTGCTCCTCCACAAAGGCACGGAAGGACTCGATCTGTTCCGGAGTGGCAAGGTCGATCTTGCTGCCCGCCACAATCTGCGGACGCTCTGCCAGATCCTCCGAGAAGCCACGCAGCTCCCGGTTGATGATGGCATAGTCCTCTTCCGGATCACGGCCCTCGATACCGGACACATCCACCACATGCACGATGAGGCGGCAGCGGTCCACATGGCGCAGGAACTCATGGCCCAGGCCAACACCTTCGCTGGCGCCTTCGATCAGGCCGGGAATATCCGCCATGACAAAGCTGTTGCCCTCGCCCATCTTGACAACGCCCAGCACCGGAGTGAGGGTGGTGAAGTGATAGTTGGCAATCTTGGGCTTGGCGGAGGATACCACCGAGATCAGGGTGGACTTGCCCACATTGGGGAAGCCTACCAGGCCTACATCCGCCAGCAGCTTGAGCTCCAGGGTGACCTCATATTCCTCGCCGGGCAGGCCGGGCTTGGCAAACCGGGGAATCTGCCGGGTGGGGGTAGCAAAATGGCTGTTGCCCCAGCCGCCGCGGCCTCCCTTTGCCAGCACTACCGGCTCCAGGGTGGACATATCCGCCATGATGCGTCCGGTATTGGCGTCCTTGATGACAGTGCCCAGCGGCACCTTGATGATGATGTCCTTGCCGTCCCGTCCGAAGCAGTTCTTGCCGGCGCCGGGCTGACCGTCCTCTGCGGCATACTTGGTCTTGTACTTGAAGTCGATGAGGGTGGAGAGGTTCTGGTCCACCTGGAATACCACATCGCCGCCCTTGCCGCCGTCACCGCCATCGGGGCCGCCGGCTGCCACATACTTCTCCCGGTGGAAATGCACCGAACCATCGCCGCCCTTACCGGCACGGATCTTGATTTTACTGATATCTACAAACATCTTTGTTGTCCCTCCATAGGTCTGTGGGGCGCAAAAAATGAACTTCCCGTTAAAAAACCTGCCCGCTTTCCGGGCGTATATACAGAAAACAGGGCAAAGAACTGTTGCCATTCTCTGCCCCATCTCCCAAGAGCCGGTCTGCACCGGCTCCAAGTTTTCAGTTTTGCGGACGCCAATTAGTCAGCAACCGGATAGATCGAAACCTTCTTCTTATCCTTGCCAACGCGCTCAAAACGTACTACACCGTCCTGAGTGGCGAACAGGGTATCGTCAGAACCCTTACCTACGCCCTGACCGGGATAGATATGAGTGCCTCTCTGACGAACCAGGATGTTGCCGGCCAGTACGAACTGACCATCGGCACGCTTCACACCCAGCCGCTTGGATTCGGAATCACGGCCGTTCTTGGTGGAACCAACACCCTTCTTATGAGCAAAGAACTGCATATTCAGCTTCAGCATTTTCTACACCTCCGAAATCGTTACTTTCACTGTACCGGGATAATCCTCCGCAAGCAGTTCCAGGTGGAGCTGCAAAGCCCGAAGGAAATCCTGGGAACGGCTGTCCCCCTGTGCCGGTACGATTTTCACAGAGTTTTCCGACACTTTTACCTGCGCTTTGGTACCGAGGATCTCGGTCAAAGCATTGGCAGTGAGCTGTACGGCTGAAGATACCGACGCACACACGATATCCTCCCCTGCGGGAGCATAACCGGCGTGTCCCGATACGGTAACTGCCGCGACGGCATCGGCTGCACAGGCAAACACAGCGGTAATCATGGCTTACAGAGAGATGGACTCAATCTGAACCTTGGTATAGGGCTGTCTGTGACCCATCTTGCGCTTCGAATCCTTCTTGGCGCGATAGGTGAAGACAGTGATCTTCTTAGACTTGCCGTTCTTGATTACCTTAGCTGTAACCTTGGCTCCCTCAACGGTGGGTGTACCAAACTTGAGGTCACCATCGTTGCCGGCAGCGATTACTCTGTCGAACTCAACAGTGGAATCTGCTTCAGCGTTCAGCTTCTCGATGAAAAGAATATCGCCTTCCGATACGCGATACTGCTTTCCACCAGTCTCGATGATAGCGTACATTGTTCCAGGCACCTGCCTCTTTCTAAAAACTCGCTGCATGGGGCGGCCCTTGTTGCAAGGCGCACTTATAGCCCGGGGCATGCGGTAAAATTATTTTATCATTCCCAAAATCCGATGTCAAGAGGGATTTTCGGCTTTTTTGCTCAAAATTTTCGCCGCTGTTACGGTATTCTGCAAAAGCTCGGTAATCGTCATGGGTCCTACCCCGCCCGGCACCGGTGTGATCGCCGAAACCTTCGGTTCCACTCCGGCGAAGTCCACATCGCCGCAGAGTTTGCCCTCAGCGTCCCGGTTCATGCCCACATCGATGACCACAGCGCCCTCCCCCACCATATCAGCGGTGATGAACCGCTCCCGGCCCACCGCTGCCACCAGGATGTCCGCCTGGCGGGTATGGGAGGCCAGGTCCCGGGTATGGGAGTGGCAGATGGTAACAGTGGCGTTGGCATGGAGCATGAGCATGGACATGGGACGCCCGACAATATGGCTGCGCCCTACCACCACACAGTGCTTCCCTGCCGGGTCGATGCCGTATTCCCGCAGGATCTCCATGATGCCTGCCGGAGTACAGGGCAGATAGGTATAGTCCCCGAGCATGATCCGTCCCACATTGAACGGATGGAACGCGTCCACATCCTTTTCGGGGCGGATGTAGTTGGTCACCAGCGATTCATCGATCTGCGCCGGCAGCGGGGACTGCACCAGGATGCCATGCACTTCCGGATCGGCGTTGAGCTTCTCGATGAGCTCCAGCAGCGCGGCCTGGGCGGTGTCCTCCGGGAGATTGTACTGCCAGGAGCGGATGCCCAGCTCCTCACAGGCCCGGGTCTTGTTGCGGACATACACCTGGCTGCCCACATCATTTCCCACCAGCACCACTGCCAGTCCCGGAACGATCCCCTCTTCTGCCAGCTCTGCCACCTCCCGGCGCAACCGCTCCCGGGTCTTCTGGGCCACCAGTTTTCCGTCTAAGATCTGTGCCATTTTTTCTCTGGCTCCTTCCCTGTGTTTCTGCTTACTCAGCCCGGTTCTCCTCCTCCGGGGCAGCGGCTGGCTGCTCCGGCTCAGAGGGCTTCTCGGGCTGTTCTGCCGGCTGCTCTGTATGGATCTCCGGCGACGGCGCCTTCTGATAGAAGGTTCCGGCTGCTACCGCCTGTCCCTCCGGTGTATTGATGTACAGGGGCAGGAAGTCCTCCCCCAGCTTTTTCTTCTTCTGGCCCAGCCAGATGAGCAGGGCAGTCGCTGTCACAAAGGCCACCAGAGCCAGCGCCTGGGATACCCGTACCGGGCCCCACATCAGGCTGTCGGTGCGCAGGCCTTCGATGAAGAACCGTCCCAGGCCATACCAGGCGGTGTAGAACAGGAACACCTGTCCGTCATACTTGCGGCGGCGCATCAGCCAGAGGGCAATGATCAGAAATCCGGTCAGGCACCACACCGACTCATACAGGAAGGTGGGATGCACCGGCATGTGCGGGTCAATATTCTGAGCCCAGGCGGCTCCGGAATTCTTGACCTGGGTGAGATACCCCACCACCTTGGGGCCGGTCATGCCGAGGATGGAGCTGGTATTGGAACCGAACGCCTCCACATTCACAAAGTTGCCCCAGCGTCCGATGCCCTGTCCGATCAGGAACCCGGCTGCTGCCAGATCCATGGCGGGACGCACCCGGACCTTCCGGATCTTTGCCATGATGATGCCGCCTGCCATACCCGCCAGAATGCCGCCGTAGATGGCAAGGCCGCCCTGCCGGATATCGAAGATCTTGGAGAGGTCGCCCTGGAAGGTCTCCCAATCGAAGATCACATAGTAGAGCCGGGCGCCGATGACGCCGCAGACCAGACCCACCATCACCACATCGATGAGGCGGTCGCTGTCCACGCCCACCTTCCGGGCATTGAGCAGCGCATAGGTGCCTGCCAGCATGAAGCCGATGCCGATGAGCAGGCCATACCAGTAGACATTGAACCCGCCGATGGAAAAAGCCACCCGGTTCAGCTCAAATTCCAGTCCCAGTCCCGGGAACGAAACAGTTGTAACCAAAGCAGTTTCCTCCCGTCAGGCCATGGGACGGACAATGGACAGCGCACTCCGGGCAGTGTCCACATTTTCCCGCAGCCGGGCTTCCAGCTGTTCCAGTGTCAGGCCGGAGAGCACCTCCAGCACATCAAAGGCACCCAGTCCGAAGAAGTGGGTTTCCATCATCACAGTGGCAATGGAGCTGGAACTGCTGAAGATGCCGATATACTTGCCATACAGCGCCTTCTTGCACCGTTCGAAGTCAGCGGCGGATACGCCCTCTGTCTTGAGGCGGTCAAACTCCCGGCAGATGGCCTCATAGACCTTGTCCGGGTCCTTGGACTCGCCGCCGAAGATGAGCGCCATATAGTCCCGTCCGCACATCACTTCGGTACCGAAGGTGTTGTTGATGAGACCCTGGTCGTACAGTTCCCTGTAAAGGGCAGAACCTTCACCGGCGACAATCTCATTAATGACCTCGTCGATGATCTGGTTTTCATAGTTGGTCTTTTCGTCCGCCGAAACGCCCTTGAAGCCCACCTGGAACATGGTGGTGGCTACCGGCATGGACACATCCACCCGATGGGTGCGCACTGCTTCCGGCTCGGAGACATGGGCACGCTCCACGGTGATGGGAGCTGCCGGCTGGAGGATCTCATCACAGAGGCGCAGAGCGGCGTCCGGATCGAAGTTGCCCGCTACCGACAGCACCATGTTGTGCAGGTTGTAGAAGCAGTCATAGCAGCGATAGAGCAGGTCGGCGTCGATCCTGGCGATGGTCTCCACGGTACCGGCGATGTCGATGCGCAGCGGATGCTCCTGATAGAGCGCGCCGAGCAGGTTAAAGTACACCTGCCAGTCGGGGTCATCGTCATACATGCCGATCTCCTGCCCGATGATGCCCTGTTCCTTGGCAACCGAAGCCTCGGTGAAATAGGGCTCGGTGACAAACTCCAGCAGGATGCGCAGGCTCTCCTCAAAATGGTCGGTGCAGGAGAAGAGATAAGCAGTCTTGTCAAAGGAGGTATAGGCATTGGCGTTGGCGCCGGTCTTGGCGTACTTGGAGAAGGCATCGCCGTCCTTGCAGTCGAACATCTTGTGTTCCAGATAATGGGCAATGCCCTCGGGAACCGTTACGAATTCCGACTCATCACTGCGGCGGAAGCTGTTGTCGATGGAGCCATACTTGGTGGCGAACAGTGCATAGGTGGAAGCCAGCTTGGGAGTGGGATAGAGCAGGATGGTGAGTCCCGAGGGGTGTTCCACCCGGATATACTCCTCTCCCAGCCGCTGGGAACGAATGATTTCTTTCTTCATGGCAGTTTACTCTCCCTTCCCTGGTCCGGCCAGCAGATATACAACGCTGAGCTTTGCCGACCGCATATAATCCCGGACTTCCTCGGCTGTGACTGCCTGGGTAAGCTCGATCTCATCGGTGGGATCGGCACTGTCGCCGCCCTGGAGGATTTCATTGAGCAGCCAGGAGCTCATGGCACTGAGCGAGTCAGTCACGGTGCGCAGGGAGTTGACCACCGCCAGACGGGCATTTTCCATCTCGGTTTCGGTGAAGTTGCCAGCGCAGACCTCGTCCAGCTGGTGCAGGATCTCGGCCTCAGCCTTTTCCTGGTTGGCGGACTCAATACCGCAATCCACCAGCATATAGCCATAGCTTGCCATGGTACGGGAAGCACAGTAATAGCACAGGCTCAGCTTTTCCCGCACATTCATGAACAGCTTGGAGAAGGGCGAGCTGCCATAGATGGCAGTGGCGATCCGGGATACAGCCTGAGCCTTCTTGTCCTCTGCCGGAAGCAGCGAGAAGCCCATTACCATCTTGCCCTGGGTGAGATCCATCTCCTCGGTGACACGGCGCACTTCGGTGGGGATCTTCTGCTCCATCTCGAAGTCGGGGTCAATGGGCTGACGGTTCCGGTTCTCCAGTGCCTTCTGGAAGGCCTCCCGGAAGATGCCGGTCACTGCCTCGCCCGCAGAAGGGCCGATCATGGTGATCTCCACCGCGGCGGTGGACAGCATGGCCTCATAGCAGGCAGCGGCGCTCTCGGGGGTGATGGCGTCCACATCTTCGGCATAGCCGTACTGCTTGACAGCCAGCGGCTCCCCTTCAAAGAGCAGCTCGGTGCAGCGGGTAACCGCATAGCTGCGCTTGTCGTTGACCTCAGCGGCAATGGTGTCCGCCAGGGAGTTCTTCTCGGTGGCGACCGCCTCGGGATCAAAGCGTCCGTTTTCGATGGCGGGCATGGTGACGATCTCTGCCAGCAGACGGGCGCACTCCTCGGCAAGCGGTTCGCCGTTCAGGGTATAGCGGTCGTCCACATGGGTGATGGTCAGGGTGATGATCTGATAATTGCCGGCCTTGGATACCTTGCCCGCTACGGTGGCGCCGTAGAGCTCATCCAGCTTCCGGGCAAAGGCAGTGAAGTCGCTGCAGCCTGCATAGCCACGCTGCATCAGGAAGGGCAGCAGGGCATAGCCGGTGGCAGTTTCCCGGGCCAGCGGCAGAATGAAGTTGACCGCGATACGGTCGTGCTTGAAGCGGTCGTCCTTTATAAGATTGACGAAGATCCCGTCCCCGGCCTGGGTCCGGATCAGTTTCATTGCCATTGTTTCACACTCCTTGGATCGGATCAGCCCGGTCTGCGGGCCGTTCCGTTCTCGTCGTAAAAATTCACAGTAAAGTATAGTATACCACAATTTACCGCCGATATATAGCCCCTCTTCCGGGCACCCGGTGATTTTACAAAAAATTCAACTGTTCACAGAGCCGAAAAAAATCCCCTTGCCATCAGGCAGAGAGAGTTCTGTTTTACGCAGGGAAATCAGCTGTCCCGGCGGGCTTCCCGCACAGCCAGCACCAGGCCGGCAGCTGCCATGGCGGCAAAGAACAGCACCGGGAGCCAGTCCATCCCGTAAAGGCAGCCGAATATCCGGCTCCGTGCCCCGGGCTCCACCTTCATCACTACCGCCATGCACCAGCCGGTGAATCCCACCGTGCCGGAGAGCAGCATTCCAAGGCCCAGAAGCAGTTTCTTCATCGCGGTTCCCCCTCGCCTTTCTCCGGCGGAAGCTCCCGGGAAAAGGTGATGAGCAGACAGAGCTTCCAGGCGCTCCAGTAGGTGACGCTCACCACGTCCTAACCCTCCCGGGCCATCCGGTTCATCAGCGCCTCCGCTTCCCCTTTCCGGGTTTCCAGCATCCGGTATTCCTTCATTCTGCCTCCCCCTCCTGTGTGCGGGTCAGCTGCGGCAGCTCCCAGGAGAACCCAAGGCTCTCCGGCCCCCAGTAGTCCCCTTCGGAACGCACTGCCAGCCGTGTCTGGGCAGATACCTTCTTCGACGGATAATTCACAGTGGTGTCGCTCTCATGGAAGCTCTGCAGTTCCTCCCCTTCCTCCAGGAAGGCAAACGCGTCGCACAGTCCCAGGGAAGCGGCCTGCATTCCCTCCGGGGTCTCCTCCAGCTGCCAGATCCCGTACAGCCCGACCCGCAGCGGCTCCTCGCCCTCCCGGGGAATCAGCCAGGTGCGGTCCACCTCCAGCCAGCCCTCGTCCGCCTGAGCGGTGAGCACCGAGATATTCCCGCTGGGGAAGCTCACCTGCACCGGCATCTGTACCGGCTGGTTCTCCTTCAGCAGTCCGGCAGTCAACATCACACTGATCAGCAGCATTGTAGTCATGGAATCCGCTCCCCTTTCTGGTTCTCTTTCCTTTATTGTAGCAAAGCGCTCCATGCCCGTCAATGAGCGTCAAAGCATAAAAAATGCCCCCGGACCTCCTGTGGGAAACCCGGGGGCGGGATATTGGGGGGCAAATTCAATCCGGGCAGATCAGCCCAGCTGCAGTGCCGAGTAGATATACTCGTGGTAGACACAGCCATCCACGGCATCTGCCAGGGCCCGGCGTGCCTCGGTGACCTTCTGCTGGGCGGCGGTGCGCTGGCTGCGCAGGGTATCCAGTGAAGTATCCACCGTCTTGAGCGCCGGGATCGTATTGGAGTTCATGGCACACCAGCAGTCCACCGATACTGCCAGGTACTCCTGTACGGCATCGAGATAGGCCTCCACCAGTGCAGCGGTGTTCTCCGGCAGGGTTTTGGAGCCGTACTCCTCGCCCTTATCAATGATGACTTCGGTGTATGCGCTCTCGCCGTTGTCATAGTCCGGCTCCATGGGCTCGGCATACCCCCACTGGGTCGTCTCGGAGGCGGCAGCCCGTTCACTGTTGCGGACGGTATCGTTCACATCAGCCAGGATGTCGGCGGCAGCCCGGTCAAAGGCGGAATCGAATTCCGCACGGGTATAGGCACCCACAGCATACTGGTAAAGTGCTTCCCGGATGGTGCTGTTCCAGGTCAGCGGCTCCTGGGCATAGTCGTGGAAACCGTTCATCACCCAGTGCTGATCGTCCTGGGATACATAGCTGGAAATCTGGCAGCTGCTCTCATCAAAGCTGACTGCCACACCCAGCGGCACCTTCAGATTGGTCTGGATCATATTGGAGACCCGGGCCAGGGAGGCAAGCTGTTCAAACTCCGGCTTCACCTGGAAATCCACGGTGAGATTCAGGACAGTACCGTCCGTTTCCGAAGTGGTGGTGATATCATAGAGCTGCAGGCCGCTGGTGGAGAGGGTGATATTCTCACCCGAGCTCTGCTGCTCCACGCCGCAGCTCATCCACTCCCGTCCGGTAAACTTCACATTCACCTGGGTAATCCCCTCTGCCGGCTGTTCATATTCCACCTCATAGGTGGTGTATTCTGCCCACTTGTTGGCGGTGTCCAGCATGCTGCGGACGCCAAACGGAAGCAGCACCAGGGTAATCAGCAGCGATACAACTGTCACGATCAGACTGATCTTGAAAACACGCTTCATCATTCCTGATCGCCTCCCTTCCAATTTTCCTCGTCCGAATCGGTTCTGCCGGAGTCCTGGGCGGTCCAGGAGCCGGATGCCCCCGGGTCAGACCGGAAATGCCAGCCGGCATTGGGGTCCTCGCTCACCCGGAATGCCCGGTCGAAATAGTCGTCATCAATGCGCCGTCCGAAGAGCAGATCCCGGATAAATACCAGCACCGCCTTGAGCAGCCAGAACACCGCAATCACCGCTGTAATACAGAAGAAGATCACAAAGATGAGTCCTGCCACGGCGCAGGCAATGGCTGTGAACGGAATCAGCGGAAGCACCATGCCCAGTACCACAAATCCGCAGATGGCGGCAACGATGCCGGCAACGCCCAGTATCACACCAACCAGACAGCAGATCAGGAAGGCCAGGGCAAAGGGAGCGGCAATCACTGCGGCTGCCAGCTTGAGCAGTGCTCCCAGACAGCCGGAGCGCCGGGAATATCGGCTGCTGTCCTCCCAGACAGCCCGGCTGGCCCGTTCCTCCTGACGGCGGGCCTTGCGCTGTTCATGCTCCTCCATCTTGCGCCGGGTAAAGGCATTGGCTTTCTTGGCAAACTGATCGGCGCTGTCTGCCACCTTTTCCGCACCCCGGGTAAAGCTGTCCCGGAAGCCGCCTTCACTGGAGGCTGTGCCCGAAGAAGGGGTTTCCCGCTCCTCCGAAAGAATCTGCTGCGCCACATCCCGGGGATTGCCCAGTTCGGCTGCAACCTGTTCCTCACTCTTGCCCTGCCGGACTCCCTCGTCAAAGAACTCCTGGTAGTCCCGGACAATATCCTCGATCTCATCAAAAGCCAGCTTTCCCCGCAGCGCCGCAGTCAGCTGTGCGATATACTCACTTCTGTTCATCGTTCCCCTCACCTTTCAATATAGAATTGACCAGCAGCATAATCTCCTCCCAGTCGAGTATGTTCTTTTTCAGATAGATGCGTCCCCGGTCGGTCATGGTATAGTATTTGCGGGCCGGACCGGAGTCACTCTCCACCAGATAGGTGGCGAAGTAACCATCCTTGGTCAGGCGCCGCAGAATGGGATATACCGTCCCCTCATTGATATCGGTATACTTTTCCATGGCACGCACAATGTCGTATCCATACATATCCTTCTGGGCGATGAGCGCCAGGATACAGAGCTCGATCACACCTTTTCGAAGCTGTGTGTTCACTTCCTCACCTCCATGACTGAAGTATAACACACTACTGTGTAAAACACAATAGTGTGCAGTAAATTTCCCTGTAAATAAATTTTGAACAGCCGATAAATCCTTTATTTATGCGGTTTATTTGTCTCCGAATTAAATTTGAAATTACTGATAATACAGTGTATCGCACAGTATCGGCTGAATTTCAGCCTTTTTCGCGTGTCCGTTTCCCTGCTGCCCGAAGGCGCTGGCAGACGCACAAGAACAGCTCCGCTCCCGTGATACAGAATTCCCCGGCAGGCAGCTGAAATCGTGACTGATTCTACCATTCCACTTTATTTCATGCTATAATAGCCTCAAGGCGGCTATTATACTTATTTTACGGCCGGACGACTCGTCCCGATGGCCAATTATACCATTCCGCTGCGCTCCATGGTATAATAGCTGCAAAGCAGCTATTATACTTAATTTTTACGGCCGGACGATCCGCAGGCTTTGCCTGCTACCGTCCCAATGGCCAATTATACCATTCCGCTGCGCTCCATGGTATAATAATGCTGTCAGCCGGCGGAAGGAAGCGTTCCGGTCCGGCACGGGCGCTGCTCCCCGAAATCCCGGGACAGCACCCCCATCCCAAACATCTGCCGGTCCGGTAGAACAAGGAGGTTTTCCCATGGAAAAAATCATCAACGCCCTGGTCCTCTCCCCGGAGCAGAAGGAAGCATTCCTGGCTGCTGCCCCCGGTGTGGAGCAGGTTTTTTTCCGGGACAGCGACATCACTGCCGCTGATCTCGAAGGTGCCACTGTGCTGCTGGGCAACCCGTCGGTCGCTGCTGTACGGGAAGGCGGCACTTCCCTGCGCTGGATGCACACCCGCAGCGCCGGCGCCGATCAGTATATGCCCGAAGGCGTCCTGCCCGCAGGCGCTGTGCTCTCCTCGTCGGTGGGCGCATACGGCATCTCGGTTTCGGAGCACATGTTCGCCATGCTGATGGCTCTGATGAAGCGTCTGCCCGACTACCGGGACAACCAGAACGCTGAGATCTGGAAGCGTACCGGCACTGCCAAAACCCTGCGGGGCGCCAAGGTGCTCATCGGCGGCGCCGGGGACATCGGTTCCAGCTTTGCGCTGCTCTGCAAGGCCTTTGGTGCTGAAACCCTGGGCATCCGCCGGAATGTGAACAAGCCTGCCCCGGGCATTGATTCGATGCACTCGATGGATGAGCTGGACGACCTGCTGGCGGAATGCGATGTGGCAGCGCTGGTATTCCCCCGCTCGCCGGAAACCGACGGTCTGATGAGCTATGAGCGCATCAAGCGTATGAAGCCGGATGCTATCCTCATCAATGCCGGTCGCGGCACCGCGGTGGACTGTGAAGCCCTGGCCCGTGCCCTGAGCGAAGGCCATCTCTTTGGCGCGGCGCTGGATGTCACCGATCCCGAACCGCTTCCCGCCGGACATCCGCTGTGGAAGGAAAAGCGGGCGCTCATCACCCCACATGTGGCAGGCGGCAACAGCCTGGAGATCACCGCGGTGAAGATTGCCGAGATCGCCCTGGAAAACCTGCGGCTCTATCTGGACGGTCAGCCGGTGAAGAACCGTCTGAAGTAAATCAGCACAAAACAAAAACCTCTGGCGAACTGATTTCGCCAGAGGTTTTTTGCTTGGGACAGGCTGCGGGAAACGGGTCAGATGGCAGCGTCCCGGTTGCAGTCCTTGGAATAGATGTAGGTATAGCGGGTGCGTCCGGCTGCATAGGCGGCCTGGGGACAGTAAGGCCCGAACCACACAAAGTCGCCCTTCTTGATAAGCCGCCAGTCCTCGTCCAGCAGGTAGACACCCTCGCCCTCGAGGATATACATACCGTGCTCCTGGATGTGGGTCTCCACAAAGGAGTGGGAGGCTCCCGGCGCAAAGGACAGGATATGGAAGTTCATATCATAGGCCAGGTCGGTGGGCAGGAAGTTCTTCATCTCCACATTCTCCATGTCGTCGAGATGGAACACCTCCAGATCCGCCTCATTGCCGAAGCAGATCTGCGGCTCCCCTACCCCTTCTGCCGGAATATACCGCTGCTTATAGAGGATCGCCCGCATCGGCTCCTCCCCGGTGCAGCAGAATTCCATGCCGGTTCCTGCCGGGGTATAGAGGTAATCGCCGGCCCCCACCGGATGCTCTTCCCCGCCGGCCCGGACAGTACCGGTGCCCTCCAGCACATAGAAGAACACCTCAATGCCCTCCTCCCGACCGAAGGGACGGCTGGTGCCGCCGCCGGGCTGGGCAGTGATCAGATACTGTACAAAACTGGCGCCGTACTTCGGAGAGGCAACGATGCTCACCCGGCAGTTTTCAATGCCAGGAATCACATTGTTGACCAGTCCCTCCGGTGGGATCACAACATACTTTCCGGGGCGGATCACCGCCCGGGTGGACAGAATATCGCTCGGGTAACCCATGGGTACAGTCCTCCTGTGTGTTTATTTTTTACAGCTTGGCAATCATCTCATCAATGGTGGGCATGTCCATCATGGTCTTGGCACGATGGGCTTCCAGCACATTCATCTCACGGTCCAGCAGGAAGTAGCCGGGCAGCTGCAGCTCCTCGCCCTCATAAGCGCCGTGCACCAGACCATAGACCTCGAACTTCTTGCGCTTTTCATCATAGGCGGCCTGCTCCTCAGGGGCAACCATGGTCTCCTTGGAAGCCGCTACCAGCAGGCCGAATTCCTTGAAGAGCTTCATCTCGGGATCGCAGATGATGTCATAGGGAACATCACCCGGCTTGGTCTGGGCCTGCATGGTGGAAACAGGGCTCTGCAGCACTACCAGCAGCTGAGCATTCTTTGCCTTGATGCGGTCATAGGCCTCGGCATACTCCCGCATATCCAGCTGACAGATACGGCAGCCATAATACCGCAGGAACAGCAGAATGGTCTTGTCCGCATTCTTCACCTTATCCGAGAGCTTTACATCGCTTTCAAAGGCGGTGTCAAAAACATAATCCTTCAGCTTCTGACCAGCTTCAATCTGTGCCATACAAAAAACCTCCTTGAAATCTGACATTTTGTCCGATAAAACAAATGGCCCGACCAGACGCGGGCCTTTGCCATTATTGTATCACTCAGCCCTGACAGCGTCAACACGGGAAAACTGCCGCAGGCTCAGTTCAAAGAGCAGATCCATCAGAAGAACCGCTGCCAGCGACGCGACCACAGCGGCAGGTCCCAGCCCGTTCCGGACTGCCAGCAGAACATCACCCGCCAGCAGGATCAGCAGGGCAATGCGAATGGTGGATGCCGGCACTTCCCGTCCGGTTTCCTGTGCCAGATTGTACCAGAATCCCGCCTCTGCCGCACAGGCAAGGATAACTGTATGCAGCGTATTCCGGACTGCCCCGGCAAACAGGAAATCCGGCAGGAAGGCAGGAGTCGGGACGAGTTCCAGGTCAGCCAGCATCCAGTATGCGTAAAACAGAAACAGAGCCGCCAGAAACCCTGTGGTAAGCCTGGCCCATTTTTCTGCCGCCGCAAGGGCCTGCGGGGTATACTTCTTCATGCGCTCTCCTCCTTTGGAACCGGATCAGCCGAGGGGGTATCCCCCTGTTTTATTGTACCCGCCGGAGAATGGAAACTGCAAGGAGCAGGCTGCACAGGATTCCGGGCTGCGGTTTGGTTCTGTATGCTGCCGGGATATAAAAAAGACACAGCCGGTCCCGATTGTGTCTTTTTCTCAAAAAGTTAGCCTTACAGCTTAGCGATCATTTCGTCAACAGAAGGCATGTCCAGGATGCTGGTAGCACGATGGGCTTCCAGAACATTCAGCTCGCTGTCCAGCAGGAAGTAGCCAGGGAACTGCATCTCCTCGCCCTCGTAAGCACCGTGGGACAGGCCATACTCTTCCATCTTGGCACGCTTCTCACCCATCTTGGGCATATCCTCAGGACGGATCATCTCTTCCTTGGAAGCAGCTACGCCCAGCTCGAACTCCTTGTAGAGGCCCATGTCAGGATCGCAGATAATATCGAACGGCAGGTCTTCCTTCTTCATCTGGGCATTGATGGTGGAAGCAGGGCTCTGCAGAACAACCAGCAGCTGAGCATCCTTGGCCTTGATGCGGTCATAGGCGTTGGCATACTCACGGATGTCCAGCTGGCACAGGGTGCAGCCATAGTAACGCAGGAACAGAAGAATAGTCTTCTTAGCGCCCTTTGCCTTCTCAGAGAGCTTTACATCGCTCTCAAACGGGGTGTTAAACGAAAAGTCTGCAAGCTTGCAGCCAGCTTCAATCTTTGCCATATCGAAAACCTCCAATATAATTTTTGTTGGTACTTTCAGTATAGACCCTATATAGAAAATTGTCAATGAAGTTTGCGGCGCTTTGTGACTGGGCGACATTTCGAAAAATTTTTAACAAATACTGCCTTGACAAACCCCATTTGCACCGATCCCGCACAGATGTTATACTCATAGCAGAACCGACCGGATCAGGAGGAAGCAGCATGAAAACAGTGATTATCTATGGGTCCTGCTATGGGACTTCCGAACGCTACGCACGGGAACTGGCCCGTCAGACCGGAGCGGAACTGCACGCCGCCAAAGACCTCCGGGACCTGACCGGCTGCGGCCTGGCAGTACATATCGGCGGGCTCTATGCCGGAGGGCTGGCAGGACTGCGGCAAACCCTGCGACTGCTGCCCCCGGACTGCTGGCTGATGGCTGTCACAGTGGGGCTGGCGGACCCTGCCCTTCCCGAGAATGTGCGCAATATCCGGGCCTCGCTGGACCGGCAGATCCCGCCGGATGTGCGGGAACGCACCCTGTTCTACCACCTCCGGGGCGGCATCCGCTACGACAGGCTGAGCCTGCGTCACCGTGTGATGATGGGCATGCTCCGGCAGACCCTGCTCCGCCGCCCGGCTGCGTCCCTCACCGAGGAGGACCGTCTGCTGCTGGAAACCTACGGCAAGGAAGTGGATTTTACCGACCTCTCCGCTCTGGAGCCCATAGCGGGTGTGATCCTCTCCCCCAAGCGTCTATAAACATAAAAAACAGAGATCCCGTTTGGGATCTCTGTTTTTCTGTTCTATGGGATTACTCCTCCCGTACCCGGACGGTACAGGTAGCCTTGACGCCCGAAGCGGGGTTTTTCACCGTGATGGTGACACGCCCCTCCTTGAGCGCTTCCAGATAGCCGTCCTCATCGACGGTCACTACATTTTCATTGCTGCTGGAAAAGACCAGCTCGGTATCATCGGCGTCCTCGGGATAGGCATAGGCTTCCAGCTCATACCCCTCACCGACATAGAGGGTCAGCGATTCATCACTGAGCTCGATCTCCTCCACGCCGCCTTCCCCTGTGACGGTGACATAGCAGTCGGCATAGTCCCCATCACTGTTTTCCACTGTGATGATGCACTCGCCGGTGCCCACCGCAGTCACCTTGCCGTTCTGGTTGACGGTGGCGACATCTTCATCGTCACTGGTCCAGGTAAGGCCGGAGCCGCTGGCAGACAGGGTTGCTGTCTTGCCCACAGCCAGGGTGAGTTCGTCCTCATCCAGCGAGATGCCGCTGCCGGAACCGGACGAGCTGCTGCCGCCCGAAGAGGAGCTGCCGCCGGAAGAGGCGGAATTGCTGCCGTAGTTGCCGCTGCTGGAGAAGCCTCCGCCGCTGCTGCTTCCGCCCAGGTTCTTGAGGAACTTGTTGGTGGTGCTGGCAATGGCCTCTGCCACATCCTGCTGATAGGAGTCGCTGAGCAGCTTGTTGTACTCCTTCTCATTGGTGAGGAAGCCCACTTCACACAGCACACCCACCATCTGAGGATCACGGGTGACATAGTACCGTCCGAACTTTCCGCCGCGGTTGGTGGTGTTCAGGGCACTGGAAATGGACGAGGACAGCGAAGTTGCCAGATTCTTGGAATAGTCGTTGAAGTAGTAGACCTCGGTACCCACTGCCGAGCTGTTGCTGGGCGAGGAGTTGCAGTGAATGCTCAGATATACCTGGGCATTCTTGGCCTTGGCATCTGCCACACGATCCTGGATCACATACTTGCCCGACGAGAGCTGGGTGTTGAGCAGGATTACATTGGCGCCCAGATCCTCCAGTTCATCTGCCACCTTCTGGGCAATCTCCCAGGTGATCTCACTCTCGGGATAGGCCGGCAGGAAGCCCAGTGCGCCCACATCGTCGCCGCCGTGACCCGGATCGACTACGATGGTGGCTCCGCTGGCGCCGCCCGGAGGATTGTTGAACCGGAATACCAGCTGGCCGTTGTCGTTGTAGAAGGCCCGGTATCCCAGGAAGCGTCCCGACGAGTTGAGGGTCAGGGTAACCTTGGTATTGCTGCTCGCAGTCAGCGAGCTGAACATGGGATTCTTGTCCAGCGTCCGGCTCTGCGGAACACTGTTGGTATAGTTGAAGTCGATGGTAAAGGCCGAGCCGGTGTACTTGGCACTGTACGAAACCTGCTGTGCCGTATCAAAGACCACATCGGTGAACTGGCTGTTGCTGGCGACCTGGACTCCGGTGACCGCGTTGCCGCCCGGCGCCGCATCGTTGGAAACGCCGGTGATGTCGTCCCGGTAAACCCGGACACCCGAAGCGAGCTTGTAATAGGTGTAGGTCTTATCCTCATTCTTGTAGACCAGCTCGCTGCCGACGGTGTAATCCAGCGCGCCCTGGGGCAGCGGGAAGTAATCCGGCTCGGACAGGTCATTGAGGGTGCTGGACGGGAAGGTCTCCGCCTGGGTCGCAACAACCCGGACAGGAGTGCCGTCCTCCACCGCAATGCGTTTGTTGACCTTGATATAGGCACCGGTCTTGCTGTTCGTGGAGCCCTGTGCCTCACCATAGACCACGATATTGCCGATCTCCTGCACCTTATCGGTGGAGGCCGGTGCGGTATAGGAACCGGTGAACAGCCGGTAGGAATCATTGTACTCGTTGCCGTCGGCACCGGTTTCATCCAGGGTGAGCTGGATGGTCTGTCCGCCGATGACAGCATAGACATTGGCGTCCTTATAGGCTGTGGCAGTGATGGTGATGCGCATACCGCCGTCCACTGTCACATTGCCGGTGGGCGATACCTCCTTGACAACCTGTACCTGACGGGTGATGTTGTAGACATCGGTCTTGCCCTTATGGGTGAATACAAACTTGTTGAGCCCCTCGGACAGCGGCATATTCAGGGTGAAGTAACCGTTTTCATCGGTGGTGATCTCCTGATCGTTGATGGTGATCTTCGCACCGGGGTCGGACGCACCCATGAAGGTGACTGTCTGTTCAAAGGTGGTATAGGTCTTCTGGGCCGGCGAGGTCACCGCCAGTTCGGTGAGGATATGCTGCCGGTTGAGGGTATCATCATAGTAGTCCAGGACTGCCTGGGTACTGCCCTCCAGGTCCTGCTTGAACCGGGAGAGATCATCATACATATCCCCGGTGAATCCGGCGAGATCCTCCGAAGCGATGAGCTGCAGTGCCAGCTGGTCATACTCGGTCCAGCCGGTCTCCTCCGAACAGGCCTTGCTTGAGAAGTGCAGCACATAGAGCGGCACATCCGCGGCATCCGCCTGTTCGCCCCACCAGGATACAACCTTCTTGTAGGGGATATTGGCATCGGTGGTGGAGCCTTCCGCCTTGACCACCACAAAGTCCACATAGCCGTCCTCCAGATAGGAGAGGTTATCGGCATTGCCGCTGTACTTGGCGGTGTAGGAAGCGGTGGTATCCGAGCCGTTTTCGTCGGTGGAGCTGTTGGCCCATACCGGCACAGTGAGCATGCCGATCTGCTTGCCCGGCGCATCGGTACGGATCGCCTCGCTCAGCTCCCGGAACGCCGTATGGCTCTGCTGGCTCATATAGTTCTCATAGCCCATACCGCCGCCATAGAGCTTGTAGTTCAGGTAGCTGTTCTCCTGGGTTTCGTTGTAGTAGCTGTCCACCATCAGGCCTTCGATGTCATAATTCTGGGCAATCGCCAGGCCATGGTCCACTGTATCGCTGATCGATGCGGAATCCATCTGGGAAAGCTCCACAATGCTGCCATCCTGCACACCGGTGAACAGATCATAGATCACATAGATATAGAGTCCGTTTTCCCGGGCCTTCTGGGAGGCGTATTCGAGAATATCAAACTCCAGGGTATCGTCCACATAGGGCAGGCCGCTCTTCTGGGCAATGCACTTCCCGTCCAGCGTCAGGGGCAGGATCACGGTATTCATCGAAAGTTCCTTCACCGACGCAAAGGCCGCATCCAGATCCGCCTGGATATCCGCCGCCGAAGTGCGTCCCTCAGTGAGGTAATCCACACCCGGCTTGATATACATGCCCTTCATATAATCCGGGCGGTTCAGAGTCACTGCTTCCGCCGAGTTCTCCCCGTCAGTCCCATTGTCCCCGGAGGGTTCGGATGAATCTCCCGACGGCAGAAAGGTTTCGGAATGCTCCGGGATCGTCAGTTCATGGTTCTGAACCTTCTGAAAGGTCAGCGCACCGGCAACTCCCACTACCACAAGAAGCAGGACCACCAGCACCGCTGCCACTATTTTTCCATTCCTCAAAAACTTTGACAATTTTGATCGTCCTCCGAAACGCCTGTCACATCAGTTCGGACAGAGCTTCCTTTTCCTGCTCCACCTGATCTGCTACCGCCGCAGCCGGCGCATACAATGACCGGTAACTGTACATACAGAATCCGCTGTAATGGCTGCTCTTGCGGGCCTCCGATACCATGCGGACCAGCATATCGTCATTTTCCACCCACTCGTTCTTGCCGGAACCAGCCCACTGGTCCACCAGACCGATCTTGCTGGCAGAAATACCGATATAGAGATCAATATCATTGCGGCGGATCAGACTGTTCCACTCCGCCACAGTTGCCGCAAAGGGACAGGTATCGTTTTCAAATCCATAGTAGACCTGAGGACAGATATAGTCCACATAGCCGGGATTGGAGAGCCATTCCTCCACATCAATGTACTGTTCGCTGTAATTGATGCTGGTGTTGCCCTGGGGACTGATCCCGAACCGCACCGAGCTGTCAATGGATTTGATGGTGGAATAGACCTCCCGCACCAGCTGATCCACATTGTCCCGGCGCCAGTCGCCCAGCGAGAGCTTGCCGCCGGATGCCTTGTAGTCGCTGTATGTATCCGCGTCAAAGGCAGAGTCAGTGGTGGGATAGAAGTAGTCATCAAAGTGGATACCGTCCACATCATAATTACGGACGATTTCCTCCACACCGGCTACAATGTGTTCCCGGGCTTCCTCACTGCCGGGATTGTAGTAGATGCCTCCGCCGTATTCGATCACCACATCACTGCCGCTGTCCAGCCAGTCCGAAGCGGGATTGTCGCTGCTCAGCGCCTGTCCGCCGTTGCTGGAATTGCGGATGCGGTAGGGATTGACCCATGCCTCCACCGAAAGCCCCTTGGCATGGGCCTGATCGATCATGATCTGAAGCGGGTCATATCCCGGGCTGACCCCTTCGGTTCCGGTCAGGGTATAGGACCAGGGGAACAGATCCGAGTCATAGAGGGCGTCGCCAAAGGGACGCACCTGAACAAAAACAGTGTTGTAGCCGTCATTCGCCACATCGGAAAACGCCTTGGAGATGGCGGATTCAAACTCCGACCGGGACTTCTGCTTGATCATCGATGAGAGATCCAGATAGGAGAACCAGACTGCCCGCATCTCTCCCGAAGGAGCCGTCACGCTGTTGTTGGCGGAGGGCTTGGAAGAGGTCTGCTGGCTGGAAGAAGAACTCTGGGACGACGCCTGGCTGGATGATGCCTGACTCGATGAGGAGGGCGCCGCAGACGAGGACTGCTGGGACGAAGCCGCAGAGGACGAGCTGGACGGTGCCTGGGAGGAAGAATTCTGCGCCGCGGAGGAACTGTTCTCCGCCTGGCTCTCCTCCGGCTCCGGTGAGGACTCCTCCTCGCTGCTGGAATCGCTGTTGAACTGGATCGGCGCAGAGGAATAGAGCAGATCCTCCGGTGCCTCCTGATCCTGGGCACAGCCGGTCATGGAAATCAGGACACAGGCGCAGAGTAGCGCACTGAGAAATCGTTTCATCATGGGTAAAACTCCTTCGCGGCGGACCCGCCGCGCACATTCATACAAAAACAAGGTGTCGGATTCCTGCCCGATTACTGCCGGAACTGACCAAATTCCCCTTGACAAATCCGGGGAAATTTCCAATACTTAAAACAAGAACCTCCGGCAGGACATACGGAATTTTGACCGCATTCGTCAGATTCTACCGGACTAACCCCTATTATACAATCTTTTACGGCATAATAAAAGTAAAAAAATCATGAACGGAGGCTGACAGTATGTTTTTTATCGGCGGGGCCGGAAACGGGAGCAAAGACCTCGGACGGCGGACAAATCAGGTCTGTCCGGGCTGCGGAAGCCGTCTGGGAATGCAGCTGATCCGCACCAATGGATATATCCATCTGTTTTTTGTGCCGGTGTTCCGGTATGATATCCACTATTTTCTAATCTGCCCGAACTGCGGAAAGACCTATGAGGTCTCCCGGGAGGACGGCCGCCGGCTGGAACACCAGCCTGACTTCGCCCTGCCGCCGGACCATCTGATCCCCACCGGGAACCGTCCCATCGCCCAGACCCGGTTCTGTCCGTCCTGCGGAAGTGAAACCGGCCCTGGCGACCGCTTCTGCCGCCGCTGCGGTCACCCGCTCTGACCTTTCCTCTGTGAACCATCAAAGCCGTCCTCCCGGGGACGGCTTTTTTGCTGCCTGCGGGAGCATCCGATCCGGCGGGCAGCATTCCTCCGGAACCCGCCTGACCCGGATACCGGACCGGGCAGGCTCCGGGCGGATGGTAACAGAGCACACGCCAGACCATGCCGCTGCGGCAGGTGTGACGCACGATGCAGAGAGGACAGCCACCGGACGCACGCATTCTGCGGATGGCCTCCGGTCTGCCTGCCCCGCACTGAAATTACCTCCGACCTACGGTCGTTTCAGGCTGAACCGCTCGGGCGGATCGGAGGTTCCGGCTTCCGCGGCGCTTTCACCGGGCTGTTCCGGGGCGGTTTCATCTGTAAAGCCTTTTTTCTTTACAGACTTCCGCAGATGGTCGGCCCGGCGGTAAAAATCGGCGGTATCATCGGATTTCGGGCGGAACAGCACCCCGGTCAGCGCCCACAGCACCGGCCCGATCATGCAGGCCGCTGTCACGGCAAGGCACATCTCCCGGTCGGGGCGCACCGTTCCCATGACTGTCATGGCCCAGGGGTTGGTGACCGAGAACACCGCCATCAGCGCCGACACGATCACCGCCAGAACCAGCCGGGGATTGTTCCAGAGCGGTACAGTGAAGAGGCTCCGGCGCTCGGATTTGCACTCAAAGCAGTGGATCAGCTGGGTGAAGATCAGGGTCAGCAGTGCGGCGGTGCGGCAGGCCTCCAGGCTCCCGCCCCGGGCCGCTGTGGCTGTGTAGGCTCCCAGGGTACAGAACCCGATGAGCAGGCCCCGCAGCAGGATGGTCCCCAGCAGGCCGCCGGAAAAGACCGAATCCTCCCGGCCCCGGGGCTTCTGCTGCATGACCCCCTCCTCCGGCGGTTCAAACCCCAGCGCCACTGCCGGCAGGCCATCGGTGGCAAGGTTTACCAGCAGGAGCTGCACCGGAGTGAGCACCACCGGCATGCCCAGCAGCATGCCAAAGAGCATGGCAGTCACCTCGCCGGTATTGCAGGAGAGCAGGTAACGGATGCTGCGCCGGATATTGGCATAGATGGTCCGACCCTCCCGCACCGCCTCCACCAGGGTGGAGAAGTCATCGTCCAGCAGCACCAGATCAGCGGCTTCCCGGGCCACATCACTGCCGCTCTCCCCCATGGCGGCGCCGATGTCCGCCTCCTTGAGCGCCGGTGCGTCATTGACGCCGTCACCGGTCATGGCGGTCACCAGTCCCTGTGCCTTGAACGCCCGGACAATCCGCAGTTTATGCGCCGGGGTCACCCGCGCAAAGACAGCGGTGCGGGGCAGTTCCCGGGTCAGCTGTTCCTCGGTGAGCTGATCCAGCTCCCGCCCGGTGAGCACCTGCTCGCCCCCGGGGCGCAGGATTCCCACTTCCTTTGCGATAGCACGGGCGGTGAGGCTGTGGTCGCCGGTGATCATCACCGGACGGATATGCGCCGACAGGCACTCCCGTACCGCCCGGGCCGCATCCGGTCTCGGCGGGTCGGTGAGCGCCGCCAGCCCCAGGAAGATGAGCCCCTCCTCCGGGTCAGCGGAATCGGCGGGCTTGTAGGCGGCTGCAATCACCCGGCGTCCCTCTGCCGCAAAGCGGTCTGCCTGGGCCTGTACCCGGCGCCGGAACGGGTCGTCCAGCGGCAGATCCCGCCCTTCCGAGCGGCAGCGGGTACAGCGGGGCAGCAGGAATTCCGGCGCCCCCTTGGCAAAGACAAAGCTGCCCTCGGGCTTCCGCACGGTCACCGACATGAGCTTGCGGCGGGAGTCAAACGCCCGCACCGACAGTTCCTCCTCCGGCTTCCGGTACAGCCCCGCCTTGGCTGCGGCAATGAGCAGCGCCGTTTCAGTGGGTTCGCCATCGGTTTTCCAGCGGTTTTTCTTGCCGGGCCGGATCTCTGCCGCATTGGCAGCCGCAAAGGCGGTGAGCAGCAGGGCTTCGTCCGCCCGCAGCTCCATGGCCTGCCGTCCGCCCCGGATAAAGGTTCCATCCCGGCTGTCCCCCTCGCCGGTGACCTCCAGCTCACCCCCGGCAGTCCACAGCTCCCGCACTGTCATCCGGTTCTGGGTGAGGGTTCCGGTCTTATCGGTACAGATCACCTGGGCACAGCCCAGTGTTTCCACGGCGTGCAGGCTCTTCACCAGAGTGCCCCGCCGCAGAATCCGCCGCACCGCCAGAGCCAGTGCCACGGTCACAATGGCTGGAAGCCCCTCCGGCACTGCCGCCACCGCCAGGGAGATTCCCATCAGGATCATATCAAAGGGGTTCTCGCCCCGGAAAATTCCGATGGCTGCCACCACGGCACAGATGCCCAGACACCCGGCGGCAATCACCTTCCCCAGCTGTTCCAGACGCTGGGCCAGCGGAGTCATCTCCGGAGCGATCTCCTCCAGCATGCCGGCAATCTTACCCATCTCGGTCTGCATGCCGATGGCAGTCACCTCGGCCTGACAGTTCCCTTTCACCGCCAGCGTCCCCATTCTGAGAGAACTGTCCCCCAGGCGGCTCTTTTCCACTGGCACTGACTCCCCGGTGAGCAGCGACTCGTCACAGCTTACGGTTCCGTCGCCGATGATCCGGCAGTCCGCCGGAATCTTATCCCCGGCGGCAATCAGCACCAGATCCCCCGGTACCAGCTCTTCCGCCGGGATCTCCCTGCGCACCCCCTGCCGGATCACCCGGGCTGTGGGCGCCGCCAGACGGGTGAGCGCCTCCAGGGTGCGTTCGGTGCGGTACTCCTGCAGGAAGCCGATCAAGGCGTTCACCAGCACAATGACAATCATCGCCAGTGCTTCGGTGCCCTCCCCCATGAGTACGGATAGCCCCGCGCACACCAGCAGGATCATGGTCATCAGATCCCCCAGCTGTCCCGCAAAGAGCTTCAGGGGGTTCTGTTTCTTCCCCCGGTGCACCGTATTGCGTCCCGCCGTTTTCCGGATCGCCGCTGCCTCCCCATCGGTCAGCCCGGTGACCCGTCCTGCGTCCTTCTGTCCTTCCGACATACTCTCGCTCCTTTCCAAAGCCTGTCTTTTTACCCATCTATATTCTCCCGGTCCGCCCGCTATGTCTGGGCTGTCATTTATCTGACTAAGTCAGATTTACAAAATCACCGGGATTCGTTCATGGGTTTGACACAATCAGCTGGTAAAGTAGAGCCATCAACCAAAGGGAGGAAATTGATATGAAACTGCTTGGGGAATTTACCGCAATGCTCTGCGGATCGTTTGATAACTCGGTACAGCTGGAACGCTTTGCCGCACAGGGGATCACCGGATACCCCGAAGCCCGCCATGTAAACACCCGGATCAACGACCACATCGATCATCTGCCGGAGGACTTTGCCGGGGAATTTGTGCTGGAGGAGAGCTACTACACCGTCGGCGGACGCACCAACGCCATGCCGCATCTGTTCCTGTTCACCGAGGAGGGGGACTGCGTCAAGCTGACCTCCTATGAGATGCCCGAAGGCTACACCAAGGATACCTTCACCGCCTCCGGACTGGGCCGCCTGGACTACCGGACCCTCCGGCCCTCCGCCACCTTCACCCCTGCCCTCTACCGCAAGAACGGCGAGTGGTTCGAAGGCGGCAGCGAGAGCATGTTTACACCGGTACTGAAATTTAGTCTCTATGAGCGGTTCAGCAATGAGGTACTGGAGGTCAGCGAGTCGATGGAAAAGGACGGACGCCGTACCTTCGGCTATGACCTGCCGCTGGAATACCGCCGCACCGGCTGCTGACCGGTTTTCGCACTATAAGAAAAAGGACAGACCCCGGATTGGGGATCTGTCCTTTTTTATTTTGTAAAATGGGTCAGTTCTTGCCGCAGAGGATCTTCACTGCCGAGCTGGTACCCAGACGGGAAGCGCCCAGCCGCAGGAACTCCTCCATATCCTCCCGGCTGCGGATGCCGCCGGCTGCCTTGATCTTCACACCTTCGCCCACATGTTCGGCAAACAGGCGCACATCGTCAAAGGTGGCGCCGCCGGTGGAAAATCCGGTGGAGGTCTTGATGTATTCCGCGCCGCTCTCGGTCACCAGGCGGCACATGGTGATCTTCTCCTCCTCAGTGAGCAGGCAGGTTTCGATGATCACCTTGAGGATATGATCACCGATGGCAGCCTTTACTGCCTTGATGTCCTCCAGGACATAGTCGGTGTTGCCGGCCTTGAGCTGTCCGATGTGGATCACCATATCGATCTCATCGGCGCCGTCCCGGATGGCCTCTGCCGCCTCAAATGCCTTGGCAGCAGTGGACATGGCTCCCAGAGGGAAGCCGATTACAGCACAGACCTTGGCCTTGCCGTCCAGCAGCTTCTTTGCCAGCGCCACATAGCTGCCGTTGACACAGACCGACGCGGTGCCATGTTCCGCAGCCTCAGCACAGAGGGCGGCAATCTGCTCGGGTGTGGCCTCGGGCTTGAGCAGGGTGTGGTCTACATAGGAAAACAGTTCCTGATTGGTCATGGAAAAACCTCCTTAGGCTTCTTCGACATTCTTCATCTCAATATGGATCAGCAGCGACAGCAGGGCCCGCAGCAGAATAATGCAGCCCAGCACGGTCAGCTCGCTCAGACTGGTAATCAGTACTGTTTTGAGAATCTCCGCTGCCATCTTGAATTCCAGTCCGGTGGCAAGGGCATTGGCAAGCTCATGCTTGACCGGATACTTCTTGATTTTGAACAGATCCAGCAGGTAATAGAAAAAGGCACGCAGTGTTCCGACTGTGACAATAAAGATACCGATCAGTTCGATCACTGAAATAATCACCGGCAGGATCTGCTCGATCAGCTGTTCCAGCATCTGATACACCTCCTTTTTCACATTCTCTGACGCAGCCTGCGTCTGGTTCCATTCAGATTAGGGGTCAAATCTGCATCAAATTCCCGGTCTGGCCCGGATTCCATGCACATTGAGGGGAAGTTTTTCATATCATGGAAAGAAAACGCTCAGACAAGGAGGCAGAACTATGGAGAAAAACAGCGCCGGCAGCCCGCTGGATCAGACCATTGAGCAGTATAAGCGGGATCTGATGGCGGTCTATCGCCGAAGCCGGACTCCCGTATCACCCGCCGACCAGCCCCCGGCACCCAAACCAGCCAGGCCCCGTCCGGCTGACCCTCCGGCAGCAAAGCCCGCTCTGGCAGAAATGCCCCCGGAGCCGTCCCATGCCCCGGAACCTACCCACGAGGAGCCCACCGGGGAACTGCCGGAAGAAACCGCGCCTGAGAAGGCACAGCTCCCCACCCTGGGGGAATTTCTCCGGGAGCGCATCGGCAACCCGCCGGACAACTCGGGCACGCCCCGGGATGCCATCGGACGCAATGAGGAGGAATACCTCACCGCCGCTGCCGCCTTCCTCCGGGAGCTGCTGGCACAGTTTGCGCCGGGCAGCAAACCCTCCGGGGAGAGCGCCGAGCCCGGCCCGG
>NZ_JACSNR010000031.1 GCF_016901815.1 Hydrogenoanaerobacterium saccharovorans
CTCATGATATTTCAATCCACGCTCCCGCACGGGGAGCGACTATCACCCAGCTGGAAAAGATGCAAATGATCAGCCGATTTCAATCCACGCTCCCGCACGGGGAGCGACAATAGCCAACCGATCAATAACCGCAATCAGATCAATTTCAATCCACGCTCCCGCACGGGGAGCGACGTAAAGGAGGTGGCACAAGCAGCACCTATAATGATATTTCAATCCACGCTCCCGCACGGGGAGCGACACAGCAGCGATCCGGGAGTAAACCCACTTAGTAAAGGATTTCAATCCACGCTCCCGCACGGGGAGCGACAGGAAGTCCAGTTAGTACCGGAGAAAACCCGTGGATTTCAATCCACGCTCCCGCACGGGGAGCGACGTTTATAGTTTATAAATTTTCAACTCCCGATGAAAATTTCAATCCACGCTCCCGCACGGGGAGCGACGTATCACAGTATACCATCCGACAGCCCACCAGGCATTTCAATCCACGCTCCCGCACGGGGAGCGACTGCTGCAAGTCGATAATACAGGTATCCCGGTTAGATTTCAATCCACGCTCCCGCACGGGGAGCGACCTGTAACTGTGATAGACTTCACCGTCATCAGCGATATTTCAATCCACGCTCCCGCACGGGGAGCGACCTATAAACTGATCAGCTGTCTGGACTGAAACAGGTATTTCAATCCACGCTCCCGCACGGGGAGCGACCAGCTATGG
>NZ_JACSNR010000032.1 GCF_016901815.1 Hydrogenoanaerobacterium saccharovorans
CCTTGTCAAAGCCCTCCTCGGTAATCTCCTGCCGGTCATTCCACCAATCCAATACCGGCTGGAAATGCTCCAGTTTCATCGGCTTGGTTTTGGAGAAGTGCTTATAGCCTTCCGGCATATCCAGGCGATAGAACCAGGTCTCCTCGGTGGGATGGGTGTTGTCAAAGAACAGGATATTGGTGGTAATCGAGGTATACGGTGAGAATACGCTGCCCGGCAGCCGGATGATGGTGTGCAAATTAAATTCCCGCAGCAGCTTCTTTTTGATGTTGACCTTGGCGTTGTCGGTACCGAACAGAAAGCCGTCGGGCAAAATCACCGCCGCCCGGCCATTCTTTTTGAGCCGATACATAATCACCGACATGAACAGATCGGCGGTTTCGCTGCTGGCCAGATCGGTGGGAAAGTGATTTTTTACATCAGCCTTTTCTGATCCGCCGTACGGAGGATTCATCAGAATGACATCCACCTTATCGCTTTCGGTATAGTCCAGCACATCATGAAGCAGCGTATTCGCATGGTATACCTGAGGTACATCCAGCCCATGCAGCAGAAGATTGGTGACGCAGAGCATATAGGGAAACTGCTTTTTCTCAATACCGTAAATGGAATTGCTGTATGCCTCCTCATCCTCAGTGG
>NZ_JACSNR010000033.1 GCF_016901815.1 Hydrogenoanaerobacterium saccharovorans
CCACTGAGGATGAGGAGGCATACAGCAATTCCATTTACGGTATTGAGAAAAAGCAGTTTCCCTATATGCTCTGCGTCACCAATCTTCTGCTGCATGGGCTGGATGTACCGCAGGTATACCATGCCAATACACTGCTACATGATGTGCTGGACTATACCGAAAGCGATAAGGTGGATGTCATTCTGATGAATCCTCCGTATGGCGGATCAGAAAAGGCTGATGTGAAGAATCATTTCCCTGATGACCTGTCCAGCAGTGAGACTGCTGATCTGTTTATGTCGGTGATTATGTACCGACTGAAGCAGGGAGGCCGGGCAGCAGTGATTCTGCCCGACGGCTTCCTGTTCGGTACTGACAATGCCAAGGTGAACATCAAAAAGAAGCTGCTGCGGGAATTCAACCTGCACACCATCATCCGGCTGCCGGGCAGCGTATTCTCACCGTATACCTCGATTACTACCAATATCCTGTTCTTTGACAATACCCATCCCACTGAGGGAACATGGTTTTATCGTCTGGATATGCCGGAGGGCTATAAGCACTTCTCCAAAACCAAGCCGATGAAACTGGAGCATTTCCAGCCGGTATTGGATTGGTGGAATGACCGGCAGGAGATTACCGAGGAGGGCTTTGACAAGG
>NZ_JACSNR010000034.1 GCF_016901815.1 Hydrogenoanaerobacterium saccharovorans
GTGACCTGCCAGTTACACCGAAAAACACATTAGGAGGACATTAAAATGCCAGAGCAAAATAACATCACAAACAGTTTAGCACATACGAAGTGGAATTGTAAATATCATGTGGTATTTGCACCAAAGTACAGAAGGAAAGTATTCTATAACGAAAAAAGAGTGGCAATAAGAGATATCATCAGAACACTGTGTCAATGGAAGGGGGTTGAGATCATAGAGGGAGAAGTATGCCCGGATCACATCCATCTGCTTCTAAGTATTCCCCCCAAAATGAGTGTATCGGGATTTATGGGATACCTCAAGGGAAAAAGCAGTTTAATGATATTTCAA
This sequence comes from Hydrogenoanaerobacterium saccharovorans, assembly GCF_016901815.1. Taxonomy (GTDB): domain Bacteria; phylum Bacillota; class Clostridia; order Oscillospirales; family Ruminococcaceae; genus Avimicrobium; species Avimicrobium caecorum. The sequence continues at coordinate 331 of NZ_JACSNR010000034.1, forward strand.
AAGTTTGGGAACATGAAGTTTGCATATCGGAACCGTGAATTTTGGTGCAAAGGATATTACGTAGACACAGTAGGAAAGAATACAAAAGCAATAAAAGAGTATATCGAGAACCAATTAAAGATGGATCGAGAAAGTGATCAAATAAGTCTTTACGATCCCAGAGACCCGTTTACGGGTAGCAAGTAATCCTATGCGTGGCTGGCAGGCCAACAAAAAGCGCACTTGTGCGTTGCCTGTAGTATTAGGGCTATGCCCGAAACGGAAATACCCCCCGCTTTGCGGGGGGATATTTATT
>NZ_JACSNR010000035.1 GCF_016901815.1 Hydrogenoanaerobacterium saccharovorans
TTCCTTTTGCTGCTTGCGATAAGCCGTTACTTCTTCCTTCATAGTTTTCTTGTTCTGCCATCATAACCCCCTATAACCCCTTGCATATCCAAAGGCGAGAGGGTATAATAAAAAATAAAGGAGGTGCGGTATGGACGAGCTGCAAAGACAGAAAATGATTCAGGAACTGGAGAAAAAGATTGCGGAATTGCCAGTTGGGTATATCTCAAAGAAGACAATCAATGGCAAGATTCAATATTACCACCAGTGGACGGAGGGCGGGAAAAAGCGTAGCCAGTATCTCCGGGACGGAGAAATGGAACCACTGCGGGAGCAGATCGAACAGCGCAAATCCCTGCAGGCGCAGCTGAAGGAGTTACGGTCCGGAATGCCAAAAGTTCGTCAGCCCAAGCTGGATTTTGAAACCAGCGTGATCATCGGCAAGGGTTTGGAGGCCATGTCTCAAGGGGTGAAAAACTGGGAACTCCGTGACTGCTTTGACCAACTGGAAGGGTATCTCTACGGAAAGGAGTATGACCGTGTCTGCCTGGTCTTTGGTCTGCGGCGAACCGGAAAGACAACCATGCTCCGCC
>NZ_JACSNR010000036.1 GCF_016901815.1 Hydrogenoanaerobacterium saccharovorans
AGCAGATCATCGGCCGTGGCACCCGTCTGCGGGAAAAAGAGGGCAAGACACACTTTGTGGTCATGGATTTCCGCAATGTCACCCGCCTGTTCGCTGATCCGGAATGGGACGGTCCCATTGAGATAGATGAAGCCTTTACTCCAGGCGGAAAACTGCCTGCCTCCAAAGATTCGCCGGATGGCAATGGGAAAGAGGGTCGGGGAGCACCGCCGGAGCAACGACACAAACCAATTGTGGACAAAAATGGTTGTAAGGTGCAGGTTATCCATAAAACTGTGTCGGTGTATGACACAAACGGGAAACTGCTGCGCCAGGAGAGCATTGTGGACTACACCAAGGAAAATATCCGGGGTGAGTATGCTTCATTGGATAACTTTATCCACCAGTGGTCAGCCCAGGAGAAGAAGGAACAGATCCGTGATATGCTCCACGAACGCGGCATTGATCTGGAGCTGATGAAAGCTGATCAGAATATGACTGATGTGGATGATTTTGACTTCATCTGCCATGTAGCTTTTGATAAAAAGCCATTGACTCGAAAAGAGC
>NZ_JACSNR010000037.1 GCF_016901815.1 Hydrogenoanaerobacterium saccharovorans
AGCAGATCATCGGCCGTGGCACCCGTCTGCGGGAAAAAGAGGGCAAGACACACTTTGTGGTCATGGATTTCCGCAATGTCACCCGCCTGTTCGCTGATCCGGAATGGGATGGCCCCATCGAAATTGATGAAGGGTTCACGCCGGGCGGAAAGCAGGCTGATCCCCAAAAACCGCCGGATGGCGATGGAAAAGAAGATCGGGAAACTCCGCCGGAGCCGAAACATAAGCCCATTGTGGACAAGCACGGCTGCAAGGTGCAAATTATCCATAAAACTGTATCGGTGTACGACGCAAACGGGAAACTGCTGCGTCAGGAGAGTATCGTGGACTACACCAAAGAAAATATCCGGGGCGAATATGCCTCTCTGGATAACTTCATCCGTCAGTGGTCAGCGCAGGAGAAGAAGGAGCAGATTCGTGATCTGCTCTACGAACGAGGCATTGATCTGGAGCTGATGAAAGCTGATCAGAATATGACTGATGTGGATGATTTTGACTTCATCTGCCATGTAGCTTTTGATAAAAAGCCATTGACTCGAAAAGAGC
>NZ_JACSNR010000038.1 GCF_016901815.1 Hydrogenoanaerobacterium saccharovorans
GGTACATCCAGCCCATGCAGCAGAAGATTGGTGACGCAGAGCATATAGGGAAACTGCTTTTTCTCAATACCGTAAATGGAATTGCTGTATGCCTCCTCATCCTCAGTGGTTTTTACCTGCTTATGCAGCTCCTTCAGCCAGCTGACAATAAAACCGCCGGTACCACAAGCAAAATCAGCCATGGTTTCCCCGATCTGTGGTTTGATAACCTGTGCCATAAAGTCAGTAACCGCTCTGGGAGTATAGAATTCACCGGCAGAACCGGCACTCTGCAGCTCTTTCAGAATAGTTTCATAGATTTCCCCAAAAGCGTGGCTTTCCTCATAATCGCTAAAATCCAATTCATCGATGACGTTGATGACCTGACGAAGCAAAACACCATCCTTCATATAGTTGTTGGCATCGGCGAAAGTAGTCTGTACAATAGCCTTTTTGATAGGGGTAGAGGCATCCACCGGCAGATTTTTCAGTGTTGGAAACAATGTGTTGTTGACGAAATCCAGCAGTTTGTCGCCTGTCAGTGCGGTACCG
>NZ_JACSNR010000039.1 GCF_016901815.1 Hydrogenoanaerobacterium saccharovorans
AATAGCCTTTTTGATAGGGGTAGAGGCATCCACCGGCAGATTTTTCAGTGTTGGAAACAATGTGTTGTTGACGAAATCCAGCAGTTTGTCGCCTGTCAGTGCGGTACCGGATTTATCATCATGCGCCCAGTTCTGCCAGCGGCATTCCTCCGGAATGATGGAGGTGTATTCCTCATCGTCCCACTCCCAGTCCTGCTCCTTGGCATCATATACTTTCAGAAACAGCATCCAGGCAATCTGCTCAATGCGCTGGGCGTCGCCGTTGATACCGGCATCGTTGCGCATAATGTCTCGCAGCCGTTTCACAAACCCTGTTAAATTACTCATGGATTACACTACCTCGTCTGTATAAATCGCCTGTTCCAATTCCTGTACCGCCTTCAGATACCCCGCCTTACCTCCAAAGTATCCGGCAATTTTTGCTGGTTTTCCCAGCTTCAGGAACGGGTCGAGTTTTAAAATCTCTGTTTTC
>NZ_JACSNR010000040.1 GCF_016901815.1 Hydrogenoanaerobacterium saccharovorans
TTCAAAATGGGGAAGCGAAGGCGAGAGTCCACAGCCTCTGATACGGGGGTGTAGCTCAGCTGGGAGAGCACCTGCTTTGCACGCAGGGGGTCAGGAGTTCGATCCTCCTCATCTCCACCAGGAGAGGGTGTGGAATGGAGACTGGCTTCCGAAACGCGGGCTAATAGCTCAGCTGGTTAGAGCACACGACTGATAATCGTGAGGTCGGTGGTTCGAGTCCACTTTAGCCCACCATAGCTTTTGCGGCACAGGGAAAGAGAAGCGGTTACGACACGATTCAACCGAAGGTATAATCGGTAAAAGCGGAGAGTGACTCGAGTCCCGGGCCCTGGGACGGAAAAGCGAAACTTGCACATTGAAAATTGAACAATGAAAACGAAACGAGAATAACTGTAAAGCAAATTATGGG
>NZ_JACSNR010000005.1 GCF_016901815.1 Hydrogenoanaerobacterium saccharovorans
AATAGCTCAGTCGGTAGAGCATGCGACTGTTAATCGCAGGGTCGTTGGTTCGAGTCCAACTTGGGGAGCCATGCTAAGAAGCATCCGTTTTTCGGGTGCTTCTTTTTTGCGTATGAAAAGTTGAAATTTTCCTCAGAATTTTTTTGGATGCTGAATGGATTTCTGGTTTTCAATCGTATTAGTAGTGAAACCGGTTGAAAAAGATGAAATTTGATTTATAATTCAGGAGGAAACATCTATGAAAAAGGTTCTTATGGGTTCTGTATTCGCTATGATCCTGGCTGCTGGCATCACCACTTCCCTGGCTGCTCCGGGCGGTTACCGTGCTGCTGACCGTGATGGCATCTGTGACTATACTGCACCGTCCTCCGGCTGGGCTTACACCGACGAGGACAATGACGGCGTCTGTGATTATGCCGGTCAGGGCGCTGGCTGGCGCTTTGTGGACGAGGATAACGATGGTGTCTGCGACTATGCCGGACAGGGCGGCTGCGGCTATGCGGACGCCGATGGCGATGGGGTTTGCGATTATTACGGCGAAGGCGGATGCGGCAGAAACCGGTAAGGATTCGGATATAAAAAGAGGGTTTGGGGCTTATGCGGAGTGAATGGGAGGCGAACCGGGCCATTGACCGCTATGCGGATCTGGTCCGGCGGGTCTGTATGATTCATCTGAAGAATCATGCGGATACCGAGGACATCTTTCAGACAGTTTTTCTGAAGTATGTCACCGGCACCACGGAATTTGAGAGCGAGGAGCATGAGAAAGCCTGGTTTATCCGGGTGACTATCAATGCCTGCAAGGATCTTCTCCGGAGTTTTTTCCGGAGCCGGACCGTTTCGCTGGATGATCTGCTGGAGCAGCCGGATCAGGTGCCGGAAGACCACCGGGAAGTGCTGGAAGCGGTGCTGGCACTGCCGGACAAGTACCGGGATGTGGTCTATCTGCACTATTATGAGGGCTATACGGCGCCCGAGATCGGAACCATTCTGCATAAAAATCCCAATACCGTCTATACACTGCTGACCCGTGCCCGGGACGAACTGCGAAAGATGCTGGGAGGTGAGGACTTTGAGTAAAAATCTGAAAGAGGCATTTGACAGCATCCACGCTGATCCTGAACTGAAAGAGTCCACACGGGCTTTCCTGCGGGAGAAAACCGGGAATTATACAGCTCCGGAGCCCCGGCGGCGCAGCGGAGGATTCCGGCGTCTGGCACCGGCTCTGGCCTGCGCGGCCCTGCTGGTGGTGGGTCTGAGCGGCTATCAGGCCTATTTCACCCCGACTTCTGCCATCAGCATTGACATCAACCCCTCGGTGGAGCTGGAGATCAACCGGTTCGACCGGGTCATCACTGTGGAAGGGCTCAACGATGACGGTACTGCCCTGGCAGCTGAGCTGAATGTCCGGTTCATGAGCTATGATGACGCCCTGGGGCAGATCATCGCCAGTGACGCCATCCAGCAGTGCCTGGCGGACGATGGGGTCCTCTCCATCGTGGTGAGCGGCGACAATGAGGTGCAGCAGCAGGAGATCCTCCGCTGTGCCCGGCGCTGTACCTCCGGCGAGAGCAACGCGCACTGCTACGCCGGCAGCTCGGAGGATCTGGCTGAGGCCCAGGCCCTGGGGCTGCCCCTGGGCAAGTACCACGCCTATGAGGAGCTGCATGCCCTTGATCCGAGCATTACGCCGGAGGAGGCCGCCGGCATGACCATGCGGGAGCTCCGGGACCGGATCGATGCCTGTCAGGACGGCGATGAAGAGGAGTCCTACGGAGGCGGTCAGCATCAGCATGGAGGCCGCTGGAACCAGCATGAATAGAGTAAAAACAGCCGGGGCAATGCTCCGGCTGCTTTTGTTCTGGCAGAAAAAAGGGACCAACCGTCCGGGGTGGGCGGTTGGTCCCCATGGCGCTGTCCGTCCGGACAGCAAAGGTATGGTTACCGGCAGCAAACCTGCAGTACGGCACAGATTCCGGCGCCGCAGCAGTTGTTCACAGCATTGCGGCGTACCACTCTGGCACATACATTGGTGAAGCGCATGCAGGACTCAGGCAGATAAACCTGGGTAGTCTGTGTAGTGGTGGCAGTACGGCGGCAGCCGCAGCGGTCGATATAGTCCATGGTGGCAGTGTAGCTGACACTGGTGACATACCGTCCCGAGATCAGTGCGGTGTTGACCGAGTTGATGGCGATCCCCGAGCAGCAGACCTTGCAGACGCCGCTGGCAGGAATGGTTACACGAAGTTGTGTATAGGTGCAGTTGCCGTTGCAGCTGCCATTACAGCCGCTGCTGCAGCCATTGTTGCAGCCACAGGAGCCGGAGCAGCCGGTGTGGGCAGTACAGCTGGAACAGCCGCAGGAACCGGAACGGGAAGAACCGGAGCAGCTGCTGCATCCGCAGGAGCCGTAACAGCCACTGGAGCTGGAGCAGCCGCTGTTGCAGCCGCAGGACGAACATCTATTGCAGGAGCCCCAGATGCTGGAGCAGGAATTGCAGGAATTATTGGAACATGTCATATTCAATCAAAACCTCCTATTCAGTGGTTTGCTCCATCCTATTCTGCCGGCGGGAAAAGTGTGAGGGATTTTCTGCCGGGAAAAAATAAAGGCATGGGGAATCGCACCGGAAAGGCCGGGGGCGGACTGTACCGCCGGAGGAGATCCCGGGCAGGAGAGGGAGGGGAGTGATCCGGCACGGAAGAAAATTTTGAGGAAGGGGGAAAAATTATTTTTGGAAAATCCGCGGGGAACCCCCGAAATGAAGAAAAACATACTGGACAGGCCACCCGAAAAAGCGCGTAGTGATGCGGTTTTTGCAGAAGCAGCGAAAAAAGCAGAAAAACTTTCAAAAAAAGTATTGACATCCGGCAATCGGATTGATATAATAAACAAGCAGTCAGCGATGGCCCACAAAAATAAATCAGAAATGCTGCTATGGCTCAGTAGGCAGAGCACGTCCTTGGTAAGGACGAGGTCACCAGTTCGAATCTGGTTAGCAGCTCCAAAATCAGACGATTACGGCATTCGTAGTCGTCTTTTTTCTTACTCCGGCAGACCGCCCAAGGAAAGGACAGAAGAAATATGGAGATACAGAATACTGCAGCCAAAAGCTGTGAAAATCTTGCCGCCACTGCGGTGGAGTATGCCGCCAGCCTCGGGAAGGTGCTGGACTACACCCCTGCCAGCGTATCGGTTCTGGACGAGATCCTGCAGATCTACCATGAGGACATCCATCACTCCGAGCCCACAGAGGATCAGGTGTACAGTGTGGCCCTGATCTTCGGAGCCTATCTGGGAGAGTGCATCCGTCTGAGTGTCCCGCAGGACAGCGGCTGTCAGTGGGTGATCGTCGAGGGCGAACCGGTGCTGGATCAGATGGGCGTCCGGTTCGGTCCGGTGAGCAAGGTCTACCGCCGCCTGACCAACTGTGAAGAGGAAAGCCTGATCCCCTATTTCCATGTTGTGGCTGGATTTGTCCGGGAACGCCCGGAATTTGACTCCTGATCCTTCAGAACCCCTGGTTTTTTCATGACCAGGTTTTTTTGCAGGAAGTCCAACATTTCCGATAGATTCGACAGCATTTCCATTAAAACATTGTGTAAATTTCAGATGACTTTTGGTTGACAATCCTTTTACATTCCCGATATACTTATACCAATAGCGTATTTTTGACTGTGTTTGCGCTGTTTTTACAGGTTGTACCGGGCAGGGACCCGGTCATTTGTTTATCACACTGCAAAGAGGTGCTGAGATGAAGGTATTGAATTTCGGTTCGCTGAATCTGGACTATGTCTATTCAGTGGACAATTTTTTGCGCCCCGGCGAGACCAAAAGCGCCATGGACCGCAATACATTCCTGGGCGGCAAGGGCTTTAACCAGTCCATTGCTCTGGCTAAGGCAGGAATTCCGGTCTATCACGCTGGCAACGCCGGAGAGTCTGCCGAGGTGTTCCGCCGGGAACTGGAACAGCATGGCGCGGATGTCCGCTTCCTGAAGGGCGGCGATGAGGTCTGCGGTCATGCCATGATCCAGGTGGACAGCCGTGGTCAGAACTGTATCCTGATCTTCCATGGCTCCAACTACAACATTGATGAAGCCTATGTGGACAGTGTACTGGATCAGTTCGAAAGCGGCGATATGGTAGTGCTGCAGAATGAGATCAATACTACCCACTATATTATTGAAGAAGCCTACAAGCGGGGCATGAAGATTGCCCTGAATCCCTCCCCCTATGATGAGACCATCCATCGCATGCCGCTGGAAAAGCTCAGCTGGCTGGTGCTCAATGAGGTGGAGGTCAAGGATCTCTCGGGTCAGGATACCGAGGAGGCCTATGTCCGCTGGTTCCGGGAACGCTTCCCGGATCTCCGGGTGGTCGTCACCCTGGGACGCCGCGGCGCCATGTATATCGACCGGGACCAGGTGATCCGTCACCCGGCCTATAATACCACCATTGTGGATACCACCGCGGCAGGCGATGTATTCACCGGCTTCTTCCTGGCAGGCCAGGCGCAGGGCCGTGCGGTGGAGGAGACCATGCAGATCGCTTCCAAGGCAGCGGGCATCAGTGTATCCCGTCATGGAGCAGCTGCTTCGGCTCCCACCATAGATGAGGTAATGGCAGCCGAACTGGAACCGGTGCAGCTCTGAGTGATTCAGAACGATCAAGGGAATTGCTGCCATATTGCGGCAGAACAATACAGGAGGATCAATATGAGGAAAATCCCGATTATTATGGACTGTGACCCCGGACATGACGACGCCCTGGCAATGCTGTGGGCGCTTTCCGAGCCGGAAAAGCTGGAGATCAAGGCGGTGACCATTGTTGCCGGCAACCAGACCCTGGAAAAGACCACCCGCAATGCTCTGCGGGTACTGACCTTCGCGGGGGTACACAACATTCCTGTTGCCATGGGCGCGGACCATCCGCTGATGCGTCCTTCCATCTTTGAGGAAGGCGTTACCGAGATGGTACACGGTCAGTCCGGTCTGGACGGCCCGGCTATGCCCGAACCCGGCTTTGCTCCTAAGAAGATGTCGGCTCTGCAGCTGCTCATCAAGACCATCGAGGAGAGCGAGGAGAAGATCACTCTGGTGCCCACCGGCCCGCTGACCAACATTGCGGCGCTGTTCCTGGTGCGTCCTGACCTCAAGGAGAAGATCGAGCGCATCTCCCTCATGGGCGGCGGCGCTTACACCGGCAACTGGACCCCGGCTGCCGAGTACAACATCTATGTGGACCCCGAGGCCGCCAGTATTGTATTCAACTCCGGCGTGCCCATCGTGATGGCTGGTCTGGATGTGACCCATCAGGCCTACATCACCCGGGAAGAGAATGAGATCCTCCGTCAGAAGGGCGGACGCATCGCTGTCTTTGCCGCTGAGCTCATTGACTTCTTCAGCCGTTACCACTACGAGGTGGAGAAGCTGCCCGGCTGCACCATCCACGATGCCTGTGCCGTGGCTTACCTCTGTCATCCCGAGATCTTCGTGGAGAAGCAGTGCCATGTGGACATCGAGCTGGAGGGCAGCCTTACTGCCGGTACCACTGTCTGCGATCCCGGCAACTATGAGGGCAAGGAAAAGAATGCCACCGTCCTGTACGGTGTGGACCGTGAGAAGTTTGCCGAGCTGTTCATCGAAGCGATGAGCAAGCTGGACAAGTAAGGGGAGGAAACAAGATGGCAAAGATCCCGCTGATTATTGACTGCGATCCCGGACATGACGACGCCATTGCGCTGATGCTGGCTGCATCCGCAAGCGATGTGTTCGATCTCCGGGCTGTAACCACCGTGGGCGGCGCCCAGTCGGTGGATAAGACCTTCTACAATGCCCGCCGGGTACTGACCGTCATCGGTCTGGATGTACCGGTGGCCCGCGGTGCGGCTCAGCCCATGGTGCGCAAGGCCCTGAGCGGTACTGAGATCGTCCACGGCGAATCGGGTCTGGACGGCCCCAGGCTGCCCGAACCCGACCTGACCCCCTGCAACCTCACCGCTTTCGAGCTGCTCTGCAAGGTGCTGGAGGAGGCCGAGGAGCCGGTGACCATCTGTCCCACCGGCCCGATGACCAACATCGGCATCCTGCTGGCTGTGCGCCCCGATCTCAAGAAGAAGATCAAGGAGTTCTCCATCATGGGCGGCGGCTTCTATATGGGCAACTGGACCGCTGCGGCAGAGTTCAATATCCTCGCTGACCCCGAGGCTGCCAAGATCATGTTCGATTCGGGCATCCCGATCATCATGTCCGGCCTGGATGTGACCCACAAGGCCTATGTCACCCGGGAGGAGAATGAGGTGATCCGTGCAAACGGCAACCGCTGCTCGGTACTGGCTGCGGAGCTCATCGACTACTTCAGCCGCTACCACTATGAGGTGGAGCATCTGCCCGGCTGCACCCTGCATGATCCCTGTGCTGTGGCCTATCTGCTCAAGCCTGAGATCTTCACCGGCAAGCTCTGCCATGTGGATATTGACGTCAACGGTCAGTATACCCTGGGCAAGACCATTGTGGACTGGTTCGACCACACCCACAAGGAGAAGAATGTACTGGTGCTGCATGATGTGGACCGTCCCGCTTTTGTGGAACTGCTCACCACTCAGCTCGCCAAGCTGCGGTAACCCCTGTTTCTGACACGATAAAACGGCGCTGCGTGGCTGCGGCGCCGTTTTTTGCGGCCCGGGAGCGGGTTTTTACAGAAAAAAACTGTTGCTATCCCGGAAAAAGTATGATATACTTCTACTTGTAGATTATGGGAAAAAGGAGTGGGTGATAACACCCGCTCTTTTCTTATGTTGGAGCAAGTCAAGGAAAACGAGGTGTATCAAAGAATGCCGTCTGGCGCTAAAAAAGGCAAGAAACCCAATACCGTCGCAGTGGTAACGGCACTGGCAGCCCCGGTTGCGGAACGGATGGGACTCACCATCTGGGATGTCCGCTTTGAAAAGGAGGGCAGCTCCTGGTTCCTGCGCATCTTCATCGATAAGGACGAAGGACTCACCATGGGCGAGTGCGAAGCCTATACCCGGGAGATGAACAAGCTGCTGGATGAAGCCGATCCCATCGACCAGAGCTACTATCTGGAGATCGGTTCGCCGGGAGTGGAACGGGAACTGACCCGGGACTGGCACTTCCAGAAGTATCTGGGCTCAGAGGTGACTGTCCGTCTGATCCGTCCGGTGGACGGTGTCCGGGACTTCACCGGTGTGCTCACTGCCAGCGATGAAAATGGGGTCACCATCCAGCTGGATGAGGAAAATGAAATGACCTTTGAGCGGTCGGAAGCGGCCTATGTTCGCCTTGTGGACAATTACGATTATGCCTCTGCCGAACTGGCGGAGGATTCAGAGTGATACAGCAGACTAGCAGGAGGAACTGGGAAAAATGAATAAGGAATTTTTTGAAGCACTGGCGATGCTGGAAAAGGAAAAGGGCATCCCCATGCAGTACCTGATCGAAAAGATCGAAGCCGCCATCTCCATCGCCATCAAGCGGGACGAGAACGGCGCTGAGGACAATGTAGTGGAGATCAACCCCGAGACCGGACGCTTCTATGTAGCGGTGCGCAAGACCGTTGTAGAGGAGATCGAGGACCCCGCCAATGAGATCCTCAAGGCTGAGGCTGCCAAGTACAACAAGACTGCCGCTGTGGGCGACATCATTGAGATCCCGCTGGAGACCAAGGACTTCGGACGCATCGCGGCCCAGGCTGCCAAGCATGTGATCCGGCAGGGCATCCGGGAAGCGGAACGGGAGCGCATCATGCAGGAGTATCAGAGCCACTGCAATGACATCATCACTGCCACTGTACTGCGCACCGATGCCAAGACCGGCAATGTGACCCTGGAACTGGTGAACAAGACTGAGGCTGTCCTGCCCAAGAGCGAGCAGGTGCCCGGCGAGACCTTCGCCGATGGTCAGCGCATCCGTGTCTATGTCATGGATGTATTTGCCGGCGACAAGGGCCCCCGCATGAAGATCTCCCGTACCCGGGCTGGTCTGGTGGAGCGCCTGTTTGAGATGGAAGTGCCGGAGATCTATGACGGCACCATCGAGATCAAGTCCACTGCCCGGGAAGCCGGTTCCCGTACCAAGATGGCAGTCTGGTCCAAGAACCCGGATGTGGACGCCGTGGGCGCCTGCATCGGTCCCAAGGGCACCCGTGTATCGGGCATCGTGGAAGAGCTGGGCGGCGAGAAGATCGATGTAGTCAAGTACTCGGAGGATATCCGGGAGTTCATCGGTGCGGCCCTGGCTCCGGCTGATGTGCTGAATGTGGAGATCGAGGACGAGGAAGCCCGCAGCTGCAAGGTCACTGTACCGGATAACCAGCTCTCGCTGGCCATCGGCAACAAGGGTCAGAATGCCCGTCTGGCTGCCAAGCTCACCGGCTGGAAGATCGATATCCGCCCTGAGAGCGGTTTCTATGGCGAAGAATAATTTCTTCGCAGCCTTGAAAACGCAGGAAAGGGGGGCATGATATGATCAAGAAGATCCCCATGCGCCGGTGTGTCGGCTGCATGGAGCAGAAATCGAAGCGGGAACTGATCCGGGTGGTGCGCAGCCCCGAAGGAGAGATCTCCCTGGATACCACCGGCAAGAAGCCGGGACGGGGTGCCTATCTCTGCCCGGACCCGGAATGCCTTGCCAAGGCCCAGAAGGCCCGGCGGCTGGAACGGGCATTCTCCTGTGAGATCCCCGCTGAGGTATATGAACGGATCGGGAAGGAGCTGGAATCACATGAATGACAGCTTGCTTCCATCCATTGGACTGGCCCGGAAAGCGGGCAAACTGATATTGGGATTTGACGCGGTCAGCACAGCCTGCAAAAACGGTACAGCGGCCCTGGTGCTGCTGTCCGAAGACCTGTCACCCAAAAGCCGGAAGGAAATCGTGCGGATAGCGCAGCAATATGAGATTCGCTGGTTTGACGCACCGTTCCAGATGGGGGACATCGACAGACTGCTGCATAAGCGTGCAGGAATACTGGCTGTCAGCGACGAGGGCTTTGTCAGGATGTTTCTCAAGCATCTGCCCGCACATGAGAAGGAGGACCAGACAATATGACAGAAAAGTGCAAACTCAACGATCTTGCCAAAGATCTTGGTGTTTCCAATAAAGAACTCATCGACCTGATCGAAGCCCGTTTCGGCGAGCAGAAGAAGGCCACTGCCGTACTGGTGGATCAGGAACTCAACTATGTAGTGGAGTACTACTCCAAGAAGGGCGAGGTCAAGAGCTTCGATCAGTATTTTGCTGACGGCGAAAAGAAGCGTGCCGAGCGTCTGGCTCCCAAGCCCGCAGAGCAGAAGAAGCCTCAGGAGAAGCCGGCTGAGAAGCAGGCTCACACCGAGAAGAAGCCTGAGCCCAAGAAGGCTGAGGCTCAGAAGCCGGCTGAAAAGCCTGCCCAGAAGCAGGAGGAGAAGCGTCCGGCCCAGCAGAACCAGAAGCATCAGAAGAAGCCGGCAGCTGCCCGTCAGGCCACTACCACTCTGGATACCCGGGGTGCGGAAAAGACCGAAAAGGTCGAGGTGCGCCAGAATGTGACCCATGTGGACACCCGTGCTGCCAATGTAGAGCTGGATAAGTACAACGAGCGGTATGAGCGCATTGCCCCTGCCAGCTCCCAGAAGGATAACTTTGTCAAGAAGCAGAAGCTCAACCAGAAGTCCCAGCGCCGGGGCAAGCCGGTCAAGAGCCGCAAGGAGCAGGAAGCTGAGCAGATGCGCCGTCTGGAGATGGAGCGTCAGCGCCGTCAGCGTCTGGAGATCAAGATCCCCGATGAGATCACCGTCGGCGAACTGGCTTCCCGTCTGAAGGTACAGGCCGCTGAGATCATCAAGCGTCTGATGAGCGTCGGCGTTATGGCTTCCATCTCGGATGTCATCGACTACGATACCGCTGCCCTGGTTGCCATGGAAATCGGCGCCAAGGTTGAGAAGGAAGTCTTTGTCACCATCGAGGAGCGTCTGTTCGAGCCCGAGGAGGACAAGGACGAGGATCTGGTCAAGAGAAGCCCCATCGTGGTTGTAATGGGTCACGTTGACCATGGTAAGACCTCCCTGCTGGATGCCATCCGCAAGACCAATGTCACCACCGGTGAGGCCGGCGGCATTACCCAGCACATCGGCGCCTATCAGGTACGCATCAACGGCGAGGCCATCACCTTCCTGGATACCCCCGGACACGAGGCATTCACCGCCATGCGTGCCCGCGGCGCTCAGGTCACCGATATTGCCGTACTGGTTGTGGCTGCGGACGACGGCATCATGCCCCAGACCGTTGAAGCCATCAACCATGCCAAGGCTGCCAATGTATCCATCATTGTAGCCATCAACAAGATCGATAAGCCCACCGCCAACCCCGACAAGGTAAAGCAGGAGCTCACCGAGTACGGTCTGGTTCCTGAAGAGTGGGGCGGCGATGTGATCTGTGTTCCCGTTTCCGCCAAGACCGGCGAGAACATCGACACCCTGCTGGAGATGATCAACCTGGTGGCAGAGGTACAGGAACTCAAGGCCAACCCCAACCGTATGGCGACCGGTACTGTCATCGAGGCCCGTCTGGACAAGGGCCGTGGTCCCGTTGCCACCATGCTGGTACAGAATGGTACCCTGCATACCGGTGATGTCATCATCGCCGGCGCTGCCCTGGGCCGTGTGCGTGTGATGCTCGATGACCGGGGCAACCGCATCCAGGCTGCCGGTCCGTCCATGCCGGTGGAGATCACCGGTCTGGCCGAGGTTCCCGCCGCGGGCGATACCTTCCACGCAGTCGAGGACGAGCGCCTTGCCAAGGAACTGGTAGAGCAGCGTAAGCAGGAGGCCAAGGAGGAGCAGTTCAGCGCTTACCGCAAGGTAACCCTGGATAACCTGTTCTCCCAGATCTCCGAGGGCGAGATGAAGGAACTGCCCATCATCGTCAAGGCAGATGTACAGGGCTCGGTGGAAGCTGTGAAGCAGTCGCTGGAGAAGATCTCCAACGAGGAGGTCCGGGTCAAGGTAATCCATGGCGCTGTTGGTGCGGTAAGCGAGTCGGATGTTATGCTGGCGAACGCTTCCAATGCCATCATCGTTGGCTTCAATGTCCGTCCCGACCCCGTTGCCAAGGAGATGGCAGAGCGGGAAGATGTGGAGATCCGTCTGTACCGCATCATCTATGATGCCATCAACGAGATCACTGATGCCATGAAGGGCATGCTGGCTCCCAAGTACCGGGATGTGGATCTGGGCCGTGCCGAAGTGCGTCAGGTTTACAAGATCTCCAGCGTCGGTACCGTAGCGGGCTGCTATGTGCTGGACGGCAAGCTGGCCCGGAATGCCAAGATCCGTGTTGTGCGTGACGGCATTGTAGTGGCTGAGGACGAGATGTCCAGCCTCAAGCGCTTCAAGGACGATGCCAAGGAAGTAGCCAAGGGCTATGAGTGCGGTGTTACCCTGGAGAAGTTTGCGGACATCAAGGAAGGCGATATCTTCGAGGCCTATATCACCGAAGAATACCGCGACTGATTTTAACTGGAATACACAAACCGGCAGGCGGAGCGGACAACTGATCCGCCCCGCTTCGCCGTCTTAAAAAGGAGGCTACGAGATGGCTTCTCACAGACATGACCGCCTGACGGAGGATATCCGTCGGGAACTCACCGATATTTTCCGTATGCTCAAGGACCCCCGCATCACCGGTATGATCAGCATTGTCAAGGTGGATCTGTCCGGGGATCAGTCCTACTGCAAGGTCTATATCAGCTCGCTGGACGGCCTGGAAGCTGCCAACCGTGCTGTGGAAGGCCTGAAGAGTGCCGCTGGATTTATCCGCCGGGAGATCGGCAGCCGGCTCAAGATGCGCCGGACCCCGGAATTCCACTTCATCAGCGATGATTCCATCGAATACAGTGCGGACATCGCCCGGATTCTCTACGACCTGGATAAATAAAAGGAGCGGCCTATGTTTACCGATATTCACAACTGCTGCATGCTGCTGGGAACGGCAGATGACATTCTGATCCTCTGCCACAAGTCCCCGGACGGGGATACCATCGGCGCGGCATACGGGCTCTATCATGCCCTGACCCATCTGGGCCGCCGGGCAGCGGTGCGGTGTTCTGATCCGCTGCCGGAGAAGTTCGCCTATATCCATGGCGGCATTGAAATGCCCGAGTTTGAACCCCAGCTGATCATTGCGGTGGATATTGCCGGTCCGGGCCTGCTGGGCCCGGCGCTGGAACAGTATGCGGACCGGGTGGATCTCTGCATTGACCACCATGTGAGCAATTCCGATTATGCCGGGCTCACCCTGCTGGACGCCCAGGCTGCGGCGGCCTGCGAGGTGATGACCTCGGTGATCCGGCATCTGGGCGTGCCGCTGACCAAGCCCATGGCAGATGCCCTGTTCACCGGATGTGCCACCGATACCGGCTGTTTCCGGTACTCCAATACCACAGCGAACACCCTGCGCACCGCCGCGGATCTCATCGATGCCGGCGCCGACAGCGCCCGTATCACCAACGATCTCTTTGAAACCGTTTCCCGCAAGCGCATGACCCTGGAGAACCGCATCATGGATACCCTGGAGTATCACTTTGATGACCGGTGTGCCACCATTGTCATGTCCCGGGCCCTGCTCGATGAGCTGGGCGCCAAGGTGGAGGATCTGGAGGGCATCGTGTCCATTCCCCGGCGCATTGAGGGCGTGGATGTGGCGGTGGCCTTCCGGGAGAATCCCTCGGGCACCTACAAGATCTCGGTGCGGACCGGCGAAAAGGCCAACGCCTCTGCCATCTGCGAGAACTTCGGCGGCGGCGGACATGTCCGGGCGGCGGGCTGCAATGTGCCCGGTCCGCTGGAACATGCCAAGGAACTGCTGCTGGAAGCCGTGAGAAAGGAACTGACCGGCGCATGAGAGATGGAATCATCTGCATCGACAAACCCGCCGAACACACCTCCTTTGATGTGATCGCCCGGGTACGGGGCATCCTGCACATGAAAAAGGTGGGCCATGCCGGAACCCTGGACCCCATGACCACCGGAGTGCTCCCGGTCTTTCTGGGGCGGGCCACCAAGGCCTGTGATATCCTGCCGGTGCAGGATAAGCGCTACCGGGCCCGGTTCCAGCTGGGCGTCACCACCGATACCCAGGACTGCACCGGCACTGTGCTGGAACGCCGGGAAGTCCGGGTGAGCCGGGAGGAACTCATCGCCGCCATCCGCTCCTTTGAAGGGGAGCAGATGCAGCTGCCGCCCATGTATTCGGCAATACAGGTGGGCGGTCGCCGGCTCTATGACATCGCCCGGGAGGGCGGCACCGTGGAGCGCACGCCCCGTCCGGTGACCTTCTACTCCATCGAGATCCTGGATCTCGGGGAGGATTGGGCAGAGATCGATGTTCACTGCTCCAAGGGCAGTTATATCCGCACTCTCTGCCATGACATCGGCGAAAAGCTGGGCTGCGGCGCCATGCTCACCCAGCTGCGCCGCACCATGGCAGCCGGCTTTACCGAAGCGGACTGCCTGACCCTGGAACAGCTCACCGCCCTGGCGGCAGAGGGCAGGGCAGAGGAGGCGGTGATCCCGGTGGAGCGGATCTTTGACTGTCTGCCCCGGCTCACCCTCACCCCCAAGCTCACCCGGCTGTTCCTCAACGGGGCGCCTCTCTCCCTGACCCAGTTCACCCTCCCGGAAGGGGAGGAGCTGGCAGTCTGGTCCGAGGCAGGAGAGTTCCTGGGCATTGCCGCCCCCGATCAGGAGGCCGGACGGCTGGTGACCCGCAAGCTCTTCAAACTCCTGTGATTTTTAAGCGAAAGGAAGGACTGCATTTGATCCTCTCAGATACTCTGTCCGCGCATCTGCCGGAGCGTCCCACCGCAGTGGCGCTGGGCTTCTTTGACGGCATCCACCGCGGACATACCAAGGTGATCTCCGCAGCGGTGCAGGCGGCACGCCAGCAGGGACTGATCCCCTGTGTATTCACCTTTTCCCCGCCGGGAAAGGGCGGCCCCAAGCCGGTGGGAGAACTGATCCAGACCGATGAGGTCAAGCAGTATATCCTGGAGCGCATGGGGGTACGGCAGATCTTCCGTCCGCCCTTTGAGGAGTTCCGGGACCTGACGCCGGAGGAGTTTGTCCGGAAGGTGCTGGCGGAACGCTTCCAGGCCCGGGTTGTGGCCTGCGGGGAGAACTTCCACTTCGGCAAGAATGCCGCCGGCAACGCCGAGCTGCTCTGCCAGCTCGGGCAGGAGTATGGCATCGAAGTCATCGTTGTGCCGCTGGAGCGGGAGAATGGGGAGGTTATCAGTTCCACCCTGATCCGCAAGGCTCTGCGGGACGGCGAGATCGAAACAGCCAACCGTCTGCTGGGGCATCCCTATACGCTCATTGCGCCGGTGGTGCATGGCAGGGGACTGGGCCGGCAGTGGAACTATCCCACCGCCAACCAGTATTTCCCGGATGAGCAGATCATTCCCCAGAACGGGGTCTATGCCACCATAGCGGTCTGTGATGGAAAACGGTATGTGGGTTCCACCAATGTGGGGAAGAAACCCACCGTGGGCGGGCAGACCGTCCTCAGTGAGACCTTCCTGGTGGATTATAAAGGCGATCTGTATGGGAAGAATCTCATTGTGGAATTCTATCATTTTGTCCGTGGGGAGAAGAAATTCGGCTCTCTGGAGGAGCTGCGGGCTGCCATTGAGGACAGTACGCGGAAATCGGTGGAACTCTGCGAAAAATACCGGGAAATCCCTTTACAAACAGACGAAGCTGTGCTACAATCTATTGGTAACTGACCTGTACTCAGCTTGAGGGGTTTGCCGCTGGATTACCGCGGCTGTTCACCAGGCCTCAGGCTTAGTTCATGGCTGTACAAAAATTTATATGAGGTGAATGTACTATGATGCTCAAGGAAGAAAAGCAGGCTATTATTGCCGAAAACAGAGCCCACGAGACCGATACCGGTTCTGCTGAGGTACAGATCGCAATCCTGACCAAGCGGATCAACGACCTGACCGAGCATGTGAAGGTTCATCAGAAGGACCATCACTCCCGCCGCGGTCTGCTGAAGATGGTTGGTAAGAGAAGAAATCTGCTCAACTATCTCCAGAAGAAGGATATCGAGCGCTACCGCGCCATCGTTGCCAAGCTGGGTCTGCGCAAGTAATAGTTTTTTACGGCTTAAGAAGGCAGGTGGTCCATTCACCTGCCTTTTGCGCTTATATGGGATGCCGGACAGACCGGCTGTCCTGTACTCTTTTAGCAGTAGACCGACCGCCCGATCCCTCCCGGATGGAGCGGCGGGTCCATTGCTAAAAAGATCAGGCTGCGGATCGGTCCGGCTCCAACTAAGGAGGTAAAATTGATGTTCGAGAATTTTCGCGTATTCAAAACCGAATTCGCCGGACGGGAAATGAGCTTTGAAGTAGGCAAAATGTGCGGACTTTCCAACGGCTCCTGTCTGGTGCGTTACGGTGAGACCACCGTCCTGGTCAACGTCACTGCTTCCCAGAAGCCCCGTGACGGCATCGACTTCTTCCCGCTGTCGGTGGACTTCGAAGAGAAGCTCTACTCGGTAGGCCGCATTCCCGGCTCCTTCCTGCGCCGGGAGGGCCGTCCCAGTGAAAAGGCTGTGCTGTCCTCCCGTGTGGTAGACCGCTCCATCCGTCCGCTGTTCCCGTCGGATATGCGCAACGATGTGGCTGTGGTCATGACCGTCCTCTCGGTGGACCCCGACTGCTCTCCTGAGGTATGCGGCATTGTGGGTACATCCTTTGCCCTGTCCATTTCGGATATTCCGTGGGCAGGCCCCATTGCCGGCATCAGCGTCGGCATGGTGGATGGCGAACTGATCCTCAACCCCAATGCGGAACAGCGCCACAAGAGCGACCTGAACCTCACCGTCTGCGGTACCGAGGAGAAGGTGTGCATGCTGGAGTGCGGCGCCAATGAAGTGGACAACGACACCATGATGGAAGCCATCATCAAGGGCCATCAGGAAGTACAGAAGATGTGCCGCTTCATCGCGGAGGTACAGGCTGAGATCGGCAAGCCCAAGTTCAGCTTTGAATCCAAGGAACTGGATCATGATATGTTCGAGGCTGTGAAGGAATATGCCATCGACCGTGTGAAGTATGCTCTGGATACCGATGACAAGAATATCCGGGAAGAGCGTCTGCGTCCCGTTTATGAGGAAGTACACGCCCACTTTGATCCCATCTACCCCGAGCAGGAGATGCAGATCGACGAGTGCCTCTACAAGCTGCAGAAGTTTGTGGTACGCCGCTGGCTGCTCGATGAGGGCAAGCGTGTGGACGGCCGCGGCATGGACGAGATGCGTCCTCTGGCTGCGGAAGTCGGCCTGATTCCCCGGGTACATGGTTCGGGTATGTTCACCCGTGGCCAGACCCAGGTGCTGACCATTGCCACTCTGGGTTCCATCCGGGATTCCCAGCTGCTGGACGGCATCGATGAGGAGACCGAAAAGCGCTATATCCATCACTACAACTTCCCCTCCTACTCGGTGGGTGAGACCCGTCCTTCCCGTGGCCCGGGCCGCCGGGAGATCGGTCACGGCGCTCTGGCTGAGAAGGCCCTGCGTCCGGTGATCCCGTCGGTTGAGGAGTTCCCCTATACCCTGCGTCTGGTATCGGAAGTGCTCTCCTCCAACGGTTCCACCTCCCAGGCTTCCATCTGCGGCTCCACTCTGGCCCTGATGGACGCTGGTGTGCCCATCAAGGCTCCGGTAGCCGGTATCTCCTGCGGTCTGATCTCCGAGGGCGACGGCTGGAGCACCATGGTGGATATCCAGGGTCTGGAGGACTTCTTCGGTGATATGGACTTCAAGGTCGGCGGTACCCACAAGGGCATCACTGCCATCCAGGTGGATATGAAGGTGCATGGCATCAGCTATGATGTGATCCGCAGCGCCCTGGACAAGACCTACAAGGCCCGTTGCTACATCCTGGATGAGATCATGCTCAAGGCCATTCCGGAAGTGCGTCCGGAGCTGAGCAAGTATGCTCCCAAGATGCTCACCCTGATGATCGACACTGAGAAGATCCGTGAAGTAATCGGTTCGGGCGGCAAGGTGATCCAGAAGATCTCCGCTGACTGCGGCGTCAAGATCGACATCGAGGATGATGGTCATGTCTTTGTATCCGGCGTTGATATGGAAGGCTGCCGCCGTGCGGTACAGATCATCGAGACCATTGCCAAGGATCCCGAAGTGGGTGCCTTCTACAAGGGCCGTGTTACCCGTCTGATGAACTTCGGCGCCTTTGTGGAGATCGCTCCCGGCAAGGAAGGTCTGGTACATATCTCCAAGCTGGATACCAAGCGGGTAGAACGCGTGGAAGATGTGGTATCGGTGGGCGATGAGATCATTGTCAAGGTGACCGAGATCGACTCCCAGGGCCGGATCAATCTGTCCCGTCGGGATGCACTGGAAGCCATGGAAGCAAAAAAGAAGTAATAACCTGCATTTGGGCAAGGGACGACTGAAAAATCGTCCCTTGTTTTTTATTTTTGGGGAAAATTGGGGCCATACCGGTGAAAAACGCTGGAAACAAGCGAAAACTTCGGTTGTGAAGCGGTTTTTATTTTGATAAAATAGTAATGATAGTTTATAAGAAGCTGTCCGGCCTCTGGCTGAAATTCTATATTGATATAAAATTGGAGTTGAACAAATTTGAACACATCGGACTGTATATTGCTTGCGGTACTGCTGGCATTTTCAGCGTATTTTTCCGCATCGGAAACAGCCCTTTCCACCGTCAACAAGATCCGCCTGAAAAGTTATGCGGATAACGGCAGCAAGAAGGCCAAGATCGCCCTGGATATCGCAGAGAACTATGACCGCACCATTTCCACCATCCTGGTGGGGAATAATGTGGTGAACACCGCTTCCGCCGCCCTGATGACCACGGTGACCACGGCCCTGTTCGGCGCGTCGGGTGCTGTGATTGCCACCGCAGTCACCACTGTGCTGGTGCTCGTCTTCGGTGAGATCCTGCCCAAAACCTATGGTAAGGAAAACAGCGAAAAGCTGGCGTTGACCATTGCTGGATCGATGCATTTTCTGATCGTTCTGCTCACTCCGGTTGTAAGCATCTTCCGGTTGCTTCAATGGGCCATGGTACGGCTCTGTTCTAAGGGAGACAAGAGCCCGTCCGTGACCGAAGAAGAGCTCAAATATATTCTGGACACCATCGAGGAAGAGGGTGTCATGAAGGAGGACGAAGCCCAGCTGGTGCAGTCGGCTCTGGATTTCAATGATGTGCCGGTTCAGAAACTGCTCACTCACCGGGTGGATCTGGTGGCTGTGGATATTCATGACTCCCTGGACTCCATCCGTCAGGTGGTGCTGGAGGAGCGCTTTACCCGTATCCCGGTCTATGACGGCAATATCGACCATGTCATCGGTATTCTCCAGAGCCGGGACTTCCTGGAAGCCCTGGTACGGGGCGGCGAGATTGACCTGCGTTCCATGCTCACCGAACCGCTCTTTGTGCATAAGACCAAGACCGCTGCCAGCATGCTGGCGGAATTCAAGCGCCGGAAGGCACACATTGCCATTGTCACCGATGATTACGGCGGCACCATGGGTATCGTAACCATGGAGGACCTGCTGGAGGAGATCGTCGGCGACATCTGGGACGAGGACGAGGAGGAGGAACTCCCGTTCCAGCAGCTCCCGGACGGCAGCTATGAGGTCAGCGGTGATATGGATATCGACGACCTGTTCGAGGACTTTGGCTACTATAACCGTCACTTTGAGTCGGAATCCTCCACTGTGGGCGGTTGGGCCATGGAAATGCTGGAGCATCTGCCCGAGCCCGGCGAGGTGTTCGAATACGATGGCTTTACCGTACAGGTGCTGGAAGTGGACGAACAGCGTGTCACCCGTCTGCGTGTGACCTTCGACCGGAGCCGTTCCTCCATGGAAGCCAAGGACAACGACGACTGATCCATACCGGAATCACCAAAGCCTGCCGCTTTCCCCAAATAGGGAAGGCCGGCAGGCTTTTTTCGGTGCAGGATTTACAGAATGCTCACAGGCTGTCCAAATTCGCCCGTGCAAATCAGATGGGAGTATGCTATAATATCTATGATTGACCGGGAAAATCCCGGGTGCATCATGAATGATCCCAGCCGTCTGACGGCTTTGGAAATACAGGAGGACCATAGATGGATGATCAGAAGGAGCGGCTTGAGCAGGAAGAAGCCGCAGTAAAGGAGCAGACCGCATCGGAGCTCGCAGAACAGACTGCGCAGGTGCCTGCTGCGGCGTCCAAGCGCACCACACGCCGCAGACGCAAGCCAGCGGCTGAAAAGACAGAACCGGCGGAGCAGACCCAGCTGACTATGGATCAGACTGCGCCGGCAGAAGACGCCGGAAAGACAGCGGAAGAAACCGCTGAACAGCCGGCCCCCAAGCGGACTGCCTGCCGCCGCAAGACAGGAACCGGCAGCACTGCTTCCAGAACCAGGAAGAAACAGTCCGAGGAGACCCCGGCAGAGGCCACAGCTCCCGCAGAGCAGCCTGCCGAGAAAACCCCGGCAGAAGCCGCAGCTCCCGCAGAGCAGCCCGCCGAGGAAACCCCAGCAGAGGCGGCAGCTTCCGCAGAACAGCCTGCCGAGGAACCCCCGGCAGAGGCCGCAGCTTCCGCAGAGCAGCCCGCCGAGGAAGTTCCGGCAGAAGCCGCAGCCCCCGCAGAGCAGCCTGCCGAGGAAGTTCCGGCAGAGGCCGCAGCCCCCGCAGAGCAGCCCGCTGAGGAAGTCCCGGCAGAGGCGGCTCCCGCAGAACAGCCCGCCGAGGAAGTTCCGGCAGAAGCCGCAGCCCCCGCAGAAAAGGCAGAGGAACCGGCTCAGAAGAAGCCCCGGAAGAAGCGCGGCAAGCATCGCTATGCAGCACCGGTGGGCGGCGCCTACATCCTGCTGGCCCTGATCGGCGTGATCGCGGTGATCTATGGCGCGGTACAGCTCTATGGAAAGCTCACCGATAATTCCAAGCTGCTGCGGCAGATCGAGCGGCAGATCCAGCCGGTGATGATGTTCGACCCGGTTCCCTTCGACAATATCCAGGACGTGGACAACAAGGTGCTGGTCAAGACCTCGATCTGGTCCTGCATGTACAGCGACAAGCGCGGCAGCTACACCTATGATGACAACGGCATGATCCTGATTCCGGTATCGGATGTGGAGGTAGCGGCTGTCAAGCTGTATGGCCCGGAGGTCAAGCTCACCCATACCTCGCTGGATGAGGACGGCATCTCCTACACCTACGACGCGGAGAACAATGTCTACCGGGTGCCCATGATGGCCCAGGGCGGTTACTATACGCCGATGGTTGTGGATATGCAGAAGAACGGCGATGTCTATGAGGTGACTGTGGGCTATGTAGCACCCGGCGCCAGCTGGACCACCACCGAGGACGGCGACAGCTACACCCCCACCCCGGATAAGTACATGATCTACCGCATGAAGAAGGAGGACGGCGAATACTACATCGTCGGCATCAAGGACCCGGGTGAAGCACCTGTGGATACCACCACACCGCCGGATGTTGTGCCTGGTCTCTCCTCGTCGGAAGCGGCATAAATCCAATACAGAACTGAGAGCAGCGATGAACTGCCTGAAAAGTGTCCCTTGGTTTAACCAGGGGACACTTTTTTATTTTATCCGGCTGAAAATCAGTAATTTTTTCTGCAATGGAACGGATATGGAACGCTGCGGAAGGGCGAAATGAACACCTCAAATGGTAGAATGGCAGAAACCTGAGAATGAGGTCAGATTATTCCAGAATTTCCGGATATTGCATACTGGAGTCTGCAGCGGGACACCCAAAGAGGCTTTCCGGTGCTTCACAGGGGGACTTTGTTGGCAGGTCAGTCGGGCTCCGGATCAGAGGACAGAACAGCGCCGCGGGAGAGTGAGAGGGCACAGGGTGTCTTGCAGTTCAAAGATGGCCTGCGGCGGGTCAACACCAAAAAGGCCCGGTGCGATCTGTGGGATTACCTCTCCCACAGGCCGGAGTACCAGCATCTGTACCGCGGCACCTATATGGCGAATTACAGCTGGGGAGAACTGACCATTGATGAACTGGAACACTGAGAATCGGAATCCTGTCCGGCCCGGCAGACGACGCCGGGAGCGGCGGGGAAAACAGGCACAGCACTGGCTCAGAGCCGGGATACTAGCCGGGATACTGCTCTCGCTGCTGATGTTTGTGGTCAGCGGGACGGCACTCGGCCTTCAGTGGAGCCGGTACCGGCAGTCGGAACAGCTCTATCGGAATCTGCGCGCCGAAAGCCGGGACACAGCCTCTGCCGGTCCCGGGGAGAATTCGGGCGGAAACCGTGCCTTCCAAAAGGATTTTTCCAGCCTCCAAGCCGGAAGCCCCGACACAGTGGCCTGGATCACCGGAGAGGATACTCCCATCGATTATCCGGTCATGCATACAGATAACAATGAGTATTATCTCTCCCATCTATACAGCGGGGAGGAGAACCGGTACGGGACGCTGTTTGCGGACTGCCGCAACACCGGGCTGTTCACCGACCCCAACACCGTGATCTATGGGCACAACATGAAAAATGATGCCATGTTCGGATCACTGATGGGCTACAAGGAGCAGGCGTACTATGAGGAGCATCCCACGATGACCCTGTATACGCCGGATGGGGATTACACCATCGAGCTGCTCAGCGGTACACTGGAAAACGGCGACCGGGAATTTGTGCGGTTCCGCTTTGAGTCGGAGGAGGACTTCACCGGATATATCCAGAGCCTTCAGAGCCGTTCCACCTTCAGCAGCCATGGGACTGCCGTGCCGGGTGACCGGCTGGTGAGCCTTTGCACCTGCACCTATGAGCAGAACAATGCCCGGTATCTGGTGGTGGGCAGGCTCCTGCCTGTATCAGAATCGGGGGCGCAGGACGAAAAGGGAACCGTCCGGCAGCAGGATTCTCTGCAATAAAAAACAGCCTGGAATTTTCCGGGCTGTTTTTGCGTTTTGTATTATTCCGGCAGTCCGTAGACTGTGCAGGCATTTTTCCAGGTGATGGCAGCCATCTCCTCCGGAGTGAGCCCCTTGAGCTCTGCCATGCGTGCCAGTGTATACTGCAGCATGGTGGAATCACACCGGCGGCCCCGGAGCGGTTCCGGCGCCATATAGGGACAGTCGGTTTCGATGAGCAGCCGGTCAGCCGGGGCATACTGTACCACCTCCACAGCCTTGCGGGCATTCTTGAAGGTGAGCACACCGGTAAAGCCGATGTACATTCCCAGCTTGAGAACTTCCTTTGCCATCTCCACCGAGCCGGAGAAGCAGTGGACAATTCCCCTGGGCTGATATTTCTTCAGCAGGGCCAGGGTGTCATTGACCGCCTCCCGGGTGTGGATAATCACCGGAATATCCAGTTCCTTTGCCAGGGCCAGCTGGCGCTCAAAGGCCGGGATCTGGATCTCCCTGGGACAGTTGTCCTCATAGTGGTAGTCCAGGCCGATCTCTCCCAGTGCCCGGACCTTGGGCTCCCGGGCGAATTCCGCCAGTTCCCGGAGGGTTTCATCGCAGATCTCCCGGGCGGAGTCCGGATGGACGCCCACGCTGGAATAGAGGAAGTCATATTCCTTTCCCAGTTGGATGCCGGTGCGGGAGCTCTCCATGCTGCTCCCCACATTCATCACCCGACGTACCCCATGGGAAGCCAGGGAGCGGAGCAGCCCGTCCCGGTCGGCGTCAAAGGCGTCATCATCGTAGTGGGCGTGGGAATCAAAGATACCGTCCACCATGGTCAGCGTACCTTGGAACCAGCGGGAACGCTGTCATCCACGAACAGCACCTTGACATCGTTTTCGCCGGCGTCAGCTGCCAGGATCATGCCCTGGGAGAGTACGCCGCGGAGCTTGGCAGGCTTGAGGTTCGCCACGATGACGATCTTCTTGCCGATGAGATCTTCCGGCTTGTACCACGGCGCAATGCCCGATACCACCTGACGGCCTTCAGCAGTGCCGTCGTCCAGGGTCAGGCGCAGCAGCTTGTCTGCCTTGGGCACCGGCTCACAGGCCTTGATCTGGGCCACCCGCAGGTTGACCTTCTGGAAGTCGCCGATCTCGATGATGGAAGCCACACCCTCCGGCTTTTCCTCCTTGGGCTCCGACTTCTTTTCCTCGGCCTTGGGAGCTTCAGCGGCAGCCTTGGCAGCACGCTCGTTCTCCAGGTATTCCAGTTCCTTTTCCATGTCCAGACGGGGGAACAGGTTCTCGCCCTTGTGGACAGTCAGCGGCTCGGTGCGGGCAATATAGCGGGCATCGTCCCAGCTGCAGAGGCTGTTCTCACAGCCCAGGGAAGCCAGCATCTTCTCAGAAGTGGCAGGCATGAAGGGGGAGAGCAGGATTGCCGATACACGGATCGCTTCGGTGAGGTTAAAGAGCACCGAGGCCAGACGATCCTTCTTGCTCTCGTCCTTGCCCAGAATCCACGGAGCGGTTTCATCGATATACTTATTGGCGCGGCCCAGTACCTTGAAGATGGCAGCCAGACCATTCTGCAGGGCGAAGGTATCCATCTCCTTCTCATACTCGTCCCGGACACCGTTGATGAGGGCGATGAGCTCCTCGTCCACCGGCTCGGCTTCCCGACCGGACGGAATGGTGCCGCCGAAGTACTTCTCGATCATCGAGAGGGAACGGGATACCAGGTTGCCCAGGTCATTGGCGAGGTCGGTATTGATGGTGCTGATGAGCGCCTCATTGGAGAAGTTGCCGTCCGAGCCGAAGGGGAAGGTGCGCAGCAGGAAGAACCGCAGGGCATCCACACCATAGTGCTCCGACAGGATATACGGGTCAACCACATTGCCCTTGGACTTGCTCATCTTGCCGCCGTCAATGAGCAGCCAGCCGTGACCGAATACATGCTTGGGCAGCGGCAGGTCGAGGCTCATGAGCATAGCGGGCCAGATGATGGAGTGGAAGCGCACGATTTCCTTGCCTACAAAGTGCACATCCGCAGGCCAGAACTTGTCATAGTCATGGTAGCGGTCGTTGTCATAGCCCAGGGCAGTGATATAGTTCGAAAGGGCATCCACCCATACATAGACCACATGACCGGGATCAAAGTCCACCGGAATACCCCAGGTGAAGCTGGTACGGGATACACACAGATCCTCCAGGCCGGGCTTGATGAAGTTGTTGACCATCTCATTGACACGGCTGCGGGGCTGCAGGAAATCAGTGTCCTCCAGCAGATGCTGTACCCGGTCGGCATACTTGCTCAGACGGAAGAAGTATGCCTCCTCCTCCGCATCCACTACCGGGCGTCCGCAGTCCGGACAGCAGCCGTCTACCAGCTGATTTTCGGTCCAGAAGCTCTCACAGGGCTTGCAGTACTTGCCCTTGTATACGCCCTTATAAATATCACCGTTTTCATACATCTTGCGGAAGATCTTCTGTACGCTCTCCACATGATAGTCATCGGTGGTACGGATAAACCGGTCATTGGAAATATTCATCAGCTTCCACAGATCCTTGATTCCGGTGGGGCCTTCTACAATATTGTCCACAAACTGCTTGGGAGTAACGCCGGCATCCTTGGCCTTGTCCTCAATCTTCTGACCATGCTCATCTGTACCGGTCAGGAACATGACTTCATAGCCCTGCAGCCGCTTGTAACGGGCGACTGCATCTGCCGCTGTCGTACAATAGCTGTGTCCGATATGCAGCTTGTCCGACGGATAATAAATCGGCGTTGTTATATAAAATGTGCCTTTGCTCATCGTTTTGCCTCCTTTTGGCTTTTGCAGGAATCTTTCCTTAGTATACCATCTTTTTCCCATAATCTCAACGAAAAGCCCCGCAATTTCTCCGGTTCCCAGCAGGTTTTTCATGGGGAATTGTGTTTTGCTGCCGGTTTATCACTTCTATGTCAGATAGTGCTTGTATCTTTCCTGTGGAAAATGCTACAATATCTTTAGAAAGTTCCCCCTTGATTGATTTCTATTTACAAACAGAGGAGTGAGGCTTTATGCTGGAATCGTTGCAGTATCGTTCGTCCAATGGCCGTGAGATCGTCTATGCGGATGTGATCACACCCCCTGAAGGAATGGTGCCTCAGGGAATTGTACAGATCATTCATGGCATGTGTGAACATATCGGACGGTATCATGAATTTATGCAGTATCTGGCAGAACATGGATTTGTAGTCTGCGGACATGATCAGATCGGACATGGACGCAGTGCCGCTGTGAATGGCACCGGATATTTTGCTCCCAAGGATGGATGGGATTGTCTGGTACGGGATGCCCGTCAGCTTACCATCCTGATCCGGGGCCGGTTCCCCAGTCTGCCGGTGTATCTGCTCGGACACAGTATGGGCAGTTTTGTAGCAAGGGAATATATCACCCGGTATAAAGATCTGGATGGCGTTCTGCTCAGCGGTACCGGCGGCAGTAATCCCGCAGCCGGAGCCATGTCCGCCATGATCCGTACCATGATCCCGCTCAAGGGGGAAAAATATCGCAGTGACTGGATCAATGAGAAGGTATTCGGCGGGTTCAATCAGGCTTTCCCGGAGGAACCGAGTCCCTTTGCATGGCTCAGCCGGGACGCCGCCGAAGTAGCCAAATATGAAGCCGATCCCATGTGTGGATTTGTATTCACGCTGTCGGGGTATGCGGATCTGATGAAGCTGATCAGCCGGGTATCCGGTGAAAAATGGGCCAGACGGGTACCGGTGGAACTGCCGGTGTATCTGTTTTCGGGCAGTTGTGATCCGGTAGGCGGTATGGGCAAGGGAGTCCGGGAAGTGACCGGCCTGCTCCAGCACAGCGGCCTGCAGCACCTGAAGATGAAGCTGTATCCCGAAGGCCGGCATGAGATGCTCAATGAACTCTGCCGCCAGGAGGTTTATGCCGATATTCTGGAGTGGCTGGGCCGCAGAAAAAAAGTTTGATGCCGATGGAATAAAACAGCCAGTCGGGAGCACTATTATTTTGAACGGCTTCCATGGAATTGGAAAAGGATCGGTTTTGTTACCGAATTGTAACAGTCCGATGGCAATTTCCACCAAAATCCGTAGTCAAAAATGGAAGATGAAAGAAAAATTTCGTAACGATACGGGTTTGTGGGTGTATTAGTACAGTTGCTAAAATTGTAAACAATTTGTCACAACTATTGCATATTCTGTGGGTTGCTGATATGATGAAGGTGTAGAGAAGCTCCCGGCGTTCCCGTAGCCGCAGCTTCTGACAACTGGTTGATTCTAACCTAAGGAGGAAGAACTATGAAAGCAAAAAGACTGACCGCTCTGGCGCTGGCAGCTCTGATGGCTGCCTCCACAACGAGCGTAGCACTGGCCGCTCCGGGTGATGTAGATAAGGATCAGGCACTGAACTTCTACGCCGGCGCTGTTGGCGATGACCTCTATATGATGGACGAAGATGGCTATATCCGTGCAGCGGTAGATGGCGACTTCGCTCCTGGTGATGACATTTACCTGGCACTGAAGGAGTATCCTTCTGCAAGCAGCACAGAATTCAAGCGCATGAATGTATATGCTGACTGGGCAGTGGGCAAGAGCTGGGTAGACGATGTTGATATCGTGTACAAGAAGGGTCAGTGGAAAACTGCGGTTAATCCCACACTGAGATATACCACACAGGGATATAGCATCGCAGCATTGAACGGGCAGACTTTTGATAGTAATTCGCTGAATGATGCCACTTTGATTTCGCTTGCAAAGAAGGCAGCTGAAACAGCTCGTGCTAGTGCAGAGGCAGAAGTTCTTAAAAAGTATGAACAGGACGCAGAAAAATTGCGTGCTACTCAGACTGTATACAAATATAAAGGTGAAAGCTATCTGACAAAGGAGGAAGTGGTAGCTGAAGCTGTTAAGGACGGTCTCTACAACGAAAAGGACTATATTACTGTTGATGGAACTCCGGCACTGAATAAGGATGGTCTGAAAACAGCAACAGCTGGATATAAGAATGATAAGACTCTCTATTTGACACAGGAAGAAGCGCTGAAGGCTGCTGGATGGGTTCAGTACAATACTGAGACGCACAAAGATCTCTATACTTCTGGTCAGAATGAAAATGGCTATGGCACTCTTACAGAAACACAGGACAGTCTCACACTGTTTGAAACTTTCCTTAATCAAAATTCTTATGAAAAGACAAAGGTATATGTAAACGGCGATAAGTCGAAGTATGTATATCTGCAAGAAAAGCTCACCCCTGCTCTCTTTGCTGAACAGTTGGGTAGTCCTTATGCTGTAGTTAATGAAACAACTTACTACACTGAATCTGCTGAAGGGACAAAAAGCATTGTAACAGTAGTAGAAGGCCTGAAGGGATACTTTGACGCAAGCAATAAGTTCATTGGAGACACTAGTGCAGTTTACAATGATATGCAAAGCAAGGGACTTGCTACAGAAGATACTGAAACTAAGTACGCTGTTAATGGGAAATTTGTAACAGCAGCTGAGGCACAGGCTGCTGCTAAGCAGGAAGTTACTAATGCTATCAATGGTACTTCCAGAGCAAATATTTCTAATGGTGTTGCAATCAGCACCTTCTCTGGCAACCCCACAGGCAGCTATGATGGTTATAATACCGAGAGCGGCTATGCTTACTGGGTAAAGATCAGCACCAAGGAATCCACTGGTACCAAGGACATCGATCTGGTTGGTGACATCAGCATCGGTCGTACCAAGTCTTCCGCCAAGGGCAACGAAGTAACCCTGGGTGTGACCCTGACTAACACTGATAATGCCAACAAGGGCGACTACACCGACCGTGAGGACGATGTTTATATCGAGTCCGGCACCCGTGCAGTAGTTTCCTTCGCGGACGACGCAAGCGATGAGTTCACCGTAGAGTTCGGCGACGATGCTTACTTCGTATTCAACGCCCGTGGTCAGGGCAAGCTGAACCTGGCTTACAACACCAAGTACGACAAGGACTTCGCTTACGACTATGATGATGCCAACATCGACTTCATCAACTTCGAGGGCGAGCCCACTACCAACCGTACCGGTACCCTGTATATCTACGCCGATGAGGACAGCTATATCTACGAAGTGACCTCCAAGGGCGCTAAGAAGATCAACGGTGCTTACTACGATGATGACGAGGAAGCCTGGGTAATCCGTACCCGCAACCTGACCTCTTATGCCATTTCGGATAAGAAGCTCAAGACTGTGGATCAGATGAATAACGGTTCTTCGTCCAGCAGCAAGCCCGGCAGCAATTCGGGCAGCGGCAGCAACAATGGCAAGCCCAATCCCGATACCGGCCGATAAGCAGTCGATCCGGACAAAGCAGCGACGAAGTCGCACAATCACACAAACCACGCAGATCCTTCACGGGACAGAGACAGACGGAGTTTCTCTCTGGGATTTGCGATGCTGAATGAAAATCAAGGCGGACTGGGTTCCGCCTTGATTTTTTATTGAGGGGGCAAGCGCGGTTTGACTGGCAGGCATGTACAGGCATACTTGCGCATTTTGACGGAAATAGTATATAATAGAGGACATACAGGGAGTCATGCTCCTTTGGGGAAAAACGTGCCTTTTACAGAAGGACACAGAGAGAATACGAGGTAAAACAGGATGAAAAAGCTGTTGAGTCTGATATTGGCAGTAAGCTGTACCGTCATGCTGATGACTGCCTGCCAGAGCGAACCCACATCGGAACAGGAGAGTTCTTCCCAGAGCCAGCCGAAGGATTATGCCTATCAGCTGGACCCGGAAAGTGTGCGGGTTTATGATGTAGCCGTTCCCAGCCGTGGGATCGAGATCCCGGGCACACTCACACTGCCTGCCGGTACTGATACCGATCGGGTACCGCTGGTGATTTTTGAACATGATCTGTTCGGGGATCGCAGTACCGATGGTGTCTTTGAGGATATTGCCCTGGGTCTTGCGGATCAGGGAATTGCCAGCATTGCCATAGATTTTTCCGGCTGCGGCGACAGTACCGAAGATTTTGCGGATAACTGTCCGTTCTTTATTGATTGGGATGTGATTGCGGCCCGGGATTTTGCCATTGAGAATTCTCCCATTGACGATACCCGTCTGGGTCTGCTGGGATATGGATTTGGCGCGCGTATGGCAATGGATGCCGGTGCGCTCAAGGATAGTCCGTATACTGCCATGAGCCTGATTTCGCCGATGGTAGGGGATTATGAGGATACCCTGCATCTGCTGTTCGGAACCGAATATGACCGTATGATTTCCGAGGCTTTCAGTGAGGCCCGGGGAACAGAATTTACAGCGGCAGACGGTATTACCCGGACCATCAGTGTAAACTGGTTTGATGATATGACCCTGTCTGATCCCATGAGCAAGGTACAGAATCTCAAGGGACATCTGCAGGTGATTTCTGCCACACAGGATGAGTTTGTACCCGGGGAAGTGACCCAGGCTCTGCTGGACGGTGCTGCGGATACCCGGGCCGAAGTGACTTCGCTGGAAGTGGAAAGCGATCATAGCTTTGGTTTCCCGCAGGCGGATTCGGCTGTCCGGGCCCAGGTGATTGACGCAGTTGTGACATTCTTTGCCGGAGCATTTTAAGGGGAGGACGCTTGATGGCAGTACAACCGGAACAGTTTGCAGAATATGAGGAGCTTTGCCGGAAGATTGAAGCCGGTACAGCAGCCGGACGATATATTGTAGCCATAGACGGACGCTGCGGCGCGGGAAAGAGCACACTGGCCCAGCAGCTTGCCCGGGATCTGGGCGGACGGGTAGTGTGTGCGGATGATTTCTTTCTGCGTCCGGAACAGCGCACACCGGAGCGTCTGGCAGAGCCGGGCGGAAATCTGGACCGGGAACGCATGAAGTCGGAAGTGATCGACCGGCTGAGTGCGGATGCGCTCAGTTATACGCCGTTTGACTGTGGTGTGATGGATTTTGGCAGTCCGGTGGAGCTTCCGCCGGCCCGTCTGACCATCGTGGAAGGGGCATACAGCCTGCACCCGTACTTTGGGGAGTATTATGATCTGGCAGTGTTTGTGACAGCGGATCTGGAAACCCGGCTGGCCCGGATCGGCGCCCGCCCCGGACACAACAATGTGGAGATGTTCCGCAAGCGCTGGATTCCCATGGAGGAGCGGTATCTGTCCGCCTGTGAAGTGGAAGCCCGCAGCAATCTGGTGATCGATACAACAAAATAGCTGAAAACAGAGCGTTTCTTTCTAAAGGAAGGCTCTGTTTTTTTGTATGGAAAACGATTGCGGGACATGGACAGGTGTGATAGAATGAAAGTACAAATGGATTCCGATAAAGGAGGAATACACGATGGATATTCGAGCATTGGCAGAAAAATATGAAGGCTATATCATCGAACAGCGCCGCTGGTTCCATGCTCATCCGGAACTGTCCTGGGAAGAGTTCGGCACCACCGATCACATCCAGGAAGAGCTGGAGAAGATGGGTCTGGAAGTACATCGGTTTGAAGGCCGTCCCGGCTGTACTGCGATGATTTACGGCGGAAAGGCAGTTCCCGGTGCCAAGACAGTGGCCCTGCGTGCGGATATTGACGCACTGCCGGTGGAGGAAAAGACCGGCCTGCCCTTCGCCAGTGAGAATCCCGGCGTGATGCATGCCTGCGGTCATGATAACCACATGGCAATGCTGCTGGGTGCCGCCAAGATCCTGTGCGAAGTCAAGGACGAGCTGGAAGGCAATGTAAAGCTGCTGTTCCAGGCGGCAGAGGAAACCTGCTTCGGTGCGGAGTATTATGTGCAGCAGGGTGTGCTGGACGGCGTGGATGCCATCTATGGACAGCATATCTGGGCTGGCCTGGAAGCGCCCTATCTGAATGTACAGCCGGGCGTGCGCATGGCAAGCTGCGATAACTTCACCATTACCGTAGAGGGCAGTTCCACCCATGGCAGTACCCCGCATCTGGGCACCGATGCCATTGTGGCAGCGGCTTCCATCATTATGAATATCCAGACCATCGTTTCCCGGAACAATGATCCGCTCAACGCCCTGGTGGTTTCCATTGGCGAGATCCATGGCGGACAGCGCTTCAATATCCTGGCAAACAAGGTGGTTATGGAGGGTACCTGCCGCACCCATTCCAGAGAGATGCGCGGCAAGATCGAGCCGCTGCTGCGCCGGATCTGTGAGGATACCGCCGCCGCGTTCGGTGCCAAGGCAGAACTGAAGTATGATGCCTTCCCCGGCCCGGTCATCAACGACCATGACGATCTCAACCAGATCGCCCATGATGCCGCAGTCAAGCTGTACGGCGAAGAGGGAATCAAGGAAATGCCCCGTGTTATGGGCAGTGAGGACTTCGCCTATTTCATGGATGTGGTACCGGGTATCTTTGGCTTCCTGGGCAGCCGGGATGCTGAGCACCAGGCCAGCAATCACAATGACTGCTATGATGTTCCTGAAGATGTTCTCAAGCGCGGTGCAGCCATGCACGCACAGTTTGCGGCAGATTACCTAAGCGCCAAAGCGCCCAAGTAACCCGCAAATGCAACATCAGGAGGAAACAGAACAATGAGTACCAACATTCGCGAACTGGCTGAGCAGTACAATGATTACATCATCGAACGCCGCCGCTACTATCATTCCTGCCCGGAGCTGTCCGGTCAGGAGATCCATACCACCGAAGCCCTGAAGGCCGATCTGGAGGCCATGGGTGTGGAAGTGGAGCTCTGCAAGACCTGTCATGGTCTGGTGGGCACCATCAAGGGCGGAAAGCCCGGCAAGGCTGTGGTAGCCCTGCGTTCGGATACCGATGCGCTGCCGGTGGAGGAAAAGACCGGTCTGCCCTTCGCCAGTGAGAATCCCGGCGTAATGCATGCCTGCGGTCATGATAACCACATGGCAATGCTGCTGGGTGCCGCCAAGATCCTGACCACCATCCGGGACGAGATCCCCGGCACAGTCAAGCTGCTGTTCCAGCCGGCAGAGGAAACTGCCCAGGGCGCCAAGGCAATGATTGCCGAGGGCGTTCTCAAGGGTGTGGATGCCATCTATGGCGCCCATATCTGGGGCGATTTCGATGCGCCGTATATTGATGTATCCGCCGGCAACCGTATGGCCTGCTGCGATACCTTCCGCATCACAGTGGAGGGCAGCTCCACCCATGGCAGTACCCCGCATCTGGGCACCGATGCCATCGTGGCAGCCGCTTCCATTATCATGAACATCCAGACCTATGTGTCCCGGAACAATGACCCGCTTAACCCGCTGGTTGTCACAGTGGGCAAGATCGATGGCGGTCAGCGGTTCAATATCCTGGCTAACAAGGTTGTGATGGAGGGTACCTGCCGTACCTTCTCCCGCAAGACTCTGGAGACCATCGACAAGGATCTGGAGCGCATTGCCGCCAATACTGCCGCTGCTTTCGGCGCATCTGCATCGCTGGAGTACCAGCACCTTACCACACCGGTCATCAACGACCATGAGGACCTCAACCGGATCGCCCGGAACGCAGTGATCAAGCTGTATGGCGAGGAGGGTCTCGGTCATCTGCCCACCATGATGGGCAGTGAGGACTTCGCCTTCTTCATGGAGGAAGTGCCCGGCGTCTTTGGCTTCATCGGAAGCCGTGACCCGGAGCAGGGTTATATCTACACCAACCACCATGAGAAGTACAGCGTGCCCGAAGAAGTGCTGCAGCGCGGCGCTGCCATGCACGCCCAGTTCGCGCTGGACTTCCTCACCGAAAAGGCCGGCGAATAACCGTCCGGTTTTAGCCTGAACTGAAAACTCCCCCGCCGGTTTTTTCCGGGCGGGGGAGTTTTTTTGCCGGGCAGGGGCATCGCAGGCATGGCATTGCGGAAGCCTTCCGCTGCCGGATGGGGCACCCGTGGGCAACACGGCTCCCGGCAGCGGAGCTTCCCGGCAGGGCGCCTGTGTATCAGACGGTATCCCGGGGCCGGGCACAGTGCTCATGCGGCGGAATACAGGCCATCGGCTTAGCGGGCGGCTCTGACCGGAAATATACCCGCCGGTCAGAGCCAGGGGGAATCCGGACGCCAGGCTCCATGGTTTCGGATTCACACGGTTTTCCACCGTTCCGGCAGCGGGCGGAGGAAAACCCCAGCCTGCCCGGGTGGAATAACTGCCCCTGATGACCGGACCATCCGGATCAGGCTGTCGGCAAATCAGCGCAGCAAAAAACACCAGTCCCATAGGGGCTGGTGTTTTTATATGGGTCAGTGCTTGGGGTAGAGATGGGTGCGTTCGTCCTTGATGACACCCTGCCAGTTCAGTCCGTAGGCATAGCCATAGGCATGGCCTTCGCTGTCCACATAGACTTCGTAGTCAAAGGGCTTGTCCTCACAGTGGGTCTCCACTGTTTCCATGCTGGCGGGCAGTTCCACCGGAAGCAGCGCCGAGGGTTCGGCCTTGCCGCAGATGAGATCCAGCAGCACCTGCTTCTGGACGCCGAAGTCGATGAGGATGGCGTCAGCAGCCGGCTCCAGCTCCGAGAGCACGGTGGGATTGTGCATCCGCAGGCAGACAATCACCGGTTTATCCCCCATGGCGGCCCGGGTGTCCAGCACCAGATCGAGATCCGCTTCATTGGCGGCAGTGCCGGTCTTGCCCCGGTAACTCCGGTCGGTGAAGTCCTCCCGGAAGTCACCGCCGGCAATGCTGGGCTGACGGGCGGTGTTGGCCTGATAGGGACGGTACTGCAGGGTGATGGGCAGGTAGCCGTTGCCGCCGGCTGCGGCTTCCTCACCGGAATAGCCGCCGTCGGTGATGGGGCTTTCGATAAAGACAATCGCCAGATCGGCTTCCTCCGGGGTATCGGCCCACTGGAAGTACTGCTCTGCCAGCGAGCGCTCCACCGGATGGACAGTCGTCTCCGGGCTCATGCCCCGGAAGAAGTTCTTATGGGGCTGGATGGTGCGGTCGGGGATATAGACCTTCTTCCCGCAGGCAGCGGGCAGCACTGAACGGTTCTTCACCAGCACCACCGACTGGAGCTGGGCCTCATATCCTGCCTTGGCGAACGCCTCACAGCCCACCACAGCTTCGCTTTCGGCGGGGTCGAGGTAGGGGTTCTCAAACAGGCCGCACCGGAAGATGTTCTTGAGCAGCCGCACAGCAGAGCGCTCCATCCGGGCACGCATGACCGGTTCGCCATACTTTTCGCAGCCCAGGCGGTAGGCTTCCAGGATCGGGCGGATGTCGCTGTTGCCGCCGAACTGATCCACGCCGTTTTCGATGGCGAGCAGATGCCGTTCCGCCTCAGTGAGCGACTCCACGCCGAAGCAGTGGCTGCACAGGGCGTCCATTTCGGGGGCGGGGTCCCGGGTCACGCCCCAGTCGGTGCAGACAATGCCGTCATATTCATAGGTGCCCCGGAGCAGGTCTTTGATGAGGTACTCACTGTACGCATTGCCCACATTCTTTCCGTTTTTGATGTCCCGTTCCCAGGATACGGTGTAATAGGGCATGATCGCCGATACACTGCCGGTGGGGCCGTTCAGCCGGAAGGCGCCCTCGGTAAAGGGCTTCAGATGGCTCTGGAAGCTGTCGCCGGGATAGACCGCATACTTGCCGAAGGCATAGTGGGCGTCCCGTCCTGCCTCGCAGGGGCCGCCGCCGGGCCAGTGCTTTGCCATGGCGCAGACACTCTCCCGTCCCCAGCCATCAGCAGTGCCCGGGGTGGTCTGCAGGCCGTCGCAGTAGAGCCGGGCCAGATCGGTCACCTGGTCGGGATGGGTGCCGAAGGTGTCCTCAAAGCGCATCCAGCGGGGTTCGGTGGCAAGATCGATCTGCGGGGAGAGGGCGGTGGTGATGCCCAGTGCCCGGTATTCCTTCGCGATGGTTTCACCGAACTGCCGGCACACCTCCGGGGAGAAGGTGGCGGCAATGCCCAGTCCTTCGGGCCACTTGGATACATCGTTGGCACCGCTCTTGAACTCGGCCTTTGCCTTGGAAGCGCCGTGCCGGGGGTCACTGGACACATTCACCGGAATGCCCCAGGGCAGTTCCTCCTCTGCCTGCTGGATAGCATTGCTCCATCGGGCGGCAATGCCGGCGCTCTCCAGCTTCATCACCAGCACATGGCGGATGTGGTCCTGTTCCAGGAAGGCCTTCTGCTGGTCGGTGAGTGCCCATCTCTCCAGGCCGCTCTCGGGGAAGGGCTTGCCGTTGTAGCTGCCCTGGAAGGGGTCACCCGGCAGGGTGGGGATCATCTGATGGGGCGAATACATCATCAGTCCGGCAATCTCCTCGATGCTCAGACGGGCAGCAAGATCCTCCGCCCGGATCTGGGCCGGCAGACGCCAGTCCTCATAGGGGAGCAGCTGTCCAGTGCGGGCCAGATCCTTGAAGAACAGGCCGTCCTGTTCCAGGATCGGAGCGGAAACGGTCCCGAGGACAGGGCCATCGGGATTCTGATAGAGCCTGAACGAATTCTGCGGCATAGATTGTGTTCCTCCTTTTGGGGTGGATAATAAAGGCTTCTGAAAGAAAGTATAGCACAGAACCGGACACCCGCTCAAGAATTCCGGCACAGAAAAAGTCCCCCGACAGCATCAGACTGTCGGGGGACCTGGGAAAATCCGGTTGATTCAGGGGTTATGCCTTGGAAGCCTTGACCTTGATCCACAGCTCCGAGAGAATCTTCTTCAGAGTCTGGTTGTCGTGGAAGACCTCGTCCTTCTCATAGCCGGAACGGGGCAGGTAAGCTTCGTTGTTCTCGTAGTAGCCGCCCTCACCGCTCAGGGTGTCCAGAACTTCCTGGTTGGAGGAAGCATAGCCTACATATTCCGAGTTGCCATAGGAGGCATCATAGCTCAGCACATAGTTGATGAACTCATGAGCCAGAGCCGGGTTCTCAGCGTTGGCGGGGATTACCATGGCATCGCTCCACAGGTTGGTGCCTTCAGTGGGCATCCAGTAGCTCATGTCCTCATTGGTGTCCAGCACATAGGCAGCATCGCCCGAGTACATCACAGCAATGTCCTTGTTGCCGTTTGCCATGCCGTCGATGACCTCATCGGTTACATAGACAGGCTCCATGGTGTTGTTCATCTCCAGCAGCCACTCATAGGCAGCCTGGATCTCGTCCTCGTTCTCGGTGTTCATCGAGTAGCCCAGAGCCTTGAATGCGGTCATGAAGGCATCACGCTCCGAGTCGTACATGTAGATGTGACCGGCATACTTGGTATCCTTGAGGATATTCCAGCCCTCAGCCTCTACATCAGCGGGATCTACATTGTTGTGGTTGTAAACGATACCCACATTGCCCCAGAAGTAGGGAACCGAGTAGGTGTTGTCCGGGTCATAGGGGAGGTTCTTGACGCCTTCAGCCAGGTTTGCGATGTTGGGGATCTTGGAGAGATCCAGCTCCTGGAGCATACCTTCACTGATCAGGCGCTCGATCATATAATCCGAGGGAACCAGCACATCATAGGAATCGCCGCCCTGGAGCTTGGTGTACATCATCTCGTTGGAATCGAAGTACTCCACGATAACCTTGACACCGAATTCCTTTTCGAAATCCGAGATCAGATTTTCGCCCATATACTCGCCCCAGTTATAGAGCTTGAGGGTGTCGGAACCGTACTTGGCTACGGCATCTTCGGTGCTGCCGCCGTTGTCGCTGCTGCAGCCGGTAGCGGCAAACAGCATGGCACCAGCCAGCATCATGGCAATCAGTTTTTTCATGCTTTTGTTCTCCTTTTTTCTTTGATAATCGGTACTACATTCACAATGATCAGCACAACCGTAATCAGTGCGATGACCAGGGTGGACAGGGCATTGATGGACGGATTCACACGCTTGCTCATGGTGTAGACCAGAATGGATATATTGTTTACACCATTGCCGGTGACAAAGTAGGAAATTACAAAGTCATCGAAGCTCATGGTGAAAGCAATCAGCGCACCGGAAACGATACCCGGCATGATCTGCGGCACAATGACCTTGGTCAGGGCCTGCAGCGGAGTAGCACCCAGATCCAGGGCGGCATCGGCGAGGTTGGGGTCCAGGGACCGCAGCTTCGGGGTGACCGACAGGATCACATAGGGGGTACAGAACATGATATGGGCCAGCAGCATGGTAGTCAGGCCCTTGTTGACGCCCAGAGAGCTGAAGAACATCAGCAGTCCGATGGCGGTGACGATCTCCGGGTTCATCACCGGGAGGTTGTTGACCTGTTCCACCACATTGCGCAGCAGCTTGCGGGAACGGGAGAGACCGATGGCAGCCAGGGTGCCCACGATGGTGGAGACGATGGTAGCCACCACAGCCACAAAAATGGTATAGCCCACCGCTTCCATCATGGTACGGTCAGAGAACATCTTCTCATACCACTGGAGGGAGAAGCCGCTGAAGTGGGTAAGGGAGCGGGAATCGTTGAAGGAAAAGACAACGATATAGATAATGGGCAGATAGAAGAACAGGACCGTCAGGCCCAGCAGGAGCTTGGAAGCCAGGGAATGTTTTTGTTTCTGCATATGCTCAGTCCTCCTTTCCGCGGGCAGCGGGGTCGGTATCCACCTTGCGGGTGATATACATGGAAATCATGATGATGACCGCCATAATCAGCGAGATGGCACTGCCGAAGTTCCAGTCGCCGCTGGTGAGGAACTGG
Organism: Hydrogenoanaerobacterium saccharovorans; assembly: GCF_016901815.1. Taxonomy (GTDB): domain Bacteria; phylum Bacillota; class Clostridia; order Oscillospirales; family Ruminococcaceae; genus Avimicrobium; species Avimicrobium caecorum. The sequence goes on from NZ_JACSNR010000005.1 coordinate 37,575, forward strand.
GTTTCGATGACATTGCCGATGAGCACATACTGACCGCCGCCCAGCAGCTTGGGGATAAAGAAGCTGGATACTGCCGGCAGGAACACCAGGGTGATGCCGCTGAGGACACCGGGCAGGCTCAGCGGGAGGGTGACCCGCAGGAAGCTCTGCACCTTGTTGGCGCCCAGATCGGCTGCGGCCTCCAGATAGCTCTTGTCCATCTTGGTGAGGGAGGTATGGATCTGCAGGATCATGAACGGGATAAAGTTGTAGACCATACCCAGCACCACAGCGAAGGTGGTGTACATCATCTTGAACGGCCCGATGCCGAACGGCCCCAGCAGGCTGTTGATGAGGCCGCCGTCCTGAAGGATACCCACCCAGGCGTAGGTGCGCACCATCATATTGATCCAGGTGGGCATGGTGATCACCAGTACCCAGAACATATTGCTCTTTTCCGAGCGCTGGGCAATGGCATAGGCGATGGGATAGCCCACCAGCACACAGATGATGGTGGTGATCACCGCAATGAACAGCGAACGCCACAGCACATCCAGAAAGACCTGGTCACTGAAGAACCGGGCGAAGTTATCGAGGGTAAAGCGAATGGTAGTGACATCGTTGCCGGCGGTGGTGAAGGCATAGAGCACGATCATCAGCATGGGGGCTACGATCATCACAGCGATCCACGCCACATAGGGGTAGACCATATTGCGGAATTGTTTCATCGGTCACGCCCCCTTAGTTCTTGGACATGATGTGGATATCCTCCGGCTGGAAGGAAAGTCCCACGATGTCGCCCACCTCATACTTGTCGGTGGTGTCCACCTTGTATTCATAACCCTCGGTGGAGAAGGTCACATCATAGACGCCGGGAGTGATGGTCTCGGGATCGAAGTCATAGTGGACATTGGTGATCTCCACAGCCTTGCCGTCCTCCAGGCTCCAGGCCGAGGCATTGGCCCAGGTCTTGAGGTCGGTATCCAGAGCGATGGATTCGGTGATCTCATCGGCGTTCTTGAAGAAGTTCACCGCGAAGATCTCCTCTTCGTACTCCTTGTTGGCAACACGGTTTTCGTCCTTGACGATCATGTTGACAGTGACCGAGGTGCCGGCTGCGGTGGAGAAGGTAACCGGATAGGTACCGTTTTCCTTCTTGATCTGGTAGACCACATCCTTGATGGATACGAATTCATCGGTGTCGGGGTTCCAGGCCTGGGCGTCGGCACGGGCAATGATGGTGGCGGCATCCAGCTCATCCACGTCGGCGGTGTCCAGATAGAAGTCGTTGGCGGACATCTTCTCATTGGCCTCGGCATTGAAGACCGGCTTGCCGTTCTTTACCACCATCTTGACGGTGATGGCGGTACCCAGCTTGGTCTCCACCACGGTTTCGTAGTGAACGCCCTTGAACAGTACGCTCTTGACAATGCCCCGGAGCTTCCCTTCGGTGCGGGGAACGATGTCCAGGTCCTCGGGACGGATTACCACATCCACTGCCTCATTCTTGTCAAATCCGAAGTCCACACAGTCAAAGACCTTGTCCTCAAACATGACCTTGTAGTCCTCGAGCATGACGCCGTCAATGATGTTGCTCTCGCCGATGAAGTTGGCTACATACTCGTTGACGGGTTCGTTGTAGATGTCGGTGGGGGAGCCGATCTGCTGGATCTCGCCCTCCTTCATAACGACGATCTTGTCCGACATGGTCAGGGCCTCTTCCTGGTCGTGGGTTACAAAGATGAAGGTGATGCCCACTTCCTGCTGGATGCGCTTGAGCTCATGCTGCATCTCCTGACGCAGCTTGTGGTCCAGGGCGCCCAGAGGTTCGTCCAGCAGCAGGACGCTCGGCTCATTGACCAGCGCACGGGCAATGGCGACACGCTGCTGCTGACCGCCGCTCATCTCGGTGACATTGCGGTCGGCATAGTCCTCCAGGTTCACCAGCTTGAGCATACGCATTACCTTCTGCTCGATGATGTCCTTGGGTTCCTTCTTGATCTTCAGGCCGAAGGCAATGTTGTTGTATACATTCATGTGGGGGAACAGGGCGTATTTCTGGAATACGGTGTTGATCTCCCGCTTGTAGGGCGGTACCTTGCTGATATCCTGTCCATCGAAGAGCACATGGCCTTCGGTGGGTTCCAGGAAGCCGCCGAGAATACGCAGAAGGGTGGTTTTGCCGCAGCCGCTGGGGCCCAGCAGGGTGACAAACTCATTTTCATAAATATCCAGGCTGACACCCTTGAGTACCAGCTTTCCGTCAAATTCCTTGACGATGTTCTTGAATTCGATCAGCTTCTTTTCCATACAGAAAGAGGCTCCTTTCTTTTTCCGCAGTCAGGATAACAGTCCGCTCAGAACAGAGGCGGGGTGGAGATCCACAGCACTTTGGCAGTGGTTTTCTTTTCATTTTTAAGGTAGTGGCGGTTCTTTCCCGAGAGATAGAAGGTCTCACCCTTGTGCAGGGTATAGCTCTTTTCCCCGGAGATCAGCACCACCGAACCTTCGATGATATAGCCGAACTCCTCACCGCTGTGGGGGTCCATGGCAAAGGATTCCCCGCCCTGGGGCAGTTCCAGCAGAATGGGTTCCATCTCATTTTTCTGGGTATTGGGCACGATCCAGTTCACCGTGCAGTGATCCCGTTCATCCACAAAGAAATCCCGTTTGCGGAAGACGATGCGCTCCTCCTTGTCCTCCTTGAAGAATTCGGACAGGCTGGTGCCCAGCGCCTCTACAATATCGTTGAGGGTGGCAATGGACGGGGAAGTGAGGTTGCGTTCCGTCTGGGAGAGAAAGCCCTTGGTCAGCTCGCTTCGGCTGGCCAGCTCTTCCAGGGTCAGCCCCTTCTGGATGCGGAGCTGCTTGATTTTATGGCCGATATCCAAATTGACGCCTCGCTTTCTGTGTGCAGTAATATTAAACCGCAAAGTTATTTTTACTAAACCGAGAATATTATACAATATTTTGCCGGAAAATCAATAGTTGGTAAACTAAAAGTTTAATAAACCGAACATTTTTCCAAAATGCAATAAAATCTGCCGCGCAGGGGCCTGCCTTTGTGGGTTTTGCTGACAAAAACTGCTGTTTTGTGCAGGATCTTCCGGAATGCTCCGGGACGCAGGAAAATCGGCAGGTGAATTTTATGTTTAATATAAGTAAATTTCCCCGCGCGAAAGCGGGTCATGCGTTCCGGCGGGGTGAAAACCGGTTTCCGGACAGGCGCCGGAACCGGAAACCGGCCCGGCCCGGAGAGTTACGGGTGGGAAAACTGTACAAGAAGCCTGTGTAAAATCCGCGGGTGTTTTCAAAATAGTCATATAATTTACAGTTTTTTCACCTTCGCCTTGACGAGGCGCATCGGGCAGTGTAGAATAAAGGTGTAAAAGCTATCCAGAGTGGGAAAGAACAGGGTTTCTTATTTCGGGTAGCGTTTTTATTTTCATCCGGGCCGCTCCGGACTATGGGCGGCAGGTCAAACAAAAGACAGGAGGCAATCACAGATGAAAAGAAGAATCCTGAGTGCGCTCATGGCTCTGGCCATGGTCGCAGGCCTGATGACAGGCTGTTCTGCTCCGGCTGCCGGCGATAACTCCAGCAGCGAGGGCACCAGCCAGGCAGAGCTCGCTCCCGTTTCCAAGGACGAGATCAAGGTAGGCTTTGTTTACATCTCCGACTCCAGCGATATGGGTTACACCTACAACCATGAGCTGGGCACCAAGGAGATGCAGGAAGCCCTGGGCTTGCGTGACGATCAGATCATCAGCAAGTACAATGTTCCCGAGGGTGCTGAGTGCGATACCGCTCTGCGGGAGCTGGCTGAATCGGGCTGCAACATCATCTTCGCAACCAGCTTCGGCTATGAGGACTATGTCAAGGAAGTAGCAGCTGAGTATCCCAACATCCAGTTCTGCCACGCAACCGGTTATCAGGCAGCTTCGTCGGGTCTCTCCAACTTCCACAACTACTTCGCTTCCATCTATGAAGCCCGTTACCTGGCTGGTATCGCTGCCGGCCTCAAGACCGAGACCAACAAGCTCGGCTATGTGGCGGCTTACCCGTTCGCCGAGGTGATCAGCGGCTACACTGCTTTCTATCTGGGCGCCAAGAGCGTCAACCCGGATGTGACCATGGAGATCATGTACACCAACTCCTGGAATGATCCCACTGTGGAATCCCAGGTTGCCAAGGCTCTGATCGACCGGGGCTGCGACGTGATTTCCCAGCATTCTGACTCCACTGCTCCCGCCACCACCGCTGAGGAAAATGGCGTATGGCAGGTAGGCTACAACAACGATATGATCGAGGCAGCTCCTGAGGCTTCCCTGATCTCTGCCCGGATCGACTGGGGCATCTATGTAACCGAGGCTGTTCAGCATGTGATCGACGGTACTGAGATCCCCACCGACTGGTGCAAGGGTTATGCAGACGGCGCAGTTTACCTGTCGCCCCTGAACACCAACATTGCCGCAGAGGGTACTCAGGAGGCTATTGATGCCGCCATCGAGCAGCTCAAGGCTGGAGAACTGCATGTCTTTGCAGGCCCGCTGACCGGCGTAAGCCCGGATGGCCAGACCATCGAGATCCCCGAGGGTGACTACTACCACGAGCAGGAAGAGCAGTCCGCTCCGTCCTGGCAGTACATTGTAGAAGGCTGCACCGCTGTCGAGTAAATCCCATACACACAGAACAAAGCCGTTCTTTGTAAGAAAGGACGGCTTTGTTTTCAGTCAGGCAGAAAAAGGAGGAGAGCCTTGGAGAAAACCACAGAATATGCTGTATCGATGCGGCATATCACCAAAACCTTCGGCAAAGTGGTGGCAAACCACGATGTCAGCCTGGATCTGCGGGAAGGCGAGATCCTGGCTCTGCTGGGGGAGAACGGCAGCGGCAAGACAACCCTGATGAATATGCTCTCGGGCATTTACTATCCCGACCATGGCGAGATCCTGATCCATGGCAAGCCCGCATCCATCCGGTCGCCCCGTGAGGCCTTTGATCTGGGTATCGGCATGATCCATCAGCACTTCAAGCTGGTGGATGTGCTCACCGCGGCGGAGAATATTGTCCTGGGTCTGCCGGGCGGCGCTGTGCTCAACCGCAAGGAGCTGGAGCGCAAGGTGGCAGAACTGGCAGGAAAGTATGGCTTTGAGATCGATCCCGCCAAGAAGATCTACAATATGTCTGTTTCGGAAAAGCAGACAGTGGAGATCCTCAAGGTGCTGTACCGGGGCGCGGATATTCTCATTCTCGATGAGCCCACCGCGGTGCTCACCCCCCAGGAGACCGAAAAGCTCTTTGCGGCGCTGCGCAATATGAAAAAGGACGGCAAGTCCATTATCATCATCACCCATAAGCTCTATGAGGTGCTGTCCATCTCCGACCGTGTGGCGATCCTGCGCAAGGGCGAATACATCGGCGCTGTGGACACCGGCACCACCAACCAGGACGAACTCACCGAAATGATGGTGGGCCGTCCCATCGTGCTGGAGATCGAGCGTCCGGAGGTGGAGCGGGGCGAAAAGCGGCTCCAGGTGGTGGATCTCACCTGCCAGAACGGCGAGGGAGTCACCGCCCTGGACAATGTGTCCTTTGACGCCTACGGCGGCGAGATCCTGGGCATTGCCGGTATTGCCGGCAGCGGTCAGAAGGAGCTGTGCGAGGTCATCGCCGGACTTTATCCCGCCATTGGCGGCGCCGTGCTCTATTCCGGCGAAAAGAACGGCGTGCCGGTGCGGGAAAACCTGCTGGGCATGAGCCCCGATGTCATCGTGCAGAAGGGCGTATCCATGGCCTTTGTACCCGAGGACCGTCTGGGTATGGGTCTGGTTGCCAGCATGGATATGACCGACAATGTGATGCTGCGCAGCTATAAGAGCGGCAAGGGCATCTTTGTGGACCGCAAATCGCCCCGGGAACTGGCGGAGCGGATGATCGACGAACTGGAAATCGCCACACCGGGCGTGGATACCCCGGTGGGACGGCTTTCGGGCGGCAATGTGCAGAAGGTGCTGCTGGGCCGTGAGATCGCCTGCAATCCGTCGGTGCTGATCGTAGCCTATCCGGTGCGGGGACTGGACATCAACTCCTCCTACCGCATCTATGATTTTCTCAATGAACAGAAGAAAAAGGGCGTAGCCGTCATCTTTATCGGCGAGGATCTGGATGTGCTGATGCAGCTCAGCGACCGGATTCTGGTCATGTGCGGCGGCAAGGTCAGCGGCATTGTGGACCCCCGCAAGGTCACCAAGGACGAGATCGGACTGCTGATGATCCATGTGGAGCATCTGGATGAGGAGGTGCAGGCATGACAACTCAACCCAAAGAACCGCTGCTGCGCATGGCGAAGCGGGATTCCATTTCACCCCGGGCAGCCTGGGGCATCCGGGCGGCAGCCTTTCTGCTGGCACTGATCACCGGCGGACTGCTCCTGCTCCTGCTGGGGCATAACCCGATCACCGTGTACAGCGCAATGATCTCCGGTGCCTGGGGTTCCCCCACAGTGGCACGGGAGACAGTGAAGATCGCAGTTCCGCTGCTCATCACCTCCATTGGCATTTCGCTGGCGTTCCGCATGAAGTTCTGGAACATCGGCGCCGAGGGACAGATCCTGGTGGGCGCCATTGCCGCCGGATGGTTCGGCCTGTTTACCGCCACCATCTTCCCGAAGATCCCGCTGGTGCTGCTGATGATGGCCTCCTCCATGATCCTGGGCGGCCTGTATGGCCTGCTTCCGGCTATCTGCAAGGCAAAGTGGGGCACCAATGAGACCCTGTTCACCCTGATGCTCAACTATATCGCTCTGGCCTTTGTCAAGTACCTGATGAACGGCCCCTGGAAGGCTCCGGGCAGCAGCTATCCCAAGATCGCCATGCTGGCTCCGGGCGCCCGTCTCACCAAGGTGCTGGGCGTACACTGGGGCTGGATTCTGGCCCTGGTGCTGGTGGTGGTCTCCTATGTCTATATCACCCGTACCAAGCAGGGCTATGAGATCGCTGTGGTGGGCGAGAGTGCCAATACCGCACGGTATGCCGGCATCCGGGTGGGCCGTGTCATGTGCCGCACCATGTTCCTGTCCGGTGCGCTCTGCGGCCTGGTGGGTATGCTCCAGTTCGCCGGAGCGGACTACACCCTCACCGAGGGCACAGCCGGCGGCGTGGGCTTTACTGCCATCACCGTGGCCTGGCTGTCCAAGATGAATCCCTTTGGCATGCTGGTGGTTTCTGTCTTTATCGCCATGCTGGAACGGGGTTCCAATACCATCCAGACCAACTTCAAGATCCCGGCCTCGGCATCCGATCTGATCATCGGCATTATCCTGTTCTTCATGCTGGGCTGTGAGTTCTTCATCACCTATAAACTGATCCCCCGGAGAAAGGAGGAACACCATGCTTGAGATTCTGGGAAGTCTGTTCCCTGCGGCGGTACTGGCTGGTACTCCGCTTCTGCTGGGCGCTCTGGGTGAGATCCTCACCGAACGGGCCGGCAACCTCAACCTCGGCGTTGAGGGCATGATGTTCATGGGCGCTATTTCCGGACTGGCTGGCTCCTATTTCTATGAGCAGGCAGTGCTCTCCTCCGGCGGGACTCCCAGCGGCGTGATCTCTGCGGTGATCGCCCTGATCACATCCATGCTGGCTGGTATGCTGGGGGCGCTGATTTACAGCTTCCTCACCATTTCCCTCCGGGCCAACCAGAATGTAACCGGTCTGACCCTGACCATCTTCGGTACCGGTTTCGGCAACTTCTTCGGCGAGTACATCGGCCAGAAGGCCGGCGGCTATGTGGCTGTGTCCTCGGTGACCAAGGCTGCCTTCTCCGGCCTCAGAATCCCGGTGCTCTCGGATCTTCCGGTGCTCGGTTCGCTGCTGTTCAGCTATAACTGGCTGGTCTATCTGGCAGTTCTGCTGGCTGTGCTCATGTCCTGGTTCTTTGCCCGGTCCCGGGTGGGACTCAACCTCCGGGCAGTGGGTGAGGACCCGGCTACCGCGGATGCGGTGGGCATCAATGTCACCCTCTATAAGTACGCAGCCACCGTCATCGGCGGTGGAATCTGCGGCATCGGCGGCATGTATATGAGCATGGTCACCACTTCCGGCGTGTGGGTGCATGGCTGTGTCAGCGGCTATGGCTGGCTGGCAGTGGCACTGGTTATCTTTGCCACCTGGCGCCCGTTCCGGGGTATGATCGTGGCGCTGATCTTCGGCGGACTCACCATCATGCGCATGTATGTGAGCATTCCCGGTCTGCCGGCGCAGATCTATGATATGCTGCCCTATGCGGCGACCATCCTGGTGCTGGTCGTGACCAGCATGCGTTCCAGCCGGGAGCATGCCCAGCCCAAGAGCTGCGGCCTCAACTACTTCCGAGAGGAACGGTAACAGCGCAATTTCATGGAAATCCCCTTCGGCCTTATGCCGGAGGGGATTTTTTGCGTCCGGATGGAAATGAGCTGGAAATATACGGCAAAAATAGCAATGATTTTTAACAAACTTCGGCTGTTATTTTCTATATACCAATTCTTTGCATTTATGGGAAATGGTTGGTATAATTACAGAGAAGACCGGGGTGCTTCCAGACAGGGAGGAGATGGTTCGGATCACAAGGCAAGCCTGAATTCCGCGCGGAAAGGAAGGGAGCACCCCCGTTCCAGGAAAAGTGAATGATCTGTGGAACAGCATACAGAAAAGTATATTCTGAGAAGCTGTTCCATCCCGGTACAAGAGAAAGGAAGAAAACTGCCTATGTCCTCACGAAACAAGGGAATTCTGTGTATTCTGTCCTCTGCATTTTTCTTTGCGCTGATGAGCGTGTTTGTCCGGCTCAGCGGCGATGTTCCTTCCATGCAGAAGGTGTTTTTCCGGAATCTGGTAGCTGTTGTGATTGCGGTGGTCATGCTGGCTAAGGACCATCAGCCGGTTTCCCTTTCCGGCCCCGCCAAGGTGAGCCTCTTTTTCCGTGCCCTGCTCGGCACCATCGGTGTAATCTGCAACTTCTATGCGGTGGACCATCTGGTTCTGGCAGATGCCACCATGCTCAATAAAGTCGGCCCGTTCTTTGCGATCCTGTTCAGCTATTTCCTGCTCAAGGAGACCATTGCTCCCTATCAGATTGCGGCGCTTGTGGCTACCTTCTGCGGCTGTCTGTTGATTATCAAGCCCACCGGCGCTGGCGGGGAACTGTTCCCCATGCTGGTGGCTCTGCTGGGCGGCATCAGTGCCGGCGGCGCTTCCACCATGCTGCGGCTGCTGGGTAAATACGGCGTGAAAAAGTCGCTGATCGTCTTTGTATTCTCGCTCTTCTCGCTGCTGACGGCGGCGCCGTTCCTGATCTTCGATTATCACCCCATGACCATGCAGCAGACCGCCATGCTGCTGCTGGCAGGTGTTTCGGCGGCACTGGGACAGTTCAGCGTCACCAATGCCTATGCCTTTGCGCCGGCCCGGGAGATCTCGGTCTTTGACTACTCCCAGGTGGTGTTCTCGGCGATCCTCGGGTTCTTCCTGTTCCAGCAGATCCCGGATCTGTACAGTCTGCTGGGGTATCTGATCGTCTGCGGCTCGGCGGTGGGCATGTTCCTGCGCTCCAACCGTAAGGACGCACAGACTGTCTGATCGCACAGCCTGATAAAAATCCCTCTGAAGCTATTGGCTCCAGGGGGATTTTTTGCATGGAATTTTATCTTGTATGACCCGGAAAGACAGGTGCGGAATACAGTCTGGCCTCCTGAATGAGAATTGGTTTTGACGGAATATTTTGCAAAGGGCAGTAAATACTAACAGCGTAACCAGTCAAGAATGAAATAACAGTGAAAATAGAATCACATCAGGAGGAAACAGTATGAAAGCGACAGGAATCGTACGGAGGATCGATGATCTGGGCAGAGTGGTGATCCCCAAGGAGATCCGCAGAACCATGCGCATCCGGGAGGGAGATCCGCTGGAGATCTTCACCAACAATGACGGAGAGGTCATCTTCAAGAAGTATTCTCCCCTGGGAGAGCTGGGGGAATTCGCCGGGGTCTATGCGGAGGTGCTGGGCAAGGTGCTCACTACCCCGGTGCTGATCTGTGACCGGGACCATGTGATCGCCGCTGCCGGGCTTCCCAAGAAGGAAGTGCTGGAACGGCGGGCAGCTCCGGCTCTGGAGGAAATCATGGAGTCACGTCAATCCTATATCCTCGAAAATCCCCAGTCCTCGCCGGTATATGCCGTGGAGGGCTATGACCGTCCGGCAGTGGCTGTCTATCCCATTCTGGCAGCCGGAGATGTCTGCGGCGCTGTGATCCTCTCCGCCGGGGAGGACCGCCGTCAGCCCTCTGAAGCTGACCGGAAGCTCATCGCTGCCGCAGCCATGTTCCTGGGGCGTCAGATGGAGGAATAAAAAAGGGCAGGCAATCTTGCCTGCCTTTTTCATATTCTGATAGAGGGATCAGTCCAGCAGCTGATGCACCAGCTCCGCAGTCTTTTCCGCAAAGATGCGGTGTGCTTCCGGAGTGAAGTGACAGAAGTCCACACCCAGCTGTTCCGGGGTGATCCAGTCCTCTGCCGCCGCGAAGGCACAGCCATACTGCTCTGCCACAGCCTTGTAAACCGCAGCCAGTCCGGCCTGCTTCTGCAGCGATTCGGCGTTGAATTCCGGGTCGCCGCCGGTCTGGGGCATGGGAACCGGGCTGATGATGAGGATCTTCGGGCAGGCGCCGGCCCGTCCGGCATTGTAGCGGAAGAAGGTTTCAATCCGCTGGATCAGTTCCTGCATGCCGAAGCCGATCTCCTCAGCGGAAACCCCATAGCGGGTCTTGGAGTCATTGGTGCCCAGCATGATGATGATCAGGTCCAGCGGGGCATGGGTCTTTACACAGGGGCCGATATAGCCCAGAGCACTGCGCCAGGGCTGCAGGTCGTCCTCAAATGCTGTGGTACGGCCGTCCATACCCTCCTCCACAACATGATAGCCATCGCCCAGCAGTTTGCCCAGCAGACCGCTCCAGCGCTGATCGATGGGATAACGGGTTCCCAGTCCGGGCATATAGCCATGGGTATTGGAATCGCCAAAGCACAGGATCTCTTTCATAGCAATCTCTCCTTGCCGCTGCCGGGTCCATTCAGGGCAGAGCCTCCGAATGGCGTGACAGCCGTTCTGTTTTCATTAAGAATAGACCTCTGTGCCGGGAAAATCAAGCACTTTTTCTGCTGATCCGGAAAAATCCTCCAGATAAAAACACTTTTCTGAAAGCTGTTCCCCTGGAATGAACAGGAGATTTGTTCCTCGTAGAAAATCAAGCGTTTTTACAGAAAAAACAAAAATCTTGTGATAATTCATTGACTTTATCAAAATAAAGTGGTAGAGTAGGGGTATTCAAAGGCGGTTTTCCAGAAATATGGAATGCCGCTTCTGATTTTACCGGCTGGAATGGTCTTGCGGAGCGTTCCGGTCCAATTGAGGAAGAAGGGTTATATATGAAAAAAATCTGGGATTCGTACCGCTCCTCGTTTATCCTATTGGGGTGCATGATTCTGGGCGGAATCATCGGTGCGTTCTGGGGACCGGGAGCCAGTGTCCTGGCACCCTGGGCCAATATTTTCCTGAATCTGCTGTACTGCTGTGTTGTACCGATGATCTTTATCTCACTGGTCTATGCCATTGCCAGCATGGACAATATGCGTAAGCTGGGCAAGGTACTGGCTGTTCTGCTGGTGCTGTTCCTGATCACCGGCGTGGTATGCAGCGCTTACATGGTGGGCTTCACCGCTCTGTTTGACCCGGCAAAGAACACCGATATGACCCAGTTTGCCCAGGAGAGCGTAGATCTCTCCGGCACCAGTCTGGATATTCTGGCAATGTTTACAGTCAGCGACTTCTCGCTGCTCTGGTCCCGTACCAATCTGATGGCTCTGGTGGTCTATGCCATTCTCACCGGTATTGCGGTGGTGATGGCAGGGGAGAAGGCCAAGCCGGTCATCGCTCTGCTGGAAGGACTCAATGAGGTCATGGTCAAGCTGGTGGGCATTGTGATGAAGCTGGCTCCGCTGGGACTGGGCTTCTATTTTGCCATTCTCATCGGCACCAATGGCCGGGATATTGTGGGACCCCTTTCCCGTTCCTTCCTGACCTATGTGGTCGCCATTCTGATCTACTACTTCGTCGGACATTCGATCATGGCTTATCTGGGCGGCGGACGCAAGGCCGTAGGGCTCTACTGGAAGAACAATGTCACCCCCAGCCTGACTGCCCTGGGCACCTGTTCCACAGCGGCGACCCTGCCCTATAACATGATCGCCGGCAAGAAGATGGGTCTGCCCAAGGATATGTCCGACCTCTGTGTGCTGATGGGCGCAAACCTCCACAAGGACGGCGCCAGCATCCTGCAGGTGCTCCAGGCCACCTTTGTCTGCGCTCTGTGCGGCATTGATGTGTTCACTCCGAAAAATATCGTACTGCTCATTGTGGCGGCTATTGTGGGCTCCACCATCATGGGTGCGATCCCGGGTGGCGGCTATGTGGGTCAGCTGGTTATTGCTTCGATCTTCGGCCTGCCCAACTGGACCATTCCCATTATGGCTCTGATCGTCACCTTGGGCGATCCCTTCGCCACCCTGGTGAATGTCACCGGCGACACGGCGCTGGGCATGATCGCTGCCCGGATCGTCAACGGACGCGGCTGGCTCGAGCGCTCGCTGGAAGAGTACGCCCAGGACGAGGAAACTGTCTCGGCGGCTCAATAAGAAAATTATTGTCTGAAACCCCTTCCGGATGCATATCCTGTGTCCGGGAGGGGTTTCTGCTGTCCGCATATATTTTTTTGTAATCAATTTTTATCCAGAGATTGTAAAAACAGGTCGTGAGTGGTAAAATTTAGAGGAAAAGCATAGAATTCCTGTGAAAGAAGAGAGGTTAAAACCAATGCCCGTTATCCTTTTTATTCCGATTTTTATTGTACTGTTCCTGGTGGCAGTTATGGTATTCATTATATGGGCCGCAAAGAACGGCGGTTTCAGCACCAAGCGGGATTCGAAAATCACACTGCGGGAGGGAGAAACCCCGATCCTGGCAACTGAGATTGTATGGTTCCGCAAGAGTATGTACATGAACAAGAACAAGATTCCCCGCGGCGTGCTGGACATCACAGACCAGCGGGTTGTCTACACCCGGGAGTTTGGTGAGAAGTACGAGTTCGCTCTGGAGAAGAACGAGATCGAAAGTGTCGATTATGATGGCGGTATGCGGGTGACCATCCACGCCAAGGACGGCAGCGCGTATTCGTTCAATACTTCTCCTGCCAAGGATACACTGGATGCCCTGGAACAGCTGGGTGTACCGGTGGCACGGTAAAACAGTCCGCTGTACCCGGGCAGAAACTGTCTTTGGGATATTTACAACTGTTTTCTGATCCGATATAATAAAAAGGTAAGCAGACACAGTACCGGGAAATTCCCGGTATCAATACAGCGAAAGCAGGTGACTGTATGAAAAAGCCAAGAATCGGACTCATTTGTTTTGTATTTCAGAGCATCAGTGTCCGCAATTACATGATCCAGAAGGGATATGTAAAGGGAATCATTGATGCAGGCGGCATTCCGGTGCTGATCCCGGTGACCGAAGATCCGTCCCGCTGCGCAGAATATATGGATATGATCGACGGACTGCTGGTTCCCGGCGGTGAAGATATTGCGCCGGAGTATTATGGAGAAGATCCGGTGCCGCAGGTCAACTACATCAACCGTGACAAGGACCGCTATGACTTCGAGCTGATCCGGCTGGCCCGGGAGCAGAAGAAGCCGATCTTCGGAATCTGCCGTGGCTTCCAGGTGCTGAATGTAGCCTTTGGCGGCAGTCTGTACCAGGATATTCCGTCCCAGGTACCGGGTTCCATCTGTCATTCCCAGTCGCAGGATCTGCGCAATGTTCCCACCCATAAGGTGACAATGGACGAAAACAGTGTGCTGGGCAAGATCCTGGGCAAGGAGATCTATACCAACTCGTTCCATCATCAGGGAATCAAGAAGGTAGGCGAGGGCCTGCGGATCGTAGGAAGCACCAACGATGGCATTCCCGAGGCTCTGGAGAGCGAGGACGGTCTGGTTTATGCCGTTCAGTGGCATCCGGAGGATCTGTATGCGGATTATCCGGTCTTCAAGGGCCTGTTCACCCGCCTGATCGAACTGGCTTCCAAGGAATAAGCAATGGGTTTTATACGGCTGTCAGGAATGGCAGCCGTATTTTTAATGCCCGGGGAAAGCATGGGCGGACAGCTGTATTTGCATGGAAAATCCATTGTGAGGAATGCTCAGAATGAAGGAAGAATTTCAGAACATCCGGCTAATTGACAGGGGAGAATTGTACTTGTATACTTAAATATGGTGCGAAAATACAGTCAGAGAAGGGCTGCGAATCTGGAGGAGAACACAGCATGGCACAGAAACCAGCGCTTGTGATTTTGAAGGAAGAGGAGGATATGAACCGATGAGTATGCAGACGATCAGTATCATGGATTATATCGGTACTTTTGCATTTGCACTGTCCGGTGCATATCTTGCCATCCGCTATGAGCTTGATATTTTCGGAATTTTTGTGTGTGCATTCTCCACTGCCTGCGGCGGCGGTATTACCCGTGATGTGGTAATGAATGTGGGAGTTCCGCGTTTCTTCAGCAGCTACACCACCATTATGATCGTGATTGTGGCGTCTTTGCTGGCGATTGCCACCAAGAGTGAGAAGTGGAGTAAGCTCATGCTCACCGCGGACGCCATAGGCCTGGCAGTCTTTGCTATTGATACGGGAGTCCGAGGGCTGGACAATGGATACAATCTGCCTCAGCTTGTCTTTGCATCGGTGATTACAGCAGTGGGCGGCGGTGTAATCCGGGATATTCTGTTGCAGCGGGTACCGATTGTCCTGCGCAAGGAAGTCTATGCGTCTGCGGCGCTGGCGGGCGCGGTTGTGCTGTGGTTCATCTATCCCATTATGGATAAGATGGTGGCGACTTATATCTCATTGGCTGTGGTATTCGGCATCCGGATGTGGAGTGTTTATAAGCATATTGACCTTCCGGTGGTGCATTTGGACACCTCCGAAAGCGCACAGTAAATTCATTGGAAAAAATCTGAATCTTTTTGCATTTTTCTATTGACAAAATAACCCTTGTTTGATAGAATAAATATCGTCGCTTAGCGATGATGATGCGGGTGTAGTTCAATGGTAGAATTCCAGCCTTCCAAGCTGGTTACGTGGGTTCGATTCCCATCACCCGCTCCATGATTCGATTTTGCGCCAGTAGCTCAGCTGGATAGAGCAACTGCCTTCTAAGCAGTAGGCCAGGGGTTCGAGTCCCTTCTGGCGCACCAAGTTAATATGGTGGGTATAGCGTAGTTGGTTAACGCGTCAGTTTGTGGCACTGAAGATCGTGGGTTCGAATCCCACTACCCACCCCACTAAGAAAAAAGACTTCCACAAAAAGTCTTTTTTCTTTATATTGGGCTGTAGCCAAGTGGTAAGGCACCACACTTTGACTGTGGCATTCCGATGGTTCGAGTCCATCCAGCCCAACCATCAAGTGGGAACACTTTAGATCGGATGCGGATAAAACCGCATCCGATCGCCCTTTTCCGGGGTTTTTTCAACCTCAATTTCAAGAAAAAAACGAAAGATCGGAAAATGGCTTTTTTAGGAACTGACAGGATTCGAACCGATACGCTTCCTTGAAAAGCACGGTGCCCTTTTTGATTTTGCATTTCAAAAAGGGCGCTGTTTTTATATATACAAAAATTCATAGCAGCAAAAAAAGAGGCACCTGTCCGCTGGTTTGGGATACCAGCAGATAGGTGCCTTTTGTGTTTCAGTAAAATCAAGCTGCTTACAATTAAAGAGGATTCAAAAGGGAAAGGGGTTATTCCATATTAGTCGTTGGAATCATTCCTTAGTGATACAAAGCTTCTGATAAAATTCAGAATAAACTGCTGCTCTTCCGGACTGAGCTTTCCCAGGAGCGACTGTATTTCACCCAGAAGTTCCTCGCCCACAACTGTGACCTGATATACCTCTCTAAGATCCATCAGATCCTGCAGAGGAATACATAATCCTTTGGAAAGACGCTGCAGAGTGGTGAGTGTAGCATTTGTTTCGCCGCGTTCCAGTCGACTGATGGATGTAGGATCAATCCCACAGGCAGCAGCAACATCATCCTGATTCATTCCAAGCTGAATTCGGATACCTCTCAGATGTTTCCCAAATGCAATGTTGATATCTTCGGCTGCCATTCCATCACCTCTTTCCTTTAAGAATACTATTCCTTTCCCAAAAGTTGAAATGCGTATACGCTTAAAAAAATTCATTTATGCCTATTTTTTAAGAATGTTTCTATAGCAATCGGCAAATTGATATGATATACTTACCTTAAAAACAGATGTATTTGAAAAGGAAAGATATGAGATTATGCAGTGCCTGCAGCTGTGCATATTCTGGACTTATTAGTTGACAGCAGCAATGAGAGGTTCCGATGTGTAGTATCTATAGGTGGCAGACCACCGTTCAGATAGAAAAAAGAATAGAGTCTGAGAAGTTTTCTGTATCTGAAACCGGATACAGTTCCTCTCTTGCGGTCTTTCACACCTTGTGTCGGTCTGTCTCGGTGACAGGCTGATGCAAGGTGTTTTTTGTATTCTGAAAGGAGATGGATGCGATGGCACTCAAATATACCTGTCCCAGCTGTGGAACACCTCTGGGCTACGAAGGTTTGTGCTGGAAATGCAAATCTGAACAGGAGCGGATGGCTGCTCTTGCCTGGACACCGGCGCAAATTGCCGAAAAACAGAGAAACCTGATTCAGAACATTCAGCGGCTGGCTGATATGGAGGACCCGGAGTTCACCGACTTCTGGCAGCTGCTGGGGTACCATGATGCCATCACCCCGGAGATTCAGCGGGCGGCACTGGCCGCAGAGGTGTTCTGGCCCTGTGAAATCTATTATCATGCCCCCGCCGATGTGCGGGATGGTCTGATTCATGCGCTGTTGTCTGCGGAATATTCCAGCGAGGCATCCAACCTGATGAGTTGCCTTGCTATGCAGGGAGATGACAAAGCAATGGAGACGCTGCTGGAGCTGGAGCGAAATCCCCGGCCCTGGCGCAAGGGCCTCTATGTGGACCCATCCAGCTATGCGCAGATCGGCGGCTGGACCTTCGACAAGGAGGGCCAGAAAATCCAACTGGGCTTCGATACCTGCTATCCTATGGTTAAGGGAATCACCGGTGAGAAATCTCCCGTCCGCATTGGTCGAGAACGGGAAGATGCCTGTCCCCACTGCGGTGGACGCATGGTGGATATACTGGTGCTGGATGGCCGGGATGAGCGGCTCCGGTTCCTGGGGCTGGATGGTGTCCTGACTGCCACCTGCTGCCCCAGCTGCGTGGGATTCCTCAAAGGCCCCGCCTTCAACCGGTTCACTCTGGATGGCGGCGTGGAGGTCTTTCCCTCCGAACTCTTTGACGGGGCGGAGAAGACGGATTGCTATGTCAGTCCCGAGGACTACAAGGCCCTCACGGAAAATCCCTTTGTGCTGGGCAAGATGCCTGTGCCCCTGTTTTACGGCGCGGCCTGTCAGGATGTGAACACCATCGGCGGCTTTGCCAACTGGGTACAGGACGCGGAATATACCATCTGTCCCCACTGCGGGAAACCTATGAAGTATCTGGCGCAGATCCAGTGGGATACGGTGTTTGACTGTGCGGAGGGCACGCTCTATGTGGAATTCTGTCCAGACTGCCAGATCGTATCCATGCAGCACCAGCAGACCTGAGAGGAGACCTTGCCATGAGTTTGCCAAAGCGTGATGGCGTACATGAACGCTACTATCTGATCCACAAGCCGGACACTTCCCCGGAGGTGCTGGCGGAGGCGGATCTCTGCATTCAGGATGTGCTGAACGGAACCGCTCGTGAAAATCACTCCGCCTACCCGACCGTGGTGCGAAATCACAACGGGACACCCTTTCTTCCCAGCCAGCTGTTGGATCGGTATCTGTCCAAACTGCCTTTGAAGGGATTCCCCTATGAGGAAGCTGTTACATTCTGCGATGCCCTGCGGCGGCTGGTGGGCTGGCAGGAGATCCGCTATACATTGGAGAAATACATAGAAAAGCAGGTGCAGGAACGCTACTTCCTTGTGGGAGAGCGGGATGATGGCTTTACCGTCTTTCCACCCTGCACAGTACTGCCGGAATTGCGCCCCGAGGATGTGGATGAAGGCCTGCTGCGCTTTGCCTGCTATGTGGCGGTCTGCCATACGGTGTACGGGCAGAGTTTTGAATCCCTCACCACCGAACACATCCTCGGCCTGGTTTCCCAGATCCGCCCTGACATGGTAAAGGAACTGAAAACCTATGGCAGCGGCAAATTGCCACCTAATATCCAAAAGCGGAAAACAAAGCACCTGACCGCCTCGGCCAACGACGCTTTCGCCACCATCCGTATCACCGCGAGGGACTCCACGGAGGAGTGCTATGCTGAAATCCTGGACTACCTGTGCGCGGTGCTGGAGCAGGAGGAATTCCCCCGCAGTTACTCGGTGGAATTCAGAGGAAAGGAGAAAATCTATCTGCCCATTCCCGGCTTGCCCAAGAAGGGAGTCAACCAGCTCTTTGCCTGCGCTGTGCAGCACCCCAATCTGCATCCGGCTATAGAGCGATACGCTCGTCTGGCTATGCGGGAGTATGAGTGGTACCAAAACCTCTCTGATGAGTCCTGCGCAATGCCTGGCTCGTTTGCTGTGTTTGCTCTGGGGCTGGAGGGAGAACAGTGGGCGCCGCTGGTGACGGAGTATCTGGATCTCTGCGACGACGAGCACTCTTCCCTGCAAGAGAAATTTCTTCATGCCTTGATCCGGAAGTTTGGTTTCCAAGCATGGACACTGGGCGTATTGGTACGGGGCGCATTGTCCATGCAGTGGCTGAAGCCTGCCAAGGAATTCCGCAGCCTGATTGCCAATGCGGAAAGCCTGGATGCGCTGCTGACAGTCAAGCGCCGCTTTTCCGCTTATCTCCTGCCGGAAGAGGACAAGGACCCGAAATTCCGGGTCATCGCTTGGCAGAGCCTGCTCTGGGCCATCTGGGGCTCGTCCTCCGAAAACGGCGGCAGCAAGGTCATCAAGTCGGCGCCGAAGGAACTGAAAGAGAAATACCAGCAAGTATTTTCGTAAGGAGAACGCCATGAAAAAGAGAACGGTCAAGGACTTTATTGCCCTGTACGCCCCGGAAGATGAGGAAAAACTGGTACTAATTCAGGACGGTATCAGCGCGGACAAAACCTTTCTGGATACCTTTTGGACAGCCCATACCCATGCCCTCGCCATAGCGGATGTCCAGACCGGAGAGGTGATCTCTGGTCGATGCTACCTGAGCTGGCCGTTGACGGACAAGGAGCGGGAAGCCGGCGAATATTCCAAGCGGTTTGCCAAGGGCCAGATCTACCGGATCAAAGCCCGTGCCTGGAAAGGTAATGCCCTCAGCGAACCCCAGTGGTATGTCACGGAGGTACTGGAGGAAGGCGTACCTTGTCCGGCACTGGAGGAGATCTGGGCGGAATACACAAAGCCCATTCTTCTGGAGGACGAAGTGCTGGGGACCCTCACGCTGGATCGTGAGATGAGCATATTCGAGGGAACCTGTAAGTGGATGGGAAAAGACATCCGGATCTCACTGGATGTAGAGATTGAAAAGAAAGCATCCTGGACCCGCGTTACCAATGTGATGAAGAAACTGCTGGCAGATCAGGAAGTCTGGGACAAGTCCCTGCGGGCGATGGCTGCCCAGAAGCTCACTGCTCAGGCCAACGAATGGCTGGCGGACAATGACCAGACCGACCGAGACCCGGAGAAAGACCCCATCACCGAGGATGAGTTCACCCGGCGCATCCTGCTCACTGAGTTTACAGTATCTCCCGGCGGTCGTTTTACCGCCTGGTATGAGGACGACGATATGTTCTGGGGCCATGTGATCACGGTGGATGGAACACTGAAAAAAGGCTCCATTGATGCTGATATACAGGGATAAGCAGAGGAGGAAACCTAAATGAACAGTGAGCAGATCACGGTTTTTTTACAGGAACATTGGAACTGGGTAACCCTGATCATCGGCGCTGTCCTGCTGATCGGGGCAATCATGAACTGGAACTGGCTCTGTGACCCCACCGGAAAACCGGATTCTCACCGCTATGGCCGCGGCTCCCGGCGGGTGATCTTCTTCCTGCTGGGGCTTGTGCTGATTGTGACCAGCATCTGGAGCCTTGTGCCAGCAATCAAGTAAGGAGGATATTGATATGATGAAGGAAAATTATCCCACCTGGCTGGAGGGCCATGTGAAGGAGTGGGCGCGAAAGCGCTTACCCACTGTGACCCTGTGTTCCTCCACCGGCCATGAGCTGCTGGAGGTGTGGTACTACGGAGACCTGCGCACGGTGAAGGGGGAGCCGCAGCCCTATATTGTGGATGGCGGCGAGGCCCCTGGACTGGTGGCGGCCCGCGACCCGGAGAGCGGCGAGGAATTCGTCATCTTTGACGGCGGGCGGCATGGCTACGACAATCTGTTCTGTGACGAGCAGGATCCGGATGCGCTGGAACACCGTCCCCTCAAGCGGTATGAGATCCCCGCCTCCAAGCTGGTGCTGGAGCTGGGGTACAGCGTGGACTACGAGGACGAGAAAGAAGACTTCGAACCGGATGAGGCGGATACTGTGGAACTGATCAACGGCGAGCGTATGCCTTGGGAACAGGTCAAGCGGGACGGTATCGACTATATCGCACTTTACTATGTGAACGAGGAAGGAAAACAAGTCCAGATTTTGGACGCAGAGCTGGCATGAGCAAGGAGAAACCACAATGTCCATAACCGCCTATCAAGTGGAAGCCGTCGGTCATGACCGAACCGGAGAAGATTATGGCTATGTAAATATCATGTACCGCTATGGCAACAAGCAGTTCTGTCCCCGCCCAGACCAATGTGAAAAGATGGAGGTCATGTGGGCGGATGAGAGCGTCTACGGGCCGCCTGCTCCTGGCAGCAAGGTGGGCGATTTTATAAAGACATGGCTGATGGGCTCCTGGGACTGCGGAGTATTTACCCACCGGGCGATTGCCCGGCGACTCATGGATACCTTCACCGGTCTGAAGCTCAAGGAACTGGCGTGGTTTGAGAACCCCAGGGAAAAGACGCTGAAAAATGGTAAACCGCGTGCGCGTCGGGCCAAGTGGCTGCCGGAGCGGGAGGTTGATCTGGTGTATCTCTACTCCGACTACTATATTGACGCAAGAGAACCTGTTTCTGCCCAAACCGACTTTTTCACCGTTACAAGGATGGACGCCTGGGGCGTGAGCACTTGGTTCATGTGTACCCCAGAGGCCGCCGGGAAGCTGATCGCCATGAATTACGACAATCTGGCCGTCAAGGAAACCACCATTGTGGGATAGAGAAAGCAGGTGCCTTATGTACCAAATTGCATATATTGGCCGTTGGGAGACCCTCCCGGAAACGGCTGCCGCCATCTGTGACCATGACACTCCCAAGCTGGAGGCGCTGCTCCAGGGCGGTCTGGATTTGGATGTTCCCATCCAGCTCAGCGAATACATCAAGCTGATGCCATTGGAGATCGCGGTTTTTCGGAATGATGTGCCCATGATTCACTTCCTGCTGGAGCATGGCGCTGATCCCGGTCTGGCAGAGGAACAGCCTCTGCTGCTCACCGCCGCCCGCTGCTGTGGGCCGGAGGTGGTGGCGCTCTTTGCTGGACAGGCCGCAAAACTCAGCCTGAAGCAGAAAGAGCGGGCTTTCCAGGAAGTACGCTGGGGCAAGCGCCCGGAGAACATCCAGGTGCTGGAGCAAGCCGGGATCACAGTGGACAAGTTTGGCGGCGAGGCATTCCGGGCCGCTGTGTCCGAGGGCAATACCAAACTTGCCCGACTGCTTCTGGAAAAAGGGGCAGACATCAATTACCACAAGCCGGACATGGTGTTTCCGAACGCCTCCACCCCTGTCACCGAGGCGGCCCGCTCCAACAATTTCCCCATGGTGCGCTGGCTGGTGGAACAGGGAGCGGACATCACCCTTATTGACAAATATGGCGACCGACCCTACAGTGTGGCGGTGCAGAACAAAAATCAGGAGCTGGTCGACTACCTGAAGGCCCTGGAGCCAGAGGAATGGCACAACGAGCAGGAAAAGATCCGGCAGCTCATGCCCTACAAGCTGCCCGCCAAGCTGGTGGAATACTTGAAGACCGGCCCCCTGCGGCTGGAGTTCCCGGATCAGGAATGGGTGAAGTGGGCGGAGCTCTACTCCTTCCTGGATGTGCAGGAGATGACCTGGAAACGGAAGAAGCTGCTCTCCCTGATGGTGCAGATGGACAACTACAGCGACTATCTGCTGCTGTGGAGCCCCAGGGACAAAAAGCTGTGGTATCTGGACATCGAGCATGAGCAGTTCCACCCTCTGGCCAAATGGGATGACTTCATCGCAGATCCCGGACGGTATCTGAACGGGATGATCGAGGGCGAGTTGGAGGAAGCAGGAGCAAAACCATGACATCAATGGAATTTCTGAACAAGGTACATAAAAGCCTGGACTCGCAGGAATACAACCTCTCCTTTTCTCCAGCCAAGTCCAAGAACTATATGCTGTACTGCAACGGCAACTTTATCGGCGGCCTGTTCGATGAGGAGCTGTGCTTCGTCCATACCGACAGTGTGAGCGAGCTGCTGGGGCAGCCGGAACCCGTCTACCGAGGCTACTCCAGCACCGCCCAACACAGGATGCTGGTGATCCCGGAGGAACACTGGGCAAAGGCACTAAAACTGCTCTATGCTGAGAAATTTGACTGGAGCCGTTTGGTGTACGACATCACATACACCAGCATTGGCGCAGCAGTGGTGGAGGACTTCTACGACGAGAATGTGGTATTCCTGCGCTTCTGCTTTGAAAAGGAACTGCTGAAAAAGAACCCTCTGGACCGGCAGGGCCGTATCCTGCGGATGGTCTATCTCAATCAGGATCTGACAACAGCGGGCAAATATCTTTTCCCCAGACTGATGCAAAAGTTCCTCGTTTTTACAGATCGCAAAGGAAAAACCAGTCTGGAAACCATGCTGAATCGGTGGTATACCGCGCTGGAGAAGGAATACCGCAGCCAGAAAAAGGGATAAGGAGGGCGGCAACATGACAGAAGAAACCAGAACCTACATCACCCATCTCAAGGTCACGGATGCCCCGTGGCACCGGCTCACCACCGCCTATGGCCGGGGGACGAATTTTCCCGCACACCTGACAGTGCTGGAACAGATGCGTGATTTGGCGTCCGTCAAAGAGTCCCTCTACGAGCTCACCACCAACATGGAGCACCAGAGTACTCTGTGGCACGCTACCCCTTTTGGCATGGTGTTCCTGTGCCGAATTCTGGAGAAGGCCCTCGCAGAGAGCGGGCAGAACCCCGTGGCCCATTTCCTGTTCGGGGAACTGCTGGACTTCTTCTCCTGCATCCTCCAGTGCTTCCACGACGGGGATGAGATGGAACACGCCGAGCCGCTGCCGCTGTTCTCCGATCTGCTCCGGGAAGAATACCTGTGGTCAGAGGAATACGACGAGGAAGAAGATGAGATGCGCTACGAGGAGGACGAGGTTTTCCCTGATGACCTGTTCTACAGCTTCTATTACTACTCCTGGCAGGCGGTGAAGGCCTACCAGGATGTATTGGAGCAAGTCCCGGCAGAGTTTTACAAGCCCGCTGCCGAAGTGCTGGAACTGCTGTAAAGGAGGCTGCACCAGTGTTTGAAGAATTCTATGAGATGTATGAGCCCGAGGAGCAGGAAGTGGTCGCGCTGATCAATCGCTGCATTGGGGGCGGATATAACTGGAAAGGCAACTTTTGGGAAATGACCGTTGTGACGCTGGGTATCGTGTTCTGTGACACCGGCAAGGTCAGCACCAAAGAGGAGCGGCTGGATTGGCCGGTCACCGAGGAGGAACGCAATAGTGACAAAGGCTGGGGACGCTTTGGCAAGGAGCAGATCTGCCGCCTGAAGATCCGCCGGATGAAAGAAGAATGGGCAAAGGATCTGGTGGTGCGCCCCTGGTGTATCTCCGAGATAGTCAATGCCCATGAGGACTGCCCGGAACTTCAGGCCGTTCTGGACGAGTACCACAAGCCGGTGGTGATCCAGGACCAGGTGCTGGGAGAACTGACACTGGACAAGGACTATGATACCTTCGAGGGTGAAATCCAGTGGCGCGGAAAGAATGTAAGCCTTTCTCTGGAGGTCAATGCCGAAAGCAATCCCTCCTGGACCCGCGCCCGCAGTGCCGCCAAGAAGCTGCTGGCTGATTGCGAAACCTGGGACAAAGCCATGCGGGAGCTTGCAGCCAAGAACCTGACCGAGCTGGCCAACAACTGGCTCTCCCAAGATGAAGAAAATCCCCGTGACCCGGAAACAGACCCCATCACAGAGGAAGAACTTGCCCGGCGGATCAGCCTGACGAGCCTGTCCGTCACCTCCGGCGGCAGCTTCACCGCCTGGTTTGACTGCGACGAGATGTTCACCGACCATGCGGTGACGGTCTACGGCTCCTTGAAAAAGGGCCTCAAAGCTGCCAATATTGAGGGATAAGGAGGATAACATTATGAAACTGAACTGTAAACGCATTGATTTTACATATACACCCGGTGAGGAGATCTTCAATTTTCCCGAGGAATCGGGACTGCCCTTTCTCTTCGATGTAGAGGAAGAACTGACTGCTGATCCTGCTGCCATGGATGCGGTGGGAGAAATGCTGGATGAGGCGGAGAAATTGGCGGAGAAGGCCAAAGCCGCTATCAAAGCGGCGCTGGCGGACGAGGACAGCCGCTACCATAGCGTTGTGACATTTTTCATGGAGTTCCACCGGGACGATGTAGGCCCGGATATTGCGGCGGAACTATTTCCGGGAACCGACCCATCCAAGCTGTCCTTTGCCGAGATGGTGGACTTTTTGAAGCTCAAGCGGTTCGGCAGTCTGGTGGATGACGAGATGGATCAACAAGTTTTCATTATGGATCTGTCCTTCAACCCGGAGATCACCGACGAGCTGATGGTAATCTACTTTGACTTGAACAAGGAGATTTTCTGTATTACCCATGAAAGCTGATGAAAGAGAATTGCCTATGGAAAAAGCGACTGCTGTTAATACCTGCTTAGGTGTTTTGAAGGGACGGGACTGCATCTATCTGGACCAGGTGAAACAGGATGCTCTGAACAATCTGACCTTTACGGGGGACATCAATGGCCATCTAATCTCCCAGTGCAGGGACGAAAAAGACTGGTTTCCCTACACACTCACCTTCCGGCAGGTGCTGACCTATTTTACTTGTGAATTGGACACCTATGAAAATCTGGCTGGGACGGAGTATCTGGATGGCAGTTCCTTCGATTTAATTGAGGACAGCACCTGGCTGAAGTCTCTGCCAGTGCGGGAAGACTTTGACAAAAGCATCTATCAGCACTACCGGCTGTTTACATACGATGATGTTTACGACATCATTGCGGTTTCCTATGAGTTTGCGGCAGAGTTGTAAATGTCTGAAACCTGGTAATGGAGGTAACCACCATGATCAAAGAACGCATCCCCATCTCCGGCGATCTGGGCAGCAAGGTCAAGCAGCTGATGGAGTACGCCGGCTGGCAGGAAGGACGAAAAGTGGACATCTCCATTGCGGAGAAGTATTACGCCGATCATGGAGTTCCGATGATGAAGACCACCCAGCGGTTTTACCGCAAGTATTTCGGCCTGTGCTGTCAGTGGTATCTGGCGCAGAAAAAACTGAACTGGGCAGCTGACTTTCAATTCGCTTTGTTTCCTTACCTGGTCAACGGGATCAAAAACCATTTGGAAGAAGCCTATTTTCGGGATATGTCCGGCTGTGAACTGGCAGAGATCGAACAGGCTGCCGGTGAAAAATGCCAGCCTATCGGTCATATCGGCTACTACTACCCGGCGGAGGTTTGGATCTCCGAGTACGGGAAACTGTATGCGAAATATGAGTATCAGGATGAGATCGAGTGCTTTCCGGATGTGTTTGCCCTGATTGAGCGGGACCTGCGGCAGTGTAAATTTGATTCCGCTGCCATGAAAACGGTTGAGGCATTGGATGGAAAACTATGAAACAGGACTTTACTATTTGGCGCAATCAAATATTGCAGAATCCCCAGAACATTTCACCGCTGAAATTTGGTATGTCACAGGATGAGGTCATAGAAATCTTCGGGAATCCCGATGCTGTTTCCACCATGAGAAGCCACGGGAAACCTTTGATCCTCAAATATCATGACATTGAACTGCATTTCGATAGAAAGGCCCCTTATGGGCTCTACTTAGTTTATAGCGACGACGAGATTGAACTGAACATAACAGAGCATCACGAAGAACTGCTGCAACCTATCACCAGCACAGAGCCGGTGGACAATGAGTTTTTCCTTCAAGATGGAGCCGTTTATTTCTCTGGCCTATATGAAAACGGCTTGTTGAAGGGTGTTTCGCCCAAAGACTTCTGCTGCTGGCATTACTGGGGCAAATCCTCTACGGCCTGCTTTGTCGGTGGGATTCGCCTGCGTGGAGCAGACCCAGCATCGTTTCAGGTGTTAAACTATGCCTACGCGATGGACAAAACAGCCGTCTATACCACCAGCGGGAGAATCCCAGATGTAGAGCTGGCAGCCTTCCAGGTGTTGGACAACGGTCAGAACGATTCGGGTGCGCCCCAGGGATATGCAAAGGACAGCCGGCAGGTCTACTTCCACAACGGAGATGGCAAGGTAAAGATCATCAAAGGCGCGGAAGTTTCCTCTTTCCGCTCGTTGGGCGATACCTATTTTGCCAGGGATGAGAAGCGAATCTATGCTTACGGCAAGCAGCTTCCCAAGGCGGATCTGCCCTCATGGGAATTGCTCAGTCACTGGTATTCCCGCGATGCCAGGCGGGTGTACTACCTCAACCGGGAGATTATGGGGGCGGATCGGGACAGTTTTACGGTATGCACCCCGCCAGACGCACCACCGCTTGCCGATCATCTTGCCCGTGACAAGGAACATTTTTACCAAAACGATGAGATAATTGAAGAACCGCTGTGGCTGGAAAGGCTGCATGAGTTAAAACCAGAACAGTAGACGGAGGGAAACGGCTATGGATTATTTGAAAGCACTGCGTGATGACCCTGATCTGGCAGAGAAGTTTGATTCCCTTTTTGACTTCTTTCTGCTGGATGAGTTGTCTCCGAGGGATGAGGTGGATGGTCGAGCAACCTTCACACTGCCCGGTATGGCTTTTGCCAGAGATGGCTCCGGCGGAGAATACCACCTGTTGGAAGATGGCTCCATCGGCTATTACAGCAGCGAGGGGGGAGGCAGGCCGTCTGGCTGAGAGCATGGATGACCTTTTTTCACTGATTGTGAGCTGCATCTGCTGGCACGACTGCTGTGACGCAAAGGAGTATGCGAACTCCAAAACACTGGAGGAATACGGACAGAGGCAGCGCAGCATCAACTTGGAAGATATGGATATGGACAGCTGGCGGCGGGTAGCTGATGCGCTCGGCATCCCTACCGATGAGCCGCTGGCTCCGGTTCTGGAGCGGTTCCGCAAAGCAACACAGCGCCAGCCTCTGTATCAGTGTATGTTCCATGAGGATGATGGCAGCCTGACCGAATCATACGGCCTGATGTTTGAATGAGAAAGGAGCAATCCCTATGAAAGCATTTGACCCCAATTACAAACTGCTGGACGAGATGTATCAGGACGATTACTATCCTGCTTTTCTGGTAGACAAGGTAAAGGACGAACTTCAGAAGGTCATCGACCTGCTGGAGAGCGGCGAAACCGACATTGAAGTAGTGCAGGAGACGCTGGACGAGGCGGTCTGCGGCATCAATGATCTCCAAGAGGAGTTTGACGAGAACGACAGCGAGATCGAAACGGTGGCCCGGGATTGTATTGGTGTCACTGTGGCCTACATTCTGGAGTGGTTCGGCATTCCGATTGATATTGAGGAGGCCATCCGAGAAAGGGACTGGTAAAAACAATGTCCATTGAAAATATGTTTGGCGACCTGGATAAGATCGACATTCTGGCAGAAACCAAAGCCGGAGAAGTGGTGATGGTTTTGGTCTGCAACGGCTTTATTGACGGCTCCCCGGAAACGCAGAAGGCCCTGCTGGACAAGATGGAGGGCTATCTGAACCACACCCAGAGTGAGGAGTTTCAAAAGGAATATGGTGGCTGGCCCGTGATTTTGCGTGTGACCCTTGGCCGGGAGCCGGATGAGCACATTCTGGCCCTGCTCAGCAAGTGTCCTGCTTGGGCGGCGGACTATGGCGTAAAGCTGGAAATTGAAATTGGAGGAAACCAGGTACGCATTGTAGAGAGCTGACCTATGCTTAAACCGAATCAACAGGAGGAAACTACCATGCCGACTACTGAATGGCTGAACAAATACGAATCCATCAAGGACAAACTGGCATGCAAAACGGACCTGGACGCCCATTTCACAGAGAAAGTGATCGGGAATATGGGCGTGGATGTGCTGGACATTGGCACCGTCCATTTCCCCACCGGGACGATCTTCGCCTGCGATCCGCTGGTGGAGCTGGAGGATACACCGCCCTTTATACAGACAATCCCCGTCGGGACTTATCCCGTAAAGATCTGTGTGGTGCCCAGTGAGAAATATGGTGACCGCTACGCCTGCGTCAAGGTGGAGGTCAGCCGGGAAAAGCCTGTCCGCTACGAGCTGGGCATGACCGGCAAAGAGGATCTGGACGAGGAACTGGGCGAGGACGAGTATTTTGGCTTTGGCGTAGACGCTGGAATGGGCTGTGTGGCCGATATCCAGACCCAGGCGGCCTTCCAGACATACTGGGCCAAGCGGTTGGAGGAGGACCCGGACATCGACCCCTACAACGACCTGTTCTGCGATTTGCTGGAGGAAAACGCCAAAGCCCACCCCAAATATCAGGGGGACTACGGCGACTGGCTCAACTGGACGGTACCGGACACGGACTGCAATCTGCCCATCTTTGCTTCCGGCTGGGGTGACGGCTACTATCCGGTCTACTTCGGCTATGATGCAAAGGGCGAAGTCTGCGCCGTGTATGTGCGCTTCATCGACATTGAAGCCAGCTACAAGGAGCAGGCGTAAGGAGGTGAACAGCGATGGAATGGCCGAGACGGGCGCGGACAGTGGACTGGATTATGAGGGATACGTATGCCTTGGGTATATGAAGCCTTTGGCCCAGACGGTCAATGTAAATTGTTCGGTGTGAACATCTTTGACTACGACTGGCAAACCACCGGCAAGCGAGTAAAAGTCAAAGACCCGATCTATCACCAAGACCATACCTTCGAGGTCTGGCAGGTGGAGATTGACGGGCAGATCCACCGCTTTGCCGCCGGGGAGTTCTCCAACTGTGTATGGGGATTCTATCTGGAAAAGAACGGATGAGAGGAGCGTGGCGCCATGAAAGCCAACGCCGGAGAGGTCTATACAGTCTATAACCAATATCTGAAACGCTACACCGCCTGTCAGGTGGCCTATATTGCGCCGCCGGACACGGTGAGCGAAGAATCTTGGGCGGTGGTCCTCTCTCTGGATTGGGTGGGCGACGCCCCTCTGACTGCGGAGGAACTGCCCCATCTCCGCCCGCTCTACAAGGACTTCATGTACTGGTCCCGCGACCTCCACCTGCTGCGGGTGCCGTTGGAGGTCCCGCCCCAGTACACGCTAGTGGGCACACTGCCGCCCTTCACCGACCAGCCCTGCCGCTCCTATGGCGGCTGGAGTGACGGCTATGATACGTATCTCCAGATCCGGTGGCAGGCCATTCCGGAGGAACGGCGGCGGGCCTTCAAGGAGGCCATGGAGAGCGAAGAGAAAACGGAGATCGGCGGTATCCCGGTGAAGGTCAGCAGCCATCGGGTGACGGACCAGTACGAACCATTCGATTCGGCGCTGGAACTAAAGGCGCTGCCTTGCCTCTCCACCCTTATCTGCGAGCGGTGGCACCCGGATCTGCTGGAGTTTTTGCGGGAAAACCCCTTTGTTGATGAAGTGACTTTGCTGAACCACGGTCAGAGGACACTTGATCTGCGGGGCACCAGCATCAGAAAGCTGATGCTGGACATGACCGGGCTGGAGGAGCTATGGCTGTGTGAGGGAACGGAGCAGCTCCTGTTCCAGAACAAGGGGCTGGACGCCTGTACCATCCATGCCCCCGAAGATGGCAGCGGTTTGACCCTCCAATTTATCGGGGAATACCGCCCGCACACGGAACTGCCGAACCTACGAGGGCTGCATGGCATCGAGCTGAAGGACTTTGATTTGACCGGACTTGCTGCTGTTCATCCCCACCTGAAGGAACTGAGGCTCTGGGGCGCGCCGGGAAACCTGGGGAACTTCTCCGCCGTGGGAGGGTTCTGGGAACTGACGAACCTCTCCACCTTCGACCTGTTCGGCTTCGGCGCAGCTGACATCCCCACCCCGGAGCAGATGCCGGAGCTTCGCTGGTTCTGGATGACCAGCCTGCCGGAAGATGCGGCAAAAGCGGCAAAACAGCTCTGGAAAAGCAAGCCGGGAATGGATCTGCGCCTCACCAAGCCCCGGAAACCGGAGTGGCTGGCGCAAAACCTGGATAATCCATTCCGAGGCTGGGACGGCGCGGAGCATATTCCCACCTCCGCTGCGAAAAAGGCAGCCAATCAATACCGCAAGACCCGTTCCCAGTTGATGAAGCTGGCCGCTGAACCGGGTGAAGACGCCCAGGCCCAGGCGTTAGATGCGGTGACAGCCTACACCCAGACCTTCAACAAGATGGGCTTTATCGAAACCGAGGAGCGGGATGAAATTTACATGGCCCTGCGGGGTATTCTGGATGCCCTGCCGGGCGATGCGCTTCAGAAAGATTCCCTGATTGAGAAGTTTGATGAGCTTCGTGATTTTTGAGGAGGGGCGAGAATGGACCAGACAGTAATTTACAATGGCCAAATTCTTACCCTGACGCGCTGTTGGACGACAGGAGAGCTTTGCCTTTGGATCACCGACCTGGAGCAGATCGGGATGCCTAAAATGGAATTTGTGGGAGGCCACCCGGACGAATACTGCATTTTCCTGAAAAATCTGACGAAATCAGAGCTGGCACAGATCACTTCTCTGAATGGCGCCCACTGGATGTAAAAGAAGAACTAAGCGATATCTGACAGGAAAGGACAAGCCCTATGGCACTGCAAGATAAGAAAATAATGCCTCCCCCATGGCTGGCCCACCGGGAGATCGAGCGATACTCCATTGGCTGGCGCATGGGCTATGGGGAGGATTACATAGACCGATTTGGCGATTGGCTGGACACCCTCTCACCAGAGGAGCGGACGGAATACCGCACTCTCTTTCCCGAGCCAGTGACCTGGAAGGGCTGGTGGGATGACGAGGACAGGGTTGAGGTGCTGACGCACGGTGACTTCTTGGTGGATGCGTGGCAGCCGGAGGGCCAGCCCAAGTACACCTGCCAGTGGCTCCAGCAGGAGTTTGCCGCGGGGAGAACACGAGAGCTATGCCTGTTCTGGGGCCATCAGCCTGCCAAGGATAGCCAGCTGACAAAAAGCTGCCTCAGCCAGTGGTGGATGGAGGACTTCTATACGACGGCTGACTCCTACCTCTGCATGGAGCAGTATATGATGGCTGCCAAGGCCGAGCTGTTCGGCGACAAAGAGATCCGGGACCAGATTTTGAAATGCAGCGACCAAAAGCAGATCAAGGCCCTGGGCCGCAAGGTGCGGGGCTTTGAGCAGAAGGTATGGGACAAGTTCAAGTACGCCATTGTGCTGCTTGGCAACTGGCACAAATTCAGCCAGAACCGCGAACTGCGGGAGTTTTTACTTTCCACCGGGGACAGCGTGCTGGTGGAGGCCAGCCCCTATGATGCCATCTGGGGCATCCGCCTCGCAGCCAACTCCCCCGAGGCTCAGGACCCCATGAAGTGGCGGGGACAAAATCTGCTGGGCTTTGCGCTGATGGAGGTGCGGGACGAGCTGCGCCGGGTGACACAGAATGAAATGCTTTGCGATTGGAGTATGGTATGGCAACAATGAAACTCTATGAACTGGTCAACCACTACCACATCGGCACGGAACTGACCTGCGCCGAGGCGATGTTTATGGCCTGCAACGAATATTACCATCTGAATTTGTCCGAGGAGACCCGGAAAATGTTCTCCGTCATGGGCCTTGGGATGCAGACCGAGCACTCCTGCTGCGGCGCCTTCACCGTGGCGGTGGGAATCATTGGGCTGATGACCGCCAAAGAGGGCCAAACGGATGTGAGCAACATGGAAGGCTATCAGATGATTTCCGAATTGACCGACTTTATGCTGGGCTTCTATGGAACGCTCCACTGTGTCGAGCTGCAACAGCTGGAAATCATGGGTTATGAAAACCCTTGCCACGCCATTGTGGAGGCGTTGGCCAAGAAGTTGGAGGAGTTGCTGGCGGGCCGCAGGATTTTCCAGCCGATAAATGGGGGACAGCTCAGTTCCTGATATGCTGGAAAGGGAGGGAAGACATGAAAGACTTTTCCCAATACGGAAACAGACCGGACGACCAGTGGGAAATGCTGCCCTGGATACCCGATCCGCGTCCGCCCTTCAAAATCTGGGTGAAGCCGGAGCAGATCGCGCCATTCTTTCTCATTCCTCACCACCCCTATGCCATCTCCCTTCTTCTGAAAATCAGCGACGGATTCCGGACGGAGGAATTCCGCAGGCTGGGACTGAGCGGCAGTTGCGGAGACTGGGAACGGCTTGTTCGGGGCGTGATCCGGGAGTTTGAGGAAAATAACAGCGGTGTGGATCTGTTTCACTTCGACTCCGACGAAGATGTGTTCTGCGTGTACTCCCAATACATCGATGATTTGATGCTACTGTCCAAAATGATCCGGGCGGCCTGTGACAATGAAAAAACGATGGGGACTTATCTGGGTATAGGTGAGGTGGAACATGAGAAATAAGGAGCAGGAGATTGCATGGCGAAAAGTAATAGAAGCCTGCATGGAGGATGTGAAATACCACTTCGCTGACATAGAGCAGGCCGTTGAGTTTGGCTGGTACATCCAGCCAGACAATTACTTTGTGTCCTATATCTTTGCCACCGACGCACAATTAGAAACAGCACAGCAGAGCGGCCTTACGGAACAGATCAATTCCTATCACAGAGAGCAGCTGATAAAGCGTGATTACCCCATTGAGGGAATCAAGGACTGCACCTTTGCCTCACAGGAGGAATGTGACCGGGAATTTGGCGGGAATTGGTATTACTATTTCAAATGATACGATGAGGGCATCGATATGATTGAGTACATCAAACTTTTTTGGGAGGACGCACCGGAGGGAGAACCACTGGTCATCCTCTATGAAGTGGATACCGAAGATGAGCGGCTGGCCCTCCGCTCCATTGACATTTTTTCGGATGGCCGCACCCGCAACATCCCTGACCTTTACGACGGCGCCATCGAGATCACGCCGATCCCCACCGTGGAGGAATTGAACGCCCATGTCTGGGGTGAGGAGTTCCACGCCTGTATCATAGAGCAGGCGGAATTTGAGGCCATCTGGGAAAGCCGATTTTATAGCGGAGCGTTTTGAAAAGCGAGGAATGACAATGGTTGAAATCAATCGTGTCTGGCTCAATGTGGATACAGACACCAACAAAATCACACTATTCAGCCGTCCCCGTGTATCCATCCATGTGGATGAGTACATTTGGAGTTTGATCGAAGAACATATCGTGAAGCCCCATAAGCTCATGCGCAGCGAAAAGCATAAGTATCTGCTGAAAATTGCCTTAGGCCGATTTGATCCGGTGCGGCACCGATATTATCCGCTTTCCCCGTACAACGGACAGCTTCGGGAAGGCGTCAAGCCGGACAGCGCAAACGGATGGTATCCCCGTGAGGACTTTGCGGACGCTGCGGAACGCGCCACCTGGTTCTCCCCCGATAAAATCTGGACAAACTGCGGCAACAAGGTTCTGGATGTGAATGTTGATGCCGCCAACGTGAGCGAGAGCATCACCCCCAGAGAATACGCAGACTTGCTGTTCGATGGGATTGGGGCAGCACTGGTGTTTAACTTCAAAAGGCTCAAACGCGAGGAGTTTGATGAGCTGAAACCCAAGATTGACTGGAGCATGGTGGAAAGTTTTCCCTTTCCCGCACCCTTTGAGGAGCAACAGTACATTGGAGACGAGGGCAAAATTCATGTGTATTTCTGGGATGGCCGGCAGGAAACGAACCTTGTGGGCCCCTATTCCGTACGGGAGTTGTATCTGGAGTATTTCAAAGAATAGCGAGGGAGATTTTGTGGGACAAGACTGGCTCAAGATGGATTTTGGCACGGGAAAGGTCACCTTTCTGGATGCCATGCGAAAGGAAGATATGCTGCAAGTGGAATATCCCAACAGACTCCTGCTGGACATGGGATGGTATCAGGACAGGTACATCATTTCTATCATTCGAGATTTTGATTGGATGCATCCAATCAAGCAATATAAAACCACAGAGGGAAATCAGCTTTCCACATTGTTGGCAGAGGCTGTTCACCTTGTAGAAAACAAATCACAGTCTGGCAAAGCGAATTGAAAAAGGATTTGCTATGAACGAAAAACTATTTCGCACCCAATTCAATCAAATAGAAATCACCGAGAAACAGGCGCTGATGGAAAGTCTTGCCGCTCGTTATGCTATGACTTTTCTCGGCCTGCAGCCCTTTGACCGCTGGGGTCAGAACTGTACCACCGGCATATTTAAGAAAGATGGCCGGGAGTTTGTCTTCGTTCCCGGCGATACCGTCACCCTGGGCTGGGAACGGTTCGCCATAGGGCTCAGTCAGGACAGCCGAGAGGAACTGGATTATCTGTTCCAGGAATGGGAGATGGAACAGGACCCGGAGGAGATGATCCGGGAAAGTATGGCTCCTGTTCGGCAGGCAGCTATTGGCCCTATGCTGGTGGGCCGGGAACTGGAGGAACTCTGCTGGGAGCCGGTCACAATGGCTGATCCCAGGCTGATCGCCCACCCTGACTGGCTGAAGCAGTTCCGGGAGTTTGCCTGGAGCGACCTTGACAGCTTTACTATGCACCAGTCGACCCGCATTGAGCGGACGGAAAAGGGCTTTCAGATCTGGATCTATAAGCGCACAGACTACGATGCGCTTCTTGCCGGGCTGGAAAAGCAGGGTCTTTCACTGCCTACGGCAGACGAGTGGTCCTATCTGTGCGGCGGCGGGTGCCGCACCCTGTTCCCTTGGGGAGATGGGATGGACTACTCCATGCATCTGCACTGGTTCGAGGATATGGAGGAGGACGGGGACAGGCCCTACGACATGGAGGAGCCCAACTTCTTCGGCCTGTCCATCGCCTATGACCCCTATATGCGGGAGGTCGTGAAGTCCGAGCAGTTTACCACCTGCGGCGGGGATGGCGGACGCAGCATCTGCGGTGGACTGGGGATCTTCCTCGGTTTCCTGCCCTGTTCGCCGCACTGCAAGCCGGAAGTGCAGGAGGACAAGGAGCTGAACGGCGACTATGACTTCTACCGGCCTATTATCCGGGTGGATATGGACGGTTAGAAGAAAAAACTGGACACCCGGCTGTGGGGCCGGTGTGGAACCTACTACTTACAGAAAAAAGACTGAAGGAGGCGTCAACATGGATGTCGTGAAACTTCCCAAGAAAGTCCGCATGGTCTGCTATGAGATTATGGACGGCAAAGAAGAAGCCTTGGGCACGCTGGAATCCTTTGCCGATAAATATCCCCATCAGGTAGCGGCGGTCAAGGCCGAGGTCGCATATTTCAACCTGGACTATGAAAAGGCGCTGGCTTTGGATCTGGCCATCCTGCCCTGGCTGGAGGAGTGGTATTACAGCAATGTGAGCGATGAACACATGATCGCCATGACGGTGGCCGCCATCCAGCTCCACCGGGAGGAGAAGCTGATTGAGGCGCTGACGAAAGAACAGGCGCGCATCCGGGCGGAGAACGGCCTCCCCCAGCGGGATCGTTTCTGTGACATCCTGATGGATTATCTCAAGCGGGGTGTTATGCCCTTTGCGGACAACGATAAGAACTTCCCCTACCATGAACCGGAGAAACCGCAGACAAAGGAACAGCTCTGGGCAAAGCTGGTGGAACAGTATAAGAAGCTCTCGCCAGACGATCCCGATGCCAGGCGGAAGCTCTATAACCACTGCTGTATGTTCGGAACCGCCAGGGATGCCGTAGATCTCTTTGAGGAGATTCAAGGCGTGCCCATGGCTGACTCCTCCTATCGGGACGCAATCGCCCGCTATCTCTACTTGGGTGAACGGGAGAAGGCGCTCCAGACAGCGGAGCGGTTGGCAGCATCGCGGCTGTGGGCGGTTGCCGGACCGACGCAGGTGCGTCCCATGTCCTTTTTTGAGGACCCGAATCTGCGGGAGTTTTTGCTGGAGCCGGAATCCCTCCGGCGCATCCGGGAAGCTGCCTTCATTGATGACGGGAGTTTGATCCGAAAGTAAATTGCTTGGGAATGGAGGATCTGCTATGAGCAAGGAGCTGGAACTGTATAAAGCATTCATTGACGGCCTTGTGGAGCGGAAAGACAGCATGACAGCCCTGTGGGTCAAGGGTGATGGTTTCCCCAAGACAGAGGACAACAAGGCGAAAAATGATCTTCTCGCAACACTGACACCAGAGCAGAAAGGTGTGCTGGCCGAGATGCTTCAGGAAGAACATATTGCGGGTATCTATACTACCCTTGCTTATATCAATAAAATGATGGACTTGGATGGTTTGGAGCTTCATCAGGACGGTGAATCCTATCCCAACGACCATTTTGAGAGTTTGCATTATGACTTCATCAGCCGTTGTAACGGAGATGAGTGGCCGGAATAAAAGGAGGCGTGACAGATGTATATCAAAAAATACTGGGGCAACTTTATCGGAGGTTCCGATGACAGCCTGAACCTTGTGGCGTTTCTGGAAGACCAGAAGAAAGAGGAAATTCCTCTCAGCGAGATTTTTGCCAAGATTGGGCTGGACAAGCAGAACTGGGACTTCCGCCAGACTGTGGAGTATCTGGAGTTCACCCACTCCAATGGCGTGGAGATGGACTTCCATTTCGCCATTGATGTGGTCACCGACCTGGCCGCCATCCTGCTGGAGTGCAGCGTCAGCGGCAGTGTGAACCTCCACGATCTGGACGAGTACAACACCCCCTCCCGCCGCATCCGCATCACCGCCACGCCAGAGGAGCACGACGCCATGAACAAGGCCCTCGCGGATTTTGCCCAGAACCCGATGGAATATGACCTCAGTGAGATGATGGACGACGAGGAAATCCACGAAATGGCTCGGGATGTGGAGGCGCTGCGGAAGGAGCTGTACGAGGCCGCTGGCCGCAACCGGGACTACCATGTGAAAGCGGAGGATGTGAAACATCTCCTTCCTGGCTGGGAGGGAGCAGATGGCTGTATCGCCACCAACCGTATCACGGTGGAGGGCTGCAAGATCGGCTACTGCTACCGGGAAAAGCCGGACGGCGACTGGGACAGTGGCTGGCGCTTCACCGCCGGTGATGAGAGTGAGGCGTATATGGACGACCCCAACAATGCCGGGATTTATAAGCTGAACACAATCTGCAACGACGATCCCGACATCATTGTGCTGCTGCATACGCCCGCCCCTTGCGCCTTTGAGCGGGATGAGAACGGCGTGTTCCAGCAGATCAAAGACTGGAAACCGGAACAGGATGAGGAGGACCAGGATATGGACATTTTGCAGCAGTGCCAGAAGTGGCATGAGAACAACGAGCATCAGAAGATCATTGAAACACTGGAGGGCATTGAGGAGCGCACTCCGGAAATGGACAGCCAGCTTGCAAGGGCGTACAACAACGAGGCAGATCACAGAACGCCGGAAGGCAGAGCTATGCTCAAAAAGGCCATCGCTCTCTTGAAACCTCATGAGGAATACTTTGAGGGAGACTACTACTGGAACTTTCGCATGGGCTATTCCTATTACTATCTGGATCAGGAGGGCAGGGCTCTTCGTTACTTTGAAAGGGCATTGGAGGCCCGCCCCGACGACGAGGACACCATGCAGCTGATCGACGGGTGCAAGAAGGGCATTTCTCTGCCTCAGTTCTCGGAGTGCTTCCGGGAGCGGACGGAATCTACATGGAAGGACTTTGCTCAGCAGGAAGCCCAGCTTCGCCGGATGATGGATGAGGACAAGGACCACACCCGGGGCCAGGAGCTGGTGGACCGGGTGGAAGGGATTCTGAACCAGGCGTTTGACGAAATCTCTTTCGAGATGGGCGTGGGTGGCGAGAAGTATGAGCTGATCCTCACCCCGGAGGGGGATAAGGTCAAGCTGTTTGAGCTGATTTACTTCCAGAAGCACGCCCCCAAGGAGGTGCTGGAGCACTGGAACATCCTGGTGGGCCGTCAGCCCATCCGAAACATCGGCCTTCGCACCGACGATGGCTGGGACATCTCTGGGGATGATGTGCAGATCTGGCTGGAGGAGGAGGGCGAAAACAGTTTCACCATCTCCGCCTACTGCGAAAAGCTGCTGCCCATGCTTCGGGAGGCGGAAGGCCGAGCCTGGTGGATGCTCACCACCCTTACCGACCAGGTGTTGGGCGAGATTTCCCACATGAGATACATAGACAGCTTTGATGTACTGGAGGCCCCCAGGGCGGAGCCGTCCATCCCCATGTCCCAGCTGCCGGACAAGCTGAAGGAAAAGGGAGTAAACCTCTCCACCGACCCGGAAGCCTATCTGAACAGCTACCTTGGCTACAAAATGGAACCCAACAAGGACCCGGGAGCCGACTGGCGATTGGATGTAATTGCCGGCTCCACCAACTGCGTGCCGCTCATCAACGGCTATCTGGATGCCGACAATGACTTCATGGACGCTCTCCATGCCGACGGCGCGGTGGCGGGCTTCTTCTGCTATCCTTTGGATACCCTGCGGGAGGAGGAAGGAACGGATAAGATCTTCGACTTCCGGGATAAGCTGGAAGAAGTGTTCACCACCGGCGACGGGCCGGAGGTACTCACCCTCACCGGCGGAGCCACCGGCCTTTTCTGCGGCTATGTGGACTTCATCGCCTGGGACATTCACTCGGCACTCCAGATGGCCAAGGAATTCTTCGAGGGCAGTGACATCCCCTGGGCCAGCTTCCACACCTTCCGCCGGGAGGCAGGCACTGTGAACCTGAAAACACCGCCCGAGGAGGAACCGGACGATGAGGATCAGGTCCCCGAGCTGGACGAAACGCTGACGGATATGGACTATATCCCTTATACACAGCAGAATGAGGAAGAATTCTTCGCACAGATCGAGCAGTGGAACGACGAGGATGAGTACACCCGCTGCATTCAGGCGCTCAACGCCATCCCGGAGGACTGGCGAAATTACCGCATTGCCTACGCCATGGCACGGGCGCTGGAGAATTACGCTATTTTGGGAGATCATCAGGAGGGAACCCCCAACTACAAGGGGGATAAGGCTCTCCGACGGGCCATCCAGGTGCTGGAATCTGTCCGGGAGGAAGGCCAGGACAAGGCCCAGTGGAATATGCGGATGGCTTATGGATACCAGTATCTCTACCATCAGGAGGAAAAGGCCATCCCCTACGCCCAGCGGTGGGCGGAGCTGGACCCGGAGGACGAGAACGCCCCGGCGGTGATTCAGGAGTGTCAGAAGGAGATAGAAAAACGGGCCGAGGCAGAGAACGAAGACGAGAGTGACCACACAGGTGTCTTCACCGGCTTTGTGCTGCTGTCCAAGGCAGAATGGGATAAAGGGCAGTTCATTCGGGACATGAAGGAAAAATGGGACATTCCAGTGGAGGAATACGACGCCAGCGAGGAGAAAGACGACGACGCACTGGTGTTTGAAGTGGGCGATATGGTTGGTGCGGTCAGCCTGAACAACTATCCCATTCCCGGCGGCGAGGCCGAGGCCAATGCGGAAAACAACTATATGTGGGAGGATGCAGTCAAGGTTGCCAAGGAACACAGCGCCCACATCATGGTTGCGGTGCTGGGCAAAGAGGAGGACCTGCTGGAAAAGGGTAAGCTGTTCGCCAAGGTGGTGGCTGCCTGCTGCCGCCAGAAATATGCCACCGGCATCTATACCAGCGGCGTGGTGTTTGAGCCCCAATTCTATGAGGGTTTTGCCGACATGATGCAGGAAGACGAGCTGCCCATCTTCAACTGGGTCTGGTTCGGCCTCTGGCAGGATGAGAATGGCATGAATGGCTACACCTACGGCCTGGATGTGTTCGGCAAAGACGAGATGGAGGTGCTGGGCACCGATGCCAAGCCGAGCGATCTGCGGGACTTTTTGGCCAGCCTTGTGTCCTATGTGCTGGAGAATGATGTGGAACTGCACGATGGGGAGACCATCGGTTTTGATGCAGATGATAAGCACACCATCACCCGCAGCCCGGGCGTCGGCCTGCCGGAGGAGCAGATGACTCTGAAAATCTCCTGGGCGTCATCGGACGGTGACCCTGACGATGGTGACGATGACCCGGACGGCGAAGCTCCCGAGGATGAAGAAACCGGTGTTCCCGAGGTCTACACCGAGGATGAGATGGAGGCCGTCGAGGCTCACATTCAGCAGTATTTCGGCAAGTTTGAGAATGTGTTCCACGAGCTGTCTTCGCCGGACATCCATGTGGACATCTGCGTGGTGCCGCCCTCCGAGGAGCGTGACTACTACACCCTGGTCACCATGGGCATGGGTGCCCACCGGATGAATGTGCCGGAGGAACTGGCCGAATACAAGCTGGAGCGGGCGGAGCTTGCCATCGCGTTGCCGAGGAACTGGAAACTGAAGCGTGAGGACCTGAAGAATGAGCGATGGTACTGGCCCATTCGTCTGCTGAAAGCCCTGGCCCGCCTTCCCATTGCCAGCGATACCTGGCTGGGCTTCGGCCATACCATGGACAATGAGGAGGACTTCGCAAAAGGCACAAAGCTGTGCGCCGCCATTCTGACCGGTCCCCAGGACACCGAAGATGGCAGCGAGGTCTGCATCTTGCCCGGCGGCGAGGAGGTCAACTTCTATCAGGTGATCCCTCTCTACCGGGATGAATTGGAATACAAGCTGGCCCATGACGCGGACGCCCTGCTGGACAAAATGAACGGCATCAGCTTTGTGGTGGAGCCTGATCGTCAGGATGCTATCACTCGTGGCACCCTTTCCAATGATGATTTTGACGGTGAAATGGACGATGCCTCCTATCATATCGAGAGCATTGAGGAGAAGGGTCTGCCCATTGACCCCATCAATGCCTACAACCATATGGCCATCTACTTGCGTTGGTGCATGGAGCATGATTTGATGGGCGAGGAATTTCTGAAAGAATACGGCGAAGTGGCCAAACAGGTCAAAGCCGACCCTGCCAGTGTGGACCTGCGGGCATTCATCCAGAATGAGTTGGACGGCTGCTTGTTCTCTGTGCTATTCGATCAGAAAGGCCGTGCTTTTGCAGGCTATTACTATGGAGAGGGCGACAGCCCCTACTATCCTGCCGATGTTGATGACAACGCCCTCCGCTTCTTCGGCCCGGAGCGGTATCACTCCAATGAGTTCCAAGATGAAGCCTACCTGTTCATCCCCTTTGACGAGGACTACTACCAGGCCATGGCAAAGGTGATCGAGGAACGCTTCACCAACTGGCAGGGACAGGACTTCGACGAGGACACGCTGGAGCCCTCTGAACTGGCTGAGGCGTTGATGGAGTATCTGGACTGTGAATGCACCTATTTCCCCTCCATGAAGGACGATGATCCCATTATGTCGGCATACAGCTATGCCAAACGGGAAAGTGTCAAAGAAGGCTTTGTGCCGGTACTCATCAAGGCGGATGACGAAACGCTGCTTGAGTGTCTGGTGATGAACGCCGACCCAAAGAATGATGCGGACATTTACGAATTTGACCTCAAAACTGTAACGGAGTACCGGAAGAAGATGCTCTCCACCTCCGTCAAAGACGGAAAGGCGGTTTTGGAGGAAATGACCGGCCAGCGCAAGGAAGAAGCCGAGGATGACGATATGGACTGGGAGGAGGAAATCCTGGGCGAGATGGAAGGCGGCTATGAGAATAACCGTATCTCCTGCTACTGGGATTCCGGCACCGATATGACCCACCCTCTCATTCTGGCGAAAATTCCGGTCAAGAACCCCTGGGAGATCTTTGCCTACCTGCCCTTCGGAAACTGGAACGACTGCCCCAACACGCCGGAGCTGATGGCTGCGGCCAAATACTGGTTCGAGCAGTACGGCGCGGTGCCTGCCGCCATGAGCCACGATGAGCTGGAGTTCCTGCTCCCGGCTCCCGTCCCCGAGGAGAAGGCCATGGATGCAGCGGTGGAACTGTATGGCTTCTGCCCGGATCTGGATCAGAATGAGGATGGGAGCATTGGCTCCTTGGCAGATGCCCTGTGGCAGTCCACCGTCTGGTACTTCTGGTGGGATTGATGGGAGATTTTGGCCATGAACGAATACCTGAAGCAATATATTGAACTCCAAAAGCAGTTTCGAGAGACAAAAGGAAATCCAGACAGTGTCCGCGCTCTCTATACCTTCAAGGAGAAACTGGAGCAGTCGGAAGACAAACAGGCCAAGGAGGTGCTGGTGGATGTGTATGATCTGCTGGACTTCAAGAAGGATGCCTACGAACTGCTCTGCCAAATCGGAAATCATTCCGATAAAAAGACACTCAAGCGGCTGGGCACGCTGAAGGAATATGCGGAAAACTGGGGCAATCATTATGCTCTCCCCAAGCCCAAAACGCCGGAGGAAAAGCAGAAAGAGAAGGAGCGGCAGGCTCAGCTGGGCTTGCCCACCTTCCGGTATCACCCCAATCCGCTGGAAACCGGCGCTTTTGAGGAGTCCGCGGATGGCGTTGCCTGCGACTGCTGCGGCAAGACGACCCATATTTTCTATACAGGCCCCTTTTACGCTGTGGAGGATATTGAGTATCTGTGCCCGGAGTGTATCTCCAGCGGCGAGGCGGCCCGGAAATATGATGGCAGCTTCCAGGACGATTGCTCCGTGGATGATGGCGTGGAGGACCCGGCCCGACTGGACGAGCTCATCCACCGAACTCCTGGCTACTGTGGCTGGCAGCAGGAATACTGGCGCACCCACTGCGGCGACTACTGCGCCTATCTGGGCCATGTGGGTGCCAGAGAACTGCGGGCGCTGGGTGTGCTGGAGGATGTGCTGGA
Organism: Hydrogenoanaerobacterium saccharovorans; assembly: GCF_016901815.1. Classification (GTDB taxonomy): domain Bacteria; phylum Bacillota; class Clostridia; order Oscillospirales; family Ruminococcaceae; genus Avimicrobium; species Avimicrobium caecorum. Next base: position 80,896 of record NZ_JACSNR010000005.1, read on the forward strand.
CGATCCCATGTGGGATGACGAACAGAAGGAAATGATTCAGGAATCCGTCAATGGCGGGCATCTGCAATGCTATCTGTTCCAGTGCCTCCACTGCGGAAAACACCTGGTCTGGATGGATTTTGATTGATAAGGAGGTGCCTGCACCAATGGAAAAAACCTTCCTCAACCCCGCCACAAATAAGCAGTGGCGGATTGAAATTGATGGACATACCATCCGAACCTGCCTCCATGGCGGGAAGGTTAAAGAGATCCTGTGCGACTCCGCCTTCCAGGTCAAGAGTAAGGCGGCCAGCGCTATGATGGGCCAGATGCGGAAAGGATTTGTCTATCAGAATCCGGATGCCGCTGTTGGACAGGCGCGGTGCCATCGGTTTGTCGGCAAGGACAGCAACGGCTTTATGCCCTTGGCTGCCGCCCTCACACGGGACGACTTCTTCCTGACGAGAGTGGTCGGAGATTTTGAGGACGAGACCCTCTATCACTTCGATGGCAGCGGGGAGATCCTCGAAACAGTTTCCCTGGGCGCAAAGAGAATGACCTATGAGCAGGTCCTCTGCCCCAATGACACCCTTCTTCTGAACAACAGCTATCTTCTCCAGCAGTTCTCACTCCGCACCCATGAAATCACGCCCTTTGCCAACAAGAAAAACAGCATGAAGGCCATGCTGGATGCCAGCGGCGACTTGGCCCTCTGGTACACAGGCGAGGAGATTGTCGTCTTTGACTTTGGCAGCAACACGGAGGTGTGGCGGGAAACGGTAAAATGCAAGAAGTCAAAAGACCCGAATTTTGCCTATTACTGCTTTGGGATGCTCTCTCCCCGGCAGAGCAAAGCGGCCTACCGCGTCACCGAGGGTGAGTATGTGCTGGTCGATCTGAAGTCCGCCCAAAAAGTAGTGATTCCCAATGAGGGCTGGCATCCCTTCTTCTCTCCAGATGACCAGTGTTTCTCAGTGGGCGGCAGGTTCTATCTGACCCAGACCGGAGAGGAGATAGCCAATCCTTTCCCATTTTCTGTCCGGCAGGGACTGAGTTTTTCAGACACCTGCGCGGTGAAGACAAGGGGCAGCCTGATGGCTGTTCAGCAGGATCGTGGCAGCTCCCCCATAGAAGTATGGGATATCGGCAACGGCCAGCTGCTGGCCACCATTGATGATCCCTTTGTGGTGCGCCAGGTGAATTTTGCCTTTACCAAGAGTGGACTGGTCCTGCACACCGATTACGGGGCTATGAGCATCTATTCCTGCAACCTCTGAAACGGAGGCGGAGGAAATGGCGTATGCTGATTTGAAGAATAAACTTGATGAGTATAACTGGGATGACGGGTTCGAAGTCCCAAGAACAATCCTCGCTGACCCGGACTGCGATTTGGCATTGGCGTTGGAGATTTTCTATTTGGCCGGCGGGTACGAATACTTGGAAAAATCAGCGAAAAGAACTAAGCTGCAAAAGTGGAATCCATTTATTACCGTCCTATATGAAGACATCTTAGACAACAGATTTCCTAAGACAGATGCATCGTTTGAAATTCCATTGAGCAAGGTGCAGAAGTATAAACTGCGGAAAAAGGGAGCTGCGGAAATCTTTCTTACGGATTTATAGTTTTTCATTTATCAGGGAGAATCGCACCTATGAACAAAGAATCATTGACTGAAAAACTCCTGGACTTGGTCGAGGGGCGGGAAACTCCCGAAACCTGGAGGAGCTGGTGGGACGAACATGAGACGGAGTTGGAAGCCCTGCTGAGTCGGGGCGAGTTTCTGAAGCTAAAGCCCTGCCGGCATGGCTTCCAGTGGGTCCCGGTGTTTGGCAGCCAAAAGGGAGCCATCGCCATTCTGGAAAAGAGCGGCTTAGCATTTGAAGCCAGCAATCTCTACCAGGAGCGGTATCTGGCCGAACTGGACGCTTTCTGCAAGGAGCAGGAGCGAGTGCAGCGGGAAAAGCAAAAGGAATTCAAGGCCAGCCACCCGGAGCTGTTTGGCCGATACCCCAAGTTCTCCAAGGCGCTGGCAAAGGTGCTGGACACCTCTGATGAGATCAAGCCTGCCGCCACGGAGGAGCAGATTGGGAATCAAGAAAGCGTGCTGGACTTCACGCTCCCGTCCCAGGTGAGGGAGTTTTTCCTGCTGACCGCAGGCATCCAGGCATCCACAGGCGTGATCCTTTCCCTTTCCGGGATGTTTGATCTGACCATCCATGGAGAGAGGTATTGTGTGCTGGGCGAGTTCTGGAAAGAAGCGGACGGCGACCAGCTCCTGCTCCGCCCCGGAGAGGAAACCATCTGGTACTACGCCCATGAGCAGGACAAGGTAAAGCGCCTCTGCAATGGTATGACAGAACTGCTGGAGAAGAAATTGGCGAGGTATCTCAATGAGCAATAAAAATAACGCGGCGGTTGAGAGCTGAACTGTAAATGGATGAAGGAAAAATGAACAATGACATTAGAAGAAATGTTCTGTGATCTGTACGATAAATATGGTAAGGATTTTAACTGGTATCTGCTTCCCCTCACACAGGCGGACGGAGCATTTGTCGTTGAACTAAACAAAGAAATAGGACAAGGCCACTTCTTATCCGGCAAAAAAATCCGGGCGGTTGCGAAGTGTGATTCCAATGATGATGTGCTATATGTTGTCAGAAGCGGAATAGGAAGGGACATCTACTATATGTTCCATTTGACTTACTCAGCACATAATGCGGACGGATTTCCCCGGTATGTGGAGTTTACAGATCTATTTGCAGTAAAAGAATTTATAGAACGATCATATATCGAGGATTGTATGTAATCTTTAAATTTTAATCAATTGGGAAGTTTACCTTACCCGCAGCCACAGCCGAAAGGAGGCGGTCGCTATGCCAACTTGGAGCGGAATCCGAAACAAGCTGGAAAATGATTACCTGTGCCCGGCGCTCCGGGGGCACATCCAGTATTTTGTCACCCGTTACAGCAAAAGCGCTGACCATGAGGGCCGGGCAGCCATTCGCATGGACGGCGTGGAAGTGCTGCGGAGCAACCATTACACCTATTTTGAGAATGTGTGGACGAAATTTCATCATTTGAGGTCCACAACGCTGAAGGATCACGACTCCGCAAAAGGGGCCATCAACCAGGCTCATGCCTTTGCGCTGGAGCAGGGCACCTTTGACCAAAAGGTGTTCTATGAGGCGTTTGGGATCTTTGACAACCAGAGCATTGAGAAAAGCCTTGTCAGCGAGAATCCTCTTGTCCGCATCTTTGCCCTCCTGGACCGCAGGCTGGGAAAGCGCCGTCTGCTGGCCTTGGAGGAATCCATGGAACAGGAGCTGGACTGGGTGCGGGCCTTCTATGTGATCCGGATGCAGGTAGAAGGGCTGATGGAGGATTAAGGAGGGATTTATCTTGTCAAAAGCTCTCACTGAATGCGCAATCTTAAGTATTCAATTGGAAGAAACAGCATGGACAATCGGTCAACTTTGCTGCCGTTTTGAGTTGGAAGGGCAAAAATACAAACAATATACAATGGCATTCTTTGATGTGCTGTTTTCAAGTGAGGAAGAATTGGTAGAGAATCTTGACAGCTTGGATTTAACAAAGCCAATCATCATTACAACACTGAATAGACACCCGCAAAGAGGATATGGATTACATCTTATAGGGAATAAAACTATTTCATACACAAATGTTCCAAACTATAAAAGTGATATATCCCCAACGCTTGGTTTATATAAAAACAAATCAACGGACTTCGACCATTTGCTAAATGCGTGGTTTGGTTTTTTGCCATGGGACGGATTTTGTAGAGAAGATTATGTTGATGCATTCCTTACTCCAGGGACAAAAAAGAAAAGTGATATCAGATTTATGAAAGATTTTACAGTGGAAGAATTGAAGGAGATTATGCCCGCAGGAAGTATTGCTTTAATTCAACACTTACAAAAAGATAATGTAAAAAACAGTGTTCCACCTAATGTGGGGTGAAATAGAAAAGAGGAATCTCTATGTCACAGATCGCATCCTTTTATCTTCTCAAAGACGGCCGGCGGCAGGAACTGTCCAACGGCGACTGCTCCGGCGCGGTCTATATGGCCATCTGGGACTGGTGTGAGAGCGAGCTGGATCTGGATGTCCGTTTTCCTGCTCCCCAGACGGAGGACACCCTGGACTGCGCTTTGCTGGAGGGAGCGCTGGCGTCTAATGTGCTGGCAGCTCTGCGGGAGCAGGACCTCCCGGAACTGGCCGCTGAAATTGCCCCAGACTGGGATCTGCCCACCGAGGCGGTGCAAAGCGGGCTTGAAACGCTGCGCTCCCATCTGGAACTGGTGCAGGGCGACGCTGCCCTGCTGTATGAAATGACTTGACGGGACTATGCCCATGATAAGGATATAGGTTAAGAAATGGAGAGGAATACCATGGTGAGAGATGGGCTTGTGTTCAAAGATGAGGATGGTCAGGTCATATTCAACCAGTACAGCTTCTGTGAACTGGTGAAGCACCTGCTGGTAGAGTTGGTGGGGATCTCCTATGAGGAAGCCTCCCAGACAGTGGAACGCTCACCGCTGGCAGAGCCAGTGGCTGATGCCATGGGAGTGGCGATATTCAGCCATGAGCTGCCTTATTACTGGGCTATGTTTTTCTACCATGGGAACGGTTATTGGTGGGAAAAGGGCATTCCAGCGCAGCCAGAGGATATGGATGCCTATGAAACCTTGGAAAATAGGATCATGGAGAAATACCACTTAAAGGAGCCGTTTATATGGACATGAGAGAGGTGTTCACCATTGACGGCCGGCGCTTTTCCAATATGGCCGGTTTTTATGACGAGGTGGAGCGGGTGTTTACATTTGGTTTGGACCGGAAGATCGGTCGGAACCTGAATGCTTTCAACGATATTCTCCGGGGCGGTTTTGGGCGGCATGCGTATGGACAGCCCATCCACATCAAGTGGCTGGCCTATGAAAAAAGCGTCCGCAATCTCGGAAAAGAGACAATGGACACCATTGTGGAAATCATTTTGGATACAGACCATTCCGGGCACGACTGTACCCTGGAACGGCTTTGACCAAGCAAAAAAGGAGGCATCACTATGGGACTTGACATCTACGCCGGAACATTGACCCGATACTATTCGCACAACTGGAAGACTGTTGTGCAGCAGTGGGCAGAGCAAAACGGCTACACCTTCAACCGGATCACACCGAATGGAGAACCTGCTGACAACGAGGAAGAAATGTCCCCGGCTGAGGTCCAGGCGGCGGTAGAGAACTGGCGGGATCAAATCTTGAGCGCCATTTCTCAGCCGGGCCAGCCCCCCTATACTCCCTGGCCGGAGGATAATGAGAAGCCTTATTACACCGACAAGCCAGATTGGGATGCCTTCGGCGCTATGCTGCTGGTGGCTGCCTACCGTACATACGATGAGCCGGTGCCCCCTACTGTGGAAAAGGACTGGAACTTCGGCGAACATCCCCTGATCGCCCGTCTTGGAGCGGACAAGGAACGGGTGTGGTCGTTGTTTTATGGAGCGACCTGGTGGCTGCCTCTGGAGGATGCCTTCTTTTTCCAGGCACCTTTGCCCACCGACGATCAGGCGATAATTGCCACCCTGGGCGGACTTCGGAAGGAGCTGGAGAAGCTGAACCAGCTGGCATGGCAGGCCGATGAGGAAACCATTCTGAGCTGGAGTGAAACGGAAGGCTATCCGACAGACGGCATTATTCCCGCGCATGGGAAAATCAGCAGGGCAGATATTCAGGAGCATACCCAGTTTGATACCCAATCCCTGGCCAAGTTTGCCTTCTCCATGTTCTGGCAGGCTATGCGGTTTGCAGAGGAACAGCAGGTGCCCATCCTGCTGGATTACTAAGGAGGTTTTTTTATGGGATACGATGTGAGTTTTCACCCGATTTCACCAGAGGAAATGCGGGAATGGTATTTTACTCCCTTAACCTGGATACAGCAGGGACAGGAGGAAAAGGTGCTGGCACTCGCCGCACAGTATGGAATAGAGAATTTCTATGCAGAAAAATATCTGGATACCCTGCGGGTTGGGGCTGGAACAGAATCCGACGAGCTGTTTGACAAAAGCCATGGCTTCTATATTGCAGTGATCCAGGGCTTTTTCCGGGATTACTATTACACCAGAGGCAGTGCCTTTTCTTTCCTGGTGGAAGAAAAGCCGGAATATGAGCGGTACTTCACCTCGTGGGATCAAGTGACTCCTGTTTCCTTTCCAAACCCCATGCAGAACCGAATCATCGAAAACTATTGCTCCGGTGTATATCTGTCTCCAGATCAAGTTATGCTGCTTCTCAAAGACATGGAGCAGGACCCCAAAGTGCTTGAAGATCTGGAGGAGCTTTGGAGCAATGGACAGATTGCTGTGCTGAAAAAGGCACTTTCTGCCGCTGCAGAGCTGGGCGCCGGCCTGCTGGAGGCCACTGAAGTGGTAGAACCAAACCCCATCAGTCCGAATGAGAGTACAAGTTATTCCAACCTGTACCACTGCGACAGGGACGGGGTGTATCTCTACATAGATACTGTCAGTGCTCAATTAGCGGATGTGATTGGAAAAAGTGAGGAACAAGCATAAGCGGTTGGGAGGGTTTTATGGAACAAAAACGCCCGGCAGAAAATATCTCCATGGTTACCTATTTATGATCAGATTACTGTCATGGCAGGGAGGGATCGTTTCGCACGGGTATGCATGACGCAAATGCGATAGGACATAAATAGGCAAGGCCAGACAGGAGATCTAAAGTGTTCCCACCTGCCACAGACTGAGTCTGGACGCAATTCGCGTTCCAGGCTCATTTTCTTTGCCAGAATTTTGCACACGCGGCAGAGAGATCTGAAGCATTTATGTGTTTTAGATTAGATTATAGGCTTGGCTTTGGTATTGCGTTTCGCTCAGCATAGTAACAAGATGCCCTTTGCCTCTCCATTTTGTGCTATAATATAAATAGCATCGCAAGCTATCGTTCCTGTGATGAAAGGGACAGCGAGATTGTCCCAGTAGGGGTGTCCTGTATAAAATCCGGATTGGAGGTATGAGAATGAAACAGCTTCTTTTGATACTGCTCCTGATTTTTACACTTCAGAGGAGATACATTGCTTCTGAGGAGCTTGCTTCTGCAGTGCCTTCCGCAGAACAGGATCAAGCCTTGGAGCAATGGGTGGCAGATCTTGAGCCTGTCTGTGAATTTGAAGTAACTGAAGAATATCCTGGCGTTATTTTGGAACTATTCGATCAGCTGACAGAGCAAAGAAATCAGCTGTCTGATAGTCAGCAAATTCTGAATACCAACCTGCAGTCTGTAACCGTTTACGGAACGCAGCAGGAATTTTGCGCCATCTATACTTTCAGCAGCGAACAGGAGTATCTCACAGAATCCGGAAGTACCAGACAGGAGCCATTCGGTGAAATGACCATGCGGGTCCGGATGCGCCAGAAGAACAAAACAACCTATGAATTAGTAGCGCAGGGAGGCGGCCCCATTGCCTATGGTTTAGAGAAAACCGACCTGACGTTAGAGAGCATTCAGCAGAATCCTACTCGTTAATGGAAAGCCCCGGTACCAGAACAGCTCGTACCGGGGCTTTTTTGTCATTATCGGATCGTTCTGACACAGGAAGCTGCAGATAGGTCAAATCCGATACGATCGATGATCTGATTCCCAATAAAGCCGGGAATCTCTTGGCCCGTGTGACCAGACGCAGGGCGAAAGGAATGCTGCATATTCCGGGGTTTTGATTTACCAGGTGAAACAGTTATCAAAATCGTAGAGGGGAATGTATCGAATTTTATGGGAAATTTTTCTGAAAAATGGTATACTGAAATCAAAAGGGGGCGTTTTTATGGAGAAGAGGACCATAACTCTGATACTGGCATTGGGTCTGATGTTTGGGTCTGTACTGACTGGCTGCAGCGCAAATACAGAGAACAGTAGCCCGGACCGTTCCTCTCAGCCAACTGAGCAGGAGCAGACATCTGTATCCGGAGAACCTGTATCGGAGGACAGTTCAGACGGTGAGACAGCTGACGATTCTGCTGTTTCGTCAGATTCTGGAAATTCCCAGTTGGCTCCTGAAGCGCCAGATTCCGTCGTACTGGAAAACCCGGATACCGATCCGGATATGACAGCGGAAGAACTGGCTGAAATAGAACGCCTCCGGACTGCCTGGGCTCTCCGGGAATATCTGGAGGAGACAGTCTCTGCTGAAAGCTATGCCTATCTGAATCCGGGAGACGGAATTCTCACCATCGGTGCCATTGACGAGGAAGCACTTCGGGCGGCAGTGGAGGCCTACACAGGCACACCCTGCCGGGAGGTGATCTATCAGCCGGCTGAATGCTCTCAGGCACAGGTTGCAGCCCTCACTGAAGCGCTCACGGATTTGGAATGCCCTTATCGAACTGCTGCCAGTGCGGTCCGGATTGATGGCGGTGCGGGGGAAGGTATTCTGGTATTCCTGGAAGCAGATGAGGACAGCGATGCTGACAGGATCAAATCCGAAGTGCTGCGCCTTGCAGAGGAGATGAATTTCCCCACAGAGTACATTACCTTTGAACGCCATGGCAGTTTGCCGCCGCCTGGTACCAATCCTGATACCTGAGTGCTTTCAGCAGAAGTTCCTCCCCATAAAGGTGAGGTATATTCCAATGAAGAAAAGAGTTATGATTATAGTGCTAGCAGCCATCATGATTTTTGGCATCATTCCTGCAGGCTGCAGCACACAGGAGTTCTATTTGAGAAGCTGCAAACCGGGGTGCAGCCGCTGAAATCCCTGCCAATCACTGTCCCCGGGAATATTCATAATAAAAAGCATCCGTCTGTTGCTTCGAAGCCAACAGGCGGATGCTTTTTTGTGCGGATGAAAACAGCTCCGTTGGAAGAGCATCATTCATTCTCCGGTGAGGAGTCGTTGTCATTGCATTGTGGGTTTGTCATAATGAACCGGTCGTCAATGTTTTTTTCTCCCCATTCGCACATGAGTTCCAGAATGTGCTCCAGCGACCGTCCTTTTTCAGTGATGGAATATTCTACTCTGGGCGGTACTTCCGCATATACGGTGCGCTGGATCAGTCCATCAACCTCCAGTTCCCGCAGCTGATTGGTCAGTGTCCTTTGGGATACCTGTGTGATGGCACGCATCAGTTCACCAAAACGCTGGGTGCCATTGCGGATCAGGCTTTCCAGGATCAAAGGCTTGTATTTGCCGCCGATCATTTTCAAAGTTACTTCCATTTCCGATGTCACTATAATCTTTTCCATCGCTTTCGTCCTCCAATAGTGAACATTTTTTCACACTATGCAAATAATGTGCGTACTTGTGGCCTTAATTTTGAAACTATATAATACCAGTATAGTCTATTTTTGCAATAATGCAACTCCATGTTGTGATGGGAGAGGTATTTCATGGAAAAGGTCATTGAACCTATGACCAGTGGTTCGATCGGTAAACGGATGATGTTCTTTGCTCTTCCGCTTTTACTGGGCAATCTGTTTCAGCAGCTCTACAATACAGTCGATTCCCTGATTGTAGGAAATTTCCTGGGCAGCAGCGCTCTGGCGGCTGTCAGCTCTTCGGGCAGCCTTATTTTTATGCTGATTGGATTCCTGAGCGGCATCTCCGCGGGAGCCGGTGTGGTTATTTCCCAGTATTTCAGGGCGGAAGATGTCCCCAACATCCAGCGTGCTGTGCATACCACTGTTGCCTTTGGCATAGCGGCAGGACTTCTGATGACCATCGTGGGAATTCTGCTTTCGCCGCAGATCCTGGCCTGGATGGGAACTCCTGAAAGTGTAATGCCTGAATCCATTTCCTATCTGCAGATTTACTTCTCCGGGTCTTTGGGATTTGTTCTGTACAATGTATTTGTGGGCATTCTGCAGGCAGTCGGCGACAGCCAGCATCCGCTGTATTACCTGATGGCTTCATCGGTCATCAATCTGGTGCTGGATATTCTGTTCATCGGATTTTTCCATACCGGGGTTAGCGGTGCGGCACTGGCTACGGTGATCTCACAGGTGTTCAGCGCCATCCTCTGTTTTGTGCAGCTGCTCAGAACCAAAGAGAGCTATCAGCTGCGCCTTTCCAGCATCCGCTTTGACCTGCCGATGCTGGGGAGGATTATCCGGATCGGACTTCCCTCGGGTATTCAGAATTCGATTATTGCGTTTGCCAATGTGGTGGTACAGTCCTATATCAACGCCTTTGGCGAAATGGCTATGGCGGGATACGGCGCCTATACCAAGATTGAAGGCTTTGCGTTCCTGCCCATCAACAGCTTTACCATGGCGATGACAACATTCGTGGGACAGAATCTCGGCGCCGGACAGACCGAGCGCACCCGGAAAGGAGCCCGGTTTGGCATTCTGGTAACCGTTGTCATGGCGGAACTGATCGGAGTGATCGTGATGCTGTTTGCACCCCAGCTGATCGCGGCATTTGATTCCACTCCGGCTGTTGTACAGTTCGGCGTGGAAAAGGCACGGACCGCAGCGCTGTTTTACTGCCTCCTGGCGTATTCCCATTCGGTTGCCTCTGTGATCCGGGGAGCCGGCAAAGCTGTGGTTTCCATGCTGATTATGATGACCTTCTGGTGTGTGGTCCGGGTTGCTTTCCTTGCAGTCAGCATCCCGTTCACTCATAGTGTTCTGATGGTGTATGCGGTCTATCCGCTGACATGGGCACTCAGTTCAGTGGCATTCTTCTTCTATTACAGACGGGCCAACTGGCTGAATCAATAACAAACTGACAGAAAGGAAGAACTGAAAATGAAAATTCTGATTCTGAACGGAAGTCCCAGACTTCATGGAAACACCAGCAAGGTGGTCCGTACACTGGATTCCATGCTGGCTCAGGAGCATACAGTGGAGCTTCTGGATATCTGCTCCATGCAGCTGAGCGGATGTGTGGCATGCGATGCCTGTAAGGCAAATGGCGGACATTGTGTGCGTCCGGATGAGTCGGATGCTGTGATCCGCAAGATCGCGGAAGCGGATGCGGTGATCTTCGGCACACCTGTTTACTGGTGGGGCATGTCGGCTCAGCTGAAAATGGTGGTGGATAAGTTCTATTCCCAGGATTCCCAGTTCAAGACCATGAAGAAAAAGATCGGCGTGGTTGTTACAGGGGCAAACGGCCTGGACAATCCCCAGTATCGTCTGATTGATGAGCAGTTCCGGTGTATTGCCGAGTATCTGCACTGGGATATGGCTTTCTCGCTGGCATTTGCGGCATACGAGCACGGCGAAGTGATGCAGCAGGAAGGAATTCTGGCTCAGCTCCAGGACGCCTGTGAGAAGATTGCGCGATAAGAGAGGAGAGATTTGCAGTGAAAAAACTGGTAGTTATAACAGGTGCCAGCTCGGGAATCGGAATGGAACTTGCCAGACGGTTTTCGGCGGAGGGACATCCGGTTCTGATGCTGGCCCGGAGAAGGGAAGTGATGGAGGAACTGAACCTTCCCAACAGTCTCTGCCGCAGTGTGGATGTTACCGATCTGGAAGCCATGCAGTCTGCGGTTCGAGAGGCTGAGGAACTCTATGGAAAGACCGATCTGCTGATTAACTGCGCCGGTCTGATGCTGCTGGGATACCCCGCAGAACAGGACTTTGACGAGTGGAGCCGGATGATCGATGTCAATGTCAAGGGTGTGCTGACCGGCACCAAGGCAGTGCTGTCGGATATGATTGCGCGCAATGAGGGCACCATCATCAATATCGGCTCCATTGCGGGCAGAAAGACATTTGATAACCACTCGGTATACTGCGGAACCAAATATGCCGTGCATGCCATGACCGAAAGTATGCGCCGGGAGGTTTCCGGCAGCAATGTGCGGATGATCGTCATTGCTCCGGGTGTTGTGGAAACCCCGCTCCTTTCGCATACCTCCAACCAGGAGATCAAGGATAACTACAACCTCTGGAAGCAGGAGATCGATGGAGGTCTGGAGCCTTCCCAGATTGCGGACTGTGCCTGGTTTGCCTACCAGATGCCGCAGGAGGTCTGTGTGCGTGAGATCGTCATTGCCAAGACAAAGCAGGCAGACTGATTGGAAAGCAAGGCTTTCCCCGGCTCCTCCGCCGGCAGAGAGTATTCATACAGCATAGCAAAAAAGACCGGATGCGCCTGAGAGCGTGTCCGGCCTTTTTGCAATTTGAGGTCCGATGAAATTTTGGCTTTGCGGCTTTCAGGTATCTGGCAGTTCGGAAAATGATCCGGGGTTTCTGCCAGACCGGCATGCGGCGCTCTTTCCCTGCCGGCGCTGTCTGCTGTTCAGGGTGCGGTCGGAGAGAGAAGATGTATTACAGACCCAGGAGTGCCAGACAGATTCCGCCGAACAGGGCTGAGGCGGCACATACCGCAAGCAGGATCGCTATGGGAACTCCGATCAGAATCAGCAGACGCAGTTCCAGAGGATGGTCCAGCAGCTGTGCGGTGGGGACTGGGGCGGAGTCGGGGGACTGGCTGTTTTCAGGCAGACGGTCGGGATCACCCCAGGTCGGGTCCACATATACATCAGGCTTGGCTGCAAAGCGGAATATGCGTTTCATCATCAAACATCCTTTCCGATTGATCTGCCATCAGTATAGCCCTTTTTCCAAAAAGAGGGTGTTAGGGCTTTTCTCCGGAAATTAAGACCTGATAAATGACGGATAAATCTTAATGCGATCTTAATACCGGGAAGAGCATTTTAATATCCCGGCAAGTAAAAATTTGTTATAATGGAGTCAGTGTGGAATGAGAGGGGTGACTGATATGTACGATGCACAAGCACAGCAGAAAGGCAGGCAGGGCCGGCTGAAGATCTTCTTTGGATATGCGGCGGGAGTCGGCAAGACATATGCCATGCTGGAAGCTGCCCATCTGGCACAGAAGCAGGGCGTGGATGTGGTGGTGGGATACATCGAGCGGCATACCCGTCCGGATACGCTGGCACTGCTGGATGGACTGGAACAGCTGCCCACCCGCACCGTGGAGTACCGGGGCATTGAGCTGCGGGAATTTGATATTGATGCGGCACTGGAGCGCCGTCCTCAGCTGATTCTGGTGGATGAGCTGGCGCACAGCAATGCTGCCGGCAGCCGGCATCTCAAACGGTATCAGGATGTGGAAGAGCTGCTCCATGCAGGCATCGATGTCTATACCACAGTCAATGTGCAGCATCTGGAGTCACTGCATGATCTGGTCGCTTCGATTACGCAGATTTCGGTAAACGAGCGGATTCCCGATTCGGTATTTGACTCAGCAGATCAGGTGGAGCTGGTGGATATTGAACCGGATGACCTGATTGCCCGGCTTCAGTCCGGCAAGGTCTATCAGAAGCATCAGGCTTCCCGGGCGCTGGATCACTTCTTTGTCCGGGATAATCTGGCGGCACTGCGGGAGATCGCGCTGCGCCGGACAGCAGACCGGCTGAGCAGGAATGCCCAGAAGCGGGGCAGTGAAACAGCTGCCAAGGCAGGGGAACATATTCTGGTGTGCCTGTCCAGTTCGCCTTCCAATCCCAAGGTGCTGCGCACAGCTGCCCGGATGGCAGAGGCGTTCCACAGCGGTTTTACAGCCCTGTTTGTGGAAACGCCCGAAACCCGGGAGCTCACCGGCGAAAATCTCCGGCGGCTGCGGGATAATCTGCGGCTGGCAGAACAGCTGGGTGCGCAGATTGCCACTGTATATGGCGATGACCCGGCTGCACAGATTGCGGAATATGCCCGGGTCAGCGGCATCACCAAGATTGTGATCGGCCGCACCAATCACAAGGCATCTCCGCTGCTCAAAAGCCGTACCCTGGTGGATCAGCTCACCCGTCTGGCGGGGGATATTGATGTCTATATTATCCCGGATAATCAGCCCATTTACCACAGAAAGTGGATGCACAAGCCCCGTCAAACCCAGCCGGTCCATCTACTGGACATCCTCAAGGTGCTGCTGATTACCAGTGCGGCATCGCTGATCAATCTGGGGTTTTACAATCTCGGGCTCCGGGAAGCCAATATTATCACCGTCTATCTGCTTGGCGTGCTGATCGCCGCTGTCTGGACACCCGGTCACTTCTATGGGGCGCTGGCCTCGCTGCTCAGTGTGATCGAATTCAACTTCCTCTTCACAGTGCCGCGGTTTACCCTGGCAGCCGATGACCCCGATTACCCGGTTACTTTCTTTATTATGCTGCTTGTCAGCATGCTTTCGAGCAGTCTGGCGACCCGTGTGAAAAAACAGGCCAGGCAGTCGGCACAGAAGGCTTATTATATGGAGCTGCTCATGAACTGCAACCAGAAACTGCAGCAGGGGCGGGACGAATGGGAGATCATCCGGGTTGCCGCAGAGCAGATCCAGTCGCTGCTGGACCGCCCGGTGCTGTATGCGCTGGCAGTTCCGGATCAGGAGCCGGAATTCCGTGTGACCCCGGCGGAGGAAGCGGGAATGCTCGCTTCCCTGACCCTGGAAGAAAAGGGCGTGGCGAACTGGGTTATCAGAAACAACAAGCGGGCTGGTGCCGGCACTGATACACTCCGGCAGGCCCAGAACCTCTATCTGTCGGTGCGCGGAAATCTGGGCGTCATGGGGATTGTGGCGATCCCGGTCCGGAACTGGCCTCCGCTGGAAGTCTTTGAGAAGAATGTCCTCATCGCCATTCTGAATGAATGCGGTCTGATATTGGAGCGGCGCAAGCTCCAGAAGGAAAAGCAGGCCATTGAACTGGAGACCCGTCAGGAGCGGCTGCGTTCGAATCTGCTCCGGGCCATCTCCCATGACCTGCGCACCCCGCTCACCAGCATCAGCGGCAATGCAGGCGTGCTGATGGAAAAGAGCATCCAGCTCAGCGAGGAGAAGAAACAGCAGATCTACGCCTCGATCTATGACGATGCCATGTGGCTGATCAATCTCACCGAAAACCTGCTTTCGATCACCCGGATCGAGAACGGAACAGTCCATCTGCAGATGGAGGCGGAACTGCTCGACGATGTATTCCATGAGGCGCTGGCCCATATTGATCGCCAGTCGAGTGAGCACCAGATCCATATGGAACTGGAAGATGATCTCCTGATGGCCCGGATGGATGCCCGTCTGATTGTGCAGGTGATTATCAATCTCATCAATAATGCTGTAAAATATACACAGAAAGGTTCCAATATCACCCTGTCCGGGCGGCGGGAAGAGAATATGGCAGTGATCTCGGTTGCGGATGACGGCCCGGGTATTTCAGACGAGGCCAAGGAGCATCTGTTTGATCTGTTCTATACTGCCGAACATGGCAAGGCCGACAGCCGCCGGGGTCTGGGACTGGGACTCAATCTCTGCCGTTCCATAGTCAATGCCCATGGAGGAAGCATCACGGTTTCGGATAACCGTCCCCAGGGATCGATATTCACCTTTACATTGCCGTTGGAGGAAGTGAAGATTCAACATGTATAAACCGAAAATTCTGGTGGTGGAAGATGATCCTGCCATCACCAATCTGATGCGCACTACCCTGGATACACAGGAATATCAGTACCATACAGCCCGAACCGGGTCCGGAGCCCTGCTGGATGCCGTCTCCTACAATCCGGATGTCATTATACTGGACCTGGGGCTTCCGGATATGGACGGCGTGGATATTATCCGCAAGATCCGTGGATGGAGCGAGATGCCGATCATCGTCGTCAGCGCCCGGAGTGAGGATCAGGATAAGGTGGAGGCACTGGATGCCGGTGCCGATGATTATCTGACCAAGCCATTCAGCATTGATGAGCTGCTGGCCCGCCTGCGTGCTGCCCTCAGACGGAGCCGTGCGGATTATGGCACAGCCCAGCAGAATACGGCAGTCTATCACAACGGCAGCCTGACCATTGACTATGCAGCCGGCTGTGTATATCTGGATGGGGAGGAAATCCACCTGACCCCCATCGAGTATAAACTGCTCTGTGTGCTGGCCCGGAATACCGGCAAAGTGCTCACCCACAACTATATTCTCAAGGAAGTCTGGGGCAGTGCCCTGGCTTCCGATACCCCTTCGCTGCGGGTCTTTATGGCTACGCTGCGCAAGAAAATTGAAAAGGACCCCTCTGCTCCCCGCTATATCCAGACCCATATCGGAGTGGGGTATCGCATGATCCGTCAGTAGGGTCAGAATCCTGTTTCATTCAGCCGTCCTGTATTTGCAGGGCGGCTTTTTTCTATGGATTTTCCTTTATACGGTTTTAACATCCTGCCTGAAACGCTAAGACCGGCTTCACGGCAAACCTGCTACAATGGTTGCATGGAAATAAAGGAGGAGATCGCTATGATGGATCTGTTAATGGCTGGATTGCTGGCTGGCTGTGCCGGACTGGTACTGGTTCTGCTGAACTGGTGTCACCGGCAGGTCAGCCGGACCGAATAGGGAGGAACATGGAATGATCGTACTTGGAATAATTGTACTGCTCCTGGGGGGATACCTGTTTTATGCACTGGTACACCCGGAGAATTTCTGAATCCGGAAGGGGGAAGCCTTTGTGCTTCAGATTGTTCTGACACTGATTCTTTATCTTTTGCCGCTGATTCCGGTGGGAAACTATGTCTACCGGATCGCGGCAGGGAAGCATACCTTTGCCGATCCGGTTATGGACCGGGTGGATCACGCGATCTATAAGCTCTGCGGTGTAAACCCCGAGCGCTCCATGGACTGGAAACGCTATGCCGGTACCCTGGTGGGCACCAACCTTGTGATGATCCTGCTGGGATACCTGATCCTGCGCCTCCAGAGCCTGCTGTTTCTCAATCCCAATGGGATCGGAAGCATGGACCCATCGCTCTCATTCAATACAATCATCAGCTTTATGACCAATACAAACCTGCAGCATTACGCCGGTGAAACGGGGCTTTCCTATCTCTCGCAGATGCTGGTTATCATCTTTATGATGTTTGTATCGGCAGCCAGCGGCTATGCGGCCTGTATCGCCTTTATCCGGGGCCTGGCTGGCAGGACCTCCGATCAGGTGGGCAACTTTTACAGCGATCTGGTGCGTATTATCACCCGGGTGCTGCTGCCCTTCTCCATTCTCACAGGACTGCTGCTGGTATGGCAGGGCGTTCCCCAGAATTTCTCCGGGAATATCGTGGTGGATACAGTGGAGGGCGCACGCCAGATCATTGCCACCGGTCCGGTAGCGGCGCTGGAGAGCATCAAGCACCTCGGCACCAATGGCGGCGGCTTCCTGGGAGCCAACTCTTCTACCCCCATCGAAAACCCCACCATTCTCACCAATCTCATCGAGCTCTGGTCGATGATGCTCCTGCCCGGCGCCTGCGTTGTCACCTTCGGCAGAATGGTGCATGACCGCCGCACAGAGCCCGGCACCGGCAGCACAGTTCCCCAGCCGGTGCGCCAGAGCCTGACTGCCCGGTTCTTCGGAAAAGAGGGCCGCAGCATCTTTGCCGCCATGGGGATTCTGTTCCTCATCGGCCTGGCGGTCTGCTTCTGGGCGGAAAGCCAGGGCAACCCTCTGCTGTCCGATCTGGGACTGAGCCAGTCCATGGGCAGTATGGAGGGCAAGGAGGTACGGTTCGGCACCGCGCAGTCTTCGCTGTTCACAGCTGTGACAGCTTCCTTTACCACAGGTACCGTCAACAATATGCATGATACCCTCACCCCGCTGGGCGGCATGGTTCCGCTGCTGCACATGATGCTCAATGTGGTATTCGGCGGCAAGGGCGTGGGTCTGATGAACATGATCATGTATGCCATTCTGGCTGTGTTCATCTGCGGCCTGATGATCGGACGGACCCCGGAATATCTCGGCAAGAAGGTTGAGGGGCGTGAGATGAAGCTGGTAGCCCTGTGCATCATCATTCATCCGCTGCTGATCCTGTCCTTTACCGCACTGGCAGTAACTGTCCCGGCTGGCCTGGCAGGGATCACCAATCCCGGATACCATGGCCTGACCCAGGTGCTGTATGAATATGCTTCTTCGGCAGCCAATAACGGTTCCGGCTTTGAGGGCCTGGCTGATAACAGCTTCTTCTGGAATATCACAACAGGCGCTGTCATGTTCCTGGGGCGGTATCTGCCCATGGTGCTTCAGCTGGCAGTAGCGGGCTCCCTGATGAAGAAGCGGTTTGTCAATGAAACAACCGGCACACTGCATACCGACGGAATCGGATTTGCTGTGATCCTGGTATTTGTGGTTTATATCTTTGCGGCGCTGACCTTTTTCCCGGTGCTGGCGCTGGGGCCCATCGCAGAACAGCTTACTCTGTGGGCCTGAGGAGGAGTAGTTATCATGAGCAGAAAAAATCAGAAACAGATGACTCCCGGGATGCTCCGGCAGGCAGTCATCGGTTCCTTTATAAAACTCAATCCGCTGTATATGACGAAAAACCCGGTCATGTTTGTAGTCGAGATCGGCTTCTTCATCACACTGATCCTCTCGGTGTTCCCGGGACTGTTTGGAGATACCGGAGCCAGCCTGCGTACATATAACGCAATCGTTTCGGCGGTTCTGTTTGTCACCGTGCTGTTTGCCAATTTTGCCGAGTCGATTGCCGAAGGACGGGGCAAGGCGCAGGCAGCCAGTCTGAAAAAGACCCAGAAGGATACCAAAGCCCGCCGCCTGGCAGAGGACGGCAGTGAAACCGTGATTCTCTCCAGTGAGCTGAAGAAGGACGATATTGTCCTGGTTTCCGCCGGTGAGATTATCCCCGGTGACGGCGAGGTCATTGAGGGCATCGCCTCGGTGGATGAGTCCGCCATCACAGGTGAATCCGCTCCGGTTGTCCGGGAGTCGGGCGGAGATTTCTGCTCGGTCACCGGCGGCACCACCGTTGTATCCGACTGGCTCAAGATCCGCATCACCTCCGATCCCGGCAACAGCTTCCTTGACCGCATGATCGCTCTGGTGGAAGGCGCCTCCAGAAAAAAGTCCCCCAATGAGATCGCTCTGAATACCCTGCTGCTCTCGCTCACCATCATCTTCCTGATTGTGATCGTCACACTGTATCCCATTGCCGCCTATGTGGGCGTACAGCTGCGCATCTCCACCCTGATTGCGCTGACAGTCTGCCTGATCCCTACCACCATCGGCGGTCTGCTGTCCGCTATCGGCATTGCGGGTATGGACCGTGTTACACGCTTCAATGTCATTGCCATGTCCGGCAAGGCAGTGGAAGCCTGCGGTGATGTGGACACCATGATTCTGGATAAGACCGGAACCATCACCTTCGGCAATCGTCTGGCGGCGGATTTCATGCCGGTATCCGGGGCCAGCCGTTCTGAACTGATCCGCTGTGCCGCTCTGACCAGCCTGCGTGACGAAACCCCCGAGGGCAAATCCACCCTGGAACTGGCACGCCGGCTCGGCGACCAGACCACCGCTCCGGATCAGGTCCAGTTCCATGAGTTTACAGCGCAGACCCGTATGAGCGGTCTGGATCTGCCCGATGGAACCCGGGTGCGCAAGGGCGCCTCGGAGGCCATTGAACAGTATGTCACAGCCCAGGGAGGCAAGATCCCCTCCGACCTGCATGAGCTGGTCAATCAGGTTGCCGGTATGGGCGGTACACCGCTGGTTGTCTGTGAAAACGATCAGATTCTGGGTGTCATCTACCTGAAGGATACTGTCAAGCCGGGAATGCAGGAGCGCTTTGAGCGGCTGCGTGCCATCGGTATCAAGACAATCATGTGCACCGGTGATAATCCGCTTACCGCTGCGACCATTGCCCGGGAAGCCGGCGTGGATGGCTTTGTGGCGGAATGCAAGCCTGAGGATAAGATCGCTGTCATCAAGAAGGAACAGGCTGAGGGCAAGATCGTTGCCATGACCGGTGACGGCACCAACGACGCTCCGGCACTGGCCCAGGCCAATGTGGGCCTGGCAATGAACAGCGGCACCACCGCAGCCAAGGAAGCTGCCAATATGGTGGATCTGGATTCCGACCCCACCAAGATCCTGGAAGTGGTGGAGATCGGCAAGCAGCTGCTCATCACACGCGGCAGCCTGACCACCTTCTCCATTGCCAATGATATTGCCAAGTACTTTGCCATTATCCCGGCGATCTTCATGGCGGCAATCCCCCAGCTGGGAGTGCTGAATATCATGGGACTGTCCTCTCCGGACAGCGCAGTGCTTTCGGCTCTGGTGTTCAATGCCATTATCATTCCCTGCCTGATCCCGCTGGCAATGAAGGGCGTCAAATACCGCCCCATGTCCTCGGGACGGCTGCTGGCCCGGAATATGCTCATCTATGGTCTGGGCGGCGTGATCACTCCCTTTGTGGGAATCAAACTCATCGATACCCTGCTTCACCCGGTGCTTCTTGCCCTGGGCCTGGGGCTGTAAGAAAGGTGCGGATTTTTCATGCGTGATACAGTAAGAGATTTTCTCAGATCGGCCCGGCAGTCGGTATCAGTTGCCCTGGTACTGATGCTGATCTGTGGTTTTGCTTATCCCTGCCTGCTTACAGGGCTGTCGGGGGTGCTGTTCCCCTGGCAGGCAAATGGCAGCCTGCTCACAGTCAACGGTCAGACCCTCGGCTCTGAACATGTGGGGCAGGAGTTTGTCAGCGACTGCTATCTCTGGAGCCGTCCCTCGGCTTATCACTACAATGTCTATACAGAAGATGAGAATGGCAGCCGGTTCTATCTGGACGGCAGTGAATTTGCCGGTCTTGCTTCCGGCTCCGAGAACTATGCGCCCACCAATCCGGCTCTGACCGAGCGGGTGGAGCAGGATCTCGCCGATTTCCTGGAGAAGAACCCGACTGTGAAGGCAGAGAATATTCCCACCGATCTGCTGACCGCTTCCGGTTCCGGACTGGACCCGCATATCTCCCCGGCTGCCGCTGAGGTACAGGTGCCCCGGATTGCAGCGGCTTCCGGCCTGAGTGAGGAAAAGGTGCGGGAGATCATCGGAAACAACACCGAAGGCAAGCTCCTGGGGATCTTTGGCGAGGAGACGGTCAATGTGCTTCGGGTCAATCTGGAGCTGGCGCAGGAAATGGGCGTTTGCTGAACCGCTGAAAGGAGAGAAGTGCGATGAAAGAGCTGCATGTCTATCAGCCTGCAAACTGCATCCAACTGGATAGTCCGGCGGTGAACCCCACGGTGCGCATGCTGCTGACCGTGCTGTATGAGCTGCAGCACTGGCTGAAGGCAGCTCCCATCGTCAGCCGGGATACGGAGAGTGGAAGCACAGTCTGCCTGCTTTTCCGGGACTGCGCCTGCACAGGGGAGGACCTCTGCCAGATGTTCGGCAGCGCCCTGGCAGATCTCTCGCCGCGCTGGAAGGCGGATCTGTATGGGACAGAGCCCTGTTCTCAGGAAACTGTCTGGTACCGGTTTGCCCGGGAAGAGGCACAGTGCTGGATAAGGGAATCGACCCTGTCCGGACGGCAGGCTGAAACGATCCAGTCGCTTTGCCTGTGCCTGACCTGCGGCAGTTCCCATGAAGCGGAGGCAGTGCAGCAGCTGCTGCAGGCCATGGACTGGAAACGGGGACTGGCGGTAGTAGAATGGAAATGCGGGGACAGTCTGGGCGGGGAGAGCGGCAGGGAACTGCCGGAACCGGGACTGTACTGTTATGAGAGCGTTTTCAAATGCCCCGAAGCCGAAGCATGTCTGGCGGCGCTGAGCCTGGAACAGAAGGTGCGTCTGTGGATGGCGTTTTTGGCAGAGGACCGGG
Source organism: Hydrogenoanaerobacterium saccharovorans (assembly GCF_016901815.1). Lineage (GTDB taxonomy): Bacteria > Bacillota > Clostridia > Oscillospirales > Ruminococcaceae > Avimicrobium > Avimicrobium caecorum. The sequence goes on from NZ_JACSNR010000005.1 coordinate 102,523, forward strand.
AGTGCGTGGAATTCCAGTGGCTGTATGATGCCATTGCCCGCCGGATTCTGGAAAACCGGATCGAATGGGAGCTGTCCCTGTACGAAGCGATGAAGCGGCTGGGATATTCCATTCAGGCGGATCAGCGGAGGTTCATGCTCTGTGATGGTCAGGGACGCCGGCGCTATTTCGGTGCGGACAGTGTCAGGAATTCGGAACGGGCCCTGATGAAAATCCTGTTCCCGCTGAATTTGCAGGAACTCTAAAGTTGGGCAAATCAGATTGTTTTTCTAAAAATTAGATAAAATACTGTTAAAAATACAGATATATTTTGTGATTTTTGCGTACAGAATCGGAAAATTCTGGTATAATGTAGGGGAAGGGAACCTCCGGATGCAGTTCACAGAAAACCGGGACTGCATCTGGAAAACATCTTTCAAGGAGGAACGGACAGATGATTGAATTTCGGAATGTTTCCCAGAGCTACAAGGACCACAAAGTCCTCACCGACATCAATATGACCATCCAGTCCGGCGAGTTTGTCGTGCTGATCGGCTCCTCCGGCTGCGGCAAGACAACTCTGCTCAAAACCATCAACAAGCTCACATCCCTGGCTGGAGGGGACCTTCTCATCGATGGGGTTTCCATCCGGGATATCCCGGATATTGCCCTGCGCCGCCGGATCGGTTATGTGATCCAGGACGGCGGCCTTTTCCCGCACCTGACTGTGGAGGAGAATATCAGTCTGCTGCTGGAAACAGTGGGTATGCCGTCCGAAAAGATTCCGGCCCGGGTGGATGAAGTGCTGGAGATGGTAAACCTGGACCCGGATACCTTCCGCAACAGTTTTCCGGCACAGCTCTCCGGCGGACAGAAACAGCGTGTGGGAGTTGCCCGTGCCTTTTCTGCCAATCCGGATATTATCCTCATGGACGAACCCTTTTCCGCCCTGGACCCGGTGACCCGGGGAGAACTGCAGAATGAAGTTGTCAAGCTGCAGAAGCGTTTTCATAAGACCATCGTGTTTGTCACCCATGATATGGACGAAGCCATCAAGATGGCGGACCGCATCTGTATTATCCAGAATGGACAGATCGCCCAGTTTGACCGTCCGGAAGAGATCCTCAAGCGTCCGGCCAATGCGTATGTGGAGGAGTTTGTGGGCAAGAACCGGCTGTGGGGCAATCCGGCCTATATCCATGCAGAGGACATCATGAAAAAGGCAGTGATCCATATTTCCAAGAACCGCACTGTTCTGCAGGCACTGCAGATCATGCGGCACAATACGGTGGATTCACTGCTGGTGACCAGCGGACGGGAACACCGTCTGGAGGGCATTATCTGGCTGAAGAACCTGCAGGAGGTAAAGGACTATTCTGCATCGCTGGAGGAATATATCACACAGGATTATATCTCGGTCTACGCGGACACCTCCCTGCAGGAGATCATCGATACAGTGGATTATGATGCCAGTGGCATTATCCCGGTAGTCAACCATGAAAATGAACTGCTGGGCGGTCTGACCAAGAGCGGTCTGCTGGCTACTCTGAGCAAGCGGTACCGCCGTGACAGCACCGAAGGTGTGGAGGAGTAAAGCTATGAGTGAATTTCTTACCCAATTCATGGAACGCCGGGGAGAACTGCTGGAACTGACCATCGAACACATGGAAATGACCTCACTGGCAGTGCTGGCCTCCCTGATTGTCGGCGGTCTCATCGGTATCGCCATTACAAAGAATGACAAGGCTGCTGCCATTGTCATCGGCATTGCCAACCTCATGCAGTCCATTCCCAGCATCGGTCTGCTGGCCTTTATGGTACCCTTTGTGGGCATCGGTCAGAAGCCTGCCATTATCATGGTAGTGATCTATGCCCTGCTGCCCATCATCAAGAATACCTATACCGGCATCACCGGCATTGACCCCAAACTGCTGGAGGCTGCCAGCGGCATCGGCCTTTCCAAAACCCAGCAGCTGCTGCGCATCCAGCTCCCGCTGGCTCTGCCGTTTATTATGGCTGGTATCCGCATTTCAGCAGTTACCGCGGTGGGTACCGTTACCATCGCTGCCTTTGCCGGCGCAGGAGGCCTGGGCTGGATGATCAATATGGGTCTCAACGCCAACGACGCCAACCTGGTGCTGCTGGGCGCAATCCCGGCCTGTCTGCTGGCGCTGGCTGTGGATTTTGTGCTGGGCAAGGTGGAAAAAGCCATCACCCCCGAAGGACTCAAGCCCGCGGATAAGATCGTCTATATGCCCCGGCGCAAGCGTCTGGTCCGTCAGGCTGTGGCATTGGCCCTGTGTGCTGTGCTGCTGATCGTTCCATCGGTCAGCTCGCTGGTCCGCAGCCTTTCCAAGGATGAGAACCGGCTGCTGGTCGGCGCTCAGAACTTTACCGAGGGCATGATCCTCGGGGACATCTATGTGGAGCTCATCGAGACCAGGACCGATATCCCGGTGGAGCGGGTATACAACCTCAACGGCCTGATGATCACCATGCCGGCGCTGGAAAATGGCTCCATTGATATGGTGACCGACTATACCGGCATGCTGGCGCCGCAGGTGCTGCATCTGCCCATGGATACCAATCCGGAACGGGTCTATGAGAATGTCCGGACCGGCATGAAGGAGCAGTTCGGCTTTGAGGTATCGGAGCCGCTGGGATTCAGCAACACCTATGTGCTGGCTGTGACCGAGGAGACAGCCCGGACCTATGGCCTCACCACTCTGTCCCAGCTGGTGCAGCAGGCGCCGTCGCTGCGGCTGGGCGCCACAACTTCCTTCCTGATCCGGGAGGATCTGCTGCCCAAGCTCAAGGCAGAACATGGCGTTCAGTTCAAGGAGGAGCGGGGTCTGGATGGCAATGTGCGGTATCAGGCAATCCTTTCGGGCGAAGTGGAAGTGACCGATGCCTATGAAACCGATGCGCTGCTGATGAAATCCGGGCTGCACTGCCTGGAGGACGACATGGAATTCTTCCCGCCGTATCAGTGCGTCAATGTGATCCGGGGCGATGTCTATGAGCGGTATCCGGAACTGCGGGAGGTTCTGCCGCTGCTGGACAATGCCATCTCCACCGAGGAGATGCGGGAGATGAACTACAAGGTGGATGTGGAGGGCATGACCACCCAGGAAGTGGCACATGAATTCCTGGTGGAAAAGGGTCTGGTCTGAACATCTGTTGTCAAAGAGAGGGGAGAGATCCCCTCTCTTTTTGTGCGAAAAGAGAAAGGGCAGAGAAGCGTTCTGCCGAGCCTTGCAAGAGTGCCATCTCAGCTCAGGAAGCCGTGGCACGATGGGAAACATGTTTTTTCGCCGGACTATCCGGTGATGCTTCATAGTTTTATAACAGTGGGCGTTGTATTACCCCAAATAAAGCGGCTTTGCAGGGCGCTTGGGGTATGGTCTATCCATCGCCGGGGAAATATACCAGCGGAGTGCAGCATCTGTGGGAGAAGCCCGGGGCTTTTGCCGGGACCAGTGGTTGTGTTATAATAAAAAATAAAGAAAATGAGGTGATTTACCGCTGTGATTCGGGTATTATTTGTGTGCCACGGCAATATATGCCGCAGTCCGATGGCTGAGTTTATAATGAAAGACCTGGTGCTGAAGGCTGGACTTTCCAGCCAGTTCGAAATAGCATCCGCCGCAACCAGTACTGAGGAGATCGGGAACCCGGTCTATCCGCCGGCACGGCGCAAGCTGGCAGAGCATGGGATCGGCTGTTCCGGCAAAACAGCCCGGCAGCTGCGATGGGAGGATTACAGACGCTGGGATCTGCTCATCGGCATGGATCGGGCAAACCTGCGCCGGATGCAGCAGATCTGCGGCGGCGACCCCGACGGCAAAATCCACCTGCTCATGGATTATACCGGCCGTCCGGGAGAGGTTGCCGACCCCTGGTACTCGGGGGATTTCGATACAGCCTGGACGGATATTCTCGAGGGCTGCGAGGGGCTGCTCCGCACACTGACAGCTGACTGACCGCAGCCATAACCCCAATCGTGAAAGGAGGCCGGGGCATAATGGAAAAGTGCTATATCTGCTGTGATCTCAAGAGCTTCTATGCCTCGGTGGAGTGTGTGGAGCGGGGACTCGACCCCATGACGACCAATCTGGTGGTGGCAGACCAGCGCCGGACAGAAAAGACCATCTGTCTGGCAGTTTCGCCATCCCTGAAAGCCTATGGCATCTCAGGGCGGGCCCGGCTGTTTGAGGTGGTGGAGAAGGTCCGGGAAGTGAATACCCAGCGGAAATGGCAGGCTCCCGGACACCAGCTCACCGGTTCCTCCTGGCATGACCCGGATCTCCGGCAGTCTCCGGAACTGGCGCTGGATTACATTGTCGCACCGCCCCGGATGGCCCACTACATCGAGTGGAGCACCCGGATCTATCAGGTCTATCTCAAATACGCGGCTCCGGAGGACATCCATGTCTATTCCATTGATGAGGTGTTCATTGACGCCACCAGTTATCTGGAAGCCTTTCAAATGACCGGGCGGCAGCTGGCCCGGACCATCATTCTGGATATTCTCAAAACCACCGGCATCACTGCGGCAGCGGGGATCGGAACCAATCTCTATCTCGCCAAGATCGCCATGGACATCGAAGCCAAGCATGTCCCGGCAGATGAATACGGGGTGCGGATTGCCGAGCTGGATGAAATGAGCTATCGCCGTCTGCTCTGGGACCACCGTCCTTTGACCGATTTCTGGCGGGTGGGACGGGGCTATGCCTCCAAGCTGGAAGCCCATGGGCTTTTTACCATGGGGGATATTGCCCGGTGCTCGCTGGGCGGAGCCGGAGACTATTATAATGAGGAACTGCTCTATAAGCTGTTCGGCGTCAATGCGGAGCTGCTCATCGACCATGCCTGGGGCTGGGAGCCCTGTACCATAGCGGATGTCAAAGCCTATAAGCCGGAAAACAAGAGTGTGGTTTCGGGGCAGGTGCTGCAGAATCCCTACACCTTTGAGCAGGCCCGGCTGGTGGTACGGGAGATGGCAGATTCCCTGGCGCTGGATCTGGTGGACAAGGGGCTGCTCACCGATCAGCTGGTGCTCACCGTGGGGTATGACATTGAAAACCTCACCGATCCGGAGCGCCGGAAGCACTATACCGGCCCGGTGACCACCGACCACTACGGACGCAGGATTCCCAAGCATGCCCATGGCACTGCCAATCTGGGACAGTATTCCTCCTCGGCCCATGATCTGATGGAGGCGGTGAGTGCGCTCTATGACCGGATCATGGACCCGGCTCTGCTGGTCCGGCGGCTGAGCATCAGCGCCAACCATCTGGTGGACGAAGTCACAGCCCGGCAGCGTCAGCAGCCGGAACAGCTGGATCTGTTCACCGACTATGCGGCCCAGGAGAGGCAGCGGGCTGAACAGGACGCTGCCCACGCCCGGGAGAAAAAACTCCAGGAGGCCATGCTGGGCATCAAGAAGAAATATGGGAAGAATGCCATCCTGAAGGCCATGAATCTGGAGGAGGGCGCCACCGCCAAAGAGCGGAACCAGCAGATCGGAGGGCATCAGCAGTGAACGGAAAATACGATGATATGATCCATCTGCCGCACCACACTTCATCCAGGCATCCGCGGATGTCCATGGCAGACCGGGCGGCGCAGTTCTCTCCCTTTGCGGCGCTCACCGGGCATGGAGCAGCCATCTCCGAAACCGCCCGCCTGACCGACCGGCAGATCGAGCTGAGCGAGGACGCCAAAGCCCTGCTGGATCAGAAGCAAAGCCTGCTGACCGAGCGCCTGGCAGAGCATCCGGAGGTTGCCGTCACCTGGTTTCGGGCCGACAGCCAGAAGGAGGGCGGACGGTATGAGGTGGCACAGGGACGGCTCCGGCAGATCGATACCTATGCCCGCTGTCTGGTGCTGGAGGACGGCAGCCGGATCGCCCTGGATACAGTTCTGGAGCTCGAGATCCTTGCGCCGGAGGAGCCAGGGGAGTGATCCCGGGAATACAGGCGGAATGCCGGGCTGCAGGCTGTTTTGCGGCTTCCGGGCCCGGCGGCGGGAGGAATTTGCATAAAGCCTGAATTTTGTAGAAGTCAATAGATTTGCGGCCTGCTGTATGTGAGTTTTTACACATGCGGCAGGTCATTTTTATAGGTCCGGAGCGAAAATATTGTGGAAAATTCCCATAAAATGGGACGGATTTACCTGAGATTCCCAGGGTGGAATTGAGGCTTCCCGGTTGTAGTTTTTATCGATTTAGTGTATGAAATATATAAAGACCTATTTGGAATCCATGGACACAGATAAATGGGAGGAAGATTTGTATGAATAAGAGAATTATGGCATTGGTGCTGGTTTCCGTTCTGGTGTTCAGCGCCGCATTCACAGGATGCAGTTCACAGACCGAAGAGGAGAATCCACAGAACTCCTCCCAGTCCAGTCAGGCGGAGGAGCCGGAGTCCTCGTCCGAGACGGAAGAGCCCGCCTCTGAGGATGGATCTTCGGAGGGCGATGCCGCCTCTGCCGGGGATCTGCCGTCCTCCAGTGTGCCCGATGCCGCTTCGCAGGCACCGTCCGCCAGCGAACCGGCGGCAGAGGGGATCACCGGGGCCGTTGTGATGAATGACGGCAGCATCTTTGGAACCGGCACCGAAGTGCTGGGAACCGAGGCGGACCTGGAAGCCTGGAATCAGGCCATCGCGGACCGGGATTCCATTGCCCGGGTACTGGTTTCCACAATGAATACCGAGCGGGATCTGACCGAAGAGGAGGTCAATACTGTCCTCGATACACTGGAGGGGCTTTCTCCTGCCGTGATGGCGGAGCTGGGAAATCCTGCCACAGGCGGAGCCACCAATGTGGCGGCATTCGACCAGAGCGGCAGCCGGTTGTGGAGTGTTACGCTGAACAGCAACTGGCTGATTGTGCAGATCGGCGGGGAGAGTGAGCGGCATATTCTGGAGATCGATGAAACCAGCGGGATGCCCATCCAGAATATTGCGGGTTAACATATCGCAGCCTTATATCAGTGAGGAGAGGAAGATCCAATGAAACGATGGATTGCAGGGATTCTGTGCGTCAGCTGCCTGCTGATGATGACCGCCTGTTCCCAGAACGGGGAGGAGGTGTCCGGCTCCCAGGAGGAGAGCTCCCAGACGATGGAGTCCTCTTCAGATAGCGTGGAGCAGCCCTCCGAAGATTCCCAGCCGGAGGAAACGGCTGAGCCGGAGGAGCCTGTTTCCAGTCAGCCCCGGACGGTGAGCATCCGGCCTGTCACATCGGCGGAAGCTGAACCGGTGCAGGTCAATGTAACGGCCCGGAATGCCATTGCGGCCGAAATGGTTGTCGTCTCCGACGGGCAGAAGGCGGCGGAATTTGCGGCAGAGCTGCAGAGCGTGGTTCCCAGTGATCAGGCCATTCCCAGCGATGCCCAGCCGGTGGAGATCCTGCTGGTGTACAGCATGGACGGCGGTGAACACCGCTACCAGCTCTACCGGGAAAGCGATGCGGATTACATTGCCAAGGACGGGGTTCTGTACCAGGGCGGCGCCGGACTGAGCACATGGGCGGACGCAGTGATTCCTGCGCTGCCGGCTGTACCGGAAGGGGCAGATGCGGCGCAGACCTCGGGCACAGAACAGATTGTGCTGAAAAAGTCCAGCCTGTACCGTGCCAGCGAGCGGGTGGTCTGGGATACAGCGCTCCAGGAGCAGATCCGGGGCTGGATTGCGGATGCCCGTCCGCTGGAGGGCGAGTTCACCCCGGATACGGGAGGCGAAACCATCGAAGTGAGCTTCGGGGAAGGCGATTCCTATATATTCAGCAGCCAGACACAGGATGGAGCCGGACTGATGAAGCATGACTCCGCTTGGTATCTGGTGGAGAAAGAGGCATTCAGCACGCTGTCCGGGGTATTCTCATAAACCCGGGCAGGCGGCGGTAAGGATGCCGGACGACAGGAGGGAGCACTATGAGAGAGAATCTTCAGAATGGGCTGATGGTTCTGCGCCGGAAGCTCGGCCCGATGAAGGCGCTGATTCTGATGGAGCTGTTTGCGGCACTGGCACTGGTGCTCTATATAAACGGTGTGTTTTCCTCCGGCTCCAAAGCAGAGGTGGGAGGCATGCTCCTGATGGGGTTTGTCCTCACCTTCCTGCAGCCCAAAACCCAGTTTGGCTTGGTCTGGACCTGGCAGGATAAGATCCAGGAACTGAGCACCGCTCCGCCGGAAGATATGGGCGAGGGGATCGAGGATCTCCGGGTCCAGCGCCAGGATGGGCTGGATCAGCTCCGGACTTTTGCGATGGTTTCCCCGGTATTTTTGCTGCTGGAGCTGGGCATATCCGGGACAGCTTCCTATTGGCCCAGTGTTCTGTTCGGGGTGCTGTCCTATCTGATCTTCGAGGTCTGGCAGCGTGGATACCGGGCCGAACTGGATCATCTGCTTTGTGAGGCGTGAAGCGCCATAGACGGAAATCTGCAGGAAGAGCTGCCGGAAGGCGGCTCTTTCTGTATGCCGCCGGACAGGAAGACAGAAGAAAACATCGCATCCAGCGAATATTTTCCGTTGACTTTCTCACTTTACCGTGCTACAATAAATGCAATATTTTTACAAGGAAACAGCAGATACCTGTTTTCCGCAGCCAACAAGACCAGGGAGGGTTTGATATGGATTTTAGAGCAATGGCAGAGGCTGTACAGCCGGAAGTAGTGGCATTTCGCCGGGATCTTCACGAGCATCCGGAGGCGAGCTTCCAGGAGTTCCGCACCACAGAGCAGATCGCCAAGGAAATGGACAAACTGGGGATTCCCTATCGCCGGTTCGAGCCGACCGGACTGATTGCGGAGATCAAGGGCGGCAAGCCGGGCAAGACCATTGCGCTGCGTGCGGATATTGACGCGCTGAGCATCACGGAAAAGACCGGGCTTCCCTTTGCCTCCAAGAATGACGGATTCATGCATGCCTGCGGACATGATACCCATGCCGCCATGCTGGTGGGCGCTGCCAAGGTGCTGATGCAGGTCAAGGATCAGCTGTGCGGTACCGTCAAGCTGCTGTTCCAGCCTGCGGAGGAGATCGGCAGAGGCGCCAAGGCTGTAATCCAGCAGCACGGTCTGGACGGCGTGGACTTCATCTTCGGCATCCATATCGGTTCCCAGATGGATGTGGGCAGCGTTGCCATGATGGCAGGCGCCAGTGCGGCTGCCGCTGACCGCTTCACCATCAAGGTGACCGGCAAGGCCAGCCATGGCGCCCGTCCGGAAGCCGGTATTGACGCCACTGTTGCGGCTGCGGCTCTGGTCATGAACCTGCAGCCCATTGTCAGCCGGGAAGTTGCAGCTGCTACCCAGCTGGTTGTAACAGTGGGCAGCCTGCATTCGGGCAGCCGCTTCAACATCGTGTCCGGTGAGGCTGTGCTGGAAGGCACCATCCGCAGCTACGATGTGGATCTGCATCATCAGCTGCCCGGCATTGTGGAGCGTGTTGCCAAGAACACCGCCGCTGCCTACCGCTGTGAGGCAGAGGTGGAATATGATATGCTCACCGAAGTGCTGGTCAATGACCCCGATGCCATCGATCTGGTGCGCAAGGCTGCCGGTAAGGTTGTCAGCGACCCGGCTCAGGTTCTGCAGGCTCAGCCCGGCATGGGCGGCGAGGACTTCTCCGAGTACACGGTCCTGGCAAAGGCTGCCTTTGCCCGTCTGGGTGCCGGCGGAGAATATCCCAACCACAGCGACTATGTAGTCTTTGACGAGGACAGCTTCCCCACCGGCGTAGCTCTGCACTGCCAGGTGGCCTGGGACTTCCTCAACGGCGAAAACAACTGAGTTTCCCGGTCAGAATCATCAGAAGGGGGCGGACAGCTGTCCGCCCCTTTTCGTTTTATTCGGAAGTTCTGCCCGGACAGCAGAGCCCGAACGGTTGCTTTTTCGCAGTGAAAGCATTAAACTGAAACTGACAGAAATTTCCCGGCAGAGGCCGGAACATCGGAACGGAAAGAGGGAATTCGACCATGAGCACCGCAGTTTTCCTGGCAATCTGTTTGCTGTTTGGTTCTGCATTTTCAGAGCCCCAGTCCCCGGAGGCCCAAGCACCGGTACCGGAAGAGCCAGCCCGGACGGCGGAAAGCGAAACCGGCAAGGTTGCGCCGGATGTGGGAATCGGTTCTGAGGAGCCGGAATACCGGCTGGAATTCCACGACCCGGAGCATACCGCTGCAGAATATCAGAGCCGGTACCCGGAGGGGATCATTCGCTTTGAGGTGGTGGATTCCAACGGCAGTCCGGTGCAGAATGCCCGTCTGGGCTTTACCACCGAGGAGGAGTACCGCTGGAATGCCCGGCAGAATGCCGAAAATGGAACCGATTACAGCCCCAGTGAATACTTTGCGGTGCGGATTGATGGGACAGGGACGGCCCGGGCCGGCCTGATTGCTTTGGATGGGTCAGGGGCTCAGGTGGTGGAAGGTCTGCCCCGGAAGCTGGAAGTCCGGGTGACCCAGCGGGCATCAGACGGAACCCAGACCGATTCCACCCAGTGGGTCACCCTCACATGGGAGAACACAGTCCCGGCCTTTAAGCTGCAGATCGACCAGCCCAACCTCTATGCCGGCTACGCGGAAACCGAGGGCAGGGTGTGCCTGCGACTGACCCGGAACGGGGAGCCAGCCGCCAATATGTTTGTGGAGCTTCAGAACGCAGACCAGAAGAACTTTGATGTCTACGGAGGACTCTCCCTGGATTCCTACACCGGTTTTACCGATGCGTCCGGTGTGCTGTACCTGACCCAGGTCCCGGCGGGGACTTACTGGGTGAATGCCGGGACCATCGCAAAACAGAGCCGGGTGGCCTCCATTGAAGTCACCGGGGAAAGCTGCGGCTTTGATCTGGAACTGGAGGGGTGAGCCGGTTCAACCCGGTATGTCAGCCCATGAAAAAAGCCCGTGCTGTCTTTTGTGACAGTACGGGCTTTTGCGTTTTTGGAAAAATGTCCGGAACCCATGGCTCCGGGAAAGAGGGTTATCCCACCGGGCAGCAGCGCATGAGCAGGCCCGTGGCTTCAACAATGAAGCGGGTATCCCGGCTGAGGTCGGAATTCCGGCTCTCCAGATACTGCCGGTGCAGGGCTTCCAGTGCCGGGATCAGATCCAGCTGCTCCGCAGAACAGTCCGGGAAGGCATACTCCCGCAGATGCTCCGCCAGATAGATGCGCAGCTGGGTTTCATAGACATGATGGGAAGCCAGACTGTCCGGCCAGTGTTCGTTGTGCGGGAATGTGAAGGCATCTGCCACATAGTGGGTCAGTTTGCCCAGCGTATAGTAGTTCCACAGATTCCAGCGGTCTTTCTGTTCCAGCCGCTGCAGCCGGGTCAGAACATAGGGACGGGAATTGGTAAAGTTGTGTCCGCCCAGCAGTCGGGCACGGATGGACCCTTTCAGATAGGTAAGGGGGTTACAGTCCGGCTGGAAGGAACCCAGCAGGAATGCAAGCTCATAGCGTCTGGACTGAAATCCCTGTACATTGGCAAGCAGGGCGGAAGCCAGGAGCTTATGACTGCGTTTTTGCACCGGAAACTCTCTCCTTTGTGGCTTGAATGACCTCAGTATAGCACGGCTTGTAGGGAAAAACAAGGAGTTTTTCTGTGGAAAGTTCTGTACTTTGGATTGCGGTATGCACAGTTTTGCTTTATGATAGAAGGGAATGGGGTCTGTCTCAGTCCGGGCCCCATTGGAGGCTGTACGGGACCGTGTACCCGAAAAGCAGCCCGGACCGGAGGCATCCGGGGAGAACAGCATGCAGCACAGGGACAGGGTCGGCTGTGGAACGAAGAATCCCTCCCGCGGCGGTGCCGGGCTCCGAACCGCGTTTTCCACTCTGTTACTGTTGTTCAGGCATGTGTGGGACAATCCAGTCCCATGGCATGCGATGACCCGACAGGGCTTTGCCCTGCGAAACCAGCAAAGAGGTACAATATGATTGAGATTCAAGGAAAATACAATGGGGCGAAGATCTTCACCGATGTGGTGGACAGCGCCTCCATCGCACAGGTACAGGAACTGTGCAATCAGGAATTTACAGCAGGCAGCCGCATCCGCATGATGCCGGACATCCATGCCGGAGCGGGCTGCACCATCGGAACCACCATGACCATCACCGATAAGGTGGTGCCCAATCTGGTGGGAGTGGATATCGGCTGCGGCATGGAAACAGTGCGCATCCGGGAAACCCATCTGGAACTGCAGAAGCTGGATAAGCTGATCTATGAAAAGATCCCTTCGGGCTTTTCGATCCGTACCAAGGCGCATCGCTCCTTCAGCCGGATTGATCTGAGCCAGCTCTGCTGCGCAAAGCAGGTGGATCTCATCCGGGCCGAAAAGAGCATCGGCACTCTGGGCGGCGGCAACCACTTCATCGAGGTGGACCGGGACGACGAGGGAAATCTGTATATCGTAGTCCATTCGGGAAGCCGTCACCTGGGCGTGGAAGTGGCCCGCTATTATCAGGAGGCGGGCTATAAGGTCCTCAATGGAACCGATGATGCCACCGTTGCCGGGATTATTGCCCGGATGCGGGCAGAGGGCCGGGAGAAGGAGATCCAGAAGGAGCTGAAAAAGCTCAAAAACATCAAGCAGACCAGCATTCCCAAGGCACTGGCGTATGTATCGGGGGAGCTGTTTGAGCAGTATATCCACGATATGAAGATCGTCCAGCAGTTTGCGGCGCTCAACCGGCAGGCCATGATGGACGAGATCGTCGGGGGCATGAAGCTCCATGTGGAGGAGCAGTTCACCACCATCCACAACTACATCGACACCGATGCCATGATCCTGCGCAAAGGCGCTGTGTCCGCCAAGGCCGGAGAACAGCTGCTTATTCCCATCAATATGCGGGACGGAAGCCTGATCTGTGTGGGCAAGGGCAATGAGGACTGGAACTGTTCGGCTCCCCATGGCGCCGGACGGCTCATGAGCCGGGCCGATGCCAAGCAGTCCTTCACTGTATCCGAGTTCAAGAAGCAGATGGCGGATGTGTTCACCACCTCGGTGAACAAGTCCACCCTGGACGAATGCCCCATGGCCTACAAGGGCATGCAGGATATTCTGGACAACATCGGCCCCACAGCGGAGGTAGTCAAGATCATCCGCCCCATCTATAACTTCAAGGCCGGCGATGAGGACTGACACCTTCGTCTGAACCATGGGAGAAACGGCTCCGGACGGCAGGGGAGCAGTCAGCCTGCCCGGCTCGGACAGCTGTCCCATGATAAACGCATGTGCAATCAAAACAGCCCGGCAGCAGATCGCTGAGGCGATTGCCCGGGCTGAAAACCGGCAATAGCCGCAGATACAGGATCATACAGAAGGAGGAACAGCAAGATGAACGATGAGATCACACGGGAACAGGACGAAACCACACTGGAACAGGGCGGATTTGACGCGATTTCCGAGAAGCTCCATGCGCTCTATCCCGGTCAGGAGGGGCGATTCTATGGAACGGTGATTCCCTACTTCCTGGGCGGGAATGACCCGCTGGACGGGGTGGAGGTCTGGAAGAGCGAAGAGGGAATCCCTCACTGGCACTATGTGACCTATGGCTTTACCGAGCTGTACCAGAAGGAGTGCGAGGACCCGGAGGTGAGCGGATTTGGCTTTGAGCTGACCTTCCGCCTCAAGCGGGAAGGGGAGGAGGAACCGCCGGTCTGGCCCATGAATCTGCTGCAGAATCTGGCCCGCTATGTCTTTTCCAGCGGCAATCCGTTCGGCCCCGGACACCATCTGGACTGCAACAGCCCCATTGCTCTGGAATCGGATACCCGTCTCACAGCCCTTGCGTTCCAGATTGACCCGGAGCTGGGGGAGATGGATACTCCCAACGGTCACATGATCTTCCTGCAGGCTGTGGGGATTACCGCCGATGAGCTGGAAGCAGTCATGTGCTGGAACACCGGAAAGTTCCTGGCAGAGCTGGAGAAGACCTGCCCGATGGGCATTGTGGATCTCTCCCGTGCCTCCCGCATGGATGACCCCGCATTCCGGGCCGTCTGGAAGCAGGGCATGGAGCAGGATGGCTCCTCCACCGGGTTCTTCTATCTGGAACAGGTGGGCGTCAGCCTGCAGGACGGTCATGCCCGTCTGACACTGGGCGCCGGTCACATCGAAACGCTGGCGAATATGCTGCGTGCCCGTCTGGGAAAGGGGCGTCCCCTGTTCCTGCAGGGCGGGGAAGCGGCAGTACAGTTCCTGAGCGGCAAGCCGGAACTCTGGGAAGAGGATGGCGTGCTGACGATGTCCATGCCGGGAGAGACGGTGGAGGAGCTCTGCGGGCTTCTGCGTCCCCATGCCGGGGAGTATCCCCTCACCAGCTATCCGCTGACCGTGGAGCTGATCCCCACCCAGATCCGGGATGCCCAGGGAAATATCCTGCGGGAGATCGGGTGATCCCTGCCGGTCTTGTCGGAAATCCATGGAACAAATGGAAAATATTGCTTTACAGCTTTTCTTTTCTCCCCGCCGGGCGAACATATAGATTGAAAAGGTTCTGAAGCGTCCCGTTTCAGAGCCGGGAAAATGGCTGCCGCAGTCTGCCGGGAGAGCCCGGCGCGGACAGATGGTCTGCTGCGGATGGCAGCCCGGAATCAGCGTAAGCGGAAAGGAAGGCTGTACGATGAATATTACAAGAATCGGCTATACTGCACATCAGAATACAGCGGTGCGTTCGGAGAAGGCATCGGAAAAGAAGGAGCCTGACACCACCGGCGCCACAACGGAGAACCAGGCGGCTGTTCAGAACCGGGATACCTTTGTGCAGACCGGTGCGGAGAAGCCGGTCACCTACTCCAGGAAGCTGACCGATGCCCAGGTGCAGCAGCTGAAGGACGAACAGGCCCAGCGCATGGAGAGCTTTATCCAGATGCTCCAGTCGATGGTGGTCAAGCAGGGACAGCGGAGCAATCTCACCCTGTTCGGCATGGATCTGTATGTCACACCGGAGCAGAGCCGTCAGGCGGCGGAGTCCATTGCCGAGGGCGGTGAATACTCGGTGGATGCCGTAGCGGGCCGGATCATGGATATGGCAAAGGCTCTTTCGGGCGGTGACCCATCCAAGATCGATACCCTCCGTACTGCGGTGCAGAAGGGCTTCCAGGCTGCCGGTGTGGAACTGGGCGGAGAACTGCCGTCCATCTGCGGTCAGACCTATGATGAGGTCATGAAGCGCTTTGATGAATGGGAGCAGGGAGCACAGGGCACTCCTGCCGGTGCAGCGGAATAACAGAATATCATTCTGTGCTGAAACAAAAGAGGACTGCCGGGTCATGGCAGTCCTTTTTCATGAAAATTCCCCGGTCAGACCGACCGGGGAATTTTGTGTTTAAGGGGATTACCGGCGCTTCCAGCCGCCGAACAGTCCCTTCTTGTACTTTTTCAGTTCCTCCTGTGCCTCGGGGTGATGATCGCTGATCTGGCGCAGGAATTCTACACCCTTGCCGATGTCCTCGGGTTTGCCCAGACCATCGCAGTAGATGCGTCCCAGTACATAGCAGCTCTCGGTGCCGTTCGACCAGCTGCTGGACTTGGAAGCCATCACATAGGCTTCGGTATAGTCCACCGGAGTGCCCCAGCCCTCCAGATAGCAGCGGGCCATGATGGGCCGGTTGTAGGTGCTGCCAAGGTCCATTGCCTTCTGACAGTAACGGAATGCTCTGGCAGGATCTTTGGGGAATCCGTTGAGGCCATAGAAATAGTATTCCGCCAGCACATTGAGACCGCCGGTTTCATTGCTCTCTGCCGACTGCTTGTAGCAGTAAACAGCCTCTGCCATATCGACCGGGCCGCCGATTCCCTTCTCATACCAGGCCGCCACCTGATACCATGCGTTCGGATAGCCGTTTTCCGCGGCCCTGCGGTACCATTTCCGGGATTCTTCCATCTGACCGGCCTGCTCGGCATTCTGAGCGCAGATGATCTGATGAACCGGGTATCCCATCTCGGCGCCGATCTGGTAGATGTCCTTGGCCTTGTCCGGCTGGGGCGCTACAATGTCCTCATCGCCGTTGAGATAGTAGTTGTAGAGGTTATTGCCTGCCAGATAGATGCCGCCCCGGAATGCCTTCCAGAACCAGTCCTCACACTGGGTGATATTCTCCTTCAGATAGGCCTTGAAAGCCTCCCGGGAGGGGAAATCCTCAGCGGACTTCTGCTGGATGCGCAGGAAATCCCACCAGAAATAGCTGTTGCCGATCACATACTGGCTGAAGGCATCGCCGCCGGCTGCGTTTTTCAGGACCCGGTCAAAGGCTTCCTGCAGGGTGATGGGCGCCTTGCGCTCCAGACCCATGCTCAGTACGCCGCTGCGGATGGCGACCAGCATTCCGATGGCACTGCCCTGTTCCACTGCCAGACGGTAGAGGGCTTCCACCTTTTCATCCGACTCCTCAGGGAAGCCGAAGCCCTTCCAGACATACTGCGGGCCGGACAGGCACCGTGCCAGAATACAGGTGGCATCGCCGTCCCCGGCAGCCGAAGCATCGGTCAGCAGCTGGAATCCCTCCTGACCATGACGGGCATAGCCCTTGTTTTCATAATAGATATACTGGAGCGCTTTCTCCACATTGTCACTGAAAAACTGTCCCATTTCTGAACTCCTCCTCGATTGATACCTGTATGTTCACTGATGTGAGGTCAAAGGATGGCCTGTGTGCGGTAAATTGAGCGGATTTCCGGCATTTTCTTCCAGATGCCTGCTGTTTTTATTATACCGGATCGGGTCGTGGATGTACAGGACGGGCTGGGGAACTTCGGGGAATTTATATGGAATTTGTCAAAAGTGCGGAACTGCCGGCAGAGAAATTATGCAGTTCCGGCAATCCCACAGGAAAAGAAATACATAATAAAATAATGTGATTATAAATTTTAGACATAATATTCCTTGAATTTCTGCGCCGAGTGGTGTATTCTGAAATTGGAAATTACAGGGGCTTTCATGGAGAAAGGAGGGGCTATGGACTTTACAACCATCAACAGCCTGAATTCCTATATCAGCGGGCTGAAAATGCAGGGAATGTGGCACCTGCGCCAGCAGAACGGTGCCAGCCATCAGGACGAGATCACAGTGGATGGCGTGACCTTTCGCCGCCGGGACGAGACCCTGGCCTCCATCCGGGCCAAGCTGGAGGCAGGCGGCAGCCTGACCGAGGAGGAACGGGCCTATCTCCGGCAGCACGATCCCCAGGCCTATCAGGAGCTGCTCCAGGAAGAACAGGAGCAGGCGGCCTATGAGAGGGCGCTGCGTTCCTGCAAGACCAAGGAGGAAGCGGACCGCCTGCAGATGAACCGCATCGGGCAGTCGCTGAGCCGCATCCAGACGGTGGAGCACGATCCTGCCATTCCGCTCCATGCCAAGCTGAAGGTTGCCATGCGGGAAAAGCGCCTGGTGGACGCGGCAGCGGATTCCATGCGGGAATTTGTCGCCAGCGGGGACTATGACCGGCTTCCGTCCGAATGGGAGGAAGCAAAGAAAAAGCCGGATACCCCGGTACAGCCGCCGGAGGAATCCCGGGACCCGCAGCCGGAGGAAATTCCGGAACAGTCCGGGAAACCGGAGCAGCCGGAACAGGGGACAGAAGCTGCCGCCGGATCTCCGGTGCAGGGAAAGACGGAGCGGGAACAGGTACACAGTGCCTATCGTTCTCAGAGCACAGCGGCACAGCCTGCGGCGTCCCGGCATTCCGGCATGAACAAGCGGGCATAAATCACAAAAAACAGACAGCCGGGCCGTCCTGGGATGGTCCGGCTGCTGCTTTGCCTGCAAAACCCGGAAAAAAGTATGGATTTCTGTCAATCCCTGTTTTACAAAGCAAACCTGTGTGTGTTATACTGATAATATCGACAAAAGGCTTTAATAAAAAGGAGGCTTTTCCATGAAAGTTGTAATTGTAGGCGGTGTAGCCGGCGGTGCTTCCGCAGCAGCAAGACTGCGCCGTCTGGATGAATCCGCTGAGATCATTATGTTTGAGCGCGGCGAGTACATCTCGTTTGCCAACTGTGGTCTGCCCTATTATATCGGTGGTGAAATCACTAAGAAATCGGCTCTGACCCTCCAGACTCCCCAGAGCTTCAATGCCCGGTTCAATGTGGATGTCCGGGTCAACAGCGAAGTGACCTCCATTGATCCCAAGGCCAAGACTGTCACAGTCCGCAGCAAGGACCGTGGTGAGTACACCGAAAGCTATGACAAGCTCATTCTTTCTCCTGGTGCTGCTCCCATCCGTCCTCCTATGGAAGGCGCAGACAATGCCCGTGTATTCACTCTGCGCAATATTCCCGATACCATCAAGATCCGTGAGTATGTGGAAGAGGAGTTCCCGGAGAGCGCTGTGGTTGTAGGCGGCGGCTATATCGGCGTGGAAATGGCTGAGAACCTCAAGAATGCCGGTGTGGCTGTAACCATCGTGGAGCTGGCTGACCATGTCATCGCTCCGCTGGATTACGATATGGCCTGCGATGTGCACCGCTACCTCAAGGAGAAGGGCGTGGGCCTGATCCTCAAGAACGGCGTACAGGCCATCAAGGAAGAGGGCGGCAAGCTCAAGCTCACCCTGTCCGATGGCGAGATCGAAACCGATATGGTTATCATGGCAGTGGGTGTCCGTCCGGATACCGCCCTGGCTAAGGATGCCGGTCTGGAACTCAACAAGCGCGGCGCAATCGTTGTCAACGAGCACATGCTCACCAGCGATCCGGATATCTATGCCGTAGGCGACGCTGTGGAAGTAACCGACTTTGTCACCGGCGAAAAGGCTTATATCCCGCTGGCTGGTCCCGCCAACAAGCAGGGCCGTATTGCCGCCGACAACATCTGCGGCATTCCCACTACCTATAAGAATACCCTGGGTTCCGCTGTTCTGAAGATCTTCGACATGACTGTGGCTACCACCGGTGTCAACGAGCGTGCTGCCAAGGCTGCCGGCCTGGACTATGACAAGGTCTACACCTATTCCAACAGCCATGCTTCCTACTATCCGGGCAGCACCGGCATGTCCATCAAGACCCTGTATGAGAAGGGCACCGGCAAGATCCTGGGTGCTCAGATCGTGGGCTTTGACGGTGTGGACAAGCGCTGTGATGTACTGGCAACTGCCATCCGTGCCGGTATGACCGCCAAGGATCTCACCGAGCTGGAACTGTGCTATGCACCGCCCTTCGGCTCTGCCAAGGACCCGGTAAACTTCGTGGGCTATGTCATCGAGAACACCCTGGCTGGCCGTGTGAAGAACTTCTTCTGGGACGATGTGGCAAAGCTGCCCAGAGACGGCAGTGTGACCCTGCTGGATGTCCGCACCGATCTGGAGCGGGAGAACGGTCAGTATATCGAAGGCTTTATCCATATTCCCGTGGACGAGCTGCGTGCCCGTGCCGGTGAACTGGATAAGTCCAAGCCCGTTTACATCCACTGCCGCACCGGTCTGCGCAGCTATGTAGCCTGCTGCATGCTGGCTGGCATGGGCTTCGACTGCTACAACCTGTCGGGCGGCTGGCGTCTGTATGAGTCCATCCTCAGCGAGACCAAGTCTCCTGAGCATGGCTGCTACGACCCCAACTGAGTTCTGGCTATAAGCCGCAGATAGCTGCGGTGCCATACAAGAAAATCCCTGTGTTCCGAATCCATGGGACACAGGGATTTTTTCTGTCTTTGGGAGAGAACCGCCATGGACTGTGCAGGCAGGACATGGGGTTCGGGCGAAAAAAACAGCCAGGGAGCTGCGAGAAGGCAGTTCCCTGGCTGTTTTGGGAAAGGGTGCCGGTTCTCCGAAGAGAATGAACCGGTTGACCTGGTTGGGGATGAAATTACTTTTCGGAGATGTACAGCTTGTTATGCCGCTCTCTGGCAAAGTGCGGCGCCATTTTTTCCTGTGTGGCTTTCACAAGTGCGGGATTAAAATCTCTTGCGTGGGTCGGGCAGACCGAAACACACCGCATGCAGGTGATGCATTTGCTGCCATCTGTTCTGGAGAAGTCCGGTGCGGCGATAGCTCCTGTGGGGCAGACGCCGGCACAGATTCCGCACTGGACACAGTTCTCATTTCCTTCGGGATGGATCTTGATGCCGCCCATTTCGATATACGGACGGTTTCCGGGAACCGAAACGCAGTCAGCCAGCTTTCCCGCTTCATACAATGTCTGGATTTTTCCGGCATACTGGTGCAGATCCGCTGTATCCTGGGCATCGGGGCGGTTCTGGGCATAGATGTGCAGGATCGAGTGCTCAGCAACAGCTTCGATGGCTGCGCCGCAGCGGAATCCGGTTTCGGTCAGCACATCGGTGAGTTCCAGAAGGGCATCATCCACGGCGCGTCCGCCGTAAACCGCAACGGCTACGGCCTGGGCCCCATTGGAAACCAGGGTTTTCAGCCGGGAAACCACCAGCTTGGGTACACGTCCTTCAAAGACGGGAATTCCCACGAAGCACAGGTCGTCCTGCTGGAATGTATAACCCTCTGGTTCAGCAGTGGAGAGATCCATCAGCTTTCGTTCATTTTCCCAGGTATCGGTCAGGATATCCGTTACCTTCTTTGTTCCCCCGGTGGGGCTGAAATACAGTTCATATACCGCCATAATCACTGATTCTCCTTATCGTTTTCTGTGTATGCCGTCCGGCCGCTCCATCAGACAGACCGGGCAATAGATAAGTACTTAAATTGTTAAGCTACTTAACTATATGACTTAATATAATACAAAACCGCCTGTGTGTCAACTGTTATGTGAAACAATGGCTTCCGGACAGACCGGGCGGCAGCTTGACAACCGGAAACAGGCTGTGCTTTAATGGGGATGACCGTAACAGAAGATGGAGAGTTTTATGAAACAGCAAGATTCTGCGCGCTTTCTTACCAATTATGAGATTTCTGATATTCTGCAGCATATTGCCGCTGTTGTGAATTCCAATCCCCAGAAGAATGACTATCTGAACAACGGCGAAACCTATACGGCTGTGGAAGGGCATACAATCGGTTTTATCAAGGACCATCCGGGATGCACTGCCACCGAGATCGCCTGTGAATGGGGCAAAACCACCAGTGCTGTATCACAGCTGCTGAAAAAACTGCGGCATCGGGGAGTGGTCTACGCTCTGCGGGACGAAAAAGATGCCAAACGCTATGCGCTGTATCTGACTGAAAAAGGAGAGGCGGTGGATGCGGCGCACCGGGCTTATGACAGTGAAAAGTATCAGACCATAATTGATCTCCTGCTGGAGCATTACAGCCGGGAAGAGATGGACGCAACTTTCCGCATCATGCGGGACTGGTACCGGCTGAGCATGGAAGACAAGATGAATCACCGGGACTGACTTTGCCCATCGGCACATGCCAGAGGGCTGATGCCGGTGAGCCGTTACCGGTTCCGTTCCGCCTCCTCTGAGAGCAGCTGGAAAAACGTCTGAATGGGTTCGGAGAGGAACTTGTTCCGGTGATAGACCAGATTGAATGTACGGGAGAGCTCCGCATCCTGGATTGGCAGGATGCGGAGTTTTTTTATGGGAAGGGCCTGTTCTGCCAGACGGCGGGAGATCACCGAAAGCCCCTGTCCCCGGGCCACGGCTTCCAGAATCGAATCGGCACTGTGGCAGACCCATTTGGCACGGACATGGATGCCCCGGTGCTCCAGTTCCGCTCCGAACTGTTCCCGGGTGCCGCTGCCCGGTTCCCGCAGCACAAAGGGCTCGCCTTCCAGGTCTGCCATGGTGATCCGAGTCCGGCTGCAGAACGGATGCCCCTCGGCACAGATCAGCACCAGTTCGTCCCGGAGCACCGGGCGGGAGAGAAGATCCGGCTCGGTCACATCGCCTTCCACCAGGCCGAAGTCCAGCTCACTGGAGAGGATCTTTTCCTCGATAACCCGGGTGTTGTCCACCAACACTTCCACGGTGTCCGATGGGTTCTCCGCCTCGAACCGGGCTACCAGCGCAGGCAGTATGCAGCTGCCCACGGTGATGGTGGCGCCCACCCGGAGGGTCCGGTTCCGGGAGGCATAGTGCAGGTCCCGTTCCATCTCCTCAAATAAAGCGGTGATATGCCGGGCATAATCCAGAAGCTGGCGTCCTTCCCGGGTGATGTAGAGCCGTCGGGAAAGCCGCTCAAACAGCCGGATGCCATACTCATTTTCGATTTCGGCGATCACCTGGCTCACAGTGGGCTGGGCAATGTACAGCTCCCGGGCAGCGGCACTCATGCTGCCGGCCTGGGCAACGGCAATGAAGATTTTCAGATGGCGGAAGGTCATGGCAGAACGCTCCTTTGCGATATATAGGCAAAATACTATCGATATAATCCAATATTACTATTTTACCAATAGAACCGCAAGAAGTATAATAGCATTGTTATGGAAAAAACAAAGATAAAAAAGGGGTATTGAATATGGCACTTCAGGAACAGGATATTAAGCGTGTAAAAGGACAGGGCTTCCTGCTCAACCGGGGAACTGAGGAATTCTCCGGACGCATCATCACAGAAAACGGCGTGCTCACAGCGGCACAGATGCGCTGCCTGAGCGAAGCAGCGGAAAAGTACGGCAACGGCAAGATCACTTTCACTTCCCGTCTGACCGTGGAGCTGCCCGGCATCGCCTATGAGAATATCACTCCGTTCATCGAGTTTGTGGGCCAGGAGGGTATGGTTACCGGCGGTACCGGTTCCAAGGTGCGTCCGGTGGTATCCTGCAAGGGTACAACCTGTGTCTTTGGTCTGTATGACACCCAGGAGCTGGCCCGGGAGATCCACGAGCGGTTCTATGTGGCTTATCACGATGTAACCCTGCCGCACAAGTTCAAGATCGCTGTGGGCGGCTGTCCCAACAACTGTGTCAAGCCGGACCTCAACGACCTGGGTATTGTGGGTCAGCGGGTACCTTCTCTCTCGGCTGACAAGTGCCGTGGCTGCGGCAAGTGCGGCGTACAGGAGGCCTGCCCCATGGCAGCCACTGTCCGGGCAGACGGCAAGGTGAGCATTGATCCCACGATCTGCAACAACTGCGGACGCTGTGCCGGCAAGTGCCCCTTCGGCGCTCTGGAAACCGGCGAGACCCTCTACAAGGTCTATGTAGGCGGACGCTGGGGCAAGAAGGTACGCATGGGCAGTCCGCTCCAGAAGCTGTTCACCCGGGAAGAGGTACTGAATGTGGTAGAAAAGGCCATTCTGCTCTTCAAGAGTAAGGGTGAGAGCGGCGAGCGTTTCGGTCAGACTGTGGACCGTCTGGGCGTGGAGAAGGTAGAGAAGATGCTCATTGCGGACAACCTGCTCAAGCGCAAGGAAGAGATTCTGGAGATGGAGACCATCGGAGGCGCAAAATGCTGACAAAACGCATCCTGGCTCTGCTGGCAGCGGGTGTGATGGCCTGTACTGTACTGGCAGGCTGTACTTCCGCCCCGCAGAACGGCACAGAATCCTCCTCCCAGACCGCACAGACTGAGGCCTATTACACCTTCACCGACGCTCTGGGCAAAGAGGTCGTGCTGGAAGCACAGCCCGAGCGTGTGGCAGTGCTGATGGGCTCCTATGCGGAGACCTGGACTCTGGCAGGCGGTATGCCGGTGGGCGTCACCGATGACTATATGACCGAGCGGGGTATGGAAGTCGGCGAGGACACCAAGGTGATCGGCACTGTCAAGGAGCCGAATACCGAGGAACTGCTGGCACTGGACCCGGACTTTGTGATTCTTTCCACCGATGTGGAAAGCCATGTGAATCTGGACAACACCCTGACCCAGGCGGGAATCCCCCATGCTTACTTCAAGGTGGAGGCCTTTGAGGACTATCTTTCCATGCTGAAGATCTGCACCGACATCACCGGACGGGAGGATCTCTATGAGGAAAACGGCCTGAATATCCAGAAGCAGATTGATGAGATCCTTGCCAAGGTGGAGGCAGCCAAGCCGGAAGAGCAGCCCACAGTGCTGTTTATCCGGGCGCTGTCCACCACAGCCAAGGCCAAGGCAGATGACAATATGACCTGTCAGATGCTGGAAGAGCTGGGAACTGACAACATTGCAGCCCGACACCAGTCGCTGCTGGAGGATCTGAGCATGGAGACCATCATCGCCGAGGACCCGGACTATATCTTTGTCACCACCATGGGCGACTCCCAGAAGGCCATTGATGCCCTCAAAGCCGGAATTGAATCCAATCCTGCCTGGGGCAGTCTGTCGGCGGTGCAGAACGGACGCTATCTGATCCTGCCCAAGGATCTGTTCCACTACAAGCCCAATGCAAGATGGGCTGAAAGCTATGAATATCTGGCCCGGATTCTCTATCCGGACCTCTTTGAATAAGGAGCGGGCCGGACGCCGGGAGGCGATCCTGCTGGTGTCCGGTGTGCTGCTCCTGGTTCTGGCAGCCGCCAGCATCTGCATGGGAGCAGTACCGGTGACCCTCCGGGAACTGGCAGAGGCGCTCACCACCGGAGAGACCGCCACCTCCGCAGGCCGGATCATCTGGTTTGTGCGGATGCCCCGGACCCTGGCTGCCATCCTGGCCGGATCGGCGCTGGCAGTGTCCGGCGCTGTGCTCCAGACCGTGCTGAATAACCCGCTGGCAAGCCCGAGCATCATCGGCGTCAATGCCGGTTCAGGGCTGTTTACCATCGCTCTGGCGGCCTTTTTCCCGGGCGCGGTGCGGTATACGCCCGCAGCGGCCTTCCTGGGAGCGCTGTTTGCCGTGTTTGCCGTCTATGGCATCGCCCGGAAAACCGGCGCTTCCCGGATGACCATCGTGCTCTCAGGTGTGGCGGTGTCCAGCTTCCTGAGCGCCTTCACCGATGCCATCCTCACCTTTGTCCCTGATACCCAGATGAACCGCATGGCCTTTCTCATCGGCAGTTTCTCCGGCGTGTCCATGGATCAGGTGCGGTTTGCCGCCGGATATATCCTCTTTGGCGTGGCGGTATCGGTGGTGCTCAGCTATGACATGAATGTCCTGGCGCTGGGAGAGGAAACTGCCGCCTCCCTGGGGCTGCGCACCGGACTCTACCGCATGGTATTTCTGGTGACTGCCGCTCTGCTGGCAGGCAGCGCCGTGAGCTTTTCCGGCCTGATCGGCTTTGTGGGGCTCATTGTTCCCCATGCCGGACGGATGCTGGTGGGACAGGATAACCGGTATCTGATTCCGCTGTGCGTGCTGCTGGGCGGAGCGTTCACACTGGGCTGCGACATCATCGCCCGGGTGCTGTTCGCCCCGTTTGAGCTGCCGGTGGGAATTGTCATGTCCTTCCTGGGCGGGCCCTTCTTCATCTATCTTCTGCTGAGCCGAAAGGGGAGAAAATCGCTTGATTGAACTGCGTCACATCACAGCCGGATATGGCGGCGAGGCAGTGTTGCGGGATTTCTCGGTGCGGTTCTCCCCGGGGAAGATCACCGGTATCCTCGGGCGCAACGGCTGCGGCAAGTCCACGCTGCTCAAAACAGCGGCGGGGCTGCTCCGTCCCATGAGCGGCGAGGTGCTGGTGGACGGACGCCCCCTCGGTGACTATGCCCCCAAGGAGCTGGCAAGACAGATTGCCGTCCTGCCCCAGAGCCGGGAGGTTCCGGCTATTACAGTGGAATCACTGGTGATGCACGGGCGGTTCCCCTATCTGGGATTCCCCCGGAAGCCCCGTCCCGAGGACCGGCAGGCGGTACAGCGTGCCATGGAACAGGCCGGGGTGGAAGCGCTCCGGCAGAAGGCACTCAGCGCCCTGTCCGGCGGTGAGCGGCAGAAGGTATACCTTGCCATGGTGCTGGCTCAGGACACCCCGGTGATCCTCATGGACGAGCCCACCACCTACCTGGACATCAACCACCAGTTTGAACTGCTGCGGCTGATCCGGGGACTGGGCGGACAGGGGAGGACTGTGCTGTGCGTCATGCACGATCTCGGACAGGCGCTGGAGGTCTGCGACGAGATCTGCCTGGTGGAGCGGGGAGCTCTCCTTGCCCACGATACGGCAGCGGCAGTCTTTGATTCCCATGCCATTGACCGGGTGTTCGGCGTCACCTCCGAAGCGGTGACCGACTCCGCGGGTCAGCGGCACTATCTGTTCCGGGAAGCATAGCGGGACAGACAACCAGACAGAAAAAATCCCGGCACGGGAAATGTGCCGGGATTTTTTGCGTTCTGTGGGATTATGCGTTCTGCGAGAGGTCAATGATGAACTGACGCAGCTTGGCAGCCGAGCCTTCAGAAAGTGTGTAGACAATGGTCTGGCCCAGGTCGGAACTGTAAAGATAATAGGTCGAGCCGCCAGGATCAGGGGTCATTGCATATTCACCGTATCCGTGTCCCCAATACTTGACTCCAGAATCGAACTGAATCGTTACATCATAAAGACTGGAGGGAGTATTCGGATTGATGAT
The DNA here is from genome assembly GCF_016901815.1 of Hydrogenoanaerobacterium saccharovorans. Taxonomy (GTDB): domain Bacteria; phylum Bacillota; class Clostridia; order Oscillospirales; family Ruminococcaceae; genus Avimicrobium; species Avimicrobium caecorum. The sequence goes on from NZ_JACSNR010000005.1 coordinate 128,855, forward strand.
GGAGTCCACTATTTCTGGTTCTTTGGAGGGTGTGGCAGTGAGATTATGCTTCAGATAGTCCGAGATTTGGGCAATCAGAGCCGGGTCAGAGGTAGTGATCTCTCCCAGATTGCAGCTCATAGTGATCTCAGTGATCTTTGAGGTGGTCATGTGTGTATACCAGTGCAGGTTCTTCTCACTCTGGGCGTTGTAGGCACTCTCCCATACACTGTGGAGCGGCGAGCCCTCTCCCAGCCAGACATAGTGCCGCCCGGCGTCGGTGAAGAGAATGATCGCCCGGGAGCCGGAGTCATCGTTTGCTTCGGCAGCCTCGGTCAGATCGTCCATCACCGGCTCCAGCAGCGTGAGCGGGCAGTCGGCAGTGAAATGGAGGTCATAGTCCAGCGCAGCGGCTTCCAGAACAGTCTCGCCCTGGAAGGTGAGGGTCGGCTGGGCTGCCTGGGACGAGCTGCCGGAATCAGCAGGCGTTTCGGGTACAGAGCCGGGCTCGGCTTCAGAGGGCAGTTCCTCTGCTTCGGAGGAACTCTCCTCCGGTTCGGACGGGAACTCTTCCGGCTGGGAAGAGCTGCTTGCCGATGGGCTGTCCGAGGCGGTCGAGGACGGCTCGGATGAGCAGCCGGCAGCAGCGAGCATCAGCAGTGCCGCCAGAAGAAGCGCGCACAGGCGGCGGGTTAATTTCATGGGAATTCCTCCTTTTCTGCGGGGTTCTGTTACCCACATTATAATACAGGAACTGGAAGCGGACAAGCCGGTATAGGGGATTTTGATGGAAACAGACAGGTTTCACAGGGTTAAAATAGGGAAAAGGACGGATTTATCCCAGTCAAACCCCGGGAAATACCAATCAGAAACCGGTGATTTTCCTGTTGACGAAAGAATACCGGTATGGTATAGTATTATCAAGTTAGTTAAAACTAACTGAACTGAAACAACACCCTTGACCCCCAGGCGGAAGGAGGAAGAACCATGCTGGAACACTATCTGATCGGACACTGTTCCCCCACACTGGCAAACCTGAAAACAGCCAATCTCTTTGGTTACCGGTATGATCGGGCGGAGGAGCTCATTGTTCAGCTGACAGAGCTCCGGCAGCAGCTTCTTCCCCGGGGAGTGGAACTGCGGCTTCTGCAGCTGGGACCGGACCGGGCTCTGATCTATGTCTATCGGATCAGACGGCTGGTACGGGATCTGGCTGACCCGGAGATCCGGCAGTTCCTGGCAGACTGCGGCTATCGGGATTTTTCTGTGGAGGGCGCGCTGGCACATCTGGCGCGGCGCATCATGGAAAAAGGTGGAGAATTCCCGCATGAGATCGGTCTGTTTCTCGGCTATCCGCTGGGGGATGTCAAGGGCTTTATCAAACACAGAGGTCAGAACTGCAAATGCACCGGCTGCTGGAAGGTATACTGTGATGAGCGGGAAGCCAGACGCCAGTTCTGCCGGTTCGAAAAGTGCAGATCCATTTACTGCCGGCTGTACCGGGAGGGAAGAGCTCTTTCCCGGCTGACAGTGGCGGCATGATCTCCTGACACGAAAGTGAGGCTGATTTACACAATGAGCAAAGCTGCGATTGTATATTGGAGCGGCACCGGCAACACCGAACTCATGGCACAGAAAGTGCTGGAAGGAGCCCGGGCTGCCGGAGCGGAAGCACTGATTTTCCAGGCGGCGGATTTTTCTGCCGATAAGATGGACGAATTTGACGCCATTGCATTCGGATGTCCGTCCATGGGCGCCGAACAGCTGGAGGAAAGTGAATTCGAGCCCATGTTCACAGCCTGCCGACCGGGACTGCGGGGCAAGAAGATCGCCCTGTTCGGTTCCTATGGCTGGGGCGACGGGGAATGGATGCGCACCTGGGAAGCCGACTGCCGTGCCGATGGCGCACAGCTGTTGGCAGAGCCGGTGATCTGCAATGAGATCCCCGATGCCGATGCGCAGGAGGCCTGCATCGCCCTGGGACGCGCCCTGGCCTGACGAATTCTCCCTTTGGATGACACGCACAAGTTTCCACAACTTCTTTTTTACCCTTTTGATTTTACGGGCTGGTTCCGGTTTTTACCCGGCTGGGATCAGCAGTCAGAAATTTACCCCTTCTGATTTTTCCATAATGGGCGGACCGGGCCTTACCCTCCCGGCTGCCAACTCCTTTTGATTACCCCTGAAGCCAAAAAAGACCGGATGTATGCCCCGGTCTTTTTTGCCGTTCAGCGAAACATTTCGGGAAGGCATGACCCGGGATTCCTGTCCGGCATGACGGGACAACCGGGCCGGAAAGTGGTATAATAGCTGTAAAAGAGGCTATTATACCTGTTTTAGGCCGGACGATCCGCAGGCCAAACCTGCTGCCCGAAGGAGGACTGAGCGATGAGCTGTATTTCCGATACTGAGAAATTTGCCCGGCGCATGTTTCGGATATGCCTGGTGCTTGCAGCCGGAATGGCACTGATCACTCTGTATTGGTGGATTCTTTGGGACCGGATCTGGCTGTCGCCGGTCGATTCGATCGAGGAGGCACTCTACGGCAGGAATGTCACCGGCATTCCGGCGCAGCTCTGGCTGCTGCCGGGTATTTCACCCGCAAAGCTGGTCAGCCAAACCAGTGCTGACAGCTTTCTGTGAGTCACCCTTGCGTTGGTATCCTGGACCCGGTTCTGGCTGAAAATTACCCAGGGCCGGGAGAGAAAAGGGCGTCCGGATTCCGCCCGCTCTTACAGCCGGGTCGCTTTCTTTACAACTGCGTTTCTGACTGTATTTGATGGGATTGGCCTGGATACAGCGGCGGCACTGCTGCCCATTTTTCTGATTCTTCTGCCTCTGGAGCTTATCTGGCGGCGCTTTTCCTGTACATACGAGCCAATCCGCTCCTGACCCATGGGACCCGCTTTGCGCGGGTCTTTTTTTCTGACAGAAACCGGAAAAAGCCCTGCGTAATTGTAAGTATTTTATAAACATTGACACCCAGCGGCTTGAATGCCTCAAAATATGGTGTATAATATGGGGGTAGCACGAAAATTTCTCTTCCTTTTTCCCGTAAGGAGTTTTTGATATGCCAAATCAGAGAAGATCCCGGCCGGTGCGGCGTTCCAGCGGTTCCGGTGATGTTTTTATCCCTGTGATTATTATTCTGCTGGGAATTACCATTCTGTCCCTGCTCATTGCCTTTGTCTGGCAGAAATGGCAGGATAAGTATGATCCCGATTACCTCTATCCCGATTCCCGGCCCTCCTCGTCCCAGAGTGAATCCTCTTCGGAGGCCTCTGAGCCGTCCTCGTCGGAGGAGAGCTCGTCTGAGCCGGAGTCGTCGGCTGTACAGTTCGGTCAGCCGGTGCCCGAAAGCGAACGGGTGACCAGCGCCTACTTCAATGACGCTGTCTTTATCGGCGACTCGCTCACCACCGGTATCCAGCTCTACAATATCCTGCCGGATACCACCGTGCTGGCGGCAGTGGGTGTCGGCCTGGAGAATATCTATACCCAGGAGGTCATCGGCACCGAGGACAGCAAGCAGACCATTCTGGAAGCCGCAGACGCCCAGCAGCCTGCCAAGATCTATGTGATGCTGGGTATCAACGGTCTGAAGGGACTGGGTGCGGACAAGACTGTGGAACTCTACCGTGATCTGGTACAGCACCTCAAGGAAACCCATCCGGACAGCATTATCTATGTGCAGTCCTTCATGCCCATCAATGAGCAGAAGTTTGAGGCCAACTATGGCTACAACCTCACCAATGCCGAGATTGATGAATGCAATGAAAAGCTGATGGCAATGGCTGGGGAAGAGCAGGTTTACTATGTGGATGTCGCTTCGGCGATCAAGGATGAAACCGGTGGCCTGCCGGCAGAGTTTACCACCGATGGTCTGCACTTCAAGGGTGAATACTACAATAAGTGGATTGATTATCTCAAGGAACACACTGTGCCGGAAACCTGATCTGACGGCACAGCTGCGATAAAGATTGGAGGATATCTACAATGAAGAAACTGATGGCTGCGGTACTTGCCGCAATGATGGTACTGAGCCTTTCCGCCTGTTCGAGTAATTCGGATCAGGGCGAAAGCTCCAGCTCGACTGCTTCCCAGAACAGCAGCTCCAGCTCGCAGGCTTCGGAGGTTACTGCCGACAGCCTGGCTCAGAAGATGGTAGAGGCGACCACCTTCAATGATGAAGTGATCGCAATCAGTGCAGATGTAGTGCCCAACTACTACACCATTCCGGACAGTGTGGAAGACTATGCGGTTTATATGTGTCCCACCGGCGCCACTGTGGAGGAGATCTCGGTGTTCCGCACCAGCGATGCCGCTGCTGTGGAGGAGATGATCCAGACCCATCTGGATGCCCGCAAGACAGAGTATGAATCCTACCGTCCCGATGAAGTGAAGAAGCTGGACGGCGCCGCTGTGGTAAAGAGCGGTGACTATGTGGCAGTCATCATCGCGGATGACACTGCCGCAGCTGAGGCAGCTTTTGAGGCAGAACTGGGCGCATAAGCGGTTTATTTTGGGGGTGACCGGTCATGGCTGTGGAATGCGCCGCTGTGCTGATCATGCTGCTGGCTATGAGCATCGTGATCCGTCAGAAGGGAAACCGGGGCGCTGATCTGGCAATGATCCCGCTCTATTTCATGCCGGCAATCTATCTGGCAGCGGGCTTTGCGGCCCGGTATCTGCCGGCAGATGGCCCGATCCAGCCGGTTCCGTTCCGGATCGTCTGCTATCTGGTGGCCCTGCTGGCCTCCGGCATCGTAATGGGTGTACTGGGACTGGCTGTCCGCCGCCGTCGGACCCGACAGATGTATTTTGTCCTTGCCGGCGGGTTCAACCTGGTTCTGGCTGTGATCTTCACACTGGAACTTCTGGTATAGCTTCGCATTAAAAACTCCGGGGAGTTCTCCCGGAGTTTTTTCTGTTTTGCTGCAAAATAAGTGGAAAAAATCCACCGCTTTCGGCGGATCCGGCAGTGGGGAAGGGCAGTGGGAACCAGGCTTCGGGGCGGCTCGGTCAAACTGCCAAAAACAGCCCGGCACCCCGCGGAAAAACTGACAGCCTCCATCCGCGCCGGACCGGCAGACAGACGGGTTTTTGTTGTCCTTTGGGGGAGTTTGTGATATACTTAAACAGATATCGTGGAGCGGTCTGCGCTTTTTTCGACCGGACAATTTTCCGCTCCATGAACAGGGAGTTTTTCTATGATCATTCTGGGCATTGACCCCGGTTATGCCATTGTGGGCTATGGCGTGGTCAGCTATGACAACCGAACCTTTACGCCCATCACCTATGGGGCTGTGACCACCGAAGCCGGCCTGGATGCGGATCTGCGTCTGGAACAGGTCTACGATAGGATCAGCGCCGTCATCGACCGGTATCAGCCCGATGCCATTGCCATTGAGCAGCTCTTCTTCACCAACAACAAGACCACCGGTATCATGGTGGCCCAGGCCCGGGGTGTGATCCTGCTGGCTGCCCGGAAAAAGGGCGTGCCCACCTATGAATACACCCCCATGCAGGTCAAGCAGTCGGTGGTGGGCTATGGCAAGGCCGTCAAGAAGCAGGTCATGGAGATGACCCGCATTCTGCTGCGGCTGGAGAAGATCCCCAAGCCGGACGATGCTGCCGATGCCCTGGCGATTGCCATCTGTCACGGACATTCGGCGGGCTCCTATATGGGACGCAGCCGTCTGGAGGAGGCCATTGCCCGCAGTGAGGCACGGGATGCCCGGCGGATGGCGGAAATCGAACGGAGAAAGCTGGAACAGAGAGGATAAAAGGCTATGTATTATTCACTCAGAGGAACACTCATTGCCGCGGACGGACGCTCGGCGGCAGTGGAATGCGGCGGCGTGGGGTATCTGTGCACCGTGTCAGCCCAGACCTATTCCCAGCTCCCCGAGCCCGGGGAGGAAGTACTGCTCTATACCCATCTCTCGGTCCGGGAGGACGCCATGGAGCTCTATGGCTTCTCCACCCAGGTGGAGCGCAGCTGCTTCCGGATGCTCACCCAGGTCAGCGGCGTGGGCGCCAAGGTGGCGATTGCCATCCTCTCGTCCCTGACCGCCGATCAGGTGGCCTTTGCCATCATGGCAGGGGATTCCAAGGCGCTCACCGCTGCTCCGGGCGTGGGTCCCAAGCTGGCCCAGCGCATCGTGCTGGAGCTCAAGGATAAGTTCGGCAAGGGCACAGCCGAGTTCTCTGCCGGATCGCTGTCGGCTTCGGCGCCGGCAGTCATGGGCAAGGGCAACCGGGGCGAGGCAGTGGCAGCCCTGGCAGCCCTGGGTTACAGTCAGGCTGAGGCGGCATCCGCTCTTTCGGACTGCGCCGATACCATGAGCGTTGAGGATATGATCCGGGCAGGGCTCAGGAAGCTCTCCCGGAATCTGTGACCGGCAGTACAGCTGAGGAGGCGGGAATTTGGACAGATTTGACATGGATTTTGAAAACCGCATTGTCACTCCGGAATATACCGGCGCCGATGCGGAGACAGAATTTTCCCTGCGTCCCAGGACGCTGGCGGAATACATCGGTCAGGACAAGGCCAAGGAGAACCTGAGCATCTATATCGAGGCTGCCAAAATGCGGGGCGAGAACCTCGACCATGTGCTGCTCTATGGCCCTCCCGGACTGGGCAAGACCACCCTTTCCACCATCATTGCCAACGAGATGAATGTGAATATCCGGGTCACCTCCGGCCCGGCCATTGAAAAACAGGGCGATCTGGCTGCTTTGCTTACTAATCTGAGCGAGAACGACATACTCTTTATTGATGAGATCCACCGCCTCAACCGCAGCGTGGAGGAGGTGCTCTATCCGGCGATGGAGGACTTTGCCCTGGATATCATCATCGGCAAGGGACCTTCGGCACGGTCGATCCGCATCGACCTGCCCAAGTTCACGCTGGTGGGCGCCACCACCCGGGCCGGACAGCTCACCGCCCCGCTCCGGGACCGCTTCGGCGTGATCCTGCGCCTGGAGCTCTACACCGTGGAGCAGCTCACCGAGATCGTCACCCGCAGCGCCGGGATTCTGGGTATCGAATGTGAAGCCGAGGGCGCTGTGGAGATCGCGCGGCGCAGCCGGGGCACGCCCCGAATCGCCAACCGCCTGCTCAAGCGGGTGCGGGATTTTGCCCAGGTGCTGGGCAACGGTGTCATCACCCGGGAAATCACCGATGAGGCGCTGCGCCGGCAGGAGATCGACCAGCTGGGGCTGGATGCCATCGACCGCCGGATGCTCACCACCATTATCCGCAATTACGGCGGCGGTCCGGTGGGTCTGGAAACCCTGGCGGCAGCCATCGGCGAGGAATCGGTGACACTGGAAGATGTCTATGAGCCGTATCTGATGCAGATCGGCTTCCTCTCCCGGACTCCCCGGGGACGGTGTGCCACTCCGCTGGCCTATGAGCATCTGGGACTGACGCCGAACGGGCGTCCCCAGCCGGCACCGGAGGCAGATCAGCTCAGCCTGCTGGAGGACGAGTAAGGCGCATCCGCATTTTGTGAGGCAGGAAAGCTCCTCACCGGCCTGTGACGCACAGGCCACAGAACGAATTTTGGAAGGAACGATTGGTATGGGCAGAATTTTCGGGACAGACGGAATCCGGGGCGTAGCCGGTGTGGATATGACACCGGAACTGGCACTGGATCTGGGCCGTGCGGCGGCAACGGTTGTCAAGGAGCGGGGCAATACCCACCCGCATTTTCTCATCGGGCGGGACACCCGGATCTCCGGCGGCATGCTGGAAAGCGCCATTGCGGCAGGACTCTGCTCGGTGGGCGCTGATGTGACCCTGCTGGGCGTGATCACCACACCGGGCGTGGCCTATCTGGCCCGGAAATATCAGGCGGACGGAGCCTTTGTCATCTCCGCCAGCCACAATCCCTATGAGTACAACGGCATCAAGCTCTTTGATGCCGAGGGCTATAAATTCCCCGACAGCTATGAGGAGGAGATCGAGGAACTGATCCTGGACGACCTGCGGATGTATGCGCTGGTGGACGGACAGGACTTCGGACGCATCCGGGTGGACAACGATGCCAGAACCGACTATGTGGAGTATCTGGCCTCCACTGCCCCGGCACGGGCCGAGGGCATCCGGGTGCTGGTGGACTGTGCCAACGGCGCAGCCAGCACCACCGCCAGGGAGCTGTTCACAGCCATCGGGGCGGACTTCACCATCATCAACGACACCCCCGACGGCATCAACATCAATGTGGACTGCGGCAGCACCCACATTGAACAGCTCTGTCCCCGGGTGGTGGAAGGCGGCTATGACCTGGGCATCGCTTTTGACGGTGACGCCGACCGCATCATCGCCGTGGACGAACGGGGCGAAGTGGTGGACGGCGATATGCTGCTGGCAGTATTCGCCTGCTATCTCATCAGCCAGGATAAGCTGGCCCAGCGCACCGTGGTGGGCACAGTGATGAGCAACATCGGCCTGCTCAAGTTCGGCGAGATGAGCGATGTACATATCGAAACCACCAAGGTGGGCGACCGCTATGTGCTGGAACGGATGCGGGAACAGGGTTACAACCTGGGCGGCGAGCAGTCGGGACACATCACCTTCCTGGATTATATGCCCACCGGCGATGCCCAGCTCTGCGCGGTACAGCTTCTGGGCATCATGGCAAAGACCGGCCTGAAGCTGTCGGAACTGGCGGCGGTGATGAAGAAATATCCCCAGGTGCTGGTGAATGTCAAGGCCAGCCAGCAGGTCAAGGACTTCCTGCCGGAGAACCGTCCGGTGCAGGAGCTGATCGCCGAGTGCGAAGCCCAGCTGGGCAGCCGGGGACGGGTGCTGGTGCGTCCGTCGGGGACCGAGCCGCTGATCCGGGTCATGCTCGAAGGCGAGGACCTGGATGAGATCACCGGCATGGCACAGAGGATTGCGGAAAAGATCGAGGAGAGTTTGTAAATGAGAGCAGCAGAACACTGGAAAGACTTTGAGGTGCTGGACACCTCCGGCGGGGAAAAGCTGGAGCGCTGGGGCAATGTGATCCTGGCCCGGCCCGACCCGCAGATCATCTGGAACACCCCGAAGGGGGATTCCTGGAAGAAGATCAATGCCCGGTACCTCCGTTCCCGGAGCGGCGGCGGAAGCTGGGAAGTGCGCAATATGCCTGCCGGCAGCTGGACCATCGGCTACCGGGAGCTGACCTTCAAGATCCAGCCCACCGGCTTCAAGCACACCGGGCTTTTCCCGGAGCAGGCGGTGAACTGGGACTTCATGGCGGAGAAGATCCGGGCTGCCCGGAAAAAGGACCCCAACCGGGAGATCAAGGTGCTCAATCTCTTTGCCTATACCGGCGGCGCCACCATTGCCTGCAGTGCGGCAGGCGCATCGGTCTGCCATGTGGACGCCTCCAAGGGCATGGTGGCCTGGGCCCGGGAAAACGCAGCCCTGTCCGGCCTGGAGAACCGTCCCATCCGGTGGATCGTGGACGACTGCCTGAAGTTTATCCGCCGGGAGATCCGCCGGGGCAACCGGTATGACGGCATCATCATGGACCCGCCCTCCTATGGACGGGGCCCGGGCGGTGAGGTCTGGCAGCTGGAGGAGCAGGTTTATACACTGGTGGAGGAAGCTGCCAAGCTGCTCTATGAGGACAGCCTCTTCTTCCTGCTCAACTCCTATACCACCGGACTTTCGGCTTCGGTGATGGAATATATTCTGGGTGTAGTGATCCGGGACCGCATCGGCGGACAGGTTTCGTCGGATGAGATCGGTCTGCCGGTGAAGAGCACCGGTTATGTATTGCCCTGCGGCAGTACAGCCATCTGGCAGCGCTGACAGGCTGCGGTATTTTTAGGCGAACGGGAGGAAAACCTGTGAAAGATTTTATCAGTGCGGAGGACATCAGCTTCGGCTATGAAGCGGACGACGGACAGATGATCCCGGTGCTGGAGAACCTCTCCATCTCCATCCGGGAAGGGGAGTTCGTGGCAGTGCTGGGACACAACGGCTCGGGCAAGAGCACCCTGGCAAAGCATTTCAATGCGGTGCTGCTGCCCAGCGGCGGTGCCTGTTATGTGGACGGCATGAATACCGCCGATGAGGACAAGCTCTTTGACATCCGGCAGACGGTGGGCATGGTGTTCCAGAACCCGGATAACCAGCTGGTTGCCACCATTGTGGAGGAAGATGTGGCCTTCGGGCCGGAGAATATCGGCGTCCCGCCGGCGGAGATCCGTCAGCGGGTGGACGATGCGCTCCGGTCGGTGGGTATGTATGAGTTCCGGGAACATGCGCCCCATCAGCTTTCGGGCGGACAGAAGCAGCGCATTGCCATTGCCGGCGTGATTGCCATGCGTCCCCGCTGCATTGTTCTGGACGAGCCCACCGCCATGCTGGACCCCCGGGGCCGTGTGGAGGTGCTCTCCACCATCCGGGAGATGAACAAGCAGTACGGCATCACCGTGGTGCTCATCACCCACTATATGGACGAGGCTGCCCAGTGCGACCGGGTTGTGGTGGTGGATGACGGCAAGATCATCCTGGACGGCACAGCCCGGGAGGTATTCACCCATGTGCAGCTGCTCAAGAGCCGCGGCCTGGATGTGCCCCAGTCCACCGATCTCGCCAATGACCTGGCAGACGCCGGGTATTCCATTGATCGCTCCATCCTCGGGGAGGAGGAGTGTGCCGATGCCCTGGCAGCCCTGCTGGAGGCACACGGCATCCATTCGACAAAACAGGCAGAGGAGGCATAGTACAATGAGTGTGATCAAACTGGACCATGTCAGCTATGTCTACTCCAAGGGCACTCCCTTTGAGAAAGTCGCTGTCAATGATGTGAATGTGGAGATTGAAAAGGGCGAGTTCGTGGGTGTGATCGGACACACCGGTTCGGGCAAGAGTACTCTGGTGCAGCATCTCAACGCCCTGCTGCAGCCCACCTCCGGCAAGGTGTATATTGACGGGGAGGATATGTGGGACGATCCCAAGCAGGTGCGGAAGTTCCGCTTCAAGGTGGGCCTGGTATTCCAGTACCCCGAGTACCAGCTCTTTGAGGAGACCATCTATAAAGATGTGGCCTTTGGTCCCACCAATATGGGGCTGTCGGAGCAGGAAGTGGACGAGCGGGTGCGTCATGCCACCGCCATGGTTGGCATCGACCCCGCTGACCTGGAGAAATCCCCCTTCGAGCTGTCCGGCGGTCAGAAGCGCCGGGTTGCCATCGCCGGTGTGATGGCGATGCGTCCGGAGGTGCTGGTGCTGGACGAGCCCACCGCTGGTCTGGACCCCATGGGCCGGGAACTGATCCTGGGCCAGATCCGGGAATATCACCGGGAGACCGGCAGCACCATTCTGCTGGTATCTCACAGTATGGAGGACATCGCCAACTATGCGGGCAAGGCACTGGTGATGAACGACGGTTCCCTTTATATGTACGACGATGTGGAGAAGGTGTTCTCCCATCAGAAGGAGATCGCTGAGATGGGACTTTCGGTGCCGCAGGTGGCCCGGATCTTCACCCGTCTGGCGGAGAAGGGCTATCCGGTCAATCCCAATGTGTTCCGGGTGGAGGACGCTGTGGCCCAGATCCGGGAACTGATCCGAAAGGGGGAAAATCTCCATGCTTAAAGACATCACCATCGGGCAGTACTTCCCGGGGACCAGCCCCATCCACCGGATGGACCCCCGGGGCAAGATCATCTTCATGGCGATCTATATTGTGGAACTGTTCCTGGCAGGCAACCTGCAGGCTATGGCAGTTTCCGCTCTGTTTATCCTCTGCTGCTATAAGATCTCCGGTATTCCCATCAAAATGATGCTTAAGAGCATCAAGCCGGTGATCATGCTCATCGTCTTTACCGGTGTGCTGAATATGCTCTTTGTGGACGGCAATGTCCTGTTCCAGTTCGGCTTTATCCGCATCACCGATCAGGGTGTGTTCTATGCCATTGTCATGGCGGTGCGCATCATCTGTCTCATCGCCGGCACCACCCTGCTGACCTATACCACTTCGCCCATCGTCCTCACCGACGGTCTGGAACGGCTGATGGAGCCCCTCAACAAGCTCCATGTGCCGGTGCATGAGATCTCGATGATGATGACCATCGCGCTGCGGTTCATTCCCACCCTCATTGAAGAGACCGATAAGATCATGTCGGCCCAGAAGGCACGGGGCGCCGATTTTGAAAGCGGCGGGCTCATGGACAAGGCCAGGAGCCTGGTGCCGATCATGGTGCCGCTGTTTGTGTCCTCCTTCCGCCGGGCCGATGAACTGGCGCTGGCAATGGAGTGCCGCTGCTATCATGGCGGAGCCGGGCGCACCCGGATGCGCCAGCTCAAATACCAGGGTGTGGACTATGCGGGCTTTGCCGTATCGCTGCTGGTACTGGCGGCAGTGGTAGCAGTGAACGCCTATTTCCCGTCCATTTACTAAAAGAGGAGGCACCATGAGAAATCTGCTGCTGCATATCGCCTATAACGGTTCCCGGTACCATGGGTACCAGGTGCAGCAGAACGCCGTTTCGGTAGCGGGGACCTTCCAGCCGGTGCTGGAAAAGATCCTGGCTGAGAAGGTGCAGCTCAAGGGCTGCTCTCGGACAGATACCGGCGTTCATGCCAACGACTTTGCTGTGTCGTTCAAGACCAACTGCCGCATCCCCTGTGAAGGGCTGGTGCGGGCACTCAACAACGATCTCCCGCCGGATATGGCGGCGCTGCGCTGTGAGGAAGTGGACGAGGAATTCCATGCCCGGTACAGCTGTACCGGCAAGCGGTATATCTACAAGATCCGCAACAGTGAGATCCGCAGTCCCTTTGAACAGGATCAGGTGTGGGTATACTACAAGTACCCCATCGATGCCGAGGCGCTGAATGTCGCCGCTCAGGGGTTCATCGGAACCTATGACTATCAGGCGTTCTGCAGTCCCGGGGGCAGTGTGGAGGACACAGTGCGCACCATCTATGAATTCACCGTCCGCCGGGATGGGGAGATGGTGGAATTTTCTGTGACCGGCAGCGGGTTCCTGTACAACATGGTGCGCATCATGGTGGGAACGCTGCTGGCAGCAGGCATGGGGAAGATCCCCTGTACGCCCGAAGCGATCCGGGCCATTGTTCTGAGCAAAAACCGTGCCCGAGCCGGCGGAAGGGTTCCGCCCTGCGGGTTGTATCTGGATAAGGTGTACTATGAGCCGATCGAAGGACAACAGAGCTGAAAATATCACCGATCTGCGGCAGCTCCGGAAGGAGCGCAGCCGCCGGCGCGCCTGGAAGCGTCTGGGGATCTTCCTGGGCATCCTGCTGGGTGCCTGGCTGGTTGTCAGCGGCGTCCAGGGCTTTTTCAGCGGAACCTACATCGAGGACATCAACAGTTTCCTGGCGATGTACCTGCCCGGCGATGGCTTCCCGGTGGAGGTCACCGGGTCGGATGTGGTGAGCCTGCAGAATGCCGGAGGAGATCTGGCGGTCATCGGACAGAACCGGGTGCTGTACTATAACCCCAATGGACGGAAGGTGCGGGAGATCCGCCACAACCTCTACAATGTGGACGGCACCTGCTACCGCTCCAAAACGCTGCTCTATGACCGGGGCGGCAACGATCTGAAGGTGTACAGCGGGGAGAAGGAGCTCTTTTCCCAGAGCTATGCCAAGTCCATCTACTGCGCGGAACTCAGCAGTTCCGGCAGTCTGGCAGTGGCGACCCGGTCGGATACCCATACTTCCCAGGTGACCGTCTACAATGACAAATTCGCCTCCATCTATGAGTGGTACTCAGCGGAGGGGTATGTGCTGGATCTCTGTCTGCCTGCCTCGGGCGAGGTGCTGGCTGCCGCCACCCTGGAAGCCCAGGACGGACAGCTGGTGAGCAGCGTCAATCTGCTGGACCTGACCCGGAAGCAGGAGACCCGCCGGATGGACTTCACCGGAGAGATCATTGTGGATATGGCGGTATCGGGCGGGGATCAGAACCTCTATGTCCTCACCGACAAAAAGTTCTATGAGATCTCCCTTTCGGCGGCAACGGTGCTGAATACCTATGATTTCAGTGCCCAGGGCCTGTGGTATTACCACTTTGACGAGGGGATCTTCACCCTGGTCACCGGCAACTATGTGGAGGAGCGCAGCCTGAATGTGCTGCGCCTGACCCCGGGCTTTGCCGAGCCGCGGTACGCAGCCTGTACGGATCATTTCATCGATGTGCGTTCCGATTCGGGACACACCTATGTCCTCACCGACAATGAACTGCATGTCTATGACGCGCAGATGCAGCCGGAGGCAGTTTACGATACGCCGGACGCCAGTTCGCTGGAACTCATCGGCGATGATGTATACTATCTCACCGGCAGCAGTCTGGAAAAACTCAGTCACCAGCAGCAAAAAGAGGAGGAATAATCAGCTTCTCTGCCGCTGCAAACTCTATTGAATCTGGAGGTGTCCATGAATATTGCTTCTATCCTGATGGATCTGGCTGTGGTATTGATTGTAATCTGGCAGGTACGCCGGGGCTATCACAACGGCCTGATGCGTATGCTGATCGAATGCCTTTCCTGGCTGGCAGCCGCTGTACTGGCTGTGATGATCAGCTATGCCATCTCCGGTACCATCTATGATATGTTCTTTGCGGGCCGCATCACCGAGGCGGTCACCAACGCCATCCTGGAAGCCGGTTCGCCCGAGGCCTTTGCTGGCTCCCTGGAACAGACCCTGGCCTCCATGCCTGAGGCCATCCGTTCGGCGGCGGAATTCCTGATGGGCGGTGTGGATCTCTCCGCAGTGACTTCGGCACAGGCCGCGGAGCTGGCCCAGACAGTCACCGACTCCATTGTACGTCCGCTGATCACTTCGGCCATCCAGCTGGTGAGTTTCCTGATCCTGTTCGCCCTGGGGCTGATGGTTCTGCACATTGTCGCCATTGCGTTCGGTGCCTTCAACTCCATTCCGCTGGTGGGCGGCATCAACCGGGCTCTGGGCGGTGTGTTCGGACTGGTCAAGGCGGCGGCGATCCTGTTTATCCTCACCCTGGTGCTGCAGTTCTACTTCACCTTCGGCACTCCGTCGGGTGTGCTGACACCCGCTGCGGTGCAGGAGAGCTTCCTCACCGAAATTTTCTATGACAACAATCCGCTTTCCCACTTCCTGAATGTGGGTTAAGCAATTATACCATTTTACTGGTATTTCATGGCATAATATGGTATACTGAAAACAAGCTGAACAGAGCCGCTTCCACAAGCGGCAGAAGAGCGGGTCGCAGGGGGGCGGCACGGTCGATGGCAGCCACTTTGATCTGGAAAGGAGCCATTCTGTGACTATCCCAAACTGTATTTCGCTGTTCCGTATTTTTCTGGTGCCCTGCTTTGCCTGGGTGTTCCTCACTGCCAGCCTGCCGGAGGACTTCACACTGGCGGCTGTGCTGCTGGTGGTGTCCGCTGTCTCGGATCTGCTGGACGGCTGGATCGCCCGGCGCTTCCACATGACCAGCAAGCTGGGCAAGATCCTGGACCCGGCAGCTGACAAGCTCACCCTGTTCGGGGTGTTTGTCTGCATGTGGGCCCGGTATCCGGGATTCTGGCCGCTGTACAGCCTGTTCATTGCCAAGGAACTGCTGATGGCTGCCGCCAGTGTGTTGATCCTGCGCCGCAACCATGAGATCGAGGCGTCCCATTGGTTCGGGAAGCTCTATACACTGGTCTTTTATGTGGTGTCGGTGATCTCTGTGCTGGATACCCGTCCGGTGTCCCTGCTGCGTCTGGGATTCTGGTGGGGCATGAGCCTCTTTACTATTGGCTGTTTCGCGCTCTATATCCCGGTATTTGTCCGGCAGTGGCAGTCGCAGAACGACTCGGAACCGCTTGGACAGGGCTGAGATTAGCACTCTCAGCATGAGTGTGACAACAATTTAATTGTTTTTGTCAGAATTGTCATTTTCTGTTCATATCCCATCGCTATAATACCATTGTGAGCAGGAATGTTCCGGACCTGTTTTCACCCTCCGGTGAAGGACAGGTCTTTGCTATATAAAAATAACGCGGCTTCCGGGCTGCGGGAGGAGGGCCTATGAAGAATTTTATGTGTACCCGCTGTCACAAGCGGCCTGCGGTGATCTTTATGAGCCGTATGGAAAACGGACAGATGGTCAACGAGGGGCTGTGCCTGCAGTGTGCCAAGGAACTGGGAATCCCTCAGGTCAAGGATCTGATCGACCGCATGGGCATATCGGATGAGGATATTGAGTCCATGAGCAATCAGATCATGGATATGATGGGGGACGAGGACGGGTTCGAACCGGGCGGCGCTATGCCGTTCCCGATGATGAATATGTTCGGCGGCCCGCTTCAGCAGGAGGAGGAAAATCTCCCGGCTGAACCCGAGGAACCGGCTTCGGATGAACCGGGTACTCCGGCCCAGGAGAAAAAGCGCCGGAAGATGAAATATCTGGACAGCTACTGCGAGAACCTTAACGACAAGGTGCGGCAGGGCAAGGTGGACCGGATCATCGGACGGGACAGCGAGATCTACCGGGTGATGCAGATCCTCAACCGCCGTACCAAGAACAATCCCTGCCTGATCGGTGAGCCCGGCGTGGGCAAGACCGCCATTGCCGAGGGCATTGCCCAGCGGCTGGTGGAGGGCAAGGTCCCGCCCAGCCTGCTGGATAAAGAGATCTGGCTGCTGGATCTCACTGCCCTGGTGGCAGGCACCCAGTTCCGGGGCCAGTTCGAAAGCCGGGTCAAGGGCCTGGTGGAAGATGTCAAGAAGGCGGGCAATGTGATCCTCTTCATTGATGAGATCCACAACCTGGTGGGAGCCGGCGATGCGGAAGGCTCGATGAATGCCGCCAATATCCTCAAGCCGGCGCTGTCCCGGGGCGAGATTCAGGTCATCGGCGCCACCACCTTTGATGAGTACCGCAGCCACATCGAAAAGGATGCGGCTCTGGAGCGCCGGTTCCAGCCTGTAACGGTAAATGAGCCGTCCATCGAGGACTCGGTACAGGTGCTGGAGGGCATCAAGCAGTATTATGAGAACTACCATCATGTGAAGATCAGCGACGAGATCGTGCGCCGCTGCGTGGTGATGGCAGAGCGGTATATCACCGACCGGTACCTGCCGGACAAGGCCATCGACCTGATGGATGAGGCCGCTTCCTGCTGCAATATGGAGAACAAGAAGCTGATTGAATACAGTGAGCTCAGCCGCAAGCTGGAGCGTCTGGATCAGCAGGAAACCGAGATGCAGCAGGCCGAGAATGTGGACTATGAAAAGCTGGCAGAACTGCGCAGCGAACGCCTGCGGCTCAAGGATCAGGCAGAGGCAGTGGAGCAGGAAGCCCTCTCCGCGGAGGTGACTGTGGACCATGTCGCCAAGGTCATCGAGCTGTGGACCGGCATTCCGGCCTCCAAGATCAAGGAGACTGAGCTGGCAAAGGTTGCCGGCCTGGCAGATGCCCTGAAAAAGAAGGTCATCGGTCAGGATGAGGCTGTGGATCTGGTGGCAGCAGCCATCCGCCGCAGCCGGGTACAGATCAGCCCCAGACGGCGTCCGGCCTCCTTCATCTTTGTCGGACCCACCGGTGTGGGCAAGACCGAGCTGGTCAAGGTGCTGGCTTCCGAGCTGTTTGACACCGCCGACCCGCTGATCCGCCTGGATATGTCCGAGTATATGGAGAAGCATTCGGTTTCCAAGATCGTCGGTTCGCCGCCCGGATATGTGGGCTATGACGAGGCCGGACAGCTCACCGAAAAGGTGCGCCGCAAGCCCTATTCGGTAGTGCTGTTTGATGAGATCGAAAAGGCCCATCCCGATGTGCTCAACATTCTGCTTCAGATCCTGGACGAGGGCCGGATCACCGATTCCCACGGGCGGACGGTGTCCTTTGAGAACACCGTCATTGTGATGACTTCCAATGCCGGAAGCAATGTGCGCAGCTCTGCCATGGGCTTCAACCGCACAGCGGAAGAGGCGGAGAAGAACCGTGTCATGAAGGCGCTGGGCGACTTCCTCCGTCCCGAGTTCCTGGGGCGTGTGGATGAGATCGTGGTGTTCCGGGCTCTGGACGAGAACGACTACACCCGCATCGCTGGCCTGCTGCTGGACGAGATCAAGGGTCCCATGCAGGAGAAAGGCATCCTCTTCGGCTATGATGAGGACGCTGCCCGCCTGATTGCCAGGAAGTCCTTCGGCGACCGGAGCGGCGGCCGTGCCATCCGGCGGACCATCCGCCGGGAGGTGGAGGACCGCATCGCCGAGCTGCTGGTGGAGCGTGCCGGTGATCCTCCGGCGATGCTGAAGGTCACTGCCGGAGGTGATGAGATCCGCCTGACCTATGCCTGATGAAAGAGAGATAGAACAAAACAAAAAGGGCGTGCCCCCATGAAAGAGGGGGTACGCCCTTTTATTATGCACTTATTCTGTGGGCTGGAGTGCGAATTTCCAGGGGAGGGGGGGATATATCAGCGACGAATGGTCTGTGATACTGCAATTTTGCTCATCATAGACGATGAGCATCATTGCGTGATATCCCCATCTGTTTTTGAAAAAGTATTGGTACTGATACCGCAACCCTGGTGCCTCTTTGTAATGGACAACAATGTAGTAAGAATTTTGTGTATACTCTTTCTGATAAGTAAGAGAGAGGAAAGAATTAGGATCCACTCCCTGCAGCTGTGTGTAAGCCTCAAAAGTCCGCTCTGCATAGTGCCGCTGATACGGGAAGGAAAAGAGCAGCCAGCCGGCAAGGAACAAAGTGACGCAAAGCAGTGCGCCGATCAGATAGCGTTTCATAAGTCACAACCATTCCTGAACAAGGTCGAGATTGTGGATCGTATCCGGAAGGGAGTAGGGGAGCCGTACGCCCCAGGTGGGTCCGTTTGCGGCAGATGGAGTATGACCGTAATAATAAGCCTGCCAAACCAGTTTGGAGCAGTAGGTTTCGTCTGTAGATTCCAAGTCCATCGTAATTACATATTCGGCATCAGAATCCTTGTATGTGTCCTCTGCCCACTGCGCCGCATCTTCAGTAATGGAAGAATCGCTATGGCGATAAACTTTGTTCCAGCCTTCATCATATTGCAGATATGCTCCATCTGGCATTGTGCTATCCATTTGGGGGCCGGCAAAGGCTGTGGCTGTCATCGCAAAGAGCATCACAGCAGAAACTAACAAACTAACGATTCGCTTCATATTTTACGCATCCATTTATTATAAGTATTGAATCATATTATTCAACAAATGTCAATAAAAATATGAAAATCATACAGTGTATGCGCTTTTCTTTTGAATGTGCAGGCGTTTAGCGGGCAGCAGTCCGTATTTACGCACGCGGCACATGGCCGAACACACAGGGGTATGTCCGCCGCGCAAAAAATCCCCCGGCCGGGCCGGGGGATTTTTACTGTATAGGATGGATGGGATTTTGCTGTGGCTTCTCAGTCGTGCCGCAGCGCTTCGATGGGGCTCATCTGGGCAGCCTTCTTCGCCGGGTAAACGCCGAAGATGATGCCGACACCAGCCGAGAAGAGCACAGTACCGATGATGGAGATCGGGGTGAATACCGGCGGGAATCCACCAATGGTACAGAAGATATAAGCGCCGATTACGCCGAATACCAGACCGATGAGGCCGCCGATCAGGGTGATGATGGTGGACTCGGTGAGGAACTGCAGCAGAATGGCATTGGTCTTGGCGCCCAGGGATTTGCGGATACCGATTTCCCGGGTACGCTCGGTTACCGATACCAGCATGATGTTCATAACGCCGATACCGCCGACCATCAGGGAGATGGCAGCCACCGCCGCAATGAAGTTGGTCACCAGACCCATGACATCGTTGATCATATCCAGCTGGGAGCTGAGATCCTGGGAGTAGTAGATGCTGCGTCCGGCATTGTTGTGCCGGGCTTCCAGGATGCGCACAGCGGCATCACTCATGGCGCTGTTCTGGCTCTTGTCGTTGGAGATCAGGTAGAGGCTTGAGTACTGGGCCTTCTCATTGAGCAGGGTAAGTCCCGAATTGAGCGGGACATAGAAGGTGCCGGGCAGGAAGTCGAGCATATCATCGGTGACAAAGCCGCTGTACGGGCTCTTGCAGACGCCGACAATGCGGTAGGACTTCATGTTGTCCTTGTATTCCAGGGTCACTTCCAGGCCGATGACATCGGTGGTGCCGAAGAACTTCTGGGCTACCACATCATCGATGACACAGACATTCCGGGCACTGAGGTTATCACTTTCCGTAAAGAAGCTGCCGCTCACCATGCTGACGCCATTGGCGGTTTCCATGCCTTCGGTACCGCAGTAGATGGAGGCCATGATGGTGGATTTGCGGAAGCTGCCGGTGCCATATCCCGTGAGCTGGGGTGTGGCAGCCCGGACCATTTCATTTTCCAGAAGGGCTTCAATATCCTCGTTGGTGATGAGGTCGTTTTCGCTGCCCTCTTCGGTATCCACCGAGATGATGACGGTATTGGTGCCCACAGCTTCGAGCTGGCTGTTCATATAGGCACGGACGCCGTCACCGGCTGCGATGATGGTGATGACCGATGCGATACCGATAATGATACCCAGCATGGTCAGCAGCGCCCGCATCTTGTTGGAGCGGATGCTGTCAATCGCCATCCTCAAATATTCTTTCATCAGCATCAGTCAGCCCTCCCTCAGGCCAGGATCAGGCTGGCAGATGTCATATTCTCGATGTTGGCAGGAGGATTGGTGATGACAATATCCCCCTCATTCAGGCCTTCCAGTACCTCAACCGAGGTCAGCGAGGAATTGCCGGTGGTGATGTATACCTTCTCCGGACGGTAGGTGCCGTCGCCGTTGTCCCGGGCCACATAGCAGTAGTCACCGGTGCGGTCGGTCTTGGAGGCCTCAATGGGAATGGTCAGGCAGTTTTCGTTGAGGTAGGTTTCAATATCCAGCTCTGCCGAGATGCCGGGCACTACACCCTCCGGATTGTCCAGGGTAACTTCGGCACGGACCGAGTCATCCTTGGCAACCGAGTCGATGTGGGTGACCGTACCGGGATATTCCACGCCGCCGATGGTGGCAGTGGCCTTCTGGCCCACCTGAATATCGCCGATGTCATACCGTCCGATGTTGAACTCTACGGTGTTGGACTCGGAGGTCAGGATGGAAACAGCCACAGTGCCCTTGGCGGCAGTGCCGTAATCGGTGACGCCGATGGTCTCGATCACACCGTCGTGCTGGGCATAGATATCCTGGGGCAGGTTGTTGTAGACATCCTCTGCTTCGTCCAGGGTCATCTTGGTCAGCTCAAAGTTGAGCTGCTGGATCTTGATGTAATCGGCCGAGGGGATCTGCTTTTCCAGCGCTTCCTTCTGATCTTTGGCGGCTTCCCACTTGCTGAAGTAGTTATTATAGAGGCGGTTGGCCTCGATCAGATCCTCATCTGTGGTGTTGCCGATGGTTTCGTAGTCCTCGTAGTCCTTCCACTTTTCCTTGTAGAACTCGATGTCCTCGATGCAGTCGTCCAGGTCCTCCTTCAGATCCCAGTAGTCCTTTTCGGTTTCATTGAGCTGCAGACGGGCAGTTTCATAGTTGATGGTCGCCTTCTTGTAGGCGTCCACCGCGTCGCTGTTGTCAAACTTGACAATGAGGTCACCGGCCTTGACACTGTCGCCGACCTCAAAATAAACCTTTTCCACTTCTGTGGTTTCAGGAATGGGGTACTTCTCCAGACCATCCCCGGCTACATTGGCAGAAAAGGAAACTGTGGTGCGGATCTCACCCATGGAAGCGGCGGCGCCGTTCAGAGTGGGCTTGTATGTAAGAGTTCCGTAAACACAGCTGCCCAGCGGAACCAGAATCAGTGCTGCTGCAACAATCAGCGCGATCTTTTTCTTGCTGAGCTTCTTCTTTTTGGGTTTTTCTGCCGGCTTTTCAGCAGGCAGCTGTTCCGTTTTCTGGATCTCAGTCGTTTCTTCCATTTGTTTTACGCCCCTAAACTGTAAAGATGTTCCGCCTGTCCGCAGCGGATGCACTGTATCCAGCACCCGATCCGGGCAGGGTTTGTGTATGCGAAAACAGCCGAGGCTCCCCCAATAATCCAAATTCCGCAGCGCGCGATACAGTGCCGCTGTGAAACAGCCGTCGGGATTTCGCCGGATCATTGGCTCTCCGGGCGTTCTCCGGCGCCTGGACAGACCAACATAAGCTAAAGTATATACTTCTCTATATATAAAGTCAAAGGATAATTTATGAAGGAATTGATAAATTTGTAAACAAGCCGTCACCGGACAGTAAGAAATCTGTGGCAGGGGGTTTGCCAAAAGCGGGCCGGCTATGGTATACTGGGCAGGATATTATATGCCCAAAGCAGAATCAGGAGGAATAAAACATGGTAATTCGTCATCTGAAAGCGGAGGATCAGGCAGTGTTCCTCGCGTTTTGTCAGGATTTCTATTCGGGCGGTGCTGTACTGCATGCTGTGGACCCGGATAACTTCCGCCGCACCTTTGAAGCCTGCGTCAGCGGAAACCCCTATACCGAAGGATTCCTGCTGGAAGTGGACGGACAGCCGGCGGGATATATCCTGGTATCCCATACCTGGAGCAATGAAGTGGGCGGCATGGTAGCCCTGCTCGAAGAGCTGTATTTCACACCCGAGTTCCGGGGCAAGGGTCTGGGGACCCAGGCACTGGAATGGTTCCGGGAACAGTATGCATCGGCCCGGCGTCTGCGTCTGGAAGTCAA
Organism: Hydrogenoanaerobacterium saccharovorans; assembly: GCF_016901815.1. Classification (GTDB taxonomy): domain Bacteria; phylum Bacillota; class Clostridia; order Oscillospirales; family Ruminococcaceae; genus Avimicrobium; species Avimicrobium caecorum. The sequence continues at coordinate 151,520 of NZ_JACSNR010000005.1, forward strand.
CCGGGAAAATGAGGGCGCGATCCGGCTGTACCAGCGCAAGGGTTACCACTTCCTGGAATACCTCCAGATGGTGGAAGAACACTGAGCTGATTCCCGGGCAAATGCGGTTGTAAAGCCGACTTTGGTATGATAGAATGGATTTGGCAGCAGATCCGGTAAATTTTTCACCGGGCTCTGCAACAGACTCCTGTTTTTTTGACACAGTAACTAAAGACGGATAAACCAATACAAGGCAAAAAAACCGGTTCCATTGGGGGGGATCGCTTGGAAACCATCATCACCATCAAGGATCTGCGAAAGGTCTATAAGCTTGGCAGCGAAAAGGTTGTAGCACTGGACAATATCAACCTGGAGATCCAGAAAGGCCAGGTATGCTGTATTCTGGGTACATCCGGTTCCGGTAAGAGTACCCTGCTCAATCAGTTGGCTGGTCTGGAAAAACCAACCCGGGGCGCTGTTTACATAGGCAAAAACAATATCTCCAAATTCGGAGAGGACCGTCTGGCGGCATTCCGTCAGCGGAACATCGGATTTATCTTCCAGTCCTATAATCTGATGACTTCCCATACAGCACTGGAAAATGTGGCAATGCCGCTGATGTTCCGGGGCGTACCAAAAGCAAAGCGGGAAAAGATTGCTGCACAGATGCTGCGGGAAGTGGGACTGGAAAAGCGGATGCATCACCGGCCCAATCAGATGTCGGGTGGTCAGCAGCAGCGAGTGGGAATTGCCCGGGCGTTTGTGGCAAGTCCCAAGATCATCTTTGCGGACGAACCCACCGGCAACCTGGATACCAAAACCACCATTGAGGTAATGGCAATGATGGTGCGTATGTGCCGGCAGAACAACCAGACCCTGATCCTGGTTACCCATGACTCCTATCTGGCGCAGTATGCGGACCGGATTGTGACGCTGATCGATGGAAAGATCGTCAGTGATGTGGAAAACAAGTCGATTGTGGACCGCATGAGCAATGAGGAGATTGTGGAATACTTCCTGTCGGAGAACGCCAATCTGGCGGAGACGACGGTGCTGGAGAGCGAAGAGGAGATCGAAGCGATCCGGCAGGAGCTGCAGGAAGAAAAGCAGGCAGAAGGGGGAGAGCCGCCGGTGGGAACGGCAGCATCCACCGCAGGGGAAGAACCTGCACCGAAAGCGGAACTGCCAGAGCAGGAGAGCCCGGCTGACACCGCAGAAGAAAATCTGGAGGGAAACAAACAATGATAAAAAAGACTTATGTGCGGGTGATCACCCTGCTTCTGGTCGCGCTGATGATCCTGGGCGTGATGGCTCCGGCCTTCACCTCATATGCGGCGAGTTCGCTGTCGGTTATCAACAACAGCCCCAGTGTGGTTAATGTGACCGGCACGCCGCAAGCGGATAAACTGTCCACTGGCACACATTATTTCAGGATTGTTGGTTCGGATATGAAACTGTATGTATCAAGCAGCTCATCCAGCCAGGGTGAGGACACAAATGTGGACTGCAAGGACAAAAATTCAGTTACATATGCAGGCCTGAATTTTGCTACAACAGACGGAAGCAACTGGAAAGAGGATGCCAGTTTCAGTATTACGGTTATGAGTACTACGACAGATGGTGATGCTCAGATTATTGCTTCCAATATTACAGGAAGCTCCCGCATCACAAAGGGACGTTCTGTTTCCTTGAATCTGACGATTCTGGATACAAGCCTGCGTTTTGGAAGTCAGAAAGAGGCAGAAGATGCTGTTAAATCCAGTGCCTATGTTTCTTTCAAGCAGGGCGATTTCAAACGCGGCACTGCCAGCGGGGATAACCTGACCAATATTACCGTGGGTGCCGGTAAGAACCTGCAGTATGACATTTCCATGACTGACCTGGTTTATACCGGTTCCGGCGATACAGTGGAATTTGTTGTGGGATACACCTATGACGGTCAGGACTACAAGTACAATATGAGCATGAAGATTCCGGGCTGCATTCCCTATGTGGATAAGGACGATCCGGAGGAAGATGATGAGGATGTGAACCTCGACCCGCTGATCCCGCATATCATTGTCAGTCAGTATGACTACGGTACCACACAGGTTTCGGCCGGACAGGTCATCGACCTCAACCTCTCCTTCGAGAACACCAGCACCCAGTATGATCTGGACAACATCGTGATGAAGATCACCACTCCCGACGGCTTCTCCATCACCAGTTCGTCCAATACCTATCACTTCGACCATCTGGATGTGGGCGAAAGCATCTCCAAGACCATCAGCATGCAGGCCAATCCCAATGCGGAAGCCCAGAGCTATGCCATCAATATTGAGTTTTCCTTCCAGTACATCGCCAATGACACCCGTAAGAGCGGGGAGTCGTCCGAGAGCATTTCCATTCCGGTAACCCAGCCGGACCGCTTCTCGGTGGACGAGATCCAGGTGCCGACCAGCCTGTATGTAGGCGATGAATACAATCTGTCGATCAATTTTGTCAACAAGGGCAAGACTCAGGTTTACAATGTCACTGCGGAACTCCGGGGCAATATGCAGAACAGCGGAGAACGCAGCTTTATCGGCAATGTAGCTTCCGGTGCTGAAGAGAGTGCTGATTTCTATGTTACTCCCACCGAGGCCGGCAAGATGGAAGGCGAAGTGGTCATCAGCTATGAGGACGCCAGCATGAATGTACGGGAAGTAACCCGTCCGTTCACCATCATGGTAGAGGAAATGCCCTATGTGGACCCGGGCATTGATTTCCCCGTAGTGGACCCCCAGCCCACAGAGGAACCCAGCCTGTTTACAGTACAGAATGTGGTTCTGTTTGTAGTGGCAGCCGGAGTTGCCGGAGCCACCGGATATATGACTGTCCTCAAGATCAAGGCCAAGAGGAGCGAATTCGACGATGAAGATCTCTGATCTGATTACCATGTGCGTGCAAAACCTGCTGCGCCGCAAGGTGCGTACACTGCTCACCGTTGTGGGTGTAGTAGTGGGTACCTGCGCCATTGTGGTAATGATCTCCATTGGTGTAGGCATGCAGGCCAGTACCGATGCCATGCTTGCCAGCATGGGTGATCTGACGCTGATCGAGATCTATAACTATGGCTCGGGCGGCGGCAGCAATACCCAGGCCAAGCTGGATGATGAGACCCTCAAGCAGATCTCCCAGATGGACGGGGTTGTAGTTGTAACCCCGTTCTATCAGGCCTATGACATCAATGCCAGTATTTTTGCCGGCAAGGGCGACCGCTATGAGATGAGCCTTTCCAATGTGGTGGGTATCTATCCCGAAGCGCTCAGTTCGCTGGGAATCGAACTGGTGGATGGAAATGGTTTCCCCACCGAGAACCTCAAGCCCTATGGCATTGTCTTTGGTGAAAAGGCAGCCTATGCCTTCCGGGACAACAAGAAAAAGCCGGGCTACAACTATGTGGATTCCTGGCCCGATGCCAACGGCAATGTAAAGGATCCGTTCGTGGATCTGAAAAAGGATAAGCTGCGCATCCAGACCGGCTCCAATGACGAGGATAAGGAAACCAAGGTCTATACCTACGATCTGACCTATTACGGACGGATGAAGGAGGACTACAACAAGGGTTACGAAACCTCGCAGGGCGCCTATATGGACATTGACGATCTCAAGCAGATCCGCAATGACTACTATAAAGCCAATAATATGAAGCTGCCGGAGGATACCGGATACCAGAATGCCAAGGTCAAGGTGACCGACATCAGCAAGGTATCGGAAGTGCAGAAGGCCATTGAGGACATGGGCTTTTCCACCTGGTCCCTGGACAGCATCCGGGAACCCATGGAGGAACAGGCCAAGCAGCAGCAGCTGATCCTGGGCGGTCTGGGTGCCATCTCGCTGTTTGTAGCGGCGCTGGGCATTGCCAATACCATGATCATGTCCATCTATGAGCGTACCCGGGAAATCGGTGTTATGAAGGTGCTGGGCTGCTTCGTAGGCAATATCCGCACCATCTTCCTGATGGAAGCCGGCGCCATCGGCTTTATGGGCGGCGTTATCGGCATTATCCTCAGCTATATGATCTCCTTCGCCATGAATACCTTCGGCTTCTCCATGAGCGGCTCGGATATGTCGTCCTATTACGGCACCGATGTATCCATTATCCCGCCGTGGCTGGTAGCCCTGGGACTGATCTTTGCCACCTGCATCGGACTCATATCCGGGTTCTATCCCGCCAACCGTGCAGTCAAGATCTCGGCGCTGGAAGCCATCAAAACCGACGGTTAAACGCACAGAACATCACAAAAAAACACGGGACAATCCTGTCCCGTGTTTTTTATTTTGTATGGATTACCGGCGGGTCACAGCCGAGGTGTGATGCTCCCGCAGATAGGTGCTCTCCAGATCCGCCAGGTGCATCTTCACCGCCAGGGGGTACTTCTCAAAGGCAAGGCTCAGAGCAAAGCTGCCGCCCCGGACTGCGTCGTCAAAGCCGCCCATGTGCCAGCGGATGGCCATGGCCTCCGAAGGCTTGAGCCGCAGGAACCGCTCGATGAGATAGACCGACTTCTCCCCGTGACCATAGGGGAACTGATCCTCCACAGCATAATAGGGAACCTTTTCCCAACTGCCGGTTTCCTCATTCTTCACATTCCGGGTGGATACCTTATAGAAGTTGGCCTTGCACAGGTCATGCAGCAGAGCGGCAATGGCAAAGCTTTCGGGGTTGTCGGTGCCCTCCTCAAAGTAGCGCTCCATCAGGGTGTGGTAGACGCTCAGCGAATGCTGTACCAGACCGCCCTCACAGGCACAGTGGAACTTGGTGCTGGCAGGCGCGGTGAAAAAGTCGGTGGTCTCCAGCCAGGCCAGCAGTTCCCGGGCTCCTTCCCGCTTGATGTTCTCGGTAAATATGGCGATAAATTCTTCTTTGGGTGTCATGGCGCATTGCTCCTTTCCCGTTCTCTATGGTCAGTATACCAGATTTTCTCCCCGAGAAAAAGCACTTGATTTTTTGGAAAAAGGGCGTTACAATATTTTTCGGAGTAAACATTTATTCAGACAGCTTAATTTTTGCTTATGGGGTGCGGTATGATAACAGAACGGGAAAGACAGCTGCTGGACTGGATCGCGGAGAATCCGCTGATCTCCCAGCAGGAGCTGGCAGACAAGGCGGGGATTACCCGGTCATCGGTGGCGGTGCATATCTCCAACCTGATGAAGAAGGGCTTTATCCAGGGGAAAGGCTATATCCTGCAGATGAGCCCCTATGTAGTGGTAGTCGGCGCTGTGAATATCGACATTGCCGGTATGCCCTTCCGCCGGCTGGTGGGCAAGGATTCCAATCCGGGTACCGTGCATATGTCCCTGGGCGGCGTGGGCCGGAATATTGCCCACAATCTGGCGCTGCTGGATGTGGAGGTCAAGTTCATCACCGCCTTTGGTGAGGACATCCATGCCGGAGAGATCCAGCACAGCTGCCGGGAAAACGGCATTGACATCACTCACAGCCGGAGTGTGAGCGGGGCATCCACCTCCACCTATATGTTCATCACCGATGAAAACGGCGATATGCAGCTGGCGGTTTCGGATATGGAGATCTATTCCTATCTGACCCCGGAGTACATCGCCTCCAAGCTGGATGTGATCAACAACGCCAGCCTGTGCGTCATCGACACCAACCTGCCCGCTGAGACCATCCAGTATCTCTGCGAAAACTGTACAGTGCCCATCTTTGCCGATCCGGTGTCCACCGCCAAGGCGGTGAAGCTGCTGCCGGTGCTGGGAAAGATCCACACCATCAAGCCCAATATGCTGGAAGCAGCACTGCTCACCGGCATTCCGGTGACCGATGAGCGGTCGGCCCGCAAGGCAGTGGATATTCTGCTGGAACTGGGTGTGCGGCAGGTGTTCCTCTCCATGGGAGCGGCAGGGGTGCTGTATGGCAATGCCCGGGGCAAGAAGCGCATTCCCAACTACCCGGCGGAGATCCGCAATACCACCGGTGCCGGTGACAGCTTTATGGCGGCGCTGGTGATGGCCTATCTCAGTGAGTTTTCCACCGAGAAGGCAGCCCGGTGTGGACTGGCAGCCGCTGCCATCTGCATCGAAGGGGAGAATACCATCAACGAAAAGCTGTCCAGACAGGCCGTACTGGACCGGATCAGCGAAAACTGAGTGCATTACAGGAGGAATTTTACGATGAAGAATCTGGAGAAATATCTGGTTGTAGCACCGGAGGTAAAAACAGCACTGGAAGCCGGCAAGCCGGTGGTAGCACTGGAATCCACCATCATTTCCCATGGCATGCCCTATCCCAAGAATGTGGAAACTGCCCTGGAAGTGGAGAAGATCGTCCGGGAATGCGGCGCTGTTCCGGCTACCATCGCCATCATCGGCGGCAAGCTGACCGTGGGCATCACCCCCGAGGAGATTGATCACCTGGGCAAGAAGGGCCTGGCTGTGACCAAGGTGAGCCGTCGGGATATTCCGGTGGTCTGCGCCAAGGGTGAGGACGGCGCCACAACCGTAGCTGCCACCATGATCCTGGCTGACATGGCTGGTGTAAAGATCTTTGCCACCGGCGGCATCGGCGGCGTACACCGCGGCGCTGAAACCACCATGGACATCTCCGCTGACCTGGAGGAGCTGGCCCATACTTCGGTGATGGTAGTCTGCGCCGGCGCCAAGGCCATTCTGGATCTGGGCCTCACCCTGGAATACCTGGAAACCAAGGGTGTGCCGGTGATCGGCTACCAGACCGAGGAACTTCCCGCCTTCTATACCCGCAAGAGCGGCTTCAAGGTGGATTACCGCATGGATACCCCCGCAGAGATCGCCGAGGCCTTCCGTGCCAAGATGGAGCTGGGTCTGGACGGCAGCATGCTGGTGACCAATCCCATCCCCGAGGAGTACTCGATGGATCACGATGCCATCTACAAGGTCATTGATGAGGCCATTGCCAAGGCCAAGGAGCTGGGCATCCATGGCAAGGAGACCACTCCGTACCTGCTGGACGAGATCCAGAAGATCACCGGAGGCGACAGCCTGGAAGCCAATATCCGCCTGGTTTACAACAATGCCCGTCTGGCCTCTGCCATTGCGGTAGAGCTCAGCCGCTGAGCGGTATCATAACAGAAAAAATCCCCCTGCTGCCCTTGAGTGGGTGCAGGGGGATTTTTGTATGTTTGCGCAGGGGAGAGGTCAGCGGTGCTTTTCGCTCTGGGCCACTGCCAGACGGTCGCACCGTTCATTTTCCGGGTGACCGGCGTGTCCCTTGACCCAGACGATCTCCACCTGATGGCGGCCCAGCTGGGTGAGCAGCTCTTCCCACAGATCGGGGTTGAGCGCCGGTTTACCGTCGGATTTTTTCCAGCCGCGCTTTTTCCAGCCGTAGACCCAGCCTTTCTGCACACCATCGCAGAAGTACTTGGAATCGCTGTAAACGGTCACCATGCAGGGCTCTTTGAGCGCCTTCAGTCCTTCGATCACAGCGGTGAGTTCCATGCGGTTGTTGGTGGTGTCATGAGCGCCGCCGCTGAGTTCCTTTTCATGCTCGCCATAGCGCAGGATCGCGCCCCAGCCGCCCGGTCCGGGATTGCCCGAACAGGCGCCGTCGGTATAGAGTTCCACTTTTTTCACAGGTTTGCCCTCCTTCATGGGGGATAACTCTGACAGTATAGCATTCCGGCTGTGGGAAATCAAGCATCCTGCCTGACTAATCTGTCCGGAAGCAGCCATACTAATAAAAACGACAAATTCAGTACCTTTGCCAGTTTTGCAGGGGCTCTATTGACAGAATTGCATAAAAAGTGTATGATAGCAAGTAAGAGAGTGTTCGTAAAATTCAGCGGTATGCGGCATCGGAGCGGAACAGTGCGGTGTCGGGTTGCCATACGGCTGACTGTGCTCCCCGGGCAGAGAAGTCCCCGGGGCGTACCCTGTTTGTGCGGATCGGACGGGAAGCGATCCGTTTGATGTTTTACAGTACATTCAGTCCTGGATGCGTTGCAGACAGGCTTTTTTCCGTTACAGAAAATTAAATCGCACATCGATATTTTGAATGAAAGAGAATGGAGGAAATTCGGTGGCAGATGAGAAAACTATGAAGCCCATAAACGAATCAGAATCAAAACAGGACCGGCCCAAGCGCCGGTATCACCGCAGAAGCAATAAGGCAGCCAAGCCCGCCGCGGAGGAGACTCCGGCAGCATCCGGGGAGGAGCTGGTATCCACCCCGAAGCCCAGCCGCAGCCGCAAAAAGACCCTGGATGAGGCCATTGCCGCTGTGATTGGCGCCACAGCTGTTTCCGAGCCGGAAAAGCCCCGGGAGAAGAAGCAGTCCGGCAGCCGGAAGAAGAATAACCGCCCCGCCAAGGAGAATGCTCCGGCAGAGCAGGCAGCTCCTGCCGCACAGGCGGAGGCTCCGGCTCAGGAAGCGCCCCGCAAGAACCAGAAGAACTCCCGCCGCCGGGGTGGGAACAACAATAATACCGACCCCAATGCCCGGGTGCGGATCATTCCCCTGGGCGGTCTGCATGAGATCGGCAAGAACATGACCGTCTATGAGTGCGGCGAGGATATGTTCATTGTGGACTGCGGTCTGGCTTTCCCCGATGACGAGATGTTCGGCGTGGATGTGGTAATTCCCGACTTCACCTTTGTGGAGAAGAACAAGGATAAGATCCGCGGCATCGTTATCACCCACGGGCATGAGGACCATATCGGCGGTCTGGCCTATCTGCTCAAGACTGTGAATATCCCGGTGTATGCCACACGCCTCACCCTGGCGCTCATCGAGGGCAAGCTCAAGGAGCATGGCCTGCTGGGCCGGGTGAAGCTCATTGAAAAGCACCCCGGCGACCATATCAAGCTGGGCGGCTTCGATGTGGAACTCATCGCCGTGAACCACTCCATCCCCGATGCCTGTGCTCTGGCAATCTCCACCAAGGCCGGCCTGATCATCCAGACCGGCGACTTCAAGGTGGACTTTACCCCGGTGGCTGGCCCGGTCATCGACCTGGCCCGGTTCGGTCAGCTGGGACAGCAGGGCGTTCTGGCACTGCTGGCAGACTCCACCAATGCCGAACGCCCCGGCGCCACCAAGAGCGAACGGGTGGTGGGCGATACCTTTGAGACCCTGTTCAAGAAGGCGGAGGACCGCCGGATCATCATCGCGACCTTCTCCTCCAATGTCCACCGTCTCCAGCAGATCGTGGACTGCTGCGTCAAGCACGGACGCAAGCTGGCGGTTTCGGGACGCAGCATGGTGAACATGGTGGAGCGTGCCGCTGAGATGGGATACCTGAATATCCCCGAAGGCACTCTGGTGGATCTGGATGTGCTCAGCCGCTACCCCGACAACAAGCTGGTGATTGCCACCACCGGAAGCCAGGGCGAACCCATGAGTGCCCTGACCCGGATGGCCATGAACGACCACCGCAAGATCACCGTTACCCCCAACGACTTCATTATCCTGTCGGCATCGCCCATCCCCGGCAACGAGGAGAGCGTCACCCGGGTGATCAACGCGCTGCTCCGGCAGGGCGCTGAGGTGATCTATGAAAAGACCTACGACCTGCACACCTCCGGTCATGCCCAGCAGGACGAGCTCAAGCTCATGCTGGCACTGACCAAGCCCCGGTTCTTCATGCCGGTGCACGGTGAATACAAGCACCTGAAGAAGCACTGCGACCTGGCAGCTGCCATGGGGGTTCCCAGAGAGAATATGGTGATCGGCGAGATCGGACGGGTAGTAGAACTCTCGCCCGAACAGATCGCCCTGGGCGGCACTGTTCCGTCCGGCTCTGTGATGGTGGACGGCCTGGGTGTGGGCGATGTGGGAAGCATCGTTCTCCGGGACCGCAAGCACCTGGCTCAGGACGGCCTGATCATCGTGGTGGTGGCGATGGATTCTGCCACCGGAGAAGTGGTGTCCGGTCCGGATATTGTATCCCGCGGCTTTGTCTATGTACGGGAGGCCGAGGATATGATGAGCGATGCCCGTCGGGTCTGCCTGCGGGCTGTGGACCGCTGCCGGGAGCAGGAGGTCCAGGACTGGGGCAGCATCAAGAATGCCATCAAGGATCAGCTGGGACAGTTTGTCTGGGGCCGCACCAAGCGCAGCCCGATGATCCTGCCCATTATCCAGGAAGTCTGATGCGTTTTCACGCAGCATAAACAGCGTTTTAATATACCACATCCGTATCATTTTCGAAGTGACAAATGAGTGCGGGTGTGGTATAATCTTTTTCAGAATTAAAATGCGGGTTGTTGCCGCTGGACGGCACAGACCGCTTTTCTGTAAAAATTCCCGCGGCGAACCGCGTTTCGGAAAGGAAGGTTCACGGTGCGAAAACGACTGGCGCTGCTCTCCACCATTTTCGGCTCGATGTTTCTGCTCTGTGTGGCAGTAACCGGTGTGGCTGCCATGGTGGACCCCCGGACACTGGCGGTATCGGTCAGTGTGTTCCTGGTGGGTATGCTCATCATCTTCGTGCAATATCACTACATCACCGCGGGTACCAGCCGGTACCTGCATCAGCTGGGCGAGGAGGTCCATGCCCTGCAGACTGAGGCCTCCATCGGGCATCCGCTGGCGCTTACCGTGGTCAGCGATACCGGGGAGATCGTCTGGTACAACCGCAAGGCGGAACAGCTGCTCGACGGCAGCAGTACGCTTCAGCTCTACGGACGCATGATCTCCGATTTTATCGGCAATACCGATTTCCGCCAGCCCACGCCGGAGAAAGGCTTCGGAGTGCGCATCGGCGGACGGCAGTACTCCATGTACGCCAATGAGTATGATTCGGGCAGTGAAACCGAAAAGCTCTTTGCCCTCTATTTCGTGGACGACCACGATCTCAAGCACTATACCGATCTCTACTTCAAGACCCGTCCCGCTGTGATGCGCATCATGGTGGACAACTATGACGAGCTGGTGCAGAATGCCCGGGAAAGCGACAAGACCCAGGTGCTCTCGGAGATCGACTACCAGATCACCCAGTTCGTGGAGAAATACGGCGGCGTGGTGAGTCAGGTGGAAAAGGACCGCTACAATGCGGTCTTTGAGGACAAATTCATGCAGCAGATCATCCAGAACCGTCTGGATATTCTGGATACCATCCGCAAGATCGAGATCAGCGACCGGGTACCCTGTACCCTGTCCATCGGTATCGGACGGGAGGCGCCCTCCATCAGTGAGGCGGACGAGATGGCCCGTCAGGCACTGGAAATGGCCCAGGGCCGCGGCGGCGACCAGGCCGCCGTGCGTACCAAGAACGGCTACGATTTCTATGGCGGTCTCTCCAAGGGCGTGGAAAAGCGCACCAAGGTCAAGACCCGTATTGTGGCCCAGGCACTCAGCGAGCTGATTGCCTCCAGCAAGAATGTCATCCTCATGGGACACCGGTTTGCGGATATGGACTGCTTCGGTGCGGCAGTGGCGCTGCACAAGGCAGTGACCCAGATGGGCAAGCCCGCCTGGATCGCCATCGATCCCGACAGGAACATGGTGGATCTGCTCTACCGCCGGGTGGCGGAGAATGGCTATCGGGAGTATCTCAAGGCCCCGTCCGAGCTTATGGACGTGGTGGAGGAGGGCACCCTGCTCATCGTGGTGGATACCCATTCCAAGACCATCATCGAATCCCGGGAGCTGTATGAGAAGTGCCGCAGCGTGGCGGTCATCGACCACCACCGCAAGCTGGTGGAGTATATCGACAACGCCACCATTTTCTATCACGAGCCCTATGCGTCTTCGGCCTGTGAGATGGTCACCGAGCTGGTGCAGTATCTCAGCGGCAATATCCGTCTGACCCGGCTGGAGGCCGAGGCTTTGCTCGCCGGCATTATGCTGGACACCAAGAACTTTGTTTCCAAGGCTGGTGTGCGCACCTTTGAGGCGGCGGCTTATCTGCGCCGTCTGGGTGCCGAAACAAGCGATGTGCGCAAGTACTTCAACACCTCGCTCTCCGATTACCAGCAGCGCATCAAGCTGATGGCATCGGCGGAGCTCTATCATGGCTGTGCGGTTGCCAGCACCAACCAGATGATCGAGGACATCAATGTGGTGGCAGCCCAGGCAGCGGACGAACTGCTCAATATCAATGGAGTGGCGGCGTCCTTTGTCATGTATGAGACCGGGCGGGGCGTGAACTTCTCGGCCCGTTCCATGGGCGAGATGAATGTGCAGATCATCATGGAGAGCCTGGGCGGCGGCGGTCATCTGACCATGGCCGGAGCCCAGCTGTCCGACTGTACGCTGGAAAGCGCCCGTCAGCGGCTGTTTGAAGCCATTGATGACTATCTGAGCAAAAACCCGAGACCCGCCAAGTAAACTGCGGTACAGCCGCAGTCCGGCGGACACCAAGGAGGAGTATTATAATGAAGGTAATTCTGACACAGGATGTAAAGGGAACTGGCAAGAAGGGTGAGGTTGTGGAGGTATCCGCAGGCTACGCCCAGAACTTCCTGCTCAAGCGCAAGCTGGCAGTGGAGGCCACCAACCAGGCCATGAATGAGCTGAAGAACGAGCAGGCTTCCAAGCAGCACAAGATCGATCTGGAAATGCAGGCTGCCCGGGAGAATGTTGCCAAGATGAAGGACAAGAAGATCATCATCAAGGCCAAGGCCGGTGCGGGCGGACGCCTGTTCGGTTCGGTGACCGCCAAGGAGATCGCCGAGGAGATGGCAAAGCAGCACGGCGTCACCATTGACAAGCGCAAGATCGAACTGCCCCTGGAAATCAAGTCCTTCGGCAGCTTCCGTGCGATTCTGAAGTTCTACTCCGGAATCAGCTGCGAGTGCTTTGTAGAGGTTGTAGAGGGCTGATTCCAGCCTGACCCGCCGGGAAATTTACGAGAGGGAGGAAGAATGGATGGACCGGAATGCCAGTGCGGATGCACTGCTGGAAGCGCTTCCATACAGCAAGGAAGCGGAACAGTCGGTACTGGGTGCTGTGATTGCAGATCCGGCACGGATTACCGATGTACTGGAATATCTCAAGCCGGAGAGCTTCTACGGCAGCTATAACCGGGAGATATTCTCGGTGCTGATGCGTATGTTCCTCGCCTCGGAAAAGATCGATGTGGTCACCCTGCTGGACAAGGTGCTGTCCGAGGGCATTTTCCCCACCGAGAGCGATGCCAAGATGTATCTGGTCAGCCTGGTGGAGATGGTGCCCAGCACCTCCAATGTGGCGGATTATGCCCGGATCGTCCAGGAGAAGTACTATCTGCGCAGCCTGGCGGAGACCTCCCGTAAGATCCTGGATACCATCCGGGAGGGCACCGGCGATGCCAAGAGCATCATGGACCGGGCGGAGCAGGATATCTTTGACATCCGCAAGGGCCGGGAAACCGGCGGTCTGACCCGCATTGACGAGGTTATCATCGAGACCTATGACCGGCTCCAGAAGCTCAGCGGCGACGACAAGAGCGAGTATGTGGGTACCCCGTCCGGCTTCGGGGCGCTGGATACCATCCTCACCGGGCTCAACAAGTCCGACCTGATCCTGGTGGCGGCCCGTCCCGGTATGGGAAAGACCTCCTTCGCCCTGAATATCGCCACCAATGTGGCAGTGCGTTCGGGCAAGAAGGTGGCAGTCTTTTCGCTGGAAATGAGCAAGGAGCAGCTGGTGGGACGAATCCTTTCGTCTGAGGCGCTGATCCAGTCGGGCGCGCTGCGTACCGGCAACCTCACCCCTGAGGACTGGACCAAGCTGGCTATGACCGCTCAGATGCTCTCCAAGGCGGAGATCTACATCGACGATACCCCGTCCATCACGGTGGCGGATATCAAGGCCAAGCTCCGGCGTATTCCGGATATCGGCCTGGTGGTCATTGACTACCTCCAGCTGATGACCTCCGGACGGCGCTCGGGCGACAACCGTGTGCTGGAGATCTCGGAGATCACCCGAGGGCTCAAGATCATGGCAAAGGAACTCAATGTGCCGGTGATCACCCTGTCCCAGCTCTCCCGAGGGCCGGACAGCCGGCAGGATCACCGTCCCATGCTCTCCGACCTGCGTGAATCCGGTTCCATCGAGCAGGATGCGGATATTGTGCTGTTCCTCTATCGGGACGCCTATTACAACCGGGAGAGTGAGGAACAGAATGTGGCGGAGTGCATTGTAGCCAAGAACCGTCACGGCGAAACCGATTCGGTAAAGCTGGGCTGGGATGGTCAGTTCACCCGGTTCAAGGGACTGGAGCTGTTCCGCAATGAGGGATAAGGTACTGGACACCATTGAGAAATATGAAATGATCGGGCAGGGCGACCATGTCTGCGCTGCGGTATCCGGCGGCGCGGATTCGGCGGCCCTGCTCGCTTTTTTGCTGTCGCTGCGGGAGCCTATGGGGCTCACAGTGACCGCCTGCCACCTCAACCACTGCCTGCGGGGAGCGGAAGCGGACCGGGACGAGGCCTTTGTCCGGGAGCTGTGCCAGCGCTGGCAGGTGCCGCTCACCGTGGAGCGGGTGGAAGTGGCAGAGCTGGCCCGGCAGGAGCACCTCTCGGAGGAAACCGCCGGACGCAAGGCCCGGTATGCCCTCTTTGAGCGGCTGCACCGGGAGACCGGCTGCAAGGTTGCGACCGCCCACACCCTCAGTGACAATATGGAGACGGTGCTGTTCTCCATAGCCCGGGGAACCGGACTGCGGGGTATGTGCGGCATCCAGCCGGTGCGGGACTACCTGATCCGTCCGCTGATCGCTGTCACCCGGCAGGAGGTGGAGGCCTACTGCGCCGAAAACGGCATCGGCTTTGTCACCGACAGCACCAACTTTTCCGAGGAGTACACCCGCAACCGCATCCGGCTGCGTCTGATCCCGGAGCTGTATGCCCTCAACCCGGCGCTGCCCGAGGCCTTTGCCCATCTCATCGAGGCGATGGGGGAGGGCTACGAGCTGGTGAGCCGGGAGGCAGAACAGTTCCTGGACACGGCGGAATCCTACCGGGGCCATACCGCCTGCATGGCAGAGGCGTTCCTGGCACTGCCGGCGGCAGTGCGGCGGGAGGTGCTCAGCCGCATGGCAGTGGCAGAGGGCGGAAGCCTCTCCCACCGGCAGACCGGGATCTGTACCCGGCTGGCAGCCGAGGGCGGCGCTTCGGAGATCGGCGGCGGGGTGCGCTTCTGCAGCCGGGGAGGCCGGATCTGGATGGAGCGTCCGGCACAGCCGGCAGAGGGCTTCTGTTTCCCGGTTTCTCCGGAGGCAGGGGAGCAGCGGTTTTTCCTCCCGGACGGGCGGAAAGTCTGCCTGATTCCTTTGAGTTGTGAATTTTTAGAAAAAATTGTGAAAGAACAGTATAACGCCTTAAAAAATGTTCTTGATTGTGGTAGAATATATGGTAATATCGTTTTGCGAAGCAGAAACAGCGGCGACCGGATTCGTCCGGCGGGCCGGGGCGTGACAAAGACGCTCAAAAAACTGCTCAGCGAAGCCGGGATTCCACCGGAGCGCCGAGACAGTCTGGCACTGCTCAGCGATGACCGCGGACTCCTGTGGGCCGAAGGCTTCGGCTGTGACGAACGGGCTGCGGCAGTTTGTCCTTTGCAGGGCGATCAGTATTGGATGGTTTGTATTGAGGGGAAAGATTATGAATAATGTAATGGAACAGGATATCAAAAAGGTTCTGATCTCGGAAGAGGAGATCCGGGAAAAGGTCGCTGAAATCGGCGCCCGTATTTCCGAGGACTACGCCGGCAAAAATCTGCTGATGGTGGGCATTCTCAAGGGTTCTGTGGTATTCATGGCAGACCTGATGCGTGCTGTCACCACCCATGCCCGGATCGACTTCATGTCGGTATCCAGCTATGGCAGCGGCACAAAAAGTTCCGGTGTGGTGAAAATCGTCAAGGATCTGGACAATAATGTGGAGGGATATGATCTGCTCCTGGTGGAGGATATTCTGGACAGCGGCCTGACCCTGAGCTACCTGCGGGAACTGCTCCGGGACCGCCATCCCAACAGCATCAAGATCGTAACCCTGCTCAATAAGCCTGCCCGCCGCACTGCGGATATTCAGCCGGATTACTGCTGCTTTGAAGTGCCGGATGAATTCGTAGTCGGGTATGGCCTTGATTTTGATGAGCGTTACCGCAATCTGCCCTATGTAGGCGTTCTCAAGGAAGAAGTTTACCAGGGCTGAGCGGCTATCTGATATTTTGCAGCGGATGCAGTGCCATCCGACTCAACTACGCCCACAGGGCAAAGGAGTGAATACATTTGGCAGTAAAAAAGCCTTCGACAAAGGGACTTGGAATCTATCTGGCACTTTTGCTGGCGTTCCTGCTGATGGCTACGACTCTGTTTTCCCAGTCGTCCACCCAGCAGCTCATCAAGTATTCCAAAGTACTGGAATACTTTGAGAACGGTCAGGTTTCGGAATTTGATCTGAACCTGGGCAGCGGCAATATGACCATGCTTGTAGAGATCAACGGAAAGAAGACTGAGGTCAACTACCGTGTTCCCAATGTCTCCCGATTCCTCGATGACATCGACGATGACATTGAGGCCTACAACGAGGCCCATCCCGACAGCAAGATGGTCTATGACCTGGAGCCCGCAGCCGAGATCCCGTGGTTCGTTTCGATGCTTCCCACCCTGATCCTGGTGGGCAGTATGGGCATCTTCCTCTATGTGATGATGCGCCAGACCCGGGGCAGCGGCGGAATGTCCGGTTTCTCCAAGGCCAAGCCCCGTACTCCCCAGGACGGACGGATTGTCACCTTTGCCGATGTGGCAGGTGCCGATGAGGAAAAGGAAGAACTGGTGGAGATTGTGGAGTTCCTCAAGAACCCCGCCAAATACAATGCCCTGGGCGCCCGTATCCCCAAGGGTGTTCTGCTGATGGGCCCTCCCGGTACCGGTAAGACCCTGCTGGCCCGTGCTGTGGCTGGTGAGGCCGGTGTGCCCTTCTATTCCATCTCCGGTTCCGACTTCGTGGAGATGTTCGTCGGTGTCGGTGCGTCCCGTGTCCGTGACCTGTTTGCCGAGGCCAAGAAAACTGCCCCGAGCATTGTCTTTATCGATGAGATCGATGCCGTGGGCCGGCACAGAGGTGCTGGTCTGGGCGGCGGTCATGACGAGCGGGAACAGACCCTCAACCAGCTGCTGGTAGAGATGGACGGTTTCGGCGCCAATTCGGGCGTCATCATCATTGCCGCCACCAACCGCAAGGATATTCTGGACCCGGCGCTGCTGCGTCCGGGCCGGTTCGACCGTCAGATCCTGGTGGGCTATCCCGATGTAAAGGGCCGTGAGGAGATCCTCAAGGTGCATGTGCGCAATAAGCCCATGGGCCCGGATGTCAACCTCAAGACTGTGGCAAAGGCCACAGTCGGCTTCACCGGCGCGGATCTGGAAAATGTCGTCAACGAGGCGGCTCTGCTGGCTGCCCGTGCCAATAAGCGTGCCATTACCATGAAGGAGATCGAGGACGCCACCATCAAGGTGATCGCCGGCCCCGAAAAGCGCTCCAAGGTGGTAACCGAGAAGGAAAAGCGTCTGACTGCCTATCACGAGGCCGGTCACGCTGTCTGCACCTACTACTGTCCCACACAGGACCCGGTACACGAGATCTCCATCATTCCCCGGGGAATGGCAGGCGGCTATACCATGTCGCTGCCTGAGGACGACCGGGGCTATCTTGCCAAGACTGCCATGCAGGAGAACATTGTCACCCTGCTGGGCGGCCGTATGGCAGAGCTGATCGTGCTCGATGACATCTCCACCGGTGCCTCCAATGACCTGGAGCGTGCCACCCAGATCGCCCGTTCCATGGTGACCCGCTATGGCTTCAGTGAAAAGCTGGGCCCGGTGGTCTATGGACAGGATCAGGGTGAAGTGTTCCTGGGTATGGACATCAACCGTTCCCGGAACTACTCGGAGGAAGTGGCTGCTGAGATCGATCAGGAGATCCGCCGCATCATCGAAGAGGCTTACAGCCGTGCCCGTGAGATCCTGGAAGCACACCGCGACCAGCTGGAAGTGGTGGCCCAGTACCTGATGGAGCATGAGAAGATCGGCGAATTCGGCTTCAAGGCACTGATGGAGGGACGGGAAGTGAACCCGGAGGAAGATCAGCATGGTATCTTCTCCAAGGTAATTTCCGATGCCCAGAAGGAAGCGGCAGCCCAGCTGGAAGCCGCTCAGACTGAATCCCAGCCTGAGACTCCGGCATCGGAGCCGGAAGCTCCTGCGGCTGCACCGGAAGCCGGAACCACGGAGGAATCTTCCGCTCCGGATCAGAAGGAAGAATAAATCACGGTTCTGATAAGGCCTGTGGCCCTCAAAAAAGGGGGACCACAGGTCTTTCTGTTCGACGGATTCTGCCGGGCAGATTTGACAAAGCGTGGTAAAATTTGCTTTAATAAGAGAAGTTTACAATGTAAAAAGAAGGGGCGAGCAGATGGCAGCATCAAAAAACAGCTATGGCAATGACAGCATCTCGGCGCTGAAGGGAGCCGACCGGGTCCGCAAACGCCCGGGGGTTATCTTTGGCTCGGATGGTCTGGAGGGCTGTGAACACTCGATTTTCGAGATCCTCTCCAATGCCATTGACGAGGCCCGGGAGGGCTATGGCAAAAAGATCACCGTCACCCGCTATCTGGACTATTCGGTCCAGGTGGAGGACCGGGGACGAGGCATCCCGGTGGATTATAACCCCAAGGAGGGGCGCTACAACTGGGAACTGCTGTTCTGTGAGATGTATGCCGGCGGCAAATACAATACCAATGCGGCGGAGAGCTATGAATTCTCCCTGGGTCTCAATGGCCTGGGTCTCTGCTCCACCCAGTACGCTTCCGAGTATATGGATGTGTCCATCTGCCGGGACGGGTTTGTCTATGAGCTGCACTTCAAAAAGGGCGAGCCTTCGGAGGATATGAAGAAAACCGCCACCAAGCGGCGGGATACCGGTACCACCATCCGCTGGAAGCCGGACCTGGAGGTGTTCACCGACATCGCTGTGCCGGCGGATTACTACCGGGATATTCTCAAGCGCCAGGCGGTGGTGAACCCCGGCGTTCAGTTCCTGCTGCGCAACGAGCAGGAGGACGGCAGCTTTGCCGAGGAGGAGTTCTTCTATGAAAACGGCATCCAGGACTATGTGACCGAGCTGCTGGGCGGGGAAGAACCCCTGACCCCGGTGCAGTTCTGGTCGGCTGCCGCTGTGGGCCGGGACCGGGAGGACAAGCCGGATTACAAGGTGCGCCTGTCGGTGGCGCTCTGCTTCTCCAATAAGCTGAGCCTGACCGAGTACTACCACAACTCCAGCTTCCTGGAGCACGGGGGCAGTCCCGAGCGGGCTGTGCGTTCCGCCACGGTTTACCAGATCGACAGCTATCTCAAGCAGAACGGCAAGTACCTCAAGAATGAGAGCAAGATCACCTATCAGGACGTAGCCGACTGTCTGGTGCTGGTGTCCTCGAGCTTTTCCACCCAGACCTCCTATGAGAACCAGACCAAGAAGGCCATCACCAACAAGTTCATCTATGACGCGATGAACGAGTTCCTGCGCCATCAGCTGGAGATCTACTTCATCGAGAATCCCGACGATGCCCTGCGCATCTGCGAACAGGTGCTGGTGAACAAGCGCAGCCGGGAAAATGCCGAAAAGACCCGTCTGAACCTCAAGAAGAAGCTCTCGGGCAGCATTGACCTTGCCAACCGGGTGCAGAAGTTTGTGGACTGCCGCAGCAAGGACCCGGCAGAGCGGGAGATCTACATCGTGGAGGGTGACTCAGCGCTGGGCGCCTGCAAGCTGGGCCGGGATGCCCAGTTCCAGGCCATTATCCCGGTGCGGGGCAAGATCCTCAACTGCCTCAAGGCGGAGTATGACAAGATCTTCAAGAATGACATCATCACCGACATCATCAAGGTGCTGGGCTGCGGCGTGGAGGTAAAAAGCAAGGCCAACAAGGAGCTTTCCACCTTTGACCTCAGCAACCTGCGCTGGAACAAGATCGTCATCTGTACCGATGCCGATGTGGACGGCTTCCAGATCCGCACCCTGATCCTGACCATGTTCTACCGTCTGACCCCTACCCTGATCGAACAGGGGTATGTCTATATTGCCGAGTCGCCGCTCTATGAGATCACCGCCAAGGGCAAGACCTACTTTGCCTATACCGAGCCGGAAAAGACCAAGGTGCTGGAGGAGATCGGAAACGCCAAGTATACCATCCAGCGCTCCAAAGGTCTGGGTGAAAACGACCCGGATATGATGTGGCTGACCACCATGAACCCTGAAACCCGCCGTCTGATCCGGGTGAGCCCGGCAGAAGCGGAGGCCACATCGCAGATGTTCGATCTGCTGCTCGGCGACAACCTGAGCGGACGCAAGGACTTTATCTCCCAGAACGGACATCTCTATCTGGACGATCTGGATCTATCCTGACCGGTGCGTGAGAGGAGTGACAGACTATGGCACCCAGAAAAAAGAACGATTCCCAGTCCAAGCGCGGGCCGGTGAATCCCAATGCGGTCATTGAAAATGCCGGCGTGATGGTGGAGCAGCCCATCACCGAAACGCTGGAAAAGAACTATATGCCCTATGCGATGAGTGTGATCCTCTCCCGGGCCATCCCCGAGATTGACGGCTTCAAGCCTTCGCACCGCAAGCTGCTCTATACCATGTACAAGATGGGACTGCTCACCTCGGCCCGGACCAAGTCCGCCAATGTGGTGGGTCAGACCATGCGGCTCAACCCCCACGGCGATGCCGCCATCTATGAGACGCTGGTGCGCCTGTCCCGGGGCTATGAGGCGCTGCTCTATCCCTATGTGGATTCCAAGGGCAACTTCGGCAAGGCTTATTCCCGGGATATGGCCTATGCCGCCAGCCGTTATACCGAGGTAAAGCTCGAGA
The DNA here is from genome assembly GCF_016901815.1 of Hydrogenoanaerobacterium saccharovorans. Classification (GTDB taxonomy): domain Bacteria; phylum Bacillota; class Clostridia; order Oscillospirales; family Ruminococcaceae; genus Avimicrobium; species Avimicrobium caecorum. The sequence goes on from NZ_JACSNR010000005.1 coordinate 172,328, forward strand.
AGATCTGTCAGGAGCTGTTCTCGGATATTGACAAGGACACCGTGGACTTTGTGGACAACTACGACGCCACCATGAAGGAGCCCAAGCTCCTGCCGGTGACCTATCCGGGAATCCTGGTCAATGCCAATATGGGCATTGCCGTGGGCATGGCAAGCTCCATCTGCCCCTTCAACCTGGGGGAGGTGTGCGAGACCACCATCGCCCTGATGAACGATCCCAGCCATGATATTTCGTCCACCCTCACCGCTCCGGACTTCCCGGGCGGCGGGTATATCCTCTACAACAAGGCCGAACTGGACAAGATCTATTCCACCGGACGGGGCAGTGTGACGGTGCGCAGCCGCTACACCTACGACAAGCAGAACAACTGCATCGACATCACCGAGATCCCGCCCACCACCACCATCGAAGCCATCATGGACAAGGTCATCGACCTCATCAAGGCGGGCCGCATCCGGGAAATTGCCGATATGCGTGATGAAACCGACCTGTCCGGCCTGAAGATCACCATCGATCTCAAGCGCGGCACCGATCCGGACAAGCTCATGCAGAAGCTGTTCCGGCTCACTCCGCTGGAGGATAACTTCTCCTGCAACTTCAATGTGCTGGTGGGCGGCATGCCCAAGGTCATGGGTGTGGGCGAACTGCTCAGCGAGTGGATCGCCTTCCGGGAGGACTGTGTCAAGCGGCGCATCTACTTTGACCTCACCAAGAAGAAGGAGAAGCTCCATCTGCTCCGGGGTCTGGAAAAGATCCTGCTGGATATTGACAAGGCCATCCGCATTGTCCGGGAGACCGAAGAGGAGCGGGAAGTGGTTCCCAACCTGATGATCGGCTTCGGCATTGATGAAACCCAGGCCGAGTTCGTGGCGGAGATCCGTCTGCGGCAGCTCAACCGGGAGTATATCCTGAAGCGCACCGATGAGATCGGTGAGCTGGAAAAGGACATCGCCGAGATGGAATCCACCCTCCAGAGCCGCCGGAAGATCCGTTCGGTAATCACTTCGGAGCTGCGTCAGGTCATCAAGAAGTACAGCCAGCCCCGGAAGAGCATTCTCATCTTCCCGAGCGATGAGCCCCAGGAGGCCGAGGAGGACGATACCCCCGACTATCCGGTGAACCTGTTCTTTACCCGGGAGGGCTACTTCAAGAAGATCACCAATCAGTCGCTGCGCATGAGCGCCGATCAGAAGCTCAAGGAAGGGGACAGCATCACCCAGTTGGTGACTGCCACCAACCGCAGTGAGCTGCTGTTCTTCACCGATAAGTGCCAGGTCTACAAGACCACCGCGGCGGACTTTGACGATACCAAGGCCAGTGTGCTGGGGGATTACCTGCCGGCCAAGCTGGGCATGGACAGCGGCGAGAACCCTGTCTTTATGGCGGTGACCACCGACTACCAGGGGTATCTGCTCTTTGCCTTTGAAAACGGCAAGGCAGCCAAGGTGCCGCTGTCGGCCTATGCCACCAAGACCCGCCGCCGCAAGCTGGCAAACGCTTACAGCGACAAGGCACGGCTGGTCCAGGCGCTGCAGCTTGCCGAGGACTGCGAGGTGCTCTTCACCTCCAGCGATACCCGGATGCTCATTGTCCACTCCGGCCTGATCCCCGCCAAGGTTACCAAGGATACCCAGGGTGTGGCAGTGATGGCGCTCAAAAAGAAGCACCTGCTGGTTTCCGCCCGGATCTATGACGGCGGATTTGCCGATCCCAAGCGGTACATGGTGCGCACTCTGCCCGGCGCCGGTGCTCTGCCCAAGGATGGCGACGCCACCGAACAGCTCACCCTGGCATAGCGGGCAGACCGCAAAAAGAGCCGGAGATATAGCTCCCCGGCTCTGACCCGAAGTGCACAGCCAGTCGCTGCAAGCTACGGGTAAGGGTAGTTTGTGCCCCGATGCGGGAAAATATACGCGCAAAGGCGCATCACACCGCAATTTATCCTTGCACTGACGCAAAAAATATGATATAGTGTTATATGCTGATTTGTGAATAGTCTATCGGAGGAATATAAAATGAGCATTTTTGAGATAATCGGCGGCGTACTGCTGATCTTCTTCGGACTGGCAGTCGTTGTATCGGTAACCCTGCAGGAGCATAAGACCAACCTGGGCGGCGCACTGGGCGGCTCGATGAACGAGGGCACCTACGACCGCGGCCGTACCAAGACCATGGATGCACAGCTCTCGATGATCTCCAAGTTCTCGGGCATTGCGATGTGTGTTGTGGCGCTGGCAGTTCTGGCAGCAACCATCTATCTGTAATCCAATTTGCCAAAAGCGTTGCTATCCCGTCCGGTACGGGGTAGCAATTTCTTTTATACAGCAGTTTTCCCGATGGCGTTTCCTGCCGGGGAAGGACTGCGTATCAGCCCTCCGCACAGCGTCCTGCTCTCATGCAGGCAGGCGCACAGAAACATCCGCCGTTGGTTCTGCGGGTATTTTTCCTTTTCTGTTCGGAAAAGGGACTCTTGTCAGAGCCATCGGCTGTGTTATAATAAATATTGTGAAAAAGACAGAGTAAGAAATTGGAACGAAAGAGTAAGAGGTAATACACAGATTTATGACAAACAACAAGTCAAACACCAACCTGAAACCCAAGATCAAGTCCGCATTCCGTCAGGCAGGCGGGTATGTGACCCGCAAGGACATCGGCAAGGCCATCCGCCTGCGCCGGGAAGATCGTCCGGAATTTGACCGGATTATTGCCGCTATGATTGCCCGGGGCGAACTCCGGGAAAAAGAGGATAAGCTCATGCTGGCTGAAAAGCCGGATACCCTGGTCAAGGCTGTGGTAGTCAAGGTCAACCCGACCTTTGGCTTTGCCAAGCCCGATGAGGCTGAGGAAGATGTGTTCATTGCCGGACGCCGGATGATGGGTGCCATGCCCGGAGATACCGTCCTGCTGCGCCTGCGCAAGGACCGCAACGGACGCACTGAAGGCGAGGTCACCAAGATTGTGGAGGAGGCACCCTTTATCTTCACCGGCGTGGTGCAGAGAAACGGCGGTTTCCTGGATGTAATGCCGGATAAGGGCGCCCGGTTCCCCATCGGCGTCTACAAGGACGACGGCCTCAAGCCCAAGGAGGGCCACAAGGTCCGCTGTGAGCTGATCCGGGGTGGTTCCAGCCACTTTGACCACAAGGCTATGATCCTCGAGGACTTCGGCGATGCGGAACTCGCCAAGAACTGTACCGCAGCTATCATTGCGGCTTCCGGCGCTCCCACCGAGTTTTCGGCGGAGGCCCTGGCAGAAGCCGCTGCCATCGACAAAGCCGGCATCCATGAGAAGGAGAAGGCTCAGCGTCTGGATCTGCGGGACCGCATCATCTTCACCATCGACTCGGCAGATACCAAGGATATTGACGACGCCATCTCCCTGACCCGCACTGAAAATGGCTATGAGCTGGGCGTCCACATCGCCGATGTAAGCTACTATGTCACCGACGGCACCCCCATCGACCAGGATGCCTATTCCCGGGGTACTTCGGTGTACTATGCCAGCTCGGTGATCCCCATGCTGCCCAAGGAGCTCTCCAACGGCATCTGTTCCCTGAATGAGGGCGAGGACCGTCTGGCCTTCTCCGCCATCATGCAGCTGGACCACGAGGGCCACATGACCTCCTATCGCTTTGAAAAGACCCTGATCCGCTCGGTGGTCAAGGGCGTCTATGTGGAGATCAACTCCATCTTTGACGGCACTGCTTCCGCGGAGATTCTCAGAAAGTATGAGCGGGTGATCCCCACCCTCCAGGACATGAAGGAGCTGTTCGGCAAGCTGATCCGCAACCGGGACGAGCGGGGCGGACTGGATCTGGAGTCCACCGAATCCAAGATCATTCTGGATCAGAACGGCCTTGCCATTGACATCCAGCCCCGGCACAGCGGCCTGAGCGAGAACATGATCGAGGAATTCATGCTGCTGGCAAATACCGCTGCCGCCAGCTTCGGTCTGGAGCATGAGCTGCCTTTCCTGTTCCGTGTGCACGACAATCCTCCGTCCGAAAAGATCGAAGTATTCGAGCAGAGCATGGCAGAGATCGGCTTCGACATCAGCGAGCTCAAGAAGGGCGTAACCCCGCTGGCTCTCTATCATATCCTGCACAAGGCCCGGGGCACCAAGTATGAGCTCATTGTCAACAACAGCATCCTGCGCTCCATGGCAAAGGCTCAGTATTCCGCCAACAACATCGGTCACTTCGGCCTGGTCATCGACAAGTATTCCCACTTCACTTCGCCTATCCGCCGGTATCCCGACCTGCTGATCCACCGGATCATGTCGGCCTATCTCACCGGCATGAAGAGGGAGAATATCGAAAAGCGGTACCGCACCTTTGTCAGCGAGGCCGCTGAAAAGACCAGCATGCAGGAAGTGCGTGCCATGGGCATTGAGCGGGACTGCGAGGACTGCTACAAGGCCGAGTATATGAAGCAGTTCCTGGGTGAGGAACTGGACGGCATGATCTCCTCCATTGCGCCCCATGGCGTCTATGTGGAGCTGCCCAACACCGTTGAGGGCCTGATCCGCATGGAGGATATGCCCGAAGGTGAGTACGATACCCAGTCCAAGGTGATTCTGCAGAACGCCACCACCGGACGCACCTACATTGTAGGCGATCCCATCCGGGTACAGGTGGTTGCCTGTGATGTATCTGCCGGCAATGTGGACTTTATCCCCGCCGGTACAACCCGTAAGCCCCGCCCGGAAAAGGGTCAGAAGCCCGGAAACCGGAGCGGCAGAGGCCCCCGCCGGTAAACTGCCGGCAGGACAACAAAAAAGGGAGGTTTCCCCATGACTGTCACATTCATCTGGTATCCCAAGTGTTCCACCTGTCAGAAGGCAGCCAAGTGGCTGAATGAGCATGGCATCGAACACAACGACCGCCATATCGTAGAAGAAAATCCCACCGCCGCGGAACTGGCTGAGTGGGTCGGACGGAGCGGCAAGCCGTCCAAGAGCTTTTTCAACACCAGCGGCAACCTCTATAAGGAGCTCCAGCTCAAGGACAAACTGCCCGACATGCCGGAGGAGGAGCGGTTTGCGCTGCTTGCCACCAACGGTATGCTGGTCAAGCGGCCCATTGTGCTGGCTGGCGATACAGTACTGGTGGGCTTCAAACCCGCAGAGTGGGAAGAAGCACTGCTGAAATAAAAAATTTGGAGTAAAGGAGCAACCCTATGAAACGAATCGGACTCATCGGCGGCCTGAGCTGGCAGTCAACTGTAGATTACTACCGGATCATCAACGAGGAATCAGCCAAGCGGCTGGGCGGCCTCAACAATGTGGAGAGCATCGTCTATTCGGTGAACCTCAATGAGATGCTGGAACACATGGGCAAGGGAGAAGTGGAGATCCTGGGCGGCAAGTTTGCCGCAGTGGGAAAGAAGCTGGAGGAAGCCGGCGCGGACCTCATCGTCCTCTGCACCAACACCATGCATGCCGCCTGTGCCCAGCTGGAGGAGAGCATCCATGTGCCCTTTATCCACATTGCCGATGCCACTGCCGATGAGATCAAGCGGCTGGGGCTCCATAAGGTGGGCCTGATGGGCACACCGTTCACCATGGGTCAGGACTTCTACAAGGGCCGCCTGCGGGATAAGCACGGCATTGAGGTCATCGTGCCCCAGGAGAGCGAGTGGAACGAGATCTACCGGGTGATCCAGGAGGAGCTGACCTTCGGCATTCTCAAGGACGAGAGCCGCAAGTACTTCCTCTCGGTGATCGAGGAACTGCGCAGCCGGGGCGCCGAGGGCGTGATCCTGGGCTGCACCGAGATCCCCATGCTCATCAAGCAGACCGATACCGATCTGCCGGTGCTGGATACCACTGCGCTGCATGCCATGGCAGCGGTGCGTCTGGCAGAGGAACTGGACAAGTAAAAAACTCCCGCAAGGGACAGCGGCAATGGGCTGCTGTCCCTGTTTTTATGCGGAAAAAGGCCGATGGGAAAGGATTTGGATAGACAGTTCCGGCTCGACTCTGCTATGATGAAGGCAGAAAAGGAGGGAGCAGATCATGGAGATCGGCGCAAAAATCAAGGAGGCCCGCACCCGGACAGGGCTGACCCAGGAACAGGCGGCAGAGGCTCTGGGAGTCAGCCGCAAGACCATTTCCAACTGGGAGAATGAAAAGACCTACCCGGACATTGTCAGCGTGGTGAAGATGAGCGACCTCTATGCGGTGAGCCTGGACCGTCTGCTCAAGGACGGGGAGGGCGGTTCGGAATACCTCGATTACCTGGGGGACAGCACCGATACCGTCCGCAGCCGCAGACGGCTCTCGGTTCTGGTGCTGCTCACCGCCTACCTCTGTGTCTGGGGACTGGCAGTGATCGTGTTCTGGTTCTTCACCACCGGATCGGATGCCATGGGGTTCAGCCTCATCTATCTCTGGCTGCTGCTGCCTGCCATCACCGTGCTGGTATCGCTTCAGCTGGGACGGCAGGGGCTCGACCGCTTCCAGACGCTGTCGGCTGTGCTCGGCGGCGGCGTGATGTATATGCTGGCGGAGTACTGTACCTTCAAGGCAGCCAATATGGCGGCATTCGGGGTGCTGCGCCTGCCCGAGTGGGGCATGCTTCCGGCGGGGGCGCTGCTCTCAGGGCTTGGATTCGGGATCGCCGCCCTGCTGAACCGCTGGCACCGGACAAAGGAATAGAATTTACAGTTTGTTCAGAGAGAAAACCGGCCTGAAAGGGCCGGTTTTGTGCTATACTGAAACTGCTGAATCAAAACGAGGACAGGAGGCGGCAGCATGGACAGATACGGGACGGTCGGAGCCGTGATTGCGGCGGCAGGCAGTTCCAGCCGCATGGGCGGCAGGGACAAGCTCGCGGAGCCGCTGGACGGCATTCCGGTGATCCTGCGGACCCTGGCGGCAGTGGAAGCTGTCCCGGAGATCCGGGAGATCGTGGTGGTCACCCGGGAGGACCGGGTGGAGGAGTACCGCCGGCTGCTGGGACAGTGTTCCAGGCTGCGGGCAGTGGTGCCCGGCGGCAGCACCCGGCAGGAGTCGGTGCGAAACGGCGTCCGGGCACTTTCGCCGGACTGCACGCTGGCAGCCATCCATGACGGCGCCCGTCCGCTGGTGACACCGGAGGTCTTTGCCCGGTGCATCGAAGCGGCCCGGAGCTGCGGGGCAGCCACGGCAGCGGTGCCGGTAAAGGACACCATCAAGCTGGCAGACGAGGCGGGACGGGTGCTGGATACCCCCGACCGCAGCCGGCTCTGGGCAGTGCAGACCCCGCAGATCTTTGACCGGGAGCGGTATCTCCGGGCAGCGGAGGAAGCAGAGCGCCGGGGCCTTTCCTGTACCGACGACTGCCAGCTTTTCGAGGCCGTGGGCTGGGAAGTACAGCTGGTGATGGGGGACTACCGCAATCTGAAACTGACAACGCCGGAGGACTTTCTTGCCGCCGGCGCCTATCTGGAGGGGATAAAATGAGGATCGGACATGGATATGATGTGCACCGCTTTGCAAAGGGCCGCAAGCTGATGCTCTGCGGTGTGGAAGTGGACTATGAGCTGGGGCTGCTGGGGCATTCGGATGCGGATGCGGCGCTGCATGCCCTGGCGGACAGCATTCTGGGAGCCCTGGCGCTGGGGGACATCGGCAAGCTGTTCCCGGACAGCGATCCCCGGTACAAGGATGCGGACAGCGCCCTGCTGCTGGCAGAGGTGATGCGTCTGGCGGGGGAGAAGGGATATGAGCTGGGCAACTGCGACATCACCATTGTGGCGCAGGAACCCAAACTGGCACCCTATATCGAGAGCATGCGCCGCCGGATCGCGGAGATCTGCGGATGCGATATTGACGATGTCAGCGTCAAGGCCACCACCGAGGAAGGGCTCGGCTTCACCGGGACCCTGGAGGGAATTGCGGCCCATGCGGTCTGCCTGCTCCAAAAACGGGAAATTTCTCCGGCAAAACTGTAACGCCTGACGCTTTGCCGGCATAGGATACCAGTGAAATCCGGCAGAGGTCCGATTCACCGCCTTGCTTTGGACCCTGCGGAAATTTACTGGAAAGGTGTTGTTGTCTGTTTTGAAACCACTGACCTTGATGATGTGTTCCATCACCTATGCACAACGGGCCGAGGAGGTTCTCGCCGATGCGGGATACCATATACATATCGACCATAATCCCGACCCGGAGGGCTGTCGGTATCTGGTGCGTGTATCGGGCGGTGACCCGGACGAAGCACTGCATCTGCTGGCAGAACAGGGCGTCAAGGTGCGCAAGGTGATCTGGGAAGACGAGGAATAATAATCCCAAACACCCAAAGTCCCGATGGCTCCGGTGGGAATTTCCCGCTGGAAGCCACCGGGACTTTTTTACAGAAAATTCAAAAAACAGCCTCAAAATTCTATGGTTTGCCCGGTAGAATAAGCCGTGGGAAAAACCACCATACACAGCTGGCGCTCCGGCGCAAAAATTGACAGAAAAACCAGCTTGCATAAAACCACAGTTATGTTACAATTAGTTTAGAGAAAATCACAGGAAGGAGTGACAGGCAGATGTCAGAATTTACAGATATGCTGGTTCGGCAGATTTCCCTGTTCGGCATCACCGATCTCATTGATATCTGCGTTGTTGCGTATGTGATGTTCCAGCTCATCAAGCTGCTCCGGGAAACCCGGGCGATCCAGCTTGTCAAGGGCCTGCTGGCACTGGTGGCTGTCTATCTGGCGGCACACATCCTCCAGCTGCGGAGCATCAGCTTCCTGATGCAGAATGTCTTTCAGATCGGTGCCATCGCCCTGATCGTCCTGTTCCAGCCGGAACTGCGCAAGGTTCTGGAGCAGGTGGGACGCACCCGGGTTTCGGCACTGGGTTCGGTATTCGCCCCCACTTCGGACAATGAGACCGACATCATGCACCGCTGGGAAGAAACCATCAATGCGGTGTGCGATGCCTGTGCCACCATGTCCCGGCAGAAGGTGGGCGCCCTGATGATCTTTGAGCGCTCCACCCCCCTGGGCGATGTGATTGCCACCGGCACCATTGTGGATGCTCAGCCCAGCTATGAACTCATCAACAACCTCTTCTTCAAGAACTCCCCGCTGCATGACGGCGCTGTGATCCTGCGGGATGGACGCATCCATGCGGCTGGCTGTGTACTGCCGCTCTCGGCCAACTTCACCATCAGCCGGGAACTGGGTACCCGTCACCGGGCTGCCCTGGGCATGAGCGAAAACTCCGATGCCCTGGCGCTGGTGGTATCCGAGGAGAACGGCAAGATCTCCCTGGCGGAAAACGGCGTGCTCAAGCGGGATCTGAGCATTGATGAACTGCGCAGTGAGCTCAAGAACGGGCTTATCATGCAGAAGAAGGCCGAACCCCGCCGGCTGAACTTCCGGCTGATCCGCAAGGATGCGGCACAGCTGAGAAAGGAGGCGGACGCACCGGATGAAAATGCCTAAACTCAACTTCAAAGTGCTGTTTGACAACGACAAGTTCCTCTGGTTCCTGTCGTTCCTGTTTGCCTTCATGCTGTGGTTCACCGTAGTCAATACCATTGATACCACAGCGGACCGCTCCATTACCAATGTCCCGGTGTCCTTTGATTCCAGCAGCGAAAGCCTGGAGGCCATGGGACTGGATGTGGTGCTGGATGAACCCATCATGGTCAAGGTGGATATGTCCGGCGAACGGAGCGTAGTCGCCAATGTGGACCGTCAGGACCTGCTGGTTCAGGCTGACCTCACCGGCGTCACCTCTGCCGGGGAATACACCGTCCATCTCTCGGTCACCGACCGCCTGGGACGGGACTTCGATAACCTGTCCACCACCCCCAAGGAGGTCACAGTCCGGTTCGACCGCACAGTGAAAAAGACCCTTTCGGTGACTGCGGATCTCTCCCGTCTGACCTATCCCGACGGCTATGTCATCGGCGATGACTATGTCAATGTCCAGAGTGTGACCATCAGCGGGCCGGAGAGCGATGTCTCCAAGGTAGCCAGCTGCGTGGTGCGTCCGGAAAAGGCCGGCGGCATCACCAAGACCGAGGTGCTCACAGCCGATCTGATCCTGCTGGATGCCGAGGGCAATGAAGTGCCCTCCGACTATATCACCATGAGCAGTGATACCGCTTCGGTAACCGTACCGCTTCTCAAGACCAAGCGGCTGCCCATCACCGTGGACTTCCTGAATGTCCCGGAGGACTTCCCGCTGGATGAGCTGCGCTATACCCTCTCCAAGGAGGATCTGCTGGTAGCGGGCCCGGAGAGCTCCATCAATTCCATGACCGAACTGAGTGTGGGCTATATCGACTTCCGGGATCTGGACGGCGGTGAATACAACTTCAACCTCAATCTGCCGGCAGGCTTCATCAACCTGGAGGGCGATGAGAGCATTACCGTGAGCATTGATACCACCGGCATTATCTCCCGGACCATGTCGGTATCGGAGATCCGGCTGGAGAATGTGCCTGACGGATATACGGTCACTCCGGTGACCACCGCCATCCGGGATGTGACCGTCTACGGCCGCAGTGATATTATGGAAACGCTCACCGAGGAGGATCTGGTGGCTGTGGTGGATCTTTCGGATATGGATCTCTCCGAAGGCACCAGCAGTGCCATTGCCAATCTCTCCGCGCCGGGCAAGGGTCTGGTGTGGTGCAGCGGAACCTATCGGGTACAGTTCAGTGTCCAGGAGACCGACTGACCCATCCCAGAACAACAGTACAGCAGAGCTGCCGTCAGCCGGCTGAAAAGCCAAGCCGCGGCAGCTCCTTTTGTGTAAAGAAAGGCAGGAACAGCAGATGTCCATTCTGGTATCCTCGATCAGTGTCCCGTTTCAGAAGGGCGAAGCGGCAGCCATAGAGCTTGCCCTGCGCCGGGCCGGGGTGAAAAAGCCGAAAAGTGTGTATATTGTCAAAAGCTCGGTGGATGCCCGCCGCCGCAGTGACATCAAGTTTGTCTATACCGTGGGGATCGAGTGTGACCATGAGGAGGAAGTTGTCCTCCGGGCCAAGGATTCCAATGTGCGCATCCGGAAATCCCATCTCCCGGAGTTTGTCCCCGGAGAACGGAAACTTCCCACCCGTCCGGTGGTGATCGGCTTCGGGCCTGCGGGTATGTTTGCAGCGCTGACCCTGGCACGGCTGGGCTATACCCCGCTGGTGCTGGAACGGGGCGGCGATGTGGACAGCCGTGTGGCAGCGGTGGAGGGCTTCTGGAAAGGCGGCAGTTTTGATACCCGTTCCAATGTCCAGTTCGGCGAGGGCGGCGCCGGTACCTTCTCTGACGGCAAGCTCACCACCCGCATCAACGATCCCCTGTGCGAAACAGTGCTGGAGATCTTTGCCGCCCATGGGGCCGACCCGTCCATTCTGAGGAAGGCCAAGCCGCACATCGGCACCGACTACCTGCGCCGGGTGGTGAAATCCATCCGGGAGGAGATCATCCGGCTGGGCGGCGAGGTGCGGTTCAATACTCAGGTGACCGGATTTTCCACCCAGAGCGGACGGATCACCGCTGTCCGTACAGAGTCCGGGGAAGTGCCGGCGGAAACAGTGATCCTGGCAGTGGGACACAGCGCCCGGGATACCTTCCGGGCGGTGCGGGAAGCCGGGGCGGAGATCCAGCCCAAGCCGTTTTCGGTGGGAGTGCGGGCCGAGCATCTCCAGAGTGAGATCGACCGGGGCCTCTACGGCGACTTCGCCGGAGATCCCCGGCTGCCGGTGGGGGAATATCAGCTCTCCTACCGGGAGAACGGACGGGGTGTCTATACCTTCTGCATGTGTCCGGGCGGTTTTGTGGTGCCCTCCACTTCGGAAGAAGGCGGCGTAGTCACCAACGGTATGAGTGAGTACAGCCGTTCGGGCAGAAATGCCAACAGCGCCGTTGTGGTGAGCGTGGACAGCAGCGACTTCGGAAATGACTGGGACAGCGGCATCTGCTACCAGCGGGAGCTGGAACAGGCGGCCTTCCGGATGGGCGGGAGCAGTTACCGGGCGCCGGTCCAGACAGTGGGACGGTTCCTGTCCGGTCAGGCCGGGGCCGACTTCGGACGGGTGGAGCCCACCTATGCCATCGGCACCGAAGCCGGGGACTTTGACCGGCTGTTTACCCCCGGAGTGGCATCCATGCTGCGCAAAGGGCTGGAGAACTTTGCCCGGAAGCTGCCGGCCTATGCGGCAGCAGACGCGGTGCTCACCGCCCCGGAGACCCGGACCTCCTCGCCGGTGCGCATCCCCCGGGGAGACGACTTCCAGGCGGCAGGACTGCGGGGGCTCTATCCCTGCGGCGAGGGCGCGGGCTATGCCGGCGGCATTATGAGCGCGGCAGTGGACGGCATCCGCTGTGCCGGAGCCATCATCGGGGAATATGCCCCCATCCAGAAATAGCGATGAAAAAAGAGCCTTCCGGTTTTCCGGAGGGCTCTTTTGGACCATGGTCAGAAGGGGACGATTTCAGTGGGGGTGCCGTGGCGTCGGATCAGTTCCACCAGCTCCCGGGTTTTCAGCCAGACGGTGGCGGTGTTGTCATTGGGGTGAATCCCGATGATCCCCGGCTCTTCCAGGAAATCCTGGTCCAGATAGAAGCGGACCCGGCAGGCGGTATCGTGCAGCAGGCCCAGCGGAGTCACAGCGCCAGGGGTGAGCCCCAGCAGCTCCAGTAGTTCCTCCTCCGAGGCGAAGGTCAGCGGACGGGTGCCGTGCTGCCGGCGGAAGTCCTTGAGGTTCACCCGCTTTTCACCCCGCACGGTGATGAGGTAGTAGTTCAGCCGTTTGTCGTCCCGGACAAACAGATTCTTGGCATCCAGATGGGGATAGGGCAGATCCACCTCTGCCAGCTCCGCCATGTTGTACACTGCCTTGTGCTCGGTGAGTTCGTAACCGATCCCCTCCCGGTTCAGGCAGTCCAGTGTTTCCTGTCGGTTCATTGACGCTCCTCCTTTTTCCCTGCTTTCCGAAAAGCAGGGGTGCTCTTCTGACAGTATACCATCCGTCCGGCTGTTTTTCCAGCTGTCCGCCGGGGCTTCCCGGGCAGAATGTGCGCAGACTATGGAATTTTCCGGCGTTTTATGGTATACTGTACTAATAAAAATGTCTGCGGTCGCCTGGAAAACGGCTGCACCAGGAGGAAGAAATTGGAACTCGAACTGCTTCGCTATATCCAGAGTGCGGCTTCCCCCGTGCTGGATGTATTTTTTATAGGGATCACCATGCTGGCAGAACCCGCTCTCTGGGTGGTGGTGCTGGCCTGGATCTACTGGAACAGCGATAAAACCGCCGGACGGTTCATCTCCTATGCGATGTTCACTTCGCTCTGCTTCGGCAACGGGCTCAAGGAGATCTTCCGGATGCCCCGTCCCATCGGAGAGCCCGGCATCCGCACCATCTACGCGGATACAGCCACCGGCTATTCCTTCCCCAGCGGTCACAGCCAGATGATGGCTACAGTGGGAAGCGCAATCCCGCTCTGGTACCGGAAAAACAGCCTGTGGTACTTCTTTATCCCGCTCATGTTCCTGGTGGCGTTCTCCCGGATGTACCTGGGGGTTCACTATCCCAGGGATGTGTTTGTGGGACTGCTGCTGGGCGTGGGCATCAGCTGGCTCTGCGCCAAGCTCTGGGACCGGGCACTGGGGCACAGCGGTCTCTTTGCTGCCACCTTCGGGCTGATGAGCATCTTCCTGTTTGTGGCACGCTCCCATGACTTTCTCCAGCTCTACGGACTGTTCGGCGGATTTGCCGCCGGCTGTGCCTATGAGGAGCGGTATGTGCGCTTTGGCATGCGGGACCGTGCTTCCAGAAAAGCGGCCCGGTTTGTGCTGGGGCTCTGTGTGATCGGAGTGGTCTATGGTCTGGGCAAGCTGCTGCCCGACCTGCTCTGGCTGATCCCGATCCGGTACTTCTTTGTGGCATTTGCGGGCTACGGACTGGTACCGATGCTGTTTAAGAAGCTGGGGATCTGAAGAACCCCGGGAAAATTTTTGAGGAGAGGAACGGCGGAAGGATTTGAGCATCAAGTTTTGGAATACAGCCAGCCGGACAGCGGACCCGGAGGCACTGGCTTCTCTGCAGGCGGCAGGACTTTCGCCGCTCTGCGCCCGGGTACTGAGTGCCCGTGGGGTACGCAGCCTGGAGGAGATCCAGTCGCTGTACGGGGAAAAGGACACCCTGTTTGACCCGTTCCTGCTCCGGGATATGGACCGGGCGGTGGAACGCATCCGCCTGGCGATGGAATCAGGCGAACTCATTGTGGTCTACGGCGACTACGACTGCGACGGCGTCACCTCCACAGCGCTGCTGTACAGCTATCTGGAGGCAGTGGGCGCCAATGTGATCTACTATATCCCCGACCGGGAACAGGAGGGCTATGGCCTCAACACCGAAGCCATCGACTTTCTGCACAATGTCCGGGGGATCGGGCTGATCATCACAGTGGATAACGGCGTTTCTGCCCATGAGGAGATTTCCCATGCCAACAGTCTGGGCATTGATGTGGTGGTGACCGATCATCACCAGCCCCGGGAGACCCTGCCCGATGCAGTGGCGGTGGTGGACCCCCATCGCCCCGACTGTCCCAGCCCATTCAAGGGGCTGTCCGGCGTGGGTGTGGCGTTCAAGCTGGTCTGCGCCCTGGAAGGGGACGACGGCTATGAGATGATCGAGCACTATGGCGACCTGGCGGCACTGGGTACCATCGCCGATGTCATGCCCCTGACCCATGATAACCGCACCCTGGTGCGCCATGGTCTGGAGCTGCTGGCGGACAGTGCCCGTCCGGGTATCCGGGCGCTGGTGGAACTGGCAGGGCTGTCGGGACGCCCGATGACTGCCGTGTCCGCCGCCTTTGGTCTGGCGCCCCGGATCAACGCTGCCGGGCGGATGGGTGATGTCTATGACGCCCTGGAGCTGCTTCTCTGTGAGGACGAGGGCACAGCCCGGGAAAAAGCGGAGATCCTCTGCGGCTACAACGACCAGCGCAAGAAGATCGAAGCGGAGATCCTGGCGGAGGTGGCGGCGAAGATCACCGCTGATCCGTCGCTGGTGCAGGAGCGGGTCATCGTCATGGACGGCGCCGGCTGGCATCATGGCGTAGTGGGAATCCTCTGCTCCCGCCTGGTGGAAAAGTATGGGCGTCCGGCCTTCCTGATCTCCACCGATGACACCGAGGGCCGCTCCTCCGGACGGGGCATTGACGGCGTTTCGGTGATCGAGGCGGTTTCGGCCTGCGGCGATCTGCTCACCCGCTATGGCGGGCATGCCCAGGCGGCAGGCTTTACCCTGTTGAAAGAGAATCTTCCGGCATTCCGGGAGCGTTTTCTCGGCTATTTCCGGGAACACTATCCTATCATGCCCTATTATAAGCTCACGGCTGACTGTGTGGTGGAGCCTTCGGAGCTCACCGTCCCCATGGTGCAGAGCCTGTCCCGGCTGGAACCCTTCGGAGAAGGGAATCCCTCGCCGGTGTTTGAGCTGGACGCTGTACGGCTGGAACGCATCCAGTCCCTGTCCGGCGGCAAGCATCTCAAGCTGGCCTGTTCCAAGAACGGCACTGCCTTCCAGGTGCTGCTGTTCGGCACCGGCCCGGATCAGTTCGGCTATCAGCCCGGCGACCTGCTGGATCTGCTGGTATCGGCGGAGATCTCGGTGTTCCGGGGCGAAGTGAGTGTGAGCCTCCGGGCGGCGGATCTGCGCCTGACCGGAGTGGATCAGAATGCGGTCTGCTATCAGCAGCGCATCTATGAAAACGTCCGCCGGGGCGAACACAGCCCGGCAGAGGATCAGCTCATCTGTCCCACCCGGGAAGATGCGGCGATTGTGTACCGTTTCCTGAGCAGTCAGGGCGGATTCCCCCATGGGCCGGAGCTGCTCTATCAGCGGCTGATGGCTTCGGGGATCGGATATGGCAAAATGCTGGTGGCACTGGATGCCTTGATGGAACTGGGTCTGATTGCCCGGGAAAAGAATGGGTTCCGGCTGCTGCCGGTTCATGGAAAAGTAGATCTGATGAGCGCGCCGGCCATCCGTCGGCTGAGTGAATCGGAATGAGGTGACAGGAATGGAGAAAGTTTATACGATTGACGATCTGATGCAGGCGATCAAGGAGAGCGGACGCAGCTATGATACCGACCGGATCATGGCTGCCTATCAGGTGGCAAAGGAAGCCCACAAGGACCAGCGCCGCCGGTCGGGCGAGCCCTATATCAGCCATCCTGTTGCGGTGGCGATCATTCTGGTGGGGCTCGGCATGGATACCGAAACCCTGGTGGCTGCCCTTCTGCACGATGTGGTGGAGGATACTGCCACCACCGGCGAAAGCATTGAAAAGCAGTTCGGCGAAGATGTGGCCCTGATGGTAAACGGCGTCACCAAGCTGGGTCAGGTGCCGTTTTCCACCCGGGAGGAGCAGCAGGCGGAAAATGTCCGCAAAATGCTGCTTGCCATGGCACAGGATGTCCGGGTTATCATCATCAAGCTGGCGGACCGTCTGCACAATATGCGTACCCTGGAATCGATGCCGCCCCAGAAGCAGCGGGATAAATCGCTGGAGACCATGGAGGTCTATGCGCCGCTGGCACACCGTCTGGGCCTGAAGCTGGTCAAGGAGGAGCTGGAGGATACTGCCCTGCGCTTCCTGGACCCGGCTGCCTATTCGGAGATCGAATCCCAGCTGATCCTGCGCAAGGACGAGCGGGACAAGTTCCTCTCGATGATCCGGGAACGGCTCACCGAGCGGCTCAATGCCGAGGGAATGCACTTCTACCTGGAGAGCCGGGTCAAGAGCATCTACGGCATCTACCGCAAGGTGTATATCCAGGGCCGGGATTTTGATGAGATCTTCGATGTCTATGCCCTGCGGGTCATTGTGGACACCGTCAATGAGTGCTATAACGTCCTGGGCGTGGTGCATGATATGTTCCGTCCCATCCCCAACCGGTTCAAGGACTACATCTCCACCCCCAAGGCCAATATGTATCAGTCGCTGCATACCACCGTGCTGGATAAGGAGGGCATCCCCTTCGAGATCCAGATCCGCACCTGGGATATGCACTACATCGCAGAATACGGTGTCGCGGCGCACTGGAAGTACAAGGCCGGCCTATCGGGCAAGGACAGCCTGGAGGAGAAACTGGCCTGGGTGCGTCAGCTGCTGGAAGCCCAGCAGGAGAGCGACGATGTGGAAGACATCGTGCGCACCATCAAGACCGATATTGCCCCGGAGGAAGTGTTTGTATTCACCCCCAAGGGCGATGTCATCAGCCTGCCGTCCGGCTCCACCATCATCGACTTTGCCTATGCCATTCACTCGGCGGTGGGCAACCGCATGATGGGCGCCAAGGTGGATGGGCGCATCATGCCCATCGACACAGTGGTAAAAACCGGCATGATCATCGAGATCATCACCGGCAATACCAAGGGCCCGAACCGTGACTGGCTCAAGGTGGTCAAGACCAGCGAGGCCCGCAACAAGATCCGGGCCTGGTTCAAGAAGGAGAAGCGGGAGGAGAACATCGCCGCCGGACGGGAGGAGCTGGAGAAGGAATTCCGGCGCAGCTCCATCAGCCTGACCGAGCAGCAGGAGGAAGAATTCCTCGCCTATCTGGCAGAAAAGCAGCAGATGAAGAATGTGGATGACTTCCTGGCTGCCATCGGCTATGGCGGTATTTCGCTGGCGAAGATCGCTCCCCGCATCAAGACCGACTATGTGAAGATGTTCCGCACCTCCGAGGCGGAAAAGGCCGCCCAGGCCCTGCCCAAGCTGGTGCAGAAGAAGTCCAAGGTGTCCAGCGGCGTCATTGTCGAGGGACTGGACAGCTGCCTGGTAAAGTTCGCCCAGTGCTGCAACCCGCTGCCCGGCGATGAGATCATCGGCTTTATCACCCGGGGTTCGGGCGTGTCCATTCACAAGCTGGACTGCCCCAATGTCATCAATTCGATGAAGGACCCCGAACAGCAGAGCCGCTGGGTTGCCGCCGAGTGGGCAGATACCACCCAGCGGGAGGTATTCAAGTCCTCCATTGAGCTGCTGGCCCGGGATCGCGGTCTGCTGCTGGCGGAGGTGAGCATCACCCTCAACAATATGCATGTGCCGCTGCACGCGCTGCAGGCCCGGGAGCTCAAGGACGGCATGACGTCTGTCACCCTGACACTGGGCACTGTGAATGTGGAGCAGCTGACCAATATCATGTCCAATCTGCGCAAGATCGACGGTGTCGTCGAAGTCAAGCGCGCGAATCAGTAAGGAGGAGCCTGTTAAGATGAGAGCTGTGGTACAGCGGGTAGCCGCATCCCGTGTGGAGATCGGCGGCGAAACAGTCGGAGAGATCGGTCAGGGTTTGATGATCCTGCTGGGCGTATCCGGCGAGGATACCGAGGAGGAAATGCGCTTCCTGGCAAAGAAGATCGTGAATCTGCGCATCTTCACCGATGAAAATGACAAGATGAACCTCTCGCTGATGGACATCGGCGGTGAGGCGCTGGTGGTTTCCCAGTTCACCCTGTATGCCGACTGCAAGAAGGGCAACCGTCCTTCCTTTATCGCAGCCGGACGTCCGGAGATCTCGGAACCGCTCTATGAGAGCTTTGTCCACGAACTCATTGCCCTGGGTGTGGAAAAGGTAGCCACCGGACAGTTCGGTGCGGATATGCAGGTCTACATCCAGAACGACGGCCCCGTGACCATTGTGCTGGATACCGATGAGATCATGCCCAAGCGGGTGACAGTGCGCAAGGCAGGCGCAAAGGAGAACGCATGAGAATCTATACCATGCTCACCGGTCTGATGGAGACCAACTGCTATCTGGTTGTGACCAAGGAGCGTCATATTGCGGTGATCGATCCCGGCGCTGACCCGGAGACCATCATTGCCAAGCTGGAGGATCTGGGGTCGGAACCTTCGATGATCCTGCTCACCCATGCCCACTATGACCATACCGGCGCTGTGGAAGCCCTCTGCAAGCGCTATCCCGACTGCCCGGTGATGCTGGGTGAGAAGGAACTGCCGGTGTACGGCGATCCGAACCTGAGCCTGGCTCCCATGCTGGGCGGCCCCAAGGAGCCCCAGAAGCTCCGGTATGACCGCCTGCTCCATGAGGGCGATACCATCCAGCTGGACGAGCTGACCTTCACCGTTCTGGAGACCCCGGGTCATACCCCCGGCGGCGTCTGCTACCAGGTGGGCGATGTGATCTTCTCCGGGGATACCCTGTTCCAGCTCAGTGTGGGCCGAACCGACTTCCCCGGCGGTGATGCCGCTGCGCTGAAGAAATCCGTGCAGCGCCTGCGGGATCTGCCAGGGGAGTATACCATCTGTCCCGGACATGGCTCGCCCACCTATCTGAGCCAGGAACGCAGCAAAAACCCGTATATGAGAGGATAACGCACCATGATGACTGTATTCTGTGAAGGCCGGGACTACGGCTATGAGCTGGCTGGTGTGGCAATGCTCTTCTTCCGGGGGGAGAAGGTGATCCCCGCCAAGGAGGGGGAGGAGCCGCTGGACAACTTCATTCTGGCGGAGACCAACCTGCGTCCGGGCCGGGCATCGCTGTCGGTGACGGTGGAGCGGGAGGAGCGCACCTGGGAGGCCAGTGAGATCGTCCCGGTGAGCGAGGAGAACCCCGACCACGACTGTGAACTCCATCTCGCCCGGATGCTCTATCAGATCCTCAGCGAGATCACCGGCATCACCCCCAAGTGGGGCGTGCTCACCGGTATCCGCCCGGTGAAGCTGGTACAGCGCCGGCTGGATCAGGGACTCAGCCGGGAGGAGGTCGCCCGGGAACTGCGGGAGGACTATCTGGTGTCCCAGGAGAAGCTGGATCTGGCCTTTGCCACCCAGCAGAAGGAACATGCCATCCTCTCCCGGAACACCCCGGACAGCTTCAGCCTGTATATCTCCATTCCCTTCTGTCCGTCCCGGTGCCTGTACTGCTCCTTTGTGTCCCATTCCATTGAAAAGACCTACAAGCTCATGGATCAGTACATCGACTGTCTGTGCCAGGAGATCGCCCATACCGCAGAGGTAGCCCGTCAGGCGGGACTGCGGCTGCGCACTGTCTACTTCGGCGGCGGCACGCCTACCTCCATCACAGCCGAACAGCTCAAAAAGCTCACCGACTGTGTGGCAGAGCACTTTGATCTCTCGGAGGTGTGGGAATACACCATCGAAGCAGGCCGTCCCGATACCATCACCCGGGAGAAACTCCAGGTGATCCGGGACGCAGGGGTGACCCGCATCAGCATCAATCCCCAGACCTTCAACGATGATGTGCTGCGGTTTGTGGGACGGAAGCATCCCGCCCAGGCGGTGGTGGACTGCTATGAGATGGCCCGGGAACTGGGCTTTGACAGCATCAATATGGACATCATTGCCGGACTGCCCACCGATACCCTGGACAGCTTCCGCCATACGGTGGAGCGTCTGCTGGAGCTGGGGCCGGAGAACATCACCGTCCATACCCTGTCGGTCAAGCGCTCAGCAGATCTGTCCGGGGAGAAGGCAGTGGATCTGTCCTCCCTCACCGGAGATGTCACCGAGATGGTGGACTATGCCCAGCGCCGGCTCATGGAGAACGGCTATGAGCCCTATTATCTCTACCGGCAGCGCAATATCCTGGATAATCTGGAGAACACCGGCTACTGCAAACCCGGCAAGGAAGGCCTTTACAATGTCTATATCATGGACGAGACCCATACCATCCTGGCCTGCGGCGCCGGCGGCGTCAGCAAACTCCGGGACCCCCATGGGGACGACATCAAGCGGCTCTTCAACTTCAAGTACCCCTATGAGTACATCAGCCGGTTTGAGGAGATTCTTCAGCGCAAGGATGAAACCCTGGCGTTTTATCAGAGCCATCCCATTGATGGAACCAAGTCCTGATTGTAACGATTTTCTGAACATTTCCGCTCCGGAGGCTGTTTGGCAGCCGGAGCGGTTGTTTTTTTGCGGGAAAAAGCATATAATAAAGGCAGTAATTCTGAAGTGACAAACGGCAGGCAATGAAGTCTGCCGCATCAAATAGAGTGAGGTGGATTGACTATGGGATTCATGGACAAGGTACTGGATACTGCACGCAGTGCAGCAAACGCGGCATCGGAAAAGGCCGGGGAAGTGTATGAGATCGGCAAGCTGAAGCTGCAGCTTTCGGGACTCAACAGTGATCTGGAGAAGGCCTATGCACAGCTGGGCCGTCTGGAATACGATGCCAAGAAGAACGGCAATGACAACAGCCTGCTCATTGACGCCTGCATTACCGAGCTGGACAGCCTGCATGAGGATATTGACAGCCTGATTGCGGAGATCTCGGCAGCAACCGGGGAAAAGACCTGTCCGCACTGCGGTGAGAGCGTGGCAGCTGAGGCTGTTTACTGCTCCAAGTGCGGCGCCAAGATGGACGCCGAACCGGTGACCGAGCCGGCACCGGCAGCTCCGGCACAGGAAGCTCTGCCTGAGAGCAAGCCGGAAGAATAAAGCCTGGAATCACTGACTGAAAAAACGACGCCCGCCGATGGGGAAAAAGTCCAGCGGCGGGCGAGTTTTTGACTTTGGGGGAAGTCCGCATAAACAGGGGAGTGCGGGAATACACTGGACACAGAACCGGGGAAGGGGGAAAACGGATGCAGGCAAAGGAAGGCGGACAGAACTTTCTGCACGGCGCGCTGATTCTGGCGGCGTCAGCCCTGATCGTCAAGCTCATCGGCGCCTTTTTCAAAGTGCCGCTTGCCAATATCATCGGCGGCTCCGGCATGGGTTACTTCATGACCGCCTATGACTTCTTCAACCCGGTGCGCTCCCTGGCAGTAGCGGGAATCCCGGTGGCGGTATCCAAGATGGTATCCGAGGCAGTGGCAACCGGGCGCTTTGCCGATGCCCGCCGCACCTTCCGGGCAGCCCTGGGACTGATGTGCATCACCGGTGTCCTGGGCACTGTGGGAGTCTTTGCCTTCGGAGAGCTCTTCGCCGACCTTGCCGGAAATCCCGGCGCTTCGGCGGCAGTTCTTTCCATTGCCCCGGCGATCTTCTGCTGTTGTATGATTTCGGTTTACCGGGGATACTATGAGGGACAGCGCAATATGATCCCCACCGCCCTCTCCCAGGTCTTTGAGGCGCTGATCCGGCTGATGTGCGGCATCGGATTTGCCGGTGCTGCCTATACCCTGGGGCTGGAAAGCTATACCCGGGACGGCACCATCTTCGGCGTCAGTGCCGGAGGCCCGGCGGCTGCGGAAGCCCTGCTCTCCCAGTTCACTGCGGCGGCGGCAGTCTGGGGCGTGAGCGTCAGCACCCTGGCTTCGATGCTCTTCCTCATGGCACGCCATGCCTTTGTGGGCCCGGACCCGCGCATCCGTGCCGCGGATGCTACCGAAGGGCAAAACTATTCCGCCCTGATCCGGGAACTGATCCATACGGCGATCCCCGTCTGTCTGGGGTCGTTGGCAGTGAGCATGGGCTCGCTGGTGGATCTCTTCACCGTCATGAACCGGCTGGGGGACGCCGTCGCTGCCAATCCCGGCTACTTTGCGGCGGAATATGCCGCCATCCTGGCAGACGGACAGACCCTGGAACAGCTGCCGAACTACCTCTATGGCTCTTATACCGGCCTGGCGCTGACCATCTTCGGCATCGTCCCGGCGGTGACAGCGGTATTCGGCATCAGCGCCCTGCCCAATGTGGCGGCGGCCTGGAAGGTCCGGGACCGGGAGCGCACCCATCGGAATGTATCGGTGGTGCTGCGCATCGTCTCCATCCTGGCCATGCCTGCCGGTATCGGCATCATGCTGCTCAGCCAGCCCATCCTGGAGCTGTTCTACTCCGGGCGCCAGCTGGAGATCCAGGTGGCGGCGCCGCTTCTGTCGGTGCTGGGCATCGCGGTGATCTTTGTGTCACTGACCGCCCCCATCAACAGCATGCTCCAGGGCATCGGACGGGTGGATCTGCCGGTCAAGCTCATGCTCATGGGGGCCGGCATCAAGTTTGTCACCAACTTTATCCTGCTGCGTGTCCCGCAGGTGGGCATTATGGCGGCACCGCTGGGATCGCTGCTCTGCTATGGATTCATCGTCTGTATGAGCCTGAGGGCCATCTGTCGGGAAACCGGGGTCTGCATCCGGTTTGGCGATACCTTCGGAAAGCCCTTGTTCGGCGGGATTATCTGCGGTCTGACCGCCTGGATCTGCCGGTATCAGCTGTTTGTCGACCACCCCGGAAAGCTGTTTACCCTGTTGTCCATTGGCATTGGTGCCATAATTTACTTTATTTTACTGTTCGTTTTGAAGATAGTGACGAAAGATGATATTTTGATGATGCCCGAGGGTGAAAAAATCCGAAAAACACTTGAAAAACTGCGCCTTTTAAGCTAATATATTAAGTGCTGTGGTCGAAAGGAAAGCCTGTTTTTTGCCGTAACTACGGCGTTTTTCAAGGCTTGAACACATGGAACGCAAATGGAGCCGGTACAGGAAATTCCATCCGGTATCCTGCGCAGAATACAATCTGGCCTGTCTGCTCCGATCCATCGGATGGACAGGGAAGAAAGCATTTTATGGAGGAATTGAAAAATGACAAAGACTGAACTCATCAGCGCAGTTGCTCTGAAGGCTGAGCTGACCAAGAAGGATAGCGAGAAGGCTGTTGCCGCTGTATTCGATGCCATTACTGAGGCTCTGGTAGCTGGAGATTCCGTATCTCTGGTAGGCTTCGGCAAGTTCGAAGTAAAGAACAGAAGCGAGAAGATGGGTATCAATCCCCGCACCAAGGAACCCATGAAGATCGCTGCTTCCAAGCTGCCTGCTTTCCGTGCCGGTAAGGCTCTGAAGGACGCAGTTGCCAAGTAATTGCGTAGATAAGATCTGTTTTTTATATCGGGCAGCGGGGAACCACTGCCCGATTTTTTATGAGAAATAAGGAGGAGTTCTGCAATGCGCCTGGATAAATATCTCAAACTCACCCGGCTGATCAAACGCCGCACTGTGGCAAATGAAGCCTGTGACGCAGACCGGGTGCTGGTCAATGGCAAGGTGGCCCGGGCTTCCCTGGCAGTCAAGGAAGGGGACATCATTGAAATCAACCTGGGCAGCCGTCCGCTGCGGGTCAAGGTGCTCAAGGTCAGTGAATATGTCACCAAGGACGATGCGCCCACCTGCTATCAGATCCTGGAATAAACTTCCCCCTTTTATGCATAAGCTGTTCGAGAAGCAGAACAGTGGCATAAAGGGGGTTGTTTTTATGGAGAAAACCAAGAATACCACAGTGCCGGGGCCTCAGAACCTGATGCTGGAAAACCGGGAAAAGCTGCTGATCCAGGGTGTGGAACAGGTGGAGAGCTTTGATGAGAACTGTGTCCAGCTGGATACCACCCTGGGCGCTCTGGTGATCCGGGGACGGGGGCTGCACATCGACCGCATTGACGATGTGAACAAAGAGGTGTCGGTCACCGGGGAGATTGTGGCGATGCTCTATGATGAAACCCGGTTCAAGGGCGGGTTCCTGGCCCGTCTGATGCGTTGAGCGCCCTGGCTTCCGCCCAGCTGCTGACCTTCTGGGGAGCGGTGTGCCTGGGAATGAAGCTGGCGGCAGCCTATGCCCTGCCCGCTGCCCTCCGGGAGGAGCTCCATTTCTCCTGGCAGCTGGAATCGCTGCTGGATCTTATGTATTTCACAGCGGCGGGGCTGATCAGCTTTCTCTACCTGCTCTCCACTGTGGACGGGACCTTGCGCTGGTTCGTGCTGGCAGGGGAGGTGATCGGCGCTGTGCTGCTGCGCCTGACGGTCTACCGATGGCTGCTCAGGCTGTTGCGCTGGCCCCTGCGCCTCTGCTGCAAGCTGCTCCATGGCGTGGTAAAACTGCTCGGAGCCCTGTGGAAGCTGGTGCAAAAGTGGCTTCCGGAGCAGCCGGGTCCGGGACTGGAGGACGGAAATTTTTCAGAGGAAAGCACGAATTCCCCTTGAAAATCGACAAGGCTTTATAGTATAATCTTCTAAAGATGATCTGTTTTCATGTGAAATTTTTGAGGAGGGGATTCCGATGGCGAAGGCAAAGGCTAAGAAAAACACCCTGCTGCGTGTATCGGTAATTCTGTTTCTTCTCTATGTAGTGATTTCACTGGTTCAGATCCAGGGAAGTATCCAGAAAAACCGGGAACAGCTGGCAGCGCTGGAACAGCAGAATGAGGAGCAGCGCATTGCCAATAAAGAGCTGGAACGGATTCTTTCGGACGGCACCGAAGAGGAGTATATCGAACGGATTGCCCGGGAACAGCTGGGATTCGCCTATCCGGAAGAACAGGTGCTGGTGGATATTTCCGGCAGTTGACAGCAAAGATTACAGGAGGATGCAGACTGAATGCAGCAGTTGGTTGTGGGGAATATTGTAGAGGGTAAAGTGACGGGCATTACCAAGTTCGGCGCTTTTGTGGATCTTGGTGACGGTAAGACCGGAATGGTACATATTTCGGAGGTTGCCCCGACCTTTGTCAAGGAGATCCGGGATTTTGTCAAGGAAAATGACACCGTAAAGGTGAAGGTTCTGAGTATTTCGGAGGATGGCAAGATCAGTCTTTCGATGAAGAAGGCAGAACCGCAGCAGGCAGCGCCGGCGAAAACCGAGCGTCCCGCACGACCGAAGCGTACTGCTCCGCCCCGGGATATGGGTTGGCGTGGTCCCAAGCCGACACCGGAGCCTCAGAGCTTTGAGGATATGATGAACCGGTTCAAGCAGACCAGCGACGACAAGATGTCTGATCTCAAAAAGTATATGGACGGCAAGCGCGGCACTTCCTTTAAGAGAGGACAGCGGTAAACCCCACTTGAACCAAACCATAGCGGAGCGGGCCTTTGGAAAAGGGCCTGCTCCTGTTTTATATATTGGAGGAAACGAATGATGATTCTGAAAAATCTGCGGATCTGGTCCCGGGAAGGTTTTGCCGGGGACTGTTACCTGACAGTGGAGGGCAGCCGCATCCATGCCATCGGCCCCATGTCGGAATGCCCGATGGACGGGGAGAGCCTGGACTGTCGGGGCTATACCGCCTATCCCGGCTTTATTGACGCCCACAGCCATCTGGGCATGTTTGATGACAGCATCGGCGTCGAGGGCGAGGACGGCAATGAGAGCACCGATCCCATCACCCCCCAGCTCCGGGGAATCGACTCGGTCTATGCCATGGACCGGGGCTTTGCCGATGCGCTGGCAGCCGGCGTGACCACCGTAGTCACCGGACCTGGCAGTGCCAATGCCATTGCCGGTACATTCTGTGCTGTCAAGACCTATGGACGCATCGTGGATGAAATGGTGATCAAGTCGCCGGTAGCCATGAAGATGGCCTTTGGCGAGAACCCCAAGGGGATCTATGGTGATAAGTCCGAGACTCCGTCCACCCGTATGGCCACTGCGGCACTGGTGCGGGAACAGCTTTTCAAGGCCCAGCGGTATATGCAGGACCTGGAGAAGGCGGCAGAGGACCCTGATGAGGACGAGCCGGAATTTGATATGAAGTGTGAGGCTCTGCTGCCGGTGCTGCGCCGGGAGCTGCCGGTGCATATCCATGCCCATCGGGCGGACGACATCGCCACAGCGGTGCGGATCTGCCATGAGTTCGGGCTGCGTTATGTGCTGGTGCACGCCACCGAGGGTCATCTCATCGCCGACTATCTGGCAAAGGAGAATATCAGCATCATCTGCGGCCCGATGATCAACCATCGTTCCAAGCCGGAGCTGTCCGGATTTGTGATGGATTCCCCCACCCAGCTGGCAAAGGCCGGAATCCCCATTTCCATCTGCACCGACCACCCCGAGATCCCTCAGGATCTGCTGGCAGTGAGCGCGGGGCTGTGTGTCCGGGAGGGGCTGCCGTGGCAGACTGCCATGGAGGCCATCACCTGGGTGCCGGCAGTGCAGGCCGGCATTGAAGACCGGGTGGGAAGTCTCGCTCCGGGACTGGATGCAGACCTGGTGCTGTTCGATACCGATCCCCTCACTCTGGAAGCCCGTCCGGCCCTGGTGATGGCGAACGGACAAATTATCCATAAAAAATTCACAGAATGATTGCGGATTTGTATAATTTATGGTATACTATAGGTATCAAAGAAACGGAGGCCTTTGAGTACACCGTTTCATTGAGGGAAAGGCAGATCTGCCCGACCCGATTTTATAAAAAGGGGTTGAGTTTATGACCATCAACATCACCGGAAGAAAAACCACGATCAAGGATTCGTTCAGGGAAGAAGCAGAGCGGGAGATGACCCGTTTTGATCGCCTGTTTGATGATGATGCATCGGCCCATATCACCGTATCCAATGAGGGCGGTCGTGAAACGGTGGAGATTACCATCCGTTCGGGCGGCATGATTTTCCGTGCCGAAAAGACCACCGAAGACCGCAAGCAGTCGCTGGCTCAGGCTGGAGACCTGCTGTTCCGTCAGATCGTAAAGAATAAGTCCAAGCTGGCTGACCGCTTCAAGAAGCGCGCACCGGAGATCTATGCCGAGCCTGCGGCAGAGGAGCCGGATTATAGCGTGATCAAGCGCAAGCACTTCGCACTCAAGCCCATGCATGTGGATGAGGCGATCCTGCAGATGGAGCTGCTGGGACACAATTTCTATATGTTCCTGAATGCGGAAACGGAAGTTCCCAATGTAGTCTATAAGCGCAATGCCGGCGGTTATGGCCTGCTGGAGCCGGATGAAAACTGAATCTAACCCATCGGAGGGCAGACAGAGATGTCTGCCCTCTTTTTGTGTAAAGAAAACCACGCGATAGTCGCGTGGTTCAAAAGAGCTTAAGCGGTGAAAAAGATAAAAAAACTCCTAATGTGTTAAAGTAAAAGCGTGACCTGCCAGTTACACCGAAAAACACATTAGGAGGACATTAAAATGCCAGAGCAAAATAACATCACAAACAGTTTAGCACATACGAAGTGGAATTGTAAATATCATG
>NZ_JACSNR010000041.1 GCF_016901815.1 Hydrogenoanaerobacterium saccharovorans
AAGAACCTTGAAAATTGAACAGGAACTAACGAGTAAGTAGAACCCTTGAACAATACTTTGAGAGTAATTCAAAGGAACAGATAGACGAAGCGAAAGCCAAGTTTGTTTGAGAGCTATTTAGGCGGCAGATTCTTAGCAGATCTGCTGTTTGGATAAACGATTTAATTAAGAGTTTGATCCTGGCTCAGGACGAACGCTGGCGGCGCGCCTAACACATGCAAGTCGAACGGAGAACGCGGGACTGAAGCCTTCGGGCGGATGGCTTGTATTCTTAGTGGCGGACGGGTGAGTAACACGTGAGCAACCTGCCTTCAAGAGGGGGATAGCACCTGGAAACGGGTGGTAATACCGCATAAGACCACAGTGTCGCATG
>NZ_JACSNR010000042.1 GCF_016901815.1 Hydrogenoanaerobacterium saccharovorans
CACCAACAAACAGATGAACCTGTGGGGAAATGTGGCCCGTTGGTCAAGCGGTTAAGACACCGGCCTCTCACGCCGGTAACGGGGGTTCGATTCCCCCACGGGTCACCAAATTTATTTGGGGACCCGTGAAGGCGAGTTTTGTAAAAACTCGTAGGGCGCAAGCCCGGTCACCATCTTTTCTTGCACATTTACTTTGACATCAGAGGACGCGAGTCCTTTGACATACAGTCGGTGATTATTACACTGAGGATCCACCTGTTCCCATTCCGAACACAGAAGTTAAGCTCAGCTGTGCCGAAAATACTTGGCGGGAAGCTGCCTGGAAAGATAGGTCGTCGCCGACACCGGGGAAAGAGTCAC
>NZ_JACSNR010000043.1 GCF_016901815.1 Hydrogenoanaerobacterium saccharovorans
GGTGCACCAGTTGTCACGCCAGTGGCACAGCTGGGCAGCTAAGTGCGGATCGGATAAACGCTGAAAGCATCTAAGCATGAAGCCGACCACAAGATAAGATATCCCACTGGGTTAACCAGGTAAGACCCCTTGAAGACTACAAGGTAGATAGGCTCAGAGTGTAAGTGTGGCGACACATTCAGCTCGGGAGTACTAATCGGTCGAGGGCTTGACCAGAGAATCTTTGGTTCTTGGATCGTGGAAGTTTTCATTGTTCGATTTTGAGTGTGCGAGAGGATATGCACCATTAGCTCAGTTGGTAGAGCAACTGACTCTTAATCAGTGGGTCCCGGGTTCGAGTCCCTGATGGTG
>NZ_JACSNR010000044.1 GCF_016901815.1 Hydrogenoanaerobacterium saccharovorans
CAAAAGATGGGGGTATAGCTCAGCTGGGAGAGCATCTGCCTTACAAGCAGAGGGTCTCGGGTTCGATCCCTGATGCCCCCACCAAATATGGCCCGGTAGTTCAGTTGGTTAGAACGCTAGCCTGTCACGCTAGAGGTCGTGGGTTCGAGCCCCATTCGGGTCGCCAAATTTTTTGTGCCTTTGTAGCTCAGTTGGTAGAGCAGGGGACTGAAAATCCCCGTGTCACTGGTTCGATTCCGGTCGAAGGCACCAAAAATAAGCGGGTTTAGCTCATCTGGTAGAGCGCCACCTTGCCAAGGTGGAGGTAGCGAGTTCGAGCCTCGTAACCCGCTCCAT
>NZ_JACSNR010000045.1 GCF_016901815.1 Hydrogenoanaerobacterium saccharovorans
GCTTTTACCAAAAGCCGGACGCCTGCGGGCGGGACTTCCGCTGCGCTGTCGCTCCGCTCAAATGTGGTAGGAACCTACGGTTCCCCCACAAACGCCCCCTCCCTTTATACACGCACGCCGATCGCCAGAGAACTGCTCCCCGCAGGGGCAGGCTCTTTTTCATTTATTCAAACTTGTTCTCGCGTCCCAGATTGTTATAGTGCACCACTTCCACTAGGCACCCCATGAGGGTGCTTTTTTTATTTGGAGCAACCGGCTTTTACCAAAAGCCGGACGCCTGCGGGCGGGACTTCCGCTGCGCTGTCGCTCCGCTCAAATGTGGTAGGAACCTACG
>NZ_JACSNR010000046.1 GCF_016901815.1 Hydrogenoanaerobacterium saccharovorans
CAATTCCTGTACCGCCTTCAGATACCCCGCCTTACCTCCAAAGTATCCGGCAATTTTTGCTGGTTTTCCCAGCTTCAGGAACGGGTCGAGTTTTAAAATCTCTGTTTTCTCTATTTCATAGATACCTGTGTTCATGTACTTGTCCAGAAGTGCCTCCAGCACTTCCCGAGCAACGCCACTATATTTACTGAAAAAGTCCCGCTTTTTCACATTGTTTGCCCGCTCTTTTCGAGTCAATGGCTTTTTATCAAAAGCTACATGGCAGATGAAGTCAAAATCATCCACATCAGTCATATTCTGATCAGCTTTCATCAGCTCCAGATCAATGCC
>NZ_JACSNR010000047.1 GCF_016901815.1 Hydrogenoanaerobacterium saccharovorans
CTGCCGCCTTCCTCCGGGAGCTGCTGGCACAGTTTGCGCCGGGCAGCAAACCCTCCGGGGAGAGCGCCGAGCCCGGCCCGGACAGCACCGATGCCGTGCCAGAGGAACCAGAACGCCCCACCCTGGGGGAATTCCTCCGGGAGCGCATCGGCAACCCGCCGGACAACTCGGGCACGCCCCGGGACGCCATCGGACGCAATGAGGAGGAATACCTCACCGCCGCTGCCGCCTTCCTCCGGGAGCTGCTGGCACAGTTTGCGCCGGGCAGCAAACCCTCCGGGGAGAGCACCGAGCCCGGCCCGG
>NZ_JACSNR010000048.1 GCF_016901815.1 Hydrogenoanaerobacterium saccharovorans
CGGAGGGTTTGCTGCCCGGCGCAAACTGTGCCAGCAGCTCCCGGAGGAAGGCGGCAGCGGCGGTGAGGTATTCCTCCTCATTGCGCCCGATGGCGTCCCGGGGCGTGCCTGAATTGTCCGGCGGATTGCCGATGCGCTCCCGGAGGAATTCCCCCAGGGTGGGGCGTTCCGGCTCCTCTGGTGCGGCATCGGAACTGTCCGGGCCGGGCTCGGTGCTCTCCCCGGAGGGTTTGCTGCCCGGCGCAAACTGTGCCAGCAGCTCCCGGAGGAAGGCGGCAGCGGCGGTGAGGTATTCCTCCTCAT
>NZ_JACSNR010000049.1 GCF_016901815.1 Hydrogenoanaerobacterium saccharovorans
CAAAGCAGGTGCTCTCCCAGCTGAGCTACACCCCCGTATCAGAGGCTGTGGACTCTCGCCTTCGCTTCCCCATTTTGAAGATTCATTCAAGAACCTTCAAAATCGAACAAGAACTATCTTTCAGCGAACCCTCAGGTTCAAAAAACCTAAGGTATAGAACCAAACTCTCTGCTTGATTCGATTCTCCTTAGAAAGGAGGTGATCCAGCCGCACCTTCCGATACGGCTACCTTGTTACGACTTCACCCCAGTTACCAATCCCACCTTCGGCAGCGCCCTCCTTGCGGTTAG
>NZ_JACSNR010000050.1 GCF_016901815.1 Hydrogenoanaerobacterium saccharovorans
AGGAGGATCGAACTCCTGACCCCCTGCGTGCAAAGCAGGTGCTCTCCCAGCTGAGCTACACCCCCGTATCAGAGGCTGTGGACTCTCGCCTTCGCTTCCCCATTTTGAAAGTTCATTCAAGAACCTTCAAAATCGAACAAGAACTATCTTTCAGTGAACCCTCAGGTTCAAAAACCTAAGGTACTATGATCTGTTCCGCAGAACAAATCAGGTTCTCCTTAGAAAGGAGGTGATCCAGCCGCACCTTCCGATACGGCTACCTT
>NZ_JACSNR010000006.1 GCF_016901815.1 Hydrogenoanaerobacterium saccharovorans
CTTCCTCGCTCATCTGATGCTTGGGTAAAATTGTATTCATTGCCGCTCCTCCTTTCAAATTATCGTGATTTACAAAGTCTAACTTTTGGGCTTATTTCATCAACCACTGGTATTATTTCCTAGTTTTTAGTATAACACAAATGGAGATTTCTTCAAGAAATCATTGGAATGTGCAAGCTCAAAATGAGACAATAAAACTAGGTAAAATCATAGATGGCGGTTAATAACTCCAAGGATTGTATTCTTTGTTTATTGCAGCTCAGATTCTGCGAATCTGAAACTCGAAACCTCTTCCTTGCACCGCTAAAAAGTTTTTATAAAGGTGCCTGTCTATCAAGGGCTTTACGACCCACATCCTGACCCATACAGAGAAATGTCCCTATAAAATCAGTGAGACAAGGAGTGTCAAAGAGGATGCAGATCGTTAGCAAAAAGGGCCAAAGATGCCCATCCATCGCCGTCTGAAGGGCTTGGCTACCCTTCGTAATCAGCAGGTCGCTTGTTGTTCTTAAGGTAATCATAGCCAAATTACTCGAAATATGGTAAACTACAAACAGGATGCGGCTTTTGCCCGTTCTCATATGGTCATGCTAGTGTAGCACAGTCGGTAGTGCAGCTGATTCGTAATCAGCAGGGCGCGTGTTCGAGTCACGTCACTAGCTCCAGGAAACGCATCCTTCGGGGTGCGTTTTTTGTTTGCAATATTATCGATTGTATCAGTAAGGTGAAATACATATGACATCATATACTTCTTATCAAGCCCGTTATTTTGCAGAGCAGATCACTCTAAAACGTCCACAATCAAGCTATGACAGCCTTGCTTCGGCGATGTCTGGAGTAAAGGTAGACTTAAATCCACATCAGGTTGATGCGGCACTTTTTGCAATGAAATCCCCATTGAGCACAGGAGCTTTAATGGCAGATGAGGTTGGCTTGGGAAAAACCATAGAAGCTGGCCTTGTTTTGGCGCAATATTGGGCGGAACGCAAACGACATATCCTACTCATTGTGCCGGCGGCACTGCGTACTCAGTGGCGTTCGGAACTGAGCGAAAAATTTTATATAGACTCTATTTTGATGGAGTCCACCAGTTTCAATAAGCTCAAGAAGGAAGGATACTTTAATCCGTTTGATATAAAAAATCAGGTAGTTATCTGTTCTTATAACTTTGCAGCAAGAAAAGCGGATGAACTTCGCCGTATTCCGTGGGATCTTGTTATTATAGATGAGGCCCACCGCTTGAGAAATGTCTACAAGTCCAACAATGTTACTGGAAAGCGATTAAAAGACGCATTGCAGGGCAGAAAAAAGCTTTTGTTAACTGCTACCCCTCTTCAGAATAATCTGATGGAACTTTACGGATTGGTCAGCCTTATCGATGATCATGTGTTTGGTGATGCCAAGACATTTCGTGAAATGTATGTGGCGGTCAATAATGCAGAACTGCGCAATCGGAATCTTCGTGCCCGCCTAGGCAGCTTTTGTAAGCGTACACTTCGCAAGCAAGTAACGGAGTATGTTCGGTACACAAGACGTCATCCCATTCTGCAAGAATACACTCCCACTACGTCAGAAGAAGAACTCTACAATTTTATTTCTGATTACCTACAAACGGACAAGTTGTTTGCATTGCCGGAAGGCCAGCGTACACTGATTACAATGGTACTACGCAAACTGTTGGCCTCCTCCTCTTTTGCGATTGCTGGAACGCTGAATTCTCTCATCAGTCGTTTGGAAGAACTCTTAAAGGGAGTAGAAACAGACCTCGACTTGCAGGACTATGATACCTTTGATGAATTAAATGATGAAGGCGATGACATATCGGAAGAAGTTAAAATGACTGAAGAAGACCTGCGACACAATCGCGAGGGTATTCTGCGCGAACTGGAGCAGTTGCAAAAATTCGCAAATTTGGCATCCAACATCAAAACCAATGCAAAGGGTGATAATCTGATTTTTGCACTCAATCAAGGTTTTGATAAGATAGAGGGGCTGGGCGGCCAACGTAAAGCTGTTATTTTCACCGAGTCAAGACGTACCCAGGAGTATCTCTTCAATTTGCTCTCAAACAACGGATATGCTGGTCAGATCGTTTTTCTGAACGGCATGAACAATGATGACATTTCCAAACAGATCTACGCAGACTGGAAAGAGCGCCATAAAAATGATGGTGCGATTTCCGGCTCACGTCAGGCAGACATGAAATCTGCCATTGTAGAGGAATTCCGCAGCCACGCCTGCATCCTCATTGGTACCGAAGCGGCTGCGGAAGGGATCAATCTGCAGTTTTGCAGCCTTGTAGTCAACTACGATCTGCCCTGGAATCCCCAGCGTATCGAACAACGTATCGGACGCTGTCATCGTTATGGCCAGAAAAATGATGTTGTTGTCATCAATTTTGTAAACCGGAAAAATGCGGCAGACCGCCGTGTATATGAACTGCTTGCTCAAAAATTCCGCCTGTTTGATGGTGTGTTTGGTTCCTCGGATGATGTGCTTGGTTCTATCGAGTCTGGGGTAGATTTTGAAAAGCGGATTGCAGCCATCTATCAGAACTGTAAAACGGCAGAGGAAATTCAGACCCAGTTTGACCAGTTGCAAGCGGAACTGTCCGAGCAGATTCAGGAAAAAATGGTACGGGCCAGGCAATCAATTCTGGAAAACTTTGATGAAGTGGTCGCTTCCCGGTTGAAAGAATGCGAAACCAACACAGTTGCCAGTCTGGATAAATTTACCCAGTGGATCTATTACTTTTTTATGATCCATGGCGCTGAGCGTGTGGAGCCGTTGGAGCAGTGGCGTTTGAAATTTACAGACGGTGACATTGAGCGTGTTTATAATTTGAAATGGAAGGACGCCGAACAGGAGGGCGATACATTTCTGCGCAGAGAAGATCCACTTTATGAGAGTTGGCTTGCGGAAGCGATAGAACAACCTTTGCCGCCCGCTAAGATTCGCTTTGACCACACTCATTCGGAACGAAACATTTCTTTTTTGAACGCGCATCCGAATTTGAGAGGGATTTTATCTATCGACAAACTCTCCTATGAGGGTATCGGAGAGGAAGAACATCTGGTATTTTCGGTCATCACACAGGATGGTACGGAAATGGATGATGATACTATTAACGGTATGCTGGAACTACCTGCCGTTTTGCTGGGCAATGATGTACAAGAAAATGAGGCTTTACAGACAATACGTCAGCAGAGGTTAGATTTGCAGCGCCAGCAGGTGGAGGAAAGCAATAAACAGTATTATCTGGAAGAATGTGATAAGCTGGACGCGTACAGTGAAGACCTCAAAGAAGGCTTGCAGCGGGAGTTGAAAGAACTGAAAAAAGCCATCACAGAAAAGAAAAAACTGTTCCGCGCCAGCACTTCATTGCCGCTGAGTGAAATGCTGACGATGAAAGATGAAATCAACAAACTGGAGCTGCGGCAAAAGAAAATGCAGCGGGAAATCTATGCACGTGAGGATGAGATTGATGATGAAAAGGAGCGTCTGCAAGAGGAAGTTCGCCGCAAACTGGAGGGGAATTGTACGATTCAAAACATTATGGTGATTGAGTTTGAGGTAATATAGACTTATGAATACAGAAAGGCTTTTGGAAATAATTGAGCAGCTGCTTGCAGATTTTTGCATAGCAAAAAGTTGTTTAAGCTGTGAGGCTGAAATATCATCAAAAATTGTTAATGAAGAAAAAGTAATACATGAGGAGTTCTTTCTACTCGCAAGAGAAAGTTTTCTATACACAGGAACAATAATTTTGTGTAAAGCATTTGAAAAAGATGACAAAAACTCCCCACTTTCAGTTTATCAGCTTATTAAATGGGTTTCCAACACTATTCCTACCAAGAATAACAAGAAGCAGAAAGAAACGCTGAGAGTTATTGAATTAGAATTAAATAACCTTTCTCCTATAACAGATAAACTGAAGAATCAACGAGATAAGTTTTATGCACACAATGGTAAAGGTCTGATTAACCCAATTAAACTTGAAGCCCTATCAAATTTAACACGATCCGAAAAAGAACAACTTATTACTTTTGGCATACGGACTTTATCAAAGCTGCGGGCCATTTGTAAAAACGAAGAATATGTATATTATGATTATCATGACCATTCAACTATGAGATTAAAATGTGTTTTTAGTGACCTGAATAAATTCTATGAGATATTGGAAATTGAATCTGAAAGATTACGTAAGGAGGTAAAAGATGGACAAAGTGTTTGATGACGCTAAAACCATAGCCGAGCATTATAAGATCATCACAGAATATCGCGCAGCAGGAAGATTAGATCGTGAAGATGCTATTCGCAAATACACTGAGTTTAACCGTTCCCATCCTGAATATATTACTGCCGTGAATTTACAGGGGGCTGTTTTTCACAATGTAGCACCGATGGAAAATTTAAGCGATTGGGATATTGTGGCAAACCTAAACCAACAGCTGATGTATCTTGGTGGAAAGAATTTACTGGAGGGCTTACAAAATGGTTAATCAAAGACTGGAATTGACATGGATTGGAAAAGGAGATGATCCGGCTGTTGAACCGCGTATCCTTCTGCACGATCCCTCAAAAGACTACGGTGACCCCAACACCGAAAATATGCTGATCCATGGGGACAACCTGCTGGCACTGAAAGCATTGGAGCAGCAGTATGCAGGACAGGTGAAGTGTATCTATATTGATCCACCGTATAATACAGGCGAAGCATTTGAAAACTACGATGATAATTTGGAACATTCTATTTGGTTAAGGTTAATGTATGCAAGGGTAAGAATATTAAAAAACCTACTTTCGGATGATGGCTTTTTTTGTTGTCAAATTGATGATTCAGAGGGCCACTATTTGAAAGTTATGCTGGATGAGATTTTTGGCAGAGACGGGTATTATCAAACGACAATTTACGTTCGAGTGAGATATCCAGAAAAGACTCTAAAGCAGGATATGGCGTTTCATAAAGAAATTGAACAAGTTCATATCTATAGAAAAAGTAATCAAGCAAAACCCATATTAGATAAAGTCCAATCAGGATATGAAAAATTTAAATACAAAATCGAGACACTTTCGGCCCCTATCAAGGTTTTGGAGTTGGGCGGAAAAAGAGTAGAAGTGTATAAAAAAGGGGATTACATTATCACTGAAGAAGATGGTTCAGAATATGGGTTGAAAGAAATATGGGCTTCGGGAACGATTTTAGATGGGAACTCATCAGGTAGATTTTTTAGAGATTATTTAACAGGAAGGTATGCAGAAGATGGATATGGTGTTATTTATAAAGTTTATGGTATAGGCGACGATAGGTATAACCATCGTTTCTTTACTGGACCGAATAGAGAAGGTGCAACAAAAGGAAAATATTATCAAGGCGTCCCATTGCATAAGCTTGAAAGTGGAGAAATGACCAGAGATGTTCCTATTAATGGCTTTATTGATTTAGCCGCTTATTTTGGAAATTGTAGACAAGAAGGTGGAGCAGAGTTCAGAGGTGGAAAAAAGCCAGAAATTCTCATAAAAACATTACTTTCTCATTTCACAAAAGAAGGAGATTTGGTTTTAGATTCATTTTTGGGTAGCGGAACTACCGCTGCTGTTGCACACAAAATGAATCGTCGATATATAGGTATTGAACTTGGCAATCATTGTTATACACTATGTATCCCGAGATTAACAAGAGTAATAGATGGGGATAAAACCGGTATTTCTGACGATGTCAACTGGCAGGGCGGCGGCGGATACAAATTCTATGAACTGGCCCCCACCCTGATTGTCAAGGATAAGTATGGCAACCCCGTATTCTCCGAACAATACAGTCCTGAAATGCTGGTCGCTGCTGTGGCCAAGATCAACGGATACCACTATGCCCCCGATGCGGAAGCTTTTTGGAAGCAGGGCTTTTGTCAGGACAACAGTTTTATCTATGTTACGACCCAGTACCTGACCGGTGAAGTGCTGGATGGCATTGCCGCAGAAGTGGGAGACTTTGAAAATCTTCTGATCTGTGCTCCGGCTTTTGATGCTGGATTGAATAAACGCTATGAAAACATCACTGTGCGGAAAATTCCTCAGTCAGTACTGGATAAATGCCAGTATGGTGTGGACAATTACAACCTGAACATTATCGACCCGCCACAGCTGGACGAGGAGGAGTGGGAAGATGATTAAGGAATCCTATACTGAAAAATTCTATACTTACCATTCCAAGTATATCAACAACGCCCTTGCTCTGCGTCCTCCGCAGCATGAAAGCCTGGAGATTTTTGCCCGGCTGTGCGATACGCTGTCGCTGAGAAAAAATCCAACCACGGTGCAGCAGATCTGCGAAGCACATCAGGCGGAGTTGGATGCCTGTGCTGCGGAGGGTGAGCGCCAAAAACTTATTGCGGAACTGGCCAGTAAAACGGCAGCGGAATTTTACAAAGAAGATCTGGCAGCTGTTCGACACATATGTCCTACACTCACCGCATTCGAGCGAGACTTTCCTTCCGTCTGCTTTGCTCTGGCAACCGGCATCGGTAAAACCCGGTTAATGGGTGCATGCATCGCCTATCTGCATTATGAAAAAGGCATCAAAAACTTCTTTGTGATGGCGCCCAACCTCACAATCTATAATAAGCTCAAAGACGATCTGGGCAATACCTCTAGCCCTAAATATGTTTTTCGTGGGTTGGATCGCTTTGTTAACCCGCCCCGTATTATCGACGGGGATAACTATGCCGATTTTCGACAGACCACTTTCGGCGTTAACGATGTAGTAATTAATGTGTTCAATATTTCCAAACTTAACGCAGACAGTAAAGTAAAAGATGGTGCCCCTGCACGCATTAAACGCCTGAATGAGGTATTGGGTGAATCTTATTTTTCCTATCTACAATCTCTACCAGACCTGTGCATCTTTATGGATGAAAGCCATCACTATCATGCAGATAAGAGTTTTGAGGTCATCAATGAACTTCGGCCCATTCTGGGAGTGGAATTAACTGCAACGCCCCAAATTCAAAGAGGCGCGAAAAAGATTGATTTTAAAAATGTTGTTTATGAGTATTCCTTGGCTCATGCGCTTAACGATGGACAGTATGTGAAAGTACCAGCGGTCATCACCCGCAAAGATTTCCGCTCGGAGGAGTATACTCCAGAACAACTGGACAAGGAAAAGCTGAATGATGGTGTGCGTATTCATGAGGATACGAAAAGCCAATTGGAGATTTACGCCCGAACTTATGGCAAGCCGCTTGTTAAACCATTTGTTCTCGTAGTTGCAAAGGATACGGAACATTCCAGGCAGATTCGTGAGTATTTAATCTCTGATGAATTTTTCCGTGGCTACTACAAAGACAAAGTGCTGGAGATCAACTCTGCACAACGTGGGGCCGAAAAGGATGAAAATATCGAGCAACTGCTGTCATTGGAAAAGCCTGAGAACAATATTGAGATCGTTATTCATGTGAATATGCTCAAGGAAGGATGGGATGTCACCAATCTGTACACCATCATCCCCTTGCGGGCCTCGGCCTCCGAAACCTTAACAGAGCAAACAATCGGACGTGGTTTGCGTTTGCCATATGGCTTGCGTACTGGAATAGAGGAAGTGGATCGACTGTCCATTGTCAGTCATGACAAATATGCTGCTATTGTTAACTTGGCCAACGATCCCAATTCCCTGGTTCGAAAAGTGTATTATATTGATGATATCAGTCCGGATACAGAAGAACCAAAAGAAACAATGGAATTTGTTCCAGTCTATGACAGCATCACCACAGCCCCCAGTTTTACAGAACAGCTGGCGATGTCCTTTATCCATGAAACACCTGCTTCATATAGCTCAGGTGAAGTAAAGACACAGGAACAAGCCATTGAGGTTGCCAAATTTGTAGCCCAGTTTACGGCAAAATCAGTTATGGAACTGAACAAGCAGGTAAAAACCTATGACGCCGCAAAGGATGATATGGCCAAGCAGTTTGTCCAGCAGACGGTAGTGAATGAAACAATCCGGCAGTTCCCAGCTTTGGGATTACGTCCAGAGGATATTGCGCCGGTGGTTCAAACGGCGATAGAGACCTGCGTGCAGGCACTGACCGACAAGGTGATTCCCATCCCTCAAGCGGTTGTGCAGCCGTTTACCGAAGTGAAACAAGGGTACCGTTCGTTTACTCTGGATACCCACAATATGAATTGGCATCCAGGAAATGACATACTGATTGGTACAGAACTGCAAGAGGGTGGAAAAACTTTCGAATATGATCCAAATTTCTATGCCAGAGAAGTGGTTGATACACCAGAG
The DNA here is from genome assembly GCF_016901815.1 of Hydrogenoanaerobacterium saccharovorans. GTDB lineage: Bacteria > Bacillota > Clostridia > Oscillospirales > Ruminococcaceae > Avimicrobium > Avimicrobium caecorum. The sequence continues at coordinate 8,288 of NZ_JACSNR010000006.1, forward strand.
AATGAGATTGTTCGTCATCTGATCGTTTATGATGACATCGATTACATGACCACAGCAGATCTGCTTTATTCGCTTGTGGGGGATGCGAAGAAGCATTTTCTGACATATTTGTCAGAGGACGAGGCTGATCGTGTAATGCGTGAGCGTCAAAAGACGATTGCTGAAATGATTCACAGCCAGATGAGAGATCATTTTTTCCACGAAAAAATCGTTTTCCGCGCTACCGAAATGCGCCCCTTCTCCCGTATCGAATCCTGCTTCGGTGGAAAGTTTAAGTCAGACGAGGTTTACGACCTGCGGGCAGCATTACCAGCAGGAGAAGTCCGCAGCAAAGTCTTTAATGGGTTTAAAAAGTCCTGTCATACTCTCTATAAATTTGACAGTAACACAGAGCGAACATTTGCGATTGTTCTGGAAAATGACAAAGAGGTACTGAAGTGGATGCGCCCGTCACCAAAACAGTTCAACATTTATTACGGGTCAGGCGGTTGTAGTCGATATGAACCCGACTTTGTTGTGGAGACAGCAAACACAATTTACATGGTCGAAACGAAAGCAAGCAATGAATTAACAAGTTCCGAAGTGCTTGAAAAAGCCCGCGCAGCACAGGTATACTGTAATGCCGCTAGTGCTTGGAATGCGGAGCATGATGGAAAGCCATGGGTATATGCACTTGTTTCGCATGACGAAGTTCAGTTGAACTCCAGCTTTGATTATTTAACGAAAAACAGAGTCCTCTATGAGCAGCTTTCATTGGAGGACTAAGCACACGCCTGAAATCTTAATTTAAAACAACGAGGGTGAAAACTGCTTAATTGTAGTAGCTTTTATTTGGATTCTGTGATATCCTGTCTTGCTGACAGGAGGTATGACAGATGAACGAAATACTGGAGCTTCTCTACAAAAGGTTCTATATTCCGCTGTCTTTGGCAGAACCCCGCCAGCAAATCACACAAGCTCAGCAACTGCTAATTCAGCGATTGGATCTTTCTGATCGTAAACTGCTTTTGCAAATCATTGATGCAGGAGACCAAATTGCAGATGAGCTCTCACTGGACAGTTTTATCTGTGGATTTTTGTTGGCCTATCAGCTGGGAAATGAACTTCAGTATTACAAAAAAGAGCGTCCCTTCCAGAATTCATTTCTGGACAGGAACGCTCTTTCTCATATGCAGGAATAACCGCCCTTTCCCCACCGCATTTCGCCCTGGTGCCCTCCCCCAACCGATCTCAGGGAAACAATCCGGTTTTCTGATACCCGCCGCACAGTGCAAATTTGAGGGCTTCTGTGGGTCTCCCCGGACACAGAAAAGGTAAAAGCTATTGACAAAAAAGAACATTTGTTCTATACTAAATTCAGGCGAAAGCCTGAATCTGCAGCTTTCCGGTGAGGTTCACACCCTGTGTGACCTCAGACATTCATGGACCCCGTAGGGCAAAATTGATCCCGTTACGATGGGAATTTTCATGAACGTCCACAGTATTTGGCGCTGTGCCGGCAGCGCAGGTGTGCGCTTTTCCGCAGAAAGCGGAAAGGATGCATATGGATTACGTTTCTATTGAATATAACGGGAAGCAATTATCAGTGCCAAAGGAGGTCGCAGACTTTCTCAGCCAGGACCACAAGAGGCAGCAGGCTCAGGAGCGGCAGGACAGAAGGCATCTTAGTAAAAGTGATTTTGAAACGGTGCTGTCCTGGCACACCACCTGCGATTCCACAGAGGATCTGGTCTTGAGAAACCTCCGTCTTGAAAATCTGCGAAAGGCGGTTTCAGCATTAAGCGATGAGGAACGGCAGCTGATCTCATTGCGGTATGACCAGGAACTGACCATGGAAGCGATCGGTAAAATCCTTGGCGTTTCCAAAATGGCTGTCTCAAAGCGGCTGAAAAAGCTTCACAACCAGCTGAAGGGTTCTGTCCAGTGACAGAGCCCTTTGGCTTTTTTTATTTTCTGGTTTACAAACTCCCTTTTTGTGTCCTGATAGATGAGGGAAATATGAAACCACCGGTTTCCCTCAATTCGAAAGAAAGGAGTTACCCATGAAAAAACGCCTGCAATATGTGGACGGCGAAACGCTGGCAAACACCATCCTTCCGCCCATCCGATTTGTGATCCACGAGCTGTTACCCCAGGGACTTCATGTGCTGGCCGGTGCGCCCAAGGTGGGAAAATCCTGGCTGTCCCTCTGGATCTGTCTTTGTGTGGCGCAGGGAGAAAAGCTCTGGGACTTCCCCACACAGAAAGGCTCCGTCCTCTATCTTTGTCTGGAGGACAGCTATGCCCGGATCCAAAACCGTCTGCTGGATCTGACAGACGATGCTCCAGGAAACCTCTTCTTCTCCATCCTGTCTGAAAAACTCCATGAGGGTTTGGAAGAACAGCTGGAATCCTTCCTGGCAGAACATCCGGATACTGTGCTGGTAGTCATCGACACCCTCCAGCGTGTCCGCAACCCCATGAAAGATGGGAACCCTTACGCCAGCGACTATCGGGATCTGGGAGTTCTCAAGCAGTTGGCTGACCGCCATGGAATTGCTCTGCTGCTCATCCATCATCTGAGAAAGATGAACGACGACGACCCCATGAACATGATCTCCGGCACCACCGGTATCAGCGGAGCTACCGACGGAAATTTTGTTCTCCGTAAGGACAAGCGCAGCACCGACACCGCAACCCTCTTCTGCACGGGCAGAGATATCCCCTACCGGGAGCTGTCCTTGGCATTCGATGAAAACACCCACCGCTGGGAACTGCGGGAGGACAGTCAGGAACCGCTGCCGGAGCAGAAAACGGATCCCCTTATTGAGAATCTGCTTTCGTTTCTGGAGCAGCATGGTGACTTCACCGGAACTGCCACTGAGTTAGCGGCAGCCATAGCTGATTTGTCCGGAGAAACGATCCAGCCCAATGTGCTGATAAAAAAGCTGATCCGCCGGCAGCAGGAACTGTCTCAGCTGGGAATCAGTCTCTCCAGCCGCCGTACTCACACCCGCAGGGAACTGTCTCTGACCATGGTTCGCGTCGGCTGCGTCAGCAATGACGGTAAAACAGACAGTTTGCCAGTATCAAATTTCCCGTCGCAGCCGTCACAGCTGTCGCAAACAGACCAATCGGACGCTATATCTTTATCACAACAGGAGGTATCACAATGAAAGATTTTCATACCGCGCATAACCGCTTTCTCAAATCCCTGATTCAGCAGTCCCGGCAGGAGACGCTCCAATATGTCAAAAACGGAATGGAAGAGCAGCTGGGCAGTGCGTCCCCCGATGAACAGACTCTATGGCGTTACCTGCGAAATCCACAGCGCCATACCTCCCTCACCTCCTCCCAACAGCTGGTCGCCATGGATTTGCTGCTGGAATGGACGGAAATCAATTTCCGCACCTGCTGCGATCTGCTCCGCTATCAGATGCTCCGGCGAAACGGTGTTGTTGATTCGGTGGAGGAGTTTCTCCAGCTACTGCAAAAAGAAGCGGAATAACAGCGGTATCAGGAGTCGAAATTTCCCTCCTTTGAGGAGGGAGGAGCCAGCATCGCGTTTGTCTGGACGCCGCCACAGCCGCCGCCCCGCCAAACACCCTTTCCGGGCAGTAGCCCGGACCCACTTTGGAAAGGAGGAAAACACCATCAAGGACACAACCTTCAGCATTCGGATCTCTACAAAGGATCTGGAGACTATCCGGGAGAAAGCAAAGCTGGCTCGTCTTTCCCAGAGCGACTATGTCACTCGCTGCTGTCTGGGCAGGCAGGTGGTTGTAGTGGAGGACCTGAAAGAGGTGCACCGTCAACTCCGGGCTATCGGAACCAACCTCAACCGTCTGACTACTCTGGCCAATATGGGAAAGATCCAAACCGTGTACCTGGATCAGACCGTCGATGAGTTGGCAAAAGTGAGCGCCGCTCTCCGGGAAATCCAGGAACGTGGGAGGTGGAGGAAATAGCCATCGTCCATTTTGTCAACTCGCCCAAGGGACAGAACCGCAGCGGCATGGCAGCAGTCATGCGCTACGCAGCCCAGGAACAAAAGACTCTGTGGCAAGGTCAATCTCTGGTCTCCGGTGTGAACTGTCAAGCAAAAAGTGCCTATGATGATTTCCTCAGCACCAAGCTGCTCCACCACAAGGAATCCGGCCGGCTGTATTATCATCTGGTGCAGTCTTTCCCAAAAGATGCACTGGTGGATCCTGTCGCTGCTCACCAGGCAGCGGTCCGACTGGCAGGATTCTTTCAGGACCGGGAAGTGCTTGTCTGCACCCATGTGGATCGGGAGCATATCCACTCCCACCTCATCATCAACAGCGTCAGCATGGAAGAAGGTCGAAAGCTCCATGTATCACAAAACGAATTGGAAAAGCTCCGCCGTCAGAACGACCTCATCTGCAAAGAGCTGAACCTGCCAATGTTCGAAGAAAGCGAACACACACGCTCCTCCGCTCTCTCCGGTGGGGAGTATCACGCCGCCGCCCGGGGCGAGAGCTGGAAATTCCAGCTGATGAATGCCATTGACCGGTGTATGACCAGAGCCGCAACCCGGAAGGAGTTTCTCTCGCTGATGAAAGACCTGGGCTATCAGGTAAGATGGAGCGACAGCCGGACAAGCATCACCTACACCACACCCCAGGGGAAGAAGTGCCGGGACAACCGGCTGCATGAACCAAAGTATCTGAAAGGAGCGATGGAACTTGAATTCACCATACGAGCAGCGATACTCACTGGACGAACTCAAAGAGCGAAATTCCCTTCCGCCGAAGAACCAGCGTCCGGAGAATCCGACATCGAATACTCCAGTGCAGCCCATTGTGATTCAGTGCTGTCTGCCAAAAGAGATGGAGCAAATGCGTCAGAGCCTTCGCAGTCTGGAGCGGAATGTGGAACGACAGACCGAACTGCTGAGTCTTCTCTGGGATCAGATCCGCTCCTCCGGGACTTCCTCTCAGTTGTACACCATCAATCAGACGTTGACGGAAATGGACAAATCTCTGCAGCAGATTCAATGGATGGTACGACAGGCTGGGAACCGGAACGAGAGGCGTTTCTCTCTTCCCTCACTGACGTTCCCGCATCTGGAATGGAGCCCGGTCTACGGTCTGATTCTGATATCGGCGGCAGCCTTGCTGGCGATCTTGTTCACTTGGGTCGTTCTTTGGAAATGACCCAGCAGTCCAACGCAAATACTCCCTCCGGTCATCCTCACACCGACCGGAAGCTCCGGAAAAAGCAGCGGGAGAAAAAGAAGGCGCTGGGACACGCAGAAGATGAACAGGAGAGTTTCTCCCCCACTCAGCAGCTTTCGTAAAAACCAGTCAAAGGAAAGGAGACAGAGAATGTTTTTGTATAAAGGAGATTGTTGGAAAAAAACCACTGTCATCCGAGGCATCCAGTATACTACCGTCAGCCATTATTCTGGAAACCGGGATATTTTTGAAAAGATGGGCGAATTGATTCTGGGCTCCTTTTGGGCATCAGAAAGTGACGAAATTACGGAGGAATCTTCATTGGTTTCTGGTATAGATAAAAAGTCAGATTAACGGTATTGTGTGTGTTGCAAAAGGAGGTCATAACATGGAACGAAAAGAGATCGCAGGCATCTACTGCAGGCTCAGTCAGGATGATGGCTCCACCGGGGAATCCGGCAGCATACAGACACAAAAAACGTTGCTCACCCAATACTGCCAGGAACATCAGATCGAAATCGGAGGCTACTACTGTGATGACGGCTGGAGCGGAACCAATTTCGACCGCCCAGATTTCAAGCGGATGCTGGAGGATATTGAGGCAGGAAAAATCAATCTGGTTCTGGTCAAGGACCTGTCCCGATTCGGGCGGGAATACGCACAGATGGGGCTTTACATTGAGCACTACTTTGAAGAAAAAGGAGTCCGTTTTATCTCGGTGGCGGAAAACATCGACTCCAAAAATGGCACAGATAATTTGGTCCTGCCCTTTACCAATGTCATCAACTCCTTCTACGCCCGCCAAGCCTCCACCAAAACCAAAGCAGCCCACCGTGCCAGAGCCAAAGCTGGAATGTATCTGGGCTCCCGGGCGCCCTTCGGGTATCTCAAGGATCCCAATGACCGACATCACCTGATCGTGGATCCTGAGGCTGCGGATGTGGTACGGAGTATCTTCCGGATGTTCGCGGAGGGAATCGGCTATGTGCGCATGACCAAGATTCTCCGGGAGCGCAAGATTCTCAATCCCCAAGCCTACTTCAATCAGAACAATCCCGACTACTACAAAAACAGCGACTATTGGAGAAAGCCCTTTGACTGGCATGCCACCTCGATCCGGGCGATCCTCAACAATCCAGTCTATCTGGGAAAGGTTGTGTTCGGACGGAGAAAAACCAAAGGCTTCTTTGACAAGCGGTGTGTAGAAGCGGATGAGTCTGAATGGATTGTAACAGAAAACACCCATGAACCCCTGATTTCTCAGGAACTGTGGGATACTGTTCATCAGATGATGCAGTCCCGCCGGCGGGAAAACAGCAGCGGGAAAGTACAACCCTTTGCGGGTCTGGTAAAATGTGCGGACTGTGGTTCTGCCTTAAACGTTGGCTACGACAAAAAGCATGGGCGCTACACCGGATTCTCCTGCTGGGTGTATAAAAACTACGGCAAGGAGCGATGCACGTCCCACTTTATCAGTTGGAATGCACTGAACCAGTTGGTTCTGGAGGATATCCGATTCAATGCTCTGGAGGCAAAGTTTGCCGCTGTGGATTACATCAATATGCTGGTCTCGGCAAAGACCGAGAAAAAGCAAGAACAGCTGGAGCGCTGTAAGCGGGAACTGAAAAAAACAGACAAGCGCATAGATGAGCTGAGCAAAATTCTCAATAAACTCTATGAAGACCTGGCACTGGAGAAAATCAGCGAGGAGCGATACCAGTCCATGGCGCCGGGATATGAACGGGAGCAGCTGCAGCTGAAAGAGAAGCGGGAAATGATGGCTGCCGAAATTGCCCGAAACAATGAGGTTTATGAAAATATTGAAAAGTTCCTTCCGATCATCTGGAAATATACCGACATCCAGGAGTTGACTGCTCAGATTCTCAATGAACTGATCGAAAAGATTGTGGTACATGAAAAGGTGATCGCTGAGGATGGAACCAAAAGCCAGCAGGTCGATATCTACTACAAGTTCATCGGCTGCATCAACCAGAGACGGAATTCTTCTGAGTATACAGCTTTGAAAGATAGCTTGATACAAGATTTTTTGGAAGAAAGGGAACATTCAGCGTAAAAAGATGGGAGAGCTGTCTGAAGAAAAGACAGCTCTCCCGCTTTTTATTTTGCGATTTGGTACTTCACACGATTTCCGTATTTGACGGACCGCAGCAAACCAAGCTTTTCGAACTTTAATACGAACCCACGGATGGTTGCATAGGCGGCATTTTCAAAATCCTTCTCCAACTGCTTGGTGGAAAACTCGCTGTCGCCGTAGGCAGTCAGAACAAACTGCCACAAAGCCTGCTCCTTTTCGGTCACAGTACCTTGTTCCAGCACCTTCTGGAAATCCTCTGCGGTGTTGGCGGCGGGCAGAGCATGGACCAGCTTGTGGTAGACATTCTCGATGAAATAGACCAGGAAGGGGGTCACATCCATCACTCCGCTGATTCGGGCATTCTGCTCTGTCAACGTATAGGCGTTGTAATAACCCCGGCGGCTCTTTTCCACATACTCAGACAGTGGAACAAACAGAGCCGAGGAATAGTGCTGCTGCACCAGATACCATAAATGCAGTAGCCGCGCCATTCTTCCGTTGCCATCGAACCAGGGATGCAGGTAGGCGATATAAAAGTGAATCAGTGCGGCTTTCAGGAGATCATTCATGGTGGATTCCTGATTGATAAACTCCACCAGATTCCCCATATACTCCGGCAGCATCTTCCAGGGAAGGCCGGTGTGTTCCACCTTATCTCCCACAATATACACCGTGTCGTGGCGGTACTTGTGACCGGGCAGCAGGCGATCTTCCTCCGGCAGAAACGCTCCAATGGTAAGTTCATAAAGCTGATGGATGTTTTCCTCGGTGATTTTGTGCTGGGGATCGGCGATAAATTCCAGCCCCTTCTTCATGCCATAGATACGGTTCTCACTCTCATTGGCGGGAGCATAGCCGGACAGAATCCGGCGAACGCTGTCCCTGGAGGTGTCGATCTGCTCGATGGTAAAGGTGGAAAGGATCTCATCCTCCATAGCTTTCCTACCATAGAGCTGGCTGCTGTTCTGAGGGGTAAGTAGCACTTTGGCTGCCGACAGGTGAACTTGAGCTACACTTTCCAGATAAACCAAAGCCCCACCATCAAAATCCTTGAGAGGCAAGGGTTTGTAAAATCCTTTTTCCAGAAGTGATACAAATTCCTTCAGATCAGCCTGGGGATATTTATAGCCCAGTTTTTTCAGGTCGATGATATTTTTGTCCGACAGCATATTGGCAAACAGTCCGGCATCCATGATCTTCACCTCTGATATAAAATGGTATCAATTAGTATCAGTATACCAAATGATTGACCGATCCGCAAGAGATTATTCGTAGCAGCACACCCGGAAACGGGTATAACTATGGTGTAATATATCCTTACCAACAACAGGCGGTCGCGCGTTCAAGTCGCGTCACTAGCTCCAGAAACTCCCCGTAAACGGCTTGTTTGCGGGGAGTTTTTCTATCTCGATGTGGGTGCTGCCAGGCTCTGACCCACACCCTGACCCACAAGTGGAAAGAACCTGAAGCGATCAGAAATCCCCGGAGAGCAGCCTCCGGGGATTTCTTTCTGTCTTTCGGCTCTACATCACTTGTTCCATGAAGCTGCCCATCTTCTCCGCTGCCTGTTCCTGCATCTGCCGGGTGGCGTGGGTGTAAGTGCGCAGGGTGAATCCTGCGTCATAGTGCCCCAGCATCGAGGAGACTGTTTTCACGTCTACTCCATTCTGCAATGCCATGGTAGCGATTGGCATTACAGCATTTTACATTGTAAATCTGTTCGGCTCGAAGTTCATGGCCAAAATTCAGAATTATCTGTCGGTAATCCTGATTGCAGGTCTTCTGCTTCTGGGTATCTTCGGCGTGCTGAACGGCTTGCCTGATTCCCTCGATATTACACAGGAAGGTTACTTCCTGGGCGGCACCGATGGTTTCTATCAGGCAGTAATGGTACTTATGCCCTCTGTTTATGCCGCATCCAATGACCTGTCAACCGTCCTGCCATGCTATATCGTACTGTGCGGATATCTTTTCCTGTCTGTTTTTGCTGGTTTCAGACTTCTGAAGTATCAGGATGTAAAGTGATCTGATCCCGGATATTCCACTGGGATAAACCCGGACCCCAAAAGAGCCCGTACCTCCGGCAAACCGGAAGTACGGGCTCTTTTACAGACTGAAGGCAGCATCACTGCCGGAAACCGTAGGCTTTCCCTCCCGGCTTCAGCACATAACGCTTCTCGATTAACTGAACAGGACAGGAAACAGATTCTCCTTCTGCGATACATCGTACTGTCTGCTCAGTTTCCGGCATATCCTGTCAGACATACCAGACCGGAACCCGGACAGCAAAAAAGGCTCCCTCGTTGAGGGAGCCTTTTCTCTTGAAATAATGGAACCGGAATCAGTAAGCAGATCGGCTCAGAAGCCGTCTGTGCCGTGCCTCTCTCAGTCCTCCAGAATGGGATGGAGGTAAATGTTGTTGACACGGTCGGGGCCAACGGAAACCATCGAAATCCGGACTCCTGCCAGCTCTTCCATACGGCGGAGATAGGTCTTGCAGTTCTCGGGCAGTTCTTCATACCGGGTCATTCCGGAGATATCCTCTTCCCAGCCGGGGAGAACTTCATATACCGGCTTGGCCTTGGCTACCTTCTCCACAGACGACGGAATATAGTCGTAAACCTTGCCGTCAATCTCATATCCGGTGCAGATCTTTACCTCCGGCAGTCCGGAAAGAATATCCAGCTTGGTAACCACCAGATCGGTCAGACCGTTGATCATTGCCGCATGATGCACAACATTCATATCCAACCAGCCACAGCGGCGGGGACGTCCGGTTGTAGCTCCGTATTCGCTGCCCCGCTCCCGGATCAGTTCTCCGGTGGCATCCAGCAGCTCGGTTACAAAGGGACCTTCTCCGACACGGGTGGAATAGGCCTTCACTACACCGATGATGTGCTTCAGCTTCTGAGGAGCCACACCTGCTCCGGTGCAGACACCGGCTGCTGTGGGAGAAGACGAAGTAACATACGGATAGGTACCATAGTTGATATCCAGCATTGCTGCCTGAGCACCTTCAAAAATTACAGTCTGATCCTGATCCAGAGCTTCATTTACCATGGTAACCGACTCTACAATCATGGGAAGCAGACGGTCACGCACCGGCTTCATTCTGGCAATGAGTTCATCCCGGTCAATGGGATCTCCGCCATATACCCGGGTGATCATCTCATTCTTCATCTCCAGAGCATGGGACAGCTTCTCACAGAACACATCCCAGTCCTCCAGATCGCAGACCCGAAGGCCGATCCGGGTATACTTATCCGCATAGCAGGGACCGATGCCGCGCTTGGTGGTGCCGATCTTCCGGGCATCGTCCCGGGTTTCCTGCAGGCAGTCCAGCTGCACATGATAAGGCATCAGCAGATGAGCCCGGTCACTGATATAGATATGATCCACCGATACACCCTTGCTGGTCAGTGTATCCATTTCCTCCAGCAGAACAAAGGGGTCCACTACCACACCAGGTCCGATAATGCACTTGGCCTTGGGGTTCAGCACGCCCGAAGGAAGCAGGTGCAGCACATTCTTCTGGCCGCCCGCTACAACGGTATGACCTGCGTTGTTTCCGCCCTGGAACCGGACAATGCAGTCCGCCTTCTGGCTCAGTACATCTACAATTTTACCCTTACCTTCGTCGCCCCACTGGGCGCCTACTACAACATATCCAGCCATTGCTGTTCCTCCTTATTCTGATATGCTCAGACTGAAAGCTGTACCTTTTCCCCAAGCTGATCCTTATTGGCTTCCAGCAGGGGGTCAATCAGTTCACTCAGGAATTCTTCCACCTGTTCACTGGCACGTCCGGTAAAGTTCCGGGGATCCAGAATCTCCTCGATCTCTTCGACCTTCAGTCCAAAGGTGGGATCGGCGCAGATCCGTTCAATCAGATCATTCTTGCCGCCTTCTTCCTTGACCACTCTGGCAGCTTCAATGGAATGTTCCCGCAGACGCTCATGAAGCTGCTGCCGGTCTCCACCCTTCTTCACTGCACTCATCATAATATTTTCAGTTGCCATGAAGGGAAGCTCATTCATTACACGGGCATGGATTACCTTATCATAGACAACCAGTCCGTCACATACATTGAGCAGAATTCCCAGAACGGCATCCACAGCCAGGAAGGCTTCCGCTACCGAGATCCGACGGTTGGCACTGTCGTCCAGGGTGCGCTCAAACCACTGGGTTCCGGCTGTAAAGGCCGGATTCAGGGAATCGATCATCACATACCGGGACAGGGCAGTAATCCGCTCGCAGCGCATGGGATTGCGCTTATAGGGCATGGCAGAAGAACCGATCTGATGCTTTTCAAAAGGCTCTTCCATCTCCTTGAAGTTCTGCAGAATACGCATATCATTGGAAAACTTCATGGCGCTCTGTGCAATTCCCGACAGGGTGCTCAGTACAAAATAGTCAATCTTCCGGCTGTAGGTCTGGCCGGAAACCGGTACTACCTTCTCAAAACCCAGCTCCTGCGCAATGGATTTCTCCATAGCCTTGATTTTGGAGGAATCCCCGTCAAACAGTTCCATAAAACTGGCCTGGGTTCCGGTAGTACCCTTGCTGCCCCGGAGTGCCAGATTCTCCAGACGGTTCTCCACTTCCAGATAATCCATGTAGAGCTCGTTGATCCACAGAGTTGCGCGCTTGCCCACTGTGGTCAGCTGGGCCGGCTGCAGATGGGTGTAGGCCAATGCCGGCATATCCTTGTACTTCCGGGCAAAATCTGCCAGCAGCGCAATGACATTGAGCAGCTTGCGCCGGATTACCTGCAGACCTTCCTTCATCACCAGAATATCGGTATTATCGCCCACATAACAGCTGGTAGCGCCCAGATGGATAATTCCCTTGGCATCCGGACACTGTACGCCATAGGCATATACATGGCTCATTACATCATGCCGGACTTCCTTTTCCCGGGCAATGGCAACATCATAGTTGATATCGTCCTTGTGTGCTTCCAGCTGGTCAATCTGCTCCTGGGTGATCGGCAGTCCCTGAGCCTTCTCCGCCTTGGCCAGAGCAATCCAGAGCCGGCGCCAGGTCCGGAACTTATTGTCCTCGGAGAAGATATACTGCATCTCCTTACTGGCATAACGTGTCTCAAAGGGGCTGATGTATCGATTGTGCTCCATAACAGTCCTCTCCTTCTTCAGCGATTTATCGTTCAAACTGATCTTTATTTCCCACCGACGGCGGGTCAACCGGATAGTTTCCGGTAAAGCAGGCATCACAGATTCCATAAGGACATTCCGGTACCAGATGAACCAGATCATCAATTCCCAGATATCCCAGACTGTCTGCGCCGATAATCTCCCGGATCTCCTCCAGAGTGTGGGTATAGGCGATCAGATTTTCGCTGGAATCCACATCCACGCCAAAATAACAGGGATACAGGAAGGGCGGCGAGGAAAGCCGCATATGTACTTCTGCCGCTCCTGCGTCCCGGAGGAGCTTGACGATCTTCTGGCTGGTGGTTCCCCGGACAATGGAGTCATCAATGAGCACCACCCGCTTGCCCTGTACTGTTTCAGAAACAGGATTGAGCTTGATACGCACTGCGTTTTCCCGCTGTTCCTGTCCCGGTACAATAAAGGTACGTCCCACATACCGGTTCTTGATAAAACCTACGCCATAAGGGATTCCGCTTTCCCGGGCATAGCCCAGTGCGGCATCCAGACCGGAATCCGGCACGCCGATGACCACATCCGCATCCACCGGATGCCGGCGGGCCAGCAGTTCTCCGGCACGCAGCCGGGCCTGATGGACACTGCATCCATCAATCACCGAATCAGGACGGGCAAAGTAAATGAATTCAAAAATACAGAGCGAACCCTTTTTGCCGCAACGGGTCCGGATGCTGGTAATTCCCCGGTCATCTGCCACTACAATTTCACCGGGTTCAATATCCCGTACAAACCGGGCGCCGACAGCATCCAGAGCGCAGCTTTCACTGGCGAATACAATGCTCTCTCCCAGCTTGCCGATACAGAGCGGACGGAATCCCATGGGATCACGGGCAGCAATCAGCTTGCGCGGACTGGTAATCACCAGCGAATAGGCGCCCTTCAGTTTTTGCATGGCCTTCTCCACTGCCTCTTCAATACTGGCAGAGACAAGACGCTGCCGTGTAATGGTATGGGCAATTACTTCTGTATCCGATGTGCCATAGAAAATTGTGCCGTCCAGTTCATATTCCCGGCGCAGTTCTCCCGCGTTGGTCAGATTGCCGTTGTGGGCAAGAGCCATATTTCCCTTCCGGTGACGGATCAGAAGCGGCTGGGCATTTTCCACTACCTGACTGCCTGTTGTGGCATACCGGCAATGTCCGACTCCGATCTGTCCCGGTCCCATGGCTTCCAGTACTTCCCGGGTAAATACGCTGCTGACCAGTCCCAGATCCTTATGGCAGGAGATCACACCCTGATTGTTGACAGCGATGCCGCAGCTCTCCTGTCCCCGGTGCTGCAGTGCATACAGACCATGATAACAGGCCGATACAACATCTGCTCCATCCGGGCTGTATATGCCGAATACACCACATTCTTCATGCAGTTTGGATTCCCAGCGATCTGTCATGCTCATTCCCCCATCAAACGCTTCATTACCTCGTGATATGCACCTTCAACATTGCCAAGATCCCGACGGAAACGGTCCTTATCCAGCTTTTCCATGGTCTTGCTGTCCCAGAACCGGCAGGTATCCGGGCTGATCTCATCTGCCAGAATGATCTTGCCATCGGGTGTACGGCCGAATTCCAGCTTGAAGTCAATCAGATCAATATTGGCTTCCTTGAGATAATCCCGCAGAATGGCATTGATCTTCAGCGCATAATCCCGGATGGTATCCATCTCCTCGGGAGTTGCCAGGTTCATGGCATATACATGGGTCTCATTGATCATAGGATCGCCCAGTTCATCGTTCTTATAGCAGTATTCCAGAACAGTGGTAGCAAGAGGAGTGCCTTCCTCAAGACCAAGCCGCTTGGACAGGCTGCCGGCTGCAATGTTGCGCACTACAACTTCCAGCGGAACGATCTGTACTCTCTTCACCAGTGTTTCACGGTCAGAGAGCTGCTGGACATAGTGAGTGGGAATTCCCTTGGTCTCCAGCATCTGCATGAGAAAATTGGTTACCTTGTTGTTGATGACACCCTTGCCCTCAATGGTACCCTTTTTCAGACCATTGAATGCAGTGGCATCGTCCTTGTACTGTACCAGATACACATTCTCATCATCGGTACGGAATACCTTCTTAGCCTTGCCCTCATAAATCTGTTCCAATTTTCTCATAATCTTCAAACCTCCCAGTATTTTCCCAACAAAAAGGGCCGGGGTGCAGGTGCACCACGGCCTTGTTAGTCAGAAAGCTGCTTTTCTTCTCTTTTGATTGGTGAAGGATACCGGGCGGATGAGACACTGCGTCCATGCGATTCTTGAAAGAACATAGCAATTTCCTGCAGACATCTTCATTCTCCTTTCTCCGGATCCTCTGACCCTATCAAAATTACAGAATCTATTTTAGTATCATTCCTCCAAAAAATCAATCCTCTATTTTATAAAATTTCAGGCCCTGATCCGGCCTGATTTTCTGTAAAAATACCGAATCATCCACAGCCGGATATTTCATATGCCGGTATTCTTCCGGATAAAGCCAGAATATCTGCCATCTGCAAGTATATCCACAGTCCGTTTCCCACTCAGAAGTCCGGACTGTTCTCCATGGAAGCCATTACTTATCCTTATACTGATTTTTATATCTTTTCTCAGCGCGGGAAAATATGCCTTCTATCTATTTTATGCAGCCATCCCGTCTCAAAAATGCAATACCAGCTATTTCTCAGACAGGCGGATCTGATAGCAGACCGGCCTGCTGGCCACTATAATACCTTCTGATGCCTCTTCTTCCCAGATGGTCAGCACTGCTGTCTGTGTATCCCTGTTATAGTCTGCTGTTTCCAACTGGCTGTTCTCCAGATCTATCTCTTCCATGGGAATCCACTCCCCTGTCCGGTGATCCACGAATACGATCTGCTTTGGATCACTTTCCGTCGCATAGACCAGGATCAATGCGAAATCCGGCTCCTGCAGGAGGATACGCCCATCCGGATAGGCGGGCAGGAGATATTCCCCTCCTTCTGCCAGGCTGATCAGTTTCCACCGTTCCTCTCCTCTGTCCGACACCAAAAGGGTAAAGAAGTCCGGCTCTTCACACCAGTGGAACCCATCGGCCGCACCGCTGTATACCACATTCCCCTCCCGGTCGTAAATGGTATACTGGCTGTCATCACAGAGATGCAGAACTCCGTAATCCCCGGCATACCAGCTGTTATCACTCTGATAAAAGGCCAGATACCGGCTGTCCGGAGACCAGCTGACATACTCCTCCTGGTCGCCCACATAAAAACGAGATTTCTCCTGTCCCGCTTCCCGCTCCAAAAAATCACAGATCGTGACAGAGCTGTCTTCCAGGCCGAGCTTTGCCAGCTCTCCGGTCGGAGAAATTTCGCCGCCCCATGGATTCACCTCCATTGTTTCCGCAGTACCATTCCCGATCCGGCAAACCTTGGCAAAATATGGGCGATTCAGGCACAGATAGGAAAACTCCCCTTGCTGGAAACAGTTCCCTGTTAAATCATATTCTGCGATCTCAGTCAGGAAAGACAGTGTATTTGTCGAGAGCTGATAGGAAAATATCCGCATGGAATTGCTTGGCAGGAAAGGGTCGATCCGATAGAGGAAAAACAGCAGCTCATCATCGCCCTTCCACTTGACAGAAAGCTCTGGAGCCCCTCTGCCGCCCCACTGGAACCCATCGGCCGCCATAGTGTCTATGGTATCCTGGGGCAGTTTCTGTACCTTATAATCCAGCGATACTGGGGTATAAAAAGAGGAAGCCTCCTGTTCCGGTTCGCTGTTCAGAACCTCTGTATCCTGGAGCGAACACGCTCCCAGACAAAGGCAGACTGCAATCCCCAACGCAATCAACATTCTGGATTTCACGCTATACCTCCTCATTGCCTGTAAAAAGAATCCTGTCTGCTTCTATCTTCTTTATATCGCTTTATCAGGAAGTTGTCAAACCGGGATTCGTTCCGGCTCAGATCAGAATTATGCGGCAGACCTGCACCGGCTTTTATTTCCGCGCAGCACCGGTTCTGCTTACAGTCTTATGGCCTGCTCCAGGTTTGCAGAACCTGCTTTTGGCATCTGAACACCTTATGGCTCCGGCACAGAACAAAGAGACGCTGCCAGCATCCTTTTGCTGACAGCGTCTCTTCTTTGATTCAGAAAACCCTTTGCAGAGCTATTCCTTTAGTCCTTTTTCCGGCGTTTCCAGAACAGGAAGCCGCCGATGCCTGCAGCCAGCAGAATACCTGCTGCTGCGATCCAGGGCAGGATGCTGCCGGACTGCTGGAGCTCCTCCGGTTCATCGACACCGGAGATTGTCTGTTCTACACCCTCGTCCCGGAGTTCGGGAGTTTCAGCAAGACCACGGTCGGGATCTGTGATTTCCTCAGTTTCCTCATCCGGGGTCTCCGGAGTGGTGATGGACAGGATTCCGCTGGTTTCCGGATTGGTCGTTGTACTGTCTTCCTCTGCCGGAACGGTGAAGTCCAGTTCGGCCAGATAGGACAGCGGATAGTAGATTCTGTATGCTTCCGGCTCCAGAGCTGCACCGGCAGGAATGATGATATCCTCTCCGCCGTTCCAGGTGATATGGAGCGTAATATCTCCGGCTTCCCACAGGGCATCCATTACCCAATAGGGCATCCGGTCATTGCTGCGTGCCTCGGCCTTGACAGTCTCTCCGGGTTCTGCATCTTCAATGGCATCCCGGACATCTTCCCAGAATTCCCGCTTCCTGTCGCTGCTGGAACTGCCGGAGCTGCTGGAACTGCTGGAGATTTTCTCAAAGACAGCCTTGACTGTGACAGGCTCGCCGGACATCACAAAGCTGTTGCCGCTGATTTCCACAGCCGGAGTAATTTCCCATCGTGCAAGCCGGTATCCGGAATCAGGGGTGGGAGTCAGTGTGACTGTACTTCCCTCCACAGCCTTTTCCGGAGCTGTGACGGTACCATTCTCACTTGCTTCCACTGTAATGGTATAGACTGTACCTGCCAGAGTCCGGACAAATCTCTGTCCGGCAATCAGTCCGGTGATATCCTGCCGGACTTCGAAGGGTGCACCCTCGATCATCTGGGCGGTGCTTTCATCCGCTCCTGTCCGAACCTCAACGGCCTCGCCGTTCAGAGGGTTGACGCTGACTGCGCCATTCTGAGCATACATACCCTGGGACCGAGAAGCTTCCCCTGTCCGGGCAGTGACCTCACCGCCAGAAAGGGTGATGGAGTTATATGCACAGATGCCGTAACTTTCGCCCTCAGGGGCAGAAACATCGCCGCTGTTGACCGTGATGATGCCATCGGAAATTTCCATGCTGCCATTCTCGATATAAACGCCGCAGCTGAAGCTGGCGGCTGCATCACCGGCGGCAGTCACACTGGCGTTATCCCCGACTGTAACGGAGGTGTCGGCACAGATGCCGCAGCTCACACCTGCCTCGCCGCCGGTGGCAGCTACAGTACTGCCGGTAATTCCGACGCTGCCGTTCGATACATAGATGCCATAGCTTTTATCGATGGCTGTGCCGCCATTGGCTGTTACATCGGCATCATTCTCAACTGTAACGGAAGTTTTGGCATAGATGCCGTAACTTTCGAGCGCCTCGCCGCCGGAAGCGGTAATTTTTCCGCCGGAGAGTGTAATCGCGCCGCCAGAGCCAAGGCCATAGCTGATATTGTCAGCCTTTCCGCCTGTGACAGAGATTTCACTGCCGGAAGTTCCGATCTGGCTGACAGCATAGATACCCATACTGCGGGAATCAGCCGCACCGCCGTTGGCAATAACTGTGCTGCCGCCGGAGACAGTGACTCCGCCGCTGACATAGATGCCGAAGCTGTCGGAATTGGTACCGGAAGCCGTTCCTGCAGCAACAGTCAGGGAACCTGTGCCGGAGATCAGAAGATCACCCGGGGCAGTATCGGTACCTGTGATGGACTTTACTACATGGATGCCATAGCTGCTGGCATCGGTTGCTGCCGCACCGGTAATGGTGTTGACACCCTGAAGCTCAATCTTCAGATCGCCTTCACGGTAGACTGCAGCTGTTTCTGTAAGAGTGGTCCGGGCCTTGGTGATTCTGGCTCCGTTGAGGGTCAGGGTCTCGCCGTCCCACTTGATGTTATAGTCATTTGCGCTGCCGTCCTCTGTAATGGATCCATCCGAAGCAATCCTGGCATAGACAATCTGATCCTTCGTACCATAGAGTCCTGTGCCGCCCACATAGATGTTGGGAGCCTGCTTCTCCATGCTGTGGAAGTACCGGCCGCTCACTGTAACCGAAGTTCCGTTTTCCGAGTATCCGATGGGAGAACCGATCACCTCTGCGGCGGAAGCTCCGCTTTCGCCGGCCTTTATCTCAACCACTCTGTCTGCTTCCGGCTGGACGGTGACAGAAGAACCTGCTCCTGCCATAATGGCCTGACCATCCGCATTGGAAGCAGTGGCAGTAACTTTACCGCCGATGATTGTGATGACACCCGGAGTATGTGAGTATCCGATATGGAGACCGTGCTGAACACCTGCAGCATTCACTGTGCCGCCGGCAATACGGATATTATATGCTGTAATGCCATAGCTGTCGGTGCCGTACTCCGTATTGGTGACCTGTGCGGAATCAGTCTGTACGAAACCGTCATTTACAGTAAAGTCTCCCAGCACCCTGATCCCATAACTGGTGTCGCGCGCGCAGCTGCCGACAGCTGTCAGGGAGCCATCGTTCACAATGATTTCTGATTCGCCCGAGATGCCGTAGCTTCCCATGGTTTTATCGCTGGTGCTGGGTTCGGCTATGATTGTACCGCCATTGATTGTGAATGTATCCTGCGCAGAGATTCCTATGCTGAAATTAGCATCTTCGCTGTGCGCTTCAAGATACGCATCCGGTTCTACTGTTATTACACCGGAACTGCTCAGGCCATAGCTGTTGCCTTTTTCAGTCACAATCGGGCCGCTGTGCGCAGTGATGCGTCCCGAAATATTCAGTGTATTTACAGACCTTGCTCTGATACCGTAGCTGTAGCTGTAGTTGAACCCGCCAGTGTTGCCTTTACCGCTCCGTGCATCAATGGTACCCGAAAGCGTGATATCCACACCACCGGAACTGAAGTCTCCGATCAGGATGCCATAGCTGTCGCCTGCCTCAGCACCGACAGCGGTAATATCTCCCGAAAGAATGACGTCACCGATTCCTCTGTAGCTGGCAAAGATGCCGCCGCTGGAGCTGCCATTATAAGCAGCCTCGCCGCCGGTGGCTTTCACAGTAACTCCATCTTCTATAATAAGGGAGTTCGCAGCGAAAATACCGGCACTGTTAAAGGACATGTCTGTACTGATATTCAGATCGCTGCTTTCAGCAATCAGTGTACCGGTACCGGAAATTTTCAGGACACAGGTTTCGCTTTCATCGGAACCGGTGTTGTCGCTGTCTGCGTAAATCGCATAACTGCTGGTATTTTCCACCGCTGTTCCGGTGCGGACCGTGTTCTCTCCGATCAGAGCGATCTCAAGATCTCCCTTCCGGCTGATGGCAGCAGCACACAGCATTCCGTTTGCCTCCTGCACAGACACCCGGACACCGGTAATGTAGGCATTCCGGAGGGTCAGAGTCGAGCCATCCCATTTGATGTTGTAATCATTCTCGCTGCCGCCCACAGTAACCGTTCCGTACGCATCGGTTCTGGCGTAAACAGGACTTCCCGGAGAACCGCTGAATCCCACTCCTCCCACATAGATTTCGTAGCTGTCCTCCGACACTTTACTGTGGAAATAAGCGCCGCTGGGGCTGACAACAGTGTCTATATCAAAGGGAGAACCCAATACAGGTTCGGCGGTCGCTGCGTCAGCGCCATTCTCCATGGCAATATTCTTGCCGGAGGGAGGCTGGACTGTCATGTTACCAGTCAGCGCAAAGGCGCTGCCCGCGGACGTGACAGTGACCTCACCGCCGCTGATACAGGCGTCTTCGGCACGAACAGCCGCATCTCCGCTGGCTGTGATGGAGATGCTGCCGTCGGTGAAGAAGACTTCTGTGGCATGAACAGCCGTATCTCCACTGGCTGTGATGGAAATGCTGCCGCCTCTGAAGCGGACTTCGTTTTGCAGGGTATCAACACCGGTTTTTGCGGTAATATCTACATCGCAGTCGTTTTCAAAGGTAACATGGCCGCCTGCGTTGAGGACACCAGTCACTCCTGCATGAATTGTGGAATTGCCGCCGCTGAAGAACATACCGCCGGTAGTGCTCAGGTGAATACCGGTTTCTTTCGCTGCGATATCCAGAGTTCCGCCATTGATCGCAAAGCAGAAATCAGTCAGGACACCTGTCGTTACCTTTTCCTTAATCTCAAGAGTACCGTCGTTGATTTCGAGCTTAGCTAACGACTCGTTTCCCATATGGATTCCCACAGGACTTTCCTTGTCCTGCCCGATAACGACATGACCTCCATTGATGGTAAGCCAATCTTCACAGTAGATGCTGCTCTCGCTGCCGCCATCGATATAGATGGTACCGCTTTCCACTGTCATATACTGTTCGGCATAGACAGCATTGTCGCCTCCGACTGTAATATCCAGAATGCTGCCAGCAGCGTTTGCCCTGAAGGTAAGCTCGGGAAATACCCTGCCGTTATGGATTATTCCGTTGACGCCCTCAGGAACATCAATGATATTCTTTTCGCCTTCCAGCGCAATGGTCAGGTCCCATATATCTGTAGTGCGGACAGCAGCCTTGACACCCATCAGATCTGTATAGGACTTGATGGTGGCGTTCCGGAGGGTCAGGATCTCGCCGTCCCACTTGATGTTATAATCTTCTGCGCCGCCCTCAGTGACAGCTCCGCTTTCATCCGTTTTGGCGTAGGCAGGATTGCCGATGCTGCCGTTAAGTCCCAGGTCTCCTACAAAGATGTTGGGGGCAGTGACATTTATACTGGCCTCGTTTCCGTAGAACATCTCTTTGGGCAGTACAGTCTTCCCGGTGTAGTACTGCCTTCCGTACGAATTTACCACAAGCTCGATCGCCTTTCCGGACGGTGGTTCGACCACGATCGTTCCGGAATCCTGTTCGATCTGGATACTCGGCTTTCGGGCAGAAGCATTTGTATTGGGCTTAGTCAGGACAGAACCACCCCGGAAGATGAAATTATATCTGGCCTGAATGGCGTGGTCGGAGCTGATCGTTCCGCTTTCGACAATAATATCTCCTTCGGCGACAATTGCGCTTTCGCCACCAGTGCCGCCTATCTCAGCGCTGAGGGATCCACTGCCGGTGAAAGTCAGGCTTCCTCCCATTACATGGATCGCCGCAGCCGGAGTGCCTGTAGCTTTGTTTGTTCCGATACACTCGATTGTCAGATCTCCGGTGCGTTCTACAAAGACCGTGGCGTCCCGGAGGGTCAGGGTTGTACCATCCCACTTGACATTGTAGTTTCTTTCATTTGCGCCGTCAGTTATAATCAGAGCCTCATGACCATATCCGGCATTTCTCGCATAGACTACCGGATTGTCTGTTGTGGAAGTCAGGGTCGTTGCGCTCACTTTGATGCTTTCTTCCCCGGATCTGGGTGACATGAGGGGAAGCATTACCGGCGCGGCACAGGCAGAAAGATCTGCCCCTTCCGCTCCGCAGACTGGGCAGGACGCATCCGCTGCCCCCTCAGTGCAGAGGGCAGTACAGGTGCAGACTGCTTCCGCAGCCTTGCCCTGACAGGCGGTGAGGTCTGCTTCTTCCGCTCCGCAGACCGGGCAGGACGCATCCGCTGCTCCCTCAGTGCAGAGAGTGGCGCAGGTGCAGACTGCCTCCGCAGCCTTGCCCTGACAGGCGGTGAGGTCTGCTTCTTCCGCTCCACAGACCGGGCAGGACGCATCCGCTGCCCCCTCAGTGCAGAGAGCGGCACAGGTGCAGACTGCCTCCGCAGTCTTGCCCTGACAGGCGGTGAGGTCTGCTTCTTCCACTCCGCAGACCGGGCAGGACGCATCCGCTGCCCCCTCAGTGCAGAGGGCAGCGCAGGTGCACTCGTCCGCATCAGGCATTTCCTCCGGCTGGTTCACGGCCGCAGCTGCACAGAGCTCACACTCATAGGTGCAGGGAGTTCCCTCCACAGCCGGGGCATAGCCGCAGGTCTCATCGTGCTGATGCTGGCAGTCCAGTGTGCTTACAATACAGCCGTTCTCCTCACTGCATGAATGAGTACAGGCTGCCGGGTCGGTCAGACCGCCGCAGTCCTCATCATGCTGGTGAACACACTGCTCTGCGGTGACATAACAGTCCTCACTGTGCTCATGGCCGCAGGGGATCTCCCCGATCCCTTCGCTGTAACCGCAGCTCTCATCGTGCTGTGTGTGATGCTCACACAGACCAGCTGTAACGATCACTGTTCCACTGTCCGCCGGGCTGGCAAAAGCTCTGGCCGGCAGCATGGACACTGTCACAAACAGCGCCATACACAGGGACAGAATCCGTTTCTTCATGATAGACCGCCTCCTTCTTAGGATTCAGAAAATATCCTAAGAATAGTATATCAGAAGAGCATTTTTCTGCCTATCGCCCATTCAGACCCCTGAAATGGGTGATGAATTTGTGGATCCTGCCAAAAGCGCACTGTTTACTTCAGCATATATTTTTTCAGATCTTTCCGGTTGTTCACCTGAAGCTTTTTCATGGCTTCAGACAGGTGTGTCTTGACTGTATTTACCGATATATTCAGATGTTCCGCAATTTCCTGATTGGTCCAGCCACGGGCTGCCAACATACACATTTCAAACTCTGTTGTGGTAAGATCATCTGCTACATCATGGCCGGTCAGAGGGTTATGAACTCTTCGCCATCCCGAAGAGAAACGGTAGGTAATGTCGATAATCCGCTTAAAATCTTCCGGCCAATTCGGCTTGATTACTGCTTCCAGCATGGCGCCCAGCAGACCATGGTGTTCACCGAAGCCTTCGATAAGATCATCCGGTCGGGCAATCTCCCATGCCTTGAGCAGATGCGCCTCAGCACGGTCGGGCTGTTTGAGGCTCATATAATCCATCACCGACACTAGATGCAGATAGATGGCCGGAATGGGATAATGGGATGCACCCATGGCAAGAGCTGCCTCAACAATCCCGACACTGCGGGTATATTCCGCCTTCAGATAGAGGGCATGGGCCTGCACATACAGCGCAAATGCCCGCACTCCCAGCGGAAGCAGCGGCAGGAAAGTTTCAATTTCCGGCATCTCCTCGGGCATGGGCAGATGGAGTAGAACCGCACCGGTGGATGCCACAAAGGCAGAAGCCGCCTGATACTGAGGCGACTGTTCCCCGGCTTCGGAGAGGAAGGCTATCAGCTGTCCCAGGGCAAACTTGGCCTGCGGAATGGCTCCCAGAGGAAGATTGGCATAGGCATAGAGCAGACTGGCCGAAAACCGTGCTCCCATATCCGGGCTGCTGAGATAGGCTTCTGCCTCCCGGACTGCTGCCTCGGGCTGACCGCAGAAATAGTGGTACTCAGCCAGCGCTATATCCCGCTGAGGGCCTGCCGCCATGGCCTCCACTGCCTCCAGACAGTGTCCCGGCTGGAACGGAGTACTCATCAGCGGCATGAAATTTGTATGATCCAGCAGAGTGCCGCCCACAGCAGATCCGGACATGACCGGAGCAGCCTTCCGGCGGTTCTGACGGGGATCTTCCGGTTTCCGCGCACCGGCCGGGATTGTCCATGCCCGTCCGACTTTCTGTGCCCCGGGGATCCGCCCTTCAATACAATACTGATTGATTCTCCGCTCGGAAACACCCCACTTTTCAGCTGCTTCCCGGATCGAGAAATACCGTTTCATACTGCCACCGCCCTTCTGTAAATTTCCTACAGATCGGAATTTCTGTTCTCATTATATACAAGGATCCCGCGCATTTTCAAGAGCCGTCCTCCCGGTTTCTTCCCCTTCGGCACAGCTTCTTTTCCATGACAGAAAAGGCTCCCTTATGGGAGCCTTTTTATCCTGCTTCATTTTCGACCCCATGTGTCACCTCTGTTTTTCGGAGGAAACCGCTCTTTAGAACAGGCCATAGAACTCGTCAAATTTGGCTGATTTGTGAATGGGATCTCGGTCTTGCTTGGCTGGCTAACCTACAAAAATCCTGCCTTCCCAAACACTCCACAAAAACGACCAAACAGGGGCTGGCATGGGAGCGAGGGGGTTGTTTCCTTACCCTCCCGGCAAAAGCCGCACACAGGCCCACACAGGTGGGACAGCGAGGAGATCCAGCTTTGTCTCCATCTGATCTTCAGGATTTTTTCTTTTTTGGGTCATATCCCCAAAGTCCTTTTCTTTGTTTATGCGGCGCAGTTTTTATACAGGAGGCTCCATCCTTCGATCCCCCTAATAATGTTCTATAAAACATTATTAGGGGACATGGAAACCCTCTCTTTTCCTTTTGCTGCGATAGGATGTGCTTCCTCAAACTGCCTCAAAATTGGCCCAAACCGGTGTTGCTGTGGGTTTGGGTATTGTTTCTCTACCTCGACCAGGAAAGCCTCACACAAGCCCACACAGCCGGTCACGCAGGGCGTTCCTGCCTGGCTTTCGTACCTGATGCTTTCTTCCTCTGTACATCCAGAGATATTTTCTCCATCTGCTGCTGGTAGAATTGCTCTACTGCTTCCTGAATCGGACGGATGGTGAAGAGTAGATTCCCATTTCGCTTTTGACCGTCCTTCGTGATGATGCTGGTCGACTCTGTGGTGATGAGTCCTCGCTCTTCCAACATTCGTACATACTTTCGCACTGTGTTGGGACTCATTCCGATGGCCTTCCCGATGGTTTTGAAACTGGGCCAGCACTGATAAGTACTTCTGTCCTCGCAGAAAAGTAGGTAAGAATACACCGCCAGCTCTCCCGGTGACAGACCAAACAGGAACACTTCATTTGGTACTGGAAAATAGTTTTTGATTGGATCACGTTTTGGTCACTTCTGATGCTTCACTGAACCCCTCCCTCTGTATGCGGCTGCACCCAGGCAATGAACTGCTCCTTCGGGACAACCATCCGGTTGCCGATCTTCAGGGTTGGAAAATCCGCTTCGTGCATCAGCTCGTAAGCTGTGGATGGGGCGACACCCAACACCTTTGCCACCGTTTCGGCATTCAGGAACAGCGGAAGTTCCTCATAGCTTTTGTAGATTGACTCTTTCATACAACATTCCTCCTTTCCGACTGCAAAAGAAAAAGACATACATACCATTTCTGAGCAACACAACAACAGCACCTTGCTCGGTGCCTATCTGTGTGATTCAGTTTGGTATGTATGTCTGTTCGACTAAAAAATGCTGGCAGTGTACCAGCTATAGTTAGAACAAATGTTCTTTATCTATGCTGTAACATGAAAGTTTTGATTTGTCAAAAGGATCTCATTCGGTGAGTAAGACTAAAAAAATCGTGAAAAACATGGCTTGCAGTTTCCCAGTAAAATGAAGCCATTTCATTTCTTTAAAAAGAAACCTCAAACCATGTTAATTGCAATCCAGTTTTAACTTGGATAACTACCTTAGTTAGTTGTCATTGCCATTTACCACCCATATCTTTTTGAGTGGAATCAGCTCTTTTATCTCATCATCCATCTGATCGTAGTAACGCAAGAACTCTTCACTGATTTCCTTATGCGTCCAAAGACGAATTTCAAAGAACTGTTTGGCGGTTTCATTGATAATGGAAGATTTGAAACCGCTCCATGACACTAACAAGCCGTATTCTGCACCAAAGTTTTTCATCACACCGCCCATCCAAAACCATCCAATCCACTGGCGCGTCCGTGGACTTAACCTGAACACAGATTTTGAGACTTCCAAAACCAAGCGTACCCGCAGATGCCAGAATATCCACACCTTTTACATTGACAAGGACCATGCTTATAATCACCGGATCTTCAATGCGGTCAGTTTCCAGGATCACCGGCACTACCACTCCAACAAGAGAAGCTACCATGAGATCCGCCGCACTAGTGACCGGATCTGAAAGGAGCGTGGTCTGTCCGTCATTGTCTCCGGCTGGGATAAGGGCAAGAGCTATATTGAGCATCGAGCAGAACAGAACATCACCAGCTACAAGGTGAAGTTCCGCTCCGTCATCAACCGGCTCCTGCCCGGCTGCACCGACCTGGAGGACCCGCTCCGTCGCCTTCAGCGGAAAGGGGATGAACTGAAATGGGACAAGTACATATCTGCCAGGACTCCGGGTCAGAAGCAGTTTACCCGTTTGAAAACCCTGGGCGCTGACTATGCCGAGGAAGCCCTGGCCACTCGGATTGTCGGAAGGCCCTGCCCCTCCCGCCAGCCGAAACAGCTCACCGGGAGACCCAGTTTACTCATCGACATCCAGAACAACATCAAAGCCCAGCAGAGCGCCGGCTACAAACATTGGGCAACCATCGAGAACCTGATACGGGCAGCGGAAACGCTGCTTCCTGACGGGGCATGGCATTGGAAGTTTAGAGAAACTGTCTGAGCGGCGCAATGGAGTGGCAGCCACCGCAGGGTAAAGGCGGATCTCCGGGCAACCGAAAAGGAAATGGAGTGGCTGACCCTCACCATGAAGCACGCCGCCACCTATCGTCAGCTTCGCCCCTTGTATGACCAATACCGCCAGTCCAGGGACAAGGAGAAATTTCTCCGGGGGCATGAGAGTGAGATCATCCTGTTCGAGGCGGCGGCAAGGGAACTGAAACGGTTGAACGCCGTACCCCTGCCCGCTGCCCAGCGGCTCCGGGCCGAAATGGATGAGCTCACCGCCAGAAGGACCGCCCTGCAATCGGAATACAGGAAGGCTCAACAGAAAGAACGGGAGTACGACACCCTCAACCAAAACGTCCGTATCTTACTGGAACGATCAGAGGATGTTGTACTCCCGAAGGAAAGTTCGAATGAACTTGAATAAACGAAATAATTAGCCCAGTTGCCAACGGGCACTCTCGCTCTGGAGCTCCACCATACGGCGGTAGAGGCCTCCGCGCTCCATCAGCTCCGCAGGCGTACCCTGCTCGGCCACATGGCCGTTTTCCAGCACCACAATGTGGTCGGCTCCCGCCACAGTACGCATCCGGTGGGCAATAACCAGCACCGTCTTGCCTGTCAGCAGGCGGGAGAGCGCACCCTGCACCTTTGTCTCATTTTCCACATCCAGGCTGGCGGTGGCCTCGTCCAGCAGGACGATGGGGGCGTTCTTCAAAAGCGCCCGGGCGATGGAGATGCGCTGCCGCTCTCCGCCGGAGAGTTTTGCGCCGTTTTCCCCGATGGGAGTATTATATCCCTGGGGCAGGCGGCAGATGAACTCCCCGCAGTTGGCGGCCTCAGCCGCGGCCCGCACCTCATCGTCGGTGGCGCCTCGCTTGCCCAGACGGATATTCTCCATCACCGTGTCGTCAAAGAGCACCACATCCTGGAATACCATAGAGTAATCGGTCAGCAATGCCTCCGGGTCCACCGTGGAGATGTCCACGCCGCCTACCTTGATGCTTCCCTCTGTTACATCCCACAGCCGGGCAGCCAGTCGGGCGCAGGTACTCTTACCGGACCCGGAAGGACCCACCAGGGCAGTCACTTCGCCCTCCCGGGCGGTAAAGCTCACACCGTCCAGCACTTTTTTCCTGTCATAGGCAAACCCCACATGGTCGAACTCAATATCGTAGCCCTTGGGCTGAAACACCTCCGCACCCTCAGCCGTGGGGGTGTCGTAGATCTCGTTCATGCGGTCGGCGGATACTTGGGACACAAACATCTCAGCGATGAGAGCCAGGCTCTGGTCAAAAGGCGCATACATGCGGGTAATAACCAGCAGGAACAAAAACAGCAGCATGAAGTCGATTTGCCCGGAAAGAATCAGGCCGGCTCCCACCAGAATGGTGGTAGCTACCCCCAGGCGCATGATGACGCTGGCCGCATTGACGAAGATGCCGGTCCCCAGCTCGCCCTGGATGGTGACCTTCTCATGGTCGTCAATCTTCTGATTGAGCCCGGCCAGATAGCGCTCCTCCTGATTGGTGGCGCGGATCTCCCGGACATTTTCCAGAGCTTCCTGAATGCCGTCGGAGACGCGGATCGCGGCTTTTTTCGTCCGCTCAGAGGTCCGGGCGGAAATCCTCCGGGTGCCGAACAGCAGGCCAAAAGCCACCGGCACACCCCACAGGCAGGCGATGGCCAGCCGCCAGTCATACACCAGCAGGCACACCGCGATAATCGTCGTGGAGAGATAGGCACCGTACAGATAACCCAGCACATGGGACCAGACATGCTCCATGCGGTTCACATCGCCCATAATGGTCTCGGTCAGATCCGCCAGATCCCGCTTGCCGAAGTAGCCCAAAGGCAGTTTGCGCAGCCGCTCCGCCAGACTGAGACGGGTGGATTTCACCTCGTTATAGACTAGTCCATAGGTGGCGTAGTACTGCTGAAGATGAGTCACAAAGGAAAGAATCAGGAATACAACCACCAGCCCGAGCAGGAGGGCTGCGTTGGGCAGCGGCTGGTCATCTGTAAAGGTTCCCATCAGGCTGTACATCAGCAGATACAGGATGCTCATGCCGCCCATGACGACAAGGTTGACAATGACCGTCCAGAAGGTTCCCTTTTTGACATTTTTGACGCCCTGGTCGGTGAGGGCGTATTTCCTCTGAAAGTTTTTGCTGAACATATTCTTCACCCCTCTCTCACTGTTCGCTGGTGATCTTCCACTGGACTGCCTTGTTGTAATCCGCCCACATCCGGGCATAGAGGCCGCTGGAGGCAGTCAGCTCCTGATGGGAGCCCTGCTCCACGATGCGTCCCTCCTCCAACACCAGGATCTTGTCCGCACCCACCACAGTAGACAGGCGGTGGGCAATCATGATAACGGTGCGGCCACGGGTCAACTCGGTAAACGCCTTTTGGATCAACGCCTCGTTCTCTGGGTCAGCAAAGGCGGTGGCTTCATCGAGCACAACGATGGGCGCATCCTTCAGGATGGCCCGGGCCAGGGCGATGCGCTGCTGCTCGCCGCCGGAGAGATAAGTCCCCTCGGAGCCGATCAGGGTGTCCATGCCCTGGGGCAATTTCTCCAGAATGTCCTCACACTGGGCGGCCTTCAACGCCGAGAGCACCTGCTCCCGGGTGGCGTTGGGACGGGCGGCCCGGACATTCTCCAAAATGGAGGCTTTGAACAGGCGGCTGTTCTGGAACACAAAGGCGATCTGATCCATGAGTACATGGGGATCGATCTGCCGCACATCCACGCCGCCCACCTTCACCACGCCGGAGGTGGCGTCCCAGAAGCGGGGGATCAGACTGGCAGCGGTGGTCTTTCCGCCGCCGGAGGGCCCTACCAGGGCTACGGTCTGTCCCGGCTCCGCTGTGAAGGACACATGGGAGAGGGCAGAGGTCTGGGCCCCGTCGTATGTAAAGCTCACATCTTCAAATTCTACACGGCTGCTTCCGGGGGATTGAGGGTGTTCAGGCACTTTCAGTTCAGGAGCGCACATGACCTGGTCAATGCGCCCCAGCGCAGTACTGGCCAGCATCATACCGGATGCGGCAAACATGATCTTGGCAAGCGCGGTGGAAATGATGGCGGAGAACACCGCGTAAAAGGCGAAGTTTGTAATAAATCCCGCAAAGTCACCGCCGGCCAGAGCTCCGGGAGCCAGGAAAAGAGCCGCAGGCACCAGGAACACAAAAGCGCCCTCAGTAAAGGTCAGATTGATGGACTGGGGCACACGGCACACATCGCCCTGATAGTGCTCCGCTTTGGAACTGTAATCCTCAATGGCCTCCTGAAAGGCTTTGAAGGAATAAACGGTCTGCTGGAAAATCTTGACCACCGGAATGCCCCGGACATACTCGGTGCCCGCCTTGGTCATACGGTCCTGGGCTGCCTGATACTCTGCCATCAGTTTGGCGTTTTTGCCGCCCATCATAGAGAACATAGCGATAATGGAAATCACCGCCGCCAGCAGGCAGGCCGCGCCCATCCGCCAGTCAAAGACGAACATCAGCACCAGCATGGACACAAACAGGGTGATGGTGCCTACGATGTCCGCCAGATTATGGGCAAGCAGGGTCTCGGTATCGGCCGCCGCCGCATCCAGCCGTCCCCGGATGAGGCCGGAGGCATTGGAGTCGAAGAAGCCCAGCGGGGCTTTCATCACATGGGCAACGCCCTGCTTGCGAATGTTAGCCGCTGTGCGGAAGGCCGCCAGATGGGTACACATCAATCCTGCAAAGTACAGGACGATGCCGGCCACCGCAAAGCCAAAAGCCAGCCAGCCGTATTGAGCGATGTCCTTCGCCCGGGTCCAGTCCGGCGCCACAGCGATCAGATCCCGGGCCACCAGCCAGATACAAATGTAGGGTGCCATGCTCAACAGCATGGATACCGCCGACAGAGCCAGCCCCAGGAAGGTCAGCCTCTTGTGACTGCCTGCGTAGTCCAGCAGGACCGCAACATCACTCTTTTTCTTCTGCTTCATGGAAAAACCTCCTTCTTCAAGTTAGTAATAACTAACTAATATTCAAAAAAGATAGGGGTCATCCCCCCATCAATTTCAGCCATCCACCCGTGTAGAAAGTGCGGAACTGTTCTACATCCCGCAGGGCCTGCTCTTTCGGCATATCATGTACGATGATCTCAAAAAGGCCGCCCATCATTCCGCTGGCGATGATGTGGCAAAGAGACTGGCTCAGTTCCGGGACCTCCCGGCCCAGGCGGCGGAGAACATCCATGTAACGGAGCGTGTACTCCACCTCCACCTCTACCATGTTGTGGACAAAGTGCTCGTAGCTGGTGCCCTCGGCCTTGCACAGCAGCAGCTTCACCGGCTCCCGGTGGTCGCAGATATAGTCCACCATCCAATTCACGCACTGGCTGGACTCCAGCCCCATGTGCTCCGGCTGTTCCTGCTCAGGCAGTTCGGAAAAGGAAGTCTGCGCCTCCATGAACCGCCCCATCAAAGCAGCCGCGTGCGGCTCCACGATGGAGGCAAAAAGCGCCTCCTTGCTGGAGAAATAACCGTAGAACGCACCGGTGGTTACCCCGGCATTTTTCACGATCTGCCGCAGAGAAGCCCCTTGAAAGCCCTTGTCCAGAAATTCGGCCATGGCCGCCTCATGGATTTTTTCCAGCGTGGCGTTAGACTTTTCTTCCATAGACTCTCTCCTTATAACAGCGTTATATAACACTGTTATAATACGACTGAAGCAGTAGTTTGTCAAGTGGAATACGAAAAAGCCCGGCGCATATGCGCCGGGCTTTGTCAGGAGACTTTATTTTGTTTTGGCTGGGGCAGTGCAGTCATGCTGTGGAGGCTTACGCCAAGGGTAGACAGGTTGTGGAGCATGGCGGAGGTGGTTGGAGGCAGGATACCTGCCACGCCAAGACCGATCAGTGCCCCGTTGAACCCGATGACAAAGCGGTAGTTGTTCTGGATGCGGCACATCAGACCTATGGCCAGCTGCCGCAGGCGCACCAGCTCCCACAGACTGTCGGCGGCAATGGTGATGTCAGCGATCTCCCTGGCAATGGCGGCCCCGTCGCTGATAGCGATACCGGCGTCCGCCTCAGAGAGGGCCGGAGAGTCGTTGATGCCATCCCCCACCATCAGTACGGTGTGCCCCTCCCGCCGCATAGCAGCCACATACTCTGCCTTATCCGCTGGGAGAACCCCGGCCCGGAAGTCGTCTACCCCCAGTTGCTCTGCAATGGAAGCAGCGGTACGGGGGCTGTCCCCGGTCAGCATCACCAGATTTTTTACGCCCAGATTCCGCAGAGCAGAGAGGACCGCCCGTGCCTCCTCCCGCAGAGGATCGGAGATGCAGATCACGGCGGAGAGTACCCCGTCGATGGCAAGATAGAGTTGGGAGAACTCTGAAGGCAGCGCGTCGAACTTGGTCCGCTCCTCAGCAGGAACTACGCACTTCTCATCCTCGAAGATGAAGTGGGCGCTTCCAATGCGTACCCGTTCCCCGTCCACTGAGCTTGCGATGCCGTGGGCCACCAGATACTCAACCTTGCCATGGCGCTCCTCGTGGCGCAGCCCCCGACGCTCGGCCGCCTCCACCACGGCGTTGGCCATGGAGTGAGGGAAATGTTCTTCCAAACAGGCGGCAAGACGCAGCATTTCCGCTTCTTCCTTTCCGTTGAAGGGGACGACGCAGGCCACCCGGGGGCGGGCATGGGTGAGGGTGCCGGTCTTGTCAAAGACAATAGTATCGGCGCTAGCCACAGCCTCCAGGAACTTGCCTCCCTTGACCGTGATGTGCTCCCGCCCCGCCTCACGCATGGCAGAGAGTACCGCCAGGGGCATGGCCAGCTTCAGGGCACAGGAGAAGTCCACCATGAGCACCGACAAGGCCCGGGTCAAGTTCCTGGTGAGCGCAAGGCTCACCAGGCTGCCGGCAAAGGTATAGGGTACCAGCTTGTCTGCCAAGTTGGATGCTTTGGCTTCGGCGGCGGACTTCATCTGCTCTGAATGCTGGATCATCTCCACGATCTGGTCATAGCGGCTCTGGCCAGAGGCCTGCTTTACCTCCAGCACGGACTCGCCTTCCTCCACCACAGTGCCAGCGTAAACTGTACCGCCGGGCCCCTTGGCTACGGGGACGGACTCACCGGTGAGGGATGCCTGGTTGACGGTGATCTCCCCTTCCACCACCACGCTGTCCAGGGGAATGACGCTTCCGGCTCGAACCACCACCCAATCGCCGGGCCGGATCTGACCGATGGGGGTAAGTACTTCGCCAGCCTCGGTTTTCAGCCACACCCGATCCACGTGGAGAGACAGGCTCTCTGCCAGATCGGCCACAGACTTCTTTCGTGTCCAATCCTCCAGCAGTTCCCCGATCTCCAGCAGGAACATGACCATGCCGGCGGTATCAAAGTCCCTGCGGAAGACGGAGATCCCGATGGACAAAGCATCCAACATCTCCACCTTGATCTGACGATGTCCCAGACAGCGCAGACCTCTGTGCAGAAAGGGGATCATGTGCCAAACAATCCGGGCAATCCGCAGCGGGGCGGGCAAAAACAGGGCAGCTGCTGCTTTTACCGCCACCTTGCCTACCAGTTTCTCTTGGAACTCCCGGTTCAGAGTCCGTGTGCTGTGGTCGGACAGGGTGACGGACGACTCCGCCCCGGCCCAGGTAAACGCACCGAGGGCGGAGAGGACGGCTTCCCGGTCTCCTGTATAGGTCACGATGACGCAG
Organism: Hydrogenoanaerobacterium saccharovorans; assembly: GCF_016901815.1. Classification (GTDB taxonomy): domain Bacteria; phylum Bacillota; class Clostridia; order Oscillospirales; family Ruminococcaceae; genus Avimicrobium; species Avimicrobium caecorum. The sequence goes on from NZ_JACSNR010000006.1 coordinate 41,893, forward strand.
CAGGTGCGCTCATGGACCACGGCCTCCCGGATCCAGTGCTGCCCCTTCAGCCAGGTTTCCAGCAGATCCGCCTGGTGGATCGTCATGTTTTTTTGCCGGAGCCGCAGACGCATCCGGCCCCGGCTCTCGTGTACGATGGTTGCTCTCATGCAAGTCTCCTTTCATGAAAAAAGGAGCCGTTTTCCAGCTCCCTTCCGCAGTTTTTAGGCTTCCTGACCTTCCACCTGAGCCTCGGCTTCCTTGGCATCCCGGGCCTCGTTGATGTCCTTGGCAGCGGCCAGAATGTCGGCGGCATTCTCCTGAACAGAGGTAACGGTCTCCATTACGCTCTCCTTCATCCGCAGACCTGCGGCCGTGATGTGAGTATAAGCCTTCTTGGCATCTTTGCTTGTAAGCAGCTTTATGCCGGCAGAGCCAAACAGGGCGCCGCCTACAAAGCAGGCCAGTCTGACATAGTGTTTCATCATGAGAATCTTTCCTTTCTGCTATGTGATTATTTGTGTTTGTAGCCTGTGATCATCACCATGATCATGCAGATCACAGCGCCCCAGGCCCAGAAGCGATGTTGTTTCATTGAGATCTCCTCCTGTTCGGAAACAAGCTCGTTCCGCCGTGTATTGAGATATTATAGCAGACGGGATGCTCCATGTATCACCGAATCAGACGGGATTATGCCGGTTCAGACATTTTTCGATACACAGTTGGCGACATGCCATACTGCCGCCGGAAGACGGCGGAGAACTGGCTGGCACTGCTGTATCCCACGGACTGGGCTACCCCCAGCACGCTAAGGGAGGAGTCCCGCAGCAACTCCGCTGCGCGTTCCATCCGCCGCTGCTGCAGCCAGGTGTGGACCGGCAACCCGTACAGGCGGCGGAACCCCTCCTTGAATGTCGTTGCAGAGACGCAGGCACGGCGGCTCAAGTTCAAGATGGAGAGAGGTTCGTCCAGATGTGCTTCCATGTATTGACGGGTTTCTGTCAGAATCCGGGTCATCTCCTGATCCAGCACCGGGGCCATTTCCGCCGCTGGTTCCTCCGGGGCGGAGAGCAGATACAGTAGTTCTACCGACTTCCATACGCACCAGCGCGCTCGCTCGCTCCGGGGCAAACGATCCAGATCAGCAAAGACCGCCTGGCTCCAGTGAGAGGGACCCTCCACGGCGCAGCCGCCCCGACTGACCATCCACCGCCGCACTTGATCCGTGTTCAAGTTCAAACCGCCTAACAGGCTGCAAATAGTTTTCAGACTCTCCCGGGCGCCCCGAGCATCCACCGCCACCAGAACACCCTTTAAGCCGGTCTCCACTCTGGCATCGGACAGATCAGAAATGTCGGTGAGGAGAAGCACCTGCCGGGTACCGAGCCGCAGAACTGTACCATCCCGTCGAGTCAGGGTGATTCCTCCGGCGAGGCAGAACAATACCTCAAAGTGCAGAGGCTCCAGCCGAAGGGGCAAAGGGAATGTCTTCTCGCGCAGGGAGAACAGGCAGGCTCGCGCACCAGGCATCACTTGTGTCCATTCTCCCTGTTCTGACAAACATTCTGCCAGCATCCGCTTGCCTCCTCTCCATTGATCTGCGTTTCAGATACTTATCGGCCAAACAGCCCTTTCTTCTGCCAAGGCTCCTTCCGAATCTCCCCCACATCATAGCCAGTTGAGGAAATAGCCTCCCGTAAAGCCTCTTGATCCAGTTCAGCTTCCGTGATTACCACAGTCTCTTTTTTACTCCGAGATGAGGTGACCTTCTTCACCGGAAAGGCTTTCCGCACCGCATCGTTCACATGGCTCTCACACATACCACACATCATGCCGCCTACTTGAATTGTGTATTTCCACATCTTCTGTTCCTCCATTCGTCGTAAAGTCCGTTTCACTGGTTCCAGCATATACGGTACACTTCATCAAAAACATTCCAATGGTTGAATGGCAAGTCAAATGCCGTACTCGACCGCACTATTTTCCACTATTTATGAGATGCCACCCAGTTCTTCATTTTCTAAAAGGCTGCTGTTTCCCCGCATCGCCAGCACGCAAAGCCAATGCTTTTTCGCATTCCGATTTAGGATGACCTCAGAAAAACCTGCCTCGGTGAGAAAACGGGCAAGTTGGTCTCCATCGAAGATCCTCATCCCATCAATGACAGAAAGCCACTTGCTGGCGTGGGGATCTTCTCCATCCGACTCATTGACGATCAGAAAGATGCCGCCCGGCCGCAGAATTCGGTACACCTCTCGGAAGCTCTCCGTGGGACCAGGCCAGAAATATACCGTTTCAAATGCGGTTACCAAATCAAATGCGCCATCCTCGAAGGGAAGGCAAGACACCTCTCCCTGTATGATACGGCAGCGACCGGCTTGCAGCCCCTTGCGGTTCACACTCCTGGCCTTTTCCACAGATACTTCTGAATAGTCCAAGGCGGCGACAGTCGCGGCAGGGTATTTTCGCAAAAGGGCTCGGATATTCCGCCCACCACCGCAGCCCAACTCCGCGATCTCGGTGGGACCTGTTTCAGGCAAATAGCTAAGGCCCCAATCCGCAAGGGCAGCATGAGCACGATTCATGCTGCCCACCATGCACCTACCCAGCAATCCTTCGGGCTTGCGGGTATTGTTGAAAAAAGCCCTTAATATTCCCATAACTGCCTCCAGAAGTCGAATTGCGGTTAGCTATAACTAACTTCATTTATTATAAATCCTTTCTTGCGAAAAAGCAATATACAAGTGTGTTATCACTCTGCTTCACACTATGGGAATGCGAAAAACGTCCGCTCCACTGACGGAAAACAGATATTCACGGTCCCAATGGGAAAGCTGCCAGCTTCCCACAGCTCCGCCCTTTTGATCGTTTACACGCATTCTCGCAGTATCAACCACCGCGAATATTCTTCCGGTTCTATCGTGATTAGATGAGAAATAATAGCAAAAAAGAAGTAAGGGTGTCACTCTCGACCCAAATCGAAGAAGACGCTCCTTCTCTATTATGGTGAGGCATTCAAAAATAACTTTTCCCTCATATCGGAGCGGCAGGTTCATATATAAAATCATAAAGAAGGTCCCTGAAAAAGCCGTCTTGGTCAGTTCCTTCGCCTGTTTTGAGCCTTAATTCCCGCACTTTTGAGAACAATGAGAAAGATAGTGTGGGCAGGACAATGGCCATCATCCCAAAACTCTGCTTACAGGGATGGACACAACCTTTGCAGAACTTGTTATACTGGCGTCTGCCGTTCTCGTCCAGGAAGAACGTCCATTCCAGATGCCGTTTCTTGCTCCGGCTCATGAGTCGCCCAATTACAGGGACTTCTTCTGCGGGGCGGGCTTGTCTGGCGTTTTTCGTTCCGCCCACTCTCGTTTTACATCCTTCAACCGCTCCTGAATGGAAGTTTTTTCTTCGAGGTAGTCCTGCGCGCTTCGACCTGGCTTTTTCCACTTCCTTGACACGGCGGTCATTGTTGGCGATCCCGTCAATTAAAGACTGATTCCTTTCCAATAAAGAAAAGAGCGACTACATATTTTGTCAGTCGCTCTTTTGAAAGCTTAGTTGCAGTAACAGTCGTTATTTACGGTCAGCCATATATTTGTCTGTAAATGCTTTTTTACCGGCTAATAACCATTCTGGTTCTTCATCTTCGTACTCTCCAATTACCATTGGCCCTGTTTTAGTGCTATCATTTTCAAATACCAATTCAGCCCATCCTGCATTGTCGGGTGTCCCGCCCACTAAGATTACATGGTAATTTCCGTCCGCGTCTGTTGTTTCACATGAATAGTATGTTGTTTCGGAACATTGCTCTGTGATGTTAATTTCAGAGCTATCCATTACAAAATAAATTTGACCATCCCGCACCGTAATAGGGTCAGAATTTCCAGCACCATGAAAATATACTGAATAGTACCCTTGTTCATCTATTCCTTGCTCTACAAATCCACCAGTGAAAAATCCTATAACAGCTTCTCTAAAATCTGCGCTGGCCGCAAAAGCAGTACCAAACGACAGAACCCCCATCAACATAACTGCGGCAAAGCAAGCTGCTGCCTTGTGAAGTTTCCACCATTTCAGATGTAATCTATCAGGCTGCAATTCTGTCATTGCTTCCTCATAATATTTGCTATCGATTTCATTCATGGCATCGGAAAACAGTTTTGTGTTCATACAAACACCTCTCTTTCTATCAAATATTGTTTCATCTTTTGACGGATCAGGGAAAGCCGAACAGAAACATTTTTTTCTGATATTCCCATGCGTTTTGCTATGTCTGCATAAGTATCTATGTATGCGTATCGGCGCATGAAAATGATGCGCTCTTTTGTGGTCAATGTATCCAAAAAGCTCTCAATGATACGGGCAAGTTCTCTTGCTTCCACTTCATCTTCTACGGTTTTCTGGTCGGCAATACAGGCTTCTATTTCCTGCATAGCAACTGTGTACGTACTGTTTCGTTTTGCTGCCTCCTTGCGATAGTAGATTTTTAATGAAACATTCCGAACAATTTTCACGATATAGGATAACAAGGGTTCAGGTCTTGTTGGAGGAATGGCGTTCCATGCACCTAAGTAGGCGTCGTTGACACATTCCTCCGCATCCCGTCTGCTGTTCACAATGTTGTACGAAAGGTTGTGACAAATTTTTCCGTATTTAATGTCCAACTCTCGTATGGCTTGCTCAGAACGCTCGAAAAACAAATCAATGATTTCTTCATCATGTCACCTCCTTTCTTGTTTCACCCATATACTACGGTTTTAGCGGTAAATACTAAATGCTAGAGAAAAGTTTTTCAAAAAATTATATCATACTTTTTGTAAAGTTACTTGCGGCAGCTTTTGCCGCTTTACTGGCGGCTCTCCGGCGTTCCTCGCTGTATGGAGCGGTCAGGCGGAAAGAGAAGCGGTCTTTCTCAATGTCAAACTCCATGCAGTCCGTTTCTGGGTCTGCGTCGATCTATCAGCATACATCGGGGTGCTGCTCGGCGTAGGTAACAAGCCGCTTCTTCAAGGCGGTGTTGTGGGGGCGGATATGGATCAGCGGCTCTTTCTCGTCAAACCAAATGTAGGTGGTCGTTTCTCGCTTGGTAAGTCCTGTTCTCATAAACGCTCATTTCTGCGCCCTCGTTTGGAAAGAGCGACATTTTTGAGTGATTTTTCCCGGCTCTTGACTTAGGGAAACTGTGGGTTTTCAAATAGAAACCGCCCCGATGAACCATTCTTCGTCCGGGCGGCTCCTATCGCATAATTCCATTTTTCCCGGTTTTTGACTGTTAAACATAAATTAGCTCATACTATGTGTTCTCCTTTCTGTTCGGCGGCAGGGGCAGTTGCTTGGCTTGCTCTTGCTCCTGCTGCCCTTTCCATTGTCTGCGTTTTTTCCATATACGCTCCATCTTCGCCATCCTCCATTCCTTCCATATCCACATTTTGGGGATCCGCTGCCTCCACCTCCATCATCCCTCCCGACAGAGCGGTAAGGCCGCTAACGCAGGCCTTCAGGAAAGCGGTCACCTCCTGTTCCATAGGGACAGATATTGACACTCACCCCCGTTTCGTTCCTGGTGATGTACTGGAAAAAGGGATAGACCTGGGGCGGGCAGACCGCGTTCCCCGGGGGTTTCATGCACAGCACCAAGTTGTCCGTGTCCTCGGTCATGCGGAGGACTCATTCGGGCTCGGCACACCATAAGATGCGTCCGCCCATTTTGAAGGGATCCCATGAGCCATTCCTCCCAGCTCAGGTTCAGCGCCGCTTTCTCGGGACGGGGCTAATTCTGCCCCAGATCACTTGGACCGCCAGGTCGGAGGACGAGGATTTGTCCTGAAAGGCCGCCGGAGCTAGGGATAGTCCGCTCACTCGTATAAGCGGACTATTTCAAATCCTGCCGCTAGGTCCAATCCGCCTATGCCGGAAAAGAAGCTCGCACGGGTAAACCGGTCAGACATGGGACTGGTCCTCGTCATCCTCACAGTCCACATAGAAGACGCCAGCTCATATAGCTCCAGGGCCTTTAGTTGAGAAAGATCAGCCTTGTCGCCGAACACCAGATAGCGACCGGAGATGCTCCAGCGGTCAAACATCTGGTCAGCGATCTCGCAATGCCGACAGGCGATGTCGATCAGGTTCTGCATGTCCTGGTGATTCTTGGTTTTACCAGTGAGAAAGGATCACTGATACAGCATGGACTTTCTCGTCGATGTGGGCTTCGTAGGATTTTTCCTTAATAACACACAACTTTTCCTGTTCCATTTCGTGTTCCTTCCTGAGTTTTGGGCATAAGAAAACCCGTCCCAGTCGATGCGGTTTTTGAAAAATATATCTTGGTATGAGATGGTTTTGCAGCAAAAAGTCCGTCAAATCTTCTACTGTTTGCTGAAGAGAAAACCACATTTTTTGAAGAATCGTGAACTGCCCATTGCACGCCAACCATAACAGTGATATGATATCAGTCAGAAATACAGGCGCAGGGCGCATTTTTTCAGAGGACCAAGTTAGTCATATCTAACTTTATTCTCTGGGCTCTGTGTCAGGAAAGAAGGGATATGTTGCCATGCTTTTACTCAATCGCACCCTGCTCCGGATGGCCCGGGGATTGTGGGGATGGATCCTTGCCATTGCAGGCCTGAAGCTGCTGACCCTTGTCGGTACTGCGACCTTTGCCGGAATTGTATCCGGGTATCTGGGGAACCTTACTTCGCCTCAGCTCACCCTGGCAGATGCCCGGCATGCCATACTGGGAGCACTGTTCACTGCCCTGTGGATGCTGGGCACTGAACTGCTCACCGGCGAGGCCGAATACCGATGCACTGCCAAAGCCAGGCAATCATTGCGCACTTCCATCTTCTCCAAAATACTTGAGCTGGATGTGGGCAATATTGAAGTGATCGGCCCGTCCTCCGCCATCACCTCCGCCGTGGATGGAGTGGAATCCATGCAGGTCTATTACAGCAAGTATCTTCCGGGACTGATCTACTGCCTTACCGCCCCAGTTTATCTGTTTTTCCGGTTGAGGGAGATCTCCTTTCTCCCGGCTGTGCTGTTGCTGGCCGCTTCGGTGGTGCTGATGCCGGTAAACAACCTTTTCCGCCAGCACATCGAGTCTCTGAAAACGGGATACTGGAAAAGCCTGGAACAACTCACTGGCTATTATCTGGAAAGTGTCCGGGGTCTGACCACCCTCAAACTCTTTGACCGGGATGAGGATCGTACTCTGGGGCTTGAGGAACGCTCCCGGGATTTCAATGCCCGCATCATGGATGTAATGAAGGTAAACTTTGCCTCCTTCCTTGTTACAGACGGACTGATCTATGGCTCCATGACCGCTGCGGTATGCCTGACAGCCTGGCAGCTGACGCAGGAACAGGTCACCTTTGGCCAATCCCTCATGTTCCTGATGCTGTCCTTTGGCTTTTTTGGCTCGGTGCGCCAGCTGATGACCTCTACCCACGCAGCGCTGGCCGGAGTATCGGCCGCTGACAAGATGGAGCAGCTGCTGGCCATCGACACCACTCGTCCCTACAATCCCCAGCTCCCACCGGAAGTTCCCTCCTATGAGGGGATCCGGCTGGAGGGAATCCGCTTTTCCTATCCCCACCGGGGCACCACCCTCGAAAACCTTTCCCTGGACATTCCCAAGGGACAGGTTACGGCTCTGGTGGGGCTTTCGGGCAGTGGAAAATCCACCATTGCCGGGATTCTCATGCGTTTTTATGACCTGGACCAGGGGCGCTGCCTGCTGGAAGGCCGGGACTATATCAGTATGACGCCGGAAGAGCTGCGCCGGCGGGTTGCTATGGTTCCGCAGACGGTAAATCTCTTTACCGGCACCCTGGCAGAAAACCTGCGCATCGCTGCCCCGGATGCCACCGATGACCAGCTGCTGGAAGCACTGGGCCAGGTGCGACTGTTGGACTGGGTACTGGCCCAACCCGAAAAACTGGAAACACCTGTGGGAGATGCCGGAAGCCGTCTTTCCGGTGGACAGCGGCAGAAGGTGGGCATAGCCCGGGCGCTGCTGAGCCAGGCCGAATACCTGATCCTGGACGAAGCCACTTCCAGTGTGGATCTGGACAGTGAACGGGAAATCTGGAACTGCATTGATGAGCTGGCCAAAAGCCGGACGCTGGTTCTGATTTCCCACCGGCTTTCCAGCATCCGGAACGCTCACCGGATCTATGTCCTGGAACAGGGACGCATATCCCAGCAGGGATGTCATCCGGAGCTGATGAATCAGGGCGGCCTGTATCGTCGGCTGGTGGAAGAACAGGCCCAGTTGGAGCAACTGGGCGAGGAGGAGCTTTGCCATGAATAAACGATTTTCCTATACCATTCCCCAAATGACCCGAAGACTGCTGCGCATTGCTGCCCCGGTGAAAGGGTTGCTCATTATTTCCACTCTGGCCAGCATTCTGGGAAATCTGGCCCAGATCGGCCTGATGTCCTCGGGTGCACTGCTGCTTCTGGCCAGCCAGAAGCTGATACCGGCAAATCCGGCGTTGTGCGCTGCGGCCATGGCAGGATGTGCGGTGGTGATCGTAGCCGGCCGCTATACAGAAGGTGTAATCTCCCATGCCGGCGCCTACCGGCTGCTGGCAGATATGCGGATCCAGTTATACCGCACCCTCCGTCCCCTGGCTCCGGCCTGCCTCATTGACCGTGAAAAGGGCGATATTCTCAGCATCGCTGTATCGGATATTGAAACCATTGAATTCTTCTTTGCCCATACCATCGGGCCACTGTTCACCGTCATCCTCCTGCCCTGTGTGACATTGCTGCTGGCACTGCATTTCCATCCTCTGTTTGCAGCTGTACTGCTGCCGGTGTATCTGGTGGTCAGCCTCCTCTTCCCTCTGATTGCAGTGCGCTCGGGACGAAAAGTAGGTATGGAATACCGCCAGCGTCTGGGCGCCCTGAAATCCATGGTTCTGGAAAGCGTCTATGGTCTGCGGGATATCCAGATCTTTGGATGGGGCCCCCGGCGCCTGGAGCAGATCCTCCGCCAGAACCAGCAGATCAACCGCTCCGCCCATGGTCTTACCCTGCACCGCCAGACGGTTTCCTCTGCTCCTACTTTCTTTATTTATCTGGCACGGATTCTGATCCTGGCTGTTGCCTCCCATCTGGCTGCCACCGGATCAGATCAGGTGGCAGGTACTGTGATTCTCTCATTTGCTGCCACCGCCTCCTTCTCCTCCACACAGTCACTGACCATGGTGGTTTCCAATCTTCTGGAAACCTATGCTGCAGCAGAACGGCTCTTCCAGCTGGAAGATACGCCGCCCGCCGTATCCCATCCAGTTTCTCCTAAGAGCTGTGGGCCTATCCGCCAGGTAGAATTTGACCGGGTAAACTTTTCCTATGCTGGTCAGTCCAAACCTGTGCTCGACCACTTTAGTCTGCTGCTGAACCCGGGAGACAAACTGGGTATCATGGGAGAAAGCGGCATCGGTAAATCCACTGTGCTGCGTCTTCTCCTCCGTTTCTGGGAACCGGATTCCGGTCAGATCCGCATCAACGGTATCCCTCTGGAAGAAATTGACCCCCAGGAGCTGCGCCGGCGTATAGCTGTCCTGGAGCAGGACACCTTCCTTTTCCAGGGCACCATCGCCGAAAACATTGCCATTGGCAAACCGGATGCCACTCTAACTGAAATCCAGACTGCTGCCCGTCGGGCAGGCCTTCATGACTTTATCTCCACGCTCCCCGAAGGATATGATACTCCAATGGGAGAAATGGGTAGCCGACTTTCGGGAGGAGAAAGACAGCGGGTTGGAATCGCCCGGACCATGCTGCTGGACCCGGATCTCATCGTAATGGATGAGCCAACCAGTAGCCTGGACATCCTCCGGGAAAAGGAACTGCTGTATACACTGCAGAAGGCGTGCAGTGACAAGATGCTCTTGCTGGTATCACACCGTCCTTCCACTCTCACCGGTTGTACACGGCTGATCCGGCTTGAACATGGAAAAGCTGTTCCTGTATAACTGCACCTTTGCCTTTACTATGTGTCTATTGCTTTCACATCCAAAAACTTGATTTCTTTGATACCGATGGTATATTGGTAAAAAGATCATTTCTCATGTCTTCTCTGACCCACACCCTGACCCATACGGGGAAATCTCCTTATGGAACCAGTGGGACAAGGAGTGCCAAAGAAGATGCAAATAGCTAGCGAAAAGAGCCAAAGAAACCCATTCTGCGCTATTTAAATGGGTTGGCTACCCTTCGTAATCAGCAGATCGCGCGTTCAAGTCGTGTCACTAGCTCCAGAAAGAAAAGGCTCCCTGATTCGGGAGCCTTTTCTTTCTGGAGCACCGGGTTTTGCAACTCGTGTAAAACCCGCGCTTGCGGGCGGTTTTCCGCTTCGCTTTTAGGGGATCGGAACCTTTGGTTTCTCTACAAGTGTCCTTTTTCTTCTCCAGCGACTCGCCCTGAGAACGCTAATGACTCACTAACGATAGCTATCGGGAAATGGCACAGGCCAATATTAAACTAAAGCTATGATCGATCACACCAAGTGATTTCCTGATGAAAAAGAAACTTCCCAAAGCAATTTTCCGAGTACAATCTCAGAGTACCTGAGGTTTCTGTAAAACAGGCGTTTTCTACCCCGCCAGATCTGAGGCAGAATGCCATCAGGACATCCAATCGATCAGAATGACCGCAGCCGGCGGTATAAAGCTATGAGTATGTTTCGGGTTTATCCGAGAATTTCGACCTCCGGCTCCTCCGGAACCAGATTATAGTAGTCATTTACCGGCTCCCAGGCTGCAGTCAGGCTGCCATCCACAGTGCAGTCCAGAATGCTTCCTCCGTTGGCCATGCCACAAAATCCGCCTACATACCAGGCTTCCGCATGGGTGAATACCTCCGCCTGTGCATGACAGCGCACAAAATTACCGCTGGAGCAGCGGCCCACCAGACCGCCGATGTCCGAAGGGATAACCTCCCCATCCGGAACTGCGTGTACCGCTCCCGATACCTGACAATCCGCAGTAATACCGCCAGAGGATATTCCAATCAGCCCGCCGACATACCGGTTGCACTCCACTTCCACTTCGGCGGTGCAGTCACGGACCACTGCTTCGGAACCGAGACTCATCAGCTGCCCGATCAAACCGCCGGTATAGCTGTTTCCGCTCACAGTTCCCTGAACTGAGACCCTCTCCACTGTTCCGTAACAGGTTCCAGCCAGCAAGCCCACATAGCGGCTTCCACTCGCGGACCCTCCCAACACTTGGGCATTTTCCAGCCGGAGATCCCGCACTGTGCCGTTCTGTCCGATCAGCGCAAACAATCCCATGCCGCTCATGGTTTCCTTGGGGAATTTCCGCGATCGAACCTCTATGAAAGCAGCACCTTGTTCCTCAGTAATGGTCAATCCAGTGATTGTATGTCCCTGTCCGTCAAACACGCCGTTGAAGCCCTGCCGGCTTGGGTCCCGCTCCGGGTCGTCTTCATCCTGGAAGGTCAGCACCCGCTCATTGAACCCGATGGGAGTCCATTCCACGCCGGTCAGGTCAATATCCGCTGTAAGCAGATAAGTGTCATTCTGCTGGAGATACCCACTCTCATTGATGCGCTTGGCAGCAGCCAGCAGTTCCTCGGCAGTAGAGATCTCAATCACCTGGGACTCCTGTTCCGGCAGCAGATCTGTACGCTGCGTTACGCTCACCAACTGGAACAGTGCATCCCCTGGCTGGAAAGTTTCCTCAAACAGCGGCGGTACTTCCTCAAGCTCACAGCAGACAAACCGATAGGTCACCGGAGTCAGGATTCCACGGTCACTTTGCCGCTGATAGGTCACCTCCCAGATTCCGGGCTCCGGAGATACAGCTGATTCCTCTTGTAAGGTGAAGGGAAGCGTTTGCTCGTCCAGGTAGGTGGAAAAATGTATGGAAGCATCGGAATCCAGACCGGGCTGATCTCCCTGGAAGAACAGGCCGCACGCCTCTCCGAGAACACGTTTTGGAATACGCCAGCCTCCCTCCGAATCCCGGAACTGCTCATCCAGTCTGTACATTCTGAGAACCCCAAATCCCAGCAGCTCTGGTGAATCAAGTTCTTCCCCCTCTTCCAGAGTCTTTCCACCGGCCTTCAGTTCGTAGACCGATGCAAGCTCTGAAAGCAGCGCACTCTCTTCCGCTGTCAGCGATGGGGGTTCAGATTCGGAAATGGTCGAACCGGACAGCTGACTCTCCTGTTCCGACAGCACATCCTCCCCGGACGGCGCACAGCCGGACAGAGCGATCAACAGAACCGCCAGTCCCAGCATCAGCCCGATTTTTCCTTTCTTCATACAGCGTATCCTCCTTTTGGTTGGCTATCCCGAGTGTTGCGGTACACTGCCGCTATTCTGATTCACTTTTCTCCTATGCGTTCGGACCTGTCCCGGCAGTTCCGGACAGCTCATCAGAAACCGGCACCAGGATTACACCCTTTTCACCATCATGGACAAAGTAACTGGTCAGAATCCAGCCCTCCAGCGTCACTGCCAGAGGCTGAATCCACACATTATTCCGGCCAGACACAGTCACGCCGGTATCCACCAGGCTCCGGTCCGCAAAGTCAAAGCGGTACAGCCGCTGCACAGTATCCTCCTGCTGTTCCTGTTCGGCACAGACAAATGCCATCCCGCTTTCCCCGGCAATCCAGTGTTTTGCTGTATACTGTCGGGCATCAAAGTCCAGCTGCTCCAGCATTCCGGTCCCGAAATCAAAGTAATAAAGCCCCCCGGGTTCAAAATCAGTTGTATGCTGAGTCAGCACCAGACCTTTATCCCCAATACAGTTCATCTCCCAGCGATCCCGGGAAAACAGGACTTCCTCACCGGTTTCCACCGACACCAGAATCCACTCTTCGATCCACTCGAATCCATAGGTTCTGGTGAGCACCCAGTTTCCGCCGCCCAGAATCCGTGGGTCAGCCTGGGCTCCCACAGTACCATATTCTGTTTTCCGGAAGTTATTTTCCCGCAGACAGTGCACTACCCCGGTTCCGGTATCCAGCAACTGCAGTCCTTCGGGATCGGTCCACACCCAGTACCGCAGATCTTCCGACACATCATATCCCCCAATCTGCTGTCGGCTGGAATCCCCATCTCCGACGATAGCCTTCATCAGCTCCTCCGGCAATCCGATCACGCTGGCTTCTGACCCGCTGCTCCGGACGGGATAAAGTCCGTCCCCGCCGGTAAGGTACGGTGCACCATTTCCCCGGATCAGCCGGGAAAATCCCTGGAACAGTGAAGGCACCCGGATTTCCACACAGTCGGGTGTCTGCCAGTCCGGCGGACAGTACTCCCAGAACTTCCAGGTCTCGGAGCCCTGATCCAGGCTGCTGTATGTGCCGAGGATCAGCGAATCACCGACAGTCAGTGCATTCATCGGATAGAACCATCCGAATCCATGGTAAAACCACTCCTGACGGCTCATTTCCAGCATGGGAATCACCTGTCCGGACAGATTGGCCTGATCGGTTGGTGTGGCGATGGTGCGCATCGACCGGAAGATGAGATCTCCTTCTGCCCGCACCTCCATGGTGTAGAAATCCCGGCTGAGGGGTTCTCCGCCCGGATTGAGCGAGTCTTCCGAAGAAATCACTGCTGTCGCCGTCCCATCACCGTTGTACTGAAAGCTCTCCAGCTCCTTGCCCCAGGGTCTGTCCCCATTCCGGTATCCAGGCAGAACCCAGTCGCTCTCAAGCGGCCAGCGAATCCGGAAATCCCGGGTCTGAGCATCATATTCCAGCTGATTGCGCAGCCGCTCCGGGTCCAGTTCCCATACCGTATCCAGAACTTTGCCAAAGTAGCGCTCCATCTGCTGTTCCATCTTTTCCTCCGGGAACCGGTACCAACCCCAGCCAAGCTCTTCCAGTCCGGCTGCTCCGCCATTCTCATGGAGATAGCTGTAAAGACAGTACTCTGCCAGATCATTCGGATCAATGTCCTCCGGGGCGGTGAACTCATCCTGAAGCGGAAGAAGCGCCATGGAAAAATACTCCTGCCACAGCTGCTCCAGTTCCTGGGCATCCGTGACTTTCCGGGCCGGAACAGCCGGTTCTTCCCCACAACCGCAGAGAATCATCAGAAGTGCCGCTCCCAATGCCAGAATCCGTTTCATATTCCGCGTTCCTCCTTTCACGCTTCGGGGCGGTCTGCACCCGGCGCCGGGCTGAAGTTCGCCGGAAAATCTACTCCTGCTTGGCGTAATAACTATCGGTCAGACGCCAGATTCCGTCTTCCCGTACCAGCACCAGTGTGTCCCGCCAGCTCTCGACCAGGCTCGCATCCGCCTCAATTGCAATCCGGTCTTCAGCCTGTTCCACAATTTCTGCTGTTTCAAAATCCCATTGGAACGGCCTTGCAACGCTGCCTACACTGCCAAGGACATAGAGATGATCGTTCAGATCCCAGTACATGCCATATCCCGTCTCCGGGTCATAAAAGAAATGGGACAGGTCCGCTGCCTGCGGTTCAAACACAGTCAGGAGGTCCTGACGCATCTCCCCGACAGACGAGTAGGGCAGATGATGAACCAGCAGGAACTCCTGGGTGTACCGACCATCCGGACTCAAAATTTCCACCTTTTCCGGCACTCCATCGGTACTGTCGGTATCCCAGCGAATAATGGACACCAGCCCCTCCTCCCGATAAACTTCTTCCCCATAGGTCAGATAGTTGAGGTAGTGTGCCTTCTCTGTCAGATCCTCTGCCAGCGTGAGGGCTTCCTCTTCAGTAAGCGTTTCCCGGTGCTGAAGCTCCCAGAGCTGCGATACCCGATCGACGTCATCGGTCCAGTAGTATGCCGTCTCCCCAAAAGAATCCTCAGCCGGAAACTCTGGCATTGCTTCCGGGCCGGAACTTGAAGAGGTTTCCTCCGGCAGCGATTCAGATCCGGAAGAGGATGCCGGATGTCCTGCGCATCCGGAGAGTACTATCAGCAGCGCTGCTGCAGCCGCAAGCCATCTTTTCATCAGAATTCCTCCATTTCTAAGCCATTGGTGCAGATGGATGCCGGGCAAGCCGGAGAAAGTGTCCGGAATAGTCACTCAACATACTGAATAACTCACACGGTTCTGCAAAGCCGCAGCAGTAAAGACATCCCCATCTATTCCGCAAAAAGCAGAAACAACATAGCTTCCAGATGATACAATATCTCATGGATGAAAGCAATTTTGGCATGCTTTTTCCTGTATGTCCTAAATACAGGACCTTTCTCGTGGTATAATCAAGGAAAAGCTATTGAAACGATAACTCTGACAGAATATTTGAATCTCTTATTGCAGGGAGTCTGATCCATGCAGATGCATTCCAAACTTCTTTAGGCGTACCATCAGCATGGCAAAGTCAAAAACGATGCTTAACCCTGATTTTTGTACTGCCAAACATAATCCTCCTGCTGTCCATCAGCCTCTGTCACACAGTTTCAAAAGCTTTTCAATCTAAAAATAAAGGACCGGTCTGCGCTATGCTCTATTTTTCTTCTTTGCTGAAAAATCCCCCCTATACCCAAGACGCTGATGTGCTCTTTTCCGCACTTAGGTCCCATAGAGAGGATTTTTGCCTCTTTGATGGCGGAAAAAATATCTGGGCCAGAGACTATATGCCCATCCGGAGCCACAAAGGAGAACTCCTGTCATTCCGATACAGTCCAAGTTACATGGCGGATTGTCCGGCAGAGTACACCAACTATCGGACCGACATCCGCTTCCCCTTCCCGACCCGCTATTCCAGCATCAATCTGGATGGTGGCAACGCAGTATTTTCGCCATCCAGGAAAACGGTGATCATCAGTGACCGGATCTTTTCCGAAAACCCGGAATGGAATCGGGAAACATTGGAAAAAGAGCTTTCAAAACTTCTGGACGCCAGAATTATCTTCATCGAATCCCTGCCCTCTGACTTCACTGGGCATGCCGATGGAATGGTGCGGTTTTTGTCTGAAGATACTGTCCTGATCAATAAAACCTCTTTCAAACGCGGACTGGAGCAGCGCCAGTCCCAGGCCCTGCGAGAACTTGGATTTACTGTGGTGGAATTTCCATATTTCTACTCTGGAGGTATCAGCGCAGTGGGTTCTTATCTGAACTATCTGGAAACACCCAAGCACATATTTCTTCCTGTGTTTGGTATTTTCACAGATGCGGATGCGCTGAAGGAGGCTTCCGGTCTGTTCCGGAAAGACATAGTTCCGGTTCTGCTCTCCGCAATACCGAAGAAAGGAGGCGCACTGAACTGCATCAGCTGGGAAGACGGGATTGACTGATAAACTATAAAATCTGCTCGGTCTCTTGTCCTGTATCAGCCAAATAAAAACAGGGGAGTCTTTTGGGCTCCTCTGTTTTTTTGATTTCAGAATATTCAAAAAAGATCTGCTTTTACTTTTCCTCTGTGTTCTGACTGTATTTTGCAAGTCCCGTTTCCAGAACCCCACGGATTCTGCTCCGGAACGACTCCGGCGCAAGGATCTCCACATGATTGATATATTGCATCGCCCAGTGCTCCATAGCATTGGGGCTCACCCGAACTGTGACATGGACCTTTGTGGAATCTTTCGCTTCTCTCATCTCAACCTCAGGGCCAAACCAGTCAACAATCTGATCGACAATCTCCTTATCCGCAAGAAAACGGATTGTCTCCTTGGGATCTGTATACATATAGGGCAAACCGGAGGCAAGTTCCTGATAATTCACTCCCTGCTCGTATCCAGGAATGTTTCGCAGCGGGGTTGCTTTTCGATCTGCAATCTTGATACTGGTGATCCGGTCCAGTCTGTGGAATACCATATTGCCCCAGTATTCACTATATGCCATCAGGTAGTACCTCTGATTGTGGAGGATCATCTGATAGGGACTTACATACTGATGAGAAGACCAGTGCAGCTTTTTATCCAGTCCGAATTTGTTGTAATTGTAATGGATCTGTTTGCCCTGCTCGATGGCGGAATCAATGACATCGATATTGTAAAAGAGGGACTGGTTCTCGGTTTTGCCCCAATCGCCCACTGAACAGATATACCGCACCCGTGCCTTGAAATACCGATTGGAGAGCTGACAGATCCGGTCAATCAGATCTTTCGAATGCCGGGTGGTAATATACCGGCTGCTCAGGATTCCATCAATCATCATGCGCAGCTCTGAATCCTCAAACTCCCGGCACACCAGATAGCTTCCCTCCCGCACTGAAGCAATATCTGCGCCGGCTTCCTTGAGAAGGGAAAGGTTTCTGCCGATCGCCTTTCGCTCCATTACAATCCCATAATCGTGATCCAGATAGTGCGCAATCGTTTCCTGTGTCAGCGGATGGTCGCAATCACTGTACTGCTTGAGAATCTGCCAGATTCGGAGTAAGGCTAGTTTTTTGGGCTCCAGACTCTCCATTTTGATCCCTCCTGAACTGCTGCTTTTGCTTATAGTGTAGCGGATCATTGTTATGAAGTCAAACAAGCTCCCCGGGCTCAAGGAAAATCAGCTGCACCATATTTTCTCTTCCCAATTGTATTCTCTTATATCAGATCCCTCAGCGTATAAGGTATAATATGGCCATTATTCTTCACTTCCTGGACAGCAGAAGCCCCGATCCACAAGTGCTGGGGCCATTTTCTCGAGGAAATCCTGATTCTGTGCAAAAATTTCCTTTGCCTTTCTGTAATAGCGCTCAACTTCCGCTGCAGCAAGCTGCTCCCAAATAAACAATGTCCCGGACGCATCTTTCCAGCAAAAGAAAGAGCGGCAGCCGCTTTCTTCGATCAGAGCTTCGGCCATCAGCGACTTCCCCACCCCCGGCTCGCCATAAAGCAGCAGCCCCTTTCGGTGCCGAAACACCCAACCAGCTGTATGCCTCCCGGGTTTTCAGGGTATCACTGATCTGCTGAAGCTCCCTTTTTACCAAGGCATATCCGATAATTCGATCAAAAGCACTCATCATAAAAACTTCCTTTCGTCCTGGATGTGCTTTCAATATATCATC
Source organism: Hydrogenoanaerobacterium saccharovorans (assembly GCF_016901815.1). GTDB lineage: Bacteria > Bacillota > Clostridia > Oscillospirales > Ruminococcaceae > Avimicrobium > Avimicrobium caecorum. Next base: position 59,846 of record NZ_JACSNR010000006.1, read on the forward strand.
GGACATGTCCCTTTTTGTCCCGCTTAAACTGGAATCCGGCCCTGCGGGTTGTTTGGATTTCCCCGCGTTGGTCGCCGAAAGCCCTGTGGGACAAAAATGTCCCACTGCCGACTGCACACCTTGCAGCGCTGTGTTTCCCCTGCTATCATGATGACAGGAGTGAAGACGATGGAAAATCTGTCTTTCAGCCCTGTGACACCCGGAAAGGAGAAGTGAAAATGGATATTCTGAAGAACAAAGTAAAGGAACTGGAAACTCAGACAGACCATGAAGCGATTGTAAAAAGCCTGCAGGAAATCGGAAAATTGCTGCTGACCGACTATGTGGTTCAGGTTGATGACGTCACTGTTGAGCCCCTGTGGGTTGAGGCCTATTACTACAACCAGAACTGTTTTCCCGATCCGTTTGTCCACGGTCGACCGGAACAGAAAGAATACGATATACTGTACTTTCATCACAGCACCGATGACCAGAGAAATGGCGTAGATCTCTGTCTTTCGCTGGGTGATTACTATCTTTCGTTCCTGCTGAAATACACCACTGTAAATGGACAGCTGAAGTCACAGTCTGAGCTCAGCCCGCTGATCCGGGAAAAATATGCGGAAGGAAAGCAAAACGACATTCTGATGCACAATGCAAATCCCGAAGGTCTCATTTCCTGTACTACCAGAATCGGCCTCTCTGACTCCGAGGAAAAGAATCCCGAAATCAAAGAAATGAAGAGCTTTTTCAAAAACGAAAAGCTGGCAATTGCACGCGATTTTGACAAGGAGTTTGATGCAAAGGTCAAGCTACCCAAGCGGGAAAGCCTTGTCAAGGAGTATCTTGCCGATAAAGCAGAGATGAGTCAGGCCGACAAGGCTGACTTTTGTGTAAAAAAACTCGGTTATTGCCTGAGTGAATACAAGCCGTCAAAGAAATAACCTATGTGGGACTCCTCCGCTGACGGGTACAAAGTCAACTGGATCCACAGACCAATAGAAAAGCTGCCATATCTGAGATATGGCAGCTTTCTTGTCTGTTCAGGCCATGATTTACCGATCACTGGCCTTGAAATTGTAGACAGGCTTGATAACCTGATCGATCCGGACAGTATCCCGCACATTCTCAAGGATTTCATCCATTGGCTTGTAGGCCATGGGACACTCGTCTATGGTATTCTTTGACACAGAGGAGGTGTAAATGCCCTTCATGCTCTCCTTAAAATCATGAAGAGTATAGTTGTTCATGGTCTCTTTCCTGCTCAGCCTTCGTCCAGCGCCATGAGGTGCACTGCAGTTCCAGTCACTGTTTCCACAAGCCCTGTGCAGATAAGGCTCCCGTCCCGCATATTCATCGGGATCAGCAGTCTCTCTCCTTCTTTCGCTGATACAGCGCCCTTCCGCAGGATCATCTGCTCCATATCAATATAGTTGTGAATCGTTGTAAAACTGCTTTCCTCTGTCAGATGCAGGCGATCCAGGATCTCCTCCTTGATGATTGTTCGGTTCAGGTCCGCAAACTTCTGCATAATCTCCATGTCATGAAGATACTCCTGCATTGCGTTTCCGGTCAGATATGCCAGCCCATAGGGGATTTCTGTCTGAGTGCGCCCTCCACATTCCTTATAGGCGATTTTCTGGTAGTATTCCGCTACCCGAAGTCCTGGATTCCGGCTCCCTGTATGGATCACAAGATAGAGGCTCTCCCCATCTGTATCGACTTCGATAAAATGGTTTCCTCCTCCCAACGATCCCAGACTTTCCAACGCCCGGCGGGTATCGATTTTCTTAAAGCAGCACAGCTTCTGGATATCCAGACGACCATGACTCCGGTGCAGCCGTTCCCGAACATTGCGGCCATAGGGAATATTGGCCCGGATTACGCTGTCAAGCTCGGGAAAGTTCAGCCGCTTTTCTTTCAGCTTCACCGTCAGCATTCCACATCCAATATCCACTCCCACCAGATTGGGAATCACCTGATCTGTAATCGTCATGGTCAGTCCGATTACACAGCCTTTTCCGGTATGTACATCCGGCATAATCCGGATTTTACTGTTCTCCGACTGAGGCCGATCGCAAAATGTGCGGATCTGTTTTTCTGCCGATGGTTCCAGAAGCTGTGTAAATACGATTGCTTCTCCATATTTTCCATGTACCTCTATCATTGCTTTTTCCTTTCTCTCGAGACCATGCCATTTCTGTTCAGTCTCCTAAAATATCATACCACATCTGGCTGCACCACTCCTGTACCGCCTGAAATAATCGGGATTTATGTATATCGGTGTTGATGCTCGGCTCTATCCGGCAGACGGTATAATCCTGAATCTCCAGCACAGCCCGGCATGTCCCACACTTCCAGATCCCAACATAGGTATAGCCATAATCCATATTCTGAAACAGCCTCAGACACTCAACGCCATCCCGCTCGGCCTTGCTGAATTCCCAGGCAGTCATCATCGAAGCGAAGAGGTACTCTCCGACCAACTCCGGTGCAAAGAACTGCCCGGCGTGCATTTCAGGAATCCGGCGCTGTAAAATCAAAGGACTGGCCCTCCATGCTCCCCTCTGTCCCTGGATCATCTTCCGGTACATAGCTGGCTCCATGGCAGAGAGCTCTACCATACACTCCAGGGAGGACAGATCTGTCAGTTGATGATAAATCCATTCACTGTCATACTGCGTTTTTAACTGCCTTAATACCTCCCAGATCCGCCCGTAAAAATGCAGATAATACAGTACCCAGATCGACAGTGGTGATTTCATCAGCATATAGAGATAGTTGGAATCCTCAAACAGCCGTTCCAGTTGTTCTATTTCCCCGAGGAAAAGCAGAAATTCCGGACGGCTCTGGAGAAGCTGGTTGATCGGCTGGTAACCTGACACTTCCAGGGTTTGAATAATTCCAGGCAGTTTCTCCTTCCGATGCATTCCTCCAGAAACTGTTGGCAGATCGAGGCCCTCCATGACGATGTCTGAAAGCGGCTGCAAAAGGGTTTGTACTGTCAGATAAAACGACCGGCTGTATCCGATATACCGGGTCAGATATAAAATCTGTTCCAGATGCAGTTCCGCATCCTGAAACGGGATCGCTCCCGGGTAATACTTCCGGAACATCTTCCGGAACTTCTGGAGAAATGGATTTCTGAAAAAGACTGACAGAAGCGGATCTTTCTGATACCAGCACTCCCATCTGATAAGCTGCCGTTCCCACAGAATCCTGTCCGCTTCCTGCAGAACCAGGCGAATGGAACCATTCTCCATATCCAGGATTGCCCGTTCTTCCACCTCAGTTTCATGCTCTGACAGACAAGGCCATGCTGACGGGCAGCCTTCCCCCTTCCGCAGCTTGCCGGAAACAGTAATACAGCCTGGTTTTCCTTTCAGCTTCACAAGCTGAATATCATCGCTTCTCGCACCATCCAGACCGCACACCGGACAAATCAGAATCTTCTTGCCTGTCAATGGCAGATTCAACTGTAAAACCGGTTTGTCGGCCTGGGGAAACCGAATCCACTGCCGGATCAGATCATCCGAAAGGCCTGGCGGCGATTTCTGCCCTTTTGTCGGAAAATACCGGATATAGGCCGGAATTCGTGCCCCGCAGCATGGGCAGACATAAAAATGCCGGCGCAGCAAAATCTGATCTCCAGCCCGTTCTGCAGAGGTGCAGCAGAGTTTATACTGCGTCTGCAGCAGCTTCTCTGCCCGCTGCGGACCAAGCCCCAGTACACGCTCCTTCAGAATGAACCCCTGATGCAAAAAACACTGCTCCTGCTGTTCTGTCTGATTCTCCATCTTTCGCTCTCCTCCTTTCCTCCTCAGTATAGAAAAATCAACGGGACAAAAATGTCTCATTTCCCACTGCCGCACTTGTACCGCACAATCCAGACTGTTACAATGAATATATTCCAACGATAAGGAGGATTCCCATGGCACAGAGAGACCTCACCCATCTTTCCGCATTTTTGGATCAGCTCAGGCCACTGATTCCAGAGCCTGCTGCTGCGCAGTTCAATCTCCTGAATATTCTTCAGGTAAGCTCCCGGGAGGTGCCAATCTGCCGGCTGCTGGCAGCTCTGATGGAACCAAACGGGGCCCATGGGCTGGGAGTTTTCCCGATGCAGCAGTTTCTGACCGATATTCTGGGGCAAAGCTGCCCTCCGGAAGATTTTGATTACGCCTATCTCGAATTGGAGGACCATACAGATGCAAACCGGCGGGTGGACATCGCCCTCTATACCAGGGGCGGAAAGCAGGTCTTTCCCATTGAGGTGAAAATCTGGGCCGAAGACCAGGATCAGCAGCTCTGTGACTACTATCACTACTATGAACACCTGGGGCATGCGCTTCCTGCCGGAATCTGCTATCTGACGCCATACGGCACCTGCCCTTCACAAAAGAGCATTGGCGATCTGCGACCGGATCAGATCCGGCAGATCAGCTTCCAGCGAGATATTACGCGATGGCTGAATGCCATCATTCAGAAAGCAGATGAACAGCAGAACTTTCGCACTGCCGACACAGCCCGGCAGTTTCAGGAGGTAATCCGTTCTATGACCGACACCAATACCGAAAGAATCACAGACACCCTGTTCCCGGAGAGCAATCCAATGGAAAACATCAGCATCCTGAACTACCTGTATCAGAACCGGGATTCTATCCTGCGCAGTTTCCAGCTTCGCTATCTTCAGATGGCCCTGTACCCATTGCCTGAGGGAATTGAAGTCCGGGTTTTGAATGGCGCTGAAGATCCTAACCGGATCATGGATGTGCTGCGTGACGGAGAGATCATTGCGGGAATCTATATTGAAACCAATCTCTATCTCCAGGTCGAGGACTCCTATGCGATCCTGGATGCAGATTCCAGCAATAATCCGTCACGCTGGCGGTACCTGTACCGCCGCTCCTCCCAATCGCCCATCTGCCTGAAACGCCCCTGGGCCAACACTCCGCCTCTGTCCGATCAGGGTGATGACCGGATCTGCAATCTGAAAGCACTCTGTGACGCCATTGTCCCCATAGAGCTCTTCTGCTCTCCGGCGGCAAATGATAAGCAGTAAAAACTGCCCCATCTCCGGGCCATACACTGCAGGCCGGCAAAAACAGTGATTGCTTTCTCAGCCGGACTGTAAAAGCCCGTGTCCCCACAGACAGACGAATTTTTCCCATAAAAACAGACGCCGTCAGCGATAAGTGCTGACGGCGTCTGCCGTTTTATATGAAGATATTCACTCCATTGATTCCTGTGCTCTCCGGCTCATTGATACCGGGGACAGCCTTCTCCATTCCTTGATCCGCCGGATCTGGAGTTTCCGATAAAATTCGCAAAGCCAGGAAATATCGTGCTGTACAGACCCAGGGTTAAATTACTTGACATCCTGACGCCTCAAGAGTCTGAACCCAATGAAAACAGACACAACAAAGTATCCGCACAATACAATGAAGCACGGCAGGAACGATGACAAATCATTCGATGCTTCATAAACAGACGGCATATATGTGGAAATTTTGAGAAAGTCAAGGCTGATATGAATCTTCAAAAAGCTCAGAACCATTTCCACAATCTGCGGGATATTGGGAATCACAAGGCCCAAAATAACGCCTGTAATTGCATTCCTGGTGAAAATCGCCATTGTAACCGCAAAGCTGATGTATGCCATTACAAAGAGGATGCGTGCTGCTGCGGAAAGCGCATAGTAACCAGGATAAAGGACTGTCCCCATGCCGAATCTGCTGCTTGCAATACCTCCCATAACGATACTGCTGATCAGCATTTCCAGCAAATATGCAGCAGATATTACGAAAACAATCGAGAGATAGTACTGCTCCTTCGGGATACCCCGTCCTATGATATTCTTCATCACGCCGGAGCGATAGGCTTCAGCAATCATATTGGTTGTAAGCAGCATAAAGGCATAGAGAACGATATCTCCACCCATGAATGTGCTAAACAGACTTTCTGTCCCCGGAACAACGCCTGTTTCAGGCCCCGGGGAAAGGAATCGGATCGACATAAACAGAAAAGCCAGGCTGAAAGCAAGACATCCAAAAAAGAAATTGTCTTTTTTCAGCTGATAAATATGTCCGCGGATTAGATTTTTCATACTGCCTGCCCCCCCGAGAGTTTTTCTACAAAGAATTTCTCAATATCGCCATCGTTGGCTCCCAAACCACATACACGCACTTTGTTTTCAACCAGGAATTGATTGAGATCCGCCGGGTTGATTTTCTCATGCAAACGCAGGCTCTGATTGGAAAGAATCTCGCAGGGAACATCCGGATAACGCGCTGCAATGAGTGTTTTTGCCTCCTGCAGGTATTCCGGCTCAACCATAACATGGACACCGCTGCTGCACACGCTTTCCAAAGTTTCTTTGCTGAACTCGTCAATCAGATGTCCGCCGTCGATAATGGCATAATCCGTTGCCAGCTTATACAGCTCACTCAGGATATGGCTGGCAATCATGATTGTGGTGCCATTTTCACGATTCAGCGTCTCCAGCATCCTGCGCATCTCATATACGCCTTCCGGATCAAGGCCATTGATCGGCTCATCAAGAATGAGAAGATCCGGATTTCCCAACAGCGAAATGGCAATGCCCAATCTCTGCTTCATTCCCAGAGAGAACTGATACGCTTTCTTTTTCCCAGCGTTCTGCAGTCCAACCATTTCCAGTATTTTCTGATGATCCTGGGATTTAAGACCAAACAGCAGCGAAAAATAGCGCAAATTTTCTAACGCTGTCATGTGCTCATAGATGCCTGGTTTTTCAATCAGCATTCCCATGTGACTGCGCACCGTGTTGTCATTTGTCTTTCCCAGCAGTGTATAGCTGCCTTCGCTTTGCTGTGCCAGACCGCAGACAATACGCATCAGTGTGGTTTTTCCCGCTCCGTTTTTTCCCACCAGACCATAGATCGACTTCTTCGGCACATGAATGCTCACATGATCCAGAACTGTTTTTTCTCCATAAACTTTCGATAGGTTATCGGTCTGCAAAATATATTCCATACCATCTCCACCTTTTCTTGGATTTTTGTACAAAAAGCACTAATTGTTTAATATCAGTAAAATTTATCAGCCTTCCCTATATGTCAATAAGCTATGAATTTTTGGTTAATATCCCAAAAATTGTAACAAAATTGGGAAACTGTTTCCATTATCACTTCCGGGAAGGATCTTCCTCGTCCTCTATGCCGCAAAAACAGGTGCGGAGAACCGCTTCCTGCGTACATTCAAAGAAGCCAATTCTGTCATCTGGCACTAGAAAAGTCAGTCAATCCGGATAAAACCGGACGGCTATACCCCAAAGACAAGGGTTTCAAGAAATCTCACCCGAACGAAGGGACAGCAGAGCCTTGAACTTTGTCGGGCCGGATGTTAGAATAAAGCCAAAAAAAGCCCCCGAATAAAGGAGGAGACAGCCATGTATGACATTCTGCTTACCGATGCCATGGTGATCCCTGTGGACCCGGAGCATCACATCTGGGAGAAGGGCTATATTGCCATCACCGGAGACCGGATTGCGGCTCTGGGACCGATGGAGGAACTGGGCGGCGAACTGCCCCAGGCCCGGCAGCACATCTCACTGAAGGGGCTTGTTCTGCTTCCGGGACTGGTGGATGGTCACGGTCACGCGGGACACTGCCTGATCAAAACCCTGGGCGAACACCGGGAGGACTGGGAGGATATGGCCCAGGAAATCTACTACTGCTGTACCGATGAGGAATTCTGGTATGCGGAAGGTGCACTGGCAGCGGCAGAGCGGCTCAAGTTCGGCACCACCACAGCGGTGAGCATGCTGGGCAGCACACCGCGCATTGACCGTCCTGAGCCGGTGGGTGCCAATCTGGAGGGTTCTGCTTCGGTAGGAATTCGGCAGCTGACCGGCATCGGCAGCGCCTATGGAGCCTTCCCCAAGCGGGCCCGGGTATGGGAGGCAGACGGCAGTTTCCGGGAGTATGAAGTCACCCCCGAAATGGCCTGGAAAACCACCGAGGAAACCCTCCGCCGCTACAACGGACGGCATCCGCGGCAGATCTTTATTGTAGCGCCGGGACGGATGGGACTGCGCCCGGATGAGAGCCGGGAGATGAACATCCGGCACAACCGGGAGATGGACCGTCTGACCCGGGAATATGATGTACCGCTGCACACCCATGCCTATGGCGGTGATGTACAGTTCCTGTATGACACCACCCCGGAGGTACTGACTCCCCGGCTTTCGCTGGTACACAGCACCGGATACAGTGACCGGGAGCTGGAGATTCTGGCGGAAACCGGCGCCTATGTATTCCACGGCCCCACCACCCACAGCAACATCACCGGACACTGCCGGGTAATGGAGATGCTGGAGCAGGGGGTCAATCTGGCGGTTGTCACCGACGGCACTGCCTCAGACCGCAGCTATGACCTCTGGCGGGATATGAAGAACATCCAGCTGCTGCAGCGGTACCGATACAAGGACGGCAGTCTGCTGCCCTGCGGACGGGTGCTGGAGCTCTGCACCATCGAACCGGCCCGGGCATTGGGAATGGATCATCTCATCGGTTCGCTGGAGCCGGGCAAGAAGGCAGACATCATTGCGGTTGATGTAATGCAGCCGCATCTGGCGCCCTTTGGCGTAATGCCGGTGCAGCGTCTGGTCTACCATGCCATGGGTCAGGATGTGGACTGGGTGATGGTGGATGGCCAGGTGATGATGGAGCATCGCCGCCTGACCCAGGTATCGGAACAGGCTGTGCTGGAACGGGCAGCAGCAGCCTTTGATACTATGATGCGCCGTCTGAACCGGCGGGACATTCTGGAAAATGAACATCTGTATGACCTGCGCCAGGGATAAATCCCTCTGGTGAGCAGAAAAACCGTCCCCTGCCGGAATTCCGGTAAGGGACGGTTTTTCTATTGCAGGCGGGCAGCTGCTGCTCTGCTTTTCACACAATCTGGTGTCTGGCAAATATACGGCGGGAGAACACTGCGCCTACCCCCAGGAAGAACAGCGCTGCCGGGACTGCCCACACCGCATAGAGCAGGCCATTCCCCATCTGCTCCACCGACAGGAGCGCAACCGCCAGAACATGGTACAGCGGCAGAAGCCCCACCAACCGGAACAGCGGACTGGCTTCTGTGATCGGCACCAAGGCGGGGAAAAGAAAAACTGCCATGGACACAACAAAGGCGACAGCCTGGTTTTTGCTCATGGCAGAAACCAGCAGCGTTGCCCCGACTGTGCTGAGAGTGCAGGTGAACGCCAGCAGCACCTGATAGCTCACAAGTGCCCCGCAGGTGATATTGAATGGAATAAACCCCTCCACATAATCGATGGAGGCAAACAGAATGCTGCAGTCCAGCCCCTCTGTGCCATAGAAGAGAAGCGCCAGAATGAGGTTCAGCGCCACAGTCAGCGCTGTGGCGAAAATGGCGGCAAAAACCCCGGCAGTTACCTTGGCGGCGGTGCATCTGGTTCTGCCATAGCGGCTTGTCAGTATAATATTGTCGACTCCCTCATACTCGCCTGAAAAGACCGGAGCGGTCATTACAATGACTGCAAGTGCCAGTGCCACAAAGCTTCTCGCCATATTCTGGCTGGTGGAAAGCCAGCCATCCACATAGCCGATCCGGATCTCTTCATCGCCGAATACATCGGAAACGGTTTGTCCGTTCCAGCTGCCGTCCTGGTTGGCAAAGCGGGCAAAAGCAGCCGACTGCGTGGCATTCTGGTACAGATAGACCGCATTCATTCCATGCAGATCCGAGGCCGGTGCAAAATCGGACATCATCTTCCGCACCGTTTCATCGGTCAGTACCCCCTCATACCTTGCCGCAGCTGCTTTGTCGATTTCCACCGCCGCTTTCCCGGAGCCCTGACCGATATAGGGATCATAGGCGTACTTGTTCCGGTATGTGGTAATGGAGAGCAGGGCAGTAAACAGCAGCACTCCGATCAGGGCGATTTGAGCCAGCCGCCTTGAAAAGATCTTCCGCAGTTCGAAGTAAATCAGCCTTTTCATTTTTCATAGCCCCCTTTGAAATAGTACAGATACAGATCCTCCAGGGTTGGCTGCACCCGGACCGCATTCTCCATCGGCGGACGGTCAGCGATGATGCGCAGGACAGTCTGATTTTCGCTGATGTTCCGCAGATTGCTTGTGTTATAAGCTGCCGCGTAACGCTCCGCAGAGGCCGCCGGAACCGTGCATTCCCACACCTGACCCTCTATTTCCGATGTGATCTCCTGAGGATTGCCAAAGTGAATCACCCGCCCGGATTTCATCATCACAATTTCCTCCGCGATAAACTCCACATCCGAAACAATGTGCGTTGACAGGATCACAATGCGGTCTTTGGAAAAGGCGCTGATCAGATTGCGGAACCGGACCCGCTCTTTGGGATCGAGCCCCGCTGTCGGCTCGTCCAGGATCAGAATATGCGGGTCATTGAGCATGGCCTGGGCAATCCCCAGACGCTGCTTCATGCCTCCGGAAAAGGTTCTGATCCTGCGTCTGCCCTCCTTTGACAGCCCCACCGCTTCCAGCAGCTCCCGGGACTTCGTTTGGGCTGTGCTCTCCCCGAGACCTTTCAACGCCGAGATATAGAGCAGGAAATCCAGCGCCGAAAACTCCGGATAATACCCGAACTGCTGGGGCAGATACCCCAGACAGTCCCGATAGGCTTCGCCCAATCCCGCTATCTCCTTGCCGTCAAGAAGGATTTGCCCTGAAGTGGGTTCCTGAATATCGCAGAGCAGTCGCATCAGCGTCGTTTTCCCTGCGCCATTCGCCCCCAGCAGCCCATATACGCCATTTGTCAGGGTGAGGTCGAGATGATCCACAGCGGTTTTGGAGCCGAATTTCTTGGTCAGTCCGATTGTCTTGAGTTCCATAAATAAGCCCCTTTCTTCACAGGGAGCAATAAAAATACTCCCCATGTGGTTTCATGGAGAGTATAGCGGGAGAATCTCTACTTTTTATCTACAAGGCAGGCGCTTTGAAAAAGGCGGATACAGCTGCCCCATCTGCGGTGTTCCGGATCTGCAGAAAGCCGCCGTGATGCTCGCAGAGAAGCCGGCAGATATAAAGCCCCAGTCCGAAATGCTCGGAATGGCTGCTCTCCCCGGTATAATACGGATCAGTGGCTTTCTGCAGGCTGCCCGGAGCAAAGCCTTCTCCATCGTCCGATACAGTGAGCAACAGCCCGCCATCCTGCATGGCAAAGGACAGTGTCACTGTGCTCCGGGCATACCGGACCGCATTGGAGATCAGATTATTGCACACCTGCGATACAAAGCCGCTGTCCACAGACAGCACAGCAATGGATATATCATTCTGCAGAAGCAGGGTTTTCCCGTTCTGTACGCATACAATTTTGGCGCTGTCATACAGTGAAGACAAAAACGGCTGCAGAGCGGTCAGCCTGTATTCCGGCTGCACCTCCTCCATGCGCCTGAGATTGCTCATGCTGCTGATATAGCTTTCCATACGGGTGATGTGCCGGCCCATTGTGGCAGCGGTCTCTCGTGTCCGGGGATCATCGCTGCCCTGCAGCAGTTCATTGTAGCCCTTGAGCACCGTCAAGGGAGTACGCAGCTCGTGGGCAAAGACAGCATTGAGGGCTTTGCGCTCCTCCACCTGCCGCCACATTTTGGTGAAGTTATCCGCAAGGGTTCCGCGCATGATCTCAAAGGACCTGCAAAGCTGCCCCAGTTCGTCTTCGCTGCGGTACTCCACCGAGAAATCCAGGTCATTGTCCGCAATCTTCTCCGAGGCGGCCCGCAGTTCGGCAAGCGGTTTCCTCAGCCTGTTCCGGTAAAACAGCATCGCCGCCGCAATGATACAGATTGCCGTATAAACCGGGGCTGCCGCAACCGGAAAAGCCTCCAGGACTTCGATCATACGCTCGTCCTGTTCGGTCATGGGAACAGGGTCTTTCCCAATGTAGGCGCCTTCGCCCAGCTGTTCCCCCTGCTCGTTGGTCAGGTAGTACTTTTCGCCGGACGGCGGATAGGACGCCAGAATGCTTTCAGCGGTATTCCCGCAGACGGCGAAGGTCACAGCCGAGAGGATCGCCGCAAGCCCGAGAAAGGCGGCAATATAGGCAACCAGGCTTTTGCGCAGCGACAGGCGGTTTATCTGACCCATTTGTATCCACACCCCCAGACAGTTTCAATATAGACCCGGTCGGTATGGGCAGCGAATTTGGTGCGGATTCTGCGGATGTGCTCCGCTACCACACTGCTGTCCCCCTCGCTGTCATAGCCCCAGATGCGCTCATAGATCCGCTCCTTGTCAAAGACCTGCCCCGGGTTCTGTGACAGCAGCTCTACAATCTCAAATTCCTTCTTCGCAAGGCTGACACGCTGTCCGTCAAAATACAGGCACCGCTCAGAATAGTCAATCGTCAGGTCCCCCGAAAACCGGAGCTGCGCCTCTATGCTGTGCCGTGCCTCCCGGCGCAGATGGGCCTGCACCCGTGCCTCCAGCTCCGCCAGCGAAAAGGGCTTCACGATGTAGTCATCGCCCCCGACTGCAAAGCCCTTCACCTTGTCAGCCTCCTCAATCCGGGCGGTCAGGAACAGGATCGGACAGGATATATAATCCCGGATTCTCCGGCAGACCTCCAGTCCGTCTGTTCCGGGCATATTGATGTCCAGCAGAATGATGTCCGGCTGCTTTTCCGCCTGCCGGAGCGCCTCCGCTCCATTGGATGCACGCAGGACGCAAAAGCCCCTGCTTTCAAAGAAGCTGCCCAGCATGGCTACAATATCGCTTTCATCGTCGGCAATCAGAATCTTCCGGCTCATTGCGCTCACCTCCCAGAACCAATATAGCAGCTGTTTTTCAACTATTTATCTATTTTCGGCAAACCTACCGTGCGGCGCAGATCCGCCCTCCTGATTTCCTATTATAGTTTCTTCCGGCGCACAGCACAAGGAACTCCGCTGAAAAGAAACCGCCGGGGACAACCGGCAGTCCCAAATTGCGACATGCCCCCTGCGCCGTTACCTTTTGGGACAAACCGGTCAAAATGTCCATTGCTCATACAGGAGCAATATACTAAACTTTTTTCTAGCAAACATAACGCAGTTTACCAGGAAGGAGCCCTCTCTATGGAAAACAGTATGTCCCGCATTCTGATCGAAACCACAGTCCGCCAGACCCTCAAAGGACTCCAGGACGACCCCAAACGAAGCATCCGGAATGTGGTGGACATGGCTCTGCATTTTTCGGATGTGCGTTTCCAGAGCCGGTTTTTCCGGACTGCCCAGACCATGCTGGAACATGAGGGCAGCGCCTATTATGCCCTGGTGGAGGACGCCGCCAACCACATTGACCAGGAACATCTGGTGACATTCGGCATGAACCTCGGCTACAACAGCTGCACCTGGGGTGCCCAGCGCATCCGTACCAATGAGGCACAGCTGGGCTTCAATATTCCCTGGACCGTGCTCTTCCTGATGGAGGAACCCCACTGCTCCCAGCATCTCCCCCAGTATAACCGTGCTGTGTCCGAAGGGAAGGAACTGGGGATTTACAGCTGGATTCTCCTGTCCCATAGCAACCTCCTGGAACTGCTTCCGCTGATCGAGCGCCATCCGGACAGTGCCTTCTTCCTCTTCTGCCGCCCAGAGGACATCAGTCCCGCCGTGCTGGATGAGATCACTCCCCTGCGGCACCTCATGCTGGTGGTGCGCTGGGGCGATCAGGCCGATGAAGCCTGTGCCATGCTGCGCAATGCCCGGCTCCCCTATTCGGTCTACTATCCCTATTCGCCCGATGACCTGCCTTTCATCCGCAGCGGCGATCTGTTCTGCGATACACAGCAGCTTCACCCGCTCTTTACCGCACTGGCGGCAAAGCCCGATTGCCCTGCCGAGATCCAGCGCCAGGCCCATCAGGCGGCAGAAGAGCTGCGCAATAGGCAAAACTACAAGACAGTGCCCTGGGAGCTGTGTTATGACACCCGGAGTCTGGACGAGATCATCTCAGATGACGCCTGCTGTGTCCTGTTTGACGGGCAGGGGCAGCTGATTGCCCTGGATAATCCCGGCTGTGCTCCCTTCGGCTGCCTGTTTGAAGAGGGGCTCACCTCACTGATCCGGCGTGCCTACCCGAAATCTCCCCCTGCTTCTTCCCTGTAAGCAGTAAATAAAAATCCCCCGGCGGAGCCGGGGGTATTTCACATGACGGGCATAGCCCTATGTTGCTGACCACGTGTCACGTCACGTAGATACGATCTGACACCTGCATGGAGTTTGCTACTTGCTACCCGTAAACGGGTTGTTTAGAAATTCGGCATCGTTAACTGTTCTCCAGCCTTGTCCTTTTCGTATTGTTGCTGTATGTATTCCTGGATCTTTTTTGCATTCTTGCCTGCTGTATCAACGTAATACCCTCTGCACCAGAATTCTCGGTTCTTATACTTGTATTTTAGTTCCGGGAACTGTTCGTATATCATCAGGCTGCTTTTCCCTTTCAGATATCCCATGAAACTTGATACCGCTACCTTTGGCGGGATTTCTACAAGCATATGAATGTGATCTGGATATACTTCTGCCTCTATGATTCTTACGCTTTTCCACTCACACAGCATTCTTAAGATTTTCCCTATCTCTACTCTTTTTTCTTTATAGATTACTTTCCTCCGATACTTTGGAGCAAATACCACATGATATTTGCAATTCCATTTCGTATGCGCTAAACTATTACTGTCGTTCATTCTGAGTGACCTCCCTTTGCTTCTTTGTGCAGTTGCCAGACCGCACTTCTATTCTAGCAAAGGGAGTTTTTCTTGTCCTCATGATCGGCAAAAGCCTTCTTTTGAACCACTCGCCTAGCGAGTGGTTTTCTTTATACAAAAAGCAGAGGAGAAGTTTCTCCTCTGCTTTTTCCATTTCAATATAAATTGTCAGATTCCGGATTACAGGAAGACACGGCAGGATACCAGCAGGTCAATCTTCTTCCACTGGGTATCCTCATCGATGCAGTTGCCTTCTTCTACCGATGCGAATCCGCACTGGGGCGAAAGGGCAATGTTATCGCCTACAACTGCCTTGGCCTGCTCATACCGGGCCTTGAGATAGTCGTGGTCCTCCAGCTCTGCCTTCTTGGTGGAGATCAGACCCGCTACAAAGGTCTTGCCGCTGTCCTTGAGCGGAGCCCAGGGCTCAAAGGAACCGGAACGCTCATCATCATACTCTACAAAGAAGCCGTCATAGGGGATCTGCACAATGGTGGGCGCCACAGAATCATAGAAGCCCGCAAAGAGCGGATGTCCCTTGAAGTTGCCCTTGCAGAAGTGGCTGGCAATTACCATATCCTTCGGATGGCCCTCCAGCGCCTTGGTGGAAACCTTCCGGAACCACTCCAGCACTTCGGCCTTGTCATAACCGAATCCGGCGATCTTCTTCTGGAACTCCTCGTCAATGAGATAGGTCCAGGAGGTGTCATCAATCTGCAGATAGCGGCAGCCATGGGCATAAAAGTCCTGGATGGCATCCTGATAGGCCTTGGCAATATCCTCAATGAGCAGATCCACATTCTCGCCATAATAGGGAACATTCCGCCGGTTGAGCTGGAGATAGTTATCCACCAGGATCATATTGGGGCCGGAGATGCACTTCTTGGCAATAACACCCGGATACTTTGCAGCCTCACTGCGCAGGAAGTCATAGGCCTGCACCTCAGCATGGGGACGGCTGGCATCATAACGGATCTTGCCGCACACATAGCCCAGCTCAATGTGGTTGACTACGCCGTTGCGCTCCTTGTCCAGATGCTCGGTGGTAAATCCATCGAACTCCTTGAGCCAGTCCAGATGCCACCAGCGCCGGCGGAACTCACCGTCTGTCACGATCTTCAGGCCATGGGCCACTTCCTTGGACACCAGATCCGCAATGGCTGCGTCCTCTACCTTCCGCAGTTCTTCCAGGGTGATCTTGCCCTGGGCATATTCTGCTCTGGCCTTCTTGATGGGTTCGGGCCGCAGGAAAGAGCCCACAATATCATATTTAATATTCAGCATTGTTCGTTCCTCCAAGATTGTTTTCTATCAGAATACAGAATGCGCAATTTCGTTTCCATGTCCCCTATTATAAGCGCAAATTCCGGGAAGGTAAAATACATAAATCTTTAGGCAAGCCATAGTCAAAAACTATCCCGCTGATTATGATACAGCGCTTCGGTTATGGCGCATCCGCATTTTCGCCCGGAAAAATGCTTTGCCGGGCGCGCAAAAAGGCCTCCTTCCAGGAGCCTTTCATTTGAACCGGATGCCTTGCAGCGCAAAAAAGTGACCGGCAGTCTGTGTGTTGCCGGTCAGAGGAAATGGTATTGTTTTGCTGTCCTCTTGGCAGGGAAGGGTTCAGCAGCTGGCAGCGAAGGTCAGGGGGCAGGCGGGGTGTCCGCAGGGTCCAGACGGGTGGAGGTGGGGTCCCGCAGGAGCTTTTCCTCTGCCAGGTGCAGGAAGTACCGCCAGCTCTCCCGCAGCCGTCCCTTGTGGGACACCACCCCATAGATCAGCTGCTGGCTCTCCTGGATGGGAACCGTTGTGAGCCCGATGAGCGGCGCGTATTCGGGAATGCAGTACCCCGGCAGCACAGCAATGCCATAGCCTGCCTTGGCTAAGGACATCATCATGCGGTCGTCATCGCAGTAGATGTCCCGGTTGCTGAGTTCGTGCAGCTGTACCAGCCGGGTGAGGGGATTGCCGGTATTGAAGGGCACATAGGCATTGCCCATGCGGATGATCACCTGCTTTTCCAGCTCGGAAAAGGAGATGGAGTCCCGGGCTGCCAGCGGATGCTCCGACGGCAGTACCGCAAACCCTCCCTTGCGGCAGAACCGGTGGAACTGATAGCCCTCCTGGCGGCGCAGCAGCATATTGTCGGTAACAAAGGCCAGATTGAGCTGTCCGTCCTCGAAGAGGTCGAGGATCTGATCAAAGTTGGCGATCTGGATATCGGGCAGGATATTGGGATAGCGCAGCCGGAACCGGGTAAAGACGGAGGTGAGCATCACCATTTCCGCATGGGAGGTACAGCCGATGCGCAGCAGTTCAAAATCCCGTTCCTGGGAGATCTGCCGGGTGACGGCGTCCAGTTTGGAGAGAATATC
Organism: Hydrogenoanaerobacterium saccharovorans; assembly: GCF_016901815.1. Classification (GTDB taxonomy): domain Bacteria; phylum Bacillota; class Clostridia; order Oscillospirales; family Ruminococcaceae; genus Avimicrobium; species Avimicrobium caecorum. Next base: position 76,939 of record NZ_JACSNR010000006.1, read on the forward strand.
CCGGGCCACCGGATAGAAGGTTTCTCCGGCGGGGGTTAGACGCACCGAATGCTTATCCCGGAACAGGAGCTGGACACCCATCTGTTCCTCCAGGCTCTTGATATGATGGGTGACAGTGGGCACTGAAAAATAGAGTTCCTCTGCGGCCCGGGTAAAACTGAGTTTGTCTGCCACTGCCACAAAACATTTGAGTTTTTGTAATTCCATGGCGATCCCATCCCTTTCTTTCCTTTATTATAGCGGGTTTATTAGAGATTGTCTAATACCGTTAGGAGATTTCTAAGAGCACACCGCCCGGTTTGGTGATATATTTTTAACAAAGAATTCGGAAAGGAATGTGCAGTATGAAACAGAATTTCAGTGAGTACAGGATACTGGTTGTGGGAGCTGGTGTCATGGGCCGGGGGATTGCGCAGGTCATGGCGGCACAGGGTCTGACCGTCTATATGACCGACCTCAAGCAGGAGTATCTGGACAATGCCCTGCGGGAGATTGACCGGGCCATCGACATTCTGAAGGACAACGGCATGGCAGATGAAAGCTACCGGGAGACAGTCCGGAAGAATCTCCATGTGATGACCAACGATGGAATTCCGTCGGTGGGCAAGGCGATCGACTGTGCCTTTGAGGTCATCTATGAGAACAAGGAGGCCAAGCGGCAGATCTATGCCCTGCTCAACGAGAGCTGCCGGGAGGACTGCATCTTTGCCAGCAATACTTCGGGTATGGATATTTTCTCGGTGTGCGATGATGTCGTCAGCCATCCGGAACGGCTCATCATCACCCATTGGTTCAATCCGCCCCATCTGATGAAGCTGATCGAGGTGGTCTGCGGCCCCAAGACTTCGGAGGAAACTGCTGCGGCTGTCCGGGGTCTGCTGGAATATGCGGGCAAGAAACCGGCGGTACTGCGTCACTTTGTGCCCGGCTTTATTGTCAACCGTCTGGCGACAGTCATCAACCGGGAACTCTATTACATGATCGATCAGGGCTGGATCTCGGCGGAAGATGCCGAAAACGCCATCCGGTATACCGATGGTCTGCGGTTCGGCTTTGAGGGTCCCATTGCCCTGTGGGACTTTGTGGGTCTGGAAATCCCCATGACGGTTGCCAAGGACGTACTGCCCAGCCTCTGTAATGATACCCAGTCCATTCCGCTGGGTGAAAAGCTCATTGCCGAAGGCAAGACCGGTGTCCGGGCGGGAGAGGGTCTGCTCAAGTATCCGTCCCCGGAAAAGTATGCGGAAAAGCGCAGCCGGCGCATTATCCAGATGACCAAGATCCTGGAAGAATATGACCGGGAGGATCGCTGCGATGACTGACACTGCTGTAATGGACTATCAAAAACTCGATGAGCGGCGGAAGTTCTATTTCGCCTGCTGTCTGGTGGGGGCATTCTTTGTGGGCCTGGCCTATACCTGGTCGGTACTCCAGTCCCCGTTCATTGCCCTGCTGGGCGGCGACGCGGTCAAGTCCACTGTCGTGCTCTGCTATACTGTAACAGTGCTCTCCTCTACCATGAGCCCCTCCATTCTGGGCGGCTTCATCAAAAAACTGGGCACCCGCCGCACCATCGCCCTGGGCAGTATTCTGTTCGGCGCCGGTTATGTGATCTCCGGCTATACCACCTCCATGGCGGTCTTCTTCCTGGCTTTCGGTCTGGGTACCGGCGTGGGTTCCGGCCTGATCTACCCCACCATCATGGGCTATATGGCAAGCCTCTATCCCGATAAGCGGGGCTCGGTTTCGGGCATTATCGCCGGTGTCTATGGCGGCGCGTCCATCTTCCTGTCCCCGATGCTCGCCGGTATGATCGAGAGCCGCAGTCTCTCCTTTGCCCTGACTGTGGCCGGCGGTGCCGCTCTGGTGGTCATCTTCGCCGTTGCCATGCTGATCCAGCCGGTTCCCCAGGGCTATCTGGAATACAAGTGCGGTTCCGGTTCCGCCGGCGCGGGCCGGGCTGCCCGCTCGGTCTATGACCTCGACCGGGCCGGTATGGTGAAAACTGCCATGTTCTATGTGGCAATCGTTGCCTTTGCCTTTGGCTGTACCTCCGGTATGATGGTCATCAGTCAGGTGTCTGCCATCATGCAGGAGAGCTTTGCCCTCACTGCCACTCAGGCGGCCTTCTATGTGTCCATCATGTCCTTTATGAGCATGTCCGGACGCTTCCTCTGGGGCATTGTCACCGACCACTTTGACAAGTATATCACCCTCTGCATCATCTGCGGTCTGCCGGTGATCGCCATGGGAGTCCTGGCGGTTTCCGATGCCATGATGGTAGCTGTGGTCTGTCTGGCTGTGACTGCCCTCTGCTATGGCGGCTTCGGCAGTACCATCACCCCCATCACCGCTGACCTGTTCGGTGCGGCTCATGTCACCGAAAACTATGGCGTGATGTATCTGGCCTTCGGCTTTGCCGGTCTGGCTGGCCCGCAGATTGCCGTCAAGCTCAGCACCGGCGGGGATTACTCCATGGCCTTCCTGGCTGCCTGTGCCATTTCCGCTGTGGCCTTTGTCATGGCGCTGATCGTTCGCCGTAAAGTACAGGCTGTGATTCACAGCTGACTTTTTCCATAAATCCTCTCTTCTGCGGACCGTCCTCCGGAACTTCCCGGGGGACGGTCTTTTTTATAGAGGCGCCTCTGCCGCTGTGGGTGAGGCAGAGTCCGATCCGAAAACGGAATAAAAAGCAAAAAGAAAAGAGCCGTTTTGCAGCGGCTCTTTCCCGATATTTGAAAGACTGGATTCAGACAATCCTATCAGTTGTGCAGCAGCATCCGGTCGGAGAGTGCATTCTCTCCTCCGGCCTGAGCAAACAGCTTCAGGAGCTGATCCACGGTGAGCTTCTTTTTCTCCTCGCCCTGAATATCCAGGATAATCCGTCCCTCGTCCATCATGATCAGACGGTTGCCATGGCGTATGGCATCATTCATGTTATGGGTGATCATCAGGGTTGTGAGCTGGCTCTGGTTCACCACCTGATCTGTAATATCCAGCACCTTAGCCGCTGTTTTGGGGTCCAGCGCGGCGGTATGCTCATCCAGCAGCAGGAGCTTCGGCTTCTGCATCGTCGCCATAATCAGTGTGATCGCCTGGCGCTGACCGCCGGAGAGCAGCCCGATCTTATCATCCAGCCGGCGCTCCAGCCCCAGACCCAGCATTTCCAGCGCCTTGATGAACTCCTGGTTTTCCCCTTTGGGGAGGCCCCAGCGCAGTCCCCGGTGCTTTCCCCGCCGGGCAGCCAGTGCCAGGTTCTCTGATACCGACATCTTGGCAGCAGTGCCCTGCATGGGGTCCTGGAACACCCGGCCCAGCAATCCGGCACGCTTGTGTTCCGGCAGGCGGGTCACATCCACCGAATCGATGCGGATCTCGCCGGAATCCACCCCGATGGTACCGGCGATGCTGTTGAGCAGAGTGGACTTTCCAGCGCCATTTCCGCCGATAACAGTGACATAGTCCCCCTCCTTCAGCGTCAGTGACACCCCTTTGAGCACATGATTCTCGTTGGGGGTACCGGGATTGAACGTCTTGTGAAGATTGGTAATCTGCAGCATATCAGTCATAGATAGTCCCTCCCCCATTACTTGCTCTGTACGGCACAGCCAGCTGAAACACGCCGGGGCCGGAACAGGGTGATTGCCTTCCCCTGGATATTGGGGATAGACAGCGCTGCCGCTACGGTAATGGCTGTAAACAACCGCAGGTCTGTAGGCTGCATTCCCAGCTCAATGACAAAGGCTATGATAATCCGGTAGATCACTGCGCCCAGTGCCATAGAGAAGAAACGCCGCAGGAAGCCGCCCCGGTCAAACAGCACCTCACCGATGATGACCGATGCCAGGCCGATCACAATGGCACCCTGGCCCATTGTAATATCGGCATAGCGCTGGTTCTGAGCGATCAGTGCTCCTGAAAATGCCACCAGACCATTGCTGAGCATCAGGCCCAGCAGCTTCATGGTATCGGTATTGATCCCCTGGGCCCGTGCCATTTTCTCATTGTCGCCGGTGGCACGGATGGCACAGCCCAGCTCGGTGCCGAAGAACCAGTAGAGGAAGAGGATCACTGCGGCTGTCAGACCGGCCCCTACCAGCATCACAGCCCATTGACCGGTGATCCCCAGTGCCGAGATGCCTGTAAAGACGGTATCACTCTTGAGCAGGGTGATATTCGCCTTTCCCATGATCCGGATATTGATGGAATACAGGGCAATCATGCTGAGAATGCCCGAGAGCAGCCCGGGAATCTTCAGCTTGGTATGCAGGACTCCAGTAACCCATCCCGCTGCCATACCGCCTGCAATGGCAGCGGCAGTAGCCAGGACAGGGTCCACTCCGTCATAGATCAGCCTTGCCGCAATGGCAGCTCCCATTGTAATGCTTCCCTCCACTGTGAGGTCGGCATAGTCCAGAATCCGGTAGGTGAGAAATACACCCAGTGTCATAATTGCCCAAAGCAGTCCCAATGAAACTGCGCCTAGTACTATATTCAGCATTGCTTGCCTCTTTTCTCACTGTTATTCCGCAAATTCCAGCAAATGCTCCGGAATTTCGATTCCGATCTCCTCTGCCATGGATTTGCTGATTGTGTAACTGTAATCGCTCTGCGACTGAATGGGCATGACTGCCGGATCAGCACCTTCCAGGACTTCCACTGCCATCTCGCCGGTCTGCCGGCCAAGATTGTAGTAGTCCAGTCCCAGCGAGGCCAGTCCTCCTTCTGCCACACAGTTCCCCTCTCCCCAGAATACCGGGATCTTGGCTGTCTGCGCCGCAGATCCTACCAGTGCCGCCGAAGCTGCCAGGGTATTGTCCGTGGGAATATACAGGGCATCGCATTTACCCAGGATGGACTGTACAGCCTGCTGCACATCATTGCTGCCGGTGACAGTCTGCTCCACATAGCCCACATTCATCTCCTCCAGGACAGCCTTGACCTCCTGGATCTGGAGCGCCGAGTTGTCCTCGCTGCTGGTGTAGAGCAGGCCCACGGTCTGCACATCGGGCAGAAACTCCCGGATCAGCTCCATCTGCTCCCGGATAGGGTTCATATCGTTGGTACCGGTGACATTGGTGCCCGGCGCCTCATTGGACTGGACCAGGCCGGCATCCACCGGGTCGGTCACCGCAGTAATCAGCACGGGAATCTCACTGGTCTGGGAGGCGATGCTCTGGGCAGCGCCGGTGCCGATTGCCAGTACCAGGTCACAGTCATCGCCTACAAACCGCTGGCTGATAGTGAGCAGTGCGGAGGAATCACCCTGAGCATTCTGATAGTCGATCTCAATGGTCTCCCCGTCCACATAGCCATGGTCTGCCAGGGCGTCCACAAATCCCTCCCGGGCCGAATCCAGTGCGGCATGTTCCGCTGGCTGGATAATGCCGATCCGGAGTTTCTGCTCCCCGGAATCCGATGGGTTCGATGCACAGGCAGTCATTGATACTGCCAGCAGCATTGCTGTCATTGCCAGGCCAAACTTTTTCATAACATTTCCCTCTTTCTTTCCCAGAGGAACAAAAAATCCCGTCCTCTGAATAAAATTTCAGAGGACGGGAGAAATTCCCGTGTTACCACCTCTATTTATCGGCTCCTCACGGAGACCGACCTCGACGGGTATCGTGCCTTTTTTGCAGAATACCCTGCGCTGTAACGGGCGGACCCGGAGCCGGCTACCCGGACCCTGAGGTCTTTCACCGGTCAGCTAAGGGGTGTATTCGGGAGCAAGGAACATACTTCTCTTTCACCAACCGGAAGCTCTCTGAATGTTCTGAACTGCTCACTACTGGTCCCCTATTATTGCTTTTTCTGCATTATATCCTCACTGCAGACCCCTGTCAATATCGGCGGCAATTCTTTGGCATTCTGCTGCATTTCAGCCGGCACTTTTGCACTTTAAACTGTACAATTTACCGATTTAAAGCAGAGGTTTCTGTGGATAACCTGAGAATACATGTTATGATTGTCAAGCTGCACCATTCAGTCTGTTTGAAAAATCAATCAGGCTGCATCGCCCATTTTTTCCAGCAGCGACTGGGGAAGTTCCATCCCCAGTGCCGAAAGCATCTCCTCATTGACCACATAGTCATACTGGTTCTGGGACTGGACCGGCATCGAAGCAGGGTCCGCACCTTCCAGCACCTGGGCTGCCATTTCACCGGTCTGGTAGCCAAGGTTGTAGTAGTTGAGCCCCAGAGTGATCAGACCGCCGGCTTCCACCATGCCTGTGGCGCCGCAGATGACCGGAGTTCCCGACTCCATGACCACACTTCCCACCAGCGGCATGGCAGATGCGAAGGTATTGTCAGTGGGAATATAGATCGCATCACATCGGGTCACAATGGACTGTACAGCCTGCTGCACATCGTTGCTGCCGGTGACGGTCTGCTCCACATAGTCCAGATTCATCTCCTCCAGAATGGCCTTTGCCTCCTCGATCTGAAGAATCGAATTGTCCTCGCTGCTGGTGTAGAGGAGGCCTACGGTCTGCGCATCGGGCAGAATCTCCGGGATCAGTTCCAGCTGTTCCCGGATGGGGTTCATATCGTTGGTACCGGTGACATTGGTACCCGGCGCTTCACTGGACTGCACCAGACCGGCGTCCACCGGGTCGGTCACAGCGGTGATCAGAACAGGGATCTCACTGGTCTGGGAGGCAATGCTCTGGGCTGCACCGGTGCCGATTGCCAGCACCAGGTCGCAGTCATCTCCCACAAACCGCTGGCTGATGGTGAGCAATGCGGAGGAATCACCCTGGGCGTTCTGGTAGTCCAGCACGATGGTATCGCCATCGATATAGCCATGGTCTGCCAGAGCCTGGACAAAGCCCTCCCGGGCTGCGTCCAGTGATTCATGCTCCATGGGCTGGATAATGCCGATGCGGAGCGTCTCTGCTTCGCCAGAGGAGGAGCTGCCGCCGGTCTGGGAGCAGCCAGCCAGTGACAGCATCAGCGCGGAAGCCATGAGCAGTGCAAGTGTTCTTTTCATACAGATAACCCTCTTTCTTTTCGAGGACAAAACAAAAATCCCGTCCTCTGAATAAAATTTCAGAGGACGGGAGAAATTCCCGTGTTACCACCTCTATTTATCGGCTCCTCACGGAATCCGACCTCGACGGGTATCGTGCCTTTTTTGCAGAATACCCTGCGCGATAACGGGCGGACCCGGAGCCGACTACACAGGCAGACTGCCCTTTCATCGGTCAGCTAAAGGAGGAATTCACAAGCGCATCCTGCACCTCATCACACCAACCGAGGCTCTCTGAGCATTCTGACTTCTTGCTACTGGTTCCTTATCATCGCTTTTTTTGCATTATATTCCGTGGGTTTTACATTGTCAACCCCACCGGAATATTTTTGTGAAACGCTGACAATTCTTCGATTTACTCATTAGAAGTGTTAAACAAAATGCAGAATCTGATCTCCGACCTTTCATTTTGCTGCACTCTGCGGAAATTCTGTGCCTGTACCCGCCTGGTATCCCCAATCGGAGTCCATTCCACGCCCTCTGTATCAATGTCCGCAGTGAGCAGATATATGCCATCCTTCGTCATCGATATGCACTGCCGTCATCAGATCCCCGCTATCAGCATCCAAACCATACTCAAATCAATATATATTTTATTTATTATAGCGCACTGCCGCTTGTTGTAGCCGGATTTCTTGCAAAAATTCCGAGCTGCACTGTGCTAAAAGAAAACAACTGCACAGACATGGCTGCACAGTTGTTCCGAACTGGTTTGATTATGCCCCGATGGCGTTGCCGGTATAGAGCTGATAATACCGGCCCTTCTCCGCGATGAGCTGATCGTGTGTGCCCCGCTCGACGATGCGTCCCTGCTCCAGTACCATGATGCAGTCGGAATTCCGCACAGTGGACAGCCGGTGCGCAATCACAAAGGTGGTGCGACCGTTCATCAGGGCGTCCATGCCCTCCTGGACCAGCTTCTCGGTACGGGTATCAATGGAGGATGTCGCCTCATCCAGGATCAGCACCGGCGGGTCCGCCACTGCGGCACGGGCAATGGCCAGCAGCTGCCGCTGTCCCTGGGAGAGGTTGGCGCCATCTCCGGTCAGCACGGTCTGGTAGCCGTCCGGCAGGCGGCGGATAAACCCATCGGCATTGGCAAGCTCTGCCGCGGCGATGCACTCCTCATCGGTGGCATCCAGCCGTCCATAGCGGATATTCTCCATCACAGTCCCGGTGAACAGGTGGGTGTCCTGCAGGACAATCCCCAGCGACCGGCGCAGATCAGCCTTTCTGATCTTGTTGATATTGATGCCGTCATAGCGGATCTTGCCGTCCGCAATGTCGTAAAAGCGGTTGATGAGGTTGGTGATGGTGGTCTTGACGGCACCGGTGGAGCCTACAAAGGCAATCTTCTGGCCCGGGGTGGCATACAGTTTGATGTTGTGCAGGACAATCTTGCCCTCCTCATAGCCGAAATCCACATCGTCAAAGGTGATGTCCCCTTCCAGCTTCTGATAGGTGACGGTCCCGTCTGCCCTATGCGGATGCTTCCAGGCCCAGAGGTTGGTGCGTTCCTGAGTTTCAGTCAGAGTGCCGTCAGGTTCCTCCCGGACATTCACCAGGGTGACATATCCATCGTCCTCCTCCGGCTCCTCGTCCATCAGGTCGAAGATTCTCTGGGCGCCTGCCATTGCCATCACAATGCTGTTGAGCTGCTGGCTGATCTGGCTCACCGGCTGGGTGGAGTTCTTATTGAGGGTCAGGAAAGACACCAGTGTGCTCAGGGTCAGCCCCAGATAGCCGTTCAGCGCAAAGATGGCGCCTGTCACCGCGCACAGCACATAGCTGACATTTCCAAGGTTTGCGTTGATGGGCATGCTGATATTGGAAAAGGTGTTGGCCTTGTCAGCACTCTCCCGCAGCTGCTTGTTGAGAATCCGGAACTGTTCCAGGCTCTTCTCCTCATGGCAGAATACCTTGACGACCTTCTGTCCGTCCATCATCTCCTCGATATAGCCGTTCACAATGCCCAGATCCTTCTGCTGCCGCGCAAAATACATGGAGGACTTTGCGGCAATCCGGGAGGTGACAAAGAGCATGACTCCGATTGCCGCCAGTGTGATGAGGGTCAGCGGGACATCCAGCACCAGCATGCTCACAAAGGAGGTGAGGATAGTCACGCTGGAGTTGATGACCTGCGGAATGCTTTGGCTCATCAGCTGGCGCAGGGTGTCCACATCGTTGGTATAGACCGACATGATGTCGCCATGGGCATGGGTATCAAAATAACGGATGGGCAGCGATTCCATGTGCCGGAACAGCTCGATCCGGAGATTGCGCATGGTGACCTGGCTGACATTCACCATGATCCGGTTATAGCTGTAAGCACAGAGGATGCCAAGCCCATAGGTGCCCCCCACCGAGAGCAGTGCTCCCGCCAGGGCTGTATAATCCGGGGTCTGTGCCTGGGTAAGGGGCACGATATAATCATCGATCAGGCTCTGCATGAACAGGGTTCCCCGCAGGGTCGCCAGTACCGACCCCAGAATGCAGATTACCACGATCAGGAATGAAAACTTATAATTCCGGAGCATATACCCCAGTACCCGCTTCATGGCCTGGAGTTGCTGCTTTGTACTCATTTTACTGTTTGTCTGTGCCATCATGCCAGATCACCTTCCTTTCCATCCGGAACAGGCTGGTCAAAGTCGCCGCCGTTCTGGGTCTGCGCCTCATAGATCTCCCGGTAGATCGGGTTGGTCCGCAGCAGGTTCTCATGGGTATCAAAGCCATTGACCCGCCCATTGTCCAGCACCAGGATGCGGTCCGCCTCCTGAACACTGGAAATCCGCTGCGCTACAATCAGCTTGGTCGTACCCGGGATCTTCTTAGCAAAGGCCTCCCGGATCCGGGCATCTGTGGCTGTATCCACCGCACTGGTGGAATCGTCCAGAATCAGCACCTTCGGATTCTTCAGCAGCGCCCGGGCAATGCAGAGCCGCTGCTTCTGTCCGCCGGAAACATTATTGCCGCCCTGTTCAATCCAGGTGTTGTACCCGTCCGGGAAACGCTCAATGAATTCGTCCGCACAGGCCAGCCGGCATGCTTCGGCACATTCTTCCTCAGTGGCGTCCTCCCGGCCCCAGCGCAGGTTCTCCAGAATGGTGCCGGAGAACAGGACATTCTTCTGCAGCACCACCGCGACCTGATCCCGCAGCGCCTCCATATCATAGGAGCGGACATTCTTTCCGCCCACACAGACACTGCCGCTGTCCACATCATACAGACGGCTGATCAGGCTCACCAGGCTGGATCTGCCGCTGCCGGTCCCGCCGATGATGCCGATGGTCTCGCCGGAACGGATATGCAGGTCGATGTCCTGCAAGGTCTCCTCCCCGCTGCCATGCTTGTAGGAAAAGTTCACATGGTTAAAGTCAATGCTGCCATCCGCCACAGTTTTCTCCGGCTGGGCCGGATTGGCCATATCCGGGGTTTCGTTCAGGACTTCGGCGATCCGGCTATCCTCTGGAAAAGGACGGCTCGCTGATCCCTGTCAGCGCCCAGCTCACCCGCACCGCCCTGCGGCTGCTGCTCTATCTCAGATACTACCAGTACGGCGATGACCGCATGGAACGCTCCCTGCGGATGCTCAAGAGCGAAGTGGGCTCCATCATCGCCCCGGAACTCTACCATACCGCAGAACTGGAAGCTGACGCCATCCTCGCCATGATGTAATCCCCGCTATACAAAAAACCGGAAACGGACTCTGATCCGTTTCCGGTTTTTTCTTATCGCTTCAGCTGTTCCAACCTGTCTGCCAGTTCCTGCAGATCGATGGGCTTGGTGATGTGAGCATTCATTCCCGCCCGAGCTGTGGCAACCATATCCTCCGAGAAAGCGTTGGCTGTGACCGCTATGATCGGGACTGTGGCTGCGTCTTCCCGATCCATGGCACGGATGGTCGCTGCCGCGGCACAGCCATCCATCACCGGCATATTCATATCCATCAGGATCACATCAAACCAGCCCGGCTCCGACTCTTGGAACAGCCCGACTGCCTCCTGCCCGTCCCGGGCCTGGGTCACCTCAGCCCCGCAGAGCTTGAGCAGCTCGGTGCCGATCTCCAGGTTCATCTCATAGTCCTCGGCGAGAAGGACACGCTTGCCGCCCAGCACCTCAGCCGGGCTGCGCTTTTCCGGTTCCGCCTCAGTCTGGACCGGCTGCTCCGGCACCGACTCCATGGGGATTGTCAGCGTGAAGGTCGTCCCCACATCCGGGGTGCTCTCCACCTGAATCTGTCCCTTCATGCGGGTCACGATGGTCTTGACAATCGCCATGCCCAGCCCGGTCCCGATCACTGTCTGGGTGCCGAACCGGTTCTCCCGGGCATAGGGGGTGAACAGCTGGGGCAGGAATTCCGGCGAGATTCCCACACCGGTATCCTGTACCACAATCCGGCAGATCTCCTCTTCCTGCCAGCCGGACTGGGTGACCTCCACCCGGACACTGTCCCCTTCCCGGGTGAACTTCATGGCATTGGACACCAGATTGTTGAGAATCTGCTGGAGCCGGAACGTATCCACATAGACCCGCGGATGCCGCAGATCAAAGGTGACATCCAGCGTCTTGTGCTGAAGATCCGCCTGGGCCTGGAAGGGGGACAGGCATTCGCTGACCATCTCACGCAGGTCGCAGGGGTCGTTGGAGAGAATCAGCTCGGTCTTTTCCATCCGGGACATCTCCAGAATGCTGTTGATGAGCTTCATCAGCTGATCCGCCGAAACCTGGATCTTCCGGAGATAGCCATCGGTTCTGGCCCAGTCCCCCTCCTGCTGGCGGGCCAGCTCCACCGACGCCATGATGACACTCAGCGGTGTGCGCATATCATGGCTCATCTGTGAGAAGAACTTCTCCTGGGAAGCCTCGCTTTCCCGGACATCGTCCAGAGCCTCCTCGAGCATCCGCAGATGCTGCAGCTGGCTGGACTTCTCCTGATCCACCAGCCGGAAGCAGAGGATCGCCTCATTCTGCCGGAGTGACGGATCAAACAGCAGACGCACATTCACCCAGCGGTACTCATCCCCGAACCGGCGGCGGAAATCTCCGCCGAAGTCGGATATATTATCCTCCACCAGACGGCGCATATTTTCCAGGGAAAAGCTGGTTTCAAACTGGGGATAGGCCTCGGGTTCGATCAGCTGACGGGCAACCTCCAGGAACTGCTCATACTGTCCCTCCGCCGGAACCTGCCGGGCAAATTCCTCCGACTCCTTGATGAACTCATAGGTGCCCTGCTTCCAGTTGATGCGGTAGATGGCATAGTAGAGGTTTCCCAGCGCCGCCACCGTTTCATTGACCCGGGAGAGCTTCTTCTGGAGGTGCCGCTCCCAGACCCCCAGAAAGATCAGGAACAGCAGCGCCACACTGCTCACCGACATGATCAGGAAGAAGACCCGGTCCAGATTCCGGAGCAGTGATGAATAGGAAACAGTGATGATGGATACACCGCCGCTCTCATGGGTGTAGAAATACACAGCCCGCTTTTCATGTGTAAGGTCGTAGACATATTCCTGGGCGTCATCCAGATTGCCCGCCTTGATCTGCCCCAGAATGGTGGTGACATACTGCTGCAGTTCCTCCGGCGTGGCGTCCAGCTGGGTCCGGGCATAGATCAGATCCCCCTGGGGATTGCACAGATAGTAGGAACTGCCCTCAGGAAGCGCCGACTCGGTTTCATCGCCATGCAGTGTTCCGAGATAGAGCTCAAACACCAGCGCATCCGATGACCCCGCACACTTCCGGGATACCACAATGGCAATCTGTCCGTATTCCGAATCGGTCCGCATGCTTGAAAGCCGGGTCTCCCCCTCGGACCGCTCCACCTGATCCCGCCAGGGCATCTCCTCCAGTGTCCGGTCCGATTCCCCATCGGAGGTGATGACCTTCCCGTCAATGACCGCATAGGGTACCAACTGGTTCGGGAACCGGTCCACAGTCTCCTGGAAGTAGTTCTGAGCCCATTCCTCCACCCGGTCCGCATCCGCTCCCGAGGCTTCCAGATCCTCCATGGTCCAGACGCCCGCTGTCAGCAGCAGTTCCGCCGACCGGACATCCTGCAGTTCCAGCTCCGCGTACTGGTTTGCCAGCTCATTGCCCAGCCGCTGGGCGTTTTCCAGCAGCAGGGACCGCACCATCCAGAATCCCGCTGCCGCAATCACCATGAATGCCGCAACCATGATGCCCGCCGTATGACAGCTGTGCTTCCGTGTCCATTTTCCCCTCAGTTTCACCTGTGTTCTCCTTTTCTATACACCAATTCTTATCCTGTCAGAAGCCTTCCCCACGCCCTGGTATTCAGCGTGCCGCCCTTTCGCACAGGCCGGCACCCGACTCTGCCAGGAAGCACCGGTGCCTGCCGGTTATGGCTCCAGGAGTCTACGCCGGTGCTCCTCAAATCCCAGCTGGGTGAGGTGCTTGGGCCCGTAGGCAAAGGCGGCGTAGTTATTCCGCACCAGGGAATCGATCCGGGGCAGGCTGAGGAAGAAGAGATCCAGGAAGTCCCGGATCAGTACAAAATCATAGTGGAGCAGATAGCGTGGGATCATGCGCCCTCCGAAGGGAGCCTTGGGTACTTTGCCCTCCCGCTCCATATACTCCTCCTTGTTCCCCACAAGGTATTCAATGCTCTGGGCATTGTCCCGGATCAGCACCAGCTGGTCCCGGCGCCCGGAATCGTCCTGCTCATGCAGCAGCACCAGATGCACCGTGCCCTCCTCCGGGAACTCCCAGGTCATGGACAGATAGTCCAGAGCACCCAGCTCAAAGCGCGCCATCTGGTCGACGAGCGCAAATCTGGCTGCGGCGTCCATCTCCTGCACAGTCAGCGGGCCGCCGGGCTGGCGCCAGGCAAAACGGGTCGGGATCTTGGGGATCACATACTTTCTGCGCAGCAGCGGTCCGCCCGACCGCTCGATGGAGAATCCGCCCAGTGCCCGTTTGGCAAAGTAATAGCTGCTCTCCTGATTGTACAGGTAGACCTTGTCGCTCCATCTGCCGTTGCCGTCCTTCACACCATGGAGAAGCGCCACCAGCGCGTCAATGGGCTTTTTGGGGGTCTGGTGCGCCGCATAGTCCGGCAGGAAGCCCAGCCGGAACGGGATCTGGGGCACCGTATCGGCCTCCGCATACAGATAGCTGTTCCAGTCGGACAGCAGAGCCCCCCAGGAAGAGGACGCATCGTCAAAGCGGAGCAGGGCACAGACACCGGGTACCTCCCGGTTGAAGAAACTCCGTTTGCTCCAAAGCAGCACCAGTTCGTGGTTGACTTCCAGCCGGGTGACTGTCTTGATCTCAAACTTTTCAAGCAGCTGTTCCAGCAGTTCCGGAGTGATGGCCTCCCCTTCATATTCCTCGCTGGGCAGGCCGGAGTACTCCACATAGAGGTGACGGCACAGCCCGATCCCTTCCAGGTCACGGGCCGGCTGGAACACCTCATCAAAGGTATCCTGAGCGATTCTGGCTGCCTGATCCAGCGAAGTCACATCCCAGCGGCAGAATTCCTGCAGCAGCACCAGCTCCTGCCCCTTGCGCCGGGACACCAGCAGACGCCCATTGCCATACCAGGCACAGCAGCAGCAATCGGTTTCCGATTCCCGGTAGAACCGTGCCGGACGAAGGATCGCTGTCCCGTTTTCTGTGGGCGCAAGGCAGGCCACTTCCCCCGCCAGAGCCTCTGCGATCCTGCCGGGCAGTTCCTCCGGGAGCTGCAGATGTCCCAGACGCTCCCGCAGATAAGCTGTCACATCCTGATATTCGTCCTGATACGCGGAAAGTACAGGCAGAAGCAGGAAAAAGATTTCATCGTCCTCAATCCCGGAAATTCCCCAGAACGGAAGCAGCGGATTGCAGAGTTCCTCGCCGTTCAGGCGGTATTCCACATAATACTGGTGGAACTGGATCTGTATTTCCAGGGTCTGCTCGGTGGTCTGGCCCTGTTCATCGGTGATGGTCTGGGTCAGCGGAATGGTACGGGTAAAGTTCTCCTGTGCCAGACGGCGGTTCCAGCCCTCATTGGAGGGGAAATCCTGCTCCAGCAGTCCGTACAGGTTCTGCTGCCCCTGTCCCTCAGCCCAGTAAAAGGCAGTCTGGAGGAAATAGCGCAGGAACAGCGGATCGGACAGGGCGCAGTTCTCCGGACGGATCTCCTCCAGAGCCCGCTGCGCCAGGCGCTCCTGCTCCTCCCTGCGCTGGAGATCCAGCTCGTGCTGCCTTTCTGCCTCCCGGACGCTCTGTACGACCTCCCGGGCATAGGGCAGGGTCGGGTCCGCCTCAAAGATCTCGGAGATCCGGCGGATCAGATACGGATGGATGTACCAGCTGCACCAGTGGGGAAGCATCTCCTCCCGCACAAAGGAACGGCTGCGGATCGCCCGCTGGAAGTCCTCCCGGGCCAGAAACTGCTCCACCAATTCCCGGCCCCGGGGCGAATCATCGCCGCCCACCCACGGAATATCCGATCCCAGATCGTGATAGGCGGTACGCAGTTCCACAAAGCGCTCCTGTTCCTCACAGACTGCCGGCGCCTTCTGCTCCACGATCTCACGCAGCCGCCCATAGAAGATCTTTGCACGGCCCATCTTCACTGAATCGAGGCTCAGCACCCGCCAGAGCACTTCATAGACCTCCTCCGGAAGCGGCTGGCTGTCAAAGTAGAATTCCAGAATGCGCAGGGAAATCACACACCGCTCGGTCTTGATATTGCCCGTGGACTTCTCCCGCAGGTGTGCCATAAGGTACCGGTTGAGAATCCAGTGCAGCTGATCCAATGTCTGGCTGTTCCATACGCTGTTCCGGGCAAGATCCATCAGCTCCTCGTAGTCCGCATAGGCCACCGACAGTGTGACATCATTGCCCTGGAGCTTCCGCACCAGCGGCCCCTGGACCGCAATCTGCAGAATCTCCTGCAGCCCTTCAAAGCCGGCGCCCTCTTCCAGCTCAAATTCGGTGTGGTCCTGATAGACAATCGCCCGGTACCGGTATGCCACTGCCAGTGCTGTCTGGAACTCCTTGCAGAGCGGAAATTCCTCCTTCAGCTCCTCCACAGCTTGGTGCAGGGCAGCGGTAAACGCCGGGTCACGATAGACCGCCAGAAACTCCGGCGAGGTAAACCAGAGATCCCACTGTTTGCGGTCCCGGCGCTGTTTGGATGCATACAGTTCCCGGAACCGCTCCAGCTCCGGAAAATCCGGCTGTCTGCTGCCTTCCGGCTCCAGTTCCAGCGTAAAGCCGCCGGTAGCTGCTGTCCGGCTCCCGGGTTCCATGGCAGGCAACGGCTGCGCTGACATGGTGAGCTCCGGCAGTTCCGGCACTTCCGCCGGTTCCTCCGCGCTCCGGGCAAAAGCCAGCGCCTGTTCGTACGCCTGACGCACCGCCAGAAATTCCTCTGGATGCTCCTCGGGATTGTACCGCGCCGCCGCTGCCGCATACGCCCGGCGGACAGCGCCCTGATCCCGGGTCGGTTCGATCCCCAAAATCTCCCATATATTCACAGGTATTCCTCCTTACTGTCCATCAAAATCGTCCCATATATCCCGCTGAGCCCAGCGTTCCAGCTCTTCCAGATGCTTCCGCTGCCGCTCCCGTTCCCGGGCCAGCCGGGTCGGACTGCCCGACTGCATTGCCTCCTGCAGGCACTGAATGATCGCCGCTGCCTCTGCCCGGCGGCTGTCCGACAGTTCGGCAAACAGCCGTTCCGCCCGGGAGAGGAGCCAGAGATCCTCCTCTTCGCTCCGGGCCGGATCGGGCAGGGCATTGAGCCGTTCCAGAGCCTGCCGGATCTCCTCCTCCGACCAGTTGAGCTGCGGATTGAGGATCACGGTCCGGCGGATGTCGCCACCGCTGCTCTGGGCTGTCACCTCCAGGATGCCGTTGATGTCATAGGCGAAGGTGACCGACGCAAACTGCTTGCCCGGCTCATCCGGCGGCACCGAAACAGTCAGCTCGCCCAGCCGGAGATTCTCCGAAGCATAGTAATTCTCCCCCTGATAGATCTCCAGACGGATGCGCCGCTGGTTCGGGGACAGGGTATAGAACCGCTCGGTGCGGCGGGCAGGCAGGATGCTGCTGCGCTGGATCAGGGTTGCCATGTGGGGATTGAGGTCCTGCAGGTCGTTATAGGAGGCCACTCCCAGGGAAAAAGGACACACATCGGTCATGACGATCTCCCGCAGATCCTCGTCCCGCTGCTTGATGCCGGCATACATTCCCACGCCCAGCGCCACGGTATGTTCCGGATGCTCCGCCAGGGTGGGACGCCTGGAGAACAGCTCCTCAAGATAGTCCACAAAAACGCCCAGCTGGGACGATCCGCCCACCAGCACCACATCCTGTATGGCGGAGATGGGGATCTCGCTGTCCCGGACTGCCCGGACGATCACCTCCCGCACCTTCTGGAATACCGGCTGGCAGATCTCAGACAGGATATGGGAGTCCAGCGGCACACTGTAAAGCTCCGGGCCGATCTCACAGGCCAGCATGCAGCTGCGGTCCCCGGCACTGGAAAGGGCGATCTTGCCCCGTTCCGCCAGAGCCAGAAGCTGCCGCTGCTGCTGGGGGTCCAGAGCGCTCCAGACCAGCCCGGTCTGGCTGCAGAAATACCCGGCAATGGCCTGGTCGATGTCGTTGCCGCCCAGATGGTTGTTGCCGGCGATGGCAACGATCTCCACCATATTCTCGAAGCAGTCCACCACGCTGACATCCAGCGTACCGCCGCCGAAGTCGATGACAAGCAGGCGGCACTCGCTCTGCGCCCGGCTCTGGCTGTAATACAGTGCCGCTGCCGATGGCTCATTGATAAGCCGCTTGACCGGCAGTCCCGCCAGCTGCGCTGCCAGCCGTGTGGCACAGCGCTGATTGTCGTTGAAATAGGCCGGCACACTGATGATCGCCTCTTCGATCTCCTCCCCCAGGGCTTCCCGGGCGCTCTGGGCCAGCTTCCGCAGCACCAGGGCCGACAGTTCCTGAGGCAGGAACCGTCTGCCGCCCAGGATATATTCCTTCTGCGTTCCCATCCAGGTTTTGAATGAGGCCGCTGTTTCCTCCGGATGGGTGATGAGCCGTTCCTTTGCCACTGCGCCGACTGTCACAGTTCCATCTTCCAGCACCCCGACACAGCTGGGGGTCATGAATTCGCCCCACTCATTGGGGAGCAGTTCTGCGTGCCCGTTCCGATAAACACTCACCAGGGAATTGGTTGTCCCCAGGTCGATTCCGATGATTGCCACTGGATCACGCCCTCCTTTCCATTGTCTGGACGGGCGTCCGGAAATGCCCTCCACACTTCCTCCATTATACAACAAAATGTATCCCGGAAATATAAAAACTGTATCTTCTGGAAATTTCTGTCCCGCCATAAAAACGGCATTTTCAGAGCCAATCACCCGAAACCGCATTGCGCCGGATGCGGGTTATCGTATATAATGGGCTTGACCGGGAAAGCCCCGGAACTGTGTGAGCGAGAATTCTGGAGAAAGGCAATGGCCCGGAGCGCATCTGGCCCAGGCCCATGCCGGATGGAGGAGCCGCTATGAAACAAACCATTCTCATTGCCGAAGATGAAGCGGATATCCGCAATATTCTCCGGCTCTATCTGGAAAGCGAAAACTATGAGGTGCTGGAGGCTGCCGACGGCGAATCCGCAGTGGCTGCGGTGCGGAATGGTTCGCCGGATCTGGTGATCCTGGACATCATGATGCCCAAGCTGGACGGTTTTGCCGTGGTACGGGCCATCCGGCAGCAGAGCGATATTCCCGTCCTGATCCTGTCCGCCCGGAACCAGGACAATGACAAGATCCTGGGGCTCAACCTGGGGGCGGATGACTATATCGCCAAGCCGTTCAACGCGCTGGAGATCGTGGCACGGGTCAAGGCACATCTGCGCCGCAGCGACCGTTCCCGGACGGCAGTCTACTCCGCCGGCGGGCTGACCCTGAACCCCGAGACCTGCACCGTCACCAAGGACGGAGAACCGGTGCTGCTCACCCCCACTGAATATAAGCTGCTCTCGGTGCTGATGCGCTCTCCGGGGCGGATCTTCACCCGGGTTCAGCTCAGCGAAGCCATCAACGGCGAATATTACGAAAACGACGACAACACCATGATGGTGCATATCTCCAAGCTGCGGGAAAAGATCGAGGACAACCCCCGCAAGCCTGCCCGTCTGGTCACTGTGAGAGGATTGGGGTACCGCTTTGAAAAATAACCGACCCACCCGGCGCATCTCCCTGCTGTTTGCCCGCTACTATCT
This sequence comes from Hydrogenoanaerobacterium saccharovorans, assembly GCF_016901815.1. Taxonomy (GTDB): domain Bacteria; phylum Bacillota; class Clostridia; order Oscillospirales; family Ruminococcaceae; genus Avimicrobium; species Avimicrobium caecorum. Next base: position 96,215 of record NZ_JACSNR010000006.1, read on the forward strand.
GGCATTCACGCTGGTGCTGCTTGCGCTCTTCTTTGGATTCTACCATCTCTGGGACCGCCTCTATGTGGACCTGCTGCATATTCCCGACCCGGATGCCCTGTTCCAGTCCCGGGAGTTCCGGAACGGCGAATACGCCGATATAGACACCCGGCGGTATCTGGGACCCTCCGGAGGCTTTGCCGTGCTGGATGCCCAGGGACAACTCCTGTATGTTTCCACCAGCCGGATTCCCGCCATCCAGACCCCGGACGAACTGCTGTGCGTTGCGGATTTTGACGCTGGGGATACTGTATCCGCTGTGCCGTTTGAGGCCCAGGACGGTCAGCAGTGCTGGATCGTGATCCGGGATCTGATGCTGGAGGACGACCTGACTCAGACCGAGGTGATGATCCTGGACGAGGATCTGCGTGTGCTGGACGGCACCAGCCTGATCCCCGGCAAAACCGACTACACCCAGCGGGAACTGGAACTGCTCACCAACCGCTGGTCCAGCCAGTATACGCTCTACCGGAAATCCGCCCAGGACTCCTCCGGCGCCCCGGTGACGGTACTGATTCTGCTGTCCAGCTATTCCGACGCCGACTTCCAGGCCGCCTTTGACAAGGCAGGGCGTCTCTGGCTGCTCACCATTCCGCTGTACTGCGGGGTGACGCTGCTCTTCATCGTGCTGCTCAACCGGCATTTCCGCCGTCCGCTCACCCGGCTGGGAGATGCCATCCGCCGTCTGGGAGCCGGGGAACCGGTGTCTGCCGCCGCCTGCGGAGGCCCGGAGGAGATCCAGGAGCTGGGGCGCAGCTTTGATGCCATGGCCCGGCAGCTCGCCGAAAGTCAGGCTGAGACCCGGCGTCTGGAAGAACAGCGCATCAAGATGCTCACCGACCTCTCCCACGACCTGAAAACGCCCATCACTGTGATTTCCGGCTATATCAGCGCTGTCCGGGACGGAAAGGTATCGGAGGAGGATCTGCCCCAGTACCTGGAGATCATCGGGAAAAAGGCCGATGCCCTCACCGAGCTTATCAACAGCTTCTATGAGTACAGCAAGACCGAACACCCCGACTTCCGTCTGGAACCGGTGGAAACCGACCTGTGTGAATTCCTGCGGGAATACCTCGCAGACAAGTTCAATGAAATCGATCTGGCCGGGTTCTCCCTGGAGGTGGATATTCCCGAAACCCTGCGCCTTCCCTGCCGTCTGGACCCCTTCCAGATGCGCAGAGCCCTGGACAATATCCTCGGCAACTCCCTGCGGCACAACCGGCTGGGCACCCGCATCCGGGTTTCGCTGATCCAGACCGGCTCCGCTGTCCTGCTGCGCCTGGCGGACAATGGCAACGGCATTCCCGAAGCCCTGCGTAAAGATCTGTTCACCCCGTTTACAGTGGGCGATCAGTCCCGCTCCAAGGGAGGCAGCGGCCTTGGCCTGGCAATCTCCCGGAAGATCATCGAAGCCCATGGCTGGACCCTCCGGCTCTCTCCGGAAACCGGGGCTGGCGGCACTGTCTTTGAGATCCTGATCCCCCGATAAATCCATATTTCCCCGGCGGCTGTCCCCCCGACAGCCGCCCTTTTTTATGTCCTGAATCCCCCTTACCTTACGAAATCTTAAGACTGCCTGAATACGCTTTTAAGACTGGTCTGGTACAGTGATGGTGAAAGGAGGCTCTGCCATGCCGCAGTATCCCAGAGAACAACCCATCATCGAAGTGAAAAATATCCGTAAGGAGTACCCCCTGGAGGACGAAACAGTCGTAGCCCTCAAACGGATCAACCTCAATATCTACCGGGGTGAAATCTGCTGTATTTTCGGCACCTCCGGCTCCGGAAAGAGCACCCTGCTCAACCAGCTTGCCGGCATGGAAAAGCCCACCCGGGGCTGTGTCTATATCGGCGGTGTACCCATCTCCCGCCTGCCTGAGGAGGAGCTTGCCGCCTTCCGGCAGCGGCACATCGGGTTCGTGTTCCAGGCCTATAACCTGCTTCCCAACCTCACTGCCACCGAGAATGTTGCCCTGCCCCTCATGTTCCGGGGAATGCCCCAGGAACAGCGGGAGGCCATCGCCCGGAAAATGCTGTGTCGTGTGGGACTCGCCCACCGGCTGGATCACTTCCCCTCCCAGATGTCCGGCGGACAGCAGCAGCGGGCCGGCATCGCCCGGGCCTTCATCACCCGTCCCGACATCGTCTTTGCCGATGAACCCACCGGCAACCTGGACTCCGCCACCACCGCCGAGATCATGGAGATGATCTGCGGCTTTGCCCGGAAATTCCGCCAGACCATCATTCTGGTGACCCATGACCCGGAAATGGCTGCCTATGCGGACCGGGTGGTCAAGCTCATCGACGGTGAGATCGTCAGCGATGAGCGCACACCCCATTCCCAGACTTCCCCAAATCCACAGACTGCGAGGTAACTGACCATGTCTATGAAGCGTTTTCTCTCCCTGTTCCTGGCGCTGTCCATTGCGGCAGCTGCCTATCCGATGACTGCCTATGCCGCTGAACCGGAGGCCTCTCCCGCCAGCCCGGCTGCCCCCTCCGCCGCCGAGCCGGACCCCTCCGAAAAGGAGCCCGATTCCGCACCGGTGCCCACTGTACTGGTGAGCCGCAGCGAGGTCCGCACACCCATCCGCCCCGGACGGAAAACCGAGGTCACCCTCACCTTCCGCAACCTGAGCAAGTCCACCCTGCGCTCTCCGGTGGCAGTGATCAGCCCGTCCGAGTCGCTCATGGTGGAGGGCGGTTCCTCCTCCTTCCAGCTCAGCGATATTCCCGGGGAGTCCTCGTGCACAGTCACCATCAAGCTGCAGGCCACCGACTCCATCTCCGCCGCGGTCCAGAGCCTGGGAGTGGAGCTCAAATTCACCTATGACGGCGCCAGCGGCCCTCTCCAGGGGTCTGCCAGCGACCGCGTCACCATTCCGGCAGCGGTCAAGAGCAATGAAAAGCACCCCCAGCCGCTGGTGATCGTCACCCGCAGTGCCGTGGAACCCATCTCCCCCGATCAGGAATTCCCGGTGGTGCTCTCCCTTGAAAACGCGGGCAACACCACCATGGAGAGCGTTGTGGCCTCGGTATCCACCTCCGATTCGCTGATCCTGCAGAACAACACCTCCACCTTTGTGATCAAGCAGATCGCCCCCGGCAAGACTGAAAAACTCCCGCTCAAGCTCAAAGCGGGCAAGGAACTGACCGGCTCGACCCAGAGCATCAGTGTGGATCTCAAATACAACTACGATGCCGGAGACGAAATGGCCCAGGGCAGTTCCACCGAGCGGGTCAATATCCCGGTCAATGCCGCAGAGGCCGCCGAGGATGGCTCGGTGCCGAATGTGGTGGTGAGCGACTTCCAGTTCGGCGAGAGCACCGTTGCCGCCGGCGGACGCTTCCCGCTGGACTTCACTCTGCTCAACACCGGCAAGCGCCCGGTGGAAAACATGATCGTCACTGTGGACGGCGGGGACAGCTTTACAGTGGACGGCGGCACCAACACCTTCTATTATGAAAAGATCCCCGCAGCCGGGAAACAGCGTCAGTCCATCCGGATGCAGGCGCTGACCACTGCCAAAAGCGGTGCCCAGTCCATTTCGGTCAGCTGCAAATATGAGTATGTGGACGGCTCCAAGCGTTCCTCTGCCACATCGGAAGTCCGGCTCTCGGTGCCGGTGATGCAGCCCGACCGCTTCCAGGTCAATGCGCCGGTGCTCCCGGATATGATCCGGGCCGGTGAGGAGGTCACCCTGTCCCTGCCCTATGTGAACAAGGGCAAGGAGGAAGTGAGCAATGTGGAAACCTCCATTGAGGGCGAAGTGGACACCCCCAGCGCCTCCCAGTACCTGGGGAACTTCGATTCCGGCAAGAGCGGCAACATCGGCTTTATCTTCACCCCCAGAGAGGCAGGACGCACCGAACTGACCCTGAAGGTGAGCTATGAGGACGCCAACCAGACGCTGCGCACTCTCACCTTCCCGGTGACACTGGAAGTCCAGGAGGCATTTGATGCTGACCTGGAACTGGATGATCTGCCGGACGAGGAACCCCAGAGCGGATTCGGGCTCTGGTTCTGGCTGGCAGACGGAGCGGCTGTGGTGCTCATCGGCGGAGGAGTGATCTGGATGCGCCGCCGGAAGAATGCAGCCCGGACTGAACTGTCCCATGCTTCGGACGAGAACTGGGACGACTGGGACGATCTGCAGGAGCCGTCGGAAACAGAATCCGGCAGCAATAACCCGGAGGATGATGCACAATGAACCGGAAAGATATCCTCAAGATGTGCATCCAGAACCTCAAACGGCGGCGGTCCCGGACCCTGCTGACCCTGCTGGGTGTGCTCATCGGCTGCTGTTCCATTGTCATCATGGTGTCCATCGGCATCGGCATGGCGGAATCCCAGAACCGGATGCTGGCAGAGATGGGCGACCTGACCATCATCACTGTCACTCCCAAACAGAACGGCAAGGGCAAGATCAAGCTCAACGACTCCGCCCTGGGACAGATCCGGCACATGGAGCATGTGGCCGCGGTAACGCCCAAGCTCAATCTGGAGGAGTATGAATGCACCATCAGGCTCTATGCCGGCGCCAATGACCGGTATGTGGCAGAGTGGTCCACCGTTGCCGGCATCGATACCCGGGAACTGGACCGGATGGGCTACAAGCTGATCTCGGGGCAGAATGCCAGACAGAGCGGCGATGTGCTCACCGGGCAGTACCTGGCCTACAATTTTGCCGATACCTTCCGTCCCGAGGGCAGCAATACCGTGGACCGCTGGGGCGGCGGGTTCGGCGAGGACGGCAATCCGGTTTCGGTACCGGACCCCTACTTTGACGCAGCCTCCACCCCCATCTCCCTGGAAATCGAGATGAACGGGAAAAAGGTGCGCACTCCCCTGAAAACCACCGGCGTCCTGAAAGAGGACTATGTCAAGGGCAGTGAAACCTCGGACGGACTGCTGATGAACATCGACGACCTGAAGAAACTGCTTCAGGATCTGCAGGGCTCTGCCAAAGCCGACCCCAGCTACAAAACTGTGCTGGTGAAGGTCACTGACATCACCCATGTGGCAGCGGTGGAAAAGGAGATCCGCTCCATGGGCTACTCCACCTCCTCGATGGAGAGCATCCGGGAACCCATGGAAAAGGAAGCCCGTCAGAAGCAGATGATGCTGGGCGGTCTGGGAGCCATCTCCCTCTTTGTGGCGGCGCTGGGCATCACCAATACCATGATCATGTCCATTTCAGAGCGCACCCGGGAGATCGGCATCATGAAATCCCTGGGCTGCTATGTCCGGGACATCCGGCTGCTCTTCCTCTCCGAGGCCGGCGCCATCGGACTTCTGGGCGGCCTGGTGGGATGCGTGGTGAGCATGCTCATCGCCATCGGCATCAACCTCGCCTCCTTCCCCGGCCCGTTTGAACCCTCCCGGCTCATCGCCGCCGTCGTCGGCAGCGAAACCCTCTCCCGGGTCTGTGTTGTCCCGCCCTGGCTGCTGCTGGCTGCGGTGCTGTTCTCGGTGGGAATCGGCCTTGGCTCCGGCTACTACCCCGCCAACAAGGCTGTACAGATCTCCGCCCTGGAGGCCATCAAAACAAGCTGATTTTTCCCCGGTGTCTGTGAAAAGGCACCGGGGAATTTTTCTGCCTCTCATTTTCCGCAAATTTCCTCCCGCGGGCCCTCCTTGTGCGCTCTTAGCCAGGGCGCTATAATGAAACTGAACACAACTCCGACACAAAACGGCGGTATCCTGTAAGGGAAAGAGGTGGTTGTATGAAAAGTTCCGTTCTGATCGTCGAGGATGAGGCACGCATCCGGGATATTGTCCGGGATTACTTTGCCGCCCACGGCCTGGACTGCGATCTGGCCCGGGATGGCGAGGAGGCACTGGATCTGCTGCGGGATCACGACTATGACGCCATTCTGCTGGATATTTTCATGCCCCATCTGGATGGCTTCGAAGTCTGTGCCGCCGTGCGCCGGAACAGCCAGGTGCCGATTCTGTTCCTCACCGCCCTGGGAGGCGAGGAGGATATGCTCCGGGGCTATGCGCTGGGCTGTGATGACTATGTCACCAAACCCTTCTCCCTGGCGGTGCTGCTGGCAAAAACCCAGGCGCTGATCCGCCGGAGCCGGGGCGGGCATCCGGAACAGCTCACCTGCGGAGCGATCACAGTGGATACCGGCAGCCAGCTCTGTATGGCAAATGGTCAGCCGGTGAAACTCCCGCCCCGGGACTATGCCCTGCTGTGCTGCCTGCTGCGCAACCGGGGACAGGTGCTCTCCCGGAGTCAGCTTCTGGACAAGGTCTGGGGGCTGGACTTTGACGGGGACGACCGCACTGTGGATGTGCGCATCCGCAGCCTGCGGGCCGCCCTGGGCAGCGCCGGCACGCAGATCAAAACTGTCTACAAGACCGGATACCGATTGGAGGAGGCGTGATACCATGGAGAAACTGCGTGCATACCGGCTCCGGCGGCGGATCGCCGTGCCGCTCATGCTGGCCTTTTCGGTGCTGTGGCTCGGCACTATGGCGCTGCTCACTGCCAGCACCCAGGACCGGCTGGATATCACAGTCCAGCGCATCTACAAGGACGCCCGGGACGACCTGGAGGAGCAGTGGTCTTATTACGAGGCAAATCTGGAAAACGGGCTGGGAGCGGAAGCTGAACACATTCTGGTGGACAATCTGAGCAGCAGTTCCCTTGCCCTCACCGATATTGCCGAAGGCGGCATGGCATTTGTCACACGGGACGAAGAAAACCATGTGATTCAGAGCCAGCTGGCCTGGGGATATGGTCATGAAGCCGACGTTGATATGGGACAGCGATGGCACCTTCGCTTTGACAATGGTCTGGACGATGCCGGACAGTTGGAACTGGCCCAGTGGCTCATGGAGCACCGGCTTCAGCACTGGTCCTATACCCTCTACCCAGCGGACAGCTGGTTTGCTGAGGACGCCGCCAAAGACCCCAACTGCGATGGACGGTATGCCCGGATCACCGGAATCGAGCTGCCGGGCTATGCCATTGAGGTGCAGAAGGTTGAGATCGTCCACCCGGACGGTACAACCGAGACGATGGTGGAAACCACCACCCCCGGAGAACCCACCATCACGCTGGATCTGCACTATGTAAAGATCAGCAGCGTCCTGCTCCCCGGGCTCAGCTACAGCGGAGGCGAGCTGGAAAATTCGCCGGTGGATATGCAGCTGCGCCTGAAAAACTTCCGGGAGGCCCAGGCCATTGTGAGCCGGGAGCTGGCAGACGAAGACCGGGTTGTCCAGACCCGGGGCGGAAAGATCACCGGAATGAGCAGCGGAAGCAGCGGCACTATGCGGATGGTTGCCGGACAGTGCAGCACCCTGACAGCTGCCATCGAGGAGGAGCAGTTCCTCTATATTAGCACCTTCCTGCTGACTGCGGCAGTGGTGCTGCTTCTCTCGGGGCATCTGTCCCGGAAGGTCACCAGCCCGGTGGAGGAGCTCTCCCAGCAGGCAGCCACCGGACACTGCCGGGTGGACGGCCCCATCACCGAGCTCAACGCCCTGGCGGTTTCCTTCAATCAGGCGCAGGATCAGCTTGCCGGGCAGCTTCGACGGGAGCGGGAATTCACCCGGGCGGCGGCGCATGAGCTGAAAACCCCGCTGGCTGTTCTGCGCACCCATGCCGAAGCCCTCCGGGAGGACATTCTCCCCGAGAAGCGGGAGCAGTACCTCGGCATCGTGCTGGAGGAATGTGACCGTATGGCAGAGCTGGTGGGGCGGCTGCTGGAATTCTCCCGGCTGGAATCCGGGGCAGCTCTGCATCGGGAACCGCTGGAGTTTGCCGGGCTGATCCGGGAGGTACTGGAGCCGCTGGAGCTCCAGCTGGAGCAGAAGCAGATCCGCCTGACCGCTGATCTGCCGGAACTCCCGCTCACCGGCGACCGGGAACGGCTCCGGGAAGTGGTGGGGAATCTCCTCTCCAACGCCCTGCGCCACTGCCCCACTGGCGGTGCGATCCGCCTTGCCCTGACCCGGGAAGCCGGCTGGGTCTGCCTTTCGGTCTGCAATGATGGGCTTCCCATCCCCGCTGAGGATCTTCCCCATCTCTGGGAACCCTTCTTCCGGGGCGACCGCTCCCGCAGCCGGGAAAGCGGCGGAACCGGGCTGGGACTTGCCATTGTACAGGCTGCCGTCACAGCCCACGGAGGCTCCTGCTCGGTGGAAAACATCGGACAGGGGGTCTGCTTCCGGATCCGGCTGCCCCTTGACCCGGACAGCACTTCCGGCACAGCCGAACACGCATGAAAAAAGCACACAGGAGTGACTTTCCTCCTGTGTGCTTTTTGACTTGATTGCAGGATGCCGCCTATTCCTCCACCGGCTCCACCGAAACCACCAGCCGGAAATGATCGGTAAACCGCAGCCGGTATTTCTGGGCATGCTCCTCATTCCAGCTGATGCTCTGGCTTTCTTTATAGAGGGTTTCCGGGTCGGGCCGGAAGTCCAGATTTTCCGGGATATAGAAGTCCTCCCAGCCGCTGCCGGGCTCCATTCCAGTGGCGCCGTACCGGATCACCGGCTCGGGCTGTCCGCTGCTGTAAGGCCCCGGAAGCCGTTCCGTCCAGGTTTTGGAGCTGAGCCAGACAGTTTCCTCGGAGAGCTCCCCGCTCCGGATCTGCGCCAGATCCTCCCAGGAGTGGATCAGCAGGGTGGGAACCTCCTCACTGAGCAGCATGAATCCGCCCAGCAGCAGCGGGAAGGCCATGGTGAGAAGCATCAGACGGATGCCCTTTTCCACACCGATGCCCCACTTCCAGTAGAGGATCACCGCCACAGCTCCGATCAGGATCGCTGACGCCACTGCGCTGATCACCGCGATATACCACTGGCTGTACCCCTGCAGAAGCTCCTCCGGTGTGCGGGCATGCCCCACCAGCTGCTCCAGGAAGAAGGGGTTGAGGGAAAAGGCAATCAGCCCCATACTGCACATCATTCCCAGCAGCGGGATAAATACAGCGGCTGCCGCCGGGCCGTCCCCTTTGGAGAGGGCCTGCCGGTTCTCTGGAGCCGATGCCGGGGCACTGCTGTCCCGGTAACTGCGATAGTCACGGTTCAGCAGATATGTGAGCCGGATCGCGCCGATCGCTGCCAGAATCAGCAGGCCGCCGCAGATGGGATTCATGCCGTCGATCAGCCCTGTCACGCCCGCCAGCCCGCAGACCATCGTTCCCACCGAACAGGCCAGGCTCTGGAACTGCAGAATCCCCAGCCCCATGACTGCGATCAGAAGCCCCCAGAGAGCCAGGCCATGATTCTGCCCCCGCAGTCCCAGGGCAATGCCGATGACTCCGCCGAACAGCACCAGCAGCCCCAGAACTCCGATCCGGAGCTGATCCACCCGGCTGACATACCGCCTTAAATATTCCCTTTTGCTCAGGTATTCCATCTGTTTTCCCCTTCTCTGTGCCCGGAACCGGCTGACCCGTCCCGGGGATATTCTCTCTCAGATACACTCGTCTGTCTGTAAATTATACCATGAAGCGCCAGAAAATGGTACAGATACCAGAGCATAAAACCGCATCATCCGCTGTGCGGCTGTCTTCTGGGGAAAGCCTGCATATTCCCCGTTCCCAGCCCCGGATTCTGAGAAAATCCCCGCCCGGACGGCAGGCTTTCCCTTGTCATTCCCTGAGGGATTTGATATACTTTTCTTAACAATGGCGTGCCGGTCCCACCGTCCGCGCCAGCCCGAAACCGACTGTGAAAGGGGAACTGAATATGGCTCAAACACAGGAAAATGCTGCTCTGCAGGCCATGAAGGAATGGCTTGCCCACCCCCAGGAGCTGGGAAAAGCCCCGGCCCGCATCGAATGCACCGGCACCTTTGAACTGCATGGACTGCGCTACTATCTGTTCCGCTACAAGAAAACCCTGCTGGGAAGCTGGCTTCTGGGTGTCTGCGGCGGCTACGAAGGCGATGAGCTGGAACACTGCGGTCATGTGTGGAGTGAAATGGAACCCTATGACGAATCCACCGCGGTGGAAAAGGCCACTGCCATGGTGGAGATGATCCGTGCCTACTGGATGCAGCAGGCAGAAAAGGCCGACTCCCAGGGAGAGGATTCCGAGCGCACCGGAGCCTTTGCCGGATTTGTACTGCTCTCCGACCCGAGCTGGGACAAGGCTGCCTTTATCCGGGATCTCCAGGAGAAGTGGGGTCTCACTGTCCAGGAGGACGAGGATGAGGAAACCGGCGATGACACCCTTGTCTTTGAGGAGGGCAAGATGATCGCCGCTGTCAGCCTGATGGCGGCGCCGATTCCCAACGGCGAGGCAGAACTCAACGCCGAAAACAACTTCCTGTGGCCCGAAGCGGTGGAGATCACCAAGACCCACCAGGCCCATCTGATGGTGGTTGTGCTGGGTCAGGAGGAAGATCTGCTGGAACGGGGCAAGCTCTATGTCAAGCTGCTGGCTTCCTGCTGCCGCCAGAAAAATGCCCTGGGTGTCTATACCAGCGGCGTGGTATTCGAGCCCCGGTTCTATGAGGGCTTTGCCGACATGATGCAGGAAGGGGAACTGCCCATCTTCAACTGGATCTGGTTCGGGCTCTACCGCAGCGAAAAGGGCATCTGCGGCTATACCTACGGCATGGATGTGTTCGGCTTCGATGAGATGGAAGTGCTGGACGCCGATGCCGATCCCTCGGAAGTGCGGGACTTCCTTGCCAGCATGGTGGAATATGTGCTGTCGGGAGGAGTTACCCTGCACGATGGCGAGACCATCGGCTTCTCGGCAGAGGATAAGCACGCCATCACCCGCAGCCCGGGTGTCGCCCTGCCGGTTATGACGCTGAAAATCAGCTATTCGGCCCTTTGACGCTCCCGGCTGAATCTCCGGAAATAACGCACAGCAAAAACGGTGTCCTAAAAGGACACCGTTTTTCTGTATCTTCTGTGAAAAGCGGGATTTTTCAGTGCTGTTCTCCCGGCTGTTCCCGCAGGGATTCCAGCCAGTCCACAATACAGCGGATCTGGAAGGCTGTGGACTCCCGGGCGGCATCGGGCACAAACATCGGCAAGGTCTGGGGGATCGCCCGGGACAGCACAATGACCGCCAGGCTCAGATTGATGAACAGATCCACCCGGTCCGGTTCCGGAGCGATGCCGAAGCTCTCCAGAATGCCTTCGAAGAGCTGCCGCTGCCGGGTACGGAAGGTGCGGAAGCTCTCCTCCGAAAGCCGCTGGAACAGCATCTGCTGCTCATCCACGCTGAGCACCGCCACCCCATTCCTGCCGCCATAGCAGCAGGTATCCAGGAACTGCCGCACCCCTTCCCGCCAGCTGATCGCCGGATCTTCCATCCGGCTGCGGGCATATTCCAGCAGACGGGGCTGCTGCAGATAGAGCGCCTCTACGATCAGATCCTCCTTGGTGGGGAAAAAGGCATAGAAAAAGCTGCGGGAAATCCCCACCGACCGGTACACCTGTTCCACCGTGGTATGCTGGATTCCCTGGGTGGACATGAGTTTCAGGGCTGTGGTGAGCAGCTCTTCCCGGACCCGTCTGCGATCCTCTTCTGAATATGCTACCTTGGGCATGGCTCCTCCTCTGGCAGGGGAGTGTTCCGCTGCCGTTTTCCTGCGGCCCGGCAGAGTGCGGCATGTCCGGGACACAGCTTTGTTTTTTACCATTGTACCAACTATGGAGCCAAAAAACAAGCCGCCGGTCTTGACACACAACTGCCCGGGGCGCAGAATAGAGGGAGAATCCACCGCCGGGGAACAGCACTCCCCCCTCCCGGCTTTCCCACACGACCAACACAGAAATGAGATGATCCCCATAAAAGAACGATCCATTCCCCCGCGCGCGGTCCAGATCCGCGGCGCACGGGTTCACAACCTCAAAAATATTGATGTGGATATCCCCCTCAACCAGATCGTCGGCATTGCCGGCGTCTCCGGTTCGGGCAAATCCTCCCTGGCACTGGGTGTCCTCTATGCTGAAGGCTCCCGCCGCTACCTGGAATCCCTCTCCACCTACACCCGCCGCCGGATGACCCAGGCTGCACGGGCTGAAGTGGACGAGGTGCTCTATGTCCCGGCAGCCCTGGCCCTGCACCAGCGCCCCGGTGTACCAGGCATCCGCAGCACCTTCGGCACCGGTACCGAACTGCTCAACAGCCTGCGGCTCATGTTCTCCCGGCTGGCCCATCACCGCTGCCCCAACGGACACTACCTCGAACCCACCCTGGCAGTGGCTGCGGGACAGGAACTGGTCTGCCCGGTGTGCGGGGAACATTTCTATGCCCCGGCTGCCGAAAGTCTTGCCTTCAACAGTCAGGGCGCCTGCCGTACCTGCGGCGGCACCGGCATTGTCCGCACCGTGGACCTTGCCACCCTGGTCCCTGACCCCTCCCTGACCATCGAGGAGGGCGCCGTCGCCCCCTGGAACACACTGATGTGGTCGCTGATGACCGATGTCTGCCGGGAGATGGGGGTGCGTACCAATATCCCCTTCCGGGACCTCACCGAAGCGGAAAAGGAGATCGTCTACCACGGCCCGGCAGTGAAAAAGCACATCTTCTACAAGGCCAAGAACTCCAATGACGCCGCGGAACTGGACTTCACCTACTTCAATGCGGTGTATACAGTGGAAAATGCCCTCTCCAAGGTCAAGGACGAAAAGGGCATGAAGCGGGTGGAAAAGTTCCTCCGGGAGGACATCTGCCCGGACTGCGGCGGCACCCGGCTTTCGGAAGAGGCCCGGGCGCCCAGGCTCCGGGGCATCGGCCTGGATGAAGCCTGCAAAATGACCCTGTCCGACCTGGCTGACTGGGTGGAAGGTGTCCCCGGCTCCCTGCCGGAGGAGATGCGTCCCATGGCGGAGAGCATCTGCGACTCCTTCCGCACCGCGGCCCGGCGGCTGATGGAACTGGGACTGGGGTATCTCACCCTGGACCGTGCCGCCTCCACCCTCTCCACCGGAGAACGCCAGCGGATGCAGCTGGCCCGGTCGGTGCGCAACCGTACCACCGGAGTGCTGTATGTGCTGGACGAGCCCTCCATCGGCCTGCACCCCTCCAACATCGACGGGCTCACTGCGGTCATGCACGATCTGGTGGCGGACGGCAACTCGGTATTGCTGGTGGACCACGACACCCAGATCCTCTCGGAAGCGGACTGGATCGTAGAGATGGGCCCGGAAGCCGGTGCCGGCGGCGGACAGGTTATCGCCCAGGGCACGGTGGAAGATCTCTGCTGCCAGCCGGACTCCCAGATCGGCCCATACCTCTCCGACAAGGCCGAAACGATGGTCCGTCCCCGCACCCCGGCAGAACAGCTGTTTGAACAGGGGCACATCCACCTCTCCACCGGGGCGATCCACACGGTCAAGCCGCTGGAAGCGGACTTCCCCAAGGGAAAGCTCACCGTCATCACCGGTGTATCCGGCTCGGGCAAAACCACTCTGGTGCTGGAAAGCCTGATCCCGGCCCTGGAAGCCGCCACCTCCGGCACCCCGCTGCCAGAGCATATCTGTGCAGTGGAGGCCCCGGGCATCGAGCGGGTCAAGCTCATCGATGCCACTCCCATCGGCATCAATGTGCGCTCCACGGTGGCAACCTATGCCGGTGTCCACGATGAGCTGCGCAAGATCTACGCCCGCTCCCCCGATGCCAAGGCCGCCGGCTACAAGGCGGGCGACTTCTCCTATAATACCGGCAGCCTGCGCTGTCCGGTCTGTGACGGCACCGGGGTCATCGACCTGGATGTGCAGTTCCTGCCCGATGTGGAAATCCCCTGCCCGGAATGCCAGGGTTCCCGCTATGCCCGGGAAGCTGACCGGGTGCGTCACACCGCCCCGGACGGACAGAGCTACTCCCTCCCCGACCTGATGGAAAAGGACATCAACTCCGCCCTGCCCCTCTGCGCCGGCTGGAAAACAGTCAGCCAGCGCCTTTCGGTGCTGCGGGATCTGGGCCTGGGCTACCTCACCCTGGGGGAAGCCACTCCCAGTCTGTCCGGCGGTGAGGCCCAGCGGCTCAAGCTCGCCAGCGAGATGGGCCGGGGTCAGGCGGACACCGTCTTTGTCTTTGATGAGCCCACCATCGGCCTGCATCCGCTGGATGTCAGGACTCTGCTGGGCGTGTTCCAGACCCTCATCGAAAAGGGCGCCACCGTAGTGGTGATCGAGCACGACCTGGACGTGATCCGCAACGCCGACTACATTATCGATATGGGCCCGGGCGGCGGGGAATCCGGCGGACAGATCGTCGCTGCCGGCACCCCCGAACAGGTCCGGGAAAATCCCTGGAGCATCACCGGAAAATATCTGCGCTGAGCCCGGTTTCAGCTTCTTCTCCCCCGTTTCCGAACCGGACGGGGGAGTTTTTATATGCTGCTGCCTTTTGGGAATTTGGATATAAAAATTCACATTTTTTGTGTGATTCATGGATTGCGCCTGTGAGGGTTTCTTAGTATCATTAGAGTTGAGAGAGTGTATCCGTTGTCCATACACCTGTATACTGAGCGGAACATTCCCGGGAGATCGCTCGCCGGACCACGCCGCCTGCTGAAATCTCCCGCTGTCCATGGAATTCAGGCAGAGCGCTGATAAGAGCCCTTTCTGCCTGCGCAGATTTTTCCATATAAAAAACACTGCTTTCCATATCCAATCCACTGCTGAAGGAGGACATCAATATGACCCTGTTGGAACAATGTCAGATCTGGAACGAGAAGGACGAGTACCAGAAGATCATCGACACCATCGAAGCCATCCCCGAAGAGAGCCGCACCCCCGAGCTGTGCAGTGAGCTCGCCCGGGCCTACAACAATGCCGCCGATGTGGATGACAAGGAAATGTATGAAAAGGCACTGTCCCTGCTCCTGCCCTATGAGGAGCACTTCCAGGGGGATCACAACTGGAATTTCCGTGTGGGCTATGCCTATTACTACCTGGACCAGGAGGGACAGGCCCTGCGCTATTTCGAACAGGCTCTGGAAGCCCGTCCCGGCGATGAGGACACCCAGCAGATGGTCGACGACTGCCGCCGCCGTCTGGCCCTGCCCCGGTTCGATCCCAGTTTCCGGGAGCGCACCCAGGAGGCCTGGGCTGCCTTTTCCAAAGTGGAAGCCCAGCTGCGGCAGCTTCTGGATGTACGGGATCGCTCCGCTGTCCAGGAGGAGCTCATCAGCCTGTGTGAAACAGCCCTCCTCCCGGCTTTCCTGAACCCCGCCTTTGAAGTGGGACACAACGGTCAGAAATACGAACTGATCCTCACCCCCGAGGGGAATCTTGCCAGGCTCTATGAGCTGGTCTACTTCCAGCGCCATGCCCCCGCAGAACTGCTGAAACACTGGAACTTCCCTGTGGGGCGCCAGGCTTCGGTCAACTTCTCCATCCGCACTGCGGCGGGAATGGAGATCTCCGGGCAGGATGTCCGGGTGCTGCCGGAAAAGACCGATGATGACTCCCTCTCCCTGACCCTGTACTGCAAAGCCCTGCTCCCGCTGCTCCGGGAGGACGAGAATCAGGCCTGGTGGCTGCTCTCCACCCTGGTAGACCAGGTGCTGGGCGAGATCCCCGCTATGGCGCTGATCCGCGGTTTTGATATTTCCGATACCCCGCTGGACGGAGAGGATATGCTGCTCAGCGATCTGCCCGCCTGGGTGCAGCAGATGGGATTCGAGGTACCCGCTTCCGCCGGGGATTACCTGGATTCGGCCTACGCGGTCTACCAGATGGAGCCCGAACAGGACCCGGAAGCTGACTGGCGGCTGGATACCGTATCCGGTTCCACCCGGCTCCCGGTGATCGTCGGGGACTACCTGCGTGCTGAGAGCGACACCATGGACCTGCTGCACCAGGACGGCGTCATGGCGGGATTTCTCATCTACCCGCTGGACTCCTTCACCGGCGAGAACCGCAGTGAGGCGATCCTCTCCTTCCGGGACGAACTGGAAGCCGCTCTGCTGGATCAGGCCGGGGAGGATGCCTTTACCCTGCTGGGCGGCGCCACCGGACTGTACGCCGGATACCTGGACTTCATCGCCTGGGATCTGCCGGCTGTCCTGGATGCCGCTGTCGCCTTCTTTGAAAAATCCGGCCTGCCCTGGGCCAGCTTCCACAGCTTCCGCCGGGATGTGAGCACTGTGCGGCTGATCTCTCCCGAGGAGGCACCCCTCGCCCCGGCTCCCGCCCCCAATGTGGACCCGGAAACCGGCTCTCTGCTCTCGAAGGAGGACATCAAAACACTGGAATCCTTCATCGGAGATGTGAGCGGCTACTTCTACCGGGCGCTGGATTACCTGGAAACCTTCGTTGAAAACGGTGTAAAGTCTCACCGCTTTACAGAGCAGCAGGCCCGGGAAGACCTGCAGATCGCGCTGTGGTACGGCTACGCCTGCATGAATATTGACGAATACCCCTTCTATTACCGGGGTGTCCAGTGGATGCGGGATTCGGAGAAGAATGCCGCCGGCTGCGGCACCTGGTACTACCGCTACTCCATCGGCCTGACCTACTGCGGACACCCGGAGGAGGCGCTCCGGTATGCCGAACAGGGCGCCCGGGAAGAGCCGGACTATCCGTGGATCTGGCTGCAGCTGGGTAAGCTGCGCAGTCACTTCGGCGACCGTGCCGGGGCACTGGCAGCAGCCGACCGGGGCCTGGAGCTGGTGCCCGGCGACTATGAGTTCACCACCCTGCGCCAGGAGATCGAAAAGGGGGCCACCCTCGAGGAGATGGAATACCACTGGATTCACCCCGATGCCGACCTGCTGCTCCAGAAGGGACTGGACGAGAACTCGGACAGCAAGCTCCAGGCCATCTCCTGCATCAACACCGACCCCGCAGGACTGGAACGCTTTATGGAGCTGTTTGCCCCCGACCCTGACACCTTCACCGTCGATTCCCCCTACTGCTCCTTCCCCTATACAGTGCAGGGACAGACAGTGGAGCTGGTGTTCCGCATGAACCGGGCCGGCCTTTCCAAGCTCAAGGCGGACTGGCTGCGCCTTCAGAAGGAGCGGCTGGACAGCGGCATGTGGCTGACCCTCCCGGACGGCACTCCCGGAAAACTGGAAGCCGTGGTCTTTGACCTCAGCCATGCTGCGGCACTGATCTGGCGTCCGGAACAGGGTGAGCCCTTCCCGGTTCTGCTGGATGAAAACGGCTGTCCGAAGGAGCCCCAGGAGGAGCCGGACATGCCCGACCCCAGTGAATTTGAAACTGAATACTATACCCCGAAAGAACTGGAACGGGTGGAGGAACACATCTCCAGCCACTTCGGTGAGTTCGAGACGGTCATGCACGAGCTGGTCTCCCCGGATATCCATGTGGATATCTGCCTGATTCCGCCCAGCCCGAAAAAGAACTATTACACCCTGGTGACCATGGGCATGGGCGCGCACCGTATGAATGTCCCGGAGGAGCTGGCGGACCAGAAGCTGGAACGGGCGGAACTGCTGATCGCCCTGCCGCCGGACTGGAAGCTGGATCACAACTCGCTGCAGAAGGAAGCCTGGTACTGGCCTGTCCGGCTGCTCAAGGCGCTGGCACGGCTGCCCGGCATCAACGATACCTGGCTTGGCTGGGGACACACCATCGATAACCAGGAGCCCTATGCCGACAGCACCCAGCTCTCTGCCGCCATTCTGGTGACACCCCAGCAGGTGGATGAAGATGCCTGTATCTGTCCGCTGGCTGAGGGTGAGGAGATCAACTTCTATCAGGTCATTCCGCTCTATCAGGACGAGATGGAGTATAAGATCCGCTTCGGCGCCGGCAGTCTGCTGGAACTCTACGAGGGTGTCAGCTTTGTGGTGGACCCGGAACGTCCGGATATTCTGGAAGAAGCCGGCCCGGCTCCCACTCAGGAGGAGCTGGAGGCGATGAAGGACCGGATGGATGATGCCCAGTGGCATCTGCGGGATCTGCGGGACAAACACCTGCCGGTGGATGAGATCACCGCCTACAACCACATGGCAATCTACCTGCGCTGGAATCTGGAACACGACCGGATGAGCGAGAGCTTCCGTGCGGAATACGGGGATCTGATGCGTCAGTTTGCCGGGGACCCTGCCGGAACCGATCTTCGGGTCTTTATCCGGGATCAGCTGGGCGGCGTACTGCGGCACTCGATGTTCAATAAGGAAGGAGAAGCCTTCTCCCAGTACTATTACGGTCAGGGGGACGCTCCCTACTTCCCGTCGGATATTGATGACTATGCCCTGCGCCGGTTCGGGCCGGAGGAGTACTTCTCGGAAAAGTATCAGAATGAAACCTATCTCTTTATCCCCTTTGATGAGGTCTATTATCAGGATATGGCCCGGCTGATCCAGCAGCGCTGGGACAGCTGGCTGCAGTATGAGCCGTCAGACGAGGAGCCTTCGGAACTGGCCCAGGCCATGATGCAGTATCTGGGCTGCGACTGTGAATACTTCCCGCCTATGCGGGACGATGACCCCATCACCGCGGCATACAGCTATGCCCGCCGCCGGGGTATGGAAGAGGGCTTCCTGCCGGTGCTGGTCGCTGTGGACGAAACCCTCTGGGAAATGCTCATTCTGAACGCCGATCCCGAAAGCGACGGCGCTGAGGACTATGGCTTTGACCCCATCCAGGTCGCCAAGTACCGCAAGGCCGCTCTGAGCGCCGCCCCGCTGGACGGCAAAACGGTGCTGCAGAGCCGCATGAACGACCGTATCTCCGAGCTGGAGGACGACGACATGAGTCTGGAGGAGATCACCGGTACCATGGAGGGCGGCGAGCCCGGGAACCGGTTCCTGTCCTACTGGGATTATGACACCCGACGCACCTGTCCGCTGATCCTGGCAAAGATTCCGGTGAAGAATCCCTGGGAAGTCTTTGCCTACCTGCCCTTCGGCGGCTGGAACGAATGCCCCGACACAGCGGAACTGATGGCAATCGCCCGGTACTGGCTGGAACAGTACGGCGCTGTGCCGGCAGTGATTACTCACGATGTGCTCGAGTGTGCCCTGCCTGCTCCGGTGCCTGCGGATCAGGCCATGGAGCTTGCCATGGAACAGTACGCGTTCTGTCCCGATGCCGTGGACCAGGGACCGGAAGATGCCTCCATCGGCTGGCTGGCAGATACCCTCCGCCAGTCGGACAAGTGGTTCTTCTGGTGGGATTAAGCCCCGGTACGATTCGATAAACCCCATAATATCAACAGGAGGAATCTGAAATGGATCAAGTATATCAGCAGGATCTCAGCCAGGAATCTCCCCGCCCCGGCGGGCCGTTCCTGATCCAGATGCTTTTCCGGGAGCCCACAGGGCTCCCCGACCGGGATACCATGCTGCGGGTTCTGCAGCAGCACTGCGGACGGCTGGACTGCTTCTGCCACGATGATAAGATGGCAGGCTTTGCCGCTCTGGACCACATGGCCACCTTCCAGGATGGCTCGGCTCCGGTGCAGCTGATGGTCACCGCCTGCTCCAAAATCTCCGAGGATCTGTTTGATCCCTTTACCCGCAGCCAGATGTGGGACTGTATGGGCGAACGGGATCAGATCCTGGCTGAGTGCCGGTGGCAGATCGTCGGCGTGGATATGCTCACTGCCGCTCTGGACCCGCTGGAGCGTGCCGACCTGGATATGGACTTTCTGGAGGCACTGGCAGGGCTCTTCCCCACCTGCGCGGCCTTCTACTTCCAGAACTGCGGCAAGCTGCTCAAGGCCGAGGAGGTGCGCGGCAATACCATCACCGGCCCGGACCGGTTTATCCGGTTCGGCGTCAACGCACGGTTCTTCAACATCCAGGGCACCGACGACATGCTGGTGGATACGCTGGGCATGAGCACCCTGTTCCTGCCCGACCTGCAGTACCACTTCCACGATATGGACCCCAACTGGGTGGTGGGACACGCATACAGTGTGGCCTCCTACCTGCTGCTGGCAGGCAACCCCATCCAGGACGGCGAAACAGTGGATGGTGTCCTGGACGGAGCCATCAGCCAGGAGGTTCAGTGGAAATGCCAGCATGAGGGCTCGCTGATCCAGCCGCCCCGGGAGGTGCTGGACATCTTCATGGGCGAATATGCCTCCGGCACCCGGGAGAACTGACTTTCCGCCCGCTGAACCCTGACCCCAAACAAAAAAGCATATCCCCGGCTTTCCGTGGGATATGCTTTTTATTTTGCGGATCTGCTTCCTTCAGTTGACGCTGATGCTTCCTGCCGGGCTGTTCCACCCGGACATTCCAAGATTTTACTCCCCCATCATACCATATTCCGACAGAAATGGATACCGGGAAATCCGTCTGTGCCGGTTGAGCCGGAACAGGGTTCTGTGCTATAATGGATTGCACGAAAATTCCCGCCCGTCCGCAGAAGGAGAACGCCATGCCGCAGAACCGCTACATCAAAAGTCCGCTCAACTACACCGGCGGAAAATATCGTCTGCTCGACCGGATTCTGCCGGCTTTTCCCCGGGATTACTGCCGGTTTGTGGATCTGTTTGCCGGCGGGTTCAATGTGGGCATCAATGTGGATGCCCCGGTGATCTACGCCAACGATCAGATCACCTATCTCATCGGGCTGTATGAGTTCTTCCGTGGCACACCGGCTGAGACTATCCTCGGGCTGATCCGGGAGCGCATTGCGGAATATGAGCTCTCCGACCAGAATACCGAGGGGTACCTGGCCCTGCGCCGGGAATACAACCGCACCGGACGCCCCATCGACCTCTTTGTGCTCACCTGCTATTCCTTCAACCATCAGATCCGCTTCAATCAGAAACATGAATTCAATATTCCCTTCGGACGCAACCGGAGTGCCTATAATCCTTCCATTGAGGCCAACCTCGTCCGGTTTGTGGAGGCACTCCAGCAGAAGGACATCCGCTTTTCCACCCGGGATTTCCTCAGCTTTGACTTCTCGGTGCTGCAGCCCGGGGATCTGGTCTACTGCGACCCGCCCTACCTCATCAGCAACGGCTCCTACAACGATGGGCGCCGGGGCTTCAAGGACTGGACTCCGCTGGAGGACCGGCAGCTGCTGGATCTGCTGGACGAACTGGACCGTGGGGGAATCCGCTTTGCCCTCTCCAATGTATTTGTCCACAAGGGCATGACCAATGAGGAGCTGATCCGCTGGAGCCAGCGGTACCATGTGCAGCGTCTGGAGCAGAACTATGCCAACTGCAGCTATCATGCCAAGGACCGCTCCGGCAACACCCAGGAGGTTCTCATCACCAACTATCTTCCGCCCCTTTCCGGGGAATAAGAAAAGACCGTCCTTATCGGACGGTCTTTTTTGCCGCAATCTGTTTTATAGCGGGAAGTACCGGCGGCAGCGCCGGGCCAGCGATTCCATCGGGCGCAGCTGCCGGTCGTACATCACATAGTTATCCAGGTAGCCCTGGTTTTCGATCTTCCCCTGGGTGAGCAGATCCTCCCGGGTAAACCACCCCAGCAGCCGGACCGCATTCCGCTCCCGGTAGAGCCGGGCGGAAACATACAGCTCCTTGGGATGGGAGATGGTCTGTTCCACCAGTTCCAATGTGCGGATATGGAATTCCTCGGTGCGGGTCTTGACATCCACCCGCAGGCGCAGCCCCGAGCCCTGGAGCAGGAAGTCATACTCGTCCCGTTCCTCATAGCTGCTGTGATCCTCCTCAAACCGGATGCCATTGTCCTGCAGGAACAGCTTGAACGCCTTCTCCCCGAGCTTGCCCTCGAGCATCTTCTGCTGCTTATTGTCAAGGCCGCCGGAGTGGAAGTCATGCCGGTCCGAAGTATAGGCCCTGGAACGGCGGGCATAGTCCAGCGCCTCCTGATAGAGTGCCCCTTCAATGATATACTCCGCCCGGAGTTTCGGCACCCACAAGCCCATTGCACAACCTCCTCCCACTGATTTCTGTTTCCAGTATAGCACCTCAGGAAATTCCTGCAAGATGCCGGAACCTTCGTTTACCGATACGACACAATTTGTTTACTTGACTTTTCTGTCCGGGTATGATAAAAAGGGATAGGAGACTCCATGTCCGCTTGGGATATGGAAGAAAAAGCCAAAGCCGTTCGGGAAGGATGTGATCGCATGGACGGCGACAGTAGAACTGTGAACAACCGAAAATCCACAGGAAACTGCTCTGCCTGCGTTTCATGCGGAAGATCCCCTGTCTGCCGGACGGGATGGCTCTTGCTGTCTGTCTGACCGATATGCTGTGAGGATCGTCCTCATCATTTGCTGCGCGCGGGAGTATTTCCTGTGCGCATTTTCTCTTTTTTGCAGCAGAAAAGGAGGAATTACCGATGATGAGAAGACATGAGTTTATCAACGAAGCAGTAGCAGCCGAGATCCTGGCCCTGATCCATCAGACTGCCGATCCCGCTGTCCTGGCAGAGCGTCTGAACGACTACCACGACTATGATATTGCCCAGGCCCTGGAACAGCTCACCCCGGAGGAGCGTCTGGGACTGTTCCTGCCCCTGGGTGCCCTGCGTCTGGCAGAGATCCTGCCCTACTGCGATGAGCCGGAGCAGGTACTTGCCGGCTTCCCGGCGGATAAGGCCGCCGCAATTCTGGACAGCATGGATTCGGATGAAGCAGCCGAAATTCTGGAAGAGCTGCCCGAGGAGACCCGCCGGCTGATCGCCGGTCACCTGAGTGAGGAGACCTCCGGGGAGATCCGGATGATCGCTTCCTATACCGATGATGAGATCGGCAGCATGATGACCACCAACTATATCGCCATCCCCCAGACCGCTTCCGTAAAAGAGGCCATGCGGGAACTGATCCGTCAGAGCGCGGAGAACGACAACATCTCCACCCTCTATGTCATTGACGATCAGGGGCTCTACTGCGGCGCCATTGACCTGAAAGACCTGATCCGGGCCCGGGACTACACCTCCCTTGACAAGATCATTGTGCACTCCTATCCCTTCGTTCACGATCACGACCAGATCGAGGAATGCATGGACTGGATCAGTGACTATGAGGAGGACTCCCTGCCGGTACTGAACGCCGCCGATCAGCTGGTGGGCGTACTCACCGTACAGGACATCATGGACTACCGGGAAGAGGAATCCCGGGAAGTCTACAACAAGCTGGCAGGTATCTCCGAAGGCACCGATGACGACCTGGATGAACCCCTCCTGCTCAGCATGAAAAAGCGCCTGCCCTGGCTGGTGATCCTGCTGTTCCTGGGCATGTTCGTATCCAGCGTGGTGGGCATGTTCGAGCAGATTGTTGCCCAGATCGCCATCCTGATCTGCTTCCAGTCGCTGATCCTCGATATGGCAGGCAATGTGGGAACCCAGTCGCTGGCAGTTACCATCCGGGTGCTCACCGATGAAGCCCTGCCCATGTCCGAGAAGCTGCACCTGATCTCCAAGGAAGTGCGGGTCGGCCTGACCAACGGCACTCTGCTGGGTGTGATCGCCTTCGGCGTTGTGACCTTCTACACCATGGTGCTCAAGCACTATCCCCTGCCCTATTCCATGGCGGTGGGTGCCTGTGTTGCCATCGCTCTGATGCTGGCTATGACCATTTCCAGCTTTGCCGGTACCGCCATTCCCATGGTATTCGATAAATTCGGCGTCGATCCCGCTGTGGCTTCGGGGCCGCTCATCACCACCGTCAATGACCTGGTGGCTGTAATCTCGTACTACGGCCTGGCCTGGCTCATGCTGATCCAGGTCTTCCACCTGGTCTGACCCCCAAAACCTGAACCGAACCATCCAAAAAGCCGGAAGCAGAATCTGAGATCCTGCTCCCGGCTTTTCCGCATTCTGTTCCCCCTGTTCCAGCGATTAACCCAGATAGCCCAGGTCTGTGAGCCAGACCTCTACGCTCTCCTGAGCATCGGCTGCGTTGGTGTTGCGGACCGCCAGCCCCTCCCGGACCTCAGCTTCGGGCTCCAGCGCCGCTATGGTATCCGGTGTCCCCGATAAACCGCTGCCGCCGGAGGTCACAAACGGCACGATGGTCTTCCCTGAGAGATCGACCTCGTCCAGGAAGCTGTACACCGCCATGGGCAGATCTCCCCACCAGTTGGGATACCCCAGGAAAATCACATCGTAGTCCTCCAGGTTCTCCTGCACAGCCTGCAGCTCCGGACGGGCTCCGTTGGCGCGCTCCTGCTCGCCCTGGTCGATGGTGGCCTCATAGGTATCCGGGTAGAGCTCCACTGTATGCAGCGGGAACACCTCTGCCCCGGCAGCTTCAGCGATCATCTGCGCCACCACGCCGGTATTGCCGGTAAGAGTGCCGTTCCAGCGCTGGATGCTCGCCGAGGCCTCCACGTCCGCATCCTCGGGAAGCTCCGCATTCTCCGCATAGCTGAAGTATACCACCAGATACCGGCTCTGCGGCCCGGATTCCGATGGCTGCGGGTCCTCTGCCGCAGTCTGCTGGGAAGACGGCTGCTGCTCCGCTTCCGGGGACGGCTCACCCTCTGTCCCGCAGGCAGTCATGCCCGCCGCAACCAGTGCCGCCAGCAGAATACTCAGGATCTTTTTCATATTCTCCCCATCTCCTTTTCAGTCAGACCGGCTTTGCAGCGCCGGTCGGTGTGGTTCTCGTCTGATTGTATTATAAGGGATGGGGATTTTATATGTCCAATACCTTGTTATAGCAGTATTTTATGCTTTATAAGCATGACATTTCCGGTTTTCCGGCAGTAAAAAATCCCCGCACGGCAAACAGCCATACGGGGAATGGGAAACGGATCATCCGCGCTCCGGCGCAGTCACCGGCACATCGAAGTCCGCCAGGGTTTCGAAGAAATAATCGCAGGTCTGCTCCATGGCTGTACGCTCTGTTTCTGCCGAGGTGTCTGCCACTCCGGCGGTGCCAAAGCCTGCCTGATGAGCCGTGCGCACCGAATAGAGCGAGTCCTCCACCAGCAGGATCTCCTCCGGCTGGAGGTCAAACCGCCGGGCTGCTTCCAGGAAGATGTCCGGACGGTTCTTGCCGCCGTAGCGGGTACAGCTCAGCACGAAGGAGAAGCAGTCCGCCAGGCCAAAATGCCGCATGGCACCCACAGCCTGTCCCTCGGTGCTGGCGGTGGCGATGCACAGCGGCACTCCCTTTTCATGGAGCTGCCGCACCAGTTCCCCAGCGCCGGGCTTGAGAGGAACGGCGGTGCTGTATGTTTCGTCCAGCAGTCGGTCAGCCTCCTCCAGCACCTGATCGGCTGTGAGATCCCAGCCATAGATCTGGATGAGCTTCTCAGCCCCGCCCCGGAGATCCTGGGTGCGCAGAGCGTCTGCCAGGCCGGGGAAAGGCTCTCCTCCCAGCCGGCGGACCAGCTGATCCGGAACTTCCTCCCAGACTCCCATAGAGTCGATGAGGGTTCCGTCCAAATCGAAAATCACCGCATGAAATGCCATCTTCTTATCCTCCCTGTGACCGGATGGAATCGCTGCCCACGCAGCCATAGTCCCAGTGGAATCAAGAATGCATTCCGCTCTGCCTGACCAATACCTGCCTCCGGTGTAATATGAAAAGTACCGGCACTTTTTGTGCCTGACCTGTCCATTATAGCGCACCTGCCCAAGTTTTGCAAATAATAAGATCCCGGAGAACCAGTCTCCGGGATCTTTTCTCAGGCTCGACTACTGCACGGCATATTTACGGCGATTCATGTTGATCTTGTCTGCGATCATGGCGATGAATTCACTGTTGGTAGGCTTGCCGCGTGAGGAATTGATGGTGTAGCCAAAATACTGTTCCAGAACTTCCACATTGCCCCGGTCCCAGGCCACTTCGATGGCATGGCGGATCGCCCGTTCCACCCTGGAAGCCGTGGTACCGTTTTCCTTGGCAACATCGGGATACAGCCGCTTGGTAATGGCGGACAGGATACTCTGATCCTCTACCACCATTTTGATGGAAGAACGCAGATAGTAGTATCCCTTGATATGGGCAGGAACACCGATCTGATGCAGGATCTCAGTGACGGTGAGATCGAGGTCTGCCGGGTCAGGACGGATCTCCGGCTGACTGCCGCCAGTGAGCTGGACAATGCGTTCCACCGCTGTTTCCGGCGAGAAGGGCTTAAGGAAATAGTAGAGCGCGCCGGCTGCGATGAGTTCCCGTTCGAGAGTGCTGCTCTCAAAGGTGGACATCAGCATGAATTTGGGTGTATCCCCTTCCATGAGCTGATTGATCCGCTTCATAACACCCAGTGCATCCAGTCCGGGAAGGAATACATCCATCAGTACAATTCCCGGGCGTTCTGTCTGGATGCGGTCCACCAGCTGAAGGCCATCTTTCGGCGCAGAAACCATCTCAAAGCCACATTCTGCCAGCAAGCTGCACATTTTGTCCAGAAAGTCCTGATTTTCTTCCGCTATAAGTACTTTGGTTTTAACCAACATTCGTCTTCCTCCAGTCGTTTTTTGTTTTTGCTGTATCGACAAACATATTTTAGCATATATTTCCAAAACTTACAATAGAAATCCCTTTTTTACTCGACATCAAATCCGGATAAATTCGCATCGGAATATTATTGAAGTTGCATAAATAAATTCGATTGAATCCCTCTTTTTATGTGCTTTTCGACAAAATTCGACAAATCACCCCGGAAGTGCCGACAAAACCTGCCCTCTTCTGCCTGACAGCATTTGTGGAATCCCGGAATTCTGCCACCGGCGGATTCCCGTATCCCGGGAGGCGCTTTGTTCCGCTCTCCCGGATCTCCCTCTCCCGAACCGGCGGCTTCTCCTCACTTGTCAATATGGAAATCCGGATTTTTATGTAGCATCCGGAGAGGGAAATCCCCCTCCGGATCGCTCTGATCAGGCTGCGGAACGGATCTCAAGACTCGAGGCAGTTTCCTGCATATTCTCGGCAAAGATGCCATACCCCCGTGTCTGGTCATTGACAAACACATGGGTCACAGCTCCCACCAGCTTGCCGTCCTGCAGAATCGGGCTGCCGCTCATTCCCTGCAGGATACCGCCGGTGGCCTCCAGCAGTTCCGGATCGGTGACACGGATCACCATGCTCTTGGTCTTGGCGGTAGAGCTCAGGTTCATCGATTCGATGACAATGTCATAGCACTGCGGAGTGCGTCCGGAAATAGTGGTATAGATCTGGGCTGCTCCCTCCCGGACCTCCTGCTTCATAGCAATGGGGACCGGTTTTAGCGTGGAAACCGGCAGAGAGGTCAGCTGACCGTAGACACCGGTTTCGCTGTTCACTGCCATGAATCCAGCCAGACGGCTGCCCTCAAAGCTGCCCTGCAGCGAACCCGGCTGGCCCGAGATTCCCTTTTCCACGCCGGTGATGGTGACATCCACGATCTCACCCCTGCCCAGCGGCAGAGTTTCCCCGGTATCCACATCGCAGACCGCATGGCCCAGCCCGGCAAAGATCATCGTAGACGGGGCATAGTAGGTCATGGTGCCGATGCCGGCAGAACTGTCCCGGACCCAGATGCCGGCTTTGTACTCGCCGCTGTCAGCCCGGATGGGCTGCAGCGTACCGGTGAGGGTCTGGTCCTTCCGCTTCAGGGTATAGGAGATCTCCCGTCCTCCGCTGGAAGCAATGATCGCTGCCACATCTTCATTCAGGCTGACCGGCTGACCATCCAGTTCGGTCAGCACATCGCCCACCCGAATTCCGGCTTCCTGGGCCGGATTGCGGAAAATCCCGTTCTCCTCCACATCGGTGAGTCCGACCACGACCACCCCTTCGGTGAACATCTTGATGCCGAAGGGGTATCCGCAGGGGATCACCATCTCACGGTCCACAAACTGCACATCCACCTGTTTGACGGCTATGCCGCCCAGAACAGTCAGGGAGGCAGTTCCGTTTTCCGCGGAAATGGGCTGGATTTCTCCCTGGATCTCCAGGGCAGTGCCGATGGAGATCCCCTCTGCCGCCGCTCCTGCCGCCACATAGAAGTGATCGGGCAGGGCCGTGCTGTAATAGGTGACTACCCCCATGACGGCCGCCATTGCCAGACTGACTGCCCCGGCAAAGACCTGGTATAATTTCTTCATCTGCTTTGTTTCCTCCGATCCTGATGCCAGGCACCAGGATTTATGCGAAAATCCACTGTTTTATTGCGATTTATCATTTTCAACGGATCAGGAATGTGATACAATCTTTACCAGAATCAGGTTTGCGGAGGTGGAAACTGCCATGCAGGTAGTAATCGTCGGTTCCCGGGATTCCCGGGAGCTTACTGTGGATGATCTCATCCAGATGATCCCTCTCAACTGTACCCGGCTGATCAGCGGCGGTGCGGAAGGAGTGGATCAGCTGGCACGGCAGGCTGCCGAAACCCTGGGAATCCCCCTGACCGAATATCTGCCCGATTATGAAACATACGGACGGAGGGCTCCGCTGGTCCGGAACAGCCAGATCATCGCAGAGGCCGATCTGGTGCTGGCCTTCTGGGACATGAGTTCCCACGGCACCGCGCATACCATCACTGAATGCATCCGCCGTCGGATTCCCGTAAAAGTCATCGACTTAAAACAGCTTCATTCCTGAGTGCGTTCTCACGCACTCGTTTTTATTATATCCGGATTTCCGCGGCTTCTGTCTGGCAAATTTTCGTTCATTGATTCATGACCCTCCGGCTCAGGCCGATGCCTGCGCACCAGCCCCCAGCGCTGTGATGTTCACCTGTACTTCCGGGCGCAGCACCAGGCTCCCGAAAATCGCCTCCGGCGTGCGCCCCCGGCAGAAGTCCGGCTGGAACTTCTCCATGGTCTCCAGAGCGCAGATCACATCCGCTCCCGCTGTCCGCAGTGCCGCAAAGCCCTGTTCCAGCTCCCGGCGCACCGCCTGCTCTGCCACCGCACGCACCGATGCCACCTCGGCACTGTCCCAGTTCAGCGTGCCGCCGGAGTACTCCTGGATGGTGCACTCCACACTGAGATAAAACGCCAGTTCTCCGGGGTTTTCGCCGCCGGTCAGACGGCTCTGCACCGGTGCGATGTTGGTGTAAAGCTTTCCGCCTTTATAGTCCAGCGTGTACTCCAGCTGCCGGGAATCCCCGCTGAAATAGCTGACGCCCCGCCACTGTTCCGGGGTCAGCTCTGCTGTCCCCACAGGGCCGAGCAGCACCGCACCGGAGGCCTGTACTCCGCCGGCTTCACCGGCTTCGATCCGTCCCAGTGCCGCCGTACTGCCCAGGCTTTCCAGACTGCGCACCACTGTGAGCAGCGTGCTGTCAGGGCAAAGCCCCGCCTCCGCTGCCGAGCGCATCATCTCACTGAGCTGCTCTGCCGGAAGCTCCGGGGATTCCAGCAGCTCTGCCGCCTCCCCTTCGGTGAGATAGAGCGGGGTGCCCGGACGCAGCTCATGGTCGCTGAGCAGATAGTCCACCACCTCTGCCGTCCGCTCCGATGCCGCCGGTTCACTGAGAATCACCAGCCGGCAATTCCCCAGAAACAGCTCCTGTCCCGTTTCCAGACGAATACCCCGCATACACTCTGCCAGGTCCTCGCCGGCTGCGGAACAGACCTCCTGTCCCGCGCTCTCCCCCTCCTTCCGGGCCGGGGAGAAGATCTGCAGCGTCACCTGATACTGCCCTTCCTGCCAGTCAATGCCCACCGCCTGCACCAGCATCCGCTGGTCGATGGGCACTGCGCCCATACAGCCGGTCAGCAGGACAGAAAGGGCTCCCGCTGCCATCAGAATCAGCCATTTTCGCATGATTTCACCTTCTTTCCAGCTGCCAGCGCCGCCAGTACGCTCAGCAGGATAATTGCCGCTGAGAGCAGAAAGGGCGCCGCGCCGCTCCACAGTTCCCACAGCTCCAGCCCCCGGTCCAGACTGCCGCAGAGGTACCAGGCCAGGGCCGTCATGCCAAGCCCCACTCCGGCAGCGGCGTGACTCCGGCGCAGTCCGGGCGCCAGACGTCGCACACAGCCCACCATGCAGTAGAGGTAGGCTGCGCCCCGGACAAAGGCCACCAGAATCCACACCAGCAGGTTGATGATGTCCAGCCGGGTGACCACCGAGAGCTCCGCCGCCGCCAGCATGGAATAAATGGGATAGCTGCGCACATAGGCAAACGGCCCCAGCGTCACAGTGACCAGCAGGATGCTCAGCTGGTAAAAGGTCATGGAGCCCAGTACGCCCCGGGCATAGACTGCCGTGCCCGCCCCCCGGACCTTATCGGTGAGGAGCAGGAAGAGCAGAACTTCGGTATTGTGGTACAGTGCCTGGAAAAACAGCTCCAGCACCTGGGGGACTGCCTCTGCCCCGGCAAAGGTGAAATAGGCAGGCTGGATCTCCCGGGCGATCCCGGCGGCAGCTACCGCCAGGCCCGCTACAAACACCGCCGCCACCGGCAGTGCCATGCGGGAGACCGCTTCGATGCCCGAGTACGCCCCATAGGCACAGACCAGCATGGCGGCAGCTGCCGTGATCTGGGCGCCTGCCCCGGGATAGACCGCCGAGGTGAGAAAGCCTGAGGCGTTCATTACAGTGCTGAGCGCCGAGCCGGTGAGCACCAGCAGGACGGCCAGCTCACAGAAGGCGGCAAACACCCTGCCCTGCCGGTGGAACAGTTCGGGCAGGCCCGAGGCACCGCACCGGCGCAGCAGACCCCAGAACACGGCGCACAGCCCGATGGAGACCAGTCCTGCCGCCAGGAAGGCGGTCATACTGGCAGAGCCGCCATACTCCGGCCCCCGGGGCGAATAGGTGAGCAGGTAGAAGATCCGGCAGCAGAAGATCAGCGCCGAAGCCGGAAGTGCTCCGATATGGTTTTTTGTCATGGCTGTCCCTCCCCGTTCTGGTCGGCTGGTTCTCCGTTCTGATCCGCTCCGGCGGTGCGGGAGATGATGAACTGCTCCTGTCCCAGCTGCCGCCATCCCACCCGGATCAGGGTATCCCGCAGGGAATAGAGGGACAGCGGAGTCTCCGGCGAGGTAGCCGGGACGCCCAGCACCGTCACCGAGCAGAGGTTCACCCCCACAAAGGCCAGCCCCAGTACCACGCCATACAGTCCCAGTGTCCCGCCCAACAGGATAAACAGCAGACGCAGCAGTGTCACCGGCTCATACAGCGAGGGGATCACAAAGGAACTGATGGTGGTCAGGGCCACCACCATCACCATCGGGGTGCTGATGAGCCCGGCGGTGACTGCCGCATCGCCGATCACCAGTGCCCCGATGATGCTCACAGCATGTCCCACCGGACGGGGCAGGCGCAGTCCGGCCTCCCGCATCAGCTCATAGATAAAGTGGATCAGCAGCGCCTGGAACATGAGCGGAAATGCCATGTCCTGTTCAGCTTCGGCAATGCGGAAGAGCAGCTGGTCGGGGATCAGCTCGGGATGGAAGTTCACTGCCGCCACATAGCAGCCGGGCAGCAGGATAGTCAAAAAGAAGGCCAGATACTTGATGAGCCGGATAAACACCGCATAATAGGGGCGCTCGGCATAGTCGTCCATGCTCTGGAAGTTCTCCGAGAACAGGCAGGGCAGCAGAATAGCATAGGGGCTGCCATCCACCAGGATGGCAATGCGCCCCTCACTGACCTTGGCACAGAGGGTGTCCGGGCGTTCGGTGACCCCGGTGCCCGAGAACAGGGAAAACGGCCCGCTTTCCAGAAAGGGCCGCAGATACCCCGAGTCCATGAGGTTATCCAGGCGGACTTCCCGCAGGCGCTGTTCCACCCGCCGCACCATCTCGGGATCGGCATAGTCGCTGCGATAGATCAGGCAGACATCGGTGCGGCTCTTCTCCCCCACCTTGAGCAGCTTCATGCGCAGGCTGGGGGTTTTCATGCGCCGCCGGATCATGGACATATTGATACGGATCGGCTCCGCAAAACCCTCCCGGGAGCCCCGGAGGTTGTTTTCCGAGGCCGGCTCCCCGATGGAGCGGAAGCTGAATCCCTGGACCCCCAGTGCCACCCCCTCGGGGCTGCCGTCGATGAGCAGCACAGCAAAGCCCGAAGCGATGAACTGGATCAGCTCTTCAAAGCTCCGGAGCTTTTTCTTGTCCCCTGCCATAAACAGCTCCTGACAGAGCCGGTCGGGTACCAGACAGGACGGGATTTTCTGCCCTGCCAGCAGCCGGTGCAGATCCGAGGCTGTCCCCAGGATCAGGGTCTGGTAGTTCACCAGCCCTTCAAACATCACAAAGGCCAGCTTGTAGCCCTCCACCTCCAGACGGTTGACCTGCAGATCCGCCGTCTGTCCGGTGAGCTGTGCCAGCCTTGCCAGGGTATCCTCCAGCGTGGGACTCAGCGGCTGATCCAGTCCCGGGTCCCGCTTCGGAACCTCATAAGTATGCCGCTTTTCCCGCTTCAGTTTATCAAACAGCAAAACCGTTTCCCTCCTTTTCTGTGAGTATGGACCAGCCATGGGCTTTTTATGTCTGTGATCCGGGAATAATCCTGCCCGGCTTTGTCCATGCTAATTCCTGTAACAAGGAGGAGTTTTTTCATGTATGCACTGATGGCCAGAACCATTCTGCTCTATCTGCTGATCGTCGCAGGGCTCCGGATCATGGGCAAACGACAGATCGGCGAACTGCAGCCCAGTGAACTGGTGGTGACCATTCTCATCTCCAATATCGCCACCCTGCCCATTCAGGATGTGGATGTGCCCCTTTCGGGCGGTATTGTGCCGATCCTCACCATTGTCTGCTTTGAGGTGTTCATCTCCGGGCTCACCATGCGCAGCCGCACCGCCCGCCGGCTCTTCTGCGGCGGCCCCAAAATGGTGATCCGGGACGGACAGATCATGCAGAAGGAACTGCGGGATCTGCGTTTTTCGGTGGACGACCTCATCGAACAGCTGCGGGCCGCCGGGTATTTTGACCCCAGCGAAGTGCTGTTCGCCGTGGTGGAGACCACCGGTTCCCTGTCGGTCTATCCCCGGTTTGCCGCCCGTCCTGCCACCGGCGGGGATCTGGGACTGCACCGGGACGACTTCATCGACGCTCCCCCGGTGGTGATCGTGGATCAGGGCCGGGTGCTGCCCGATTCCCTGGATTACTGCGGCGTATCGCCGGTATGGCTGCAGAAGGCGCTGGAACAGGAGGGCATTGCCCAGAAGGACATCTTCCTGATGATCTGTGACCGCCGCCGGAAATACCATATTGTAAAGAAGGATAAGACATGAAACGGTTTATTATCTGCATTCTGCTGGTAGTGGGGCTGATCTGGGCCGGGGACTGGACCTTTGACCGGCTCACCGAGGTAAAGGATCATGTGCTGGCAGAGATCGACGGTATCTCCCAGCTGGTGGAACGGGGCGAGATGCAGGCAGCCTGGGAACGGGCCAGCGCCCTGCAGCAGGACTGGGAGGAAAATGAACACAGCATCCTTGCCTTTGTGCGGCATGGGGATCTGGACCAGGTCACCCTGTCCATTGCCAAACTGCCGGGATACCTGCGCTATGGGGAGATCCCCTCCTTTGCGGCTGAGGCCAACACCGTCCGGCGGATGCTGATCCACATCTGGGAGTCGGAGCAGTTTGCCCTCTCCAACATCGTCTGATCCCCCGCTCCCAAAAGAATACAAAAAGCCCGGGCCTTTCTTATCGAAAGGTCCGGGCTTTTACACAGAAAAGCAATATTATTCAGCCAGTTCGCTGCCGCCGATGGCATTCTGGAAGAAGTACTCATGGATCTTGGTGCGGATGCGGATAAACTCCTCACCGCTGCGCTCTCTCGGGCGGGGCAGATCCACATTGATGATGTCATGTACCCGTCCGGGACGGCTGGACAGCACAACGATCCGGTCACTGAGATAGATGGCCTCATCAATATCATGGGTTACCAGGATCATGGTCTTTTTCTCAGCTTCCCAGATGCGCAGGACTTCCCGCTGCATGTTGATCCGGGTCAGGGCATCCAGCGCGCCGAAAGGCTCATCCAGCAGCAGTACATCCGGGCGGTTCACCAGGGCACGGGCAATGCTCACACGCTGCTGCATACCACCGGAGAGCTGCTTGGGCAGGGCATTTTCGAATCCATGCAGACCCACCAGGTCAATGTGCTGCTGGATCAGTTCCCGGCGCTCGGCTGCACCGAGCTTGCGGGTGATACCGAATTCCACATTCTTCCACACAGTCAGCCAGGGATAGAGTCTGGCCTCCTGGAAGATGATGCCGCAGTCCAGGGAGGGCTCGGTTACAACCCGTTCGCCCACCTTGATCTGGCCCGAGGTGGGATGGTCCAGACCGACAATCAGCTTGAGCAGTGTACTCTTGCCGCAGCCGCTGGCGCCTACGATGCTGATGAATTCGCCCTCTTTGATGTCCAGGTCAATACGGTCCAGTACCACCAGTTCACTGCCGGAAATCTGGAAGGT
This sequence comes from Hydrogenoanaerobacterium saccharovorans, assembly GCF_016901815.1. Lineage (GTDB taxonomy): Bacteria > Bacillota > Clostridia > Oscillospirales > Ruminococcaceae > Avimicrobium > Avimicrobium caecorum. The sequence continues at coordinate 130,454 of NZ_JACSNR010000006.1, forward strand.
TCTGCGGACGCCGTCCACCAGAACCTGTGTTTTTCTCTCGTCAGACATATCGGTCCTCCTTACTTCTCGTCCACATAGGACCATTTCAGCAGTACCCGCTGCAGCCGCAGGAGTACCTGATCGATCAAAAGACCGATAGCGCCGATCACGATGATGCCGGCAAATACCTTGGCAGGCTGTGCCAGTTCCCGGGCATAGCTGATCATATAGCCGATACCACTGGAAGCGGCGATCATTTCAGCACCGACCACGCAGGTCCAGGCGGAACCCATACCCAGCCGCAGACCGGTGAAAACCGACGGCAGAGCTGAAGGGAGATAGACACTGGTAATGGTCTCCCACTTGCTCTTCTTCAGGATATAGGCAACCTCCAGGAGCTTGGGGTCAGTGCTCTGGATGCCATGGATGGTATTGAGCAGAACCGACCAGAAACTGCCGATGAAGATAACAGCAGTCTTGGAGCTTTCTCCGATGCCCAGCCACAGGATAAACAGCGGTACCCAGGCCAGCATGGGAACAGGACGCAGAATGCTGACCAGCGAACCCAGGACCTTATTGGCAGTCTTGGAGAAGCCCATCAGCGAACCGATGATGATGCCGCAGACAGCACCCAGGCCGAAGCCGCGCAGAACACGCAGCATACTGATGCTCAGGTCCTCTGCCATCTGACCGCTGGTGCAGAGCGAAATGAGGGTCGACAGCACCCGCTGGGGCGACGGCAGAATACTGGCACGGATCAGTCCCAGATTGGAACCGAGTGCCCAGATCAGCAAAACAGTCAGCGGAGCAATCACCGCCAGGAAGAGCTGGTACGCACGGTTGCCTGCCAGCATAGCCTTATTTTTTTCCACAAGATCACAACTCCTTCGGTCGATTAGAATTTCCAGCTCAGCAGTTCTGCCGCTGTATCATGGAGGACTCTCTGCTCACATGCAGGGTCCAGCTTCCAGGCACGGACATTGTCCACAGCCTCACCCAGCGGAACCAGCGGATAAGAGGAACCGAACAGGAACCGGTCCTGCAGCATTCCGGCCGCTGCCAGACGGTAGTCCTCACTGCCGGGCACCGAAGCCATGGAATAGAGATCCGGCGCCAGATAGATGTTGCGGCGGAAGAATCCCATGCAGATGAGCTCCTTGCTCCAGGGCCAGCCGGCATGTCCGACTACAATCTTCAGATTGGGATGGGTCTGTGCCACCAGATCCAGCCGTCCGGGGAGTGTGCAGTCGATGGTGGGGGTAATGGAACCGCTGAAGGTGAGCATCAGCGGGATGCCGTTATCCTCCAGCCAGCGGTAGAGCGGGAAATATCCCGGGTCATCAAACCGCAGGGTATTGCCGAAACCGGGTTCAATGGTGACACCGCCGCCTGGGCCGTCCATCAGGATACGGCGGACTTCCTCCAGGCTCTCCTTGGGACGCAGCGGATCATAGAGCGGAAACGGAATGAACCGTCCGGGCCACTGCTTTGCCAGGTCACACAGTTCCTGGTTGTCCACAAAAGTTCCGGAGGACTGCCGTCCGGGGATAACAGCCTTTTCGATCCCGGCCTCGTCCATCTCCTTTACCAGCAGCTCAATGGAGCACTCCCGGATCGAAGGAGTGATCTGACAGCGCAGTCCGGTGAGGAACTTATCGGTGGTTCCCGCCTCAGCCATGGACAGATATCCGCCATACAGGGGACGCATGCGAAAATCAATGATACCCATGAAATCTCCTTTCATGACGCGCAGAGAATACAATCCGACATACAGCAACGGCCGCAGCAAAGTACATACCGCAGCCGTTGTCGCTCAAATATCAGGATAGTCAGTGCGCTTCGGTTGTGCCAAATGCTTCAATGAGGAAGCTGTCATCATAGATAGTTTCCAGATCTACCGGACCAGAGAGCATATCATGCTCATACAGGAAGTTGTACTGACGCTCCAGATATGCCTTGTCCTCAGCATTCAGATGCAGCGAGCAGTCATACTTGTCCATGTATTCATCCATCAGGTCACGGTTCACATTGTCACCTACATAGTCTACAAGAATATCCTTGCACTCTTCGGGATTCTCCTTATAGTAGTCCACAGCACGCTGCAGAACCTTCAGGAACCGTACAATGATATCGCCATGCTCCTCGGCAAAATCAGGGCTGACAACCAGAACCTGGTTATTGCGTCCCTCGGTCTGGTCCATAGTAGCCAGAATCCGGGCATCGCCGTTTGCCACAAACTGATAGGTATTGGGAGCAATGCTCTGCATGCAGTCAATCTCGCCGGAGGTCAGTGCGGCATAGGCCTCGGCGCCCTTGAGGTTATACAGGTTGATGTCGTCTTCGGTCAGGCCGCCCAGAGCCAGCATCTCAACCAGCTGGTAGTGGTTGTCGGTGCCGATGTTTACTGCCAGGTTCTTGCCCTTGAGCTGCGAAACATCTGTGATGTCCGAATCAGCCGCAACCAGCAGACAGGGGTCGGTAGACGAAGAAGTAGCCATCGAGATTATCTTGACGCCGTTTCCGTTGGAAATACCGCTGAATGCCGGCTGACCGCCCAGGAAGGACATCTCCAGCTCACCGGCAGTCAGAGCCTCGGTCATAACAGCGCCCGAACCCAGGTACTCAATGGAAATGGTGATGTTGTCCTTGCCAAACTCCTCTTCAAAGAAGCCCTTTGCATTGGCAATCTTGACCGGATAGAGGAAGGTCTCACCCAGGAAGTCACCTACGCGGACTACCATTTCGCCGTTCTCTCCCTCTGCAGTGCTCTTCTGACCATCCGAGCTGCTGCAGGCAGTCATGGAACAGGCCATTGCAGCCGCCAGAAGCATTGCCATCAGTCGTTTCATGGTGTTGCATCTCCTTTTTTGCTTTTCTGTTTTCATCTTTATTATCACAACATACCTTTTTTATGGTATGATATGAACAGTAAATACCACCGGAGGAATTGTATGGAGCATCGCAGCGCACAGGCAAAACAGGAACTGATCCTGCAGGAATTTCTGGAAAAGCATCACTTTGATCCGCCTGCCGCAATACTGCCGCAGCTGCGGATCGTCACCCAGAAAGAACGGGATACCCTTCTGAAAAAAGGGGACCCGATCCATGCTGTCTACATTATCCTGGAAGGTCAGTACACCGTCAGTGAAGCCTGGAGCAATGGCGCGATCTTTATCTTCACCGAACTGGGTCCCGGGGATTTTATCTGTGAAATGGAGTGTTATCAGGGTGCCCAGGCAGTTCAGTACAACCTGATCTGCAAGAGTGATTCCCTGCTCCTGGCTGTGCCCGTGGAAGGCTTCCTGGCCTGGCAGGCTGTTGACCCGGGGCTCTGTCAGATGCTGATCCAGTCGCTGATCCGCAAGCTGGGCTCCTCTGCCAGAACCGCCAGCCAGATGCCCATTGCACCCGGCATTGTCAAATTCGCGCGGTTTCTCATCGGCTATTGCCGGGAAAACGGCATCGACAGCCGTCAGGAGGTATCGGTGCGCATGACCCGTGAGGATCTGAGCTATAACCTCGGCTTGAGTGTGCGGACCATCAATCGCCTGGTCCAGTCCCTCCGGGAACGGAATGCCCTGACTGTGCGCTCCGGCAAGATCCATATCACAGCCGATCAGCTCCCCTTGCTGCGGAGCATCCTGCCTGATTCCGATCCGTCCCGGTAGGCGCCAAATCACACACTTTGATATTATACTGGATTTATTTTTGGCAAAAAAGGACATCTGTCCTGTTAATTTAACAGTTTGTTTCAAAATCCGACATTTTATGCCGATTCCATGAACAAAAAGTACAGAGGCTGCCGCTTTGGAAACGACAGCCTCTGTTTTGTGTTTAATTTTCATGGGAATCCCGGAGTTTTTCCAGTTCCTCCAGGAACGAATCAATATCCTTGAAACGCCGGTAAACAGATGCAAAACGGACATAAGCCACTTCATCCACTTCCCGCAGAGCTGCCAGAGCCAGCTCACCAATGGTTTCAGAGGTAACTTCCCGCTGCATGGAATTCTGCAGTTCTGTTTCGATATCGGTCACCAGCTTTTCCAGCTTTTCCACCGGTACCGGACGCTTTTCACAGGCACGCAGAACACCGCGCAGCAGTTTTTCCCGGTCAAAGGGTTCCTGCATTCCATTCTTTTTAATGACGATGATGGGAACGGTTTCCACTACCTCATATGTAGTAAACCGCTTCTGACAGCGCAGACATTCCCGGCGCCGCCGGATGCGTTCGCTGTCATCAGTGGGACGGGAGTCCACGACTTTGCTTTCTGTATATCCGCAAAAAGGACATTTCATAGTCTGCCTTCCTATTCTTCCCTGTTGATCTCTTGCTCACTTGTCTGAAGCTTTCTCAAAAAGTATATCACAGGGCGGAAAGCTGTACAACTGTTTCATGAAAATTTTTCCTTTAATCCAGCAGATCTTCGATCAGATCCTGTAAATGAATCCAGGCGACCTCCGTATGTTCCATATCCGCTGCCAGTTTCAGCAGTCTGGTTTCGTCCTCGGTCAGATCTTCCCAGCATGCCTCCTGTCCCCCCAATGGGTCAGAAACCCGCAATCCGTTCCACCCGGTTCCGGGGATATGGGTCACTTCGGCAGTCAGCCGTCTGGAACTGGTATTCTGCATATTGATGCACCTCCCTCTTTCCTCTCCATTATACCGGCTTCGCCCTGCGGTTTACAGCTGTAAAACCTGTCAGCACTCCTGCCGTCTGTTTCCAGTTTTCCTTCCGGCATCTCCCCTCTTTCCCCGGACCGGACTTCCCGCTATGATAGAAGTATTGATTTGATCCGGAAAGGGGCCCTGTCCATGAAATTCCTCCTTGAACATTTCTACTCCCTCACCGCCTATACCCGGCTGATCCTGCTGGGCAGCCTTCTGCTGGCCGTGGTCTGTCTGTTCCTGTCCGCTCTCTATGGGTATCTCGCCGCCGGGGAACAGTATCTGCGCTATCTGGCCCTGTCCGAGGGACTGCTGGAAGCCTCCTGGTCCTCCCTGGGGGCCGGATGCCTTTCAGCCATGCTCTGTGAAGCGGTCTGGCGGAAGGATTTTCAGGAGTAAGTCTGTCTGCATTTGAAAAATATGGTCGAAAAGATTTGCAAAAGCCCTGTAACGTGTGTTACAATCAGGATAGATTTCAAATGCTGAAAGGAGAACTTATGGAGCGATTTGCCATTGTTGTGGATTCCAGCGCCGATCTGACTCAGGAGCAGTATGACGCGATGCATATAGACGGATTTATCCCGCTGAGCTTTTCCATTGACGGAAAAGAATACCTCTCCTATCCGGATGAGCGGGAACTGACCGCGGAGGAGCTCTATGCCACCCTGCGCAACACCAAGGCCGTAGTGGGAACTTCCCAGCCCAACCCGGGCCGGATCGAAGATGCCCTGGAGGCTCTGCTGCGCCAGGGCAAGGATGTGCTGTACATTGCCTTCACTTCGGGACTGAGCGGCACCTGTGCCTCGGCCCAGCTGGTGGCGGAGGATCTGCGGGAACGCTATCCCGGACAGAAGCTGTTTGTGGTGGACACCCTCTGTGCCTGCTGCGGTGTGGCAGCTCTGATCGAACCGGTGGTAAAGATGCGGGAAGCCGGCTGTTCCATTGAGGACGCCCGGGACTGGCTGGAGGAGAACAAACGCCGGGTCTGCCACTGGATCTCGGTGGACGATCTGGGCCATCTGTACCGGGGCGGACGCCTTTCCGCTGCCGGAGCCGTGGTAGGTACTGCGCTGGGCATCAAGCCGATCATTGACCTGAACAGCGAAGGCAAGCTGATCACCCAGGAAAAGGTGCGGGGCAAGAACAATGTCTATGCGGCACTGGCCCGGCATCTGGAGGACGCCGACAATCTGGATGTGATCTACATCACCCATGCCGGCGCGCCGGAAGAGGCCAAAAAGCTGGCGGAAACCATCAAGAAGAACTACAAGGTCGGCGAGATCCGGTACAGTTCCATCGGTCCGGTAGTCGGCTGTCATACCGGCCCCGGCACCATTGCCGTTGTCTTCTTCGGTACCCGTTCGGACGCAAAGTAATATTCCCCTCCCAGGGAAACATACCAGAAAACCGCCTTTTCAGGCGGTTTTTTCGTTTTCCAGAGGCGGACGGGCTGGAAGTACAGCCGGATTTATGGTATAATTTTTATATACGAAATGAGTCCCGGTTTCTGCAAATCTTTGGCAGGAGCCAAGAGAAACGGAGTGAAACCATGCTGAGCAAAAATGACATCATTACCCTGGAAATTGTCGACCTGACTGCGGAAGCCATGGGAGTCGGACGCCATGAGGGCATGGCTGTCTTTGTCCCTATGAGCGCTGTCGGGGACAAGCTCAGCGTCCGGATCGTCAAGGTGCAGAAAAATCTCTGCTATGGCATCATTGAAGAGATCCTCACCCCCTCTCCCATGCGGATCGAACCGGACTGCCCGGTCTACAAAAAGTGCGGCGGATGCAGCCTGCGCCATATCCGGTATGACGAGGAATGCCGGCTGAAGAACCGCATTGTCTATGAAAATATGCGCCGGATCGGCGGCATTGAACTGGAGGAGCATCCGCTGCTGCCCTCCCCTGCTGTGGACGGCTACCGCAATAAGGCCCAGTATCCCCTGACCCAGACCGAAACCGGTGTGCGGGGCGGATTCTTTGCCAGCCGTTCCCATCGGGTGATCCCCTATGAGGACTGTGCCCTGCAGCCGCCGGTATTCGGCGAGATCCTGCGCTTTGTGGAACAGTTCCTGGACCGGTATCATATCCCCGTCTATGATGAGGAAACCAGAACCGGTCTGGTGCGTCATGTCTACCTGCGGCAGGGTGCTGTTTCAGGGGAACTGATGCTCTGCCTGGTTCTCAACGGCTCGGAACTGCCCCACTGCAGCCAGTTTGTCAACCGCATCACCGAACAGTTCCCGGAACTTGCCAGCATCATGCTCAACATCAACCGGGAGCGCACCAATGTGATCCTCGGCAAAAAGAGCCGGCTGATCTACGGAAAGGATCATATCACCGATACCCTGTGCGGCGTGCGGTTTGACATCTCCCCCATGGCATTCTATCAGATCAACCACGACGGCGCTGAGCAGCTCTACCGCATTGCCGGGGAGTTTGCCCAGCTGACCCCGGACGATGTCCTGCTGGATCTCTACTGCGGCGCCGGTACCATCGGACTGAGCCTGGCTCACCAGGTCAAGGAGGTAATCGGCGTGGAGATTGTCCGGGAGGCAGTGGAAAACGCCACCCAGAACGCCCGGAAGAACGGCATCGAGAATGCGCGGTTCCTCTGCGGCGACGCGGCTCAGGCGGCCCAGACCCTGGCAAAGGAGGGCATCCGGCCCAATGTGGTCATCATCGACCCGCCCCGGAAGGGCTGCAGCCCGGATCTGCTGCACACCATCGCCGAGATGAACCCTGACCGGCTGGTGTATGTATCCTGCAACAGCGCCACCCTTGCCCGGGACGCCGCTATCCTCAGGGAGCTGGGCTATATCCCCCGCCGCCTGCAGGCAGTGGATATGTTCCCCCGCACGACACATGTGGAATGTGTGGCGCTGATGACCAGAACGGAGCAATAACCTGGGAACTGTTCGCAGATGCAGCATGTGAAAATAAGATTTTCAGAGGTAGTTATGGCTTTTGATTTCAAGAAAGAGTACAAGGAATTCTACATGCCCGGGAAAAAGCCGGAAATTGTGAATGTTCCCAGGGCGAACTATATCGCTGTCCGTGGCAAGGGCGACCCGAATGAAGAGGGTGGGGCATACCAGCAGGCAGTCAGCATTCTGTATGCCGTCGCCTATACCCTGAAAATGAGCTACAAGACCGATCACAAGATCGAAGGATTCATTGAATATGTTGTTCCTCCGCTGGAAGGCTTCTGGTGGCAGGACGGCATGGAAGGCGTCGATTATACGGACAAATCCAGCTTCAACTGGATCTCTGTGATCCGTCTGCCCGATTTCATTTCCAAAGCGGACTTTGACTGGGCGGTGGAAACAGCCACCAAAAAGAAGAAGCTGGACTGCTCGGCAGCCGAGTATCTCACCATCGAGGAGGGGCTGTGCGTACAGATCATGCATCTGGGCCCCTTTGATGACGAACCGGCTACGGTTGCACAGATGGACGCCTATCTGAAAGAGCATGGCTATGCCAATGATCTGAGCATGGACCGGCTGCACCATGAGATCTATCTCTCGGATGCCAGAAAGGTTGCCCCGGAAAAATGGAAAACTGTGATCCGGCATCCGATCAAAAAGGCATAAAAACCCCGGATAGAAGCTATCCTCTCCCCGAAAACAAACCCTGATCGTTTGATCCATCCTCCCCGGACTGCTTCTGGTCCGGGGATTTTATACGGAGGAATCCCCTTATGACCCAACTGTCCAATGGCTGCCGGCTCTGTCCCCGGCAATGCGGCGCTGACCGTGCCGGCGGTACTCCCGGCTACTGCGGTGTGGCAGAGCCGGGAATCTATGCCGCACGGGCTGCCCTGCACCTCTGGGAAGAGCCCTGCATCTCCGGAGAGACCGGTTCCGGCGCCGTCTTTTTCAGTGGCTGTCCGCTGCGCTGCGTCTACTGCCAGAACTACTCCATCGCCCGGGCCCAGGTTGGCAAACCCATCTCAGTGGAACGCCTGGCGGAGATCTTCCTGGAGCTCCAACAGCAGAAGGCCGCCAACATCAATCTGGTCACTCCCACCCACTATACCCCGCAGATCATCGAGGCGGTAACCCTCGCCCGGACAAAGGGGCTCTCCATCCCCATTGTCTACAACTGCGGCGGCTATGAGAGCGTGGAGACCCTCCGCAGCCTGGAGGGAATTGTGGACATCTACCTCACCGATTTCAAATACATGCAGTCCGAACCGGCGGAGCGGTACTCCCGGGCGGCGGATTATCCGGAGGTTGCCCGGGCAGCCCTGGCTGAGATGGTCCGGCAGCAGCCCGAAGCCCGCTATGATGACTCCGGTATGATGACCTCCGGCGTCATTGTCCGGCATCTTTTGCTGCCCGGTCATGTTCAAAACGCCAAAGCTGTGGTAAAATATGTCTATGAAACCTATGGCGACCGGGTCTGGCTGAGTCTGATGAATCAGTATACTCCCCTGCCCCAGGTCACGGACTTCCCGGAGATCAACCGGAAAGTTACCCGCCATGAATATGACCGTCTGATCCGCTATGCCCTCTCCCTGGGTGTGGAAAATGCCTTTATCCAGGAAGGCGGTACAGCGGCGGAGAGTTTTATCCCGGCCTTTGACTATCAGGGGCTTTGAACCGACAAATAAAGTGAGGGATCAGTAATCATGCAGCAGTATCTGCTCAATCTGGAAAAAGGAGACCTGCATCAGATCCGGGATGCCCGGGAAATGGACAAATCTTCCCCCAGTGACCGTCAGGTCTGTGTGATGACCCTGGAGGAGTTCTCCAACGAAAAAACCATTCCCCATAAAACCGGCTTTATCCGCAATCTGCAGCATCACTCTGCCTGCAAGCTCGAGGCATTCAGTGACTGCACCCAGGGGATTATCCGGGTACCGCGGCGCACCTCCGGCAATCTCTCGGAAAAGCAGATCGGCTTCTATCTGGACGAGGACCGTCTGATCCTGATCGAGGACAGCGGCTTCCTGCTGCCCTTTATGAAGTCGCTGGAAAAGACGCCTCTGGGACGCTGCACCCTCTCCTATCTGATACAGACCCTGCTGGAATCGCTCATTGAGGACGATGCCCTGGATCTGGAACGCCTGGAGGACAAGCTGGCGAAAATCGAGGAGAACCTGCTGCGCCGGATTCCGGATTCCTTCTATGCCACAGTCATTGCCTATCGCCGGGAACTGACCTCCCTGCGTGCCTTCTATGAGCAGATGATGAATATCGGCGATCAGATGCAGGCCTCCATCGGTCATGAGCTGGACGAACGGGAACTGGCTGGCTGGAAGCTGTTTGTCAGCCGCTGCGACCGTCTGCACAGCCATGTGGAGATGCTCAAGGAATATCTGTTACAGATCCGGGAACTGTACCAGTCCCAGATTGAGGTCCAGCAGAACAAGGTCATGACCTTCCTTACCATCGTCACTACCATCTTCATGCCTCTGACCCTCATTGCCGGGTGGTTCGGCATGAATTTCCCCAATATGCTCATGTTCCAGTGGAAATATGGCTATCTCTTTGTAATCCTGCTGAGCGTTTCCATTGTGGTAGCGGAGTTCTTCTATTTCCGCCGCAAGAAGATGCTCTGATTCTGATACCTTTATAAATGTATAACAAAAAGGGCTCTCCGACTGCTCGGAAAGCCCTTTGTTTTTGTTATTGTACGAGAAAATCAAAAACCACCAAAAGAACAGATCATCGGCATCTCAGGTGCACGGTCAAACATCACCTGACAGCCCAGTACGCCGCCAGCGCACATGGTTTCGTTGAGGGGGATCAGCACCTGACCAGCCTGCCAACCCTTGCTCTCCTCAGCACGGATCAGCTTCTCACATTCCTTGGCTGCATCACCGTTGTGAGAGGGACGGTTGTCGGTGTAGTTCAGTTCAACAAACTTCTGCTCAAATAGATCCATAATTTAATTCTCTCCTTCCTGAATTCCAGAGGCTATTATAGCACCGCCGATTTCATTTGTAAAGAGGAATTTTTGTAAAAATTAAATAAAATTACCGCTTTACATCGCTAAAATTTTAAGCGATAAAGCAACAGTTCTTAGGTAAGTTGCAAATATTTGTGGATTATGCTATGATTGTTTTTTAATAGAGCACACTTGGCTTTATACAAAAATCAAATAGGAGGTTTTTTATGAACAGACTGTCCACCCGTAACCGGATGCTGGTAGGCCTTACCCTTTTTTCCATGTTCTTTGGAGCCGGCAATCTGATCTTCCCGCCCTATCTCGGCGCCATGGCTGGTACCAAAACCCCTCTGGCTATGCTGGGATTTGCCATCACTGCCATCGGATTTCCCATCCTTGGTGTTATCGCTGTCGCTCATGCCGGCAGCCTTGATGAACTTGCCGGGCGAGTCCATCCGGTCTTTGCGAAGGTGTTTACTCTGCTCATCTACCTCTCCATCGGCCCCTGTCTGGCTATCCCCCGTACTGCCAGCACTTCCTTTGAAATGGCTGTGACTCCCTTCCTCTCCGGCGACACTTCCAAAACCATGATCCAGCTGATCTATTCCATTCTCTTCTTCGCTGTGGCGTTTTATGTCAGCCTGTCCCCGGAAAAACTCACCCATCTCCTGGGCCGGTTCACTTCTCCCTGTCTGCTGATCCTCATCGGCATTATGTTTGTGGGCTGTCTGCTGGCTCCTCCCGCCGGCTATGGCGAATCCTATGGCCTCTATGCCCAGTCCCCGGTGCTCCAGGGCTTCCTGGGCGGCTACCAGACCATGGACGCCATCGCCGCGCTGAATTTCGGCATCATCATAGCGATGAATATCAATAACCGAGGCGTGACCGAACGCTCTGCCGTGGTCAAGGAGATCACCTATGCCGGATGGATCGCCGGCCTGATCTTCCTGGTGGTATACGGCGCCATTGCCCATGTGGGTGCCGTTGCCGGCGGCGCTTACGGCGAACTGGCAGACGGCACTGCCGCCCTGACTGCCATCACCCGGGATCTGTTCGGCAACGCCGGCATTGTCCTGCTGGGACTCATCTTCCTGCTGGCCTGTCTGAACACCTGCATCGGCCTGATCTCCTGCTGCAGTGAGTACTTCTCCCAGATCCTGCCCCGGTTCTCCCAGCGGCAGTGGGCGTTCTTCTTTGCCTTTGTGAGCATGGTCATCTCCAATGCCGGCCTCAGTGCCATTCTGGCGGTTTCGGTTCCGGTGCTGGGCATGATCTACCCGCCTGCCCTGGTCCTGATCCTGCTGAGCTTCTGGGACGGCGCCCGGAAACGGAAGCTGGTTTACCCGCTGGCAATCGCCTTTACCAGCGTCACCAGCATCATTGTGGTACTGGCAACCGGCGGCTTTATGACCATCCCCGGACTGACTTCCTTCCTGATGGATTCCATTCCCGCCATTGTACGGGAGCTGCTCTGGGTCGGCCCTGCCCTGGTGGGAATCCTGCTGGGCTGGTTCCTCTCCCCGGCTCCCACCGCTGAGGCTGCCTGAGAAACAAGGAGGGCAATATGGACTATTTTGCAGAGCTTGACCGGCTCATTGAAGGCCCGGTCTATGTGATCGACTATCTGCCCGGACCGGTGCCCGCCAGCCGTGGCAGACACTACTGGAAGGTGGAGAAATGGTTCTCCTCCCAGCGGGAATACAAGCGGCTGTACCGCAAATTCCTGCGTCTTCTGCTCAAGCTGAGCTGTTACTGTGAATTCACCGCGAGCTACGGGCCGAAATGGGAGGAGAATCCCTCCCCCAAACGGCTGGAGCGGCTGGTGGAAAAATGCACCGGCAGCCGGAAAGACTACCTCAATATCCTGGTCGATCAGGGACGGGCCATGGTGATCCTCAATGGGGACGACCTCTATCTGAGCGTCTATGACCCGGATCTCCGGCTGCGGCAGCTTCTTGGACAGCTGGCAGCCTCTGAGGGGCTCTTCCTCTGGAAACCCCAGCCCAACCCCGAAGCATAACAAAAAACTCCGGAACCACTGTTGTGGTCCGGAGTTTTTTCTATTCTTAGACTGGATCAGCCGATGGCGAAGGTGAGTTCCGCTGTGGCGGCAATCTCATCGCCCACCTTGGCAACAGCAGTACCGATACCCACCTTGCCGAAGGTACGGGTCATGGTGGTTTCCAGGGTCAGCACATCGCCGGGCTTGACCTGGCGCTTGAACTTGGCATTCTTGATGCCGCCGAAGTAGGCGATCTTGCCCTTGTTCTCCTCCAGCGACAGGATGGCAATGGCGCCCACCTGAGCCAGCGCCTCGATGATCAGCACACCGGGCATGACATGCTCCTGGGGGAAGTGACCGCAGAACTGCATCTCATTGACCGATACGCACTTGATGCCCTTGGCCCACTTGCCGGGCTCAAAATCGGTGATGCGGTCCACCAGCAGGAACGGATACCGATGGGGAATGATCTCCTGGATCTGATTGGAATTGAGTTCCATGGTTACTTCTCCTCCTCATACTTTTTCAGCACCAGGCTGGCGTTGTGTCCGCCGAAGCCCAGGGAATTGGACATGGCATACCGCAGTTCTGCCTTCCGGCCCTCGTTGGGCACGATGTCCAGATCGCATTCCGGGTCAGGGGTACGGTAGTTGATGGTAGCCGGAATAAAGCCGTCCTGAAGTGCCCGGGCGGTGATGATCGCCTCGATGGCACCTGCCGCACCCAGCAGATGACCGGTCATCGACTTGGTGGAGCTCATTGCCAGCTTGTAGGCATGGTCACCGAAGGCCGCCTTCACTGCCGCTGTTTCGAACTTGTCGTTGAGGGAAGTGGAGGTGCCATGGGCGTTGATGTAGTCGATGTCCTCCGGCTGGATGCCGGCATCCTTCACTGCCTCCACCATGGCCCGGGCGCCGCCTTCGCCGCCGGGAGCCGGAGAGGTGATGTGATAGGCATCACAGGTGGCGCCGTAGCCCACGATCTCAGCGTAGATCTTTGCGCCTCTGGCGCGGGCGTGCTCATACTCCTCCAGCATCAGCACACCAGCGCCCTCGCCCATGACAAAGCCGCTGCGCTCCGCATCAAAGGGAATGGAAGCCCGGGTGGGATCATCGCTCTCGCACAGCGCCTTCATGGAGGTGAAGCCGCCGATTGCCAGCTTGGTAACCGCCGCCTCACTGCCGCCGGCGAGCATCAGTTCCTGATAGCCGTCCCGGATCATGCGGAAGGCGTCGCCGATGGCATTACTGCCGCCGGCACAGGCAGTCACCACGCAGGTGCACATACCCTTGGCACCCAGCTTGATTGCCACATTGCCCGCTGCCAGGTTGCTGATGTCCATGGGCACAAAGAAGGGCGATACACGGTCAAAGCCCTTCTCCCGGCCCCGTTCGTATTCGGTTTCGATGGTATTGATGCCGCCGATGCCCGAGGAGATGTCCACGCCGAACCGGGTGGGATCGATCTTCTCGTAGTCCAGGCCGCTGTCCCGCCAGGCCTGAATGGCTGCTACCATGGCATACTGGCTGAACAGGTCCATCCGGCGCAGTTCCTTCTTGTCCAGATAGGGTGTAAAGTCCAGATCCTTTACTTCACCTGCCAGCTTGACCTTGTGGTTGGTGGTATCAAAATGAGTGATGGGACCGATGCCGCAGCGGCCTTCCCGGGCCGACTGCCACATCTCCTCCGCTGTATTTCCGATGGGGCTGACCGCACCCATGCCTGTGATGACGACTCGTCTTTTCATATTCTCCCTGCTCCTTATCGTTCCGGCAGCGGCGTTACATTGCCATGCCGCCGTCCACGCTGATAACCTGTCCTGTGATGTAGGCTGCCTCGTCCGATGCCAGATACAGCACCGCATTGGCTACATCCTCTGCCTCGCCCAGTTCGCCCAGCGGAATGCCATGGAGGATTCCCTCCTTGACGCTGTCGCTGAGAACGGCGGTCATATCGGTCTTGATGAAGCCCGGCGCCACAGCATTGACAGTGATGTGCCGGCTGGCAACCTCCCGGGCCAGCGACTTGGTCATGCCGATGACACCGGCCTTGCTGGCGGCATAGTTGATCTGACCGGCATTGCCCATCAGGCCCACCACACTGCTGATCGAAATGATCCGGCCCCGACGCTTCTTCATCATGGGACGGATGGCCGCCCGCATGCAGTGGAAGGTGCCCTTCAGGTTGGTGTCGATGACCTTCTGGAACTCCTCATCGCTCATGCGCATGAGCAGATTATCCCGGGTGACGCCGGCGTTGCACACCAGAATGTCCACCCCGCCGAATTCAGACACAGCCTTTTCGATGAGGGCATTGCAGGCTTCCGCGTCTGCCACATCGCCCTTGACAGCCAAAGCCTTGACCCCCAGCGCCTCGCACTGGGAACGGGTCTCCTCGGCAGCAGCCTCATTGCCGGCAAAGTTCAGCACAATGTTGGCGCCCTGCCCTGCCAGCTTGAGACAGATGGCCCGTCCGATACCCCGGCTTCCGCCGGTGACCACTGCGGTCTTTCCTGTGAGATCAAACATTCTGCATGGCTCCTTTCAGTGCGGAAATTGCCGCGGCAAGACTGTCGCAGTCCTGAACGGCATAGGTCTTGATGGATTTGTCGATCTTCTTGATAAAGCCCGAAAGCACCTTGCCCGGGCCGATCTCCACGATGGTATCCACGCCCTGAGCACGCATATATTCAATGCTGTCCCAGAAGTAAACCGGGCTCTGCACCTGACGCTCCAGCAGCTCGGGAATGGATTCCTCGGCAGTCTTCTCCCGTCCCAGGCAGTTGAAGACCACCGGGATCTTCATCTCACCGAAGGAAACGCTCTTGAAGCGCTCCCGCAGGGCATCGCCTGCCGGCTGCATGAAGAAGGTGTGGAACGGACCGCTTACCGTCAGCGGGACTGCCTTGCGGGCGCCCAGCAGCAGGGCATTCTGTGCCGCCGCGTCCACCGCCCGGCGTTCGCCGCCGATGACGATCTGTCCGGGGCAGTTGAAGTTCGCCGGGCAGACCGAACCCTCGGCCTGAGCCTGATCGCAGGCCTTCTGCACCAGCTCCCGGTCCAGTCCGAGAATAGCGGTCATGCCGCTTTCCACGCCCTCAGAGGCCTTCTGCATGGCCTGTCCCCGGAAGGTGATGAGCTCCGCGGCGGTCTGCCGGTCCAGAACACCGGCACAGTACAGGGCGCTGTATTCGCCCAGGCTCAGTCCGGCAGTCATCTCCGGAGTGATGCCGTTCTCCGCCAGAATATCGGTGATCGCCATTGCCACTGCCAGCATGCAGGGCTGGGTATAACGGGTCTGGTTCAGCAGACCCTCCGGGTCCTCAAAACAGGTGGTCCTGAGGTCGAAATCCGCCGGGAACTGATCAAAGACAGCCCGGGCTGCGGGATAGTTCTCATAGAGATCCTTCCCCATCCCCGCAAACTGACTGCCCTGTCCGGCATATACAAACGCAAGTTTCATCGGTTGTTCCTCCATTCGGTCACCAGCTCGTCCATGAGTTCCCGGACGGTGGTGATCCGGTCAATACGGCCCACATTCGCGCCGCAGAAAAAGAGTCCGTTTTCCCAGTCTCCCTTGGCAGCATCAATGAGCGCCTGGGTAATGCAGTACGGCGTGTCGGCGGGGTTGCAGGTGCGCAGACACTGCAGGCACCGGCTGGGAGCGATCCGTCCCAGTTCCGCCACCTTCCGGATCAGCGGACTGAACAGCGCCCGTCCGGGCATGCCCACCGGGCTCTTGATGATCCGCACGTCCTCTTCCTTTGCGTCCACCATGGCCTGCTTGTAGGCCGGTGCGGCGTCGCACTCCTCGGTGGCAATGAACCGGGTGGCAATCTGCGCCCCCGCTGCCCCGAGCTTCTCCAGCCGGGCAATGTCAGCGCCGTCATAGACGCCGCCCGCCGGAAAGACCGGGATCTTCCGTCCGCACTTCTCCTCATAGGGGCGGAGGGTTTCGACCACATCGGATACGATCTCATCCAGCGGCTTGGCAGAGCCGTCCGCCAGTTCCTCAGCAGAGAAGCCCAGGTGCCCGCCGGCACGGCTTCCCTCCACTACCACAAAGTCGGGCAGGCGGTTTCCATGCCGCTCCCAGGCCCGGCAGATCACCCGGGCAGCCCGTCCGCTGGATACGATGGGAGCCAGCAGCACCTTGCTGTCCCCGGCAATCTGGGGCAGTTCGGTGGGAAGCCCCGCTCCGGAGATAATGGCATCAGCGCCGCCTTCAATGGCAGCCCGGACATAGTCCGCATAGTGCTGTACTGCCACCATCACATTCACGCCCACCAGACCGCAGCCCTTGGCGATCTCCTTGGCTTTGGCGATCTCTTCCTTCAGGCAGCGGCGGTTGACATTCAAGGGGTCGCGATAGAAATCAGGGTCACGGTAGCCGGGATGGGCAGCGGAGATCACACCCATACCGCCGCAGGCAGCCACTGCGCCTGCCAGGCCGGACAGGGAAATACCTACGCCCATACCGCCCTGGATAATGGGGATCGAAAGTTCTCGGTCACGAATTTTCATATTCAGTCACAATCCTTTGCAAGATCTTTTTTGAGCTGACAGAACGATGTATACATTTCCTCGAGGATCACAGCAGCCGGGCGGATCTCATGAAGCTGACCCGCTACCTGTCCTGCCATCAGCGAACCCTCCTTGACATTGCCGTCAAATACGGCCTTGCGCAGAGAGCCCAGAGTATAGACCTCCAGCTCCTCCTTGGTGGCGCCGGCCCGCTCCTGACGGACATATTCCCGTGCCATACGGTTCTTGAGCACCCGTACCGGAGTACCGCCGATGCGTCCGGTGACAATGGTATCGCTGTCCGAAGCATCCAGCACTGCCTGCTTGTAGTTCTGGTGTACCGGGCATTCCTCCGATACCAGCAGGCAGGTACCCACCTGGACGCCGCAGGCACCCAGGGCATAGGCTGCCAGCATCTGGCGTCCGCTGGCAATGCCGCCCGCTGCCACCACCGGAATGGACACGCCGTCCACAACCTGGGGTACCAGCGCCATGGTGGTCATTTCGCCCACATGTCCGCCCGATTCGGTGCCCTCAGCGATGACGGCATCCACACCCAGCCGCTCCATGCGCTGGGCCAGAGCCACGCTTGCCACCACCGGCATCACCTTGATGCCCGCCTCCTTGAGAGCCGGAACATACTTGCCGGGATTGCCGGCGCCGGTGGTCACAACCGGGACTTTCTTCTCGATGACGATCTCCATGAGCTCGTCCACCTGCGGATGCATCAGCATGATGTTGACGCCGAAGGGCTTGTCGGTGAGTTCCCGGGCCCGGTCGATGTTCTCCCGGAGCTGATCGGGCTTCATGCCGCCGGCGGCGATGAGTCCCAGGCCGCCCGCATTGGAGATGGCTGCCGCAAACTCACCGGTGGCGATGTTTGCCATACCGCCCTGAATGATGGGGTATTTGGTTTTGATGATGTCACGAATATCCATAGGGGTTCCTCCTACCAGTTCATCAGCACCGAACCCCAGGTGAGCCCGCTGCCGAAGCCAGCCAGCACCATGCGTTCACCCCGGTGCAGAAGCTCCTGCTCCTGCATATCGCAGAGTGCGATGGGAATGCTGGCGGCTGATGTATTGCCGTAAAATTCTATATTCTCATAAAAACGGGAGAGATCGGTGTGCAGATGCTTGGCGATGCCCTCCACAATGCGGTGGTTTGCCTGATGGCAGACGATGTGATCCACGTCCGAAAGCGGTACACCGGCCTTTTCCAGCAGCCGGGTGATGCTCTTGGGCACCGTGCTCACAGCAAACCGGAATACCTCCTTGCCGTTCATCGCCAGCGGCGTGCGGCT
The DNA here is from genome assembly GCF_016901815.1 of Hydrogenoanaerobacterium saccharovorans. Classification (GTDB taxonomy): domain Bacteria; phylum Bacillota; class Clostridia; order Oscillospirales; family Ruminococcaceae; genus Avimicrobium; species Avimicrobium caecorum. The sequence goes on from NZ_JACSNR010000006.1 coordinate 148,824, forward strand.
GCCGTCCGGGAGCAGCTGTCCGGCAGAGAGCACCTCACGGTCTCCGGAGGCGCCCCAGTCGGCGGTGAGCTTGTCCTCGGAAGCCACTGCCACTGCCGCCCCGGCTCCGTCCCCAAACAGAATACAGGTGCCCCGGTCGGTATAATCCACCGTCCGGGAGATCACCTCTGCCCCGATGATCAGCGCCTTCTTCCCCGGCTCCATGCCGGAGAGCAGCGCCTCGGCGGTCACAAGGCCATAGATGAACCCGCTGCAGGCGGCGTTGAGGTCATAGGCCAGGATCTCCTGGGGGAGCCCCAGTTCCCGCTGTACCAGGCAGGCCACCGACGGTGTCGCCAGATCCGGAGTGAAGGTGCACACCAGCACCAGACCGATTTCCTCGGGGCGGGTACCGGCACGCTCCATGGCCTGCCGGGCTGCCTCTGCCGCCATGGACACCACAGTTTCGTCCTTTGCAATGCGCCGCTGCCGGATTCCGGTACGGCTGGTGATCCATTCATCGTTGGTTTCCACCATGTGGGACAGCGCTTCATTGTCCAGGATCTGCCGGGGCACACATTTGCCCATTGCCAAGATCTTCATATCGCAATCCTTTCCAAATCTCAGGACCGGCAGTCGCCGATGGCCCTGAATTTTTTATATCGCTCGCTGCTGAGGGCGGCGCCGCTCCGGCTGCTGAGAAGCTCGACCTCTTCGATCAGCTGCTCCCGCAGATCCCGGTAGAAGGCGGTGCAGTCCCCGGTAAAGCCATGCTCCGGCTCGGGGATCACCCGATCTGCCACGCCGCAGGCAGCCAGCTCCTGGGCGGTGAGCTTCATCAGCTCGGCTGCGTCTGCGGCCCGGCTGCCGTCCTTCCAGAGGATCGCCGCAAAGCCTTCAGGCGAGAGCACGCTGTATACGGCGTTTTCCAGCATCCAGAGGCTGTTGGCAACCGAAATCGCCAGCGCGCCGCCGCTGCTGCCCTCTCCGGTGACCAGCGTAATCACCGGCACAGTCAGGCTGCTCATGAGCATGATGCTCTGGGCAATGGCCTCGCCCTGTCCGTGGCGCTCCGCCTCCAGACCGGGATAGGCACCAGGGGTGTCCACAAAGGTGATCACCGGGCGTCCGAACTTCTCTGCCTGCCGCATCAGCCGCATGGCCTTGCGATAGCCCTCGGGCTGAGGCATGCCGAAGTTGCAGCGGACATTCTCCTCCAGGGTCTTGCCCTTGCGGTGACCGATCACTGTCACCGGACGGTCCCCCAGCATGGCAATGCCGCCCACAATGGAACCATCGTCCATGCTGGCACGGTCGCCCCGCTGCTCAAAGAAGTCGGTGAACAGGTGGTCGATATAGTCCTGAATATTGGGCCGGTCCTTGGAACGGGCCAGCTGCACCCGCTCATAGGCACTGCGCTGTGTATCAGCCATTTCTGCGCACCTCCCCGCTGTGCAGCCGCAGCAGACGGATCAGCACCCCACGCATTTCACTCCGGGGCACGACCTCATCCACAAAGCCGCATTCCTGCAGAAATTCCGCCCGCTGGAATCCCTCGGGCAGCTTCTGCTTGATGGTCTGTTCGATCACTCTCGGGCCGGCAAACCCGATGAGCGCCTTTGGCTCTGCCAGGATAATATCTCCCAGCGAGGCAAAGGACGCTGTCACGCCGCCGGTGGTGGGATTGGTCAGCACGCTGATATAAAGACAGCCCGCCTCTCCCAGCCGCCCGATGGCTGCCGAAGTCTTTGCCATCTGCATCAGGGAATAGATCCCCTCCTGCATCCGGGCGCCGCCCGAGGCACAGAAAATAATGAGCGGCAGTTTCTTCTTGGCGGCATATTCCGCCAGCCGGGTGATCTTCTCTCCCACGGCGCTGCTCATGCTGCCCATGATGAACCGGCTGTCCATGACAGCCAGGGCGGTACGGTAGCCGCCGATCCGCGCAGTGCCGGTAATGACCGCTTCCCGCAGGCCGGTCTTCTGTTCCAGAGCCGAGAGTTTCTCGGCATAGCCGGGGAAGTCCAGCGGGTCCCGGGAGCGCACATTGCCGAACAGCTCCCGGAAGCTGCCCTCATCCACGGTGGCAGTCAGCCGGTCCCGGACACCCAGTACGCCATGGGCGCCGCAGTGCGGGCAGACCCGCAGCAGTTCCCGGTACTTCCGGGAGAGGATCGGCTGCCCACAGGACGGGCATTTGGTATACAGGTCATCGGGGACTGATTTCTCCTGCACGGTGACCTTCTTGTTCCGGAACGCCTTGAAAAGATCGATCTTTTCCCGGCGCCGGGCAAACATATCCTTTGTTTCCATCATCTCATCAGCTCACTCAAATGTCGCTCCACAAACGAGGTGGTAAACTGTCCGCGGACAAATTCCTCGTGGTGGAGGATCAGATATTGCAGTTCGGTATTGGTGTCCACACCCTCCACGATGAACTCCTCCAGCGCCCGGCGCATCCGGCGGATGGCCTCCAGGCGGGTGTCGCCGTGGACAATGACCTTGGCAACCATCGAATCGTAGTAAGGCGGGATGGCATAGCCCTGATAGACTGCCGAATCCACCCGGACACCCATGCCGCCAGGCAGGAACAGTCCCTCAATGCGTCCCGGACAGGGACGGAAGTCCTCCCGGGGGTTTTCAGCGTTGATGCGGCACTCAATGGCATGACCGGTGAGATGGATCTCCTCCTGGGTGAAGGGGAGCTCCTGGCCCGCCGCAATGCGGATCTGCTCCTTGATCAGGTCGATGCCGGTCACCATCTCGGTGACGGGATGCTCCACCTGGATGCGGGTGTTCATCTCAATGAAGTAGAAGTTCCCGTCCTTGTCCAGCACAAACTCAATGGTGCCGGCACTGTGGTAACCGGCAGCCTTTGCCGCCAGTACCGCCGCCTGTCCCATCTTCTCCCGGAGTTCCGGGGTCAGGGCACGGGACGGGGATTCCTCGATCATCTTCTGGTTGCGGCGCTGCACCGAGCAGTCCCGCTCGCCCAGATGCACCACATGACCCTGCTTATCCGCCAGGATCTGGAACTCAATGTGCTTGGGATCGAGGATCAGCTTTTCCACATAGACCGAGCCGTCCCCGAAGCAGGACTGGGCCTCTGCCGATGCGGTGGCAAAAGCATTTTCCAGCTCCTCAGGGGCATAGACCCGGCGCATTCCCCGTCCGCCGCCGCCGGCTGTGGCCTTGATGAGCACCGGATAGCCGATGCGGTCAGCAATTTCCCGGGCGGCAGCGGCATCCGGCACCAGGCCATCGGAACCGGGCACCACCGGTACGCCGGCTTTCTGCATCAGTTCCCGGGCGGCTGCCTTATCCCCCATCCTGTCGATGACATCGGCATCCGGGCCGATGAACACCATGCCGCACTGCTCCACCAGGCGGGCAAACTCGGAGTTTTCCGAGAGGAAGCCATAGCCGGGATGGATGGCGTCACACCCCAGACGGGTGGCGGCACTGAGGATATTCTGCACATTGAGATAGCTCTGGGCACTGGCAGCCGGGCCGATGCACACCGCCATATCTGCCAGATGCACATGCAGGGAGGAACTGTCGGCAGTGGAGTAAACCGCCACTGTTTCAATGCCCATCTCCTTGCAGGCACGGATGATTCGTACCGCGATTTCGCCGCGGTTGGCGATCAGTATTCTGCGGAACATATCAGACCCTCTTGAGATAGCAGAGCGGTGCGCCGTATTCCACCAGGTCGCCGTCCTTGGGGGCGATCTCGGTGACAATGCCGTCAAAGTCCGCTGTGATCTCGTTCATCATCTTCATGGCTTCCACGATGCAGAGGGTCTGACCCTTCTGTACCCGGTCCCCGACCTTCACAAAGGGAGCCGCGCCCGGTGCCGATGCGGAGTAGAACACTCCTACCACCGGGGCAGTCACTGCCTCCCCTTCGGTCACGGCAGGCGCCGGAGTCTCAGGCACAGCCGGGGTCAGCTCAGCAGCAGCTTCCGCCTCCACCGGAGGCATGGGACGCAGTTCCGGCTCCCGGCGGCGGGAAGGCTCTTCCCGATGCGGGGGCTGTGCGGGGGTGTGTTCCTTGGACAGTACCAGAGAGAACGCACCGTCCTCCAGTTCCAGACGGCAGATGTTCATACCGTCAAATGTTTCCATCAGTTCCCGGATCTCTGCAAGTTTCATGCGTATTCCGCCTTTCCACTTCCGGCAGGGCCGGAAGATTTCGTCAAAATATTTGAAATTCAAAGCTAAAGCGACAAAACAAGGTCTGCCGCCGATAAAGCGGCAGACCTTCCAGTTGCTTTTTATTTGCTTTCGATGAAGTCTACAATATCCTCGACTGTACGCAGCGAAGCATATTCCTCCTCGGCAATGGAGATGCCGAATGCATCTTCCAGCGCCATAGCCAGTTCCACCATCTCCAGCGAATCTGCACCAAAGTCCTCGGTGATATTCGAAGTGAGGGTGATCTCGCTCTCCTCGCAGTTGAGTGTATCTGCAATAATTGTCTTGACCTTTTCGAGTACCATTCCCTGCTGCCTCCTGTGTTCAAGTTTGGCTTTGCGCGTATTTCTTTTGAATTATAAAATATTGGAACTTAAAAGTAAATGCCTTCTCGCATAAATTAGAACTATTTCCAAGATTTTTTCGGATGGTTTTGCTTTGATTGGGCAAAATTGTGGGAAATTCTTCGGATTTTGTGCAGAAATGCAAATAACCGCTCCGCCTGACAGCATAACACAGCTTTGGCAAAACCTTTGTCGAACCGTCGGAGAAAACAAAAAAACAGGCCCTCTCCCCCATCGGGAAAGAGCCTGTTCTGAGGGTTAATAACCCAGCTTGTAGAGATTGGTATCGGTCACCAGATTGGAGAAATTGTACATCAGGAGGATCTCATCAAAGCCGCCCTCATTGATCAGCTGGCTCAGCGATCCTGCCAGATACCGCGGATCCACAATGTGCACCTCATCATAATTGCAGAGCAGGAAGGGCGCAAAGCTGTTGGCATAGGAATCCTTGATGATCAGAATCCGGCTGGGCTCCTGTTCCTCCTCTACGGTGCGCACACCGCTCTTGATGACAGTATAGCCGTTGTTGCCCCGGAGGAAGGCGGCATACTTATCCCGCACCTCAAACTTCGAGAAGTCGTAATAACCGTCCTGTTCCTTGCCGTCGATGGTCACACCGGCGTCCGGGATCTCGTAATAGGTGATGGTATCCGCCTGGGCATCAAACTTCTTGGCCTTGCTGAAATAGGTGCCGTAGAAGTTTTCCACCGTCTTGCCGTCCAGCCCGGAGAGAGCCACCGGCTCCTGTCCCAGCTGCTGCATCAGCTGGGCATAGGCATAATAGGCGCCCAGTGTGGTCCAGTGATGGTCGGTGCGGTAGTAGATATACTCGTCCTTGTGCTCGGTGAGCGTCCCGGAGAAGTCCACAATCCCGGCGCTCTCCGGTGCCTGGGCATAGGCTTCCTGGATCAGCCCGAGCTGGTCGATCTGCTCCAGCCCCGCGGGGAGCTTCTCAGGCATGATGGCATAGGCATTGGGAATAATGGCAAAGGTCACATTGTCATTCTGGTGGTTGTTCAGGAAGGTCATCGCATAGCCGAGGTTGCGGTCATACTGGGCCCGCTGGTCCCCGGAAAGGGTGGTGAACTTCTCAAACATATAGCCGTCCTCGCCATAGGCGATGCCGTTGTTCTCGATCTTCAGGAGCATCGACTCACAGACCGATTTCAGTGTGATCCAGTCGTCCCGGAGTACAAACTGGTCGTTGATGTACTCCTCATAGTCCTGGGTCCATTCGTTGTTCAGGAACGCCTTCATGGTGAAAGGCGGCTTCTGGGCCAGGTACTTGTTTTCAAATTCCGAATATTCCCGGTCTGTCTGGGTCAGGTCAAAGAGTGTGTACCCGAACAGGAACAGGAAAAAGACCAGGACCACCGGATACCGGAGCAGTTGTTTTACTTGTTTCATGGGTCAGGCCTCCTTCATCAGAACCGGAAGTACAGGAACGGGTTGTAGGTGGCGTCCACCAGATAGGCAGTGGAGGCCAGGAAGATGGCGCCGAAGAAGACCAGACAGAAGACATTGTTCTTCTCCAGGCGCAGATAAAGCCCCTTGAGGGCCGGGGTGGAAAGCACCGTTCCCAGAATAAAGACCACAATATAGTTGCGCAGGTAGTAGATCCAGTCCACACCGCCCACCGGTACGAACATCCGGGTGAAGAGATCCCCCAGCATGCCGAGGTCGGTGACGGCAAAGAGCGCCCAGCTCAGCAGCAGGAAGAAGATTACATACACATGGGAAAAGGCGCTGTGGCGCTCCAGGACCTGTTTAAAGCCCATGCGTTCGATCACCAGAAAGACGAAGAAGAACAGGCCCCAAAATATAAAATTCCAGCTGGCGCCATGCCAGAAGCCGGTGGCTGCCCACACCACAAAGAGGTTGAAATAGAGCCGGGACTTGCTGACGCGGTTGCCGCCCAGGGGAATATACAGATACTCCCGGAACCAGGAGCCTAGGGTCATGTGCCAACGCCGCCAGAACTCCGTAAAGCTGCGGGAGATGTAGGGGAAGTCGAAGTTTTTGGGGAATTCGAAGCCCAGCATCTTGCCGAGGCCGATGGCCATAAGGGAATAGCCGCTGAAATCGAAGTAGATCTGCAGCGAGTAGGCAAATACCGCCATCCAGGCCAGCGGTGTGGAGATGGAAAGGAATCCTTCCCCGGCGCCGATGGCTTCGATCTCGGTCCAGAGGGCGCCCACATTGTTGGCAATGAGCACCTTGCTGCCCAGGCCCAGAATAAACAGCTTGATGCCGTCCTGGATCTGGGGCAGGTTGATCTGCCGCTCCTTGAGCTCCCGGTTGATGTCGGTATACCGCACGATGGGACCGGCAATGAGCTGGGGGAACAGCACCACAAAGGCGCCGAAGTCGATGATATTGCGTTCTGCCTTGACCTTGCCCAGATACACATCAATGGTATAGGACATGGTCTGGAAGGTATAGAAGCTGATACCCAGCGGCAATACAAAGCTGATGGTGGGAAGGCTGAGACCAAACAGCGCATTGAGATTGCCCACAAAGAAGTTGGTGTACTTGAAGAATCCCAGCATACCAAGATTGAACACTACGGAATAGATCAGTCCCAACCGACAGATCAGTTTATTATCCCGATGGGATTCGATCAGACCGGAGGCGGTATAGTCCACCACAATGGATGCGATCATGACCGGGAAGTACTTTGCTTCACCCCAGGAATAGAAAATCAGGCTCAGGACGAGCAGGGTGAAATTCTTGAACCGCTTGGGAACCAGATAGTAGATGGCAAAGGCTGCCGGCATAAACCGGAAGAGAAACAGAATACTGCTGAAAACCATTCTTTCTAAAACCTCTCGAGAATTTTTGCTATGTAGGCCGCCATACAGCGGCCCTGCCCTGATCAGGCAAAGGATTTGTTGATGATCTCGGTGACCAGCTTGTTTTCGCTGTCAAAGAGCGGAACCGTGGTGGAATCCGCCTCCAGGCTGTTCACCGCCACCAGAAAGGCGTAATTACCCCGGGTGATAATCTGCATATTCTTGGCACGGTCATAGGCATAGCCAATCCCGCTTTTTTCCATGGCAGTCATCAGATCTTCCCGATACTTTTCCAGTGTTTTTTTCACCGAGTCAATCTGACCGGGTTTGGCTTCGACAGCCAGCAGATTATCCGAATATCCATCCGCGGTGGAATAATAGCCGTAATAATCCGCCACCTGATCGGTGGTAAGCCCATATCGGTCCCAAAGAACTGTATCGGTCACCTGCCCGGGCTGATAGATGCCGCCGGTTTCAAACTCCGCCTGAATATCCTCAATAATCGACTGGAGGGAACGGTTTTCCAGAAGCTGATCGCCGTTCATGGGCATAGAGCGTTCCATGCCGCTGCCCGACGATGAGGACGACAGCTCCCCGGAACTGCTGGAATCCATATTCTTATCCCAGTTACAGGCTGTGAGAGAAGTGACCAGCGCCGCTGTGAGAAGCAATGCCGCATATCGTTTCATCATTCTGATTCTCCTTTGGCTTTCCGAATTAAAACTGACCGCAAAAAGGGTCAGTTTTATTCTTCACAGGAGCGACTGCTTTATGCTTCTGCCCGGACGGGACATACACTAAAAGTATAGGAGATTGCGCCGAAAACTGCAATATATCTGTGCAAAAAAATCCGGGTTTTCCTGCCGGAAATTTCCGCGGAAAACAAAAAGACGGAACAGTCCTGCTGTCAGCTAGCTTGGACTGTTCCGTCTTGTTTCATATAAGGGATTCAGACCCGCAGGCGCTTATTCAGCGTCAGCAGCCTCCTCAGCCTCATCATTCAGCAGAGCCTTGATGGACAGGCTGATACGCTTCTTGTCGAAGTCGATCTCGGTAATCTTTACCTTGACAACATCGCCAACCTTCAGAACATCCGAAGGCTTGTTGATGCGCTCGTTGGAGATCTGGCTGATGTGGATCAGGCCGTCCACACCGGGAATGATCTGAGCAAAGGCGCCGAACTGGGTGAGAGACACGATCTTGGCCTCAACAACAGAACCAACCTCGTAGTTCTTCTTGAGGATCTCCCACGGATTGTCCTCAGCCTTCTTGTAACCCAGAGAAATCTTCTTCTTCTCAGGATCGATGTCCTTGACATAAACCTCTACTTCGTCGCCAACGCTGACAACCTGAGAGGGATGCTTGATCTTGCTCCAGGACAGCTCGGAGATGTGGATCATGCCGTCAACGCCGCCCAGATCAACAAAGGCACCGTAATCGGTCAGGCTCTTAACCTTGCCGTGGTATACCTTGCCAACCTCAACGCTCTCCCAGAACTGATTCTCCAGGGCCTTCTTCTCATCCTTGAGAACGGCACGGATGGAGCCGACAGCTCTTCTTCTCTGACGGTTGTATTCCAGGATCTTGAAGCGAACGGGCTGCTTGAGCAGATCCTCGAGATTATCGTTTCTGGAACGGGTAGCCTGAGAAGCGGGAATGAATACCTTCACGCCATTGGTGAGAACCAGAACACCGCCGCGAACCACTTCGGTTACAACGCCTTCCAGAACCTCGCCGCTCTCACAGGCTTCAGCAATCTTCTCGAAGCCGGCAATGGCATCGAGACGCTTCTTGGAAAGCATTACAGTGCCTTCCACATCGTTGACGCGCAGGACAATCAGGTCCAGCTTGTCGCCCTTCTGTACCAGGTCGGTGGCCTTGGCAGCCGGATCGTCTGTCAGCTCGGACAGCGGAATGTAGCCGGCATGCTTGGTGCCGATATCGACTGCTACTTCGTTCGGTGCAACGCTTGTAACGACGCCGGTTACCTTCTCCCCTGTATATGTACTTTTGAAGGAAAGATTGAGCATTTCCTCAAAGCTGAGATCATCAGTCAGAATGTCACTCATGGTTTTTTGTACCTCCTTAATTATGCGGGCCGGAGTTGAAGCTCCTGCCGTAATGCCGAGAGTATCCACACCGGCAAAATCTTCCGCACGCAGTTCCGCTGCTGTTTCCACCCAGACAGTGGGACAGTGCCTGGAACAGATGTCGAAGAGTTTGCCCGTATTGGAGCTGTGACGCCCGCCGACCACAATCATGCGGTCCACTTTGGCAGCAAGGCTCTCGGCCTCCTGCTGCCTACGCATCGTCGCACTACATATTGTATCAAAAATCTCGGCGTTTGTACACACTTTTTTTAGGCTTTTTACGATGTTTGCCCATTCTTTTACATTGAGGGTAGTTTGCGCCACCAAAATCACCCGTTTTTTAGGTAAATTTGGGTGTTTTTCCATAAATTCCACCAATTCTGCGGCATCTGCAATCACAGCATAGTCGCCTTTGCAGTGCCCGTAAATGGCTTGAACCTCCGGATGGGACACATCTCCCGCTATGAGCACCAGGCCCTCAGGGCCATAATCCTGGGCTACGATCTGATGGATCTTCGCCACAAACGGACAGGTGGCATCCACACAGGAAAGCCCCAGGGCAGCGATCTCATCATAGACGCTCTGGGCTACGCCATGGGAACGGATCACCACCTTGCGCCCGGCTGCCTCCTCCGGGGAAGCAATGGCCTCCACCCCCTTTTCCGCCAGTTCCTCCACCAGCTGGGGATTGTGGATAATCGGCCCCAGGGTGCAGATGGATTCCCCGGCCTCAATCAGATCATAGACCATCTGGACCGCCCGGTTCACTCCAAAACAGAACCCGGCAGTCTTGGCTACCTCAATACTCATTCTTGCTCACCTCAATGCTCTCAAGCACCTTGCCGAACAGCAGCTGAGTGGCATTGCGCAGCTCCCGGGCCGAGGAGGACTCGGTGAGTCCCATGGCCTCGTAAGGGATCAGCTCGCCGTACCGGATCACGATCTTCCGGCGGAAGCCCAGCTTGCCCTCCCAGTACACCGAGCAGGGCAGCACCGGCGCTTCGGTGAGCCGTGCCACCAGCGCCACGCCCGACTTGGGACGCAGCGGCTCGCCGGTCTTGGAGCGGTGTCCTTCCGGGAAAATGCCCAGAATATCCCCCTCCTCAATGACCTTGCGGGAGTTGTCGATGGCGGAGGTGTCGCCGGCGCCCCGGTCCACCGGGAAGGTGCCGATGGTACGCAGCGCCCAGCCCAGAATGGGGTTTCGGAACAATTCCATCTTACCCATATACCGCACCTGACCATGCGCCTTTTCCGCCAGGATAATCGGGTCGATCATCGAGCGGTGGTTGCTCATCAGGATATAGCCGCCGCCGGACGGGATATTCTCCAGTCCATGATAATCCAGTTTATACCAGATGTTGAAGGCGATCATACAGATGGCCTTTGCAAAATAGTACAGCCACATTATGCGTTTCTCTCCTTGACGATGGTTTCAATGGCGGCAAGCACTTCTTCCGCGTTCATGCAGGTGCTGTCCAGTTCCACGGCGTCCTCTGCCTTGCGCAGCGGCGCCACCGCCCGGTTCTTGTCCTGCTCGTCCCGGAGATTGACCTCCCGGAGCAGCTCTTCAAAGTCCGCGTGCAGTCCCTTGGCCTCATACTCCGCCATCCGCCGGCGGGTACGCTCCTCTGCCGACGCGGTGAGATAGATCTTCACCTGGGCATCGGGCAGCACAACGGTGCCGATGTCCCGGCCGTCCATCACCACATCATGCTCCAGAGCCATATTGCGCTGGAGATCGAACAGGAATGCCCGCACCGTATCCATCGCCGATACACTGGACGCCGCCAGCGAGATTTCGGGGCGGCGGATCTCCTCCGACACATCCCGTCCGTTGAGCAGCACCCGCTGCACACCGTCCACATACCGCAGCTCCACCCGGATCTGCTCCAGGGCGGCAGTCACCGCGGCCTTGTCCTCCAGCGGAACCCCTGCCTCGGTGCAGTAGAGTCCGATGGAACGGTACAGCGCTCCGGTGTCCACATAGATATAGCCCAGCTTCCGGGCCAGTGCCCGGGCAATGGTGCTTTTTCCGGCTCCTGCCGGGCCGTCGATTGCAATCGCAGTCATAGTTTTTCTATCCTTCCCATTGTGTCATCTCGCCCTCTGCCATGGACTGTGCTGCCAGGCGGGCGGTGGAAAAGGCGATCTGAAGGTTGTAGCCGCCGGTATAGGCGTCCAGATCCAGCACTTCCCCGATAAAGTACAGCCCCGGAACCAGCCGGGACTCCATGGTATGCGGGTCCACTTCGCTGACTTTCACGCCGCCGGAAGTGACAATGGCCTCCTCCACCGGACGGAACCGCACCGGTGTCACCGGAAATACCTTGATGACCGAAATCAGCTTTTCCCGTTCCTCCCGGGTGATCTGGTTGACCTTGGTATCCGGCGCAATGCCCGAAAGCCGCACTGCCACCGGGATCAGCTTCCGGGGGAGCAGCTCGTCCAGGGCATTGGAAAAGTCCTTGTTGATGAACTTCTCAAAGTCCCGGAGCAGACGGGCATCCAGCTGCTGGACTGTAAGCCCGGGCTTGAGGTCGATCTCCATGGAGTATTCCCCGAGATCGCCGGTCATGTGGCTGGACGCGCTGAGCACCAGCGGTCCTGATACGCCGAAGTGGGTGAACAGCATCTCACCCAGCTCGGAAAAGACCGGCTTCTTCTTGCCGGCTCTGCGGACGGTCAGCGTCACATTGCGCAGCGAAAGCCCCATCATCTCCCGGCAGTAGTCCTCCCGGGTGACAATGGGCACCAGCGACGGCACTGCCGGCACAACGGTATGCCCCGCCTGCTTTGCAAACCGGTATCCATCGCCGGTGGAGCCGGTCTGGGGATAGCTCACGCCGCCGGTTGCCACAGCCACCCGGCGGGCATAAATTTCGCTTCCATCCTTACAGATTACACCCCGGACCCCGGTTTCGTCAAGGAGCAGCTCTTTTGCCTCCCCCTCCCGGAGTTCGGCGCCGCTGCGCTTTACATACCGGTGCAACGCATCGACTATATCCGCTGCCCGGTCACTCACCGGAAAGACCCGGTTTCCACGCTCAGTCTTGAGCGGGACGCCGAGTCCTTCAAAAAACGCCATAGTGTCCGCTGTACTGAACCGGTTGATGGCACTGTACAGGAACCGGGGATTGCGCCGCACCGCCTTGAGGAAGGAGTCCTCATCACAGTTGTTGGTGACATTGCAGCGGCCTTTTCCGGTGATGAGCAGCTTGCGGCCCACTTTGTGATTCTTCTCCAGCAGCAGCACCAAAAGTCCCTCTTCCGCCGCTGTACCCGCGCAGAGCATTCCCGCGGCTCCGGCGCCGATCACCACCAGGTCATATTCCCGTTTCATCAGACGATATTCTCCTCATTCTTTTCATATACATCGTATTCGTCCCAGATCTTCTCCAGCTGGGCATAGGTTTCGCCCACTTCCTTCTGACGGCGCATACCCACTGCCACAATGAGCGCATTGATCAGGCTCAGCGGCGCCACCAGCGAATCCACAAAGGAAGCCATATCGCTCCGGGCCAGCAGCAGATGGTCGCACTTGGCAGCCAGCGGCGAACCGGCGGAGTCGGTGATGGCGATAACCGTTGCCCCACGCTCCTTGGCATAATCGATGGCCTTGACAGTGCGCTTGGAATACCGGGGGAAGCTGATACCGATAAAGACATCGTCCTTGCCCACCCGGAAGATCTGTTCGAACATCTCACTGGCACTGGAACCGGTCACCAGGCGCACATTCGGGAAGATCTGATTGAAGTAGAAGCTCATGAACTGTGCCAGGGCTGCCGAGGAACGGATGCCCAGGATATAGATGTTCTTGGCGGCGATAATGCTGTCTGCCGCGGCTTCAAAGCCCTCGTTGGACTGTTCCTCCAGGGTGCGGCGGATCTTTTCGATGTCCATGGTCAGCACCTTGGAGAGAATGTCATGCTCGCCCATCTGCTCGCTGGTGACTTCCATGCGCTGCACCGCGGTCAGACGGTTGCGGATCAGTTCCTGCAGGGCCCGCTGCAGCTGCGGATAGCCCTCGAACCCAACCTCGGTGGCAAAGCGCACGACGGTGGATTCACTCACTCCCACAGTATTGCCCAGCTTGGAAGCGGTCATAAAGGCGGCCTTGTCGTAATTTTCGATGATGTACCGGGCAATGAGCTTCTGTCCCTTTGAAAACCCAGACATCCCCTCTGAGATGCTGTGCAGCAGATCCTTTGCCACAGTGATCCCTCCTTTTCATCACTTTCTATATTTTTGACCGGTTTTGCAAAATCCGTGTCACAATAATTCATCTTGATGATAATATATCCCCCGTCAAAAATCAATACAATAATTGCAAATTTCCCAAAATCGTGCAGGAAATTCACCGGACACCTGCATAAACCTGTGGAATGCTGTTCCGAAGTCTGCTGAAATATGCTATAATGACCGCAAAGCGGCCCATAGGAGAGAACCCGACCGCTGCCCTGCCGGCGGCCCCTGGCAGACACCGTCGAACCGGACTGCCGGGCATCAGAACAGGGACAGAGCCTCCCCGGATGGGGACAGCTCGGGTGATTCACAGAATAAGGAGGATTTTTATATGCGTACACTGGAGGAACTCCGGGTGGAGATCGATCGGATCGATCAGCAGATGGTACAGCTTTTCGAGGAGCGGATGCAGGTGGTGGCGGAGGTCATGGCAGTGAAGAAGGCAGCCGGGCTCCCCATCCTGGACGCCTCCCGGGAGGAGGCTGTGGTGGCAAAGAACACCGCCCGGCTCAGTGATCCCGCCCTGGCAGGCTACTATGAGCGGCTGATCCGCCAGATGATGGCCCTTTCCCGGGAATATCAGGCCAAACTGATGGAGGAGTAGTTCTGCATGGAAATCCGTCCCGGCTTCATACGAAGGAAAACTTTCAGCTGGGCACTCCCCGGCCCCGGCCTGTGCGGAATGCAAGATTCCGGAAGTCCTGCGCCAAATCCGCCGGTATTCCCGCCGCCGGGGCTGAAAACGCAAAAAATATGGGACCCGAAAAACGGGTCCCATATTTTTTATTGGCCGGAGAGAGAGTTCCGGGAAATTTCAGCGTCTTATGCCTTGTGTACGAACAGGCCTTCGCCGTCATAGAAGATCTCCTGAGCCGCATCCAGATGCTCCTTGCTCCAGATTGCCGGTGTACCGCCCGAGTGCAGGAAGATGGCATTTTCGCCCTCAGGGATCTTGCCGCTGCGCACCAGATCCACAAAGCCATGGAAGATCTTGCCGGTGTAGCAGGGGTCGGTGAACAGGCCTTCGGTGCGGGCCAGCAGAGCCATGTACTGCTGGGTCACGGGATCGGGCACATTGTAGGCGATGCCATAGTAGGGCTCTTCGGGAGTGCCGGTTTCAATGCGCACTTCCTCGGGTGTAACATGGATGCCCAGCTCATATTCCGCGGACAGCTTGTCGATGAACTCGGCAACCTGTTCGGGGCTGCGGTAAGCGGGGCTTACCGGGATACCGATCACCTCAAAGGGAGCCTTGAAGTACTTGGCGCCAGCCAGCAGACCGCCGAAGGTACCCATCGAGCCGTAGCCGCAGACCAGATACTTGGCCTCAATGCCCTGTTCCTTCATCTGCTTCATAATCTCGGGGATGGCGTTGATATAACCGGCTGCACCCACCAGGCTGCTTCCGCCCACCGGTACATTATAAGGATGGATGCCCTGCTTTTCATATTCAGCCACGATCTTCTCTGTCTCCTGGGCCAGGAAGGCGGCGGTCTTTTCGCTCTTTTCCGGCTCAGGCAGGTCGGCATAGGCGGTGGTATCGATGAAGTGCACATCCGCGCCCATCATGCGGTCGAGGATCAGGTTGCCCGAGCAGTAATCCGGCTTCGGACCGGTCAGCACCAGGATGGGCTTCATATTGTAACGGACTGCCGCAGCTACGGTCATACGACCGTGGTTGGTCTGGACACCGCCGAAGGTCATCAGGGCATTATAGCCGTGATCCAGAGCGTCCTTCACCAGATAGTCCAGCTTTCTGGCCTTGTTGCCGCCGAAAGCCAGGCCGGTCATATCGTCCCGCTTGACATACAGTTTGCCCTTGCCCAGTTCCTTGGTCAGATTGGGCATATACTCCAGAGGTGTATCCAGATAGCCTACATGGATGCGTTCAAGTTCGGTCAGTTTCATAGCTGTCACATTCCTTTCGTAATTCGTTCTGTCCCCGGGGACAGGGGTTTGATTCTAAAAGGAGTCCCGATACGGCTTTGGATTTTCCAGGGAGCCGCTTTTCCATTTCATATAGATTGTAACACAAAAAAATTATACAATCCATTGCTTTTACAGAGGATTTCCTCGGACATTTTTAGTGAATATAGATAATATTTATGACAATTCTGTGTGTAACTCTCAAACAATGTGTTGCCTGTACCGGACAAAAATCCCCAAAATATGACACCCCCGGCATTTCACGGACGGATTCACCGGATTTTACATTGTAAACCCCCGCAATAAATGCTATGATGTAGGTAAAAATATAATAAGTGAGGATTGAGTTATGGATCGCATTAAATTTATGATCGACTCCGGTTCCGATATCCCTCCCGAAGTAGCTGACGCGCTGGATGCCGAGGTCGTTCCCCTTTACCGGGTAATTGATGGAGTCCCGGTTCTGGATTATCATGATTTCAACATTCAGGAGTACAGTGAATACCTGAAAACCTGCAAGGAGATCCCTACCACTTCCCAGCCCAGCCCCGAGGATTTTCTCACCCGGTATGAGCGCTTCGCTGACGAAGGGTATGACCACATCATCTGCATCACCATGTCGGTACATGGTTCCGGCACCTACAACAGTGCTGTGCTTGCCAGTGAAATGTTCAAGGAGCGCCATCCCGAATCTGCAATGCAGATCCATGTGGTGGATTCCTGGAGCTGTTCGCTCAACATGGTGATGGAGCTGCGCCTGGCAAACCATCTGCTGGAGGCCGGCGCTGGCATCCGCACTATCCTCGATGAGCTCTATGCGGTCCGGGAAAAGGTGCGCACCTATTACCTCATCGACAACCTGGAATTCCTCATCAAGGGCGGTCGTGTTTCCCCGCTCAAGGGCGGTATCGCTTCCAAGCTGCGCATCAAGCCCATTGTTGCCATCAAGAATGGCGAGGGTTCCATTCCCGCCAACGCCATGGGCTATCAGAACGGCCTTTCCAAGCTGGCTCACTTCTTCTGGGAGGACTGCACTCCGGATTCGGAACTGTATGTCAGCCATGCCGGCTGTCCGGAAAAGGCCATGGCAATCGTGGAAAAGATCCGCGAGCGGTATCACAACCTCAAGTACTATATCTACCCCATGCTGGGAACCATGTCCACACAGTCGGGCCCGGATTCCATCGGCATTTTCTACACCAAGAACAAATAGGAGCAACTAAAATCTATGACCATTCTCAAAAAAGCCTTTGCTGTCCTGACCAGCTGTGCCCTGATGCTCTCGCTGGCTGCCTGCAATTCTGAACCCCAGGAGACCATCGTGGAAAAACCCGAGGACATCTCCGATCACGCCATCGTTGTGGACTATCTGGGCATGGCAGTGGAACTGCCCGACGCCATCTATGACCGTCTGGGCGAACAGGTCTTCCCCACCGCCAACAGCCCTGCTGCCCCGGAGGGCGTCACTGTCAATGGACAGGTGCTGTTCCTCTATCAGAGCGGCGCAGTGTATGACCGGGTCCTGGAACTCCAGAGCACCGGCGAGGCCATGAGCGAAGAGGAATACCTGACTCTGTCGGAACAGGCGGGCAACCTGTGTGCCATCACCAGCATCAAGGCAGATACCCTGGGTGAAAACAACCTGGCGGACTGCACCGGATTTGAGAACAATGAGCTCATCGGAGAGCTGGGCGGAAACAGCTTCTATCTGAGCAATGACAACCTCTCTCCCGAGAGCCTCAGCGAAGAGGACGCCGCCGACCTGCAGGCCATGAAGGACTCCCTGCCCGAACTGGCTTCCAATCTGGTGCTGTACACCCCCATTGAGAGCACTGCCCAGGGCGTGGAGGAAGGCGCAGTGATCACCGGCTTCTCCACCACCGACCTGGACGGCAATGCCGTGGACAGCTCGATCCTGTCCGAAGCCAAGCTGACCGTGCTCAATGTCTGGGCAACCTACTGCACCCCCTGCGTCAACGAGATGCCCGACCTGGAAACCCTGTCCCAGAACTACAAGGACAGGGGCGTGCAGGTAGTCGGCCTGGTAGCCGATGTCTTTGACGATGAGGAGAAGAAGGCAGAAGCCAAGGAGATCCTGTCCGCAACCGGCGTCACCTATGTAAACCTGCTGCCCGACACCGTACTGGACGACAGCCTGCTCTACGACATCACCGGTACCCCCACTACCCTGTTCCTGGACAGTGAGGGCAAGATCCTGAAGATCGTAGAGGGCACCCGTGACCTGGACGCTCTCACCGAGATGGTGGATGAGCTTCTGGCGGCTCAGGAATAATCCTCCATATTAAATAAGTATCGGTATCCCCTGGCTGCTGCCGGGGGATATTTATTTTGCCCAAAAACAGCCGCTCACCGCCTTTTTCCGCCGCAGGGATTCTGCATAACTTCCCCGTGAATTCAAAAACTATTCATAAATCGCCGAAACTCTTAAAAGAACATTTCCAAAATGCTGCTTGAAGGCTCCCCTTTTCTGCCTTAAAATGCTGCATAGCAGTTATTTCCAAAATAAAGGAGAATCCCGTTTTATGAATATCCTCGTCACATTGGATGAAAACTATCTCGACCCGCTCCGCACTATGCTCTGGTCCCTGCACCAGGCAGAACCGGATACCCCTGTCACCCTATGGCTGATCCATTCCCGCATGCACCCCGATGCCCTGGAAACTGTCCGCTCCTACTGCGATGGCTTCGGCTGGGACTTCTGCCCCTGTGAGGCCGGCGAGGAGCTCTTTGCGGACGCTCCGGTGTTCCGCCACTATACCAAGGCCATGTACTACCGTCTGCTTGCCAGCCGCATCCTGCCGGATTCGGTGGACAAGGTGCTCTACCTTGACCCGGATATTCTGATCCTCAACCCCGTTTCCCCGCTGCTGGATCTCCCCCTTGAGGGGAATCTGTTCGCGGCAGCCATCCATTCCGGCCTGGCACAGATCTCGGCGCCGGTCAACCGGGTGCGCCTGCACAGCGATGACGACGCCGGGTACTTCAATTCCGGCGTGCTGGTGATGGATCTGGCAGCCCAGCGCCGGGAACTGGACCCCGCTGAAATCTTCGCCTGGACCCGGGAACATGCCAATGAGCTGATCCTCCCGGACCAGGATATTCTCAACGCCCTGTATGGCTCCCGGATTCTTCCGCTGGACGACACCCTCTACAACTACGATGCCCGCCAGTATGACGCCTATCGTCTGCTCAGTGCCGGGGAAAAGGATATGGACTGGGTGATGCAGCACACCGCCATTCTGCACTTCTGCGGACGGCTCAAGCCCTGGAAGCCAGGAGCCCGGGGCCGGTTTGTAGCCCTGTACAAATACTGCGCGGTACAGGCCGCCCGCCAGCCCGATTCCCAGGAAATTCCCTCCATGACCCACATGACCATATAGAAAAACAGCACCGGAATATTCCGGTGCTGTTTTTTTTCAAAAGGTATGGGATTTGGGGATTACAGGTCTTCCTGGACATCATCGCCGTGGATCATATCTCCATCAGCGGTGGGAGCCACAGGCTGTACTTCCTTCTTCTTGGCAAGCTCCACCTTGATGGCGCCCTTCTTGTACAGAACATAAGCGCACAGGATGGTCAGCGGGATGGCACCCAGCATAGCATAGCCTTCCTTGCCCGAGATGGGGGTTACGAAGAAGTTTACCAGAACAATCACGATCAGCGGCAGAACCACAGCCTTGAGCTTGCCATGGATGATATACTCACCGGCGCTCTTGCTGGTGATCATGCCGAAGAACATGCTGCCGAACAGCGCCGGGAGCATATAGGTGGTGGCAGTCTGTACAGCGGGCTGCTGCAGAATGGGCTGCAGGGGAACCAGCAGTACAACGCCCAGTGCAATTACCACCATGGTGAGCATGGAAGAAGCTGCGATGGCAACGGTGGAAATGGCGTCGCCTTCCTCCGAACCCTGGGCCACATCCGCCAGTTCCATTGCGGAAACAGCGCAGGGGAGCTTGAGGTTCAGAACGTTGCCGGTGATGAAGGCGATATAGCAGGCCGAGCCAAGGATGGGAGTATAGCTGAATACTTCCGAAATGGCAGTGGGCACAAAGATTGCCAGCAGACCGGAACCGATGGATACGACTTCACCAATGGTGGGCCAGATATCATAGACCGCGCAGATCAGAGCGGGGATTCCCAGCATAATGCAGAGCGACATAACCGAACCGGCCCGTCCGACCAGATGGATTTTATCCGAATACTTCATATCTTTCATCGTCAACTTACCCCCTTACGCAAGCAGATTGGCAAAGAATACCGAGGCAACCATTGCCAGTACCAGCGAATCCGCCAGCACAAAGTTGGAAAGCCAGGTCCAGCCGGTCTTTTTGATAATAACGCCGTGCAGATATGTAACCAGAGCGGATACAGCCAGGGTCAGCATATAGATGGGGCCCTTGAATACCTGTACAGGCAGGAATACAACCATCAGTGCCAGAGTGAAGCATCCAGTAGCCAGAGCACCCCAGGCACCGTTCTTTTCACGGAAGCTGGTCATACTGGTCTGGATCTTCTTGCCGAAGAAGGTACAGGTTACGATACCGAACATGATACCGATACTCATTACGAACATAATCGCGCCCGCCTGCGAAGCATCGTTGGCGGCTGCCAGAGCGCCGATGGACTCATAGCCGGCACCGGTGGCCACCATATCGGCAGCCATCAGCTCATAGCTGACAGAACCTACAACCGACAGACGGAACCAGGGCCACGGCACACCCAGAACGGCAGCCAGAGAAAACAGGCCGATCACAATAGAAAGCGACGGAACAATCGAGAAGATGACGGATGACTTGATGACACCCTTAATCTTTTCCTGGGAAATACCCAACTCAATACATCTTCCCCAGGCCATTTTGAGCATCACTGCACAGAGCAGGAAGATCAGCAGCAGGCCGACGATTACCGCTATGTACAGAGTGGTGCTGTTCATGATTGCGCTTAGCGACATCTTACTCATCTCCTTATAAAATTTTCCGCCGCATTTTTGAATTTTTACTGTGGCGAAATGTTAAAATTGATTATAGTTCATCTCCCGCACTTTTGCAAGCGAAAATATGAAATTTCTTTGTCACAATGATGAATTTATCAGTTATTCACAAACAGAAACCAGTTATTTCAACTTGAAATGTTCAAAATTTGCATACAAATGTATTTATATCAAATACATTTCCGCCGTTCCGCATGAATTTTCTCCCCTGGTTTTGTACAGGATGCGAAAAGGCACACCCTGCCGGAATTCTTCGTTCTTGCAGGATGTGCCTTCAGACAATTTCAAAAAGGATTCATTTTTACCGTTCCGAACGGGTGTTGCGCTTGTAGAGGCTGTACAATCCCTGTACCAGCAGGTTGGGACGGTGCACCAGCTCGTGGCGGATCTGCGGTACCAGCAGTTCCGAAATTCCTCCGGTGACGATCAGCTTCACCGGTGTGCCCAGTTCCTCTTCGATCCGGGCCAGCATGCCGTCCACCATCGCCGCTGTGCCGCCCACAATGCCTGACCGCATGCATTCCACAGTGTTGCGCCCGAACACCTTGACCTCGCCGTCCAGCGGGATGGGCGGAAGCTGAGCGGTGCCGCCGGTGAGCGCCTCTGCCGAGATGCGCATGCCCGGCGCAATGATGACGCCGCAGATATCCGACTGGGCATTGACCACAGTAAAGGTTGTGGCAGTACCGAAGTCCACGATGGTCAGCGGGCCTTCGAACTCACTGAGGGCGCCTGCCACATTGCAGACCATATCCGATCCCAGCTCGGTGGGATCGTCTGCCAGGATGCGGAAGCCGGTGCGGAGTCCCGGACCCACAGTGCGGATGCGCACCGATGTGAACCGGCCCAGCGCATAGGCCACCACCGAGTTGAGCTGCGGCACCACCGACGACAGGATAATACCGTCGAACCGGGACAGGTCAAACCCGTTGATCTCAAAAATGCCATGAATCAGCACCGAATACTCGTCCGCAGTGCGGTTCTTGTCGGTGGATACCCGGGCGGTAAAGACCAGCTCGTCCTGGTCAAATACGCCCAATACAATATTTGTGTTGCCAATATCAACTGTCAATACCATTTTCAGTTCCTCCATTTGCTGCCGCTCACCTCTCTCCAGGGATACGGCGCATTCTCAGGTAAATCATATCGCCAGTTTCAGCCCTTGTCAAACAAAACTTTTCCCGTCTGCCGCCCCGCTATTCATATTACCGCAACAGAAAATCCGGGGATTTGTGATATAATAACCACAGAACCGTTATTATACCTGTTTTTTGAGGCCGGTTCCGAGAGATGTTCCGGTGCTTCGGAGCAGCCGCCCTTTGCCGCTGTCCGGCTGACCCGGCAGTGTGAAAGGGATTCGGAACCGTCTGTCCCCGCTGTGGGGGAATTCCAAGAAAATATGTGTTCACGGGAGTGAATGTTCTATGCAAAAAACCGTTCGTAATGCCCTGCTGCTTCTGGCTGGGGCCTGTCTGGCTGTTTCGGTGGGACTGGGGATCTTCCTGCGGCCGCCGCTGAAATCCGGTGTCCTTCCCGGCACCGAAACCCCGGTGCTCACCTGTGACGGCGGCAGCGACTACACCCTGGTGATTCTGGCAGATGAATCGGTGCCGCTGAACCGGCTCGATCCCCTGGTGCGCATGACCCGCAAGAGCGGCGGCACCTCTCATATCCTGCGCCAGACCGACGACCTCGAGCCGGTGCGGAAGTTCGCGGACCGTTCGGAGTCAGCGACCCTGCTGTTCACCTACGGCAAGAGCTGGGAAAACGCCCTGGGTCTGCTGGACAGCTCCGATTCCATTGCCAGCACAGTGATCCTCTCCCCCTCCGGCGACTATGACCCGGAAGGGCTCTCCATCCAGTCGCCGGTGATGCTGCTGGGTACCTCCAGCGATCAGGCTCCCACCTCCCAGCGCCTGGCTGAGATCTACAACCGGCTGTCCGGGGAGAAGATTGCCCCCAATGGCCTCTCCTACACCTCCCAGAGCGGGAACTACCGGCTGCGGGTGATATCCGCTTCCCTGGACGCCTACCAGACCTTCTCAGACGACACCCTTCAGGCGGTATCTGACTGGTATGAGGACTCCGCCGGCGTCCGGATGGGCGATCCCGGTGCCGGCAGTCTGCTGCGCCTTGCAAGCTGGGCGCTGGGAATCGGCGGACTGCTGCTCCTGCTGGTGATGCTCGATCGGCTGCTTTCGGAGGAGATGCTGGATGTGGGCTATTCCCTGCTCGCCCTCCAGGTGACCTCTCCGGTGCGGTATTCCGTGCTCAAGGCGCTGAGCTGTCTGCCTGCTCTGGCTCTGCTGCTGATCCCCGCCCTGATCTTCCTCTTTATCCCGCTGCCCGGTCTGGCACCTATCCCCGCTCTGTTCTGCGGCTACTTCGGCTGTCTGGGGCTCTTCTCCCTGCTGCTGATCCGCCTGGGGAAAATGCCCGGTGTCACCGGCTCCCTCTCCTTCTCCGCCGCCAACCCCAACCTCCGGCGTGTCCTCACCGGGCTGGGCTCCTTTGCCGCTGTGCTGCTCATCTCCATGATGCTCCACTTCAGCGGCCTCTATACCCTGCGCTTTTCCCTGGACAGGCTCCCGGCCTTCCTGCTCTGCGGCATCGCCGCCGCCCTGGGCACCGCCGGATGGCTCTACGATGCCATGCTGCTGGATCAGTGCAAATTCCCGCTTCCGCTGCGGCTCTGCCTGGAACTGCTGCCCTTCCTGCCCTATGCGGGTCTGGCCTTCCTGGCAATTCCCGCCTTCGGATTCACCGGCTTCTACACCGTGATCCTGCTCATCGGCGCCCTGGCTGTGGATCTGCTGCTGGCCCGTCTGCTGCGGCTGATCCTCGGCACTGTCTGGATTCCATCGGCGGTGTCCGGGCTGCTCCTGGGCATTTTCGCAGCCTTTGCGGCACTGTGAGGTGGCCCCCATGCGTATACTCAATCTGGAACAGGGACGCCCTGACCGCCTGACTGCCCGCAGGCTGCTGCTCAGCGGGCTGGAAAATGCCCGGGCCTCCGGTCATCGGGAGGTCAAGCTGATCCACGGCTATGGTTCCCATGGTGTGGGCGGCAGCATCCGGCGGGACACCCGGACTACCCTCCTGCAGCTCCAGGAGGAGGGACAGATCCTCGGATTTATCCCCGGGGAGGAATTCGGACCCTTCTCGGAGCTCTGCCGGCAGGCTCTCGCTAAAAACTGGGAGCTGACCCGGGACCCGGATTATGCCCGGGGCAACAGCGGCATTACCATCGTCCTTCTGCGCAAATAACAAACCCCCGGCATTCCCAACAGGGAACCCGGGGGTTTTTGACTGAATGCGGTTATGGGGATCAGTGGGGCACGAACATTGCCAGCACAACGGTGATGATACCGGCAATGCCGATGGATACGCCGCTCATGGCGCCTTCCACATCGCCGATCTCCATGGCCTTGGAGGTACCGCCCGCATGGCTGCAGCAGCCGATGCCCACACCGGCAGCAATGCGGTTCTTGATGCGCAGTACCTTGATGAGGATCGGAGCCAGGATATTGCCGAAGATACCGGTGAGCACGACCACAGCCACAGTCACCGACGGGATACCGCCCAGCTGGGCACTCAGTTCCATGGCGATGGGAGTGGTGACCGACTTGGGGATCATGGTATAGGTCAGGGTATCGCTGAGCCCCATCAGGCGGCAGAGCAGATAGACACTGGTCATGGAGGCGGCAGATCCTGCCAGGCAGCCCAGAACGATGGGCAGGAAGTATTTCTTCAGCAGGGGGAGCTGCTTATAGATGGAATAAGCCAGCAGCGCAGTGGTGGGTGTAAGCATCATGGTGATGATGTTGGCGCCGTTCAGATAGTCCTGGAGGGGAATATCGAACACCAGCAGCACTGCCACAATGGCAATGATGGTGAGCAGCACAGGGTTGAGGAGCGGCGAACCGGTGCGCCGGTTGAGCGCCGACATGAGAAGATAGACGCCGAAGGTCAGGGCGAGGCCGAACAGGGCGCTCTGCAGGATAATGTTGATCATGCGCGTTCCTCCTTCTTTCCACGCTCCATGAGCTTGATGACGCCGGTGACGGTATAGGCAGTGACCGTGAAGGTGATAATCAGCGATACGACCATAATGATCAGCAGCTGTACCACACTGCCCTGGATGGAGGCATACTCATCCAGGATTGCCACGCCGGACGGCACAAACAGGAACGCCATGTTTGCGAGCAGGTATTCCGCCACATCCTGGACACTCTGGGGCTTGAGCACACCGGAGATGAACAGTCCCAGCATGATCAGCAGCGCAGCCACAGCAGCCGGGAACGGGAAGGGCAGATAGGCCGCCACCACTTCACCCGCCATGCAGATGAGGAATACGATGGTTAATTGTTTGAACAGCTTCATAGGAATTCCCCCTGACAAAATAAAAAATCCCTTTGCGATGTAACAAAGGGATTTTTGTATGGAGCGGGTTACGAGGCTCGAACTCGCTACCTCCACCTTGGCAAGGTGGCGCTCTACCAGATGAGCTAAACCCGCTTATTTTTGGTGCCTTCGACCGGAATCGAACC
>NZ_JACSNR010000051.1 GCF_016901815.1 Hydrogenoanaerobacterium saccharovorans
GGAGGAAGGCGGCAGCGGCGGTGAGGTATTCCTCCTCATTGCGCCCGATGGCGTCCCGGGGCGTGCCCGAGTTGTCC
Organism: Hydrogenoanaerobacterium saccharovorans; assembly: GCF_016901815.1. GTDB lineage: Bacteria > Bacillota > Clostridia > Oscillospirales > Ruminococcaceae > Avimicrobium > Avimicrobium caecorum. Next base: position 78 of record NZ_JACSNR010000051.1, read on the forward strand.
GGCGGGTTGCCGATGCGCTCCCGGAGGAATTCCCCCAGGGTGGGGCGTTCCGGCTCCTCTGGCACGGCATCGGTGCTGTCCGGGCCGGGCTCGGTGCTCTCCCCGGAGGGTTTGCTGCCCGGCGCAAACTGTGCCAGCAGCTCCCGGAGGAAGGCGGCAGCGGCGGTGAGGTATTCCTCCTCAT
>NZ_JACSNR010000052.1 GCF_016901815.1 Hydrogenoanaerobacterium saccharovorans
AATTTGACACGAAGTTAAGATTTTGTCCTGACACCCGGAAACTGACCCTCTGATTTGCTTTCCCCTGGTGGCGTCTCTGGCTGCCCTGGGGCGCCCTCGACTGCTGGGCTAACTTCGGGCCAATTTGGCCCGAAGTTAAGATTTTGTCCTGACACATGGAAGCTGGGCCTATGTTCTGCTTTCCCTGGGGCGTTTCTGGCTGCCCTGGGGCGCTCTCGATCGCTGGGCCAACTTCGTGT
>NZ_JACSNR010000053.1 GCF_016901815.1 Hydrogenoanaerobacterium saccharovorans
CTGCCGCCTTCCTCCGGGAGCTGCTGGCACAGTTTGCGCCGGGCAGCAAACCCTCCGGGGAGAGCGCCGAGCCCGGCCCGGACAGCACCGATGCCGTGCCAGAGGAACCGGAACGCCCCACCCTGGGAGAATTCCTCCGGGAGCGCATCGGCAACCCGCCGGACAACTCGGGCACGCCCCGGGACGCCATCGGGCGCAATGAGGAGGAATACCTCACCGCCGCTGCCGCCTTCCTCC
>NZ_JACSNR010000054.1 GCF_016901815.1 Hydrogenoanaerobacterium saccharovorans
GAGCTTAACTTCTGTGTTCGGAATGGGAACAGGTGGGTCCTCAGTGTAATAATCACCGACTGTATGTCAAAGGACTCGCGTCCTCTGATGTCAAAGTAAATGTGCAAGAAAACAAAGTGAAAAAACTTGGTGACCCGTGGGGGAATCGAACCCCCGTTACCGGCGTGAGAGGCCGGTGTCTTAACCGCTTGACCAACGGGCCACATTTCCCCACAGGTTCATCTGTTTGTTGGTG
>NZ_JACSNR010000055.1 GCF_016901815.1 Hydrogenoanaerobacterium saccharovorans
GTCCTTCATCGGCTCCCAGTGCCAAGGCATTCACCCTGCGCTCTTTTTAGCTTGACCTTATGTTTCGAATCTTTCGGTTCTCTCTAACTTGCTCAGTTCATTGTAGTTTTATGTCTTTCGACATATCCCATAATTTGCTTTACAGTTATTCTCGTTTCGTTTTCATTGTTCAATTTTCAATGTGCAAGTTTCGCTTTTCCGTCCCAGGGCCCGGGACTCGAGTCACTCTCCGCTT
>NZ_JACSNR010000056.1 GCF_016901815.1 Hydrogenoanaerobacterium saccharovorans
TATTTCAATCCACGCTCCCGCACGGGGAGCGACCTATAAACTGATCAGCTGTCTGGACTGAAACAGGTATTTCAATCCACGCTCCCGCACGGGGAGCGACCAGCTATGGGGCTGGGAAACAGGACTAATTAAACATTTCAATCCACGCTCCCGCACGGGGAGCGACCATTCCCGGCTATATTATGGTAACCAAACCTGAAATCATTTCAATCCACGCTCCCGCACGGGGAGCGAC
>NZ_JACSNR010000057.1 GCF_016901815.1 Hydrogenoanaerobacterium saccharovorans
CAAAGCAGGTGCTCTCCCAGCTGAGCTACACCCCCGTATCAGAGGCTGTGGACTCTCGCCTTCGCTTCCCCATTTTGAAGATTCATTCAAGAACCTTCAAAATCGAACAGAAACCAACTGAAGTTGAACCCTCAGGTTCAAAAACCTAAGGTACTATGATCTGTTCCGCAGAACAAATCAGGTTCTCCTTAGAAAGGAGGTGATCCAGCCGCACCTTCCGATACGGCTACCTT
>NZ_JACSNR010000058.1 GCF_016901815.1 Hydrogenoanaerobacterium saccharovorans
GTCCTTCATCGGCTCCCAGTGCCAAGGCATTCACCCTGCGCTCTTTTTAGCTTGACCTTATGTTTCGAATCTTTCGGTTCTCTCTAACTTGCTCAGTTCATTGTAGTTTGTACTTTCGTACACCCATAATTTGCTTTACAGTTATTCTCGTTTCGTTTTCATTGTTCAATTTTCAATGTGCAAGTTTCGCTTTTCCGTCCCAGGGCCCGGGACTCGAGTCACTCTCCGCTT
>NZ_JACSNR010000059.1 GCF_016901815.1 Hydrogenoanaerobacterium saccharovorans
ATGTTGGCTTAGAAGCAGCCACTCATTTAAAGAGTGCGTAATAGCTCACTGGTCGAGTGACTCTGCGCCGAAAATGTAACGGGGCTAAACATGACACCGAAGCTTGGGAACCCGCAAGGGTTGGTAGGGGAGCGTTGTGTACGGGGTGAAACATGAGCGGAAGCGCGTGTGGACTGTACAGAAGTGAGAATGCCGGAATGAGTAGCGCGATTTATGTGAGAATCATAAAG
>NZ_JACSNR010000060.1 GCF_016901815.1 Hydrogenoanaerobacterium saccharovorans
CTTTATGATTCTCACATAAATCGCGCTACTCATTCCGGCATTCTCACTTCTGTACAGTCCACACGCGCTTCCGCTCATGTTTCACCCCGTACACAACGCTCCCCTACCATACCTTACGGTATCCCAAGCTTCGGTGTCATGTTTAGCCCCGTTACATTTTCGGCGCAGAGTCACTCGACCAGTGAGCTATTACGCACTCTTTAAATGAGTGGCTGCTTCTAAGCCAACAT
>NZ_JACSNR010000007.1 GCF_016901815.1 Hydrogenoanaerobacterium saccharovorans
AATTTGACACGAAGTTAAGATTTTGTCCTGACACCCGGAAACTGACCCTCTGATTTGCTTTCCCCTGGTGGCGTCTCTGGCTGCCCTGGGGCGCCCTCGACTGCTGGGCCAACTTCGGGCCAATTTGGCCCGAAGTTAAGATTTTGTCCTGGCACCCAGGAGCTGACCCGGTGTTCTGCTTCCCCAGGGGCGTTGTTGCCGGCTCCGAGGCGCTCTCGACTGCTGGGCCAACTTCGTGTCAAATTGACACGAAGTTAAGATTTTGTCCTGACACCCTGGAGTCGGCCCATGATGCTGTGATAACTGTCATGGATCACCGGCTCCTTTCAATTTCATCAGCCAAGTCATCAGCAAAAACTCGGAAGGTAAAATTTGCCTGATTGCTTACAAAAGCGACCAATGTAAAGAATCTGAGAATAAAACCATTTGCTTGATCAAATGGGATATACCCTAATACTGTCATTCCCAATCGCACATGCACAACAATGAATGAAGCTATCAAGAGTAGCAGAAATGCTTTTTCTATTGCCTTATATATCACCCATAAAACTATCTTGGCGATTCTTTTCATTATGACTTTCCCTTCATATCTGATGATAATAAAAAAGCACTTCCGAAGAAGTGCTTTCTGCCTTGCTTATTTACCAAACAAATCGCTGTGCGTACCTGTGCGGGTCAGGGTCAGCACCAGAACATCGTTTTCAATCCGGTAGATCAGCAGCCAATCCGGTTGAATGTGACATTCCCGGTGCCCTATCCAATTACCAGACAAATCATGGTCCTTTTGATTCTCGGCGAGAGATTCTCCTGCCGCCAGCAACTCGATGGTGTTTTCCAACAGCTCAATTTTAAGGCCACGCTTTATTGCCCGCTTATAGTCCTTCTTGAACTGTGTGGTAAATTTCACAGTATATTTGAGTTCTTTCATGCCTTCAAATCCTTAAACAATTCATCGAGATCGCTGTATCCCTTTACAGCAGGGTCTTTCGCAATTCTCTCTGCTTCAATCATGGCAGCAATCGTTTCCTTGTTCGGATTCTCCAACTTGATCTCGAAGGGAATCCCACCCTCCCGAAGCGACTGACGGACAAAAATATTGAACGCAGTAGAGAGATTCATTCCCAAAGCGTTAAACAAGGCATCAGCCTGTTTTTTCAGCTCTGGATCCATGCGAATACTGATATTTGTAGTTTCTGCCATAGTATAACCACTCCTTTCGCCATATATTATACGCTGTTTGCACGGAAAATGCAATACATTGTATGATATTATATCCCAAAAGAGAGGGTTTTACTCTTCCACTCCGCTTTCGTCATTCTGTGCCTTCCACTTTTCCAGCAGCGAGAAGATCACTTCCTCCATCTGCTTCTGGGAATAGCTTTCCGGGAAGTACTGCCGGATCTTCTTCTCCTTGATAGTGATTCGGACTGGCGGCGCCGGCTTACTGCAAAGGGCTGAGTAGGCAATATCAAAGCTGAAGGATCCATCTTGGCTGCTCCCTCTAAGCTGCACAGCCTGGGCCAGCGACACAGAAGAATCCGTGGTCTTGAGGATCTCTGCCACCATCTTCTGGTCCTCTGGCTTCATGAATGACAGGTTATAGGCTGAGTTCAAGGGGATTTTCTTTTCGTCCACTCGATCAAGCAGCTCCGGGATCAGTTCTGTAAGACGGATAAAACGCTGGATGGTTCTCGCACTATTGTCGGTTCCCTTGGCTACCTGTTCATCCGCTCTTAACTTCGTGTCAAACTGACACGAAGTTAAATCCGTCCTGACGCCCTGGTGTTTCATGGCTTCCATCTTCATGCGATACGCCCACGCTTTTTCACTGGGCAGCAGCTCCTCTCGCTGGAGATTGCTGTCCACCATGACTATGGTGGCAGCGTCATCATCGAGATCCTGAACTATCGCCGGGATAGTTCCCAGGCCGAGCAGTTCACAAGCGTGTTTGCGGCGATGTCCGGCAATCAGCTCGTACCCCTCGCCCCGGTCCGCAGGCATGGGTCGGACGATCACCGGGACCAGGACACCCTGCTCCCTGATGCTGTCCACCAGCTCCTGCATATCGACATCGTCCCGCACCTGGAACGGGTGATGAGCGAAGCTGTGAAGGCTGGACAAAGGGATCTCTCGGATCTTCTCCCTATTGGCGCCCTGATCGCTGTTGCTGACAGCGAACAGATCGTCAATCGTGTTCAGTTTCATTTTGCTTTTCATGCTGTTCAATTTTGTTGACCTCCTATCACCGGGCTACTTCTCAAGTCTCAAAACCTCTCGTGTAAGATTGATATAACCTTCAGCCACCTTCCCGCCGGGATCATAAGCGAAAATGCTCTTACCCTCGACGCTGATTTCCTTGGCCCGGACGGAATGGGGGATCTCAGTGTCGAACACTCTGATCTGGCTGCCATAAGTCTCTCGCAGCAGAGCTGAAGTCTCCTTGGCAAAATTGGTGCGATTGTCCACCATGGTAAGCAGGATTCCTTCGATCTGAAGGCCAGGATTGATCTGCCGTCTCACTCTTTTGACCGTCTGCAGAAGCTGTTCAAGCCCCTTGGCGGGGAGGTACTCAGCCTGGACCGGGATAATGATCGTGTCGGCGGCGGCCAGGGCATTGATAGTCAACATACCCAGGGAAGGCTGGCAGTCGATGAGGATATGGGTGTACTGTTCCTTGACGGTGTCCAGGTACTGTCTCAGGACCGTCTCACGGCTCATGGCGTTCACCAGGGAGACCTCCATACCGGACAGCTGGATGTTCGCCGGGAGCAGATCCACCCCTTCCGAATGATGCAGGATGCCTTCCCCAGGACGCAGCGGTTCGTCCATCATGATGCGGCCCATCGCATCGGACAGTGTAAAGGGCAGCTGGTCCGGCTGGGGATAGCCCAGGCTGATGGTGAGGCTTCCCTGCGGATCGGCGTCGATCAGCAGGACTTTCTTTCCCGCCCGTGCGAGGGCGATACCCAGGTTTGCGGTAGTCGTGGTCTTGCCCACGCCGCCCTTCTGGTTGACAATGGCAGTTATTTTACTGGTCTGCATAAATGTTCCTTCCTTCTGAGAAATTTATAAAACGCCTTTCGGCAATTTCATACTGATCGCATTGCATAAAAAAGCACCGCCTAAAAATCAGGCGAAACCATGTCGTGGTTCACCTGAGAGGCGGTATGGTTACTCATGGTGGTAACAGAGTTGAAAAGCACTGTCAACAGGTATTGCTTCATGTTCCGTATCTCTGTGGTATTATTCTTCAGGCATTGCATTACATAGCGAATATGATCGCTATTCAGATTCAGAAAACGCTGACGCACAATCTCCGCATCGAAATCGCCGCTGGCTATCCGCATAACCTTGCGTTTGGCACATACAGTTTCGACTATCAGCTCAACTATTTCATCCAGCTCATCTTTGCGATCCAGAAATGCCTTACACAGATGCTCGTACTCGATATTCTCCAGCACCTGCTTCCGATAGCTTTCTGCTCTGGTGTACTTCACTGTTTCCCTTCCCTTCTCTTCCGGGTGAAAGGAAGGATAGGAAAGGAAAGGAATAGAATCAGTATTTGATCTATCAGTATTTGATCTATCAGTATTTGATCTATTAGTATTTGATCTATTAGTATTTAATTGCGCGGTCATTTCCGTATATGGCTTAACCATATCCGGATTTTCCGTATATGGTGAAGTCGTATATGGAGAAGCCGTATTTGGAGATGCTTCAGAAGAATCACTCGCTTCCGGTTCAGTGCTCGGGCATTGGAGGCCTCCGATCGGCTCGGGCACTGCGGCGGCGGCGCTGGAGGTGGCCTTCCGCTTTCCAGCCTTTCCCTTCTTCGGTTCCGCTGCCCCTGACTTGGGCGGCTTGGAGGAGGGCGGACATGGATCACTCGGCTTGCTCTGTGGCTGCTCGTAGATTATGTACTCGGTATCTGTGATCTGCCCTTTCTCATTGCGCAGTTGGTTCCGGACGATGTAGCCGGCAGCTTCCAGCTCCCGCAGAGCGCTGCCAATGGCATCCACCCCTTCCTTGCACATCTTTGCGAGGCCTCGGTTTGTATAGTTCCATTCATCGGGCAGCGACAGCATCATCGATAGCAGTCCTTTGGATTTTAACGACAATGCTGGATTGCGCAAATGATGGTTAGACATGATCGTGTAATCCCGGGTTCGTTGAACTCTGAAAATTGACATTCACTTCTGCCCCCTTTTCAATCCGCACCAATCACCCGTGTACAGCGTGAGGCAACGGTTGTTATCTTTGAACTTGACGAAGTTCTCAGACTCGGCAAGCACGGGATATATCAGCTGATTCGGATTGACCTGGGTAAGATCTCCATCCTCCCAAATTACCAGGGTCGGAATTTTGACGGTCCTTGGCCTTTTTGCATTCTGGTTCATAAATGGTTCTCCTTTCCGCTTCATGCAAAATTCATGTCAGCATGACGGTGAGGGGTATGGGAATCGAACCCATATACTCTTCCATTCTCCTCAAAAAAATAGCCGGGTGGTCGCCCGGCTATGTGCTGTGATTTTGCTGTGATCTGTTTCGTTTTTATTCCTGGACTTCTGTCCCTTGTACACAAAGGCGCTTCGTCAGGTCATGATTGACACAGGTGATAAGGGTGATCCTGTTATCGTCAGTCCGCCCGAGGTAGCTCCAATCCGTTTCATCGATCTCCTTGCTCATACTCACTTCGTAGGTCCTGGTACCCAGAGCTGTTGTCAGGGTGATTGTGTCCCCGATCTCCAGCTTGTAGAGGTCCTGGAAGAAGGTGTTTACGCCCTGGTTGTGCCCTGCCAATCCGACATTACCATCCCAGCAGCTTGTTTCTTTGAAGTGCGCCACCCCATGGACCATTGCTTCAAGTTCGTTGTCCTCAGTCTCATAGACAGGAACAGTCAGCCCGATCGACGGGATCTGAAGCGTGCCCAGACTCCCATCTTCCATCGCTACCGCCTCCGGCATCGTAAAACCGTCAGACCCAACCAAAGTGCCCTCTGTTTCGTTCCACACTTCATCGGGTCCCCAGGTCGGACCTGTATGCTATACCGGCATTCTCGGGGCTTCCAGGCCCCTCTGGGGCGATTTGAATCAATACTTCTCCATCTTCAGATGTGGCATACTCCGCATTTTCAAAATTTACCTTGTCTTTGAGGTCATTCTGAGTTGCGCTGTCATCCAGGACTTCCAATGTATCCTGGTTCGAGGACAGGGTATCCTGTTCTTTGACCGGGCCGCATCCTGACAGCGAAATAATGAGAAGAAGGCCGCTCAAGATTGGCAAAAAAATTCTTTTGGCTCTGTTCATTCTCGCCCGCCTCCTTTCTCATTCATAGGGGATCTCCACAGGGGGCTTATCATCGGTCTGACCTTTGGCCTTGGCCTTGCGCTTTGCAAGCCAGTTGCCCAGGGCGGGCACGATGATGATGCCCCGCAGGATCATCGCCACTACGGCGCCGGCGATTGCAAGCAGCGCCAGACCAGCAAAGAATCCGGTCCACGGGAAGGTGCCCTCCCCACGGTACACGATGGAGCAAATAATATCACCATCCACCAGCCGCTTCACTGTTCCGGTATAGTAGACGGTGCTTGTGTAGCCGGTCGCCTTGGTGCCATATCCGGTTCCGATGTAAGTTGCGATCGCTGTATATGTCCCAGGGATTATGTCCTCCTCCCGCTGCACACCGGTTTCCAGCTTCCACTCTGCGCTCTCCAGCTTCAGGCCGTCGAGGTCCTTGTCCAGGTAGGCATAGTCGTTGTTGGGAAGATTGTGGAACTCCATGGTCTTACGGATCGGGTACGAGTAGCTTTCAGTGTCCGTCTCCTTGGTGATGATACTGTCATAATCCAGGGCAAGCTGACCGCTGAACCCTCCTTCGTTGTAGTCGAGGATTGGACTGATGGCAGCCCGGATCGACTCCTCGTCATTTTTCTCCGTCTCAAAGGTGACCGGCTCTGCGACCATCTTCTCCTCAACGACCTGTTCCGGTTCATCAATCAGAATCTCTGACTGTGAATAGCGGTATCCATCCTGTTTCCAATCCGACTCGATCAAAACAGACGGATCTACATCCGCTGTGATTCTGAATGACTTGATGATAATCGGAACGCCGTTCTGTTCCTCGTACTGGATCTGGAACGGATAGTACCCTGTCCGGCTTGCCGTGGTCTGGATAGTTTCCCTGGTGGCTTCCGCCTGGCTGCTCTCCTCTTCCTGGGCTTCGCCCGGGGACTCCCCTGCCTCATCGCTGGCGTCAGACTGGTAGCCCAGCACCCCGTCCGTAACCTCAACGGTCATTTCAGAGCTGCTGTCGAGCTGGTCCACTTCATAGGAAATGGGGGTATGTTGAGCCGGCAGCAGCGGCAATGCGCTTGCTGTTCCCACCGTTGTTGATACAATAATGGCGGCGGTAATAGCTGCAATCTTTCGACTTTCCATTTTGTAAGCCTCCTTTTTTCAAAATCGCTGATTCTTCCTCTCGCCTTCAAGGACTTCGGTTTTTGGCTTTATGAGCTTTTCTCATCAAATCATTCCTTTCTCTGCGTCACAGTTGAAATATGCAAATTTTCAAGTAAAATTTGAAAAAAAGCGCTGATTTTCAAGCAAACAAACTATATTTTTCCTTTCTCTTTTACTGCAATTTTCCAATAATATTTATTTTTTTCCTTTTCTTCCGAAAAAAAGCGCAGCTGCAGCAAATACATATTTGCTGTAACTGCATCGTGGATCATCTCAGAAACTGTGATCTTAGGTGCCATAGCTAAAACCATACAAGAATCAAGGGAGGTATTTTTTTATGGAACCCAAAACAGCTCAAAAATGTCCTCAACTCCTGAGAGACTTTCTCTATTACATGGAGATAATCCGTGGCTGCTCACCAAAGACAGTGACAGGCTATTATCTGGATCTCAGCCTGTTTCTCAGGTATATCAAGGCAACTAAGGTCGAAAATCTCCAGGAATTAGATCTCAAAAAAGTGTCCATTGAAAATCTGGACAATGCCACAATCTGCAATGTATCGCTGTCTGACATTTATGCTTTTCTGAACTATGTCACATCTGTGAGAGGAAATTCTGCTGTTACCCGGGCCAGGAAGATCGGTAGCCTGAGATCCTTCTACAAATTCATCTGCACTAAGACAACTCTGCTGCAAAAGAACCCGACTTTGGATCTTGATGTTCCCATGCATCGGCGCAGCCTACCAATATACCTCAGTCTCGATGAATCCAAAGCATTCTTACAGGCCGTCAACGACGCTCAAGATTCCCGGGATTTCTGCATCTTTACCCTCTTGCTGAACTGCGGCATGCGGCTTTCAGAGCTGATTGGTCTCAACATGTCAGACTTCAACATGAAAGAGCGAACCCTGCGCTTACTGGGCAAAGGCAACAAAGAGCGGATCATTTATCTGAACCACGCCTGCATAAAAGCTATTCAGGACTATATTCCTATCCGCAATCAGTTACTGATAAATCACAACATTTCATCAGAGCCTGCATTTCTCCTTTCTGAGCGCTGTACCAGACTTTCCGGGCGCCGGGTCGAACAAATTATGAAAAAGTATCTCTCGGTTGCCGGGCTGGACAATCATGGATACACACCCCATAAACTGCGCCATACGGCTGCCACACTGATGTACCAATACGGAGGGACCGATATTCTCATCCTCCAACGAATTTTGGGACACTCAAATCTGTCAACAACTGAAATCTACACCCACGCTGCTGACGATCAAGTCAAGCATGCTGCAGACAGTTCTCCCTTGGCAGATTTTGTACTTAGTTCGGGAGCAGAGTAAATATCCCATAAAAAAAGCGGAGGTATAACCCCCGCTTTTTTCATATCGCAGCTCTATTCATCTGACAAGCAGTTATCTTTACATTTTCTCTTCCCTGGTCCATGGATAAGAAAAATCTCTCTTGCTTAACAGGGCCATAAGCATGGAATACCGTTTTGATACAAGCAAAAAGCCTGTAAAGGCAATTTGCTACACAGATGATAGTTAGACTTCGTAAATTAAAATTTAGCGAAATCAAGGCGAGGAGAAAATGACCATACAAGCGTCTGAATCTGTACGGATCATATATTGAGTTTCAGTATTCATGTTGCAGCATCTGATTGCCAGTCACACATATATTATAGAGATAATCTCTGTTAATATGTTGTGCGCTGTGATTGCTTGAGCGGTCTGGTTTCAGTTTCGCACTGGCTCAGGCTTTTATCAGCAGCAGACAACGACTCACGGATTGTTCGTCTGGATTGGCTAGGACTTAATATGCTGGTCTGTACACAGGAATCAGCTGCCAAGCAGTTTCTGAAGGGCTGCGTCGTAAACAAAGCGTCAGACAGGTTTCACAACAGATTATATCCAGCACCCAGGCATACAGGCTTAGGTTATATGGATTAGAGGGATCTGATCTGTACAGCCACTGGCTCTGACGACAGCTTTACCTGACGCCAATGGTAATTTACTCCCTATTTGTTAATTTTATAACAAATAGGGAACTTTTTTGCTTGCTGACCGTTTTCTTGAATTCGATATGGCTTTATACTATAATAAGTACAGTAACTATCAGTCACCGGATTCCAAATGCAGTCAGGAGGTTTTGCAGTGAAACGGGAATATGCGGAGGCCTGCCCTCCCCTGCTGAAAGATTTTCTCTACTATATGGAAACCATCCGCGGGCGCTCTCCCCGGACTGTGGACGGCTATTTTATCGACCTGCGCACCTTCCTGCGCTATATCAAGGCGGTCAAGGTGCTGGGACTGCGGGAATTTGATCTCTCGGAGATTACCATTGATGACCTGGATTCCTCGGTGATCTGCGGTGTGACACTGTCGGACATCTATGGCTATCTGAACTTCACCCTGACAGAGCGGGATAACTCCGCTGTGACCCGGGCCAGGAAGGTTTCCAGCATCCGCTCCTTTTATAAGTATATCACCACCAAGACAGATCTGCTGGAAGTGAGCCCTGCCAAGGAGCTGGATCTCCCGGCTATCCGGAACAGCCTTCCCAAGTTTCTCAGCCTGGAAGAGTCGCTGGATCTGCTTCAGACCGTGGCTGCTGCCCAGAATCCCCGGGATTTCTGTATGATCACCTTCCTCATCAACTGCGGAATGCGGGTTTCAGAGCTGGTGGGCCTCAATCTCTCTGATCTCCGGAAAAAAGAAAAAACGCTCCGGCTGCTGGGAAAAGGCAACAAGGAGCGCATAATCTATGTCAACGAAGCCTGTCTTCAGGCAATGGAAGCATATGAGCCCGTCCGGGCCAAGATTCTCTCGGACCGGCATCGCACCAATGAACCGGCGCTGTTTCTCTCAGAACGGGGCAGCCGGATCTCTGCCCGCCGGGTGGAACAGATTCTCGAAAAATATCTGGCTGCTGCCGGTTTATCCGGGCGAGGCTACTCCCCTCACAAACTGCGCCATACAGCCGCAACACTGATGTATCAGTATGGCGGCGCTGATGTCCGGGTGCTCAAGGAGATCCTTGGACACGAGAATCTCTCCACCACCGAGATCTATACCCATGTTTCCAGCCAGCAGATCGAACGGGCCATTGACAGCTCTCCGCTGGCAAAGGTAAAGGCGCCCAAGTCCCAGGAGGATTCCAAAGAATAGCCTATCCCATTCTGGAGGCAAGAAGCTGCACCCAGACACCATTTGCTGCTGCCAAAAGAACAGCGGCGCCAAGGGAACAGAAGAATTTCCGACAGTACTGACTCAGGGCAAGCGGTTCTCCGGTATTTCCGGCACAGAGGATTTTCCAGCACTGGAGGCTCAGTTTCATGGCTTCGGCTCCGAAGCGGACCCAGATCAGAGCGCAGCACAGGATAAACGGCGCCAGGAACAGCATTCCCATGAAAACAGAAATGCCATTCTGTGTGGTATATTCCAGCATGGCAGATACCGAAACACCATATCCCATCCCCTCGAACAGCAGTACCGCCGGGAACAATGGCAGTGCCAGAGCGCAGAATCCCAGCAGAAACAGCAAGGTCAGCGGGACTGCCGCCTGCCAGAATGCTGAAAGGACAGCCTGCTGCAAGGTCTGGGAAGTCCGGGCAGCCAGATGTTCGGAAAAGATGGTCAGCATTCCGCTCTGGAGATTTTCCGGGGCCAGTTCCATGGCCTTGGTGCCCAGGAGAATGCCGAGCAGATAGCTGATTCCCAGCAGTATTGTCCAGCGGTCCGGCAGATGGGCCTGACCTCCGGATCTTCCTGTAAAAGGCTTTTTCCCACGCAGAGCACTCAGGTCAACACTGGTATACATATTCACAGCCCGTCCTTCTTTCAGATTCTGTCTGATATATATGTGGACGGGCGCTCATTTAGTACCCCGGCTATAAGCAAAAAAGACCTGCGATATAAATCGCAGGTCTTTTCGTTTGTATAGGGGGATTTTATTCTGCCAGTGCAGCCTGGATCATAATGGCGCATTCCAGACGCTTCTTCTCCATCTCGCAGGCGAGATCGAAGGAATCCAGCACATTGCCCATATACTGCCAGTTGTTGGCGTTGCAGCCGCCGCTGCAGTAGAACTTGGCCCAGCAGTCCTGGCACTTGGGCTTGTGATATACAGTGGCCCGGGCGAAGTTATCCTTCATCTCCTTGTTGATGGAGAGATCGAATACATTGCCCATCTTCCACTCCTCATGACCAACGAACTGATGGCAGGGATATACATCACCATCGGGAGTGATGGCGACATATTCATTGCCGCAGCCGCAGCCTCTCAGGCGCTTGATGGCGCAGGGACCCTGATCCAGATCGATCATGAAGTGATAGAAGTTAAAGCCCTTGCCGGACTTCTGCTTTTCGATCATGATCTTGGACAGGCGGTCATATTCCTCGAATACCTCAGGCAGATCCTCATAGGTCAGCGCATAGGGCTGCTTGGGATCAGCTACAACCGGCTCGATGGAAATCTGATCAAAGCCCAGGGAGTTCATGTGCAGGACATCTTCGCCGAAGTCCTTATTGTACTTGGTGAAGGTGCCGCGGACATAATACTGCCAGTTTTCGGGATATTCCGAATTCTCACGCTTCCGGACCAGCTCCTGGAAGTGCGGGATAATGGCATCATAGCAGCCGCTGCCGTCCACACGGGCGCGCACGCGGTCATTGACCTCCTTGCGTCCATCGGTGGAGCAGACTACATTGTACATCTCCTTGTTGATGAAATCGATCATATCATCATTGAGGAGCAGGCCGTTGGTAGTGATGGTAAAGCGGAACTTCTTATCGTATTCCTTCTCCTTGGAGCGGGCATACTCTACCACCTTCTTGACTACGTCAAAGTTGATGGTCGGCTCACCGCCGAAGAAGTCCACTTCCAGGTTGTGACGGCCCTGGGAATAGTGCAGCAGGTAATCGATGGCTGCCTTGCCCACTTCCTCAGTCATGAGCATACGGCCCTGGCAGTAGTCACCCTTGCCGGCGAAGCAGTATTCGCAGCGCAGGTTGCAGTCATGGGCGATATTCAGGCAGAGTGCCTTGATGGGCGAAGAAACCATCATATCTGCGAACTGGGCATAATCATCCGCACTGAACAGCTGACCCTCCTTCTTGAGGGAAACCATCTCAGCATAGGTAGAACGGATCTCCTCTTCCGACCAGCGGTCCGAGAAGGCACGGACAATCTCTTCCGGGCACTCCTCAGCCAGATCTTCCGAAACATGGTCCAGCATATTATAGAACAGTTCATCCACTACATGCACAGCACCGCTGTTTACATCCAGTACGATATAATAGCCGTTCTGAAAATACTTATGTATCATTTTGATCTCCTTATATTTTTTCGGGGACAAAAGTTAAGGGACAGAAACTGTCCCTTAACTGTAACTGCGTTCAGTTTAGATCAACCGTTTAGCGGTTGGGGTTCTCGCACTTCTGGTTAGCAACGGTGCAGGAAGTCTTGCAAGCAGACTGGCAGGAAGCCTGGCACTCGCCGCAGCCGCCCTTGGCGCAGCTTTCCTTGAGATTAGCCTTGTTCAGAGTCTTAACATGTGTCATAGTTTATATCCTCTTTTCGTTCATAGGTTTCAGTGTAGCTAAATTATACCACAAAACCCATTCCTGTGTAAATAGCTATTTCACCGGAAGGGCTGTGTTCACCCCCAAAACACCGCCAATGGCGCCGCAGAACAGGAAAATCAATCCCTTCAGCCAGACTGAGGGTCCCAGTGCCCCGCCCATTGTCAAGCATCCGGTCAGGAAGATGATCCCGAATACCATCACTCCGCAGGCGGCGCCGGTGAGCAGACCGCTGCGTCCATGGAGCTTGGCACAGAGAAATCCAGCCAGCAGACAACCGGCACCACCAGCCAGCAAAGCCAGTGGTTCCACTGCGGAATGCGGAAGATCCTGCAGGGTCAGCAGGAAGGAAAATCCAGCCAGCAGAAGCGCTACGACCGCCGCGCCGATCAAAGAACAGAGCAGCACAGGCTTGACAGGATGAGGCAGATGTTTTCCGGTAGGGTGTTTTTCAGACATCATAAAGCGACGACCTCCTGATACGATATCGGTTTCCGCTATAAAGATATTACACCGAAATGCATATCAGTACACCTTTTGAGAAATTCTCTTACTTTTCCTTCTCAGCGGTGGTGTTGATGTCGATGGCCCAACGGGCGATCCGCATCTTGGTACGGTCGCTGCCGGTTTCGATCATTACATAGTCGTCCTTGAGGTTTACAACACGGCCGATAATGCCGCCGCGGGTAATAACCTCATCGCCTACTTCCAGAGCCTCACGCATCTTGGAAACTTCCTTTTCCCGCTTGTTCTGGGGACGGATCAGGAAGAACCAGAGTACAGCGATCATTACGATCATAACGCCGAGCTGACCGAACAGATAAGTATAGCTCGAGCTGTCAGCAGTGAGCATCAGATTGGAAAACATAGATTTGCACCTCCAAAAAATATACAAGAAATATTATACAGAAAAAAACGGCTGCTTGCAAGGGAGAACTGAAAAAATCCCCGATTTTACGCCAATTCTCTGGGCTGTCAGATGCGGCGGCCCAGGATCGGGACATATTTCTGATAAAATTCATCAAAGGTATCGTTGTCCAGTGCCTCCCGGATGCGTTCCATCAGGGTATTGTAGAAGTAGAGGTTGTGCATGACAGCCAGACGCATGCCCAGCATCTCCCCTGCCTTGAGCAGATGACGGATATAGGCACGGGAATGCTGCCGGCAGACCGGACAGTCACAGTGCTCATCAATGGGACGGTCATCCCGCTGATACTTGGCATTGATCAGGTTGATGACGCCATCCCAGGTGAAGATATGACCATGGCGGGCATTCCGGCTGGGCATAACACAGTCAAAGAGATCCACGCCTCTGGCGACTGCTTCCAGAATATTGACCGGAGTGCCTACGCCCATGAGATAGCGGATCTTGTCCACAGGCATATAGGGCTCCACTGCTTCGATGATATGGTACATCTCCTCAGCGGTTTCACCTACCGCGAGACCGCCAATGGCATAGCCGTCCAGATCCAGGTCGGCAATCTGCTTCATGTGCTCGATGCGCAGATCCTCAAAGGTCGATCCCTGATTGATGCCGAACAGCAGCTGGTTCTTGTTGATGGTCTCCGGCAGCGAATTCAGACGCTGCATCTCCTTCTTGCAGCGCTCCAGCCAGCGGACAGTCCGGGCAATGGAGCGGGCGGTGTATTCCCGGGTGGAGGGGTTCTCGATGCACTCATCAAAGGCCATGGCAATGGTGGAAGCCAGATTGGACTGGATGCGCATGCTCTCCTCCGGCCCCATGAAGATGCGCCGTCCATCGATATGTGACTGGAAGTAGACACCTTCCTCCTCAATCTTGCGCAGCGAGGACAGGGAGAATACCTGGAATCCGCCGCTGTCGGTGAGGATGGGACGGTCCCAGCCCATGAACTTGTGCAGGCCGCCCAGGTCCCGGATCACATCATCGCCGGGACGCAGGTGCAGATGATAGGTGTTGCAGAGCTCCACCTGACATTTGAGATCTTTGAGGTCATAGGACGAGATGCCGCCCTTGATGGCTGCCGATGTGCCGACATTCATAAAGGCCGGGGTCTGGACGGTGCCGTGAACCGTCTGGAATTCGCCGCGCCGGGCATTTCCCTGTTTCTTGATCAGTTTATACATTCTTACCTCCTGAGATCCGGCTGATCTGCAATGAACATTGCATCGCCGAAGCTGTAAAAGCGGAATTTCTTCTCCACAGCCTCCTTGTAGGCTGCCATGGTATGCTCATAACCTGCCAGTGCGCTCACCAGCATGATCAGGGTGCTTTCGGGCAGATGGAAGTTGGTGATCAGGCCATCCAGCACCTTGAACTTGTATCCGGGATAGATGAAGATGCTGGTATCATTGCTGCACTCATGGATGCGTCCGTTCTCATCCGCAGCGGATTCCAGAGTCCGGCAGCTGGTGGTTCCCACCGCAATGACCCGTCCGCCCTGTTCCTTGGTGCGGTTGATCTTTTCAGCAGTTTCCGGGGTGATGTAGTAGTGCTCGGAATGCATCTGGTGGTCGGTGATCTCCTCCGTCTTGACCGGACGGAAGGTGCCGAGGCCCACATGCAAGGTCACATAGGCAATGCCCACACCCTTCTGCTCAATGCGTTCCAGCAGCTCCTTGGTGAAGTGCAGACCCGCTGTGGGAGCCGCCGCAGAACCCAGATCCTTGGAATATACAGTCTGGTAACGCTCCTTGTCCTTGAGCTCCGCTGTGATGTAGTGCGGCAGCGGCATGTTGCCGATCTCCTCCAGCAGCGAATAGAACTCCCCATCGTAGTGGAACCGCACCAGACGGTTGCCGCCCTCGGTGGTGGAGAGCACCTCTGCCTTCAGGCGTCCATCGCCGAACTCAAAGACCAGGCCTTCCCGTGCCTTCTTGCCGGGACGGACCATGACTTCCCACACATCCTTCTGTACCTGCTTGAGCAGCAGGAATTCCATGTGACCGCCGGTTCCCTCCCGGTAGCCATACAGACGTGCCGGCAGAACACGGGAATTGTTGAGCACCAGCAGATCGCCGGGATTGAGCCGGTCGATGATGTCATGGAATATGCATTCACCAGTGGCGCCGGTCTCCTTATCCAGAAGCATGACACGGGACGCATCCCGGGGCTCAATGGGGGTCTGGGCGATCAGTTCTTCCGGCAGATCGAACCAGAAATCAGATTTTTTCATGTTGCAGGACTCCTTAGAAAAAGTATGTATATCACACAGATACAGAATATAGTTTTTTGTTTGGCGAAATAAGAATGCTCCAAAAAAGCATTGACTTTTCGGGAAACGGGTGATACTATATCATTCAAATACAATTGTTTCCCATTCGAGGACACAATCTGGAAAAAGAATGAACCCAATCTATTTCATTATAGAACAACCGGGGCCTCTTTTCAATAAAATCTTGCCTGATTCGGCTGAAAGGACTGATTTCTATGAAAAAATATAAGGTAGGCGTAGTAGGAGCAACTGGCATGGTCGGACAGCGGTTCGTTTCACTGCTGGAGCACCATCCGTGGTTTGAGGTTGTCAAGCTGGCAGCCTCTCCCCGCTCCGCCGGCAAAACCTACCGGGAGGCTCTGGGCAGCCGCTGGGCTATGCCCACTCCAGTTCCGGCTTCCATGGCAGATCTGGTGATGTATGACGCCTCCGATGTGGAGAAGATGGCAGACGGCCTGGACTTTGTGTTCTGTGCCGTGGATATGAAGAAGGACGAGATCCGTGCCCTGGAGGAACGCTATGCCAAGGCCGAATGCCCGGTGATCTCCAATAACTCTGCCCATCGCTTCACCCCCGATGTCCCCATGATTATCCCGGAGATCAACGCCGATCACATGAAGATTATTGATGCGCAGCGCCGCCGTCTGGGAACCAAGCGTGGCTTTATCGCAGTCAAATCCAACTGCTCGCTTCAGAGCTATGTCCCCGCCCTGGAACCCCTGCGGGACTTCGGCGTCCGTGAAGTACTGGCCTGTACCTACCAGGCGATCTCCGGCGCCGGCAAGACCTTTGAAACCTGGCCCGAAATGGTGGACAATGTGATCCCCTTCATCAGCGGCGAGGAGGAGAAGAGCGAAAAGGAACCCATGAAGATCTGGGGTACTGTGGAGGGCGATGAGATCAAGCTGGCTTCTTCCCCGTCCATCACAACCCAGTGCATCCGTGTCCCGGTTACCGATGGACATCTGGCAGCTGTCTTTGTACGCTTTGACCACAAGCCTTCCAAGGAGGAGATTCTCCGCCGCTGGAAGGAGTTTGCCGGAGAGCCCCAGCGTCTGAACCTGCCCTCTGCTCCCAAGCAGTTCCTGACCTACTTTGAGGAGGACAACATGCCCCAGACCCGGCTCAACCGGGATCAGGAACATGGCATGGGCGTATCCATCGGACGCCTCCGGGAAGACAGCCAGTATGACTACAAGTTTGTCTGCCTGTCCCACAATACCATCCGCGGCGCTGCCGGCGGTGCGGTGCTGATGGCAGAGCTCCTGGCTGAAAACGGCTACCTGTAAGAACGGTCCTTCCCTTTCTGATACAATAAAGAAACCCTCCTGCCCGAATCAAAATCGGACAGGAGGGTTTTTCTGTGCGGAAATCGGAACAGACCATCCGGATGGTCTGTTCCCTGTCTGAGGAGCTTTCAGAAGCGCCGCCCGTTTTCTGGGCAGCCGGTATACGGCAGAGCTGTTCCCCTGGGATTTCTGGTTATGCCAGGGTGATCTTCTTGAAGGTCTTCTTACCGCGGCGGACCATCACGCCATTCTTGACCTCTTCCTGGGTCAGGACAGCAGCCAGGTCAGTCACCTTCTCCTCACCAACGGTCACGCCGCCCTGCTGGATTGCACGGCGGGCTTCCGACTTGGAGGGGCAGAGTCCTGCCAGAGTGAGGACATCGATCACCGGAATGGTACCCTCTGCACTGAACTGAGCAGCTTCCAGAGCAAAGGACGGTACATTGGTGCTGTCAGCACCGGGGGTAAAGAGAGCCTTGGCAGCTTCCAGAGCCTTGTCGGCCTCTTCCTTGCCGTGAACCATCTCAGTGAGTTCGTAGGCCAGCAGTTCCTTCTTTTCGTTGATGCGGCTGGGGTCCCAATGCTCGATCTCTTCGATTTCCTCCAGCGAACGGAAGGTGAGCAGCCGGATGCACTTCATGACATCCTGGTCGTCAATGTTGCGCCAGTACTGGAAGAACTCAAACGGAGTGGTCTTGTTGGGATCAAGCCACACTGCGCCGCTGGCAGTCTTGCCCATCTTCTTGCCCTCGCTGTTGAGCAGCAGAGTGATGGTCATGGCGTAGGCGTCATCACCGGTCTTTTTGCGAATCAGCTCGGTACCTGCCAGCATGTTGCTCCACTGGTCGTTGCCGCCGAACTGCATATTGCAGCCCAGGGTGGTGTGCAGGTGCAGGAAGTCATAGGCCTGCATGATCATGTAGTTGAACTCCAGGAAGCTCAGGCCCTTTTCCATTCTCTGCTTGTAGCACTCGGCCCGGAGCATATTGTTTACCGAGAAGTGTACGCCTACTTCCCGGAGCAGCTGTACATAGTTGAGATCCATGAGCCAGTCGGCATTGTTGACCATAACAGCCTTGTCCTCGCCGAACTCAATGAACCGCTCCATCTGCTTCTTGAAGCAGTCGCAGTTGTGCTGGATGGTTTCGGGGGTCATCATGGTGCGCATATCGGTACGGCCGGAGGGGTCACCTACCATGCCGGTACCACCGCCGATCAGCACGATGGGACGGTTGCCTGCCAGCTGCAGACGCTTCATCAGGCAGAGCGCCATGAAATGTCCCACATGCAGCGAATCCGCTGTGGGGTCAAAGCCGATATAGAACCGGGCGCCGCCGTTGTTGATCAGTTCCCGGATTTCGGGCTCATCAGTCACCTGTGCGATCAGGCCGCGGGCCTGCAGTTCTTCATAAATTCCCATTTGTTTATCCTCCTTTTTCCATACAAAAAGCGCCCTCTATCCGCATCATACGGATAGAGGGCGCATCAATAGCGCGGTACCACCTCTGTTCGCTGCATTATGCAGCCTCAGCGGACACAGTTTCTGTGTCCAGGGCTGTTAACGCAGCCAACGCGGCTCATCCTACTCTTGGTTCAGACTGCAGCTCAGGGATGTACTCGCCAGCCGACCTCCGCCTTTTTCCACCAACCAAAGGCTCTCTGCAGTCCAGTCCTGCCGGTTACCTGTTCCCGTCACAGCTATTAGTTGCATTATAGTATATCCCATCGGGATTGTCAACGGGATTTTTCCAGCAGCTCCGCAGCGGCGCTGAGGGTTGCCGGTGTGATCACATCGCCGCCCATGATCCGGGCCAGCTCCTGGGTGCGCTCCTCCTCGCTCAGCGATTCCACACTGGTGAAGGTCTTGCCGTCCCGCACCTTCTTGCTGATGAGCAGATGGTGGTCGGCATAGGCTGCCACCTGGGCCAGGTGGGTCACGCAGATCACCTGCCGTCCGGCGGATACCTCATGGAGCTTCCGTCCGATCTTCTGGGCAGCCCGTCCGCTGACACCGGTGTCGATCTCATCAAAAATCATGGTGTCCACATTGTCCCGGTCGGACAGCACATTCTTCATCGCCAGCATGATCCGGGACAGCTCACCGCCGGAAGCGATCTTTGCCAGCGGCTTGGGCTCTTCGCCCACATTGGTGCTGACCTGCAGCTCAAAGTCGTCCATTCCCAGGGAGGACAGCGCCTTTTCCCGGAACACCGGAAGGAACCGTACTGCCGACATATCCAGGAACTGCAGCTCCTCCTGAATCTTGGCTGTAAACTCCTCCGCGGCCTTTTTCCGGTCTGCGGAGAGCTGCCGTGCCAGGTCATAGCACCGGGCAAACTGCCGGCTGCGCTCCTGCTCCAGCTGGGCCAGCTTCTCCTCTGAGAAGGTGATGTCGTCCAGCTCGGCCTTGGCCTTTTCCAGGAAGGCCAGGATCGCAGGAATATCCGCACCATACTTGCGCTTGAGCATATTGATGGTATCCAGACGGTTTTCGATATACTCCGCCCGGGCAGGATCATAATCCATATTGTCCAGGGCGTCCTGTACGCTGGAAGCACAGTCCTCCAGCTCATATTTATAACCGCTCACCGCAGTAGCTGTGGGCGCAAAGTCCTCCATGTACCGTCCGGCTTCCTCCAGCTGGGCAGCCAGTTCTTCCATCTGCTCCACAATGCCGGGGATTTCGCCGTTTTCATCGCCGCTCAGCAGAGCCAGAGCCGCTGCCAGAGCCTGGGTGATCCGCTCGGAATTGCGCAGAATCCGGCGTTGGGACAGCAGCTCCTCCTCCTCCCCGGAGGTCAGGGCTGCTTCGGTGATCTCATTGATCTGATAGGTGAGCAGGTCGGTTTTGTGCGCCTTTTCCGCCTCATCGGCTGAGAGTGCCCCGATCCGGTCATTGATCTCCCGGAGCCGGGTAAACTCAGTCTGGTACTCGCTCAGAGCCTGTCCCAGACCGCCGTACAGATCAATGTAGCCCAGATGCTTTTCTGCCGAAAGCAGCTGCTGGCTGTCGTGCTGTCCATGGACATTGATGAGCATGCCGGAGATGTTTTTGAGCATGGATACCGTAGCAGGCTGTCCGTTGATCTTGCACTGGGTCTTGCCGTCCTGGTGGAGGGTGCGCATGATGAGCAGACTGTCGCCCGATTCGATCTCATATCCCAGATCTGCCAGTGTACTCAGAACCCTGGGCGGGACATCGTCAAAGACAGCTGTGATCGAAGCCGAATTTTCCCCGGTCCGGATAATATCCCGGGAGGTACGCTCTCCCAGCACCGCGTTGATGGCATTGATCAGAATGGTTTTGCCTGCGCCGGTCTCGCCGGTAAAGACATTGAACCCCTGGGCAAAGTTGATATCCGCTTCCTTGATAACTGCAATATTCTTGATGTAAAGCTGGGAAAGCATTCGGATCGCCCCTTTACTTCCGGCTGATTTTGTGAAGCTGATCCACAAACTCTGCCGCCTGTTCTTCATTGCGCATCAGTACAAAGATGGTGTCATCACCGGAGAGGGTGCCAACAACCCCTTTCCAGTGCAGCTGATCCATGGATACACATACGGCATTTGCCATACCAGTCCTGCATTTGATTACCACGATATTGTTGGCATAGTCGATGTGCAGCAGCGACTGGGTAAAAATACTGCGGAACCCTTCCATATCGCCGGTCTGACGATCCTGGGTGGGTTTGGCATATATGTAGCGTCCGTCTGAGCTCTGTACCTTCACCAGACGCAGTTCCTTGATGTCCCGGGATACAGTGGCCTGGGTTACACGGAACCCTGCATCGGACAGCATTGCCATCAGTTCCTCTTGAGTGGTCACAGCATTATCCGAGATCAGTTCCAGGATTTTTCGATGTCGTTCGGTCTTCATGCGATCACGCCTTTCTCTCTATTTCAGCGGGTTCAGTTCCCGTGAGTTTCTTTCCAAGAGTCTGATAAAAACTGCTCGCGCTGAGCTGGATAAAACGGGATTTCCGGGCGGCAGCGGAAATTTCAAGCCGGGTACCATCCACCATGGGACAGATGGTTGTGCCATCCACTGCAACACCGGCATCCGGAGGTGTGTTCCGGGTGACCAGCCGCACTTCCAATGGGGCATCCGGCCCCAGCACCACACTGCGGTCCGCCAGCGAATGGGGACAGATGGGTGTGACGATCAGGCAGTCCATACCCGGATCGACGATAGCTCCGCCAGCTGACATGGAATAGGCGGTGGAACCGGTGGGTGTGGCAAAAATCAGGCCATCAGCCCGGTAGGAAGCAAATGCGGCTCCGCCCCGGAACACCTCGATGTCGATCATACTGGCGACCATCTGCCGGGCAATAACCACATCATTGAGCGCATAGCTCTGACAGGTGCTGCCATCCGGCTGACGGACTGTGACGGAAAGCACGGTCCGGGGCTGTATGCCGAACTGTCCGGCAGCCAGCTTCTGCAGGCTGTCCCCGAACGGTGGCTCAATCTGGGTGAGATACCCCAGCCGTCCTGAGTTGATGCCGATCACCGGGCGGTCAAATTCCAGTGCGTCCAGTGCGGTGTGGATCATGGTGCCGTCGCCGCCGATGCTGATGGCGGCATCACAGCTTTGCATGGCTTCCCGATCGTCCAGAACCTGACAGCCGGAACAGTTCAGCACCGCATTCAGCTCAGGTGTGAGCAGCACTTCCGCGCCGCAGCGCAGCAGCTCTGCGGCTGCCTCAGCCGCACAGTCTGCCGCATTGGCCTTATCCAGATTCACAACCAGATAAAAGCGCATGGCTGTCCCTCCCAATCAATCAGTCATCCAGATCCTCGTGCGAGGAGCCTACAATGGCGGAGAGATCCTCCTCAGACACGGTGGACGGTTCGCTGTCCTTGCACAGATACATCAGGTATTCGATGTTTCCCTTGGCGCCCTTGATGGGGGAAAAATCCAGTCCCCGCACCGAGAAGCCCAGTTCCAGGGCGAACCGGTAGATCTTCTGCAGCACTTCCAGATGCACAGCCGGGTCCTTGATGATGCCGTTTTTCCCGACCTTTTCCCGTCCGGCTTCAAACTGCGGCTTGACCAGGCAGGCACAGCTGCCGCCCTCCCGCAGGAAACGGTACACCACCGGCAGGATCAGGGTCAGCGAGATAAAGGACACATCCACCGAGATGAAGTCAATGGGCTCAGGGATCTGTTCATCGGTGAGGTACCGGATATTGGTGCGCTCCATATTGATGACCCGGGGGTCATTGCGCAGGGACCAGGCCAGTTCGCCATAGCCCACATCCACCGCATATACCTTGACTGCGCCGTTCTGGAGCATACAGTCGGTAAAGCCGCCGGTGGAAGCGCCGAAGTCACAGCAGGTCTTGCCCTTCAGTTCCAGACCGAAGGAGGCCATTGCCTTTTCCAGCTTGAGCCCTCCCCGGCTGACATACCGCAGGGTATTGCCCCTAACCTCAATCCGGTCGTCCTCCTTGACCGTGATTCCGGCTTTATCCGCCTTCTGGTCGTTGACATAGACGATGCCTGCCATAATCATGGCCTTGGCCCGTTCACGGCTCTGTGCCTGCCCTTGTTCCACAAGCACTACATCCAGTCTTTTTTTCAATGCAAACTCTCTCCCAATACAGTCTTGATGATCGAATCATGGTCGGCATGGAACAGCTGATAGCCATGCTCCACGCCGCACTGCGGAATAAAACAGTTTTCTACGGCAAACAGCCGGAACTGTCCCTGGTATCCCTGCTCCATCAGATGTAGGGCACAGAGCTCCCCGATGGACCCGCTGCGGATTCCCTCCTCATAGAAGAAGATCCGCTGGTAGCGCTCCGTCTGTTCCAGTGCTGCTTCCGGAATAGGATAGATGCGGTTGAGCACCAGGACATCCACCGCTCTTCCCTGTTCCTCCAGCGATTTCCGGGCCAGGAACAGCTCCTCCGCAAGCCGTCCATAGGTCACCAGCAGGGTATCGCCTCCCCGGTTCTCCAGGAACCAGCTGTCGGTGTTCTCTCCAAGGACAGACGCCGTCAGTGCCGGCTGGGCACCCTTGGGATAGCGCACCGCACAGATGCCGGTGCCATTGTCCACCGCTTCAGCCAGGTCGGCTTCCAGCTGCCGGTAGGTCACCGGGGAATAGATCACTGTCCCGGGCACCATCCGCAGCATGGACACATCAAAAAGCCCCTGATGGGTCTCGCCATCGGCGCCTACGATTCCCGCCCGGTCGATTGCCAGGACGATATGCTTCGGTTCGATGGCGGCGTCATGGATCAGCTGGTCACAGGTGCGCTGCAGGAAGGTGGAATAGACCGCGAACACCGGGACGGTTCCCTGGGTGCTCATGCCGCAGGCAAAGCTCACAGCGTGTTCCTCGGCGATTCCCACATCGTAGAACCGTCCGGCAGCCGCATACCGGCGCTCAAATTCCTCCAGGCCGGTGCCATCGGTCATGGCGGCAGTAATCACGGCGATCTGCGGGCGGGTCTGGGCCAGCTCACAGATGCTCCTGCCGAAGGCCCCGGAAAATCCAGGATCAGAGGGCTTGAGCGGCAGCCCGCTTTTCAGGTCAAAGGGGCTGACTCCATGGTATTTGCTGGGGTTTTCCATAGCGGGACGGTAGCCCATTCCCTTGGTGGTGTGCACATGGACCACACAGGGGCGGGCATATTCCCGGGCCCGCTCAAACACATCCCGGAGGCTTTCCAGGTCATGCCCGTCCACCGGACCGAAGTAACGCAGTCCGAAGTCCTCAAACAGATTGGAGTGGTACATCATCTGCCGGAGGGTCTTTTTGGAATTTGCCAGGGCATTCCGGATGGGTTTTCCCACTACCGGCACACCGCCCAGAAAACTCTTGGCGTTGTCCTTGAAGCGGAAATACTGCCGGGACGAACGCATTTTCGCCAGATAATTGGCAACATTCCCCACATTCCGGGAAATGGACATGTCATTGTCATTGAGGACAATGATGATTTTTTCTCCGCTGCGTCCGGCGTTGTTCATGCCCTCATAGGCAACACCGCTGCCAAAGGAGCCATCACCGATCACAGCGATGGCAAAGCCCTCTTCTCCATGCAGGCGCATGGCCTCTGCCATACCCAGTGCCGCCGAAATGGACACACCGGAATGACCGCCCAGATAGGCATCATACAGGCTTTCCTTCTGCTTGGGGAATCCGGACAGGCCGTTTTCCTGACGCAGGGTATCAAACCGGGCATTGCGCCCGGTGATGATCTTATGTGTATAGGCCTGATGGCCCACATCCCAGACAATCTTATCCTGGGGACAGTCAAATACACTGTGCAGTGCCAGGGTCAGTTCCACAGTGCCCAGGCTGGAAGCCAGATGACCGCCAGTCCGGGATACGGTGGACAGAATCCTCTGACGGATCTCTCCAGCCAGGTATTGCTGTTCTGCCAGGCTGAGTTTTTTCAGATCTGCCGGAGATTTTATCGATTCAAGATACATGGATCTCCTCCATTCCCATACGGATCAGAATACCGGCACTATCATTGCAATCAGAATGCCAAGCAAAGCTCCGCCCAGAACCTCCAGCGGAGTATGGCCCAGAAATTCATTGAGTTCCTTCTGTTCCCGGTCCTCGTCCTCATCCAGTTCCTTTTCCGGATGACTGCCCAGCAGCGCAAAAAGGCTGTTGGGATTGCTCAGATCCAGCACCATGCGGTTGAGCACCTTGGCCTGTTCACCGGCTGCCCTGCGGACACCCATGGCGTCATACATCACCACGCAGGCAAATGCCAGCGCAAGGGCGAATTCCGGCGAGGAATAGCCCACCTTCTTGGCAATGGCAATGGTGATGGAGCAGACAAAAGCCGAATGCGCACTGGGCATACCGCCGGCGCCGACCATCCGCTCTGCCTGCAGAATTCCGTTCTGCAGATAGAACAGCAGGGTTTTGATAAGCTGAGCGGAAAACCATGAAATCACCGCAACATCTATAAAGTAATTGCTCACAAGCAATTTGAGAAGTTCCATACGATCAGATCCAATCCTATTTTTTACGGCTGCAGAGCTCCACGGTCATCTCATAGAGCGGGTCGTCTTCCGCTACATTCAGCTGTTTCAGGGCATCCAGAGCGGTACGGGTGAGTTTTTCCGCCAGACTCTGTGCCCGCTCTGTACCCAGAACTGTGGCAAAGGTTGCCTTCTGCTGCTCAGCGTCACTGCCTACCGGCTTGCCCAGTTCCTCGGTGCTGCCGATGACATCCAGAATATCGTCCCGGATCTGGAAAGCCAGACCGATGGCATCAGCGTAAATATCCGCCTGAGCCATAGAGGCCTCATCCGCCCCTACCGACAGACATCCCAGGCGTACGGCGCATTTGATCAGGGCGCCGGTTTTCATCATGCACATGCCGGTGAGCTGTTCCACTGTCTGGGCAGTGCCCTCGATGTCCACCGTCTGACCGCCGACCATCCCTCTCGAGCCCGCCGCGGCTGCCAGTTCCCGGACTGCCTGCAGAACCTGAGCCGGTTCCAGTGAAGTGTTCCGGGCAAGGGTCTCAAAAGCCAGGGTCTGGAGCGCATCACCTGCCAGCAGGGCAACGGCCTCGCCGAATGCCACATGACAGGAGGGCTTTCCCCGGCGGAGGTCATCGTCGTCCATGCAGGGCAGGTCATCATGGATCAGCGAATAGGCGTGCATCATTTCAATGGCTGCGGCAAATTCCATGGCATCGTTGGCTGCTCCACCCAGAATGCGGTTGAAGTTGAGCACCAGCAGTGCCCGGATGCGCTTGCCGCCGCCCAGGACAGAATAGCGCATGGCTTCCAGCACATGGTCGTTATTGCAGCGCTGTGTGCTGACATACCGGTCCAGTGCCTTCTCCACCATTTCAATATACATCGTCTGAAGTGAATTATTCATCGTCATCTTCCCCCAGTACTTCCTGCGGGAACAGGGTTTCGATCTTGAGCTTGGCCTCGTCCAGCTGCTGACTGCTGGTGCGGATCAGTTCCGCCCCTTCCGCATAGAGTTTCAGCGCTTCATCCAGGCTGCATCCGGCTGAGAGCTGGTCGGTGATCTCCTCCAGCCGCCGGATTGCCTCCTCAAATTTCAGTTTCTTTTTCATTGACTGCTACCACCTTGGAAATGACCGTGCCGTCCGGCAGAACTGTTTTCAGTTCCATGCCGGGTGCTGCCTCCTTGACCGAGCGCAGCAGCTGACGGTCTGTATATGTGATGCTGTACCCGCGGCCCAGTGTTTTTAGTGGGCTGAGTTCCTCCATCAGAACGGATAAATATGCAAGCTGACGGCGGCGGGGTTCCAGTTCATCTTCCGAGAGCTTTTGTAATAAGTGTATCAAATCTTCCAGCCGCTGTCTATTCATATCCCAGAATTTTAACGGAGATTTTATGACTTCCCGGCTTTTTGCCCGCTCAAGCTGTCCGACACAGCTGTCCAGCATTCTGTATGCATGATCTCTCAGCCAGGCAGAATACTGTTCCAGCTGCCGCCGCAGCTGCATGGTGTCCGGGACAGCCAGTTCCGCTGCCGCGGATGGTGTGGGAGCCCGGAGATCCGCCGCAAAATCGCAGAGGGTGAAATCCACCTCATGCCCCACCGCGGAGATGACCGGAATGGGACAGGCAAACACAGCCCGGACCACCCGTTCATCGTTGAAGGACATCAGGTCCTCCATCGAGCCGCCGCCCCGGCAGAGGATCACCGTATCGAACCGGTCTGCCAGTTTGCGTACAGCCGCAAAGGCAGCGAGCAGTTCGGGCACCGAATCCTTGCCCTGGACTGCCGCCGGGAACACAGTCAGCTCCACCGATGGACAGCGCCGGGTAATGACATGGATCACATCCTGGAGCGCCGCTCCCCCTGCCGAAGTGATGACAGCGATCCGCTCCGGATTGGACGGGATCGGCTGCTTGTACTGGCTGTCGAACAGGCCCTCGGCCTCCAGACGGCGCTTGAGCTGTTCATAGGCCACCTGCAGCGCGCCGATGCCCGAGGGCTGGATATCGGTGGCGTTGATCTGGTAGGTGCCGTCCCGCTCATAGAGGGTCACAAAGCCCCGCACCAGAACCATCATGCCATTTTCCGGCTCAAACTGAAGCCGCATGGCATTGCTCCGGAACATGACGCCCCGTACAGCGGCGGCATCGTCCTTCAGCGCGAAGTAGATATGACCGGAGCTGTAATGCCGCACCACATTGGAGAGTTCCCCCTGCACATACACTTCCCGCAGCCGGGGATTCTCCTCCAGGGTGGAGCGGACAAACCGGTTGAGCTGCGATACAGTGAGCACCGCAGCCCGGCCCCGGATCACAGGGCACCGCCTTTCAGAGCGGTGAGCACGGCGATTCCGGCTGCATTGTCCGAGGAAAACGCCGGCTCCGCAAAGAACCCGCCGTACCGCCGCTGGATCTCCCCGGCAATATAGCGGTTGGACATGACGCCGCCGGCGTAGATCAGCGGCAGATCGCCGAATTTCTCCCGGGCGTTCCGGGTGATCTGATCCACCACAGCGAGGATATAGTCCAGTGTATAGTGTGCCACATCTGCAGGCGTTTCACCCGCCCGGAGCATCTGAGCGGCCTTATTTTCCAGACCGGAAATCGAGGGATTCCCGTCCTTGAAGCTGGGACGCACCCGGAAAGTGCGGCTGCTCTGGGCAGCCAGGCGCTCCAGTTCCGGCCCGCAGGGGAACTGCATGCCCATCATCACACCAATGCGGTCGATGGCCTGTCCGGTGTTGAGATCATCGGTATGGGCGAACAGCTGCACCCGGATCTCACCGTTTTCCGCCAGGCAGTGCACGCATTCAGTGGTGCCGCCGGAGAAGTGGAAGGCGATGAATTCGCCCTTTTTCAGCAGATCCAGCCGTCCGCAGGAATAGAGTGCCGCTGCGATGTGTCCCTCCTGATGGGAGAACCGGTAAAGCGGCAGTCCGCTGGCAGCCGCCAGGGTCCGGGCCGTGCCTTCCCCTACCAGGAAACAGGGCATGTAGGAACCCTCCTGACGCCGGGGAAACGCAGAAACACCTACTGCCGAAAGGTGGTAGGTGTTCTGGGAAAACAGTTGTTCAGTTAATTCGGGAAGCTGACGGGTATGCTGAAAAACCGCGTCACTCTGGCGCAGGCCACGCTCTCCCGGCCGTACAGTCAGGAGTTTCTTCACCTGGGTTACCGCACGGGTATCCATGTCATAGATGGCAGCCGAGGTGGTATAGTTGCTGGTATCAATCCCAAAGTAGTATGCCATGCGTTACTGTTCATCTCCGGTTCTGTTGGCCTTGGCAAATGCACCGAGCACACCGTTGATATAGGCGGCATCCTCCTGCATGGAGTATTTCTTCGCCAGTTCCACTGCTTCATTGATGGTAGCAGCCACCGGAATATCCCGGAAGTAGAGCATTTCTCCGATTGCCAGCCGCAGTACGGTCAGCGAAACCTTGGGCAGGCGGTTTACCTTCCATTTCTCCGAATAGCGGTCGATCTCCGCATCGATCTCCGCCAGATGGTCATTGACGCAGTTGGTAAGAGCCATGGCAAATTCATCCTCTTCAATAGCCCGGGCCTCTTCCGCGTCTGCGATGATCTCCTCCATGCTCTCATCCCGGAATGCCCGTTCAAAAATCAGGTGGAAAGCCAAATCTCTTGCCGCACTTCTTGTCATCTTTCAAAGTCCTCCGTCAAACTGTAATGATCCTCAGGGTGTTTTCGCATAAAAGATGCCCTCCTATCAAAAATGACCGGAGGGCAGGAATTAGTTGGTCAATCAGCGGTATTCGCACCCTTTTCCCCATGAAACCGGATATCTGCCACTGTAACATTCACCTTGGAAACATTGATCGAGGTCATGCTCTGCACTGCTTCCTTGACTGCCACCTGGATATTGCGGCATACAGCGGGAATATTGGCACCTTCCAGCAGGACAACATTGATGTCGATCACAGCGATGTCATCATGCAGCGAGATGAATACTGGTACCGGCACAGCCGACTGCTTCTTGGTGATCCAGTTCTTGATATTGGTAGTAAACGGCGCAATACCAGCTACGCCTTCAATTTCCTTGGTTGCATTTGCGGCGATCGTAGCCAGGACATCTTTGGAAATTCGCAGACTGCCGATCGGCTCCTTGATCTCATGGTTCATATAATTCGCCCTCCTGTATCTCAGTTCTGTGGGAATCCCCACAGAACGGTCTTGTGGATAGATTCTATATCACATTTGTGCGTACAAGTTCCGAATTTACCATTTTGTGCGCACAACTTCTGAAGTTATTATACCATATTTTTCGTGTTTCTCAACCTATAATACAAAAATAAATGGGTCAGACTTGTTGCCGGAACATGAATTTTTATAAAAAAACAGACGGAAAATGCCCTTCTCCGTCTGTATCCTGGATTCAGTTGTTGATCTCCACAATGGAGATGTTCTCCACCGGTACCGAAGTTTCCCGGATGGCAATATCCCGCATCTGCATCACTTCATCATCGGTGAGGCCGTCCGTCTTGACTACGATGTCCACCCGGTCGGTATCATAGTAGACCATGCATTCATCAAAGCCCTTGGCCTGGATCAGGTTTTCCATCTTGCCCTCGATCTCAATGGACTGGGCCAGCTCCGCTGCCTTCATCGCCAGTTCCGCTTTCTGATCGGCTTCCAGCTCGGCATCTGCCAGCATCTCACTGAGTGCTTCCGCTGCCTCGTCCCGGGACTTGGTGCGGGAGAGCTTTGCCTCGGCAAAATAGGCGTCCTCTTCCTCACTGCTGACAAACTGCGCGTCCCCGTAGTTCTTTCCGGTTTCCGCCACGGCAGTATCGATATTGGTGTCCATCTTGGTGTATTCCCAGTTCAGATACACAGCACAGCCCAGACCCATGACCAGAGCTGCCAGAACGATCTGCCGCTTACCAACCACCATATTCATCTTTACCTTGGGCAGTGTGGGCTTTTTGATTTTCATACGAGTATTCCTCCTCAGTTTGAAATTTTCTCAACGCAGATTCGTGATGCCGGAATGCCAAGCACAGTTTTGACAGCCTCGGTCACCCGCTGTTCTACAACCGGGTTTTCCGCGCCTTCACACAGGATCATGACGCCGCGCACCTGCGGCTCGATCTGTTTTTCCACCAGTGGTTCCTCGCCGGAGCCTCTGTCCATCAGGATATGCGTCTGTTCCCGGCTGATATTCCCGCTTTCGGTGGTCCGTCCGGACTCGCTGGAACTGCTGGTGTCCTCCGTTTCCCGGAGATCCTGGGCGTAGACCGCTTCCCGTGTGCTGTCCATGGTGACCATCACACAGCTGCGTCCTGCCCCATCGATCCGGGAGACCATTTCACTCAGCCGCTGTTCCAGGGTCCGGGTATCGGCAGACAGCAGCGTGCCGGCATCGCTCACCGATTCCGCTGGTTCTGCCTGTTCGTCCCATATATATGACGCCGCAATGAGAATTATCCCTGTGACTGCACAAATCAGAATCAGGTTCATGCGGTTTTCGGTCAGGCGCCGGAAGCCGTCCCGCAGGCGCTCCATCAGGGTGCCCGGATCTGTTTGACTCATTCTGCTTCCTCCTTTATCACATTGGTTTGGATCATGGGGTCCTGTTCCAGACAATCCGAGATTTCTGCCGGGTCCGCGGTGCTGTCCTTTGGGAGCAGGACGGTCACAAGGATCTGTTCCGATCCCAGTCCGATCTCGAGCTCATATTCCGCCGGGGACAGCCCGATCAAAGCCAGTTCCTCCTCCACCGCACTGCGTACCGAACCGGACAGGTCCTCCCCGATCCGCCCGGAAATTTCAGCGGCGTATTCCTCCGCCTGCTCCATTCCCTGCCCGGTTTTCAGAGAGATTTCGCTCCGGTGCGCCTCCAGACCAAGGGGCTGGATCAGGACACAGAGGAAGAATACCGACAGGACCAGGCGGGTCATCTTTGCAAGGGAGATGCTGGGCAGCAGCAGTTCGATCACAGCACAGGCCATGGCGGCAGCGCAGAGTGAAAATGCCCATTGGCGGACTGCGTCCATCATGCTGCACCTCCCATCGAGAGCAGCAGGCCGGTACAGGCGGCAGAAACAGCTGCAAAGGCAGTCAGAGCGGAGAGCAGCAGGCCAAACCCCGATGCAAAGCTGTCCATCAGGCTGCGCAGCGCCTTGGCGCCCAGCAGCTCCCCCAGAAAGGAACCGATGCTGAAAGCACAGTACCAGGCCAGTACCCGGACCATCGGCAGCAGGAAGATGGCTGCGATCACCAGAATCCCAAAGCCGCCCACACTGGTGCGGATCAGATCGATGCACCCCCGGGCCGCCATGACCGCATCGGAAACCGAAGATCCCACCACCGGAATCAGGCTGCCCAGCAGATATTTGGCGGACTTGGCGGTCACGGTATCCGCTGCCGCTGATACAGAGGTCTGCAGGGTCATCAGCCCGATGAACAGGATCAGCACCAGGCCGAGCGCCCAGCCGGCAGCACGGCGGATCATCTTTCCGACGCCCTGCAGCCGGGGATCCCCTGTGACAGACCCTGTGACCCCCAGGGCAAGCAGGATGCCTGCCACCGGCAGAAAAACACTGCGGATCAGCAGCGCCGCACCCTCACACCCCAGGAACATCAGGGTATTGTAGGAGGCGGCGGAGGCAGTGCGTCCGGCTGTGAGCAGAATCCCGGTCATCACCGGGATATAGGCGGTGAGGAAAGCCACGGCGCCATCGGTTACCTCGGTGATGGAGCGCAGGCAGTCCAGCACCGGAACGGACAATACCGCCGCCAGGCAGAGGACAGTCACAGCCCCGAATACCGGCTGAATGGATTTGGCCGTGTGCAGATCCTGGGTGCCCTCCAACAGCATGGTCAGCAGGGCGGCGCCCACCAGCACCGCAAGCATCCGGGCCGGCTGCCGGAACGCCTGCGCAAAGGCCTCCCAGGTGGTATGCAGGAACTGCTCCGGCGTCAGCGAGAGAAGACTCTCCTCCGACCAACCAGAGATCCCCAGATCGTCCAGCACTTCCTGCCCCTCCTGTGGGATCGCATCGGCGACCTCATCGGTATCGAAATAGTCTGCCGCCGACATGGGAAAGCTGTCGTCTGCCAGGGCGACCCGGCAGGACAGGAGCAGCGCCAGCACCCAGGGCAGGATCAGAAGGAATCGCAGTTTCATGGTTTTGATCTCCTATAAATTCATCAGTTCCCAGGCCCAGGCCAGCACTTCCTGAATCAGCGGCATTGCAGTCAGTAGGATGGCGGCACGGCCTGCCAGCTCAATTTTGGAGGCGATGGAACTCTCCCCGGAGTCCCGGCAGACATCTCCTGCCAGCTGGGTCAGCAGACAGATGCCCACCGCTTTGAAAAGGACAGCGGCATAGTCCCCGGTCAGCCCGGTGAGCTCCATAGTACTGCGGAGCTGTTCCAGCACCGGCGAAAGCTGTTCCAGTACCATCGCCATCAGCAGCAGGGTGACGGCAGCGGTGACCAGCATACGGAATTCCGGGCGATACTGCCCGAGGATCAGAGCCAGAACAGTGCCGACCAGTCCCGCGGCGGCAGCGGCTATGATCCACATGGCCTCAGAGCCCGAACACGGTTTTCACCGTGGTGAACAGGGTATTGATCTCATAGACCATCATGAGCAGGACGGTGATCAGGCCGGCAAGGGTCACCATCATGGCCTGTTCTTCCCGACCCGACCGCACCAGAAGCTGGTTGAGCACCGCAACAATGATGCCAATGGCAGCAATACGGAAAATCAGATCGACATTCATAGTTCGGAATCCTCCCTAAATGAGAAAAATAAAGACAAACAGTGCCCCAAAGACACTGAGACTGTGCCAGAGCCGGAGGGACGAATCGATGCGCTGCTGGTGAGCAGCGGTGATCTCCCGCATCCGGGCGAGAAGGGCATCCAGCTGTTCCAGCTGATGCTCCAGGCTCACTGTCCCCGGAATCTCCCCGGCCTGGCAAAGCAGCGGATAGAGTTCCAGCGAACGCACCTGACTCTGTTCCAGTGCCAGACGGTAGGCCTCCTGGAACCGGTGCTCCGGAAGGAGCTGGAGCGTTCCCGACACAAAGTCCAGTTCCCGGTACCTTGCAAACCCGGACAGCCGCCGGAGAATCTCTCCCGGAGGAGCGTGGGTATCGGCAAGAAGACGCCGGAATTCGCTCCAGAATGCCGCGGAAAGGCTGTAAAGGGATTGCCTTGACAGCTCTGTCTGTATGGACGAAAGCCCGATCATCAGCACAGCCAGCGCAAGGTTTGCAGCTCCCAGAAAGCGCATCAGCAGGCCTCCTTTTTACTGTAAAGCTGAAGTACATTACAGGGATTTCTGCCCGAATCCAGCTGCGCGACCCAGTCGAATAATCCCGCCTTGGTCAGCTCCCGGGTGATCCTTCTCTCCCGGAACTCCTCCGGGGAGCCAGCATGGACAGTGGCGATCAGTTTGACGCCGGTGCCCAGCGCATAGCTCATGGCACGGACTTCCTCCTCGGTGCTGATCTCATCACAGATGATATACTCCGGCGCCAGGGTGCGGGCAGCGTGGGTCACAGCCAGATGCTTGGGGTACCCGAGCAGGCGGTCCAGAGTCACCAGCCCGGTCTGCTCCAGGTGCAGCTCTCCCCTCTCGTCCGCCGCAGCCACGGTATGGTACCCATGTGCCCCGCCTGTCAGCTGACGGATCAGATCCTTGAGCAGGGTGGTTTTACCCGATCCCGGCGGGCCATAGATCAGCATTCCATAGCGCATGGTGAGCACAGCTTCCATCAGTGGGGCTGCCACGCCGGGAATTTCCCGGGCAATACGGACATTCAGCGAGGTGACCTGCTCGATGCCTTTGATCTCCCCGCCGCTTAGAACAGCCTGTCCGCAAAGTCCTGCCCGGCTCCCACCCGGCAGGCTGATATAGCCCTCCCGGATCTCCTGGGCATGGGTATGGACCGAATAGTCGCAGAGGGCGGCAACCAGTTCATCCATTTCGGGCTGGGTAGGCCTGCGGGCAGTCCTGACCGGAGCTTTCTGCAGAAGCCCCTGCTGATCCATGAACCAGGGCTCTCCCCGGATGGTCAGGCTCACCGGGCATCCGGTCCGGAAGCGCAGCTCACTGACCATCGCCTTCTTCCCCGGCTCCAGGCGGTCAAGTTCTTCCCGCCAGGGACTGCACAGACTGCGCAGCACCTCATCAAATTCTCTGGTATTTGGTGTTCCCATGATTTTCAGCTCCTTTACACTCCACTTATATGCCTGTCCCCGCCAGGTTAGAACCGGACAGGCCATGCTTTCGGGCAAAATAAAAAAGCCCTGGAAATCCAGGGCTTTGATGGGCTATAAGGGATTTGCGGATTACAGGAAGAACTCCGGCTCACGGCGGGCAGCGCAGTTGGCCTTGAGCATTGCCATACCCTTGAGGATACCCTCAGCGTCAAAGTACTTGGCCTGCTTCGGGCACTTCTTTACGCAGCTGAAGCAGCGCTGGCACTTGGATACATCGGTGATGTGGCTGGGATCTGCCGGATCGATGATGCCAACAGGGCAGTTCTTGACGCAGATGCCGCACTTGATGCAGGCGTCAGTGGTCTTGGGAGCTGCGGTGTTGGGAGCAGTACCTCTGGCCTTGTAAGGACGGTTGCCCGGGATCTCCGGAGCAGTGAGCTTACCGGCATCTTCAGCAGCTTCCAGCTTCTTGCGCAGAGCCTCGCCGAACTCCTTGGCCTTAGCCAGATCCTCTGCATCGGGACGACCAGTGGCGATTTCATGCCCGAAGGAATGCTCTGCCAGGCAGGCAGCGCCAGCGCAGACAACAAAACCATCTTCCCGGAGATAGTCAGCCAGCTCCAGAACAGCATCGTCATAGTGACGGTTGCCGTATACACCTACCACAGCGGCAGGAGTGCCATTAGCCTTCAGACCCTGGAAGAAAGGCTCTACCAGCAGCGGGATGCGTCCGCCATAGACCGGCACACCGGCAATGACCAGTTCATCGGCACCGAATACGGGGATTTCGATCTCCCGGTTGGTGGTGACATCATACTCCTTGACCTCCACAGAGAAAGCAGAAGCCATTGCTCTCAGAGTCTTGCGGGTGGTCTGAGTGGGGCTGAAATAGACGAGGTTGACACGAGTGATTTCCATAATTCAAACTCCTTCCGGTCTGACCAAACTGCATCCGTTTACCCACCGGATACTGGTACAGAACTTCCCTTATATTTTACAATGGATCGATATAAGAATCAAGCCTCGGGGCTTCCAGCAACGAAAAAACCGGACAAAAGCAGTGGCTTTTTGTCCGGTTTTGTATATAATATGCCGATTGTGCCGAATTACAGGGCTGCCAGCTTCTTCTCCATGATCTCACGGAGTGTAGTGGGATTGCCCTGGCCCTTGGAAGCGCGCATGCACTGTCCTACCAGGAAGCCGACTACATTGGTCTTGCCCTTCTTGTAGTCCTCTACGGCCTTGGGATTGGCAGCCAGAACCTCATCAGCTACCTTCTCCAGGAAGGAACTGTCGCTGATCTGACGGAGACCCTTCTCCTCTACAACCTGAGCCGGGGTCTTGTCCGAGAAGATGATCTCATCCAGAACGGTCTTACCGGCGTTGTTGGAGATCTCCTTCTTGTCGATCAGAGCAATCATCTCAGCCAGCTTTTCAGGGGTCAGCTTGGTATCCGAGAGCAGGCAGTTCTTCTCGTTGAGCACCTTGGTAACATCACCCAGCAGCCAGTTGGTTACACTCTTGGGAGCAGCACCCAGGGCAGCAGTCTTTTCAAAGAACTCAGCCTTGTCCACGTTCTCCACCAGCAGGTTGGAATCGAAGTACGGCAGGCCGTAGTCCTTCAGATACCGCTGCAGACGGTGAACCGGCAGCTCCGGAATGGAACGGCGCAGTTCTTCCACATGCTCCTCATCCACAACGATGGTCAGCAGGTCCGGGTCCGGGAAGTACCGGTAGTCCTGAGCGTCCTCCTTGGAACGGAGTACTTCGTTGACGCCGTGTACATCGTCCCAACGGCGGGTCTCCTGCAGAACAACGCCGCCCTTTTCCAGAACAGCGATCTGACGGGCTGCCTCATAGTCGATGGCACGCTCGGCAGCGCTGAAGGAGTTGACGTTCTTCATCTCTACACGGGTACCGAAGGTATCGCTGCCCTTGGGACGAACCGATACATTGACATCACAGCGGATGGAGCCTTCCTGCATCTTACAGTCGGAGATGTCCAGGTAGCCCAGAATGGCACGGATGCCGTCCAGATAGCTCTTGGCTTCCTTGGAGGAACGGATGTCCGGCTCAGAAACGATCTCGATCAGCGGAACGCCGCAGCGGTTGAGGTCTACCAGCGAGCCGGCGAAACGGTCGGAATGGAGCAGCTTACCGGCGTCTTCCTCGATGTGGATACGGGTTACGCCGATGCTCTTGGTATTGCCTTCCTCGTCCATGATGATGTCCAGATGACCATGCTCGCACAGCGGAACATCATACTGGGAAATCTGATAGGCCTTGGGCAGGTCAGGATAGAAGTAGTTCTTACGGTCCTGCTTGCAGACATTGTTGATCTTGCAGCCCAGGGCATGACCCATGCGGATGGCATAGTCAACAACCTTCTCATTCAGTACCGGCAGCGAACCGGGCATACCGGTGCAGACCGGGCAGCAGTTGGAGTTTACTTCCGAGCCGAAGGAGTTCTTGCAGCTGCAGTAAATCTTGGTTTGTGTATTCAGTTCGGCATGGACTTCCAGGCCAACGACGATCTCATAATCCATTGTGTTGTCCTCCTTTAGTTAGTCCAGATCTGCCACGGAGCCGAAGCCGCCGCAGATCTTCTCATAATTGGCCGCAGTACGCAGCAGAGTAGCTTCCGAGAACTTGGGGCCGATCATCTGCATGCCGATGGGCATACCGTCAGCGCCGACGCCGCAGGGAACCGAAATACCCGGCAGACCGGCAATGTTGACATTGATGGTGCAGATATCCGCAGCATACATCTTGACCGGATCGCTGGAGTTGGCGCCGAACTTGAATGCGGTGCTGGGCGATGTGGGAGTGATCATGATGTCGCACTCCTCGAAGCCCTTGGCAAACTCATCCGCGATCTGACGCTGCAGCAGCTTGGCACGGTTGTAGTAAGCATCGTAGTAGCCGGAGCTCAGTACGAAGGTGCCGAGCATGATTCTTCTCTTTACCTCTTCGCCGAAGCCCTCGCTGCGGGTGCGCTCATACATATCGGTGAGGTCGGTGAACTCCTTGGCACGGTAGCCGTACTTGACGCCGTCGAACCGGGCCAGGTTGGAGGAAGCCTCTGCCGAAGCGATGATGTAGTAAGCCGGCAGAGCATACTTGGTGCTGGGCAGGCTGATCTCCTTGACAATGGCGCCCTGCTCCTCGAGCTTCTTGACAGCAGCCATTACGCTCTCCTTGACCTCAGCGTCAATACCGTCGCCGAAGTACTCAGCGGGGATACCGATGCGCAGGCCCTTGACATCGCCGTTCAGGGCAGCCATTACATCCTCATGCTCATGCTTGGAAGAGGTGGCGTCCATGGGGTCACGGCCGCAGATGGCGCTGAACAGCATGGCAACATCTTCCACAGTGCGGCCGAAGGGACCGATCTGGTCCAGCGAGGAGGCAAATGCCACCAGGCCGTACCGGGATACAGCACCGTAGGTGGGCTTGAGGCCGACTACGCCGCAGAAGCTGGCAGGCTGACGGATGGAACCGCCGGTATCCGAACCCAGGGAAATGGGAGCCTCACCGGCAGCAACAGCAGCAGCCGAACCGCCCGAAGAACCGCCGGGTACACGGTCAAGGCCACGGGGGTTCTTGGTCTTCTTGAAGTAGGAGGTTTCAGTGGAAGAACCCATGGCAAATTCGTCCATGTTGGTCTTGCCCACCAGAATGGCACCGCAATCATTCAGCTTCTGCATAACAGTTGCGTCATAGGGCGGTACAAAGTTATAGAGCATCTTGGACGAGCAGGTGGTCAGCACGTCCTTGGTGCAGATATTATCCTTGATGGCGATGGGAATACCAGCCAGCGGATGGAGCTTCTCCCCTCTGGCGAACTTCTCATCGATTTCCTTGGCCTTGGCATAGGCCTGTTCCTTGGTAATGGTGACAAAAGCCTCTACCTTATCTTCCACAGCGTCGATCCGCTCATAGATCGAATCCAGAATCTGGGTGGAAGTGCATTTGCCCTCCCGAAGCATTTTTGCAAGCTCGGCGGCACTGAGTTTATACAGTTCCATTGATACGCTTCCTCCTTATTCCACTTCTACAGTCTTGGGCACCAGCAGACAGCCCGAACGGGTCTCGGGTGCATTGGCGAGGATCAGGTCACGCCTCATCGAAGGCTTTACCTCGTCCTTGCGCAGTTCCATGGGATTCTCCCGGTCAAGACCGCTGCTCTTGCCGGTGATCTCAGGCAGATTTTCTACCATTTCCAGTACCGAGAGCATCTTCTTCTGCACTTCTTCCATCTCGTCATCTTCGATGCGGAGCCGTGCCAGTTTCGCAATGTGCTTGATGTCGATTTCCATACTGTTACCTCCAAATTTATTCTACCGGTTGGGTACTGCCAAGCATTGCCCGCAATTCCTGCTCACCGATCACTGCTATGCCCAGTTCGTTGGCCTTGTCCAGCTTGCTGCCGGCTTCTCCCCCCGCTACTACATAGTCAGTCTTTTTGGATACCGAGGAGGAGACCTTTCCGCCTGCCTGTTCGATCATCTTCTTGGCCTCACTGCGGGAAAGTCCCGGCAGTGTTCCGGTCAGAACGAAGGTCTTTCCTGCCAGTTCGTCCGATTGGGGCTGATCCTGACAGGTCATATTGACTCCGGCATCCTTTAACCTTTTTATCATATCACAATTTGGCTGATGTGAAAAGAATTCTGCAACATTTTCTGCCATTATTTTGCCAAATCCATCAATGGATTCGATTTCTTCCGGCGAAGCAGCCTCAATCGCATCCATGGTGCCGAATTTCCGGGCCAGAAGCTGAGCCGCCTTGGCGCCGATTCCCCGGATGCCCAGCGCAAATACCAGACGGGAGAGGTCATTCCCCTTGGATTTCTCCACCGAGCGGCGGATATTTTCTGCCGAGGTCTCCCCCATGCCTTCCAGTGCCGCGATGCGGGCCGGGTCCATGGAGTAGAGATCGGTGGCGGAGGCGATGATCTTCTCCTGGATCAGCAGTTCCAGAATCGCCGGACCAAGACCGTCAATGTCCATGGCATCCCGGGAACAGAAGTGGATCAGGTTGCGCAGCAGCTGTGCCGGACACTCGATGTTGGTGCAGCGGATCACTGCCTCCCCTTCCTCCCGGGTCACTTCACTGCCGCAGGAGGGACAGCGGTCGGGAATCCGGTACACCGGGCCGCCGGCATGCTTTGCCACCGTCACCACTTCGGGAATAATTTCGCCGGCCTTACGCACGACAATGGTATCGCCAATGGCAATCTGTTTTTCGTCAATGAAATCCTGATTGTGCAGCACCGCACGGCTTACCGTAGTGCCTGCCAGGGTGATGGGATCAAACACCGCCGTGGGAGTCAGGGCTCCGGTGCGGCCCACATTGATCTCGATCTCCCGGAGGACTGTCTCCTTCTCCTCCGGCGGATATTTGAACGCCACCGCCCACTTGGGATACTTGGCGGTGACACCCAGCTGTTCCCGCTGGGAGAGACTGTCCACCTTTACCACAGCGCCGTCGATGTCATAGGGCAGCTTGCCCCGGAGAGTACCGATCTTTTCGATCTGTCCCACAGCCGCTTCGATATCGTCGGTGACAAAGTACTCCGGCGATACCCTGAAGCCCAGCGAAGCCAGGTACTCCAGCGACTGGGCATGGGAGGTGATCTCCTTGCCCTCGATCTGCTGCAGGTTGAAGATGAAGATATCCAGCATGCGGCTGGCAGTGATCTTGGGGTCCTTCTGCCGGAGAGACCCGGCTGCGGCATTCCGGGGATTCTTGAACCGCTGTCCGCCCTCCCGTTCCTGCCGCTCCGCCAGCTTTTCAAAGCTGGACCGGGGCATATACACCTCACCCCGCACCTCCAGGAAATGGGGCGCGTTGTCGATCTTGAGCGGAATGCTGTGGATGGTCTTGAGGTTTTCGGTCACATCCTCGCCCACAAAGCCATCGCCCCGGGTAGAACCCCGGGTAAAAATGCCGTCGGTATACTCCAGCGACACCGAGAGGCCGTCAATCTTGTGCTCCACCACATACCGGGGCGCTGTGACTGTTTCCCGCACCCGGCGGTCAAAGTCCCGGATCTCGTCCAGGGAGAACACATCCTGCAGGGAGTCCATGCGTACGGTGTGTTCCACCTGGGCAAAGGTATTGTACCCCGCCTCGCCGATCCGGAAAGACGGGCTGTTGGGCTGGATATACTGGGGGTACTGCTTTTCCAGGTCCATGAGTTCATGGTTGATGCGGTCGTATTCATAATCCGGTACCAGCGGATCATCCAGAACATAATACTGGTAATTGTATTTTTCAACTGTTTTGGTGAGTTCTATGATCTTCTTGAGAATCTCATCACTCATAGCTGAACCTCCGAATGCTTTCTGCAATGGTTTTGGCAGGTTCCGGCCCATGCCCGGACCAGAGAATGCCATTCAGAGGTTATTATACCACACCGCATGCAAAATTTCCATGAGTTCCCGCCGCATTCTTCGGCAGCTTTACTCCTCATTCCCCAGGTTCTGCAGAGCGGTGAGGTCGTAGATCTGCCGGGTATCGCTGCTGTCCGCCAGCTCCAGGAAGGTATCCGGCACAGTGCCCACAATCACCGTTTCCGCCAGACAGTATTCAGTATGAATATCCGTAGCCACCGTATAGCCCGGAATAATCGCCAGCACCCGCATATCCATCTTCAGCATGATCTGATGCCGGGTCTGGTTGATGCCGGCGGAATCAAAACGGTTTTCGATCTCGCTGGTCATGTATCCGGACGGCACCACCTTGAGGTTGAGATCCGGCCCCCGTCCGGACAGCAGCTGTACCCCGGACAGTGTACCCATCGAAAGATAGATGTCCTGCTTGCCCATCTCATCGATCTCCTGCAGCACCGCATCGGTCACCCGGCTCCGGAGCCGCCCCAGTGCCACCATATCGGTCTGCAGGGAGGTGATCTCCCCCTGGGCATTCTGGGTCAGGGTGACCAGGTTGTCATAGCGGACATTGTCCTTGGCAAGTTCCTCATAGATGGCGTCATTGATGACCCGGGTGCCATAGATCTGGGCCTGATAGGAGGAGATGCTCTGGATATACGGGCGCACCCGCAGATCCAGCAGAAAGATGGAAACGATCAGCCCGGTGAGGAACAGGATCACCCGGCTGCCGGGTGAAAGCGGTTTCCGGCTGTGAAAGAATCGGCGACGCATGGATCATTCAGCCCCTTTTGCGCAATACTTGGCATTTCTCTGCGGGTGGAGTATAATAGCTGGTAAAGACGGCTATTGTGCCATATTATGGCTCTTTTCCCCGCCGCTGGCGCTCTGTGGTACAATACGCCAAAATTCCTGCCGGTCCGTCTGCGGCTCTGACCGGACAGAAACAGCTGTGCTATTATATAGCATTCAGAGAAAAAATATCCAAATCCATCAGCAAGGAGCAAGAACATGAAGAAGTATATTATCGCTCTGGATCAGGGCACAACCAGTTCCCGGGCCATGGTATTCGATCACGAGGGAAACATCATTGCCTCTGCTCAGAAGGAACTGACCCAGATCTATCCCCGTCCCGGCTATGTGGAACAGGACCCGCTGGAGATCTATGCTTCCCAGTCCGGGGTACTGGCGGAAGTGATGGCCA
Source organism: Hydrogenoanaerobacterium saccharovorans (assembly GCF_016901815.1). Lineage (GTDB taxonomy): Bacteria > Bacillota > Clostridia > Oscillospirales > Ruminococcaceae > Avimicrobium > Avimicrobium caecorum. The sequence goes on from NZ_JACSNR010000007.1 coordinate 41,280, forward strand.
AGGGCGACCTCTCCCCGGATGAGATCGCCGGCATCGGCATCTCCAACCAGCGGGAGACCACCATCCTTTGGGAAAAGGACACCGGACGCCCGGTTTACAACGCCATTGTCTGGCAGTGCCGCCGTACCGCGGAGATCTGTGAGGAACTCAAGGCGGCGGGCCATGAGGACTACATCCGGGAAAACACCGGTCTGCTGATCGACGCCTACTTCTCCGGCACCAAGATCAAATGGATTCTCGATCATGTTCCCGGCCTGCGGGAACGGGCGGAAAAAGGTGAAATTCTGTTCGGCACCGTGGACAGCTGGCTGATCTGGAAGATGACCGGCGGCGCTGTGCACATCACCGACTATACCAATGCTTCCCGTACCATGCTCTACAACATCCGCACCCTCTGCTGGGATCAGCATATCCTGGATATTCTGGACATTCCCGCCTGTATGCTCCCGGAAGTGCGCAATTCCAGCGAGATCTACGGGACTGTCAACCTCAGCGGCGTACCGGTGCCCATCGCCGGTGTAGCGGGCGACCAGCAGGCAGCCCTGTTCGGACAGACCTGTTTTGACAAGGGAGACGCCAAGAACACCTACGGCACCGGCTGTTTCCTGCTGATGAACACCGGATCGGAGCTCTGCATCTCCAGGAACGGTCTGGTTTCCACTATCGCCATCGGACTGAACGGCACAGTCAGCTATGCGCTGGAGGGCAGCGTTTTTGTGGGCGGCGCAGTGGTGCAGTGGCTCCGGGACGAGATGCGCTTCATCATCTCTGCCAAGGATTCGGAATACTTTGCCACCTCGGTGGAGGATAACGGCGGAGTCTATGTGGTTCCGGCCTTTACCGGGTTCGGCGCGCCCCACTGGGATATGTATGCCCGGGGTGCCATCTTCGGCCTGACCCGCGGCAGCAACCGCAGCCATATCATCCGGGCTTCGCTGGAGTCCATCGCCTACCAGACCAAGGATGTGCTGGACGCCATGATCCAGGATACCGGCGCAGCCATCACTTCCCTGCGGGCAGACGGCGGTGCCAGCGCCAACAACTTCCTGATGCAGTTCCAGTCAGATATTATCGGCTGCTCGGTTACCCGGCCCCGCAGTGCCGAATCCACCGCCCTGGGCGCCGCCTATCTGGCAGGCCTGGCTGTGGGATTCTGGAGCGGACTGGATGAGCTGCGGCAGAATGTCCAGATCGACCGCACCTTTGAGCCCGCTATGGACGATGAAACCCGCAGCAGGCTGCTGCATGGCTGGGAAAAGGCAGTTTCCCGCACCCTCGCCTGGGAGGACTGATCCCCGGTATACCGGCAGACGGCGGATTTGGTTCGCCGTCTGTTTTATTTCCAAACGGGCAGGATTCTGCCCGGGATCTGGAAAAGGAACCATTTTTTCGGATCTGGAATAAGATGTTAGAAAGAGCGGATCGCCAGAAACCTGACAAAATCGGGCCAAATCCGACACTCTGACGGGATTTTGACAAAATCAGGGCGATTCTTCCCTGGTTTTGGCGATTATTCATTTGGAATTTGCGCCATAATAGGGTATAATTAGTCAAAGAATCATAATCATACCAAACCGGAGTCAGTTCCGGGACGCGGAGGTCTTGTTTGCGATGAACACAGTTTCTGATACCAATATCCTCAAGGGGAAGCAGCATATTCATTTTATTGGCATCGGCGGCAGCGGTATGTATCCGCTGGTGCAGATCCTGGCCGCAGCCGGCTATCACATCACCGGCTCGGACAACAACCCCACCGATACCGTCGACGCGGAGCGGAAGCTGGGGATCTCCGTCACCATCGGACAGAAGCCGGAGAACATTGAAGGCGCCGATCTCATCGTCTACACTGCCGCGATCCTGCCGGACAATCCTGAGCTGGTAGCAGCCAAGGCCAGCGGTGTCCCCATGCTGGAGCGGGCGGAACTGCTGGGTCTGCTGTCCGAAAACTATGCGGACTGCATTGCGGTCAGCGGCACCCATGGCAAGACCACAACCACCTCGATGATCACCCAGGTACTGATGGGCGCCGGCAAGGACCCCACAGCGGTGATCGGCGGCAAGCTGCCCATTATCGGCGGCAGCGGACGGGCCGGTCAGAGTGAGATCATGGTCTGCGAAGCCTGCGAGTTCAGCGACCACTATCAGCACATTGCGCCGGGCTATGCCGTGATCCTCAATGTGGATGCCGACCATCTGGACTACTTCGGTACCCTGGAGAATATCATCGCCTCCTTCCGGCGGTTTGCTTCCAAGGCTTCCAAGGCGATCATCGCCAACCTGGACGATGCCAACACCATGAAGGCTGTAGAAGGCCTGCCGGTGCGGATCATCACCTTCGGGCACACCTCTGAGGCTGATTACTACCCCGAGAATATTCGGGTATCCGAGAGCCGCACTGTCTATGATCTGATGAGCGGCGGCAGGAAGCTCACCGAGGTAGTGCTCAATATCCCCGGTGTACACAATGTTTCCAATTCGCTGGCGGCTGCGGCAGCCTGCTTCGAGCAGGGTGTGACTCCGGAGGAGTTTGCCCGGGAGCTGGAGGGCTTCCACGGAGCCAAGCGCCGCTTTGAAATCCACGGCGAGAATATGGGCATCACCATTGCCGATGACTATGCCCACCATCCCAGGGAGCTGGAAGTGACCCTCCAGGCTGCCAAGACCATGCACTACAACGAGGTCTGGGCGGTATTCCAGCCTTTCACCTACTCCCGCACCAAGATGCTCATGGACGATTTCGCACGGGTGCTCCCCATTGCCGACCATGTGGTGATGTCCGAGATCATGGGCAGCCGCGAGGTCAATACCTACGGCGTCTACACCAAGGACCTGGCAGACAAGATCCCCGGCAGTGTGTGGTTTAATACTTTCGAGGAGATCACAGAATATGTGATGAACCACGCAAAGCCCGGCGACCTGGTAATCACTCTCGGCTGCGGCGATGTAAACAAGTGCGCCAAGATGATGATGGAATACCATCGCTGATCCGTTTCCGATCGAACACAAAGAGGTCTGTTCCCCTGAACGGGGCAGGCCTCTTTTCCATGCAAAAAAGCCGCCGGGAATCCCCGGACGGCTTCTGTTCTGCTATATGGTTCTCCCCTGGCTCAGCGGTAGAACTCAAACCCCGAGAACTCCATATAGAAGTCACTCTCGGGCATGGCGAGGGAGAGAAAATTCCCGGTCTGGCTGTCCAGCCGCAGCTCAAAATTGCCGCCGTTGTCCAGCCTGCCCTTGACGGTCAATACCCCGTCCTGCCGGGACAGCTCCACATTCTCGCTTCCCAGTGCTGTCTGGAGCGTATCCATCAGAATATCCCCAGCCATTCCATCTGTCAAGGTTTCTGGCTTTACAGATACCGACAGATCCTGGTACTGCACGGTGACCTTGTCCTCGGTGAATACCATCGCCACATCTGCCAGCGAAGCCGGTTCGGTAAAACTGAGGGTATAGCTCCGGGCTGCCCCATCCCCCTGGATGGTCATCCGGGCATCCACCCCCTGATACTGCAGATGCGCCGTGGTTTCAAACGGCGTATTCAGGCTCTGTTCCAGCAGCTCCTGATCCTGCTCCCGTGCGGTACAGCCGCTGAGCAGACAGACCGCCAGCACTCCGGCAAATATTCGTTTCAAATCCAACACCCTGTTCTCTCTTATAGTTTGGGATAAGCCTTCGAGAGATAGTGTGCCACATCCATGGGCTGCATATACATCTGCCCCAGCTCTGCCTGGCAGAGATCCGCTGCCTTGCCATGGTAATATACCCCGGCAGAGGCTGCCTTTTCCGGCGCAAGGCCCTGTGCCAGCAATGCGCCGATGATGCCGCTGAGCAGATCACCGCTGCCCGCTTTGGCAAGGCCGGCGTTGCCGGTGGTGTTCATATAGGCGCCCATGGCAGCGGGTGCCGTAAAGGTACGGTAGCCCTTGCAGACCACTGTGACACCATAGCGCTTGGCAAAGTTGCCCACCAGCTCATAGCGGTCATTCAGAATGCTCTGGCTGTCCACTGCCAGCAGGCGGGCCATCTCCCCGATGTGCGGAGTCAGAACCACCGGCACAGTCACACTATCCAGAACATTTATATTCTCGGACAGAATATTTATGCCGTCGGCGTCGATGATCACCGGGCATTTGGCGTTTTCCAGCACTGAGGCAAACAGCGCCCGGGTATCGTCATCAATGCCCAGACCCGGCCCGATGCAGATGGCGGTGGCCCGTTCCATGGCCTTCTGGAGCCGCCCAAAGGAGAGCAGATCCATGCGTCCGTTTTCATTCTCGTCCAGGCGCAGAAAGACACATTCCGGGCTCTTGGAGGCCACCATGCGGCAGACCTCGTCCACCGAAGCCACGCATACATAGCCCACGCCGCTGCGCTTGGCACCCTCGGACGCCATCACTGCCGCTCCGATATAGTCCCGGCTGCCCGCTATGAGCAGCAGATAGCCATGGTCATGCTTATTGCTGTCCAGCGCCCGCACCGGCAGGAAGGAGGACGCCAGTGCCTCATTGACCAGCGCATAGCGATAGGTCAGGTTCTCCTTGAACTCGGACGGAATGCCAATGTCCACAATGCAGATGTTGCCGCAGAGCTTGGCGGTCAGCGGCATGATATGCGATGGCTTCAGGCTGTCAAACACCACGGTAAAATCCGCCCGGACGCAGTCCGCATCCGACCGGAAGCTGTCTGTTTCCACGCCGCTGGGCAGATCCAGCGCAAATACCGCGGCGATGGCGGAATTGATCATCTTGCAGGCAGCCTTTGCCCGGGCAGGCAGCTCTCCATGGAAGCCGGTGCCGAAGATGGCATCCACCACAATATCCACGCCGCTCATCGCCAGCTCACAGCCGTAGGGACTGATCGCCAGATCCACCATGGGGACTTCTGCCGCATAGGCCTTTTCATAGGCTTCCCGGGCAGTGCGTCCCTTGGGCAGGTCAAAGCAGAGGATCACCTGCACCTCCGCCCCGAGCTTCTTGAGCTCCGCTGCCACGATGAAGCCATCACCGCCGTTGTTTCCGCTTCCGCAGAACACCACGCACTTCTTGCCCTTCACCGGAATGGTACCGTTGATGGCAAGGGCTGCCGCCCGTCCGGCATTTTCCATCAGGGTGAATCCCCGGATTCCCGCTTCAGCACAGCGGTCCTCCAAAGCCCGCATCTGTGCGGAACTGAGTGCATACATCGGTCATTTCCCTCCCTGTTTTTCTGCCAGTACAACTGCCGCTGCCATGGTATCCGTATGGCTGATGCTCAGTGAAAACGCATAGTCTGAAAACTGCTGTGCTGCCCGTCCATGCAGCCGTAGAACCGGCTGCCCCAATGGATCGTGAAGCACTTCCACCTCCCGGAGCGACCAGCCCCGCACACCGGTGCCCACCGCCTTGGAAAAGGCTTCCTTGGCGGCCCAGGCTCCGGCTGCGGACTGCTCCGGTGTATGGCGGGCGGTAATATAAGCCCGTTCGTTCTCGGTGAAAAATTCCAGCAGGAACCGGGGATTTTCCATGGCTTTCCGAATCCGGGAAATCTCCGCAAGATCCATTCCCACACTGCCGTTCATGCCATATCCTCCCCTTTCCCTGAAAATCTCTTTTTATACTACCATAGCAGCGGGATTTTTTCAAATGGATGCCGCCGGAAATTTTGGGCCCTCCTTTGCTGAACAGCCTGTTTTTGTCAAAATCCGGGAAACACCTTGCAATTTCAAATGGGCTGTGCTATCATAGTAGCTAAAGTTTCATACTTTCCAAACGCGATGACTGAGAGAGTAGACAGATTCCCCTCCGGTACCAGAGAGCATCGTCACCGGCTGAAAGCGATGCCCGAAGGCTCTGCCGAAGTTCACTCACGAGCGCACTGCTGAACCAGAAGTAGGCAGCTGCGGCAGGCCCCGTTACAGGCCGGGAGGGATATTCTGTCCCTCTGTGAGTGCCTGTGCCGTTTCTGGCGCAGGAAGCTGGGTGGTACCACGGAGTTTGCGGTGTAGCGATCCTTCGTCCCTGTTCGGGGCGGAGGATCTTTTCTTTTGTCCCGGCGGATCAGCCAAAACCGCGTTCCCTTTTTTCGAAAACTATGAAGAGGTGAATATTGTGAAAGAAGCACTCAACAACATTCTGGCGGCTGCCAAGGCAGAGCTGGAACAGGCTCAGGATGCCAAGGCACTGGAAGATGTCCGGGTCCGCTATCTGGGCAAAAAGGGCGAACTGACTGCCATTCTCAAGCAGATGGGCTCCCTCTCCGCAGAGGAGCGTCCGGTAATCGGTCAGCTGGCAAACCAGGTCCGGGCTGAAATCGAAACCCTGCTGGCTGAAACCGGTGCCGAACTCAAGGAAAAGGCTCTGGAGAAGCGTCTGATGGAGGAGCGTCTGGATGTGACCCTGCCCGGCAAGAAGCAGGTAATCGGTCATCAGCACCCCCTCAACCTGGTTCTGGATGAGCTCAAGGAAATCTTCCTGGGCATGGGCTTTGATGTGGTGACCGGTCCGGAAGTGGAGCTGGATTACTACAACTTCGAAGCACTCAATATCCCCAAGAACCATCCGGCCCGGGATACCCAGGACACCTTCTATATTGATGACAATGTGGTCCTGCGTTCCCAGACCTCGCCCATGCAGGTTCGTACCATGGAAAAGCAGAAGCCTCCGATCCGTGTGATCGTACCCGGCCGTGTATACCGGTCGGATGAGGTGGATGCCACCCACTCCCCCATGTTCCATCAGATCGAAGGCCTCGTAGTGGACAAGGGCGTTACCATGGCAGACCTCAAGGGCACTCTGGAAGTATTCGTGAAGCGTCTGTACGGCGAGGATACCAAGGTGCGGTTCCGTCCCCATCACTTCCCCTTCACCGAACCCAGTGCGGAAATGGACATCATGTGCTTCCACTGCCATGGCGAAGGCTGCCGTCTGTGCAAGGGCGAAGGCTGGATCGAGATCCTGGGCTGCGGCATGGTACACCCCCGTGTTCTGGAGCGCTGCGGCATCGATCCGGAAGTATACAGCGGTTTTGCCTTTGGTATTGGTCTGGAGCGAATTGTTATGCGCCGGTACAACATCGATGACCTGCGTCTGCTGTATGAAAACGATGTGAGATTCCTCAAGCAGTTTTAGGAGTGTGTGAAGAATGAACCTTTCAATGAAATGGCTGTCCGATTATGTGGACATTGATGTAACTCCCAAGCAGTTCTCTGACGACATGACCATGAGTGGTTCCAAGGTGGAAGGCTATGCCGATGAAACTGCTGAAATCAAGAATGTAGTAGTGGGCAAGCTGCTCTCGGTAGAACCCCATCCCAATGCCGACCATCTGGTGGTATGCAAGGTGGATGTGGGCGAAGGCGCACCCATTCAGATCTGCACCGGCGCCAAGAATGTCAAGGCCGGTGATATTGTACCCGTTGCCAAGGACGGCTCTACCCTGCCCGGCGGCGTATCCATCCACAAGGGTGAGCTGCGCGGTCAGGAGAGCAACGGTATGCTCTGCTCCCTGGGTGAACTGGGCCTGACAACCCATGACTTCCCCTACGCAGATGAAAACGGCATCTTTATCCTGCAGGGCGAGGAAGCTGCTGCTCCCCTGGGCACCGACATCTGCAAGGCCATCGGTCTGGACGATGTATCGGTGGAGTTTGAGATCACCCCCAACCGTCCCGACTGCCTGTCGGTGACCGGTCTGGCCCGGGAAGCCGCTGTAACCTACAATGTACCGCTGAAGCTGCATCAGCCGGAAGTAAAGGGCTGCGGCGAAGACATCCATAACTATCTCAGCGTCCGGGTGGAAAATCCTGAGCTCTGCCCCCGTTATATGGCAAGAGTTGTGAAGAATGTCCGCATCGGGCCGTCTCCCCGTTGGCTGCGGGAGCGTCTGCGTGCCAGCGGCATGCGTGCCATCAACAACATCGTCGACATCACCAACTATGTCATGCTGGAATATGGTCAGCCCCTCCATGCCTTCGACCTCAAGCACATGAAGGACGGTCAGATTGTAGTCCGCAACGCCCGGGAAGGCGAAACCATCCTCACCCTGGAAGGCGTGGACCGTGTGCTCTCTCCTGAGATGCTGGTGATCTGCGACAGCGAAAAGCCGTCGGCAGTAGCGGGCGTCAAGGGCGGCAAGTACAGCGGTATCTATGACGATACCACTACCATTGTTTTCGAGTCTGCCAACTTCTTCGGCCCGTCGGTCCGTGTCACTGCCCGTGATCTGGGCATGCGCACCGAGAGCTCCGGTCGTTATGAAAAGGGCCTCGATCCTGCCACCTGCCTGCCCGCAGTCATGCGTGCCTGTGAGCTGGTGGAACTGCTGGATGCCGGTGATGTAGTGGACGGCATCATTGATATTGACAATTCCAACCATACTCCCCGTCAGATCCGTCTGGAGCCCGAGTGGATCAACCGCTTCCTGGGCACCGATGACATCTCGGAGGAGTTCATGCGGGAAAAGCTGACCCAGCTCGGCTTCCAGCTGGACGGCGACATGATCACCGTTCCCTCCTACCGTGCCGATGTGGAAGGCAAGGCTGATGTTGCGGAGGAGATCGCCCGGTTCTACGGCTACAACAAGATCCCCACCACCATTATCCGTGGTGAGGCCGCTGCCCAGCTCACTCCCCGTCAGAAGTTCGAGCGCAAGCTCAACGAACTGCTCCTGGCTCAGGGCATGAACGAAATTGCCACCTTCTCCTTCATCAGCCCCAAGTACTATGACAAGATCGGTCTGCCGGCGGATGCTCCGGAGCGTCATTCGGTGGAGATCCTCAACCCCCTGGGCGAGGATACCAGTGTAATGCGTACCACCGCACTGCCCTCGATGCTGGAAGTGCTGGCAAGCAACTACAGCCACCGCACCCTGGATGTCCGTCTGTATGAGATGGCAACCGAGTATATTCCCGTGGAGGGTCAGCAGCTCCCCTATGAGCCGGTGCGCCTGACCATGGGTATGTATGGCGACTGTGATTTCTTCACCATCAAGGGTGCCATCGAAACCATCCTGGAAAACCTGGGTATTGAAGAGTATGACATCGTTCCGGTCAAGGACGATCCCACCTACCATCCGGGTCGCTGCGCCGAGCTGGTGATCGATGGTGATCCCATCGGACGCTTCGGCGAGATCCATCCCATCGTAGCCGAGCGCTATGAGCTGGATGCCCGCAGCTATGCTGCCCGTCTGGATGTGGAGAAGCTCTTCGCTCACTACAACCCCAACCGGGAGTACACTCCCCTGCCCAAGTTCCCCGCTGCTCAGCGTGACATCGCTGTGGTCTGTGATGATGATCTGCCGGTGCTGACCATGGAGCGTGCAGTCCGTGCCGCTGTTGGTCCGATGCTGGAAAAGATCGTGCTGTTCGATGTGTACAAGGGCAGCCATATCCCTGCCGGCAAGAAGAGTGTGGCGTTCAACCTGGTACTGCGCCGTGCCGACCGCACCATCACCGATGAGGAAAGCGAATCGGCAGTACAGAAGGCAGTGGCAGCTCTGGCTGAACTGGGCGCCGAACTGAGAAGCTGAAGAAGTTTCGTGTAAAAAATTACAAATGCGGTTGCTATTTTGACCGGATTCGTGTATGCTTATTGGTAAGAGGTGATTTTGATGAGACAGGAGCCGACAAGAGCGTTCTCCATTCGGGACGAAAAAGAATACCAGATCCGTCAGGTACTGACTGAAGTCTATGAGGCACTGAACGAAAAGGGATATAATCCGGTCAATCAGATCGTGGGATATATCCTCTCGGAGGACCCCACCTACATCACCACCTACAACAATGCCAGAAGCCTGATCCGGAAAATCGACCGGGACGAACTGCTCCAGACTCTGGTGCGTTCCTACCTGAACGCCAAGTAATTTTCCCATAACACCAAAACAGCTCCCCATTCCGGGGAGCTGCTTTTCGTTTACAGGGCAATTTTACGCATCTGCGGAACCGGAAGCGTTCTCTTCCCGTCCCCGGCATTTCCAGCAGTGGCTGCACACCGGCTCATGTACCGGGTCACATTCCAGACCCCAGCGGCGCATTTCCCGGAACACCACAAAGATGCTCTCCCCCATTTCGGTGAGAGCATATTCCACCCGGGGCGGCACTTCGGGATAGACCTTCCGGCAGACCAGGCCGTCTTCCTCCAGTTCCCGGAGCTGCTGGGTCAGTACCTTATAGCTGATCGTCCCGATGCTGGCTGCCAGCTGATTATAGCGCATCGGGCCCGGATGCAGTTCCAGCAGGATGCGATGCTTCCACTTACCGCCCAGAATCCCAAATACCGTCTGGATCGGACAAATTCCCTTCTCTGTCATAATTCCCTCCGCATTTGCGTGTTACTTACTATTTGGTAAGTTATATTACAAAAAAGTACATACTTGTAAAATCCATGTATTGGGATTATTATAACATCAGCAGCTGCAAAATACAAGCAATCCCAGACAGGAGGAAACAACGATGTATCAGCTCAACGAGCGTGTCAGCGCACTGTTCAATAAAACCAAAAACTGCACCCTCTCCACCAACGGAGAGTACCCCAACACCATTGTGATCATGTTCAAGGAGATCAACGCCCAGGGCGAGATCCTGCTCTGCGATGTGTTCATGAACAAGACCCTTGCCAACCTGGAAAAGGACGCCCATGTTTCGGTGGTTGTCTATGAGGGCCTGGAGGGCTATCAGATCAAGGGTACTGCCCGCTGGACCGACGACGCCGATCTGGTGGCAGCCGGCAACGCCAAGACTTCCCAGTTCGGCCTCAAGACCAAGGGTGTTGTGATCGTCACCCCCGAATCCGCTGAGGTGCTGACCCCTGGCCCCGAAGTCGGAAAGTCCCTGTAATCTTCCATAAAAGCAAAACACAGCCTGTACCCGGTCAGTTGGATACAGGCTGTGTTTTTTACCTATTCGGCTGTTTCTGCCAGCTCTGCGGACTTGATATTGTAATCCTCCGCCACAGAGTCGGAGAAAACGCCCTCCTTCATATTCCCCACGAACCAGAGTGTTCCGCCCTGGGGATTGGAGATCCGGACCGGCCCGGTATACATGCAGGATGGCACTGCAAAAATGCAGTTGACCGGCTCCCGGAAATTCTGCTCCTGGACCAGCTTGCGGACCGGCTCAAGCAGCTCGGGCCACTCCTCCAGCAGCAGGGAGAGATCCTCAGTAGGCTCCATGCAGTAATCGCACACTGCAAAGTCCTCATCGAACAGCAGACCGAAGTCATACTCAAACGCATTGTACTGGGTTCGGAAAGCCCGGCGCAGAGTAGCTTCCTCGGGGCGTTCCCCATTCTCCGGACGGAACAGCTTGTGAAGCCGCTCTTCAAACTCCGCCGGGGAGAAAATATACTCCGGGTCCAGTTCAGCCTCATCCAGTGTGCAGTAACAGGTCTGTACATACCGGTAAAATTCTTCCGGGTCCGCAAAAGTGCCCAGCCAGACTGCCATGGTCCCCACCTGATAAGAGGCGTTCATCATTGTATTGCCCATCACAAACTTCCTTTCCGCATAAAAATACCGCCCTCAGCAGAACGCTGAGAGCGGTACTCTGTTTTGGAGGCGCCAACCGGATTTGAACCGGTGGTGAAGGTTTTGCAGACCTCTGCCTTACCACTTGGCTATGGCGCCATACTGGAGCGGGTTACGAGGCTCGAACTCGCTACCTCCACCTTGGCAAGGTGGCGCTCTACCAGATGAGCTAAACCCGCATGTGGTGGGGGCATCAGGGATCGAACCCGAGACCCTCTGCTTGTAAGGCAGATGCTCTCCCAGCTGAGCTATACCCCCACATCGGCTGAATCACTTGTCGTGACTCAGCTTATTTATAATATCATATTCCGGATTCTTTGTCAACCCGTTTATCCGATTTTATGCAGGAAATCTTCCAGATATTCCGGATTTTATTTCTGCATGAACGAACGGATCTCATCCGGGGTGAATACATGGGTTGTGCCGCAGAAGTGACAGTTTACCTCAATGTTCTCCCCTTCTTCTACCATCCGGGCCAGCTCCTCCTGTCCCAGGCTGACCAGTGCTCTGCGCATCCGGTCACGGGAACAGTCGCAGCGATACTCTGCCGCGCGGTTGTCCAGGATCTCCGGCTCAAAGCCCTCCAGAGCGGCAAAAGCGATCTGCTCCGGAGTCATGCCGTCGGCGATCATCTGCGAAACAGCCGGCAGCTTGTTGATGTTGGCTTCCAAGCGGTCGATGACCGAATCGTCGGCACCGGGCAGCAGCTGCACCAGGAATCCACCGGCGCTGGCGACAGTCAGATCGGGATTGACCAGCACGCCCAGGCTGCACACAGTGGGAACCTGCTCGCTGACCGCATAGTAGTAGGTGACATCCTCCGCAATTTCGCCAGAAACGATGGGAACACTGCCGATGGTCGGCTGTGCGAAGCCCAGGTCCCGGATCACAGTCAGGGAACCGTCCTTGCCCACCGCACCGGCTACATCCAGCTTGCCGTAGCTATTGAGCGGGATCTCCACAATGGGATTCTCCACATCGCCCTTGACCATACCGGCACCGTCCGCCACAACGGTGAACTTGCCGGCAGGACCGCCGCCGCTCAGGCGCAGGGTCACAGAATCTTCAGAGTTCTTGAGCATACTGCCCATCATGGCGCCGGCAGTGAGCAGACGGCCCAGAGCCGCAGTAACTGTGGCAGAAGTCTTGTGAATCCGCTCTGCCTCTCCGGCGATCTTAGTGGAATCCACTGCGCAGCACATCACAGAGCCGTCCCGCGCAATGACACGAATCAGGTTATCCATTTAATTTTCCTTTCCGGTTTTCTTTGCAACATAAATGGCCCGCTGGGTGGTTTCCCCAGCCGGGTCAAAGCTGTCATCCCCATAGACAGTCACCAGCTCAAAGCCGTTTTCCGCCAGCAGGGTACACAAAAAATCATGGCTGTATGCCCGTTCCGCGAAACTATCGCTCTCCCGGTAATAACAGTCATTCTCCTCATCATAGACAAAAAAGTCCAGATCGATTGTCACCAGCAGACCATCTTCCAGGGTATTCTGCCAGACACAGTAGACCTCGTCGGTATCATAGACGAAGGTTTCATTCCCCAGAACCTGCCGGTGTTTGTATTCGGTATTCACATCAAACACGAACAGTCCGCCCGGGCGTACATACTCCCCGACCTTCCGGAACATCTTCCGGACACTTTCCGGTTCTGTGATGTGATTGATGCTGTCCAGTGCGCAGACTGCCGCATCCACCGGGCTGTACAATTCCAGCTCACAGAGATCCTGGCAGACAAACAGCGGATTGGTAAACGGCAGATCCGGGCGTTCCATCTTTTTCTGCATGGCAACAGACAGCATATCCTCCGAAAGCTCCACGCCGACCACATCATATCCCAGGTCGGCCAGTTCAAAGGATAAACTGCCTGTCCCGCAGGCCAGATCCGCAACCACGCTGGCACTGTCCATATTCTGTTTGATTATCGCATCAAAATACGCCGCCCGCTCCCCATAGGAAATATTCTGGGTAAGCTGATCGTAGTATTTCGCGAACGAGCCATATCCGTGCATCGTCACTTCTTGATCCGGGAGAAAACAATGGTATATCCATCCGCTCCATAATTGAGCGAGCGGTTCACACGGCTGATGGTCGCTGTGCTGGCTCCGGTCTGAGCCACGATCTCACTGTATACCTTGCCTTCCCGCAGCATTCCTGCTACCTGGAACCGCTGGGACAATGCCTTGAGTTCCGGAACTGTGCAGAGATCATCGAAGAAGCGGCGGCATTCCTCCACATTCTCCAAAGTCAGGATCGCTTTATATAGTTCTTCCAGGGTTGAAGTTTGTAGTTTCGGCTCCAATGTTATAACCTCCAGTGCAGTTTTGTTCACAAGTCATAGTTTATCATTTTAGTGTGCAAAAGTAAATAGGGAAACAACCAAAAATTCAAGAAATATTTGTTTACACAAAAAATTCAAGGGAACTGTGCAGTCTATATTGCATAATTCCCTTGAAGTTGTTATTCTTCCGTCAAATCCTCGGCATATTCCGCAGCAATTTCCTCAATGATTGCCTTGACTTCCTCTACCCCATCTCCCTTTTCGGACGAGAACGGGATCATGGTAATCTGATCCGCACAGGGAATCTCGGTCTGGAGTGCTTCCAGACGCTCTGCCAGCTGTGTCTTGGTCAGCTTGTCCTTCTTGGTCAGGATCAGCACAAACGGGAACTCGTTTTCAATGAGAAAATCGATCATCTGCAGGTCATCCTGGGAAGGCTTATGCCGGACGTCCACCAGCTGGAACACCAGACCGATGTTCCGTCCGCTGCGGAAGTACCCGTCAATGAGCTTGGCCCAGCGCTCCTTCTCCCCCTTGGCTACCTTGGCATAGCCATAGCCGGGCAGATCCGCAAAGCGCACACTTTCCAGCCGGAAGAAATTGATGGTGGCAGTCTTTCCCGGCACAGCGCTGACTCTCGCCAGCTGCTTGCGGTTGAAGACCTTGTTGATCATCGAGGACTTGCCCACATTGGAGCGCCCCGCAAAGGCGATCTCCACCAGATCCGATTTGGGAAGCTGGTCGAACCGACCAAAGGAAGTTTCAAAGACTACATTGTGAAAATTCATGCCAATCTCCTATCTGCTCGCCTGAGGCCGATCGGTCGTTTCTGCTTTCGGAACGGTGATCTCAAAGGATTTGGATTCCGCTTTCTGGCCCAGATGGTTCTCCTCATGCCGCTTTCCGGTGGGATGCGGCATGGAGCACAGAGCTGTTTCCAGTACATCTGCCACCGTATCTGCCGGAACGAAGCGGATCGCCTTCTTCACTGCTTCATCCACCTCATGCAGATCGGATACATTCTGCCGGGGGATTACCACGGTGTTGATCCGGTTGCGGTATGCAGCCATGGTCTTTTCCCGCAGGCCGCCGATGGGCAGTACCCGGCCCCGGAGAGTCACTTCGCCGGTCATGGCGACCTTGCCCCGCACCGGAATACCGGTGAGCGCCGATACCAGCGCTGTGGTGATGGTCACGCCAGCCGACGGGCCATCCTTGGGAACAGCACCTTCCGGCACATGGATGTGGATGTCCTTGTTCTTATAGAACTCATGGTCGATGCCGAAGCGATCCGCCATACTGCGCACATAGCTGATGGCAGCCTGTGCCGACTCCTTCATCACATCGCCCAGGCTTCCGGTGAGCTGCAGCTTGCCGCTGCCGTCCATCACCGCTACTTCCACCTGAAGCATCTCGCCGCCCACAGCAGTCCAGGCCAGGCCGTTGACTACGCCGACCTCATCCTTACCGGAGATGTCATCCGGCTTGAAGCGCTTGGGCCCGAGATAGGTTTCGATATTCTTTTCGGTCACGCTCACCTTCTCCACATCACCGGCTACCAGCTCCCGGGCGCTCTTGCGGCAGATCTCGCCGATCTTCCGCTCCAGGTTCCGGACACCAGCCTCCCGGGTGTAGCTGTCGATGATGGCATACAGCGCACCATCGGTGATATGCAGCCGCTTGGAATCCAGTCCATGCCGGCTGAGCTGCTTCTTGACCAGGTGCCGCTTGGCAATCTGGAACTTCTCCTCCCGGGTGTAGCTCGAGAGCTCAATCACTTCCATACGGTCCAGCAGCGGGCCGGGAATGGTTTCGGTGGTGTTGGCAGTCGCCACAAACAGCACCTTGGAGAGGTCATAGGGCACCTCGATGTAGTGGTCACGGAATGCGGAATTCTGTTCTCCATCCAGCACTTCCAGCAGGGCTGCCGAGGGATCACCCCGGTAGTCACTGCCCAGCTTGTCCACCTCATCCAGCAGCATCAGCGGGTTGCTGCTGCCGGCCTGCTTGATGGCAGCCATGATCCGACCGGGCATCGAGCCGATGTAGGTCTTGCGGTGACCCCGGATGTCCGACTCGTCCCGGACGCCGCCCAGGGACATGCGCACATACTTGCGTCCCATGGCTTCGGCAATGGACCGGGCAATGGAAGTCTTGCCTACACCGGGCGGGCCCACCAGACAGATGATCTGTCCGCTGATGTCCGGCGCCAGCTGACGCACTGCCAGCAGTTCCAGAATCCGCTCCTTGACCTTCTGCAGACCATAGTGCTCCCGGTCGAGCAGTCGGGCCGCCGCCTTGATGTCGATCTTGTCCTTGGTGTAGACATTCCAGGGCAGTTCCAGACAGGTATCCAGATAGCCCCGCACCACACCGGCCTCCTGAGAGCTGGGATGGAGTTTGCGCAGCTTGCGCACCTCCGCAGTCAGCTTTTCCTTGGCCTCATCATTGAGCGAGAGCGCCTCGATCTTCTTGAGGTACTCATCCGCCTCATTGTCGATGTTGTCCCCTTCGCCCAGCTCTTCGGCAATGGCACGCTGCTGCTCCCGGAGATAGTACTCCCGCTGGTTCTGGTCGATCTGCTCCTTGACCTTGGCGTAGAGTTCCCGCTCCAGAGTGAGGATATTGATCTCCCCTTCCAGCAGCGAAGCCAGCAGCTGCAGACGCTTGGCAATGCTGTTTTCATTGAGCAGTGTCTGCTTCTTATCAGGGGCGAGGATCATATTTCCGCCGATATAATCCACCAGGTACACCGCGTCATCGGTGAGCATGGCATTGGGGATCAGATCCTTGGACATCTTGGGCGACAGTTCACAGTATCTCTCATACAGATCCTTGACGGTACGCATCAGAGCGTTCATCTTATCAGTGGAGCCGGTGCGCAGTCCGCGATAGGGCAGTTCTGTGACTTCCGCCAGGAAAAAGGGCTCAAAATCGGTGACCTCATCCGAAATGGCAGCACGATACAGTCCTTCGACCATAATGCGCAGCTTTTCGTTGCGGGCACGCACGACCTGCTGGATCTCCGCTACAACACCCACCCGATACAGATCGGAAAAAGACGGGTCCTCCTGCTGGACATCCTTCTGAGCCACAATAAAAATCTTTCTGTTGTGTTTCATAGCATGCTCGATGGCACGGGCCGATTTTTCCCGGGCAACATCCAGATTGAGGATCGTCTGCGGGAACATCACCACTCCACGGAGCGGCAGAACCGGCAGGCAAATCGGCAGCATATCAGTTTTGGTATCCGCCATAAAACACACCTCCATATATTCGTAGAATCCCATGCGAAAGCACATTCTTCCGCATGATTGTTTTATTATACACGAAAACAGTCCGCTTTTCAAGAGCAAGACCAGGGTAAAACAAGACCTCTGCAGGCGTACAGCAGAGGTCTTGGGCATCCGTATGCAGCTCGTTACAGCTTGGCAAGCAAATCGGCGATTTCCGGCATATCTCCGGCATTTTTGGCACGATGCGCATATACCACATTCATACCGCGGTCCAGCAGGAACACTGCCGGCAGCTGGAGCTCATTGCCTTCATAGGCACCGTGCTCCAGACCCAGCTTCTTGGCTGCCTGGATCTTGCGGATGGTCTTGATGGAAGCCAGCCCCAGCTTGCTCCGGGCTGCCCCCACCTGATAGAGGTCATAGAGCTTGCCCTCGGGATCGCAGGCTACCTCGAACCGCAGCTCCTCCTCGGTAATGCTCTCGGCAATGGTAGCCGGAGCGCTCTGCAGTACCAGAAGAATCTGGGCATCCTTGTCCAGGAACTTCTGATAGTTCTCCCGATAGGCCCGGATATCCAGCTGACAGATGGTACAACCGTAATACCGCAGGAAGATCAGGAAGGTTTTATCTGCCTTCTGGACCTTTTCCTCCAGAGTGGATGTCTTTCCATAAGGGGTCTGATATGTAAAGTCTATGGCCTTGTCACCGAAAGAAATCAGCTTATTCTCCATAAAACCACGCCTTTCCGCCTAAACAGGCGCATTCTTACAAATATCATAGTATATTCGGCTGAAACTGTCAAGTATTGCCGAAATTTGCCTGGATTCCCCATAAAACAGCCAGCCGACAGGCAGTAAAGAAACCCGACGGCTGGCTGTGTGAAAAATCATGGATGGAATCTGCCAGGGGATCAGCCCGCAGTGCCGCTCCGGTGTGAGGAGGGCTTTTCGGGATTCAGCCGCAGCTTATGGGGCTGCCGCAGCTGATCGTAGGTGATCATCGGACTGCCCTTCCCATTCACAAAGTCCGCTGTGATGGTAATGGACTCGATGGTGGGATCAGAGGGCGCTGTGTACATCAGGTCGCCGAGGATCTCCTCCATCACCGACCGCAGGCCACGGGCACCGGTCTTGCGCTCGATTACCTTATGGGCGATTGCCGACAGGGCTTCGTCCTCAAACTCCAGCTCCACATCGTCCAGCTTGAACAGGGTCTTGTACTGCTGCACAATGGAATTCTTCGGCTCAACCAGAATCCGCTTGAGGGCTTCCTCATCCAGCGAATCCAGGGTGGCATGGATAGGCAGACGGCCGATCAGCTCGGGGATCAGGCCGAACTTGACCAGATCCTGGGGAATGAGCTGCTTGAGGTATTCATCCCGGGCCTTATCCTTGTTGGACTTGAGCTGTGCGCCAAAGCCCATGGACGAGGTCGCTACCCGGCTTTCGATGATCTTTTCGATTCCCTCGAATGCACCGCCGCAGATGAACAGGATATTCTTGGTGTCGATCTGGATGAATTCCTGCTGGGGGTGCTTGCGTCCGCCCTGGGGCGGTACATTGGCAACGGTGCCTTCCAGGATCTTCAGCAGAGCCTGCTGTACACCTTCACCGCTGACATCCCGGGTGATGGACGGGTTCTCGCTCTTGCGGGAGATCTTGTCGATCTCATCAATATAGATGATGCCGCGCTCTGCCCGCTCGATGTCAAAGTCAGCAGCCTGGATCAGACGGAGCAGAATATTCTCCACATCCTCACCCACATAACCGGCTTCGGTCAGGGTGGTGGCATCCGCAATGGCAAAGGGTACATTCAGCACCCGGGCCAGGGTCTGAGCCAACAGGGTCTTACCCACACCGGTGGGTCCCAGCAGCAGGATATTGCTCTTGGCAAGTTCTGCGTCATCGCTGCCGAAATAGATGCGCTTATAGTGGTTGTAAACCGCAATGGACAGCGCCTTCTTGGCATTGTCCTGACCAATGACATAGTCGTCCAGGATCTTCTTGATCTCCATCGGCTTGGGGATGTCGATGGATACCTCTTCCCGGATGGTCCGGTGCGAATGCTTCTGCTCAAGCTCTTCCCCTTCGTGTACAACATTGTAGCAGAGATCCACACAGTAATTGCAGATATACACGCCATTCGGTCCGGCGATCATCCGCTCCACCTTATCCTGGGTCTTGCCGCAGAAGGAACAGCGGATCGGGCGTGTATCGTCATACTTGGGCATAGGGTCCTCCATTCTGGATACTGTTCACAATCAGCAAACAGGCGCCTGCCGGAGCAGACACCTGCGTGCGCTTTTTTATCGGTGTTCGATTACCTTATCGATCAGGCCGTACTCTGCCGCTTCCTCGGCGGACATGAAGTTATCCCGTTCACAGTCGGCGGTGACAACTTCCACCGGATTGCCGGTATTGTCTGCCAGGATGCGGTTCATCCGCTTCTTGATTACTTCCAGACGCTTGAGATGGATCGCCATATCAGTGATCTGTCCCTGAGTACCGGCAGAGGGCTGGTGGATCATGATCTCCGCGTTGGGCAGTGCGAACCGCTTGCCCTTGGCACCCGACGAGAGCAGGAATGCACCCATCGAAGCTGCCATACCGATACAGATGGTGGAAACATCACATTTGATGTACTGCATGGTATCATAGATTGCCATACCAGCGGTTACCGAACCGCCGGGGCTGTTGATATACAGCTGGATATCCTTATCAGGGTCCTGGCCTTCCAGATAGAGCAGCTGAGCCACTACCAGACTGGCACTGGCATCGGTTACTTCCTCGCACAGCATAACGATTCGGTCATTGAGCAGTCGGGAGAAAATATCATAGGAACGCTCTCCACGGTTGGTCTGCTCTACGACCATCGGAACTAAACTCATACTTTTGACACCTCCGGATCATCTTATGGCAGAGCGAGCGTCAAAATGCGCTTATTCAGCGTCAGCGGTTTCCTCTGCCTTCTTCTTTCTTGTGGTCTTCTTCTTGGGAGCTTCTTCTGCACCCTCAGCCGGAGCCTCTTCTGCCTTCTTGGCAGTCTTCTTGGCAGCGGTCTTCTTGGCAGGCTTCTTCTCTTTCTCAGCCCCAACCGGCTCAGCAACAGCATTGGCCTTGATCAGCTCGATTGCCTTGTTGACTACGATATCCTGGCTCAGAGCGTTGAGAGGCATGTTCTCACGAACTTCCTTCTCATCCATGTGGTACATCTCGGCGATCTTGGCGATCTCCTTGTCCACATCCTCATGAGTAGCGGTCAGGCCTTCCAGCTCAGCGATCTTCTCCAGAGCCAGACGGATGCGTACATGACGCTCAGCCTGCTCAGCGAAGGTCTTTCTCATAGCGGGCAGGGTCTCGCCAGTGTACTGGAAGTAGGTGTTCAGATCCAGGCCCTGGGATCTCAGACGGTAGTCGAAGTCCTGAACCATCTCATCGATGCGGGTATCGATCATGCACTGGGGCAGATCGATCACAGTGTTCTCCAGCACAGCGGATACCAGACCGTTCTCATAGTCCTCTTCGCACTTGGCTTCAGCTCTCTCCATGAGTCTTGCCCGGATATCGGCCTTCAATTCATCCAGAGTGTCAAACTCGCTGACATCCTTTACAAAGTCGTCATCCAGCTCAGGCAGCTGCTTCTCCTTGATGGAGTTGATGCTGGTCTTGAATACAGCCGGCTTGCCAGCCAGGTCAGTAGCATGATACTCCTCGGGGAAGGTAACAGTTACATCGAAGCTGTCGCCGGTGCTGTGACCAACGATCTGCTCCTCAAAGCCGGGAATGAAGTGACCGGAACCCAGTACCAGATCCACACCTTCACCCTTGCCGCCTTCAAAAGCAACGCCGTCAGCAAAGCCCTCGAAGTTGATGTTTACGGTATCGTTCATCTGAGCGGGACGATCCTCAATGGTTACCAGACGGGCAGCACGATCGCGCAGCTGAGCCAGAGTGGTCTCCACATCAGCCTCGTTGATCTTGGCTTCAGCCTTGGGAGCCTTCAGGCCCTTGTAGTTCTTGACCTCAACCTCAGGCTTTACAGTAACAGTAGCCACGAAGGTGAAGCCGTCCTTGGAAGCTTCCTTGACCTCAACCTGAGCAGCCTCAACGGGAGTTACATTGGCCTCACCGCAGGCTTCCTCATAAGCCTGGGGATACATGTCGTTGACAGCTTCCTCGATGAAGTAGTCGCCATACTGCTTTTCCACATAAGCTCTGGGAGCCTTGCCCTTACGGAAACCAGGAATGGTGATCTCCTTGGCATGCTTGCGGTAAACCACATCCAGAACGGGCTGGAATTCCTCAGCAGTGACGGTAACTTCCAGAGCTACCTTGTTATTCTCAAGCTTGTTGCACGAAACGAGTTTCATTGATCTTCGTCCTCCTGTAATTACAACGATATACTTTTGCAAGTATACCATAGATTTAATAAGAAATCCATACGATTTTATGAAAAAAACAGCACCAGAGGCGATGTTTTGTTCACGAAACGATAAAAAATGCCGGTTTTATGGCAGAATTACGCCCGGTGTTTCGATCCGGACCGGGTCAAAGCCCAGATGATCCGCCGAGATCAGCCGGAACTCGATCCCCATATAATTGCCGTTGAAGGCATAACTGCACCCGGTTCCATGGATATGTCCGTAATAGCAGCGGCGGATCTTGTGCCGGAGCAGCACTTCGATGATCTCCGGAGAGAGCTGCTCGCCATACACCGGCGGATAGTGCAGGAACACCACCTTCTCCTCCGGGATGTCCCCGGCGGACTGAATGGAAGCCTCCAGCCGTCCCGCCTCCCGGGCAATGACCTTCTGATCAGCGGGTTCCCCCTGATCGAAGAGCCAGCCCCGGCTGCCGCAGACGCAGACCCCCTCCACCAGATAGTGGTTGTTGTGCAGGATATGCAGGGTGTCAAAGCCGTTTTCCGCGAAAAAGGCGTTCATTTTATTCATGGTCGCCCACCAGTAATCATGGTTGCCCTTGAGAATGATCTTCTGTCCGGGCAGGGCATTCACAAATTCAAAATCAGCCTTGGCCTCCGCGAAACTCATGCCCCAGGAGGTATCTCCGGCGAGCACGACTGTATCTTCCGGCTGGATCTTTGCCAGCCAGTTCTGCCGGGTCCGGTCAACATAGTTATGCCAGCCGGGGAATATATCCATCGACTTGTTGCCCGACAGCGAAAGATGCAGATCGCCAATTACATAAAGTGCCATAAACGCCTCCTGTGAAGTAAATTTTTCTTGGTATGCCGAACCGGTGTCCGGGTAAGATAAAGGCGAAAGGAGATGATTCACCCATGGAAAAGCAGAATTGTACCTGTCAGACCGCGGTGTCCTGTGAAGTGGGAAGCTGCGTCTACAACCGTGACAAGAAGACCTGCACTGCGCCCTCCATCAAGGTAGGCCCGCAGTTTGCAAGCAGCACCGCTGAGACCAACTGTTCCACCTTCAAGGCCCGCTGACCATCGCCTGAGAACCGGCAGCTTCCTGTTTCCCATCCGGGCAGCAGAAAGCTGCTACATAGATTCATCCATCTTCCGCAGAGCATGCAGCAGGGCATGCTCCATCTCCTGGGGACGCACAGCCCCCTCGAACCGCACCGGAAGCTCCTCCAGCTGAGCCAGGCTTGCCGGAACCGCCAGACCGCTCACCTCGGAAAGCGCCCGCAGGCAGTCAAACTCCCCTGCCGGTACCTCACGGCCCAGTGCTGTGAGGACGCTGTCCGCAAACTTGAACGGGCTGGCAGTGGATACCACCAGTACCGGGGTCCTGTCCCCTGTTTCCTGCTGGTACTGTTCCAGTGCGTTCACCGCTACTGCGGTATGGGTATCCATCACATAGCCGCACCGGTCATGGATCTCCCGGATGGTGTCCAGGGTCTTCTGATCGTCACAGCTGTATGCGGCAAATTCCTCCCGGATCTGATCCAGAGCCTCGGCAGTGACCGAGTACTCCCCGCCCTCATTCAGACGGTACATGCAGTAGGCCACGGCTCTCGCTTCCCGTCCGAACAGCTCGAACAGATACCGCTCCAGATTGGAGGAGATCAGGATATCCATGGACGGGGTATTGGTGAGATGGAATTCCCGCTTCCGGTTATAGGTGCCGGTGGTGAGGAATTCGGTAAGCACATCATTGCGGTTGGATGCGCAGATCAGCCGTCCGATGGGCAGTCCCATGCGCTTGGCGTAATAGCAGGCCAGGATATTGCCGAAGTTGCCGGTGGGCACCGCCACATTGAGCTTGTCCCCCACCTGGATCTCGCCCGAAGCAGCCAGATCGGCATAGGCGCTGAAGTAGTAGACAATCTGAGGCAGCAGCCGTCCCCAGTTGATGGAGTTGGCGCTGGTGAGATACATCTTCTGCTCGCCCAGGCGTTCTGCCAGCTGTTCCTTGGCAAAGAGGTGCTTTACGCCGGTCTGACAGTCATCGAAGTTGCCTTCCACAGCCTGGACTGCCACATTGGAGCCCTGCTGGGTTGCCATCTGCAGCCGCTGGATCTGGCTGACGCCGTCCACCGGATAAAAGACCGCAATGCCGGTGCCGTCCACGTCCCGGAAGCCCTCCAGGGCTGCCTTGCCGGTGTCGCCCGAGGTTGCCACCAGCACAATGGCCCGGCGGTCATCGCCGAGATTGCGGCGGGCGGTGGAAACCAGACGGGGCAGCATCTGCAGTGCCATATCCTTGAAGGCACAGGTGGGGCCATGCCACAGCTCCAGCAGGCGCAGATCCCCTGCCGCCCGGACCGGAGCCGGCCGATCGCCGTCAAAGGTACCACGGTAGGCACCCTCGGTGCAGGCCTTCAGATCCTCCCGGGAGAAGTCGTCCAGATAGAGCGCCATAATGCGCTCTGCCCGCTCCCAGTAGGTAAGACCTTCCAGCTCCCGGATAAAGTCGAGATCCACCTGAGGAAATTCCTCCGGGACAAACAGTCCGCCCTCCGGGGAGATACCCTTGAGGATCGCCTGCGACGCAGTGAGTTGAATGGACGGGTCCCGTGTACTGATATACTTCATAATGTACCTCCAAGCATTTGCAAGCAGTTGCGGTATGTAAAAGGGTTACAGATTTTTCTCAAAGAAGCGGCGGGCATTCTCAAACAGGATCTTCTGAGTGATCTCCGGGGAGATGCCGCTGTCCAGCAGAGCCTGCCGGAAGTTTTCCACCCGATCCAGGCCGTTCAGATAATCCGGGATCTCGGCGCCGTCAAAGTCGGAGCCGCAGCAGAGGATATCCTCTCCGCCCAGGCTCAGGAAATGCCGCACATGGGCCAGCAGATCATCTATATCCTTCGAAATGCCATCCTCTTTAATAAAGTAGCGGTAATAGTTGAGCCCCACCAGACCGCCCCGATCCCGGATGGCACAGAACTGTTCATCGGTGAGGTTCCGGGAGTGATTGCAGATGGTCCGGCTGTTGGAATGGGTGGCGATAAAGGGCTTGGTCGCCACCTTGCAGAGATCGGCAAAGCCCTCGTCATTGAGGTGGGATACATCCACCAGAATGCCCAGCTCCTCCATCCGGCGCACCGCCTCGATGCCAAAGGGAGTCAGGCCCTTGTGGGTATCCGAGCCGCTGCCCAGCTCATTTTCCCCGTTCCAGGTGAGCGTGAGCATCCGCACGCCGCAGTTCCGGAGCTCGTCGAGCATTTCCAGCTGTCCGCCCAGAGCGGCGCCGCCTTCCACAGTCAGAATGGCAGCGAACTTCCCATCGTCAAACGCCTGCATGATCTCTTTATAATCAGAAGCCTGGACAATGCGGTCAGCGTTCTTCTCCATCTCAGCCCGGAAGAACCGGACATTCTCCCGGAAGAACTCCACCGCCTTTTCGCCCCGGAGCTCATCCGGGACAAAGATGGCAAATGCCTGGCCCCACCGGCTCCCAGCCGGCAGACGCTCCAGGCTGATATGCAGATCATTGCGGCGCAGCTCCAGATTTTTGGAACTGCAGACAGTAATGGTATCACAGTGCAGATCAAAGAGATCCATTGACATCAAACGCTCCTTTCCAGTAGGCCTGTTCCAGAATGCTCCAGCTGCCGTCCGCCGGCTGTGCGACGATCTCCATCACATCAAACCGGGGCTGATAGCCGGAATACTCCGGATGCTCCATGGTATAGTACAGGGCAGTTTCTATGAGTTTGCGGCGCTTGGCTGGCCCCACGGCCTCCGCCGGACGCACCAGATAATCCGGGCTGCGGGTCTTGACCTCCACAAAGGCAAGATCCTCTCCATCCAGTATGATGAGGTCGATCTCCCCGTGTCCGAAGCGCCAGCCCCGCTCCAGGACGGTACATCCGGACTCCTGCAGCCATCGGGCCGCATGGTCCTCGCCGAACCGCCCTAAGGCATTCATGACCGCCCTCCGGTGAACTTCTTCAGGAAACTGCGGCGGTGAACCGGCGAAATGCCGTATTCGGTCAGCCGTTCGTAATGCTCCTTGGTGGGATAGCCCTTGTGCTTTTTGAAATCATATTCCGGATACTGCTGATCCAGTTCCAGCATATAGCGGTCCCGGGACACCTTCGCCAGAATGGAAGCCGCCGCAATGGCCTGGGACTGTCCGTCCCCCTTGATGACCGTTTCGGTGGGAAGTCCCAGCCTGGGGTCCTGGTTGCCGTCCACCAGCACCAGTTCCGGCACCTGGGAGAGTCCCTCCACCGCCCGGTGCATTGCCAGGAAGGTGGCGCCGAGGATATTGAGCTCGTCGATCTCCGCTTCACTGGCGGAGGCAACACAGTAAGCCAGTGCCTCCTGCCGGATCACATCATAGAGGGCTTCCCTCTTCTTTTCCGAGAGCTTCTTGGAGTCGTTGAGCCCGGGGATCTCCTTGTCCGCCGGCAGGATCACTGCCGCCGCGAATACCGGACCAGCCAGTGGGCCGCGTCCGGCTTCATCCACGCCGCAGAGCAGCTGGATGCCTTTGGCATGATATTCCCGGTCCAATGTCAGTTCTGCCATCTTCTCTCTCCTTATCGCCGCAGATCCCGGATGCCTCTCTCCCGGAATCCGCCGTTTTCCCATACCCAGACGCTTCCGAAGCCCACTGTTTCCAGCAGCTCCAGCGGCTCGTCAAACCAGAACCGCAGCGCCGCTGTCTCATGGGCGTCGGCATTGACGGTTATGCGGGCATGCTTTGCGCACAGCTCCCGCAGCAGAAAATCCGCCGGATAAGGCGTACTGCGGTACTTCCGGAAGATCCCGCCGGTGTTGAGTTCAAACACCGCACCGGTATCCAGGCAGCGGTGAAGGCTTTCCAGTGCCGCCTGCCGGTACTGCCGGCTCTCCTCGTCAAACAGGCGTCCGCCTGCGTTGTTCTTTATAATAAGGTCAAAATGTCCGATGATGTCCGGACGGTACTGCTCGGCATTTTCCGCTGTGATCTCGTAGAACCGCCGGACCATGGCAAGACCATCGCCGCCGAAGGCTTCGTCCCGGCAGGCTTCGGCATAGGAAGCCGGGCCGTCGATGATGTACCGCTTGCCGGTGTCCGGGCTCTGGATCTCATGCACCGAACCGATGATATAATCAAACGCCTCCCGGTGCCGCACCGGATAGTACCAGTCGTGTTCGATGCCCACGGCGATCCGCATTCTGCCGGCGAACTGTTCACCCAGCTGCCGGAGCATAGCCGCATAGGCCAGCTCGTCCCGGATGCCGAAGTCGGCAAAGTCCACATAGGTATGCCCGGAAAAGCCCAGGTCGGTAAAACCCAGCTTCCAGGCTGCTTCCGCCATCTCCTCCGGGGTATTCTTGCCGTCGCACCAGGTGGTGTGGTTGTGCGTGGAACTACTCAGCATCGTCCTGCTCCTGTTCCCTGGCAGCCGGTGTGAACTTCGGCGGCTTTTCCAGGGTGATGCGCCCCAGCTTTCCGCCCCGGAACTCGTCCAGCAGCATGATGGCTGCCCGCTCGGTATTCACTACGCCGCCGGACTGAAGCATTCCGCGCTTGCGGCCCACCAGCTCCAGCAGGTCAAAGCCATCCTTGCCCTCAATCTCCTCGGGGGTGAGGTTGTAGCGGGCGCAGAGCAGCTTGGGATAGTTCTCCGCCACGGTCTGCAGGAAACGCATTGCCAGGTGCTCGATGTCCAGGATCTCGTCCTTGATGGAGCCGATATAGGCCAGCTTTTCACCGACCTCCTTGTCATCGAACTTGGGCCAGAGGACGCCGGGCATATCCAGCAGCTCCACACCGCCGCCGATGCTCACCCACTGCTTGCCGCGGGTGACACCAGGGCGGTCCTCCACCTTGGCCCGCTTGCTGCCGGCCAGCTTGTTGATCAGCGAGCTCTTGCCCACATTGGGAATACCCACGATCATCATGCGCAGCAGCTTCTGGGAAAGTCCCTTGGCCTCCCGGCGCTTCATCACTTCATCCAGCACCTGACGGGCGCCGGGAATGATTTCATTCAGTCCCCGACCGCTCTTGCAGTCGGTGGGAATGGCCAGAATCCCCTTGGAGCGGTAGTATTCACACCACCGGGCTGTGAGGTTGGGATCTGCCACATCGCATTTGTTGAGCAGGATCAGCCGGGGCTTCTGACCCAGCATCCGGTCAATTTCCGGGTTCCGGCTGCTCTGGGGAATCCGGGCATCGGTGATCTCCACCACAATATCCACCATCTTGAGGTTGGCTGCCATCAGACGGCGGGTTTTTGCCATGTGCCCGGGGAACCACTGGATGGACTGTGCATCTATCATATCTGAAACTCCCCTTAAAATATCAATTCTCTATCCTATTATTCTACCGTAAATCCCGAAACTTGTATAGACATTTTTCGGATAAAAACAAAAAAGGAGCTTTTAACAAGCTCCTCTTTGCCGTCACAGAATTTACTTGACTTCCTTGACCTTGGCAGCCTTGCCCACACGGTCTCTCAGGTAGTAGAGCTTAGCTCTGCGAACCTTACCGCTGCGGATCACTTCCACGCTGGCAACAGCGGGGGAATGAATGGGGAATACTCTCTCGATACCAACGCCGTGAGCAACTCTGCGTACGGTGAAGGTCTCAGCGATACCGCCATGCTTCTTGGCGATTACAGTACCCTCAAAGGCCTGGATTCTCTCTCTGTCGCCTTCCTTGATCTTAACGCCGACACGAACAGTGTCACCAATGTTTACGACCGGAAGGTCCTTCTTCATGCAGCTTTCTGCCATGAGCTTCAGTGCGTCCATTTGTTACATCCTCCTTGAAATATACAAGCGTTCATTCCCGATCACGGCAGAGGACCGCCTGCTTTAATGTCACCGCCTGTTTGGCGGGGCATCAAACCCCGCAGACGCCATTCTGGCCCCTGCGGTCATAGTATGCTGTAATATAATAGCACAATCCATTTCCGGATGCAAGCCATTTTTCAAAGTTTTCTGCGAAAAATCCCGCTTCAGAGCAGCTTTTCATAGGCATAGTACCACTTGAGGCCATAGACTTCCTCCAGCCCCAGATCGATGCGTCCGCAGCAGTGGTATCCACAGGCCTCATAGAACCCGATGGCAGTGCGGTTCTCCTCATAGACATCCAGGCGGATGGCCTGCAGCCCCGCTTCCCTGCCCATTTCGGCGGCGTGGCGGAGCAGTGCCCGTCCTACGCCCCGGTGCCGGTATGCCGGGTCCACTGCCAGGGTGTGCACCACAAAGACCGGCGCCTCAAAGGGAATCTGCCAGCTGGCCTGCCGGTAGGCACTGTCCTGCTCCCGCCGGAGGATCACCGAGCCGGCGATCTGTCCGTCCAGCTCCGCAATATAGAGCGCGCCGGCTTCCAGCCCCTCCTGGGCATCCTGCCGCAGCGGATAGACGCCACGCTTCCACCGGGAGCCATCCAGACGGCCCTCTTCCGCGTCGCCTGCCCGTCCATAGAGCTCTTCGATCCCATCCAGATCCCCTGCTTCTGCCCGGCGCACCCGGATCTCCATCGCCCATCCGCTCCCTTCTGCCCTGTGCTGGTTCCATTATAACCCAAACGCGCTGTTTCTTCCAGTTTTCAGAAAGAATTTTCCGGAATCTGAGAAAGATGGAACCTTTTTTCTCCTGCCGCATATCATAGTGATAGGCGCGGGGCAATGCTGCTGCCGCGTAAATCCACACAAAAGGAGCTTGCTATGAATATTTTCAGAAATACCGGCTGTTCATCCGGGTTCTGCCCCGACAGCTGCGGTAACTCCTGTCAGGATTGCGGCAATTCCTGCCAGAACTGCGGCAATTCCTGCTGCGGTATGCCCGGCTGCCCCTGCACACCCGTCTGTCCGGATACCATCACCATCGGCACTACCATCACCGGCGCCCCGGGCACCGAAGCACAGGTCACCAACAGCGGCACGCCGCAGAATCCTGTCCTCAACTTTGTGATTCCCCAGGGCGCTACCGGCCCTCAGGGTCCCCAGGGTCCGCAGGGGCCTCAGGGGCCGCAGGGCCTCCAGGGCGTTCAGGGCGAAATGGGTATGACCGGCCCCATGGGTCCCACCGGCCCGACCGGTCCTCAGGGCCCCACTGGTCCCACTGGCTCTACCGGCCCCATCGGTCCTGCTGGTGCCGGCCTGGAAACTGTGACTTCCTTCACCCCCGGCTTCCCCTATCCTCGTGGTTCCATGCTGTTCTACAATGGCTCGCTGTATCAGGCCGCTGTGGATAACCCCACCGGCACACCGGGTTCTTCCCCGGATTACAACCTCATCAGCGTTGCCGGTCCCACCGGGTCTGCCGGACCGACCGGCCCTACCGGTCCCACTGGGCCGCAGGGGCAGCAGGGTCTCCAGGGCCCGACCGGTCTGCAGGGTGCTGAGGGTCCCACTGGCCCCACTGGTCCTACCGGCCCTCAGGGTCAGCAGGGCGTAGCAGGTCCCACCGGCCCCACCGGTGCGGAAGGTCCTACCGGGCCCACTGGTCCCCAGGGACAGCAGGGCCTCCAGGGTCCTGCCGGTTCTGCCGGCGCCCAGGGTGCGGAAGGTCCTACCGGCCCCACTGGCCCCACCGGTCCACAGGGCGCCGCACCGACTGTGAATGCCCTCTATGCCACCAACACCAGCTCGCAGACCGCTGCCAGCACCGGAGATGACATCACCTTCGACACCAACCAGGTAGAAGAGGGCAGTGACATCACCCACTCCGCCAGCTCGGCAGACTTCTCGCTGACCCAGAATGGTCTCTACCGCATCACCTATTCGGCGGTGGTAACCAATACCTCCTCCACCGGCAATGTCGGCCTGGAACTGCAGGAGGACGGCACCTCCATCGACGGCAGTGTCAAGGAGGCCAAGGTCAGCAATACCTCCGACCCTGCCACTGTCGGCGCAACCGTTCTGGTGAATGTCACCAGTGCGCCGGTCACCATCACCCTCAACTCCACCGAGGACAATACCACTGTGACCAACGCAGCTATGACGATCCAGAAACTCAACTGACAATCAAGCTGTGATCAGACGGACAGTCCGTGTGGCTGTCCGTCTTTTCGCACTGTATCAAAATACTGGGAGGCAAGCGGATGAAAATCGTAGTTTATGCAATCTGTAAAAATGAAAGCGGGTTTGTGGACCGCTGGATGGACTCCATGCAGGAGGCAGACCGGGTCATTGTGCTGGATACCGGCTCCACCGATGATACGGTACAGAAGCTCCGCAGCCGGGGCGCCAGAGTCTATGAGGAGCAGTTCTCCCCCTGGCGCTTTGATACGGCCCGGAACCGCTCCCTGGAGCTGGTGGACGACGATGCCGATCTCTGCGTCTGCACCGACCTGGACGAGTACTTCCTCCCCGGATGGCGGGCGGAACTGGAGCGGGTATGGTCGCCGGGAGTGACCCAGGTGCGCTACCCCTATGTGTGGAGCTTCCGGGCAGACGGCAGTGACGGCGTGACCTTCTGGTACGAGAAGATCCACGCCCGGCACGGGTACAAATGGACGCACCCGGTGCATGAGGTGCTGAGCTGGATTGGAGAAGGTACGCCGGGCAAAACGGTGGACGCACCGGGCATGCGTCTGGAGCACCACCCTGACCCTGCCAAATCCCGGGGACAGTACCTGCCGCTGCTGGAGCTCTCGGTGCGGGAGGACCCGGACGACGACCGCAACACCCACTATCTGGGACGGGAATACTTCTACTACCGGCGCTGGGACGACTGCATCCGCACCCTGAAAAAGCATCTTGCCATGCCCAATGCCCTCTGGGCAGATGAGCGGGCGGCCTCCATGCGGTACATTGCCTCCTCTTACAGCCACAAGGGACAGCCGGATGAGGCAGTCCGGTGGTATCTCAGGGCCGCAGCCGAAGCGCCCCATCTCCGGGAGCCGCTCACCGATCTGGCCCTGGAGCTCTACTATCAGAAGGACTGGCATGGCGTGCTCTTTGCCGCCGGGAGGGCCCTGCGCATCACAAAGCGCCCCCGTACTTATATCTGTGAAGCTGATGCCTGGGGCAGTCTGCCCTGGGATCTGATGGCTGTGGCATACTACAACATCGGACGCAATACCCTGGCGCTGGAATATGCCCTGCAGGCCCTGGAGCTGGACCCCGGAAACGAGCGCCTCCAGAACAATGTGCGCCTGCTCCGGGAGCTGGAGGATGCCGCGGCACTTCCGCCGGTATTTAGAGACAGTAACCAACTGCCCGGAGAAAATGCGGAGTAAAATTGGCAGTCCCGCTCCAGGAGATTATGCTATAATATCACTTGGATTTAACGCCCCGGACACAATTTTGTCTGTCCGGGCCAGCCAGAATACAATATAGGAAGTGCAAACCTGTGATAGAAAAAACAAACAAGACTGTACCGATTTCCGCTGAGAAACCGGCTGTTGACGCCTCTGAAGCACTGCTGTTCAGCATCCTGCTCACAATCATAGGCGGATTCTTTGAAACCTACTCCTATGTGGCACGGGATCATGTTTTTGCCAATGGTCAGACCGGCAATATGGCCCGGCTGGGCATGAATCTGGCTGCCGGAGATTTCGGCGGCGCATTCAAATACCTGATCCCCATTGTCTGCTTCGCTTTGGGTGTCTACTTCGCCGAGATGGTGAAAACCTACTGCGAACGGCACAATCTCCTGCACTGGAAGCAGGCGATCCTGCTCATCGAGATCCTGCTCACCGTCGTCACCGCCCTGGTGCCCAACGAGTACAACACCGCCGCCAATGTGCTGATCGGCGTGCTCTGCGGCCTGCAGATGGAGGCATTCCGCCGTCTGAAAACCTACGCCTACAACTCCACCATGTGTACCGGCAACCTGCGCAGCGCCACCGAAGCCTTCTACCGCTTCTTTGCCCTGCGCCAGCCGTCTGAGGGCAGCAAGGCAACCCATTACTACGGGATCATCGCCATCTTTATCCTCAGCGCCGCACTGGGCAGCATCACCACCGAGCATTTCGGCAACTACGCCATCCTGTTCTGTGTCATCCCCCTCTGTGCCTGCCTGTGGATTCTGGCCCAGAACCGGGATACCCTCCGGTAATCTGCCCGTAAATTACTTTCTCCCCAGCAAAAAAGACCGCTCAGGTGAGCGGTCTTTTTTAATTCCCTGCGGCTTCTCCGGCCTGGGGCAGATAGCTGGAAAGCACCGTATGCATATCCTCATGCATGAAGGTATCCACCGAAACGCCGATGAGCACCTGGTTGTAGTCCTCCAGTTTTACGGCTGCCAGATCCTCCGGTGTGGCATGCTCCACATCGATGATGGCAATATCCGAATAGTGCACCAGAAGGAACGGGATATAGCTCAGCACTGTCTCATCCGCGAAGATCACCAGGCTGTTATCGCTGCTGGTGGAGCTCTTGAGGGTAATCACCGGCGAAAGTCCGCCGAGGATCAGCTCATTCCCGCCCTTGTAGCCGGAAAGCTGGGCTGTGAACTCCGGGAACAATGTGTAATAGGTCCGGGCTTCCCCATGGTCGTAATGGGTCACCTGGTATTCCCGGCGGTACTTGGAAAAGCGGTACAGCAGCACCCGGTCAGGCTGAATCCGGTCCACCGGAAGCTGTTCATACAGCTCGCCGTAGAAGTAGTCATCCGAATAGTCGATGTCGAACTGATCCAGGGTACGCAGCGGGGAAATACCCAGCCGCATGCCCAGCTGTTCATACACCAGATAGCCGCCCTTTGCCGTGAGGTTATCGGTGGTGCGGTAGTAGATGTACTCCTCCATGCCCGAGAGGAGCTTCAGATAGGTATCCACCACCGAAACCGAACCGGACATCTCCGTATAGACCGAATCGATATAACTGCGCTGATTGAACAGATTGATATATTCGGGCAATTCCTGCTGCTTGATGGCACAGGCGGTCGGAAGCAGCATCACATAGGTGGGATGCTCCTGGAAAGAGGCAAGGTCGATGATCGACTGCTTGTTCTTGGTGGCGATCTCGTCATCCGGCGGCTGGACATTCTTCATCAGCATGGTGTCCCCCACCAGGATTCCGTCAATCTCAGCAGAACCGCCGAACAGCCGTGCGTCCACCGCCAGCTTGTGCAGCATAGAATGCCCCGGCATATTCTCACAGGCGGCCTCCTCCAGCTGGGCGGAGACTTCGCCGTCCACCAGGGCCCGCAGGGTCAGTGTCAGACCATCGGCGCCGCCCGCTGAAAAACGGACGCACAGCACCGCAAACGCCGAGAAAATCACAGTGAGAAAGAAAATAGCGGAGATTCGTTTCGCCATGGGACACCTCCTGAATACAGAATCGAATCGGCCTTACACCAGCAGAGCTGTGGTAAGGATCAGCAGCGAGCCGTTGAATACCGCGATCACCCATTCAGACGCCACCGGGAATTTCTTGGAGAGGAACCCGGTCAGGCGGTCTGCCAGACTGGTGAAGAACAGCAGGCTCAGCAGGATCACAAGATAGTTGGAAGCCAGATAATAGCTTGTTTCGTCGGAGATCATACGCTGGGCCGAGAAGCCGAGCAGCACGGAAATGAGATCTCCGGTATTGGAAAACTGCGGCAGAACCAGCGGAGCCAGACTGAACAGGAACAGCCCGAAGGTCACGGCGGACTGCAGCAGGCCGGGGATATACCGGAACAGCCAGAAATACAGATACCGCTCCGCCAGAACCATCAGGAACAGGAATCCAGCCCAGAGCAGAACCTGCGGCACGGGATCAAACCAGATCCCCACCACTACAACTCCCGCCAGAACCGCAATGAGTTCCCGGGTGTCGGCGTGGCGGTACCGCCGGAGCTGGCGAATCCGTTCCGCCGAGCCGCTGACAATCTCCACCACCAGATCATAGAGGGGCATATTGATGCGGGATACGCATTCCACCACACTCTTGGCCTGATAGGGATAGTAGATCACCCGGGGAACTTCCAGCGAGAAGATGGAGCAGAGCCCCCGTGCCATATCGCCATAGGCGGAGATGGTGAAGAAGATCGCCATCGCAGCGGCAAAGACCAGCATCCAGGCGGAGAAAAAGGTGTACTCCTCCACCGGAAGCGATGCCAGCTCCTGATAGAGGATCAAGGCACCATCTGCAATGATAACCTTTTTCGCCAGCCCGATGACAAACTGCACAGCGCCCCGGCTGATGAGGGTTGCCGAGGAGCGCAGCTGAGAAAACTGCGGGACAAACCGGTCATACCGCACCACCGGCCCCAGATAGCTCTTGGCAAAGAAGGTGGTAAACAGCGCATAATCCCAGAAGGAGCGGAAGTACCCCGCCTTGCCCCGGCTGTGATCCCAGAGGTAGCCGATCAGCGTGGCAGTATAGACAAACCCGCCCAGTGAGGCTCCGGGGCTCCAGTGGGAATAGGCCATCACGAGGATCTGGACCACCACCGCCTTGGCAGCGAAGGCCAGATACCCCACCGGCTTATCCGGGCAGCGGGCAAGATAGAGTTCCAGAAAGCTCAGCAGCACGAAATCCAGCAGGCAG
Source organism: Hydrogenoanaerobacterium saccharovorans (assembly GCF_016901815.1). Taxonomy (GTDB): domain Bacteria; phylum Bacillota; class Clostridia; order Oscillospirales; family Ruminococcaceae; genus Avimicrobium; species Avimicrobium caecorum. The sequence continues at coordinate 76,154 of NZ_JACSNR010000007.1, forward strand.
TTCGCCGCCAAAATCAGTGCCGCCGGAACACTTGCCAGCAGATAATAGCACCAGGAGAGCAGCGTCAGGCAGGCCACCCGGCGATGGGCCGGTGTCAGCCGGAATATAATGATCGCCAGCGGCAGATACAGATAGATAAAGCTGATGCTGCTGAATGTCATGCCCTGCTCTCCTTTCTTAATCGTTTTTTATGATAGTTCAGCGGGCCGGATCGGCTGCGGACTCGTCCTCCGCACGGATCTCCGCCGCAAGTTTCAGAAACTCCTCATAGCTGAGAATACATCCCAACACTCCCACCAGGGCGTTGGTGCCCAGGTGTTCCGGGAGCCCCAGTTTCTTCTTGAGCCGTTCCCGGAGCCGGGAGCTGTTTGCTCCGCCCGAAAATCCCTGCTCCATCAGGTCGGTCTTGGTGATGCGGCGGGTCTGTTCCTCTGCCGGCTCCGCAAATACACCGGCCTGTTCCAGCGCTTGGCGGATCACCTCGGCGGGCACCCCTTCCACCCCCAGCTTTCCCTCGGCAGAGGGCTTGTCCTTGCGCTTTTCCTTACCGAAAATATCCGGGATATAGGCGTTGATGATCTGCTCCTTCGGAATGCTGCCGCCCAGGTACCGTCTGATCCGGAATCCGGCTGTATCGGAATCGGTGAGGATCACCAAGCCCTGCCGCCGGGCGATTTCCCGGAGCATTGCCAGCTTCTCCTTATCCTTGAAGATCCGGAACCCGCCGGTTTCTATAATCACTGCATCCAGTATGGACGCCAGCTTTGCCTTGTCATACCGTCCTTCCACCACGACGGCCTGCCTGAGATGGATCATGCTCTCTCCTCCCCGAGCAGCAGGAACAGCTCGGTAATGGTTTTCTGCAGAACGATTTTCTCATCGTTTCCGGAGCTCTTCAGCTCAAAGTCTGCCCGGGCCAGTACCTCCAGCGCCCGGCGCAGGAACTGCTGGGGCAGCTTCCGGCAATCCCGGAAGGCGTTGCGCATGGCAAACTCCCTGCCCTTGTAGCCGAAATCCGCTGCGGCTTTGGAGGTTTCCACCCCGGCGGAAATAGCAGCTCTGGCCCGGCTGAGATCCACAAAGGACATACTCAGCACATAGAGGATATTCACTGCCGGCTCCCGCAGATAGAGCAGCGCCGACAGAATCCCCTGGGCTTTGGCATAATCCCGTGCCAGGATCGCTTTGGACAGACTGAACACCTCAGCCTCCACAGTGGCGCTCACCAGGCGGTCTACGGCCTCCCGGGATACCTCTCCGGACTGTGTAAAGGCAATGAGCTTGTCAGTTTCATTCTGTACTGCGATCAGCTCACCGGTGGTCTTGGATACCAGCCAATCGGCGTTTTCACGGGAAATGGTACAGCCTGCCGCAGCGCAGCGCTTCATCACGAAGGCTGCCAGATCCGCCGCACTGCGCTCCCCCAGCTCTGCCGCAATGCCCAGACGGTCCACTGCCTCCAGCAGCTTGCGGCAGCGGCTGGACTTCTTGGGCAGGAACTCATTCTGCTTGATGGCAATGATGAATACCGTCGGCTCCACAGCATCATTCAGAATCTGGAGCAGCTTGTCCAGATCCCCGGCAGACAGCTTATCGATGTCCGGATCGTCCAGCATCACCGCCCGGCGCTCTGCCATCATCGGCAGGGTCAGGATGCTGTCATACAGATGGTCGAAGTCAATCTTGGCTCCGTCCACCCGCTCATAGTTGAAGGTCTTATCCCCTTTGACCGCACGGTCCACAATCAGGGACGCATACCGCTCCACCAGATAACGGTCACTTCCGTAGAGCAGGAAAACCCCCGATGGCAGACCAGTGCGCAGGGCACGATTCAGTTCCTTTTCATTCATCTGCGCCACACGCAGTCCCTCCTATGTCCAGAACAGCAGTTCTGTGCGCTCGGCTGTGTTTTCCCGGACCCGGATGCCTCCCGCCCGGTACACCTGTGCCTTCTGCTCCGGCAAAAGCAGAACATCCGGCTCATACTGTTTTATTATATCATAAACATCCTGAAACTTTAAGAGCAAAATATCGCCGCAGGAAACTTCCACGCCCATACCCCGCTGATAGCGAAGCTGAAGGTCCCCCGGCAGCACCGCTTCGATCTGTTCCCGGCTGGTGATTGGCGCGTCACAGACCGCTTCGAGATAGCTGGTCACTGCGCCGCTGTCCGGAGCCGCAATCTGCAGCGGAGGATATTCCCGCAGCAATTCCAGCGTTCCCTCGGCCTGCAGCGGCGCATAGCTCTCCACAATGAGCAGATCGATCTGCTCTGCCCCATTCCGGCGGAGCTCCTCCAGCATTTCACTGTCCCGGTCTGCCAGCAGCACAACCGCATGGCCATCCTGCAGCAGCATAAGATCCTCGCCCCGGGAGATCACCTGCACGGAGCCGGCGAGTTCCCACTGCTCCCAGGCGATCAGCAGGCAGCAGATGGAGGCGCCTGCCAGCATAGCCGGACGGAAGAACCGCCGGGCTGCCGGCAAAGCCGTTATTACCACCAGCAGCAGGGTCATAAGCAGGACAACCGTCCTGGAAACCGGAGTATCCAGCGGGAAAATGAACGGCAGCCCGGAGAACCAACCGGCAATCCGCAGGAACAAGCTGCCCAGCAGTCTGGCGGGAAGCACCAGCAGACCTGCGCCCTCCGGGAACAGCCAGAGTGCCGGAATCAGCAGGTACCCCAACAGGAGCATGGGCGTCATCATCGGCAGGATCAGCATGCCTGCCACAATGCCATTGAGAACCAGGAGGGAATCCATATCCGCCAGGATCGGGAGAGTCAGGCACTGAGCTGCAATGGCACAGGCAAGCAGATGAACCGGACTGCTGCCGACTCGTCCGGTGAGCTGTGCCGGGAGGTGGCTCTTGAGAAATTCGGCGAAGGGACGCTCATAGAGCAGGATTCCCAGGGTCGCCAGCACCGAGAGCAGGAACCCATAGGAAAGCACCGCAAACGGGTCCATCAGAATCAGCAGGATCACAGCGAGTCCGAGGCTGTTAAGGCTATCAGCTTTACGCCCGATTACACGGCCAAACAGCAGAACTGAGTACATCACTGCCGCCCGGAGCACTGCATGGTTGCCGCCGGAGAGCAGCACCGGACACCACAGGCACAGCAGCGCCAGACTGTTGCGCAGCCGGCGGCGCAGCGGGAGCACCCTTGTAAGCGCCAGGATCAGATGGCAGAATACAGCGATATGCAGACCGGAAATCGCCAGCACATGATAGACACCGGCGTCCTTCATCATCTGCACCGAGTCATCAAATCCCGGGCGCAGTCCGGTGGTGATGGCGCTGAACAGATTGCCGGTTTCAGCTCCCAGGGCATGGATCAGCCGGTCACTTGTTTCCGCCCGCAGTCTGGCTGTCACAGCACGGACCGGGTAAAGCGATTTGTCCAGCAGTTCGATCTCTTCGCCGGTGGCACAGAACAGGAATCGGCTCTCCCCGGCAGAGGAGCGGTACTCCGATGTATAGGGATCATCGTAGGTCACACGGGCTGTGCAGCGGAAACTGTCCCCTGCTTCCAGTTCATCGGACAGTGCGTTCCAGAGCGTGAATTTAATATGCTCCGCACTCCCGGCTTCGGTGGATACAGAGCCGTATGCTTCATGCAGATTTCCGCTTTTCTTCTCTGTGACAACGCCGGTCACCTCTGCGGTCTTTCCATCCAGCGGTTTGAGTTCTGATTCCAGGGAAAGGCTGACTGACAGCATCAGAAGGATCGAAGCGGCAGCACTCAGGGCGCAGACCGCAGCCTTTCTCCAGCGGGGATTTGCTGCCCGGCCCGCACAGATCATCGCTGCCGCAAGCAGCATCGGAAGCAGCAGATAGCAGTATATATTTCCATACAAAACGACCGCTGATCCGAGCAGAACAGCAATTCCTACATCGAACAGCGGTCGTTTCATGACAGTATTTCCCCTTTAGCTCACAGATTCACAGCTTACTTGAAGAAGAGCGGGAGTTCACCCAGGAAGGTGACATCGGTACGCTCTCTGGCATCGCCTTCAGCCAGGACAGCGCACTTGCCGGCAATCACACCGCCGGACTTCTCCACCAGGCACTCCAGAGCGTGCATCGACTCACCAGTGGATACAACATCATCCACGATAAGGATGCGCTTGCCGCGGATCTGCTCCATATCGGTGCTGTCCAGGTACAGGGTCTGCACCTGAGCAGTGGTGATCGACTTCACCGAAACGGACACGGGGTCATGCATATAGAGCTTGATGCTCTTGCGGGCAAGGATATACTTCTTGCCGGACTGACGGGACATTTCGTAAGCCAGCGGAATACCCTTGGACTCTGCGGTGATCAGCAGATCAAAGTCACCCACACGCTTGAGCAGTTCCTCCGCGCTGCGGATTGTCATCTCCACATCACCAAACATTACAAAGCCGGCAATGGACAGATTGTCGTTCAGCGGGCAGATGGGCAAGTCACGTTCCAGACCAGCTACATGCAGCTTATAAGTTTCCATCTTTTACTTCTCCTTTTTTATTAAAGCAGAAAGCTGCCCATGCGAATCCTTGCACAGGCAGTTGCTGCTTTTCTGTATGGTTTTTACTGTACCGGAGCCTGATCAGCAGGCAGGCCAGGCCAGTTCCTTTCCGCCCAGGATATGGAAGTGCAGATGCGGTACGCTCTGACCGCCGTCCGCTCCGATATTGGATACAACCCGGTATCCGTTGGTGAGACCCTGCTCCTTTGCCACCTTGGCGATGACAGTGAAGATATAGCCTACCAGTTCACAGTTGGAAGCATCCACTGCATCCACCGACTGGATATGCTCCTTGGGAATCGCCAGCAGATGCACCGGAGCTACCGGGTTAATATCCTTGAATACCAGAACCCGGTCATCCTCGTATACCTTTGCGGACGGGATCTCCCCTGCCGCAATCTTACAGAACAGACAATCCATAATTCTTGCTCCTTTCCGGAAAACTGTATCTATACAGTCTGTATTACGAACGGCGCTTGTGAGAACCCAGCATCTTCTCTACCAGGCTGGGAATCTGTACAAAGGCCTCATCGATCTTGAAGATGTCGCTGGCACCGCCCATTGCGCTGTCCGGACGACCGCCGCCGCTGCCGCCTACCAGCGAACAGATCTCCTTCACCAGCTGACCGGCATGAACGCCATCTTCCACTGCGCTCTTACCGCAGCTTGCAGCGATGGAAGCCTTGCCGTCCAAAGTGGTGGAGAATACTGCTACGATGCTGGGATCGGTATCACGGAACCGGTCGGTGATCTTACGCAGAATATCCGGCTTGATGCCGTTGAGGCTTGCATAAACCAGCTTTACAGAACCTACTTCCACAGCAGTGTTTGCCAGAGCCTGGGTCTGCATCGAAGCCAGCTTGCCGTTGATCTCCTCGATCTCCTTGTCCTTGGCCTTGAGCTCAGCGGCAACAGCAGCAGCCTTGCCGGGCAGTTCTGCATGGCTGCCCACCTTCAGGGCCTCACAGGCCATGTCCATGAGATGGCGGTCTGCGTCAATCAGACCGAGTACGCCACGACCGGTCACAGCCTCGATGCGGCGTACACCGGCGGCAATGGAGGACTCCTTCACGATCTTGAACAGGCCAACCCGGGAGGTATTGTCCACATGGGTACCGCCGCACAGCTCGATGGAGCGTCCGCCCATATCCACAACCCGTACAGCATCGCCATACTTCTCACCGAACAGAGCCATTGCGCCCTTGGCCTTGGCCTCGTCCTGGGACATGGTCTCTACGGTAACAGGCAGAGCTGCCAGAATCATATCGTTTACAATGTTTTCAACACGGGCAATCTCATCGGAGGTCATGGCGCTGAAGTGCGAGAAGTCAAACCGGCAGAGGTTCTCATCCACATAGGAGCCGGACTGGTGCACATGAGTACCCAGTACTTCCCGCAGAGCTGCCTGCAGCAGATGGCAGGCCGAGTGGTTGCGCATGATGGAATCCCGACGCAGGCTGTCGATCTCAGCGGTGAGCTCATCGCCTACCCGGATCATACCGGCCTTCATCTCACCGATGTGCATGAAGTGGCTGTTGACCGACTTCTTGGTATCCAGTACCTGGAAGGTGCTGTTGGCGCCAAAGAGGATACCGCTGTCGCCTACCTGACCGCCGCCTTCGCCATAGAAGCAGGTGCGGTCCAGAACGATGATGCCGCTTTCGCCCTCATCGATCTCATCAGCCAGAGCGCCGTCCTTGATGATGGCAGCTACCTTGGCAGTGCAGGTCTTGTCGGTATAGCCTACGAACTCTGTGTTGCCGGGGATACCCTGCAGCACATCGCCTTCCCAGCCCAGGTCACCCATGGCTGCACGGGCAGCACGGGCACGCTCCCGCTGGTCGTTCATGAACTTGGCAAACTGATCCTCATCCACCGATACACCACGCTCACCGGCGATCTCCATGGTGAGATCCAGCGGGAAGCCAAAGGTATCGTACAGCTTGAAGGCCTCAGCACCCGAGAGAACCTTGCCGCTGGCAATCTCCTGGCTGGCGATCCGGTCGATCAGGTCGTTGAGCATGCTCATACCCTGGTCGATGGTCTTGGCAAAGCGCTCCTCTTCTGCCTTGATGATGCTGATAATGTAGTCCTTGTTCTCCAGCAGTTCCGGATAAGCGGGCTGATTCTCCTGAATTACAGTTTCAGCTACCTGATACAGGAAGGGCTCCTTGATACCCAGCAGACGGCCATGACGGGCAGCACGGCGCAGCAGACGGCGCAGTACATAGCCGCGGCCTTCATTCTGGGGTACGATGCCATCGCCGATCATGAAGGTGGTGCTGCGGATGTGGTCGGTGATAACACGCAGCGATACATCGCTCTTTTCGTTTGTCTTGTACTCAACGCCAGCAATGCGGCTGATGTGCTTCATGATGTTCTGAACGGTATCTACCTCGAAGAGGTTGTCTACACCCTGCATAACGCAGGCCAGACGCTCCAGACCCATACCGGTATCGATATTGGGATGCTCCAGAGGAGTGTAGTTGCCGTTGCCATCCGAGTCGAACTGGGAGAATACCAGGTTCCAGATCTCCATGTAGCGGTCGCAGTCACAGCCAGGAGCGCAGTCCGGCTTGCCGCAGCCATATTCCTCGCCGCGGTCGAAGTAAATCTCCGAGCAGGGGCCGCAGGGACCGGAGCCGATCTCCCAGAAGTTGTCGTCCCGGCCCAGACGAACCATGTGGGACGGATCAATGCCGATCTCCTTGGTCCAGATGTCATAGGCCTCGTCATCGCTCTCAAAGATGGAGATGTAAAGACGGTCCTTCGGAATCTCCAGAACCTGAGTCAGGAATTCCCAGGCCCAGGCAGTTGCCTCATGCTTGAAGTAGTCGCCGAAGGAGAAGTTGCCCAGCATCTCAAAGTAGGTACCGTGACGGGCAGTCTTACCCACACGCTCAATATCCGGGGTACGGATGCACTTCTGGCAGGTGGTTACACGCTTTCTGGGCGGAGTCTTGATGCCCAGAAAGTAGTTCTTCATCGGCGCCATGCCGGAGTTGATGAGCAGCAGGCTGTTGTCATCCTTGGGGATCAGCCCGAAGGACGGCAGGATCAGATGTCCCTTGCTCTCATAGAATTTGAGAAAAGCCTCACGCAGGTCATTTACGCCTGTCCATTTCATAATCGTTTGTCCCTCCTAAAGACTCTTTGCGAACAGAAAATAAAAAAGCTCCCGTCCCAGTCTGGGACGAAAGCTGTCGGTTTCACAGTTCCGCGGTACCACCCAAATTGCACCGGAGATCTTCCTCCGCTGCCTCTTGAAGCCGATCTAACGCATCGGATACGCCGGTATTCCTCATACCGGAGCTCAGGGCCGGCCCATTGCCATCGCTTCCAGGTCCCTTTCAGCCAGGAGGACCCTCTCTGAAGCAGCGGTCAGCAAATTCTGCCCGTCAACGCTGTGACTCTATTCGCATTACAAGATTCAGTATAGACAGTCTGACGGAAGTTGTCAAGATTTTTCTGCGATTTTGCCGGAAAAGAAGCCCTCTTTTTCTTCGGTACTCCGCCATTGTGCGTCCGCTCTCTTTATGTTACAATAAAACCGGATATGACCCCGCTTATTTTTGCGAAAGAGGTGCTTTGGATATGAAGAAAAATCTGCTTGTGGCACAGTCCGGCGGCCCTACCGCTGTCATCAATGCCAGCCTGTGCGGCGTAATCCGGGAAGGAATGCGCCATCCGGAGGAAATCGGTATGGTCTACGGCGCGGTGAACGGCATCCAGGGAATCCTGGAAGGAACCATCATCCGGGTGGACGACCAGTTCGAGACTGCCGCGGACTTTGAGCTGCTCTGCCACACCCCCTCCTCTGCCCTGGGCTCCTGCCGGTACAAGATGCCCTCGCCGGACAAGGGCCCGGAACAGTATGCCAAGATTCTGGCGATGTTCCGCAAGTACAACATCGGCTACTTTGCCTACATCGGCGGCAACGATTCCATGGACACCGCCAACAAGATCGCTGACTACTGCTATGAGCACGGCGAGGAAGTGCGGGTTGTAGGCGTGCCCAAGACCATCGACAATGACCTGCCCATCACCGACCACTGTCCCGGCTTCGGCTCGGCAGCCAAGTACATTGCCACCACCCTGATGGAGGTGGCAGCGGATGCCGAAGTCTACCCCATGAAGTCGGTGGTGATCGCCGAGATCATGGGCCGAAATGCCGGCTGGCTCACCGCCGCCGCTTCGCTGACCCGGGAACTGGGCGGCAGCTATGCGCCCCAGCTCATCTACCTGCCCGAGGCAGTCTTTGACCCGGAACAGTTCGTGGAGGATGTGCGCCGGGAACTGGACAAGCGTGACACTGTTGTGATTGCTGTATCCGAAGGTGTGCGTCTGGCAGACGGCAGCTATGCCGCCGAGAGCATGCAGAGCGGTCAGGTGGATGCCTTTGGGCACAAGTACCTGGCTGGCGTCGGCAAGTATCTGGAGCGCCTCACTGCCGACCGCATCGGCTGCAAGGTGCGTTCGCTGGAGCTGAGCGTCATGCAGCGGGCAGCGGCTCATCTGCAGTCCGCCACCGATCTGGAGGAAGCAGTCCGGGCCGGTGAGAAGGCGGTGGAAGCCATGCTCCGGGGCGATACCCGCATTATGATCGCCTACCGCCGCATCAGCGACGCCCCCTACCGCATCGCCTATGAGACCGCTCCGCTGGGAGAGGTTGCCAATGTGGAGCACAAGATCCCCCGGAAGTGGATCAATGAGGCCGGAAACGATGTCCGGGAAGAACTGGTGCGCTATCTTGCGCCGCTGATCCAGGGCGAGGTGTCGATACCCATGAAAAATGGCGTTCCCATGCACTTTTCCTTTGACAAGACCCGGCTGGCTGACTGAGGTTCTGCAGGATTTCTGAAAACTTTTTTCAAAAAATCCCTTGACAAATCCCAAAAGCCAGAGTATACTGGCAACCAAGTTGATAAACACCAAAGACGGTGATGAGGAGAGTACTCCTGCCGTAGCAGTTACAGAGAACCTCGGGAGCTGAGAAGAGGCGCTGCGAATCAGGACGAAAATGGCCTCGGAGTTGCGTACCGAACTGGCATCAGTAAGGCTACGACGGGTTTGCCCGTTACAGCAATAGAGTATAATCCGGGATTTCCCGGCCGTACTTGATGAGGTTCCGGATGCGAGTCCGGAACGAAAAAAGGTGGTACCACGAAGCGATTTGCCTCGTCCTTTGATCGAACGATCAGAGGACGAGGCTTTTTTATTTCCCCGCGAAATCTTTCAGAGGTGACAGCTGCTATGATAACCATTCAAAACCTGACCAAGACCTATCATACAAAATCCGGTGAAGTGGAAGCCCTCCGGGGCATCTCCGCCGAGATCCGGGACGGAGATATTTTCGGGATCATCGGACTTTCCGGCGCCGGCAAATCCACCCTCCTGCGGTGCATCGCCCTGTTGGAAACCCCCACTTCCGGTTCCATCTCCATTGACGGACGGGATCTCTCCTCCCTCCGGGGCCGGCAGCTCACCGAACACCGCCGGCAGATCGGCGTCATCTTCCAGGGCTACAACCTGCTGATGCAGCGCACCGTTTCCGGCAACATCGCTTTCCCGCTGGAAATTGCCGGTGTGCCCAAAGCGGAGATCCGCCGGCGCACCGAGGAGTTGATCCATCTGGTGGGGCTGGACGGCAAGGCTGATGCATATCCCTCCCAGCTCTCAGGCGGACAGTGCCAGCGGGTCGCCATCGCCCGGGCCCTCGCCAACAATCCCAAAGTGCTGCTCTGCGATGAGCCCACTTCGGCACTGGATTCCTTCACAACCAAGGCGATCCTGGACCTGCTTTCGGACATCAACCAGAAGCTGGGCGTCACCATTATCATCATCACCCACGAGATCGGCGTGGTAAAGCAGATCTGCAGCCAGGTGGCTGTGATCGAATCCGGTCGCTTCGCGGAATATGGCGTTGCTGCTGAAGTGCTGGCTGCTCCCAGAAGCGTAGCCGCCCGGCAGCTCATTGGAGTTGGAGGTGCATTGTAATGAACGAACTGATTGCCAGATATGCTCCCCTGCTGCTGCAGAGTCTTGAGGAAACCCTCTACATGACCGTCTTTTCCACGGTGCTTGCCTATGTATTCGGTCTGCCGCTGGGTGTGCTGGTCTATGTCACCAAGGACGGCGGCATCCATCCCAACCGCCCGCTCAACCGGGTACTGAGCTGGTTCATCAACCTGATCCGCTCTGTCCCCTTCCTGATCCTGATTGTTGCACTCAATCCCATTTCCAAGCTCATCGCCGGTACTTCCATCGGCCCCAAGTCCTCCATCTTTGCCCTGGTGGTAGCTGCTGCTCCCTTTGTGGCCCGGATGGTGGAATCCTCCCTGGAAGAACTGGACACCGGCGTGATCGAAGCCGCCAAAACCATGGGCGCTTCGGATCTGCAGATCATCACAAAGGTTCTGCTGCCAGAAAGTGTACCCTCCCTGGTACGGGGACTTTCCATCTCTGCCATCACTCTGATTGGCTATTCGGCTATGGCCGGTGTTGTAGGCGCCGGCGGCCTTGGCGATATAGCAATTCGTTACGGTGTACACCGCTACGAAGACTCCGTGATGTATATTACGGTGATCCTGATTGTCGTTGTGGTTCAGGTGATTCAGTCCACCTTTAACCTCACCGCCATTCAGATCGACAAACGAAACCGGTAGGAACTTCCGGATCTTCCCCACAACACGGAAATCCGGTCCTGCTTCCCCGGACTGCAAAGCTGTAACTAAAAAAGAAAAGAGGAATTTTCCATGGACAACACCAAGAAGATCATTGCACTGGCTGCTGCCGCAGCTCTCACCCTTTCCCTGGCTGCCTGCTCGGGCAACAACTCCAGCTCCACCGCCGATAATTCCAGCTCCGATGCCTCCAGCACCGTGATCCGTGTGGGCGCTTCCCCCTCTCCCCATGCTGAGATCCTGGAATTCGCCAAGGATCAGCTCGCTGCCAAGGGCTATGAACTGGAGATCGTAGAGTTCACTGACTATGTAATGCCCAATGTCGCCCTGTATGAAGGCGATCTGGACGCAAACTTCTTCCAGCACACCCCCTACCTCGATAACTACAACGAGCAGAACAGCACCGATCTGGTTTCGGCCTGCAAGGTTCACTTCGAGCCCATGGGCCTCTACTCCGAGACCCTGACCAGTGTTTCGGATGTGGCAGAGGGTTCCAAGGTCGGCGTTCCCAATGACCCCACCAATGAAGCCCGTGCCCTGAACCTGCTGGAAGCCCAGGGTCTCATCAAGCTCCGGGAAGGCGCTGGCCTGAACGCCACTCCCCTGGACATTGAGGAAAATCCCCTGAACCTGGAATTCGTAGAGCTGGAAGCTGCTCAGCTCCCCAGAAACCTGAGCGAGTTTGCCATCGCTGCCATCAACGGCAACTATGCCATTGAAGCCGGTATCCTGGACAAGGTTATCGTCAACGAAGCAGCTGATTCCGAGAGTGCCCAGGAATATGCCAATATCCTGGCTGTACAGAGCGGCGAGCTGGAGACCGACAAGACCAAGGCTCTGGTGGAAGCCCTCACTTCGGATGAAACCCGTGAGTTCATCAATACCCAGTATGAGGATCAGTTCATTCCCGTATTCTGATTCCCCGAAATACCCAGAAAGCCCGGACAGATTGTCCGGGCTTTCTTATTATATATAATAGGAAGAGGTCAGCGGTTTCCGGCGATATACTCAGCCCGGAACTTGGAATAGAGAATCTTCTGGGCGCCGTACAGACTGCAGTACCCCGACAGCATATAGGAGACCGCACAGCACAATGCATAGAGCGGCAGTCCTGCTCCGCCGAACAGCTCATAGGCCAGCAGAATGGAGGTGAGTGGGCAGTTGGTCACGCCGCAGAACACCCCTGCCAGCCCCAGACCCGCCCCAAAGGAGGCGGGCAGTCCGCAGACCGGCGCCAGGACACAGCCCAGCGTAGCACCGGTGAAGAAGGCCGGTGCAATATCCCCTCCCTTGTACCCGGCTCCAAGAGTTACGGAGGTGAAGAGGATCTTCAGCAGGAAGGCCTCCGGGCGGGCTTCTCCGGCAAAGGCCCGGATCACAACATCGGTGCCGGCGCCGTTATACGCCTGGGAGCCTGCCAGAAGGGTCAGCAAAATCAGCAGTCCGCCGCCTGTGAGGATGCGGAAATAGGGATTCGGCAGCAGTCTGCCGTAAGCATAGCGGGCAAAGCGCAGTCCGGAACAGAACAGCCGGGCAGCCAGGGCACAGGCGGCGCCCATCAGAGCCACCTGCCCGATAGAAACCAGCGACAAAGCTGGTACCGCCGCAACCTGGTAGGCATCAGCCGGAAGCCCCATGGCACCGGTCACCAGGAAAGAGCAGAAGGCGGAGAGCAGGCAGGGAAAGAACGCCGCATAGTACATCTCTCCTACGCTGATCACCTCCATGGCAAAGACAGCAGCCGTCAGGGGTGTGCCGAACAGCGCCGAAAATCCTGCCGCCATGCCGCACATGGTCATAATATGGCAGTCCTTCTCGTCCATTCTTGCCCAATGGCCCAGCGCCCCGGAAATGGAGCCGCCCATCTGCAGGGCTGCCCCCATCCGTCCTGCCGAGCCGCCGCACAGATGGGTCAGCACAGTGGATACGGCAATCAGCGGCACCATGCGCAGCTGTACGCCGGGATTGGTCCGAACAGACAGCAGCATATAGTCCGTACCCGGATCGGTACTGAGGCCGCAGGAACGGTACAGCCATACAATGAGGAGTCCCGCCAGCGGAACCGCAAACAACAGCGCCGGATGCTGGGCCCGGGACTGCACCGCCCAGGAAACAGCCATGCGGAACAGTCCGATCACCGTTCCGACGCTGCCTCCGACCAGCAGTGCAGCTACCGCCCACCGGATAAATTTCCCGACCTCTCCGGCTCCTGTATGTACTGTTTCCGCTGCCTGATGCTGCAGCTTTGCCATTTCTGTCCTCTTGTCCGACATGTGCCGTCCTCCTGTCGCAGCAGCCTGCGGGCCGCTGTGCGTTCTCGGCTATTATTCTACCATTCCAATCCCCCGGTTTCAACGGATTTCTGAGAATCCCGCCCCGGCTTTGTTCCCACAAAAAATCCCCCCGCACAGGCGGAGGGATCAGGGTTGCTGCTATCGCTTCAGGATGCGGATGTCATTGCCCAGGAACGGGATCGTATAATACCCGCCCATGATCCGGGAAACAACACGGGGAGAATACCGGGCTTCCAGCTCCTTGGCGGTCAGGTTGCTGGAAATAATGGTGGGCTTTCCTTCAACCAGCCGGGAGTTGATGATATTGTAGATCACCGACACCGAGAAGTTGGTGGAGAACTCCGCCCCCAGATCGTCCAGGATCAGCAGATCGCAGTCCAGCACAAAGTTGAGGGAATAGCTCTCCTCTCCCCGGCGGAACCGCTCCCGCTCCAGGGTTTCCAGCAGGGTCTGAGCCGGTGTGTAGAGGACATTGTACCCCTTGCGGATCACCTCTTTGGCAATGGACAGGGACAGATGGGTTTTGCCCAGACCTGTCTTGCCCTGGAAGAACATACTCCGGCTGGACGGTGTGAAGGTGTCGGCATAGTTCCGGCACTCCTCCAATGCCCGCCGCATCACGTCCCGGGCAGAGGATTTCGATCCGGGCAGCGGCTCCGCAGGATAGTAGTCCAGCGAAAAGCTCGCAAAGGAGATGTTATCGGTATTGGCAGTATGGGAGAGCCGTTCCAGCATCAGCCCCGCCAGAAGATCCTTCACGCAGTGGCACATCTTCCCGTCTGTATAACCGGTATCCTTGCAGTCTTCACAGGTGAAGTGCATCTCGTCATAATCCTCCGGCAGGCCGGCCTCCCGGAGCAGTTCCCGCTTGTGCTGCTGCATATACAGATTGGTGTCCCGCAGACGGGCCAGCTTCTGCTCCACATCCACCCCGGACAGCACAGTCCGGGCGATGGCGGCACTGGTGCCGGTCAGCTCCCGGCGCAGTTCCTCCACTGCCGGAGCCTTCTCCCGGATCACCTGCAGCCGGTACTGATAGTCGTTCCGGGCCTGGCTGCGCCGTTCTGCAAGGGTTTCAAACGCCTTGTCCATTATCTCCTTGGGATATGCCATGAGTCATCTCCTCCTCACCGGTTCATAAAATCTGCAAGCACCCGGTCTTCAATCTCCTGGATGTTGTAAGAGGTTTCGCCTCCCTGCACCGGCGCACGGCGGGCCGACGCATTGGCTGCATCCGCCGCAGTCCGCACTCCCTCCCGGTGCCAGTTCTGAAGCACTTTATTGATATAGGCAAAACTGAGCTTTCCGGTGTTCTCCACGGCACGCTCATAGGCCAGCCGGATCACATCGATCCCATAGCCCAGCTCTCCGTACCAGGAGGCGATCATCTCCTTTTCCCGGGTGGTCAGGCTGCGGTCGTTGATGCCGAATGCCGCCCGGACCTGCCCCTCATTGGAGTGCCTCCGGCTGAGATAGTCAATGTACCGCTCTGCCTCCGGAACTGTGTCGATTCCCTTCTCCTGCCAGCTGGCGGCGGTTTTCTCCACATAGCGCATGCTCAGTTTATCGATGGATTTGCAGTAGCCCATCACCGTGAGGATAAACTCCGGCGACAGCCCATAATAGGCATAGAGCGCCGTCAGGCACTGCATATCCATGGAGGTAAGCGTGCTGCCGATGATCTCCTGCGCCTTGTGCAGCAGGCTCATCAGTGTATTGTCCCGGGCAGCCAGTTCCGCGCACTCCGCCCGGGTGAACCGGCGGGAATCCGCCGTGATCACAGTACGGCGGGGCTCCTCCCGGGCCATTTCCCGGGCTGGGGCAGCAACCACTGCCGCCGGTTCCGGATTGGGGGCAGCGGTATGTTCCCCGTCCCCCTCGGACCGGAGCAGGCCGCAGTTCTCCCAGTAGAGCGCCGCATCCCGAATGTCCGCCGGGTCCTGCCGCAGAAAGGCCGCGATCTCCTGGTCGGACAT
Source organism: Hydrogenoanaerobacterium saccharovorans (assembly GCF_016901815.1). Taxonomy (GTDB): domain Bacteria; phylum Bacillota; class Clostridia; order Oscillospirales; family Ruminococcaceae; genus Avimicrobium; species Avimicrobium caecorum. Next base: position 91,614 of record NZ_JACSNR010000007.1, read on the forward strand.
AGCCCTGCCCTGGCGCAGCAAGAGGAGCAGCACCTTGAGCTGGAGCACCCCGCAGAGCCGCAGATGCTGATCTACAACGGCTGCCGGTACTGCAAACGCCGCCCCCATATTTTCAAAATTGACACTGTATTTCAAGATCCAACCGTTCCTTTCCGGCACAAACACTATGTAAAGTCAGTTTCCTTTACACTTAAAAAGTGGCCTGTTTTCCGGCTGTTCACGCACAAACCAGCCGGTGGGCCCCTTTTACTCTCTTTTATCAGGCAGAGATATTATAGCATATTCTGACGTGTTAGTAAATTGCAGAACGGTGTCCGGAACGGTTGGTGACTCAGTCACAGTTCCGGGTATATTCAAACTTCTCTATATTGAAAAATTTCCGGAAGTATACTATAATAATCTTCGTCACAAATCTTAGCTGTGTTCTTTCAGGGGAATGCAGCTGTCACTGGTAATCCAAAGGAGGAACTTTTTATGGTATATGTTTACAAGACCAAGGGCGTATGCTCCCGTGAAATGACTGTGGATGTAGATGAAAACGGCATCATTCAGAGCTGTGTCATCAAGGGCGGCTGCCCCGGCAACCTGCTGGGTATCTCCCGGATCGTGATCGGCATGAAGGCCGAGGATGTCATCGAGCGGTTCCGCGGTACCCGCTGCGGCTTCAAGTCCACTTCCTGCCCCGATCAGCTCTCCTATGCGCTGGAGGAGGCTCTGGCTGCTGCTGCCAAGTAAATCCTTTGCTTTGAATGGCTCCTGTCCCTTCCCCGGACAGGAGTTTTTTGTATATCCCGGAAAAATCCTGTTCCGCTCTGGTAATTTCCGCCTGCTTCCGATATAATGAAAGCAAGAAACCGCAGCGGATCTGCGGAACTTTGCAGGAAAGAGGCGATATTTATGAAAACAATCGGATTTATCGGCGTCGGCGTTATGGGCAAGCCCATGGTGCGCAACCTGATGAAAAAAGGCTTTCCCGTTTCCATTTATACCCGGACCAAATCCAAGGTTCTGGATGTGATCGAAGAGGGTGCCGTCTGGTGCGATGATGTGAAAACCTGCGTCCAGGACAAGGATGTCATCATCACCATCGTGGGCTATCCCAAGGATGTGGAGGAAGTCTACTTCGGAGAAAACGGCATCATTGCCAATGCCAAGCCCGGTGCAGTGCTCATCGATATGACCACCACCAGCCCCAAGCTCTCTGAACGCATCTATGCAGAGGCCAAGCCCCGGGGCATTTCCGCCCTGGATGCCCCGGTGTCCGGCGGTGACAGCGGCGCCAAGGCCGGTACCCTCTCCATCATGGTGGGCGGTGACCGGGAAGCCTTTGACGCCTGCCAGGATGTGTTCGCTGCCATGGGCACCAACATCATCTATGAGGGCGGCGCAGGCAAGGGCCAGCACACCAAGATGGCAAACCAGATCGCCCTGGCTGGCGCTGTTGCCAGTGTGAGTGAAGCCATCGCCTATGCCCGCCGGACCGGTCTGGATGTGGAAACCATGCTGGCAAGCATCAGCAAGGGTGCCGCAGGCAGCTGGCAGATGACCAACAACGCCCCCAAGATGGTTGCCGGTGATATGGCACCGGGCTTCTTTATCAAGCATTTCATCAAGGATATGGCCATTGCCGACGAAGAAGCCAAGGCCGCTGGTCTGACCATGCCGGTGCTGGAAGAAGTGCTGGAGATGTACCGGGAACTGGATCGCCGAGGCGAGGGTGATCTGGGCACCCAGGCTGTGATCCACTACTTCGATGAAAAGTAACTGACCTTATAAAACAAGCCGTCCGCTGCTGCACTTGCAGACGGACGGCTGTTTTGTTATTCTGTCAAGGCTCCGGAGGCCATTTGCTCCAGCTCCTCTGCCGCACGCTCCAGGCAGGCATCCCGTCCTGTCCGGAACGCCTCCAGCGAGACCGGCACTTCGATTCTGGGCTGGACACCATTGTTCTGGATGTCAGTACCATCACTGGCGATCTGCCGTGAGCCGGAAAAAGTGACAGCATACCCGGTGCAGAGCGGCACCACCATGAGATTCCCCGTAGCGCCGGCAGTATGGGTGCCGATGGTGGTCAGACCCCAGGCATTGGCATAGTCAGCTGTGGTATCCACTGCCGAACCGCTGAAGTGCGAAAACAGCACCGTCACCGGCGTACTGCACTTGGGAAGCCCCTGGAAGGGGTAGTCCCCCTCATCCAGCTCAAGCAGAGCGGAAAAGTCGCTCTCTTCCACACAGTACCGTCCCTCCAGCATCTGGCTGCCGGTATCAAACACCTCGTCCGGGTAGAGCTCCCGCATATTCTGGAGGGTCTGCCCGTCAAGCCCCAGCCGGTACAGGGTATCGGAATCCATGGACTGGAACCAGGCCAGCGTCATCAGGCGGGAATCCTGCAACTGGTAAAGCGAACTGCCCCCTCCGACAGTCCGGATGGTTTCGTCCGGCACAAAGGGCGCCAGCACTGTCATACCGTTGAGAGAGTTCCCGCCTCCGCTTGTGCGGAAATCAAGAATGCACCCCTTCACCCCGGACAGCCGGGACAGGATCTCCTGCTCATATTCCTCCCGGAAGGCTGTCGGGTCTGCGGTCAGTGTCTTTACCTGCACTACCAGAATGCTCTCCTCTGTGGGCGTGCCGCTTTCCAGCCGGTAGAGCCCGAAGGCATCCGAATCATAGAGCTGCTCCTCCCCGCACTGGAACACCAGCTGGGATTCATGGCCTCCCATGTCAAACAGTCCCAGCTCCTTGTAGGTATAGGTGAGCTCCTTTTCTGTGCCGTCCGGCAGCTCAAATTCCAGTGTCACTTCACTCCCCTGCTCGCCCTGGGTACAGAGGAAGTTCGCCCAGCGCTCCTCCTGGGTATCCGGTGTCTGCACGCCTACATAGGGCGCAACATGTCCCTGGAAATAGGCATGGACATCGCTGCCGTTCACCTTGGTAAGCCGGCTCAGCAGTGGCAGTTCTTCAGCATCCAGCGTCTCCCGGACATAGTACTCCCCTTCGATATGGCAGAGCGCCAGCGGCAGATTGCCCAACAGGTCGCTTCCTTTGGGCGGAATCACCGTGGTATGTCCGTCCTGGAGCTGGGCGGTCAGCCGGCAGAGCTCCAGGTAATAATCATATTCCGACCCTGTCTCGGCTGCCTGATAATAGGACTCCCGACAGGCTGCCTCCCATTCAAAGTCCTCCGGGAGCAATCCGAACCCGCTGTACAAGTCATCAGCGGCAGACTGGATCTCGGTAATGGAATAGGCCCGGTCCAGGTTATTCTCTGCGGCGCTGGGCCGGGTCAGACGATCCCAGACCTGGGTTTTCAGCAAAATGGCAGCTGCCAGCACTGCCAGCAAAATTCCCGCTTTCTTCATGCGTTTCCCTCCCTGCCTACCATTGTAACACAAAAGCTCTCCCGGAGCCGATCCAGAGGAGCCATTTTTGTATAAATCCAAGGCGAAGGTCAGGCGGATTCAGAGGATTCCTGTTTCTCCCGCCTGCGGCGCCCATAGGCTGCCAGAATCCGGGTCATCGAGGACACCAGCACAATGCCCATGGCAATGGCACCCGCTACAAACAGGGTATGGATTCCGGTTTCCATGGCAAGCTGGGTCTCTCCGCCCACGAGATATTCCATGGTATAATAGGCACCGCCGCCGGGCACCAGCGGAATATAGGAGATCACCAGATAAACTGTCACCGGGGAGTGGTGTTTCCGGGCCATATACTCGGAATAGAGGGAGACTGCCACCATCGAAAGGAAGAACTGCGGCACATCGCTGGAAAAGCAGCCGGCAAAGAGCAGGTAGACAAACCAGCTGAGCCCTCCGCCCAGAGCAGCATAGAACATATTCTTGCCCCGGAGGTTGAAGACATAGCTGAACCCGAAAGAGGCAAAGAACGCATAGATGCAGGGCAGGATCATATCAGGAGTGAGGTTCAGTTTCATACCAGCAGCACCTCCAGGAAGGGAGTGAAGATTGCCAGCGATACCACTACCCCAATGGCAATGCCAATGGCAGTGACCACTGCTTCCGCAAACTTGATCATGCCGGAGATCAGATCCGCGGCGATGAACTCCCGCATGGCGTTGGTCAGCGCAATACCCGGAACCAGGTTCATCAGCATGCCGATGATCATCTTATCCTGGCTGAGGGCAAATCCCGCCTTCACCGCCAGATAGCAGCCGCAGGCCGTGAACGCGCCTCCCACAATATTGACAAAGAAGGACGAGGCCTCCAGCTTTTCCAGCTGATGGATCACCACTTTGAGCAGTACGCCCAGCACAAAGGCAGCAGCCGCATCCACCAGGACACCGCCATAAAAGAGGGTGAAAAAGGCAGAGATCATACCGAACCCGAAGTACTGCATGGGCATGCTGTATACCGGACCCTGTTCGATCTCCTGAAGCCGGGCCATGATCTCCCCGTATTCCGGGATCTGTTCACAGATCTGGCGGCAGAGGGCATTGAGCTTATCCACCTTGTCCAGATCGGTATCCCGGCTCAGAATCCGGCGGGTCCGGGTGAGATAGGCACCGGTATCATCGGTGATGGTCACCACAATACTCGAGGGGATCACAAACACATCGGTATTCTGATACCCATAAGCCGCGCACATCCGGGTAATACTCTCCTCCACACGATAGGTTTCCGCTCCGTGGCTGAGTATGTCAAATCCCAATGCAGTCGAAGCTGCCAGGATTTCCTTCATTTCCAAATCATATCACCTGCTGTTATCTTGATCAGTCGGGCTGTTCCATTCCGATTATATCGGGCAAATTGGAAAAATACAAGGCTTCCGCCCAATTTCCGGGAAATTTTCCCACTGGTATCCTGCTGCATGGACAGCTGTACTCCGCCCATACTTCCAGTATCACCAAACGAAGTAAGGACGGTAACAACAGATGAACAAAGTGGAGATCACAGGCGTCAATACCTCCCGGCTGAAAACCCTGCCGGAAAGTGAAAAGACACGGCTCCTGCTCCTGGCACGGCAGGGTGACCCGGCTGCCCGGGAACAGCTGGTAAGCGGAAATCTCCGGCTGGTGCTGAGTGTGGTGCAGAAGTTCGCCGGACGCAGTGAAAATCCCGATGACCTGTTTCAGGTGGGCTGTATCGGGCTCATCAAGGCCATCGACCACTTTGACCCGGCCTTTGATGTACGCTTTTCCACCTATGCTGTCCCCATGATCGTTGGGGAGATCCGCCGATACCTCCGGGATAACAACGCGGTGCGGGTCTCCCGTTCCCTGCGGGACACCGCCTACAAGGCCATGCAGTCCCGGGAAGCCCTGACAGCCGAGCTGCACCGGGAGCCCTCCTCGGCGGAGATCGCCCAGGACATCGGCCTGGACGAACGGGCGGTCAATGAGGCACTCGGCGCCATTGTGGAGCCGGTCTCCCTCTATGAGCCCATCTACTCGGACGGCGGCGATCCCATCTATGTGATGGACCAGATCGGCAGCGGCGTCACTGACCATGACTGGATCGATGAGATGGCAATCAAGGAATCCATCGGCCTGCTGAGTGACCGGGAGAAAAAGATCCTCTCGCTGCGGTTCCTGGCGGGACGGACCCAGACCGAAGTCGCTGAGGAGATCGGCATCTCCCAGGCACAGATCAGCCGTCTGGAGAAAAACGCCATCCGTAAAATCAAGGAGAGCCTCTGATCTCCCCTGCCCCAATATACCAAAAAACACCCTGTCTTGCCTTTATGGGGCCAGGACAGGGTGTTTTGCTTTTATCAGCAATCCGATGGCTTCTTAGCCATGGCAATATCCTCCGGACGAACCGGCAGAGTATGGAACGCCACGCCGGTGGCATTCAGAATCGCACCCAGGATCGCCGGAGCCGGAGTATTGATCACCAGCTCACCGATGCTCTTGGCACCGAAGGGGCCGGTGGGCTCATAGCTGCTCTCAAACTCCACCTGGATTCTGCCTGCTTCCAGCCGGGTGGGAATCTTGTACTGCATCAGCGAATCACTCACCATGCGTCCGTCCGCATTGTACCAGACGTCCTCATAGAGCGCCATGCCGATGCCCTGTACAATACCGCCCTCGGTCTGCACCCGGGCCAGAGCCGGGTTGATAACCGTACCACAGTCCACAGCAGCGGCATAGTCCACCACCTGGACCTCACCGGTTTCGGGGTCGAGGTCGATCTCCGCGGCACCCACCATAAAGGGAGGCGGCGATACCGGCGACGAATGGGACTCGCTCGCCGACAGACAGCGGTTGTGTCCCTCAAAGCTGGCATAGCCGATCTCCGAGAGGCTGACCTCCCGTCCGTCTGCTGTCCAGACCCGCTTGCCGTCAAACTCGGCCTCCTCCTCGGAAACTCCCAGCATGGAGGCACCCTGCCGCAGGATCTTTTCCCGGAGCACCTCACAGGTCTTGACCACCGCCATACCGGTGACATAGGTGGTGGACGAAGCATAGGAACCGGTGTCGTAGGGGGACTGGTCGGTGTCCACGCCCCGCACCGAAATATCGGTATAGTCGCAGTCCAGACAGTCCGCTGCCATCTGGGCCAGAATGGTATCACAGCCGGTACCCATATCGGTACAGCCCACCAGCAGGGTGTAGAATCCATCGTCATTCAGGCGGATCTCCACGCTGGCAATGTCCACGCCGGAAATGCCGCTTCCCTGCATCGCCATCGCCAGACCCACACTGCGGATGTGTCCGTTGGGCAGCACCCGGCGGGGATATTTCTCGTCCCAGCCGATCATCTCCTTGGCCCGGGCCAGGCAGCGGTCCAGGGTACAGCTTCCGCACAGCTCATTGTAGTAAGCCGGCATAATCTGGCCTTCCCGCACCATGTTCTTCTCCCGGATCACCGAGGGGTCGATGCCCAGCTCTGCCGCCAGCTCGTTGACAGCGCTCTCCACAGCAAAAATGCCCTGGGTGGCACCGTAACCGCGGTAAGCACCCGCACCCATGGTGTTGGTGTAGACTACATCGCAGCTGAACCGGGACGCCCGCAGTCCGCCATAGAGCGGAATGGACTTGTGTCCCGCCAGGCCGATGGTGGTAGGGCCATGGTCGCCGTAAGCGCCCGCATTGGACAGCACATAGAGATCAATGGCCCGGAGCGTGCCGTCCCGGTCGGCACCAATGCGTACCGTAAGCTGCATCTCATGCCGGGGCGAACCGTTGGTCAGGCTCTCCTGCCGGGTGTATTCCAGGTAGGCCGGTCTGCCGGTCATGCGGGTGACAAAAGCCGGGAATACTTCGCTCACCGAGCTCTGCTTGGCGCCGAAGCCGCCGCCGATCCGGGGCTTGATGACCCGGATATCCGCCTTCTTCATCTCCAGGGCATTGGAGAGGATGCGGCGCACATGGAACGGCACCTGGGTGGAGCTGACCACACACAGGCGGCTGTACTCATCCAGGTAGCAGAAGGTGCGGAAGGTCTCCATCATCGACTGGCTGTTGGCCTTGGTATGATAGGTACGGGTGAGCACCACCTCACTGGCAGCCAGCTCCGCTTCCACATCGCCCACCTCACTCTGCTCAGTGCTGCAGAGGTTGCGGCTGGCGTCGGTCCCCACATCGCAGAGGGTCCGGAAGTTCTCCTCCGGATGCACCACAATGGGGTTATCCTTGGCTTTGGTGAAGTCCAGCAGCGGCTCCTGCACCTGATAGCGCACCTTGATGCGGTCCAGGGCCTTGCGGGCTGCTTCGGGGGTTTCCGCTGCCACGATGGCCACCGGATCTCCGGCACAGCGGATCTGCCGGTCGAGAATCAGACGGTCATAGGGGCTGGGCTCAGGATAGGTCTGTCCGGCGGTTGTGAACCGGCTCTGGGGCACATCCTGCCAGGTATAGATCGCCACTACACCCGGGATCTTCATCGCTGCGGTGCAGTCAATCTCCTCGATCCAGGCCCGGGCATGGGGACTGCGCAGCAGTTTGACGGTCAGGGCGCCTGCCGGCACCAGATCGCCTGTATATACCGGCTTGCCGGTCATCAGTGCCTGGGCGTCCTTTTTGCGGACTGCCCGGCTGACAAATTTTGCTTCGCTCATGCCCGGCTGGCCTCCTTTCGCTCGGTCAGGTACCGGCGGATGGCCCGCAGCTGACCCTGGTATCCGGTGCACCGGCAGAGGTTGCCTGCCAGATAGTGCCGGATCTCATCATCGGTGGGGTTCTGAAGTTCCCGGGCCATTGCCAGTACCGACAGAATCAGGCCGGGGCTGCAGAAACCGCACTGCTCTGCGCCCTCGTCTGCCAGACAGGCACCGAAGGCAGCCGCCTCTTCCTGAAGTCCCTCCAGGGTATCGATGGTATGACCATCTGCCCGGACTGCCAGCACACTGCAGGAGAGCACCGGATGTCCGTCCAGATGGACGGTGCAGAGTCCGCAGTTGGAGGTCTCGCATCCGCATTTTACCGAGTAACAGCCCTGCTCCCGCAGGAAATCAAACAAGGTCGTATCGGGACGCACCTCGGCAGTGCGCACCGTACCATTCAGTGTCACAGTAATATTCATGCCTGTTCCCCCTCCAGTTCCCGGATGCCCCGGTTTGCCAGAACCGATGCCAGGTGCCGGCGATAGGCGGCTCCCGCCCGGAGATTGGTGCCAAAGGATACCGCATCCAGGGCAGTTTCCAGCGTATCCGGTGTAACCTCCAGCGATACCGCCTTCATGGGACGGGCACCGATGCTCAGGCGATAAGCAGTCTCCCCTTCCCCGCAGGAAACAGCACAGGCCAGCACCGGGAAGTCGGTACCGGCATTGCGCACAGTATGGTACACTGCCTTCCGTCCGTCCAGCTGTACCCAGACTGCCGCCAGAATATCCCGGTCTGCCTTCCGGGCAGCGAAGTCCCGGAGCGGAATCCGTCCGGCCTCTGCCAGTTCCACTTCACAGTCCAGCGCCAGGAGCCCGGTGAGAATATCCGAAAAACCGAACCGTCCCCAGACACTTCCGCCGAATGTGGCGCACTCCCGGAACTGCACCCCGACAATATGACCGGTCATATCGGCAAACAGGCTTCCGAACCGCTCTTTGAGCAGCGCACTGGTCTCCAGCTGACGCAGGGATACCATTGCGCCAATGCGCACCCAGCCATCCCGTTCCTCGATCTGATCCAGGCCCAGGCCGCTCAGATCAATGAGCGTGCCGATGCGCTTCCTGCCCAGACGCAGCCAGCAGCCTCCGCCCAGGATCGTGCTGCTGCGTTTCCGGTTGAGTTCCAATGCCTCCTGCAGTGTGGCAGGACGCACATATCGCTCTGCTGTAAACAAAGCTCCATCTCTCCTCTATTCTGATTTTGCCGGCATGTCTGCACCGGCTGAGAACCCTTTTCCATTATTGTACCAGAAGTCGGGAAACTTGTCGATGTCCGACAGATTCCCGTACACACAAAACAAAGCCCTGTCATTCCGAAGAACAGCAGGGCCTGTTTTGGCCGCACCGTCCGATTGTCCGGGCTGTGCGGATCAGTTGTCAAAAAACCATGATTGACGAAGTACACTATACCATTTTTCCGTGAAAAAAGCCATCCTTTCCGGACGCTTTTTCACAAAAAAGCCAAAAACTGTACACTCCTGACAGATGCACAACACGAAAAGCACAAAAAAACACCAATACGCACAAGGCGCCTGTTTTTCTCCGTGAGGTTATGGAATCGGTGCTCTGTATGTGGAAAACTCCCCTGCTTCAGGCGCCATGCCGGCTTGTACACCGCCGCCGCTGCCCAGCCAGACAGCAAAAAAGAGCTGCCAGCAACTCTGACAGCTCTCGGGATATTTGGGGGTAATCAGCCCTGCTGGGAACGGGAATTGTTCTGCTGGGCAAACTGACGCTGAGCGCCCTTGAGTGCCTGCCGGGTCTGACGCACTTCTGTCAGCGAGCCAGCCAGGCTTTCCTCTGCCTTGCGCAGCACCTCGTCCGAAAATTCCTGGGAGGCCTGCCGGATCTCCTTGGACTTGGTCTGGGCCTGGGTTACGATTTCAGTAGCCTTGGCCTGGGCCTGCTTCATCACTTCGTCCTGGGCGATCATCACCCGGGCACGCTCTTCTGCCTTGCGGACAATAGCCTCTGCCTCACTCTTGGCAGAGGAGAGAATCTCGGTGCGGTCCTTGACAATGGCCTTGGCCTGCTTGATCTCATCCGGAAGATTCAGGCGGATGTCATCCACCATCTCCCGTACCTTTTCTGCATCGATCACGCACCGTCCCCCGCTCAGCGGAAGATTCCAGGCGCGGTCCAGAAGTTCATCCAGCATATCCAGAATTTCTTCGATATTCACATCAAGGCCTCCTTCCCAAGTTTTGCCATATCCGCATTGCCCAGACGGGCTACTACTTCATCATGGATCGCACGGGGCACCAGATCACTGATGTCGCCGCCGAATGTTGCCACATTCTTTACCAGGCTGGAGCTCAGGTACTGATAGTTCGCCGCTGTGGTGAGGAAGATGGTCTCGGCATAGGGCAGCATCTTCTTATTGATCAGCGCCATCTGGAATTCGTACTCGAAATCCGACATGGCCCGCAGTCCCTTGACAATGGCAACAGCACCCTTGCTGCGTACATAATCCACCAGCAGCCCCATATAGAGATCCACTTCCACATTGGGGATTCCCTCCACCGATTTGCGGATCAGTTCCACCCGCTCTTCCGGTGTAAAGCTGGTATTCTTTACAGGGTTCACAACCACCAGCACAATTACCTTATCGAACAGCACCGATGCCCGGCGGATAATATCCAGATGTCCCATGGTGACCGGGTCAAAGCTGCCCGGACAAATTGCGATTCTCTCATTCATCGGAATCCCTCCGACGGTATACCGTCAGCTTGCTCTTTCCATACCGGTATTCCCGATAAATCCCAAAGGGACCGGCCTGAGCAGGCAGTTCTTCTTTCTTATCGGTTTCACAGACGATCACGCCCGATTCGGACATCTTCTCCGCCAGGAGCGGCAGCGCCTGATCGATCATGCCCTTGGCATAGGGCGGGTCAAGCAGGGCAATGTCAAAGGTCTCCCGGGTGCTCTGCAGAAAGGCCAGATAATCCATCGGCATCACCCGGGCATTGGCGCCCAGGCCGGTGGAAGTGAGGTTCTGCCGCACCAGATCCTGGGAAGCCCGTGCCGAATCCACAAAGGTACAGAATCCGGCGCCCCGGCTCAGTGCTTCAATTCCAAGCTGTCCCGAACCGGCGAACAGATCCAGCACCCGGGCGCCTTCCAGCTCAAACTGCAGAATGCTGAACAGCGCTTCCTTGGTGATTTCGGTGGTGGGACGCACATCATATCCATCAGGCGAACGCAGCTTTCTGCCGCGTGCAATTCCTGTAATTACTCTCATAAAGTTCTTTCCTCCGTCCTGTCGGAACGATACTGATTCATCATCTATTATGATGGTTTTGGCGGCTCTTGTCAATAGCCGTGCCGGACCCTTCCGACATTCACTCCGGAGCACTTTCCGCCGGATGGAAATACCCGTACACCGCTTCCGCGGCGGGACGGGTCATACCCGGAGCTGCCAGCAGATCCTCCTCGCTGGCGGCAGAGATGGCCTTCACTGTCTTGAAATGCCGGTACAGCGCCGCCGCACGGGTCTTGCCGATGCCGGGGATTCCGGTGAGAACCGATTCCAGACCGCTCTTGCGATGTTTGGACCGGGAATAGGTGATGGAAAACCGATGGACTTCATCCTGAATGGCGGTCACCAGATTGAAGGCCCGCTTATGGGCGGAAATGGAGATCTCGCCGCCGTCACTGGCAATGGCCCGGGTACGGTGACGGTCATCCTTGACCATGCCATACATTGGGATTTTAAGCCCGAAGGCTTCCAGGATGGGCTGTACCGCATTCAGGTGCCCCTGTCCGCCGTCCAGCAGGATCAGGTCGGGCAGCCGTCCGAATCCGCGTCCGGTGTCCTTCTCCTGCTCATACCGTGCCAGACGCCGTCCGATTACCTCCTGCATGGAGGCGTAGTCATCGGTACCCTCCACCGTCTTGATGGTGAACTTCTTGTAGGCGGACCGCAGCGGCTTGCCGTTTTCAAACACCACCATGCCCGCTACCTTGGTCGCCGCTCCGAAGTTGGAAATATCGTATGCCTCAATATAGGAGGGCGGCGTCTCCATGCCCAGGGTCTTTGCCAGCTCATCCAGCGCCGCAATCTCCCGCCCGGTCTTGTCTGTTTCGTGGGAGAGAGTCTGGGCACAGTTCTTCAGCGCCATCTCCACCAGCCGGGCCTGTTCACCGCGCTGTGGAATGTGAATGGTCACCTTGCGGCCCAGACGGTCACTGAGCAGCCCTGCCAGCAGCTCCTGGTCCGCCACTTCCCCATCCACTGTTACCAGCGGCGGAATGCGGTCCGGCGTGGTGTAGTACTGGGCAATGAACTCCCGGCGCATCTCGTCCAGCGCACCCGGCTCACCCAGCAGATAGTCCTGCTTGTCCACCAGCCGTCCGCCCCGGAAGATCAGCATCGAGCAGACCGAGTTGTTATCGGTGGCCACAAAGCCCAGCACATCCTGGTTTTCCACCTTGGAGAAGATCACCTTCTGCTTGTCGCCGATCTTGCGGATGGCCATGATCCGGTCCCGGTACCGGGCTGCCTTCTCAAATTCCAGCTTTTCAGCGCACTCCTCCATTTTGCGGGTCAGCTCTTCGGTGAGGTCGCCGCCGTTGTGGATGTAGTTCTTGGCCTGGGCGATGATCTCCGCATACTCATTCTGGGGGACCTTCCCCTGACAAAGCCCCATACAGAGCTTCATGTGGTAATTCAGACAGGGGCGTCCCTTGCCGAACTCCGCCGGGAACTTCCGGCTGCAGGTGGGCAGCTGGAAGACCTTGTTCACCTCGTCCACTGTCTGGTTCACCACAAAGCCGGACATATACGGCCCGATGTACTCGCTGCCGTCGTCCAGGTGGTTCTTGTCCGACACAATACGCGGGAAAGGTTCATTGGTGATCTTGATATAGCTGTATCCCTTATCGTCCTTGAGCAGGATATTGTACTTGGGGTTGTGCAGCTTGATCAGGCTGCACTCCAGCACCAGCGCTTCAAATTCGCTGTCGGTGACGATGTAGTCAAAATCCACTACATTCTGCACCATCTTGTAGACCTTGGGCAGATGATGATCGATGGCCCGGAAGTAGCTGGATACCCGGTTCTTGAGCTTCTTGGCCTTGCCCACATAGATAACGGTATTGTTTTTATCCTTCATAATATAAACTCCCGGCTGCATGGGGAGCTTATGAACTTTTTCCTTGAGTGATTTCAGAATCTGTGCGTCCAATAGGATCAACACCCCCTGATTTCAGATTTGTCTTTACATATTATAGTGTAAAAGCTCCGGGTTGAAAAGGGCTGATCAGTCCTTTCCGGTAAAATGCCGGACCATCGCCCGGATCAGATCGTTCTCCTGATACTGCCGGTGCACCAGAAAACTGATGCCATACAGGTCAAACAGCGCCATGGGCACGATCTCGCAGTTCCGGTACTGCTCCGGGACATGTCCTCCCTCCGGCACAAAGGCTACGCTGCGGTCGTCCATGGGGTTCTCCCCCTCCTGGGGCAGATATAACTCCACCTGCATATCCGCCCGGCTGATGAGATGCACAACGGTGGAAAACGCCTGTTTATCCGTGCCGGTGAGCAGCAGCCGCTGACCGGAAAGATCCCTAAGACTGAGGGTGGAACGCTGACTGAGCGGATTATCCGGAGAAATCAATGCATAAATCCGATACGGAAGATCCCACCGCTCAAATCCGGCGATGCCTTCAGTGTGCCCGGGAAGCAGGAACGCACCGTCCAGTTCCCCGGACAGGAGCATCTGACGGAGCTCCACACTGTCCTGATAAGGCAGGGATAATGCGATTTTCGGGAACTGGGACTGGAGTACAGAAATATCGTGGATCGTATAGCGATGCGCAGACGCTCTTTCCCGGCATATCGAGAACATTTCATGTCCGATTTAATTTGTTCAAAACTCAAAATTGCCTGTTTAGCATCTTTGATAAAATTTTCGCCCACTTTTGTTAAAATTACCGTATTGCCATTCCGCTCAAACAACCGCACTCCAAGCTCTTTTCCCAGCTTGATAATCTGCTGAGAAAGCGATGGCTGCATGATAAACAGCTCTTTTGCCGTCTGGGAAAAGCTATGGGTCTCGCTGATTTTCACTGCATAACGCAATTGATTATATTGTATAAATCCACCTTCCGGTTTATCATCAGATTTACAATCATAGGCAAAACCTACAAGTCTATTATAATAAGATACTGGACATATTTTAAGAAGAATTCCATAATAAACATAACAGATTCCTCTATCATTGAAAGATTTTATACTATTTCTACAAACTATTTCTTCAGTGTGTGTTGTTCAAAATCTTCATCTCCAGCTGTATCCGAATGAGAGGCGGCCTGTATACTCAGTTCAGTATCCCCGTTGGTGAACGCTGGTCCGGTTACTACGGTATCATCTACATCGTCACCAAGATGACCCTGGCTATGTACTCGCTCTCCTTCGCACAGTACTTCATCGCACTGGTTCCCGGTGCTCCTGAAAAGGCTGTCGCCCTGGGCGTTGCAACCTTCTTCATCGGCCTGGCCTTCTTCGGCGTTGGTAACCAGAATCGTTATCCTGATCCAGGCTTCATTCATGATCAACTCGATCCGCTCGAATCCGATGCTGCTCGTCTTCAACGCTCTGTTCCTTGTTATCGCGGTTGTTTACTCCGGTATCCGCTACAAGCAGGGTGTTCGCCCGACCGTTTCCTACGAGTTCACCTGATATTCGATCGATTATGGTTTCCTGAAAAGGTGCGCATGCACCTCATGTAGACGCAAAAAGGACACACTTCGGTGTGTCCTTTTTGTTTGCCTTTCTATCCCCTGTCCCGGCGAGCACTTCTTCCATCCAGGCTAAAGCACCCCCTTCGGAACTGACCCCGGCCTGTTCTTCCTCCTGCCCGGACTGCAATGCTACTACTGGGATTGCCTCTGGGCTATCCTCCCTGCCGCTGGTGCCTGCTGCGGACTGTCCTCCCCCATGCGGTCATCGCTCGCTGTGCCGCAAAGCCGGAGCTTCCCACAGGCGGCAAGTCCATCGCAGCAATCAAAGTCCGAGCAGGCTGTCCCTCCGGGAGCAGGCAGAAAAACCAGGCAATCAACAAGGCACCCGCTGTCCGGCGGATGCCTTGTTTTGTTTCTTGGGAATTTCTTCTCACCTGCGGAATTATTCCAGGTTCAGGCGGTTTTCCAGAATATAGCGCACAGCATAGAACAGTCCGACGCAGAGCAGCAGCGAAGTCAGCAGCTGAGGGAGCAGCTCATCGCCGGAGTAAGTGGCGGTGCCCAGACCAGGGAGAAATGCCGTCTGTGCGGTGGCAATGGCTGTGCGGAGCAAGGCATTGACAAACGCGGTGACCTCGCCGAGCACAGCTGTCATCACAACATAGGAGAACACAGCGATCACAGCTCTTCCCCGGTAGAACAGGTGTCCGATGCAGGCCGCGGTGTAGACCATCAGGATTCCGCATGCGGATTTGGACAGGGACAGCAGAATCAACTCCAGTCCCACGATCAGACCATTCTGTCCGAACAGATCATAGAGGAAGAGAATGAACTCCTCCCAGAATGAGCGGAGCAGCAGGAAGAAAGAGGAGTCCGCTGCGATGATCAGCATGGAAATGGTACCCACCAGGAAGCCTGCCACCACAATCACCATGGCGGTGATCAGCTTGGAGAAGATATGTACAGTTGCGGATACCGGCAGGGTATGCATCAGGTAACCTTCCGGGCCCAGCATGGTCTTGGAAAAGCGCTGGATAATGGTAATGCAGGACATGACCATTACAGCGACAATCAGCGCGGCATAAACAAAGACGGTGATCCCTGTCAGTGAGCCGGAAAGATTGTAGAGATAGAACGGGCGCAGCAGAGAGGCAATGCCCAGCAGCGCGATATACAGGGTAATCAGTTCCCGGAACGCCGCCCGGAACTCGTATTTCAGCAGTTTGATCAGCATCGGAACACCTCCCGGAACAATGCGTCCACGCTCTTGCCCTTCTCTTCCCGGATGTAATCCACCGAAGCGGTCAGGGCGATATGACCCCGGTCGATGAAAATAACATCATCCAGCACCGGTTCCACATCAGCGATCAGATGGGTGGAGATCAGCACAGCGGCATCGGGATTGTAGTTGCCGATAATGGTACGCAGGATATATTCCCGTGCTGCCGGGTCCACCCCTCCGATGGGCTCATCCAGCAGATACAGCTTCGCCTCCCGGCTCATTACCAGGATCAGCTGTACCTTTTCCTTGTTGCCCTTGGAGAGGTTTTTCAGCTTGTCGCCTGTGGAGATATTCAGATGGGTAAGCATTTCCAGCGCACGCTGCTCCCGGAAATCGCTGTAAAACTCGCTGAAGAACTCCACCAGGTCCCCGACCCGCATCCAGTTGTTGAGATACTCCTTATCCGGCAGATAGGATACAATCCGTTTGGTTTCGATCCCCGGACGGTACCCGTTGATCCGGATCTCGCCGGAAGTGGGCGCCAGCAGTCCGTTCGCCAGTTTGATGAGGGTGGTCTTGCCGCTGCCATTGGGTCCCAGAAGTCCTACGATCCGCCCGGAAAATACCTCCAGGTTCACATGGTCCAGCGCCATTTTGCCGCCGTAACTCTTACTGAGATCCCTGCACTGCAGGATGATATTCTGCATAATCCTCACTCCTTTCCGCTTGCCGGCAGACTGTATTCCTCTGCCAGCCGGAGGCTTTCTTCCCTTGTGTAGCCCAACCGGCCCATCTCCCGGTAAAAGGCTTCCAGTGTCTGCCGGGCCAGGTCCTGCCGGATACTTTCGATCCGGGCTGTATCCTCGGTGATTGTCTTGCCTTCGGTACCTCTGGATACAATCAGTCCGCTGCGTTCCATCTCATACATGGCCCGCTGCACTGTATTGGGGCTGATCCCCAGTTTTCCCGCCAGTTCCCGCACTGGCGGCACCCAGCTGCCCGGGGCCAGTGTCCCCGAGGCGATCTCACGCTCGAGCCGCTCGGTCAGCTGAAGATATATCGGCCGGTCATTGGTAAAAGTCCAGTTCACAGCCTCCCTCCTTTCGGTTTCACTTGTATCAATCGTTCAATACAATAATACAGCCCATTGATTTCCATGTCAAGGAAAAAACGGTAATTCTCCCCTTTGGGTCACTGACGCTTCTGGAACGCAAGGATAAACGGACAATCCGGGATATTGATCAGACGGTAATAGGTGGCGTCATATTTCCGGTCACTGAGCGACGATGCGAATTCCAGCAGCAGTTCGCCCTCCCGCTTGCCCTCAGGATGTCCGGGATAGACGACAACCACAACCGTTCCACCGACCTTGACCCGCTCCAGCGCCTTGGATACCGCTGCCATGGTGGTTTCCGCCTTGGTGGTGACCACATGGTCAGAGGTGGGCAGGTATCCCAGATTGAACATGCCTGCATCAAACTCCCCCGGGACATACCGGTCGAAGTTCTCATGGCTGTCCAGGATCAGCTGGACATTGGGGCGTCCGCCTGCCTCCTCCAGACGCTTCCGGGTGCGTTCCAGCGCCAGAGGCTGGATATCGAAGGCATAGACCTTCCCCTCCGGCACCAGATCCGAAAGATACAGGGTGTCGTGACCGCCGCCCATGGTAAAATCGCAGATGATCCCATCCTTCGGGATCTCCTCATTCAGAAAGCTCTTGGCAACCTCGGTAATCGAGCGTGTTTTCATTTGGTTTCCCTCCCTTTGCCCTGCCAGCTGTTCCGGCGGGCCATCTCCTTATCAATGGCATTCATCACCCGGCGCTTTTTCAGACTCCAGAGCGGCGCCAGCAGTGTTGCCTCCTCGCCGTCCCCGGTGATCCGTTCGATCACCACTTCCGGCGGCAGCAGTTCCAGCTGATCGCAGACAATGCCCACATATTCCTCCATCGAAAGCTCCCGCACCTTGCCCTCCAGGTACTCCTGTCCCATGACCGTCCCTTTTATAATATAGAGCAGGTGCAGTTTGACAGCGTCCACCGGCAGCTTCGCCACCCGGCGCACCGTTTCCAGCATCATGGCACGATCCTCCCCGGGGAGTCCATCGATGAGATGGACGCACACCCGGATGCCCCGCTTCTTCAGCTCGGTGACCGCAGCGGTAAATTCCGCATAGCTGTGACAGCGGTTGATCCGCTCCCCGGTGCTGTCAAAGGCGGACTGGAGCCCCAGCTCCACAGTGAGGTCGGTGCGGCGGGCGATCTCCTCCAGATAGTCCAGCACCTCCGGCGGCAGACAGTCCGCACGGGTGGCGATGCTCAGTCCCACTGTGCCGGGCAGTCCGATAAACGGCTCGAACTTCTCCCGGAGCACCTCCACCGGAGCATAGGTATTGGTATGCGCCTGGAAATACGGGATATACCGTGCCTCAGGCCACTTGCTCCGGCTGGCTTCGATCCCCGCCCGAAACTGCTCCATCAGGGGTGTGCCGGGCAGACCGGCATGCTCGCCGCTGCCCCGGGAGGAACAGTAGGTACATCCGCCCCGTCCCCGGCATCCATCGATATTCGGGCAGGTGAACCCCGCATCCAGCGGGACTTTCACCACCCGTCCCCCGTACCGGCGGCGGTTCTCATATTCCAGCGTGTGATAACGCTTGTTGGTATCACTGTATTCAAACGGATTCTGCATCGCTTCGTCCCCTTTCCCATTCGGATAAAATGATACACGGTTCACGAAAAAATTACAATCCCTCCAGGGCCAGACAGTTGATTTCCCGGCAGCGAAAGGATATGATAAAAGTGACCGAATCTGTCCTGGGAGGGAGAAAACCGTTGAACATCAGTCTGGAATACTACAAGGTATTTTACAATGTGGCAAAGCTGGGGAGTATTTCAGCCGCAGCCAACAGTTTGTTTATCTCCCAGCCGGCGGTGAGCCAGGCCATCAAGCATCTGGAAACGGAGCTGGATGCCCGGCTGTTCAACCGTACTTCCAAGGGAGTCCGGCTGACCCCCGAGGGGGAAGCGCTCTATAACCTGATCAGCCAGGGCTATGATTATTTCCTGCGGGCTGAGAATATGTTCCGGGATATTCATGCGCTGCAGGCCGGTGAGATCCGCATCGGCGCCAGCGATATGACCCTGCAGTACTATCTGCTCCCCTATCTGGAGAGCTTCCATTCCAAGTATCCCAATGTGAAGATCCGGGTCACCAACGGCCCGACCCCTGAAACAGTCAAGGCGCTGCGTGCCGGGGAAATCGACTTTGGAATCGTCACCACACCGGTCATCAGCGACAAATGGATGACTGTCACACCGGTGCGGAAAATCCAGGACTGCTTTGTTGCCGGAATCAAGTTCATCGGGCTCAAAGGCAAGACCCTCTCCCTGGCGGAGCTTGCCAAATACCCGCTGACCATGCTGGAGAAGAAAACCAGCAGCCGCCGCTATATCGACAATCTGTTCGTCCAGGAAGGGTGTGTGGTACAGCCGGAATTTGAGCTTGCCACCAGTGACCTCATCGTGCAGTTTGCCCTGCGCGGACTGGGAATCGGCTATGTGACCCAGGATTTCGCCCAGCCCTATCTGGACCGGGGACAGCTCTTCAAGCTGCAGCTGGCTGATCCCATTACACGCCGCAGCATGTGCCTGATCACGCCCACTCAGTTTCCCATGCCGCTGGCAGCCAAACGCCTCATCGAAGAGGAACTCCGGGACGAGAAGGATTCGCACATCCATTTATAACAGGACCCATTAACCAACAGAAAGGCTGGTATTTATTATGAAACAGAACCATTGTCCGCTTTCCCAGAACCTGCGTATGGCTGCGGCAGCCCTGACCGCAACCTCCATCATGGCCAGCAAGGTATTCCGTCCGGTGATCCGGGCCGGTGTTGCCGCTGCGGTGATCCTGGCCGCGCTCATCGCCGCCGTTGTGACCGGCAAGAAGATCGCCGACCGCAGACGCTCCCCCTGGGAGAAGCTCACCGGAAACCTGCGCCGGATGCGTCCGGTTCGGAAAACCAAGTGGAGCATCCGCTTTTAACATTCCTGTTTCGTCAGTTTAACAAACCCTTTCACCCTCTGAACCGGTACAAAAATCCTTTGTACCGGTTTTTCATATCTATTTACCACAAAAAACATCATTTTCTTTTATCTAATACGACAACACAAAATTGCCTGTTTTCAAAATCCTTCCTTTCAGCTGTCAGTTTTTTGAATAGTTTGCACCAAAATTTTATTTCTAATTGCATTCAATCCATAGAAGGTGTATAATAAAGCCAAAGGTAAGGGTTAAGCGGAACCGCGCAATCCCGCTTATATGTTTCCCCTTGTCCAAAGATATACCGGTGTATCACAAGATATAAGAAAGGTTGGTTTTCCACTATGAAATTCGATTTTGAGTCGATCATTGACCGTACTGGTAAGGACTCCTCCGCGGCCAACGTTATCCCGATCCCCGGTGCAACAGTTAAGGAAGGCTTCTCTAAGATCCCGATGTGGGTTGCTGATATGAACTTCGCTACTGCTCCTACCATTCCGGAAGCAATGATCAAGCGTGCTGAGCATCCTCTGTACGGCTACTTCCCGATTTCTGATGAGTACTATGATGCAATCATCAAGTGGCATGCCGACAGACATCATGCTACTGTAACCAAGGAAGCTATCGGTTACGAGAACGGCGTTCTGGGCGGCGTTGCTACCGCTCTGCAGGCTTTCACCGCTCCTGGTGAGCCCATCCTGATCCACTCTCCTACTTACATCGGCTTCACCGGTACCATTACCAACAACGGTCGTAAGATCGTTCACTCTGAGCTCTACAGAGACGAAGAGGGCGTTTGGAGAATGGACTACGAGGATATGGATAAGAAGATCAAGGAAAATCATATCCATGTCTGCATCTTCTGTAACCCCCACAACCCCTGCGGCCGTGTATGGACCCGCGAGGAAATTGAGAAGGCTATGGAAGTTTACAAGAACAACAACTGCATCGTTATCTCCGATGAGATCTGGGCTGACCTGGTTATGAACGGCAACGTTCAGACTCCTACCCAGGAAATCTCCGAGGATGCCAAGATGCGTACCATCGCTCTGTACGCTCCTTCCAAGACCTTCAACCTGGCTGGCCTGGTAGGTTCTTACCATGTAATCTTCAACAAGTACCTGCGTGAGCGTATGGACAAGGTTGCTTCCCTGTCTCACTACAACTCCATCAACGTTATGTCGATGCATGCTCTGGTTGGCGCTTACAGCGAGACCGGTCGTGAGTGGGTTGACGAACTGCTGGAAGTTCTGAGCAGCAACGTTAACTACGCTTATGACTACATCTGCAAGAACTTCAAGGGCGTTAAGCTTGCTAAGCCCGAGGGTACTTACATGCTGTACCTGGATTGCGAAGAGTGGTGCAAGGAGCACAACATGTCTATGGACGACCTGCTGAAGGCCGGTGTAGCTGTTGGTGTTATCTGGCAGGATGGTCGTCCCTTCAACCGTCCCTTCGCCATTCGTGTTAACCTGGCAGTTCCGCACTCCCGTGTTATCGACGCTATGGATCGTCTGGACAAGTATGTATTCAACGCCAAGTAATTGTCGCTGATTACCTGCTAACTTCTCTCATAGCTTAAAAGGCTTCGGCTTCTTGCCGAAGCCTTTTTCTTTCCCTCTCTCCCCTCTCCCGCACCACGCATGGGAGAATAAAAAGCCACAGCCTCTGGAATCAACCAAAGGCTGTGGCTTTTATACTGTATTTCTGTTTTTACCGGATGATCATTGTAACTGCATCATACCGGCATTTATCAATCTGGGTGAAGAAGTCGGTTTCCGATGTCAGCAGTTCCTTGCCGGACTTGCGCAGGTTATCGGTGACGAACCGGGCGGTGCGCAGACCTCTTTCCTGCAGTGTGGCATAGGCGTCCTCATAGGCCTTGTTCCGGTCCGCATCCACATACGCCAGAGCGTAAGCCGAAGCCTCCCTCATAGCTGCCTGCAGCTCCTCACCTGCTGACTGGTAGAAGTCCTCGGACACATACAGCCAGTCCACTTCAATGCGGTGTGCTGTATTGATGAGGTAGGCATGCTCCATATCCTCATCCAGAAGCTGCGCCAGCTGGGCACTGTTGACCTCCATTGCTGTGACTGTTTCGTCCTGCCAGGTTTCGGTCAGGGTAGCACTGGCTGCGGTTGTGTCACCGAACAGGCTCTCAAAAGCCGCCGCCGTGTAATAATCAGAGGGCTCTGCCAGTGTGAACTCCTGCATATCCTTCACCGCACGGATGGGGCTTTCCTTGGTCATCACCATCATGGTGCCGCCATAGAACACACCCAGCTGGCGTGCCTTGAGAGTCTCGGCATAGTCCAGCTCGGTCAGCTGGATAAAGGTCGGCGAATTGAGGGTCATGGTCATGTGCTCGTAGTCCCGGAAATAAAACGGCGAAGCATAGATGGCAAAATCGCTGTCATAAGGGATCAGGCCAGCTGAATCCACATAGATCAGGTCCGCTTCCCCTGCCAGCAGGCTGGCTTCCGGGTCTTCCTCATAGAACAGACTGATGTCCAGCGGAACTTCGCTGTACTCCACCAGCTTATCGACGAACAGGCGCATTCCGTCCCGTTCAGTCTCATCTGCGGTATTGGATACAGAAATCCGGACTTCCAGGCTCTCATTCTGCCGGAACGGGGAATCCAGTTCCCCGGACGAACAGCCGGTCGCCAGTAATGCCAGCGCCAGCGTCATTCCAAGCAGACGCCGGTGTGTATTTCCCATTGGCTCTCCCCTCACTCCTCATCTTCGTCATTCTGATCCTTTTTCCGGCGGTCCTCATCTTCCTCGTCCTCTGAGGAATCCTTGTCCCGATCCGCATCCTCTTCGCCGTCCTCCGGCTCCTGACTGCTCTCGGTCTCCTCTTCCGATTCCTCAGTTTCCTCCTGGACCGGCGGAGCCCACTGCTGGGTCATCAATCCCTGAATCCACTGGATCTGTACCGCCGTATTGGCAGCAAAGACATTGTTGATGAAGATCAGATCCGTTACGCCGTTCTGCTTGATGAAGTCCAGCAGATTCAGCTCAAAATAGCGCTGATCCACAATATATACGGTTTCATAGTGTGCCACCAGGAACGGCGAGAAGGCATTGCCGAAGGATTCCTTCACTACCACTGCCTTGCGTCCGTTCTTGTTTTCGGTCTGGATCTCGGTAAGGGGCTGGTCGCCATGCAGGAAGACTGAGTACATATTCACGCCCGAAGCATAGTCCGCCATGATGGTGCTGGCATAGGGTGTGAACGGCTCGCCCCGCTTGTACATATATGCCTGGTGAGGCGTGGAAATGGTGGGGTAATCCACATAATCCGGATTCTCCCGCAGGGTGGAATCCTGGGTCTGGGAGTAGAGCGTTCCATAGAACGGCTCCTTCCGGTTCCACTCAAAGCTGTCATAGGGTGTGGGCGTGAAGCCCGCTTCCTTACAGAACGCCACATACGCATAGTAAGCGCCGGTTACCGTCCAGTGATGGTCGGTGCGGAAGTAGATATATTCATCCGTATGCTGGGCAATCTCGCCATAGGCATCCACTGTCTTGACCGCATCGCTCATCTGAGAGTAGATATAGTCGATATTCGGCTTTTCCGGAGCGGAAATATCCTGATACTTTTCCGGAAGATAGAACTCGATGGAGGTGGGCACCACAATGTCATATACCTGGACATCCGGCAGTGCCGCCGCATAGGAATTGATGACATCGGCATACCACTTGCCCATGGACTGGCTGCCGCCGAACATGGACATCGCCATCCCCTTATAGATGAATACCGAGCCATTCTGTTCGCCCACAGCAGTTTCCTCTGCCTTGCTGGACGAGGAGTTCTCGGTTTCTATGCCGCTGCCCGGCTCTGTGGGGACTTCCGGTTCCGAAGTGGATGGGGCTGTTTCATGGATCTTGGCGTCATCCAGACGCAGCCCACGCATTTCCTCCAGGGTGCTGCCCAGGGAAATCAGCGCATCCCGGAACGGGAAAGTATCGCTGTAAAAGGCATCGATCCCCGAAGCCAGCGATCTATCCCAGTATCCCTTGAGGGTCAGCTCGGGCATTTTCGCCAGGTCACGCTTTTCCTGCTCTGAATAGGTGGGCTTCTCCATGGCAATGGACAGTCCGCCCACAGCAAACAGCGCTGTACAGAATGCCGCAATGTTGAGCATGGAAGCAGCGGTAGGCCGCTTGTTGTTGTGTTCGTTTGCCATTTCAGTCCCTCCTCTCAGAACCGGTAATACAGGAACGGATTATAGCTCTGCCCGCTGAGCATGGCAGTACAGATCAGCAGAATCCCCAGATTCATCACCGGCACCAGAATGCCCAGGATGATCTGCCGGGGGCGGCTCACAGCTGCTGCCGCGGTGATCTGCTGCGATGCGATCCGGGCCAGCGGCAGACAGAATACCACCGCCAGAATCAGCCAGAACAGGTTGCCCTCCAGGGCCAGCAGGGTCTGGGAGTTGGTGAGCGGCTGACCCGACAAACCGAACATGATCCCAAGGTACTGTGCGGCCCGGGAGAGATCGGTGAAGTAGAAGATCACCCAGCTGATCAGTACCGCGAACAGCAGGTAGAAATGGCTGATGAAGCCCGGCAGCTTTTCCAGCAGATTGCGCAGGCCCAGGCGCTCCAGGGCGATCAGCACGCCAAAGAACAGGCCCCAGAGGATAAAGTTCCAGCTGGCGCCATGCCACAGGCCGGTGGCAAACCATACCACAAACAGGTTGCGCCAGGCATGGCTGCGGTTGCCGCCCAGCGGAATATACAGATAATCCCGCAGGAAGCTGCTCAGGGAAATGTGCCAGCGCCGCCAGAATTCTGTGGCAGTTTTGGCGATATAGGGATAGTTGAAGTTCTCTACGAAGTGGAAGCCGAACATCAGGCCCAGGCCGATCGCCATATCCGAATATCCGGAGAAGTCATAGTAGATCTGCAGCATGAACAGCACCGCGCCGAACCAGCTTCCCAGCACAGTCACTTTGGTAAGATCGCCGTCCATATACTGCACCAACAGCGAACCGGCAACATTTGCCACCGCAACCTTCTTGAGCAGGCCGATGCAAAACCGGGTAATGCCATGGCTGATGTCGTTGGCATTGGCGGTGCGGTGACCGATCTCCCAGGCCACATCGGAATAGCGGACGATGGGACCGGCTACCAGCTGGAAGTACATGGACACATACATGATAAACCGCAGGAAGGAAGGCTGGGCCTTGACATCGCCGCGATAGACATCCACGATATAGGAGATCATCTGGAAGGTGTAGAAGCTGATGCCGATGGGCAGCGAGAACTGCGGGACCGGCAAGGAAAGCGGCAAAACCGCATTGATATTCTCGATGAGGAAGCCGCTGTACTTGAAGATTCCAAGCAGCGAAAGGCTGATGGTCACAGCGAAAATCAGTGCGGCCTTTCCCCTGCGGGTTCCGGCGAACCGTTCCACCAGCAGACTGCAGAACCACACCATGAATCCCGAAGCGAGCAGCAGCAGAACCCAGACCGGTTCACCCCAGGCATAGAACAGGAACGACATCGCCACCAATACAAAATTCCGTACCGCATAGCTGCGGGTGGCATAGTAGAGGATCAGGTTGACCGGCAGGAATATATAGAGGAAAAACAGATTGGCAAATACCATATAAGAAACGCTCCGTTAACAGACTTGTGCAGAAAAAGCCACGGACTCTCCCGCGGCAAATACCGTTTCTATTTTATCACAAACCCCATGGAAATAAAAGCATTCTGTTCGCAGTTGCAGAGAAAAATCCCGTTTTGCCGCAGTCTTCTGCTCCAATAAAAACTCCCGGCTCCTCTCCCCTCGCTTTCCTCGCTGCCATGCAAAAAAGCCTCTGTCATCTGACAGAGGCTTTTGAGGGGTCTATCCTGTGATTACTTGCAGAGCTCTGCAATAAAGTCCTTCATGAACTGATATACCCGGGCATAGGAATCAATATCCATCCACTCGGTTACAGTGTGCTCATTGCCGGAGGTGCAGCCCAGAGTAACAATGTCCATACCGGGCATCTTCTCGCTGAACACGCCCAGCTCCAGACCGCCGTGTACCGCAAGTTCACGCATATCCTCACCGGTGCGCTCCTTGTACATCTTCTTAGCCAGCTCACGCATCTTGGAACCAGCCATGTACGGCCAGGCGGGCATCCAGTCGCCTACCCATACTTCCGGCATGCCTGCCAGCTTACCGACGGTGCAGATGTTGTCCACATAGTCATCGTTGAGGCTCTTGCTGGAAGAACGCAGCATGGTGTCGACTGTAATCTTGTCCTCCAGAGTCTTGACCACACCCATGTTGGTGGAGGTCACCGGCAGACCGGGAACCTGCTTGTTCATCATACGAACGCCGTTGGGCACATTGTACAGGCACTCTACTACAGCCTTGGTCACAGCAGCAGAGAGCATCTTGTCAGCCTTGGCGTCGGTCACAGTTACAGTCAGGCCGGGATCACTGGCTGCCAGCTCGTCCTGCAGCTCAGCAGTTACCTTGGCGATCTTGTCGATCACAGCCTGCTTCTTGCCCGGCTCTACGGCGATGATGGCATCTGCCTCACGGGGAATGGCATTGAACATGGCGCCGCCAGTGATATGGCACAGACGGAAGTCCGCAACCTTGGCTGCGTTGTGCAGCAGACGACCCATGATCTTGTTGGAGTTGCCCTTCTCATCGGTGATGTTCATGGCAGAGTGACCGCCCAGCAGGCCGCGAACCGAAACAGCCAGCACATCGCCCTTGACCGGCTCATACTCGGTGGGAATGGAGAAGATCACTTCCTGTGCGCCAGCGGAGGTGGTGGCTACAACACCTTCGGGGCCGGCATCCAGACCGATCATGCGGCGGGCAGTGATGTCCGAGCAATCCAGTGCCATAGCGCCCCAGAAGCCTACTTCCTCACCGGTAGTGAACAGGAATTCCAGCGGAGGATGCGGGAAGGCATCCGAATCAGAATCCATCAGAGCCAGCATGTAAGCAACGCCCTTGCCGTCATCTGCGCCCAGGGTGGTGCCGTCTGCCCGGAGGATATTGCCTTCCAGGATCAGCTTCAGGCCGTCCTTGGTAAAGTCATGGTCCGAGTCACTGTTCTTCTCGTTTACCATATCCACATGAGCCTGCAGCAGCAGTGCCGGCAGATGTTCATAACCCGGTGTGGCAGGCTTCTTGACTACCACATTGTTGCGCTCGTCGACACGGGCATACAGACCCAGCTTGGCAGCAGTGTCTGCGATGAATGCAGAGATTGCCTTTTCATTATAAGAACCATGCGGAATCGCAGAAATATCCTCGAAATACTTCAGCGGCAGCTTCGGCTCCTTGTCTGTGAGAATGTAGTTCATGTTGTTTTCTCCCCTTTGTGAAAAATTCCCCGGGTTCTCACCGGTTTACTTTTCAACCATACCACGCTAAAGCGCTTTCGTCAACGAAAATCTGTGTTTTTTTCCCATTCTCATCAAAGAACGGCGATTTACATAAAATTCCTTTGGATTTTCCCGCTTTACATTGTGAAAATTGAGACAGGATCTGATCCTAACCAAAGATTCTGGAAAGGGGTTCCATGATCTTTGCCAGGCTTTCAATGGAGCGGTTCAGACTGTCCATGTCCAGCTTCTGGATCTGTTCCAGGGCGGCATACAGCTCCTGGAGGCCCTCGTTATTCAGGGACTGAAGTGCCTGGCTGAGCTGCCGGCTGGCCTCTTCCAGCTCCACCGATGCAGAGTTGAGATGGCTGAGGATCTCCCCCAGCTGGCTGAGGTTGAGCAGCAGCATCACAGCCGCGGCTCCCGCCAGCACTGCCAGCAGGATCGCGCAGATACCGGTCACCCGCATCCAGAACAGCATCTTCTCCTCATGGGTTTCCGGGCGCTTCCAGCGGGAAGCCTTCTCCCCTGCCGGTGCGGCAGTGTCGGCAGGTTCAGGGATCGCCGGTTTGTCCTCCGGACGCAATATGGGCAGTTTGTTTTCGGTATTCATAAAATTCCTCCGTTTCATTCACTGCGGTTTCTCTCTGCCGTCATTATAGCAGGATTTTGGCAAACAGACAAGAAATGACAAAAACAGACCCCGGCAGGAAACTCCCACCGGGGTCTGTATAAAGAGATTCAGCAGTAAATTACTTTACCATGCTGGCAACTTCAGAAGCGAAGTCATCAGCCTTCTTCTCAATGCCCTCG
Source organism: Hydrogenoanaerobacterium saccharovorans (assembly GCF_016901815.1). GTDB lineage: Bacteria > Bacillota > Clostridia > Oscillospirales > Ruminococcaceae > Avimicrobium > Avimicrobium caecorum. Next base: position 119,801 of record NZ_JACSNR010000007.1, read on the forward strand.
CCCTTCTCAAAACGAACGAAGGACTCGATCTCGATCTTGCCGCCGAGATCCTTGGCAACCTTGGCTACGTACTGAGCCACGTTCATGTTGCCATCCTTTACGAAGGCCTGATCTACCAGGCAGTTCTCCTTGTAGAACTTCTCTACACGGCCGGTAACCATCTTCTCGATTACCTGAGCAGGCTTGTTCTTCAGCTTCTCATCGTTCTGGATCTGAGCCTCGAGAATCTTCTTCTCCTCCTCAACTACGGCAGCGGGAACTTCTTCACGCTTCAGGTAGCCGGGGTTGATTGCAGCGATCTGCATAGCAACATCATGACCGCACTCAACGAACTCAGCCTTGTCAGCAATGCCGTCCGAAACATCGAACTTAACCATAACGCCGATCTTGCCGCCAGCGTGGATGTAGGTAGCCAGAGTGCCTTCCTCACGTACGAAACGACGGATCTTCAGGTTCTCACCGATTACCAGGATCTTCTCACGCAGCAGTTCCTCAACGGTCATGCCGTTCTCAGTCTTGCAGGCCAGCAGAGCATCAACATCAGCAGGATTCTGCTCCATGATGATCTGAGCGCACTGTGCAACGAAGGCATTGAAGTCAGCATTCTTGGCTACGAAGTCGGTCTCAGAGTTTACTTCGATGATAGCGCCTACCTTCTTGGCAGCATCAGCAACAGCGTATACAACGCCTTCAGCAGCTACACGGTCAGCCTTCTTGGCAGCAGCGGACAGACCCTTTTCACGCAGGTATTCCACAGCCTTGTCCATATCACCGTTCGACTCGGTCAGTGCCTTCTTGCAGTCCATCATACCGCAGCCGGTCATCTGGCGCAGGGTCTGGACATCCTTAGCAGTAAAAGCCATTTTCATTTCCTCCTCAGCGATCAAGTCTTTCGACTTTTCTATCGGTTGCATTTTTGTAAAAAGAGGCCCGGATAATATGACCCGAGCCTCTAAATTCTGAATCTGATTACTCGGCAGCTTCTTCAGCCTCAGCAGCTTCAGCAGCCTCGGCGGTTTCAGCACCCTGACGGCCCTCGATAATCGCATCAGCCATAGCGCTGGCGATCAGACGAACCGCACGGATGGCATCATCGTTGCCAGGGATTACATAGTCGATCTCATCGGGATCGCAGTTGGTATCAACGATTGCAACAATCGGAATACCCAGCTTGTGAGCCTCAGCTACTGCGATGCGCTCCTTGCGGGGGTCAACGATGAACAGAGCACCAGGGAGCTTGTTCATCTCCTTGATACCGCCCAGGAACTTCTCCAGCTTCTCGATCTCGAGTTCCAGCTTTACAACTTCCTTCTTGGGCAGACGGTCAAAGGTGCCGTCCTCTTCCATCTTGCGCAGCTGAGCCAGACGGTCAATTCTGCGGCGGATGGTCTTGAAGTTGGTGAGCATACCGCCCAGCCATCTTGCGTTTACATAGTAAGCGCCGGCTCTCTCAGCCTCTTCCTTGATGCTGTCGCCAGCCTGCTTCTTGGTGCCGACAAACAGAACATTCTCACCGTTTGCAGACAGCTCACGAACGAACATGTAAGCCTCGTCCAGCTTCTTAACGGTCTTCTGCAGGTCGATGATGTAGATGCCGTTTCTCTCGGTGAAGATGTACTCAGCCATCTTGGGGTTCCAGCGACGGGTCTGGTGACCGAAGTGCACACCAGCCTCGAGCAGCTGCTTCATAGATACTACGCTCATTGATAAAATCCTCCTTTGGTTGTTCCTCCGCTCCGGCTCCGTTCCAGCCGACCTGAAACTGCTTCAGGCACCGGGCTGTTCTTGACCGGGGCGTGCGTTTTGCCCTAATATAATACCACAGCTTATCCAGGATTGCAAGTCCTGTTTTGCATTTTCTCCCGGAAAACATGCGATTTTTCCTAAAATCAGCGAGCAGGTGTCCTTCGCTTGATTGATCCGGGTAAAGCATGGTAAAATGGCTTTACTGTCAATACATCTATATCGGAATGGAGATGGGATGGATGAAATCAATCTGCGGACTGGACTGCTGTGAACAATGCAGTCGGCTTGAAGCATGCGGCGGCTGCCGGAAAACAGACGGCCACCCGTTCGGCGGGAACTGCATGGCAGCGGAATGCATCAAACACGGCGGCGAAGCGGAGTTCCAGTGTGTTAAGAAGGAGCTGATCTCTGAATTCAACGCATTGGGGATCAGGAATCTTTCGGTTCAGGACCTCAATCTGCTCAATGGCTTCTTTGTCAATCTGGAATATACCCTCCCCAACGGACAGCAGGTAAAGCTGCTGAAGGATTATGACATCTATCTGGGGAACCAGATCGAGATCCCCGGCAGCGACCGGTGCTACGGGCTGGCGGCGGATGACCGGATGCTGCTGGTGTGCGAGTATGGCTGCGGCGGAGAAAACCCGGAGATTATTCTCTATAAAAAGAGAAACTCCGCCATGTGACACCGATGAAAAAAGGAGGGACTGTCATGGAGCGATTCAAGAAAATCTATGAGCAGGGCTTTGTGGAAGTAATGGAGATCTGGGTCGATACTGAAACCGGGATCAACTATCTGTTCCACCGCAGCGGCAACGCAGCCGGCTTTACGCCGCTGCTGGACCAGGACGGCAAGCCCGTTGTGACACCGGACCGCTAAAATCAAAGGCAGCTGGAAAAACCGGCTGCCTTTTCTTCTGTCTGCGACTGAGCGTCAGGGAAACCGTCCTTTGACAGTGTAACAGATTGCTGTCTCCCTGAAAAGTCCCTGCCGGAAAAATCCGGGTAAAATCCGTTATAACCGCATCTTTTCAGAAGCCCAGGAAGGAGAACAGACCCTTCCTGGGCTCTGCCTGAGGCGGACAGTACCGCACCAGAACGGTATCCTCGCCGATGAGCTGAATGTCCTGCCAGCAGATCACCGTATCTTCCTCACGGCCCAGCAGCCCGAACAGCCGGCTACGCCCATAGATGACAATGGCGGTGAGCTGCGCCGTGCAGACATCTACCTCCACATCGTCCACCCGGCCCAGACAGACCCCGCTGTCCACGCAGACCACATCCTTTTTCCAGAGCTCTCCGATCCGGCAGCTTGCCATACGCGCTTCCCCCTCTCCCCCTATCTTACGCCCGGGGAAGCCGGGTTATGCCTGTCCCGCCTCCGTCAGTGCCGCCCGGGCAAAGGCCTCCATCGCCGGTGTCAGCCACTTGTCCGAATGGGCATAGATCCGGCTGTACAGCCGGGGCTCGAAGCCTGCGATCCCAAAGGCCTCCACCGCATGGGCCGCCTGCTTTTCCCGGGAAATGAACTCCGGCATGAAGCCGATCCCCAGCCCGGCCTCTACAAACCGCAGCACCACATCGGCGCTGCCCGTTTCCAGAAACACTTCGGGTGACAGCTCCTGGTCCTCCAGAAAGCGTTCCAGCAGCCTCCGGTAGGGGCAGCCCGGTTCGGTGTAGATAATCTTCTGCCCCAGCAGCTCTGCCGGGGCGATCTGCCGTCCCGCAAGGGGCGAACCAGCGGCACACAGCGGCTGTGTGGGGTGGGAAAACTCCGCCAGCATCCGGGTATGCTCCGGCGCGTCGTGCCCATAGACCCAGATGAGATCCACCTGGTCTGCCTGCAAACGGCGCTCCAGCTCGGTCCGGGGTGCTGTCACCACCGAAAGCACCGCCCCAGGCTGGCTCTGTGAAAAACGCCGGATGGTCCCCGGCAGGAATCCGCCGCAGAGCGACTCATAGACCCCCACCCGCACCAGGGCGTTCTCCTCACTCTGCACACTGCGCAGCAGCCGCTCCGATTCCGCCAGCATCACCCGGGCCGACTGTACCGCCTGCCGTCCGCTGTCGGTGAGCCGTATCCGCCGCCCGATGCGGTCAAAGAGCGGTGCGCCCAGCTCCTCCTCCAGCGCCTTGATCTGCATGGTCACGGTGGACTGGGTATAGCCCAGATCCTCCGCTGCCGCCGAAAAGCTCCCCAGTTCCGCAATCCGCACCAGAGTACGGAGATTCCGCAGCTCCATGGCCTCTGCCTCCTTTTAATTCAATAATTTTGATATTACCTATATAATAATTCAATTTTACAAATAAGTAAATCCCTGTTATACTGAAACCATCGAAAACAATCCACCCAGACATCAAGGAGGTCACACACATGAAAGTAACTGTTTATGGAAGCCATCTCTGCCCCGATACCCTGTACGCCATCAACCAGCTCATGTCCAAGGGCGTTGACATGTCCTTCAAGAACATCTCCGCTGCCCTCTCCGATCTCAAGGAGTTCCTGGCAATCCGGGAAAATGACGCCATCTTTGACAACGCCAAGAAGAACGGCGGTCTGGGCATTCCCTGCTTCGTCCTCGAGGACGGCACCCGCACCCTGGACATCACCAAGGTAATCGGCTGATTGCAGCACAGCATAACAAAAACCGGAAGGAACTGATCCTTCCGGTTTTTCTGTTTTTTACGGGAATATCAGAGCTCCACGCCTTTGTAAGGAGCGGTTTTGTCCGGGAGACCTGCGCCGATCTTCGGCTTCTGCAGCGCCCGGGTCGGACAGACTGCCACACACTCCCCGCAGCGGATGCACTCCGGCGAGTTGGGGTCCCGGGTGGGATCGCAGTCCATCGGGCAAATCGTAACGCACTTGCCGCAGTGGACACACTCCTCCGGCAGAAAGCGCAGCCGGTACAGTGAGAACTTATTGAAGAGCGCATAGATGGCGCCCAGCGGGCAGAGGTATTTGCAGAAGGGGCGGCTGACCATCACCGACAGCAGCACCACAGCCAGCAGCAGGGCAAACTTCCACTGGAACAGCGCACCCAGCGCCGCCCGGGTGTTTTCGCTCACCGCAGCCAGCGGGAGCGCCCCCTCCAGGATTCCCTGGGGGCAGAGGTATTTGCAGAAGGTGGGATCACCCATGCCCAGCACATTGACCATGAGGTTGGGCAGCAGGAACACAAACACCACCAGTACCCCATACTTGAGCCAGGTGAGCGGACGAAGCCGCCGGGTGGAGAACTTTTTCGGGAAGGGGATGCGGTGCAGCAGATCCTGGAACCAGCCGAACGGACAGAGGAATCCACAGACCAGCCGTCCGCCCAGGCCGCCCACTACCATCAGGAAGCCCAGTACCAGCAGGGACAGGGCATAATCCGGGGACCCGGCCAGTGCCTGCATGGCACCGATGGGACAGCTCCCCAGTGCTCCGGGGCAGGAATAGCAGTTGAGCCCCGGCACACAGAACTGTTTGAGCGGGCCCTTGTAGAGTTTCCCGTCCAGGAAGCCGGTGAAGTTGGCGTTGGTCAGCAGGGTCCAGAGCGCCTGGATGCCAAACCGCTTCCGGCGCTGTGTTTTCAGTCTATCCAATGCCCACACACTCCAGACACAGATTGATGGATTTCACAAAATAGACCCCCAGTTCTCCCCGGGTAAGTCCCAGTGCCATTAGACCTGCTCCGGTGAGCAGGATCACCGCCGTCACAATCCGGCTGTTCTTCATAGGCTGCCTCCTATCGGATGGAATCAAGCAGGTCCCGCTTGGCCTGCCACAGGTTCTGGGAGAGATCCACATAGTACCGGTGCGGGAACTCAAACCGCTTCATCTCGTCCCAGAGAGTATCCACCTGAGCCAGACAGTACTTCTGGATCTCGGGCAGCGACGGAGACTGATAAACCAGCTTTCCCTTTTCAAATACCGGGCAGAGCAGTTTCCGGGCGGTATAGTTCCGCAGTTCCTGACGCTTCCAGGTGGCAATGGGATCAAAGATGGTCAGCGGCTGGCTCTCATCGATCTCCTCGTCATGGAACGCGATGTAATCGGCAATGGCCTTGCCGGTGTCGTTGGCATACAGGCGGTACAGGGTCTTGAAACCGGGGTTGGTGATCTTGTCGATGCTCTCGCTCACCTTGATCTTGTTTGTATAGACTCCATTATGCTCCACTGCCGCCAGCTTATACACGCCGCCGAATACCGGTGACGACCGGCTGGTGATGAGGCTTTCGCCCACACCAAAGGAGTCCACCTGGGCGCCCTGCGACCACAGTTCCCCGATGATGTACTCATCCAGCGAGTTGCTCGCGACAATCGCCACATCGGGATAGCCGGCATCGTCCAGCATCTTGCGCATCTTCTTGGAGAGGTAGGCAATATCGCCGCTGTCGATCCGCACGCCCTTGGGACGGAAGCCCTTGGGCACAACAACTTCATCGAACACCTTGATAGCGTTGGGCATGCCGCTTTTGAGGACATTATAGGTATCCACCAGCAGGGTGCAGTTGTCGGGGTAGATCTCTGCATAGGTCTTGAAGGCCTCGTATTCGCTGTCGAAGGTCAGTACCCAGCTGTGCGCCATGGTACCCACTGCCGGCACGCCGAACAGCATATCCGACACGGTACAGGCGGTGGAGGTACAGCCGCCGATATAGGCAGCCCGGGCGCCGTAGATGGCACCGTCATACCCCTGGGCACGGCGGGAGCCGAATTCCATTACCGCACGCCCATGGGCTGCCCGGGCAATGCGGTTTGCCTTGGTGGCAATGAGCGACTGATGGTTGATGGTGAGCAGCAGCATGGTTTCCAGCAGCTGTGCCTGCACTACCGGTCCCCGGACGATCACCATGGGTTCGTTGGGAAAGACCGGTGTGCCCTCAGGCACCGCCCAGACATCGCATTCAAAATGGAAGTTTGCCAGATAGTCCAGGAACTCCTCACAGAAGATTCCCCGGCTCCGCAGGTAGGCAATGTCCTCCTCATCGAACTCCAGATTCTTCATGTAGTCGATGAGCTGCTCCAGGCCTGCAAAGATGGCAAAGCCGCCATTGTCCGGAATTTTCCGGAAAAACATATCAAACACCGCAATGGTGTCCTTCCGCCCGCTCTGGAAATAACCATTTGCCATGGTGAGCTCATAAAAGTCAATGAGCATCGACAGATTGCGGGCCGCAAATTTTTTCTCCTTCATGTGAATCCCTCGATTCCCGTTTTCAGATATACAGACGGGAGGTCGTATGAAACGGCCTCCCGCTGCGTAAAACCTGTATTTTATTATATCCCCGGCTCCGGGCAATGTCAATCAGCATTCCCGATCCGGAGTTCGATGGGCTGAAGCACATAGCCCACAATGACCCCGCTCTCCGGGTCCACTGCGAAAAGCCGTGCCTGTGCCGGATAGGTGCCGTCCTCCAGCTCCTCATCGAGGTCTACGGTATCAATATGGCTGTCTGGTTCCAGCACCGGCGAGGAATAGACTACCGTCCCATCCTCCAGCTCAATATCCGCCTGGAGATCGTAGCGGTTCTCCCGGGGATTTTCCAGATAGAGTCCCCCGTTCTTCCCGCCCTTCTCAAACTCCGGCGATGCGTCCAGCCGGAAACTGAGGGTGTCCTCGTCATTCTGATGGTCAGCGGCCTCATAGCCCTCCACCGGGCCTTCCTGTACCTGACCCGCCGCTCCGGCTGCGGAAACCGGCGCGCCAGGCCCCAGCAGCGCATATCCCAGCGCCGCCGCTGCCAGCACACCCGCTGTACCAGCCATCACAGCTGCCACCAGATGGGGCTTTTTCCACAGGCTTCGATAGTCTTTCATGTGATCCTCCCAAGGGTGCCGGAAGCACTGTCCGGCGGTTTCTGTCCCTCAGTATAGCCGAAAATTCCGGTCAGCGCAAGGGTGGTTTTCACGGAACTGCCCTGCTATACCGCCGCGCCGTTTTCCAGCTCAAACTGGCTGTTATAGAGCCGTGCATAGGCGCCGTTCTGAGCCAGAAGCTCCGCATGGGTGCCCCGCTCCAGCACCTGTCCGTTCTCCAGCATGAGGATCACGCTGCTGTCCCGGATGGTGGAGAGCCGGTGGGCAATTACAAAGACAGTCCGGCCCTTCATCAGGTTCTTCATGGCCTTCTGGATCAGCACTTCGGTACGGGTATCCACCGAGCTGGTGGCCTCGTCCAGAATGAGGATCTCCGGATCGGACAGGATCGCCCGGGCAATGGTGAGCAGCTGGCGCTGTCCCTGGGAGAGATTGAGGGCATCCTCACCCAGCACAAAGTCATATCCGCCCGGAAGCTGTGCGATAAAGCCGTCGGCATAGGCCAGCCGTGCCGCCTGACGCACTTCCTCATCGGTGGCGTCCAGGCGTCCGTACCGGATATTCTCCAGAATGGTGCCATGGAACAGCCAGGTGTCCTGCAGGACCATGCCGAACCGCTCCCGGAGCACTTCCCGGGGCATATCCCGGATATCCACGCCGTCCACCTTGATGCTGCCCTGGGTGACATCATAAAAGCGCATGATCAGATTGACAATGGTGGTCTTGCCGGCGCCGGTTTCGCCCACCAGGGCCACCTGCTCACCCGGCTGCACCGATACATCCAGGCCCCGGATCACTTCAATGCCCGGCTCATAGCCAAAGTGCACATCGGTGATCTCCACCGCGCCCCGGCTCTCCGGCGGGATTACCGGAGGTTCCCGCTCGGGGATTTCCTCATCGGCATCCAGCACCTCAAAGATACGCTCTGCCGCCGCCACAGTGGACTGCAATACATTGACGATGCTCACGGTTTCATTGATGGGATCGCTGAGCTGGCGCAGGTAACGGATAAACGCCTGCAGATCGCCCACCAGCAGTTCACCGCCGAGGATCATCATAGCACCCACGACCGTTACCAGCACATAGCCGGCATTGCCGATAAAGCCCACGATGGGCGACAGCACACCCGAGATAAACTGAGCCTTGCGTCCATAGTCCCGCAGTTCCCGGTTGATCTCCGAAAACTGCCGGCAGGCATCTTCCTCGCCGCTGTACGCCTTGATGATGCTGTGCGCGGTGTACATCTCCTCGATGTAGCCGCTGAGCCGTCCCATGGCGGACTGCTGTCCCTTGAAGAACCGCTGGGTCTTTTTCACCACGGTGGAGGAGAACCACAATGTGATGGGGACTGTCACCAGGCCGATGAGGGTCAGGCGGGGGCTGATGGTGAGCATCATCACCAGGGTGATGACCACCGACAGTGCCGACCGGAATGCCGAAATAATGCTGGACTGCAGCGAATCGGAAACGGTGTCCACATCGTTGGTGACACGGGAGAGAATATCGCCATAGGCATGGGTATCATAGTATTCCAGCGGCAGCCGGGACAGCTTGCGGTCCACGGCCTGACGCAGGTCATACATGGTGCGCTGGCTCACGCCTGCCATCACATAGTTCTGGGCATAGCGCAGCAGCGATGTGGCAACATAGACTGCCATCAGCAGCATGAGGATGCGGGCCAGCAGGCCGAAATCCACACCGCTGCCGCCTTCCAGCAGGGACCGGGCGCCCCGGACAATCTCGTTGGTGGCGCCGCCCATGATCTTCGGGCTCAGCGAGGAGGCAAGGGTCGTGGCGCCTGCCAGCAGGATAATGGCGGTCATACCCATCCAGTGCGGACGCATGAACCGCAGCAGCTTCCGGAAGGTTCCCCGGAAATCCTTGGGCTTGGCAATGATCATCCGGCCGCCTCTGCCCCGTCCGCCGCCCATACCGGGACCCCGGCGGGCTGTGGTAGTCGTAGTGGTAGAAGTACGGTTATCTGCCATTCTGAGTCGCCTCCTGTTCCGAAAGCTGGGAGAGCACGATCTCCCGATAGATCTCACAGGTCCGCATGAGCTCCTGGTGGGTGCCATGGCCCACCAGCTCGCCCCGTTCCAGCACCAGGATCTGGTCGGCATGCATGATGGTCGATACACGCTGCGCTACGATCAGGACTGTACTGTTTTCGGTTTCCGCTGCCAGTGCCCGGCGCAGTTCCAGATCGGTGCGGAAGTCCAGCGCCGAAAAGCTGTCGTCAAACAGATAGAACTCCGGACGCCGGATAATGGCACGGGCAATGGAGAGCCGCTGCTTCTGTCCGCCCGAGAGGTTCTGTCCGCCCTGCTCGATGGGGGAATCATATCCGCCGATCTTATCGAGTATAAACTCCTCCGCCTGGGCGATCCGGGCGGCGTGTTCCACCTGCTCCCGGGTGGCATTGTCCAGACCATAGGCGATGTTGTCTGCCACACTGCCGGCAAACAGCACTGCCTTCTGAGCCGCAAAACCGATCTTGTCCCGGAGCGCCTTGAGGTCATACTCCCGGTGGTCAATGCCATCGATGAGGATCTGTCCCTCCTGGGCGTCATAGAACCGGGGAATCAGGTTGAGCAGCGTGGTCTTGCCGCTGCCGGTGGAGCCGATAATGGCGACAGTCTGGCCTTTTTCAGCTGTAAAGCTGATATTCTTTACAGCCGGTTCATCGGCATTTTCATAGGAAAAGGTCACATTCCGGAACTCCAGACGGCCCCGGGTCTCACCGCTGTCGGTGACATTGCCGCCTTCAATGGCAGTATCGCAGTCCAGGATGGCATTGATACGCCCGGCAGAGGCTACAGCTCTGGGAATCCGGATAAAGATCATCGAGATCATCATCATCGACATGAGGATCTGCATCACATATTCCACCACTGCCATGATGTCGCCATAGGGCATCAGGCCATTGTTGACCTTGACACCGCCCACATAGATGAGAAAGACAGTGGCGCCGTTGAGGACGATCATCACCAGCGGCGACATGGCGCTCATGGTGCGCTGCATCCGGATGGAAACCCCGGTCAGGTCCTCATTGGCCCGGGCGAAGCGCTGTTCCTCATACTCCTCGGTTCCAAAGGCCCGGATTACCCGGACGCCCCGCAGCTTTTCCCGCAGGACAAGGTTGACCTGGTCGAGCTTTTCCTGCATGACACGGGTCAGCGGGATGGAAAACCGGGAAATGCCCACAACGATCAGAACAATCAGCGGCATGGCTGCAAAGACGATCATTGCCAGCTGGGCATTGCAGGAAAATGCCAGATAGACACCGCCAATGGCTGTGATGGGTGCAGACAGCATATTGCGGATCAGCATCATCAGGAAGTGCTGGATCTGGCTGACATCGTTGATGGAACGGGTAATCAGGGACGCGGTGCCGAAGCGGTCCACTTCCCCTTCGGAGAAGGACTGTACCTTATAAAAGAGTTCGTCCCGCAGCCGGGAAGAAAATCCCGTGGCGATCCGGGAAGAACAGTAGGTAGTGCCGAGCGAACAGCAGACTGCAAAGAATGCCACACCCAGCATCCGGATTCCGGTATGGGTCACATAGTCGCTGTCCCCCATAGCTACACCATTGTTGACTATATCTGCCAAAAGCGCGGGCATCTGCAGATTGGCAAGGCTGTTTCCAATAATGAACAGACCGGAACAGATTACCAATCCAATAAAGGGACGCAGGCGCAAAAACATCTTTTTCACACCTTCAACCTCCTGTCTGATTCCATGCGGCGGCAATTTGAATTGTGGTTTTTATTCCTCCCGGGACTCAGCCTGCTGACTGCGGCGTCCCCGTCCGGAGCAGTTATTCTTGGGGCTGGATTCGATCTGCTGATCCAGGTACCCCGATACCCGCTCCATAATCTCCATCAGCTTTCGGGTATCCTCCTCCCCCAGATATTCTGCCAGCCCGGCAAACATCTGGGCAGTCCGGCGGCGTTCCTCTGCTGCCATCTCCCGGGTCTTTTCCGTCACCGAGAAATAGACCTCCCGGCGGTCCTGGTCACTGTTGCGGCGGCGTACATATCCCCGCTCCTCCAGCGACCGCAGGCTCGGCGTAATGGACGGCTGCTGCAGCCCCATCAGCGCACTGATCTGTGAGGGCTTGATCTCCCCATCCGGGCCGTCGGTATGGTGCATAATACACCGCAAAATCGCAATCTCACCGGTGCGCAGATCCGCATTGCGGCTCCGGCGCTTGATGAAATGGCTGAATCGGCTGAAGTTCTGAATCAGCCGGCTCACATCATCTTCCATCTGTTTCATACAAATTCGCTCCTTTTGTTTTGTACACTATAATATTTTGTATTGCATAATATTTATAGTTACCTAAATACATTCCCAGTATAGCATAGGCGCACTGGAAATACAAGGGATTTTTATAAAATAAAAACAGGCAGTTCCAATCGCTGAAACTGCCTGTCTGCCTGTATTTTTCGGATGTCAGTTCTGGGAACCGCCCAGTTCCTGCCGCATCTCTGCCATGGCACGGAAAAGCTCTTCTTCCTTCTCCTTGAGCCGCATGAAGGAGACCATCTCATCCCAGATGGGGTCGATCTCCTCCACCGGCAGGCCCAGCAGTTCTGCCACCGCGGTAATGGATACCGGGCTGTCCGGGCCAAAGGTACAGATCACGCTGTACAGGCCCTTGGCTGCCAGGGTCATCCGGCGGTCCCGCAGAATATCCTTGGGAATATGCGCAAACTGTTCCGGTGTGTTCATAAAGTCCATTCTGTTTCCTCCTTGCTCCAGCGGAGCATCTGCATATCTTCCAGTACGGTTCCGTTTTCCAGCACCGGTTCCTGGTACTGCAGGAAAAATCCCCGGCGCACCCCGCAGGGCACAAATCCCAACCGACGGTAGAAACCCACTCCCTCCGGAGAGGTGCCCACCACCAGCGACCGCCCTGCCTCCCGGGCCTGACGCTGCACTTCCCGGATCAGGGCCGAAGCATAGCCCCGTCCCTCCAGCTCCGGGCAGGTTGCCGCGTTGCGCAGCTCCCAGTCCCCGGCCTCCGGCTGCTCGACGCACACCTCGCTGAGAACCTTCTCCCCTTCGCAGAGAGCCAGCATCTCACAGGCGGACAGGTATCGCTCCACCATCAGTGGGTCCGGGTCTGCCAGAAGCAGCAGCTCCCGGCAGCGTTCCCACCGCTCCTCCGGCGGAATCCGACAAATCCCGGGCATGGGTATCCCTCCTCAATCCTTCACAAAGCACAGACGGCAGCGGGCTTCATAGCTCTCCTGGTCGCCGATGAGCACCAGCTCCGAATCCAGGTTCCGGGCTGTGACCGGCTGTCCGTCGATCACCCGCTGGGTATACATCGCCGGACGTCCGCAGCACTTGCAGTAGGCCTTCTTCACGATCACCTCATCCGCATGGAGCAGCAGCTGTCCGATGCAGCCGAAGGGCCGTCCCAGATAATCCAGGTTCAGCCCGGCGATCATCACCTGCTTTTTCCGGTCGAGCAGACCCAAAGTCAGTTCCAGCAGACCCTCCGAGAAGAACTGTGCCTCATCAAAGGCCACCAGATCAGCTGTTTCACAGTCTACCAGAATGGTCCGGATCAGCTCCGGCGTGATCTCCTGACTGATATTATGAGCCGGCATCCGCAGTCCGATACGGCTGACTACTTCATCTTCGCCATACCGGTCATCAATGACCGGCTTATAGATCCGCACCGTTTTATTCTGATAGTTCTGGGAGAGCAGACACTGCTTGATGAGTTCTCCGCTCTTTTCCGAGAACATCGGGCCGATAATCACGGTGAGGAATCCCGCTTTTCCGTCGTTATAGATCATACTTCCTCCTGAAGCTGGTTTTCATTTTCCCGGGCAGCGATGCTGAACCGGGTCCAGCGTCCGGAGCGATAGGCTACAAACGCCAGAGCCAGAGCGCAGACCCAACCGATGGGCTGCGAAATGCTGATGGTGAGGTATCCCAGCGGCTTTGCCAGGGCATAGGCCGAACCGATGCGCACAAATAGAGCGATCATCGACATGGCCAGCGATACATTCATATCGCCGACGCCACGGAAGAAACTGGACAGGCTGAACATCAGCGCCTGCAGGAAGAAGAAGAAGAATAGGGTTGAAAGATAAAGGCAGCCATATTCAATCACGCCGGTTTCCTCGGCGCTGATGAAGATCTGCATCAGGTACTGGGGAATTGTAAGCGGGATAATACTGATTGCCGCGGTGATCAGCACATTGATCACCGTCACCTTCTTAAAACCGTCCCGCACACGGTCCAGCTTGCCGGCGCCGGTATTCTGCGCCACATATGTAGAGGTGGCGTTCGCAATATTGATCAGCGGCATCATCATAAAGGATTCCACCTTGTTGCCGGCCGCAAAGGCCGCCGCCGCGGTGGCGCCGAAAGAGTTGACCAAGCCCTGCACCAGCATGGAGCCAATAGCGCTGATGCTCTGCTGGATCGCAGTGGGGATTCCAAACCGGAGGACCGTGCGCAGGATTCCAAAGTCCACTCTGAGATCCTTGAGGCCCAGGCGGAACAGCGGAATGCGGATATTGGTGTAGATAATGCACAGTATGACCGATACCGCCTGAGACTGCACAGTGGCAACGGCAACGCCCCGGACTCCCATACCGAACTGGATCACATAGACGAGGTCCAGGACGATATTGAGGATCGAGGAGATAATCAGGAAATAGAGCGGAGTTTTCGAGTCGCCCACACCCCGGAGCACCGAGGTATAGAGGTTATACAGGAACATGAAGATCAGACCTTTGAAGATCTCATCCAGATAGGCCTTGGAATCGGCAATGATCTCCGGCGGAGTATTCATCAGCTCCAGAATGGTGCCGGAGGCAAAGTAACCGATCACACTGGCGATGACCACCAGGATCATCAGCGAAATGATCGAAGTGGCAAAGGTGGCGCGCATCCGTTCATGTTCTCCGGCACCGAACAGCTGGGAGATAATGATCTGCACACCCATGGTGATACCGATCAGCACCGACATTGCCAGGAACATAGCCGGGAATGCCGCGCCTACGGCAGCCAGCGCGTTGGCGCCGACAAACTGTCCCACGATGATGGAATCCACCGCGTTATACATCTGCTGGAACACGCTGGCCAAAATCATCGGAACGGAAAATAAAAGCACTTCTTTTACAGGATTGCCCTGTGTCATATCCTTCATTGGACTTTCACCTATCCTTTTCTCAGATTCTACGCTGCGATCCCAATTTCTCCCCTTTCCAACACAAAACGCCTGATCCGGCTGAACCTGCCGGCGGCAGCAAGGCTGTTTTGGCAAAATAAAAGCAAATCCTGCCGGAGTCTGACTGAGGTTCCGGCAGGAAAACCGGTATGGTAACTGGCTTCAGCGATGGAATTGCTGCTGGTGCTGAAGCTCTTTTATTTGAGTTCTACAATGGTGACGCCGTTTTCTCCCTCACCATAGACGCCGGTACGGAAGCTGCGCACACTGGGGTGACGCTTGAGGTGCTGCTGAATCGCCGCCCGCAGAGTACCGGTGCCCTTGCCGTGGATCACTGTGACGGTGCCGATATGGCTCAGCACACAGCTGTCCAGGAAGCGGTCCACTTCCATGATGGCCTCATCGGTGGTCATGCCGCGGACATCCACCTCAGTGCTGCTGCGGCCGGAACCGGAGCTTCCCCGTCCCCCGCCGCTGGCAGCGGTATTACGCTTGAAGGATACCTTCTGGTTGTTCACTGTCACCTTGCGGTCGCTGCGGTCCACCAGACGGAGATCCGCTGCCGGCGCCTTGGTCTTGATGATGCCGGCCTGGACCATCACATAGCCATCCTTATCCTCGTCGGTGAGGACGGTACCCTCCTTGTTGAACTCGGGAATGATGACAATATCGCCCCGTTTGAGGGCACGGTTGTGGTTCTGCTTCTCCTTCTCCCGTCCGGTGACCGGATCGGCGCTGTCATACAGCTTGCGGATGCCCGAACGATAGCTCTGACGCATCTTGGCAGCCTTTTCCGAGAAGTTCGCCGAATTCTTCTGCTTCTTGAGCTCTTCCAGCTCGTTCATCAGCTGATCCGCCTGGTACCGCACCTGCTCCACAATGGAACGGGCCTTTTCCCGGGCCTTTTCGATCTCGGCTTCCTTCTCCTTCTCCAGCCGCTCCCGGTAGGCCTGGTTCTCCTGACGGAGCCGCTCAGCCTCCTGGTTGAGCATGTGGGCGGAGGTGTATTCCTTCTCCAGGTTCTGCCGGGCGGTCTCCAGCTCGGATACCACATCTTCAAACCGCTGGTTCTCGCTGGAAATGCGCTCCCGGGCGCTATCGATAATCTCCGGGTCCAGCCCCAGCTTTTCGCTGATGGCAAAGGCGTTGGAGCGTCCCGGCACGCCAATGAGCAGCCGGTAGGTGGGACGCAGGGTCTCCACATCAAACTCACAGCTGCCGTTCACCACGCCCCGGGTCTCCAGGGCATAGAGCTTGATCTCGGGATAGTGGGTGGTCGCCATGATCCGGCAGTCCCGCTCCCGGAGCTTCTCGATGATGGAGATCGCCAGCGCGGCGCCCTCCACCGGGTCGGTGCCGGAACCCAGCTCATCCAGCAGTACCAGCGAGCTGTCCCCTGCCACCTCCAGGATTGAGACGATGTTGGTCATGTGCGCCGAGAAGGTGGACAGGCTCTGTTCGATGCTCTGCTCATCGCCGATGTCAGACAGCACCTCGTCAAATACCGACAGGCTGCTGCCGTCCGCAGCCGGAATCATCAGGCCGCACATCATCATCAGAGTGAGCAGACCCACTGTCTTGAGCAGAACTGTCTTACCGCCGGTGTTGGGGCCGGTGATCACCAGGGTGTCAAAATCAATGCCCAGGGTCACATCCACCGGGACGATCTTCTCCGGGTCAATGAGCGGATGCCGGGCCCGGATCAGCTTGATCTTCCGGTCACCGGTGATCTGCGGCACCGCAGCCTTCATCTTGTCCGCCAGACGGCTCTTGGCAAAGTAGAGATCCAGCTCCACCAGCACCTCATAGCTGCGGCTGATGGCCTCGGCATAGCTGCCCACTGAAGCGGACAGCTCATAGAGGATGCGGTCGATCTCCTTCTTCTCCTGGCTTTCCAGGACTTTGATTTCGTTGTTGGCTTCCACCACCGACATGGGCTCGATGAACACGGTAGCGCCGCTGGAGGAGGTGTCATGCACCAGACCCTTGACCTCGCTGCGGTACTCGGCCTTGACCGGCACCACATACCGTCCGTCCCGCATGGTGACGATGGAATCCTGTAAGTACTTCTGATAGCTGGAAGACCGGATCATGTTGTCCAGCTGGCTGCGCACCTTCTGCTGGTTGTTCCGGATCTTGCGGCGGATCTCCGCCAGCACCGGGCTGGCAGAATCGGAGAGCGTCTCCTCGTCGAGGATGGCGCCCTTGAGCTCATCTTCCAGGCTCTTGAAGGAGGTCAGGCAGGAGAACAGATAGTCCAGCGCGGTGACCTCTTCCTCACTCTGCTTCTTCCAGCCGATCATCCGGCGGATGGTTTCCAGCAGGTGCAGGATCGAGAGCAGTTCCGGAATGGGCAGCTGGGCTCCCAGCCGGGCCCGTTCCAGCGAGCCGGTGCAGTCCCGGACATTCTGGGCAGTGGGAGTGCCATACCGGTTGGTCAGACGGTTGGCATCCGCTGTGTACGCCATCAGCCGCACTGCCTCTTCCTCGGTGGTCACCGGAGTCAGACGCAGCGCCCGCAGCCGTGCCGCTTCACAGGTGGTCTCATTCGCCAGCTTCGCCAGTACCTTGTCCAGTTCCAGCGAAGTGATATATTTGCTCTGTATCGACACAGAAAAACTCCTTTCCTAAGAAAATCCCTGCCTATGAGAGCAGGAGCGATTTGTAAAAATCCAGGGAGCTGAGCCGGGTATCCAGCTGGACAATGGCGTAGTACTCACAGATGTCCCCGAGGTACCGCAGCTCCTCCTCCGATAGTGTAAAGTTAAACACCTTGCCAGCCTCCGAATAGAGGATATGGCGCATGGCAGCCAGTACGCCGGGGCTCAGGCGCAGGCGTACTATCTCATCCGGCGGGGCATCCCCCAGGCAGTCCCTGCACATGAGGTCGCCGGTGAGGGGCAGGAAATACATACTCTCCGCCTCATAGCAGCCGCAGACCTTGCAGCCCACCAGATCGGGCATATAGCCCGCCATGGCAAGCAGCCGCAGTTCAAACACGGCCTTCACCAGCCGCTGGGGGCGCTTGTCCTTCTCCAGCAGGTAGAGGCTGTTGAGAATCAGCCGCAGGAATTCCCCGGCCTCCTCCTCTGCCGGCGCCACCTGGGCACAGAGCTGTGCCAGGTACACTGCCAGCGACAGCTTTTCCACATCACTGCGCAGGCCGAAGAAATTCTGCTCGGTTTCCGCCGAATCCACCTGATAGCGGTCCCGATACTGGAACAGCACAAAACGAGAGCAGCAAAGCAGCTCGGTTCCGGACAGAAGCCGTCCCCGGAGCTTTTTCGCTCCTCTCGCATAGGCGGTGATGACACCGCGGTCCGCTGTCAGGATCGTGAGAATACGGTCATCATCATGTTCCCGTTCCCGAAGCACGATCCCCGTTGTGGTGATCTGCATACTGATCTGTCTCCTGAGAAACGGACATCGCCGCCGCAGCCGATTCTGCTGCCGGTCCGGCGTGCATCTGCCGGGCATACCGGAGATAATCCTCCACCCGTCCGGTTTCAGCAAACCGTTTCCATGCTGTCAGCTCATCCATCTTATTTCGCCTCCGGCCAAATTGATCTTACAGATTCAGTTTGGCAGAAAAGCGTTCCGATATAGCCGGAAAATTCAGGCGAGCCCTGGTTTATTCATCCACATAGCCGAAGTTTTTGATGAGGCCTTCCCGGTTGCGCCAGTCCTCCTTGACCTTGACCCAGCACTGGAGGTTGATCTTGGCGCCCAGGAACCGTTCGGCATCTTCCCGGGCCTGGGTACCGATGCGCTTGAGCATCTCACCCTTCTTGCCGATGAGCATGCCCTTGTGAGTCTCCCGCTCACAGTAGATCACCGCGTCAATGTCGATGATCCGGCCCCGGTCCTGCATCCGCTCGATGGTTACAGCGGTGCCGTGGGGGATCTCGTCCCGCATGTTGCGCAGGATCTTCTCCCGGATGATCTCAGCCACAATCACCCGCTCGGGCTGATCGGTCATGGCATCGTCCTCGAAGAAGTGCGGTCCCTCTTCGGCATACCGCAGCAGGATCTCCAGAAGTCCGTCCAGACCGTCATTTTTCAGCACCGATACCGGTACGATCTCATCGAACTCATAGGCACCCGCTACCTCGGCGATCTTCCGGAGCATCTCCTCCGGGGCGTCCAGCAGGTCGATCTTGTTGAGCACCGCCACCGCCGGCATTCCACGGAAGGAAGCAATGAGCTTCTTCTCCGCCTCATTGAGAGGACGGTTGGCCTCGGTGACAAAGACGATCAGATCCACATCCGCCACCGAACTGGTGACCTGACGGTTCATGTAGTCGCCCAGCTTGGTACGGGATTTGTGGACACCCGGTGTATCCAGGAACACCAGCTGGGTCTCCCCACGGGTGAGGACTCCGGTGATCCGGTTGCGGGTAGTCTGGGGCTTATCCGATACGATGGCGATCTTCTCGCCCACCAGCGCATTCATCAGGCTGGATTTGCCCACATTCGGACGGCCCACAATGGCGATAAATCCGCTTTTTGTCTGCATAATTCCCTCGCTTTTTCCTTACTGCTGCTCCGGCACATAGCTGGCATCCCGGGACAGTCCCAGCCGGCTGAGCACGGTCTCTTCCTTTTCCCGCATGATTACAGCTTCAATGCCGCCGTTCTCATGGTCATATCCCAGCAGATGCAGCATGGAATGAACGGTGAGGAAGCCCACTTCCCGGCTCAGGGAATGTCCATACATCTCTGCCTGCTCCACAGCCTTTTCCATCGAGATCACCACATCGCCCAGAATATAGGCGCCGGTATCCTCGTTGAGATCATATTCGCCATTTTCACCCATGGGGAAGGACAGCACATCGGTGGGGGCATCCTTCTGCCGGTACTCCCGGTTCAGGGTCTGGATCTCCTTGTTGTCCACAAAGGTGACGCTGACCTCTGCCGGCTTGCCGAAATTCTCCATCTCCAGCACGGCATGGCAGCACTTGCGGATCAGGAGCCGCAGTCCGGACGGGATCTTGACGGCCTTCTGCTGATTGGTGATATATACTTTTACAACTCCCATTGTATTTGAACCTCTTTTTCGTTTGACCACACAGGCGGCAGTTTACCGCTTGTTTTTATTGTAATAGCGCTCATAGGCTTTGATGATGTCCTGGACAATCTTGTGACGCACCACGTCCTTCTCTGTGAAGGTGACAATGGCGATGTCCTCCACTTCCCGCAGCACCCGCTGTGCCTCGATCAGACCCGACTTCTTGGAATCGGGCAGGTCGATCTGGGTGATGTCGCCGGTGATGACCGCCTTGGAATTGAAGCCCAGACGGGTGAGGAACATCTTCATCTGCTCCGGCGTGGTGTTCTGTGCCTCATCCAGAATGATGAAGGAGTCATCCAGGGTGCGTCCGCGCATATAGGCCAGAGGCGCCACTTCAATGTTCCCCTTCTCCTGGTACTTCTGGAAGGTTTCAGCTCCCAGCATATCAAACAGCGCATCATAGAGCGGACGCAGGTAGGGATCGACCTTGTTCTGCAGATCACCCGGCAGGAAGCCGAGCTTCTCGCCCGCTTCCACGGCGGGACGGGTGAGAATGATGCGGTTGATCTCATGGGCCTTGAAGGCCTGTACCGCCATTGCCACCGCCAGATAGGTCTTACCGGTACCCGCCGGACCAATGCCCAGGGTCACCGTGTTTGTGCGGATGCTCTCCACATACTTTTTCTGGCCCAGGGTCTTGGGCTTGAGCGGACGGCCCTTGGCGGTGATGCAGATCACATCGCCGGCAATCTTTGCCACCTGCTCGCTGCTGCCATCCCGCACCAGATCCATCACATACCGCACCCGCTGGTCATTGATGACCTCACCTTTTTCCACTAGCGAAAGCAGTGCATCGATGGCCTTGCAGGCGTTGTAGACACCTTCCGCGTCACCGGAGACCTTGATGTCAGTGCCCCGGCTGAGAATGGTGACGCCATATTCCTTTTCCAGCTCCTTGATATTCTCATCAAAGCTGCCGAAAAGCTGAACCGCCTGTTCCATCCGGTCTATATCAATCGTTTTTTCTATCATGAAACAGCCTGCCTTTATTTTCTCAGATCATTTCTTCGGTTTCCCGCATACAGGAAACACCCGAACCCGGCTATAAAACCGTACAACAAAAGAAGCGCCGGTTTTGCGCCTTCTCCTATATCATAACACAAATAGCCAAAATTTCAATCTACCCCGATACAATTTTATTGATTGACTTCAAATTGGCGCTCCAATGCCGCATCTTCCAGTACCAGATAATGGCCCCGAAGCAGGAAAACATTCCCGTCCACTGTACCGGTGAGCACCCGTTCCAGCACCTCAGCCTGCCCCAGCTGAGTCTGTTCCAGCTCTGCCAGCTGCTGCTCCGCCAGCGCCTCGGCCTCGGCTTCGGTGCGGGTGACCTCCTGCTCCTCCAGCAGCGAGTGCTCCCGTACAATCAGCACCACCGGCAGAGGCGTTCCAAAGGCTGTGAGCCGGTGCTCCCGGGTCTCGGTGCGGGTCTCTCCCACCGGGTCAGGGCCCAGCGGGATCTCCAGGCCGCAGAACTCCAGACTGCGCACCTGGCGCACCTCCCCGGTGGGCAGGAGCATCTGCTCGGTGAGCGGCACTGCCACTGCCAGATCCTCCTCATGTTCGATCATCACCCGTCCGGACGCCTGCTTGACCGAACTGCGCCCGTTGGTGGTCTCCACGATGGCGCCGATGAGCAGATCCCCGGCACAGACCGTGTCCCCGACCTTCACCTGGGGCGTGCCGGAATACACCTCGATGCTGCGCACCACCCCGTCATACAGCGACACCACATTGGCGGGCTGTCCGCCGGTGCCCGGCTCCTCCTCGATCCGGGTGCGGGGACGGACAATCACCTCTGCGGTGCTGCCCCGCAGGTTCACCGCTATAAAGGCCAGATCGTCATTGGCGATCATCATCGACTGTTCAATGGAGGCGGCGTCCAGCTCGGAGACCAGCGTCCCCTCCCGGAGGCCGTATTCCCGGAGCTGTTCCCGGAGCTGGGCCTCGGTGTAGTGCTCCAGCGTGCCGTCAATGCGCACCACCCACAGAAAACGGCTGAGAAACGCCATCACCAGCACCGCCGCCAGGATTCCGGCAAACAGTCCCCGCCGCTTCCGGTTCCGAAACAGCCAGAAGGAGATACCATGCTTTTCCCGCAGCCGAATCCGGGTTCCGGTGCGGCGGGCTGCCTTTGCCGCTTTGCGGTAGTACTCGGCGGCAATCTCCGCCTCAAAGCCCAGCTCGGTGGGTGTGACCCCGTAGAGCGGGATTCCGTCGGCGGCGAGCAGACCGGGCATCCGCAGCGCGTGACCGCCCTCAGCGGTGAACCGCACAGTCCCCCGGAACCGGCGGTAGAGCTGATCCATTTTCATCTGCTATCCCTCCGAACTCAGATATTCCACCGAAGCGATCACCCCGGTGATCACAGCGCACTGATCCTTCATGCTGCCGATCTGCAGGCCGCTGCCGGTGATGCGCAGCACCCATTTTCCAGCTGTGAGCCGGATGCACTCCCGCTCATATTCCAGAATCCCGGTACACCCCTCCACCAGCATCTTTGCGTTGGATGACAGCTCAATATACGGCCTTGCCGGCAGCAGACGCATCAGCGGCTCCTCACTGCCTGAATAGGACGCAAGATAGGCGTGCAGCCGTCCCGGGCCCTTGTTTTCTGCCATCGGATCACCTCCCTTTCGTGTGATTATATGGCCCGGGGCTGAATAGAATGACTTGACACGCAACTGACTGGAGGGACTCTGTATGCCTACAACCAAAAATACAAGCTGCCGCCCGGCTTCCGCGGCACCGTTCCAACCCCTGCTCCGGGCAGCCGGGGCCCTGGGAGTACTGCTCATCGGCGCCGGACTGCTCACCCACTCGGCCCAGACCGCCGAGGGCATCCGGGACGGTCTGGCCTCCTGTGCCACCCTGGTGATCCCCTCCCTGCTCCCCTTCCTGATCTTTTCGGGGATGCTCTCCACCACCCGGCTGGGGGAATGGGTCTCCCGTCCCCTGGAACCGGTCTGCCGGTGGGTCTTTCACTTGCCGCCCGAAGCCGGCAGCGCCCTGCTGATGAGCATGATCGGCGGCTACCCTGTGGGGGCCAGAACCATCGCCCAGCTGCTGGAACAGGGACGCATCCAGCCCCGGACCGCACGCCGGATGCTCTGCTTCTGCATCAATGCCGGGCCTGCCTTTGTGGTCAGCACAGTGGGCGCCGCGCTCTACTCTTCGGTCCAGGCGGGCCTTTGCCTGCTGGCAGCCCATCTGGGAGCCTCCGCCATTGTGGGATTCTTCATCTGCACCGGCAAGGAGACCTTTGAGCCTGCCCCGCCCGCGGAACCCCTGCCCCTGGGCACCGCCTTTGTGCAGAGCGTTTCCAGCGCCGCCCAGAGCCTGATCGGGATCTGTGCCTTTGTGGTGACCTTCTCCGGGCTGCGCAGCCTGCTCTGGGAGACCGGACTGCTCCCCCGCCTGGTGACCGCGCTGGAACGGCTGTGGCCCGTATCCGGCGGCTCAGCGTTCTACACTGCCCTGCTCCGGGGTCTGCTGGAAGTGACCGATGGCTGTATTGCCGCTTCGGCTTTGGGCGGTGAACAGGCCTTTGTCCTCACCGCCTTCCTGCTCTCCTTCGGCGGGGTCTCGGTGATCTGTCAGGCGGCAGCTGCCTTCCATCGGCTCCCCATGAGCTTCGGCCTGCTCTTCTTCTCCCGGTTCGCCGGGGCCTGCATTGCCGCTGCCCTTGCAAGCCTGCTCTATCAGCGATGCCTGGCAGATCTGCTGGCTGGTATGCAGTACACCCAGCCGGTGGCTCAGGCCACAGTTGCTGGCATAATTGGAGGACTTTCCCTCATCGGGATGGGATCGATCCTCCTGCTTTCTATGGCAATGAACGGAATTTCGACAAAAAACCGTTTCTCCACTGGAAAAACAGTCGGTGAAATGATATGATACTATATAGAATGCAGTAATATCGTACCAGACCGGTATATTTTGTCCGGACTGCTAAAATACAGGAGGTTCCATTATGAAGACCCATCGGTTTCGCCTGGCCGCGGCACTGACTGCGGCAATGATCGTCCTTACAGCTCTCACCGGCTGTATGACCGGCCCGCGCAAACCCAGCTCCCCCGCGGAATCCGCCGTCACAGTGGACGGTGAGATCCGGGGCTTGTTCATCCATGCCACCGGACAGGATCTGATCATCCAGTCCCCCTATGATGCCGGTACAGTGGCCCAGAGCCTGGACCAGATCATGTCCTATGCGGCGGAAAACGGAATCAATACCGTTTTCATGGATGTGCATGATGCCAAGGGCAGTGCGCTCTATACCTCCGACTATATGCCCACCAGTGAGCTCATGCTCGATGAAAAGGGCAAGAACTCCGGCGGGGACATCGTCTATGAGGCTGTCCGGGCTGCCAAGAAGCAGAATATCCAGGTCTATGCCGTCATCAACACCACCTACATCGCCGAAAGTCTGGGCATTGCCTCGGAGGATCACCCGGCAGTCTATGACAGCTCCCTCTCCTATGAGGACGGCAATGGCGCCCTGCGCTGGAATACCTCCAAGAAGGACTCCATCTCCACCCTGACCAACATCGCCCGGGAACTCTGCTACAACTATGGCATCTCGGGTCTGGTGCTCAATGACGACGGCACCGATCCCCAGACTATGGCGAAGGTCTTCTCTGCCATTGACCAAGCTGTGGATGAGCTGGGCACCGGCAAGAAGATCGGCGTCTATACCCAGATCACCCCCCAGGGGCTGGAGAGCGGCAACAATGCGCTGAACGCCTTCAGTGAAGAGGGCTATGCTCCCGACTTCCTGCTGGCAGACCTGCAGGGAACCACCGTCAGCGGTGACTATACCCAGCTTCTGAACGATGTCAGCGCCGCCACCGAGGGACGCTGCGACCTCATCACAGTCCACAACATGAACCTGATCTCGGCGGACAGCGGCGCGGACGGCAAACTCTATGCCGACCCCTATGAGCCCGCCTATCAGATCTACGAGAACCGGGGCCACTCCATCCGCGGCACTGCCATTGAGGGCTATTCCGCCCTGCGCAGCTCCAAGTACTATCTGATGGATCTGATGAACTCCCTGTACGATTCGAATTACGACATCTGCCCCTACGAGCTCACCGTTGAGCCCGGCTTCGGCAGCACTCTGCAGAGCGACACCTTCACCACCTCCTCTGCCAAGTACTTCATCAGCGTGATCTCCGACCCCGATCAGCCTCTCTACCTCAACGACTCCGAAGTGACCCGCACCACCAAGAACGGTCTGTACGGACAGCTGGTAAGCCTCTCCTACGGTGAGAATGAATTCGTATTCACCCAGGGAGATGAGAGCGTCACCATCACCATCACCCGTCCGGAGCCCACCTCCACCGGGGATTCCACCATCTCCCGGATCACCCAGACATCGATGTACCCCTCTGCCATCTCGGCAGCCCGGGTGGGCGAGGAACTCACCATCAGCTGTGTGGCACCGTCCGGCAGCACCGTCTATGCCAGCGTGCTGGGCCAGCAGGTACAGCTCAAGCAGGCCGTAGCCACTGCCAAGAACGGCATCGCCGCCACCTACACCGCTGATCTGATCTTTGATGCCCCCATCGACTCCAACGAAGTCAAGAATATGGGCAATGTAACCTACACTCTGGTATACGGCGGCACAACCACCACCTATACCTCCAGCGGCGAACTGTATGCCGTGGGTGAGAATGCCCAGCTCATCATGCAGGTGACTGACTATATGTCCGGCGTCACTGTGGATGACTCGTCTGAGAATGCCGGCAACTTCCTCACCACTCTGATTGAAGGCTCCCAGGACTATGTGGACCTCTCCAAGAGCTCGACCACTCACTTCTACCTGCAGTCGGGCGGTGCGATCCGCAAGGAAACTGTCACCCTGCTGGAAGGCAAGGATCTCTCCATTGATACCACCATCGGCACAACCGATACTGTAAAGGTGGATAAGGGCGATGAATTCGTAATCCCCGGCGCTGCCGGAACTCTCTGGCATGCCGATTTTGCCGACAACAAACTGGTGCTGGATCTCTACAACATCGAGGACGGCGCCCTGCCCACAGCGGACGGCAGCAAGTTCACCCTGGCCTCCACTATGACCTCGGACGGCATTGTCCAGCTCACAGTGACCCCCAAGGACGGCGTAACCTTCTGGGGCTACGATGTCACCTACGACGGTGAGGATCTGGTGCTCTACTGCAAGCAGAAGCCGCAGATCTCTGCCTCGTCCGACAAGCCGCTGGAAGGCATCTCCATTGTCATCGACCCCGGACACGGCGGCTATGATCCCGGTTCGCTGGGTGCCGCATACGGCTATGGTTCCACCGAAGATGAGATCAATATGGCCTATGCCGTGGCAACCGAACAGATCCTGGAAGGCCTGGGCGCTGATGTGACCCTGACCCTCTACCCCGATCAGCTGGATGACCAGGAGGAAAAGCTGGTGCTCTTCGACCGGATGAAGATTGCCAAGGAAGCCGACGCGGATGTCTTC
Source organism: Hydrogenoanaerobacterium saccharovorans (assembly GCF_016901815.1). Taxonomy (GTDB): domain Bacteria; phylum Bacillota; class Clostridia; order Oscillospirales; family Ruminococcaceae; genus Avimicrobium; species Avimicrobium caecorum. The sequence continues at coordinate 146,097 of NZ_JACSNR010000007.1, forward strand.
ATTTCCATGCATCACAACAGTGTGGACGCCACCGCGGACGCAAACAATGTCACCGGCCTGGAAGTATACTACTTCACCGACCATTCCGAAGCTCTGGCAGCGGACATCGCAGCCAGCATCAGTGCTTCCACCGGACGCACCAACCGGGGCGATTTCCAGTCCTACTATGTAGTGACCAAGATGACCTATTGCCCGGCTGTACTCACCGAGATCGGCTATATTGTCAATCCCGCCGAGTATGAAGATCTGATCCAGCCGGAGACCATCTTCCGCACAGCAGCCAGCTTCACCAAGTCGATTCTGGATGTGCTGTCCTGATACTCCCATTGACGCAGAACAGCGGACTGTCCTTTCGGACAGCCCGCTGTTTTTTGCTTTGTATGATGCTTACTGCAAACCCACCACGGCTTGGAAATGCAAAAATGCGTCATGGCCCTGGCTGATAAAAAAGGACGGGGGTTCAATTCCCCCCGCCTTTCTTGCTCTGTTACTTTTCTGCGCTTTTGCGGATCTCCTCCAGGAACAGACTGCCGAACCGCCGGAGTTTTACCTCTCCCACGCCCGGGATTGCCAGAAACTCCGCTTCGGTGCGGGGTCTGGCTGCTGCCATCGCCCGCAGGGTGGCATCGCTGAAAATGGCATAAGCCGGGACGCCAGCCTTCCGGGCCTCAGCCATCCGCACACGGCGCAGGCTCTGGAACAGTGCCTCGTCCACCGGGCCGAACTCCTGCATCTTGTGGGCAGCCAGGCGCTCCTCGGGAATATGGCGGGTACGCATCCGCACTGTCTGACCCTGGAACAGCACCTTCCGTGCCAATGGCGTGGTAGTGACGGTGGAATGCTCCTGCCGTGCCTCCAGGTATCCCTGGCTCTCCAGCGCCGCAAAGTAGTCCTGCAGCCGGGCGGCTGGCTCCTGAAGGATTCCATAGGTACTGAGCTGATCCAGCCCCTTTTCCAGCAGGCGTTTCTCCTCGCTCCCCCGCAGAATCTGGATATAGCTGCTCCGCCCCAGGGAATAGCCCAGCAGTTTTTCCGCCCGCACTACACAGGAGAGGATCTTCTGTGCCTGCACCGTGATGTCCTCCTCCACAGTTTCTCCCAGGCAGCTGCCGCAGTTGCCGCACTGATCCGGCGCCTTCTCCCCGAAATACCGCAGCAGATAGGCCCGCAGACAGCCTCCGGTGCGGCAGTATCCCACCATCCGGTTAAGCCGTTGGAAATCCCGGGCTGTGATCCGCTTCTGTTCCTCCGGAGTCAGCTTTTCGTTTTCCTGGGAGTTCTCGATCATGAACCGTGCTGTGTTCACATCTCCCGGCGCATAGAGCAGAATGCAGTCTGCCGGCGAGCCATCCCGTCCGGCCCGCCCGGCCTCCTGATAATAGCTCTCCAGATCCCGGGGCATATTGTAATGAATCACATAGTTCACATTGGATTTGTCGATCCCCATGCCAAAGGCGTTGGTCGCGGCCATGATCCGCACCCGGTCGTAGAGAAAGTCCTCCTGACTGCGGTGGCGCTCCTCATCAGTAAGCCCCGCATGATAGCGGGCTGCGGCAAATCCATTGTGCACCAGCAGCTCCTGGACCCGCTCCACATTTTTGCGGGTGGAACAGTAGACAATCCCGCTCTGATCCCGGCGCTTTTCCAGCAGTTCCAGCAGACAGGCATCCTTGCTCCGGGGCTGGCGCACCTCGAAGAACAGATTGGGGCGGTCAAACCCGGTGATGACCTCCGCCGGATGCCGGAGTTCCAGCAGCCGCACAATATCCTGCCGCACCTGTTCGGTGGCAGTGGCGGTAAAAGCCCCCACCGGCGGGCGGCGGTCCAAGGTGCGGATAAACCCGGCGATGTCCAGGTAGCCGGGCCGGAAATCCTGTCCCCACTGGGATACGCAGTGCGCCTCATCCACTACGATCAGCGACAGTTCCAGCTCATGGATCATATCCAGAAAACTGTCCGCCGTGAGCCGTTCCGGCGCCACATAGAGCAGCTTATAGGCTCCGGCCTTCAGCCCCCGGAGCACTTCCCGCTGTGCGGCGGTGGTCTGGGAGGAGTTGAGGAATGCCGCCGGAAGTCCTGCCTGTTCCAGCGCCGTGACCTGATCCTTCATCAGGGAGATCAGCGGTGAGATCACCAGTGTCACCCCCGGAAGCAGCAGAGCCGGCAGCTGATAGCAGACCGATTTGCCGGCGCCGGTGGGCATGACGCCAAAGGCATCCCGTCCCGAAAGCAGGGCGTCCACCATGGTCTCCTGCCCCGGACGAAAGGCACTGTGTCCGAAATATTGCTTGAGTGCCGCAAGTTTCTCCATCTTTTTCTCCCATCACAGAAAAAGACAGACGGAAAAGCCAGGCTTCCCCGTCTGTCCGTATCCAGTCCTATTTCTTTTCCCGATAGAATCCCATCATCAGCAGATGATAGTCGATTACATCGCAGGCCATGCTGCACAGACAGCGCAGTTCGGTCGGCTCCACTGCCGATACGCTCCAGGCCCGCTCGCCATTGGTGACATCCAGGATCGCACTGAACTCGCTGCGGCTCATAGCCCGTCCCCGGATGCTGTTGATTTTGATGTTCCGGGCATTCTTGATCTTATCCGAAACAGCGTCCTGCACCGCTTCCCAGAATGCCTCCACAATATCTGTGCCCACACCGGAGCTCAGACGCTTTTCGCCGCCCAGGGTGGATTCCATCATCACATGGGTGCGGTCATAATCGGTACCGGCGATCCGCTCGGTGAGCACCTTTACATCCTGAATGGTAAAGACGCTGTTGACCTTTCCCAGTCCCCGCAGGATCTGCAGGGCAATGGAAACCTCCGTGGCATAACCCCGGTGATACTCCTTCCAGATATCCAGCGAAGTGATCAGATCCCGGGTGACCTTGTACCCCATCTTGTTCATCCGCTCGATCAGCACAGTCAGGGCATAGCTGGTCATCAGGTTCATCCGGCGGCTGTTGCCCACCACTTCCGGATGCACCATATTGGCAGACCGGGAGTTGGGAATCATGGGGATTTCCTCGGCAAAGGCCAGGCGTCCCACATAAGGCATGGCAGGCGGTACGCTCACATCCATCTGATCGGCAATATACTCTGCCGCATGGGTCAGACGGTTGAGCTTCATATAGGGAATACAGCTGTATCCCATATTGATCTGCAGATTGGCGATGGTTACTGCCAGGCTGATATTGCCATTGGGGCCTGTCCCCAGGAAACTGCCCTGGATATGCATGACGCCGCTCTTGGCAGCCACAACGGCATTGGAATCGGCACAGCCAGAGGAATTGGCACACTGGATGCCGATCCGGCGGGTATGCTGCATCCGGGCTACATCAATGCCCGCAGTGATGTCATGGAACAGGGCATAACCGCTGCTGTCGCAGAGGACAATCCGGTCCGCACCGGCAGAAGAAGCCGTTTTGATGACTTCCCGGGTGTAAGCCGAGGACGAAGAAAGGGAATCAAAGAAATTGTGTGCGTTGAAAATCACTGCCTTGCCCCGGGAACGGAACCAGGAGATCACCTGGGAGATCTGCCAGAGGTTTTCCTCCAGGCGCATCTTGCCCTCGTCCCGGATCACATATTCCGAGCATTCTCCTTCCACGCAGACTGTCTGGGCGTCCATTTCCAGGATCTTCAGTACCGCCGGTTCCATACCGATCCGCCGTCCGCAGTCTTTGGCCCGGATAAACGGCGTCAGAACCGCGCTCTCCAGCTGCAGTTCCAAAGCCTGTTTGAGGAAACGGTCATATTCCTCACTGTTCTCCGGAGTTCCGATATCGATATAAGTAATGCCCATGCTGTCCAGCATCCGTATGATCGCCAGACGCTCTTCCAGCTTGATGCCTTCACTGCCTTCAAAGGTTGCAAAACGCAGTGTGGTATCATAGGTTTCGATAATTTTATCCAAAAAGACCGCACCTCACATTTTCTCTTGAGTGTACTGTTCGTATATCTATATCATAGTCAGTCGTTCACAAATTGTCAACAAATCACAAACAACACCCACTTCTTTTCTACATAGCACATAAAATTGTTGAGAAAATTTCTACTGACTCCCCTTTGGAATATCCAATCTGCACAAGTACTGCCTGCTACAAATTGTAATAAATTTCCCTGCCTTCTGCCCTGCCGGCACAGGGTCTTTCCAGGACTTCCCTGCCCCACGATACAAAAAGAGCCCTCCCCGAAAGAGGAGGACTCCCGATTCTGAACCAGGCTTATTTCTTCAGCTTCAGACCATCCTGGAAGGCTTCGCCCACCCGTTCGGTCACTCTGTAATAGCCATGGGTATAGGGATCAAAGGCAATGGCATTGACCTTGGACATATCGATTCTGCCATCCGTCATGACTTTTTCGTCCGCTGTGACATTCACGACCTTGCCAACGACGCCGCATCCATATTTACCGTCCTGGTACTCAATGAACTCGCATTCCAGGCAGATCGGGAACTCCTGGATCACCGGCGCATCCACCAGTTCCGCCTTAGCGGCAGTCAGACCGCTCCGGGCAAACTTATCCGGAACCCGATTGCCGGATTCTACGCCAAAGTAATCCGCTTCCACCAGATGTGCGGCATCTGCAATGCTCACAGTAAATGCACCCCGGGCCTTGATGTTCTTCACAGTTTTATGGCTTTCGGTCAGATTCAGGACTACGGTATCCCGTTCCTGCATCGTTCCCCATGCAGCATTCATGACATTGACGCTGCCATCCTCATTATAGGTTGCCACCATCAGGACCGGCATGGGAAAAATACCTTCTGTGATGTTCAGTTTGGTTCTCATAGCATCTTCTCCTCACAAAATGAATTGACAGGTTCCTAGGTCCTTGCCTATAATTATAGCTGTATGAGAATGAAATTCAAGTACTGTCAATTAAGACAGGTGCTATCTGTGAGGAAAGTATTATGATCCGCAATTACATCGAAAATGCCAACTTTGAGGATACCGGATTCCACTATACGCTGTCGCTGATCTCCGGCAAACACAAGATGGTGATCCTCTACTGCCTGATGGAATTTCAGGTTGTCCGGTTCAATGAGCTGAAACGGTACCTGAAAAATATATCCGACAAGACCCTCAGCACCAATCTGAAAGAACTGGAAGCGGATGCGCTGATTGTCCGAACCGAATACCCCCAGATTCCTCCCAAAGTGGAGTACACTCTGAGTGAGCGGGGCAAATCCCTGATGGCGGTACTGGATCAGCTGTGTGTCTGGGGCGAGAACAACCGACCCGAAACCTGATTCCCTCCCCTTTTCCGGACTGAGTGAAGTCTGTGAGCTGGATAAGGGCTTCCCTGATTTTGCTCCCTATACATTCCATACGAATTATGGTATACTGAACCCAGACTGATTCGACAGGAGTGGTGATCCTATGACAAAAAAAGAACGCGCACTGCTGGCTATTGAACTGCTCAAGCAGGTATATCCTGACGCGATCTGTTCGCTGGACTATGAAAAGCCCCATGAGCTGCTGATTTCCACCCGGCTGGCTGCCCAGTGCACCGATGCCCGGGTCAATATTGTAACCAAGGATCTGTATCAGAAGTACCAGAGCCTGGAGGATTTCGCATCGGCGGATCTTGCTGAACTGGAGGAGATGGTGCGTCCCTGCGGATTCTATCACACCAAAGCCAAGGATATCATCGCCATGTCCCAGATGCTGCTGGACCAGTATGACGGCGTTCTGCCTGACACTGTGGAAGAGCTGACCAAGCTGCCGGGTGTAGGCCGGAAAACTGCCAACCTGATTGTGGGCGACATCTACCACAAGCCCGCCATCGTATGCGACACCCACTGCATCCGCATTACCAACCTGCTGGGGCTCACCACCGGAAAAGATCCGGCAAAGGTGGAAGATCAGCTGCGCAAGCTGCTTCCTCCGGAGGAATCCAATGACTTCTGCCACCGCACCGTACTGTTCGGTCGGGAATACTGCAAAGCCCGAGCGCCCCGCTGTGAGGAATGTCCCATTTCCGCCGCCTGCAAGCATTATGCGGACACACATAAGTCCCCCCGCCCTTCCGACTGAGCCATCTGAACCAAACTGTCATATGAAAAAAGATCCGGGTCACCTGTCTGCGGCAGCCCGGATCTTTTTATTGCATATTGTGTTCCAATCAGAACTCGTCCATGGGTTCAATGGGCATTTCATCAGCATTTTCGTCGAAGTTTGCCATTGTATCCAGAATCATCTGCATTTCTTCCTTGCTCAGGGTAACACCCTTACCCATACGGGAATGCTCCGGAGCCCATTCACGGATATCGAACTTGGGTTCCCGGTCATTCCAGCTCACCAGATTGAGTTCCTTGGTCCAGCCTCTGGCACTTTCGGACAGCACACAGATCTCCTGGACAATCTCATATTTGATTTCAGCCATAGCACAGCCGCCTTTCTCTACTTATATAAAAGAGGGAAAAATCAGTCCTCATCCGGCATATCCCAGTTATGCCATACATTCTGGACATCATCGTTATCTTCCAGCATTTCCAGCAGCTTCTGCATCTTGGTGATGGATTCCTCATCGGTCAGCTTGACTGTGGTGGAAGGTACATATTCCAGCTCAGCCGATACAAAAGTATAACCCTTTGCCATCAGTGCATCACGGACTGCATCAAAATCTTCCGGACTGGTAGTGATTTCAGCAGCACCATCGGTATAGCTGAAATCTTCCGCGCCTGCTTCCAGACAATCGTCCATCAGCTTTTCCTCAGTGAGGTCCTCATCTTCGATTACCATGACGCCCTTATGCTCAAACATGAAGGATACACAGCCGCTCTGACCCAGGCCGCTGCCGAACTTATCAAAGTAATGACGCACATCTGCAGCAGTACGGTTGCGGTTATCGGTCAGGGCCTCTACCATAACAGCAATGCCGCCCAGGCCATAACCTTCATAGGTGATCTCAAAGAAATCGCTCTTATCGCTGTCTGCCACTGCCTTTTTGATGGCACGGTCAATGTTATCATTGGGAACATTGTTTGCCTTGGCCTTGGCAATGATCTCACGCAGCTTACCATTGCTGTTCGGGTCAGGACCTCCCTCCTTGATCGCAACTGCCATCTCGCGGCCCAGCTTTGTAAAGATCTTGGCACGCTGACCATCAGTCTTTTCCTTCTTGCGCTTGATATTATTCCATTTCGAATGTCCTGACATGGTCTCAACCTTTCTATATGATAAAGTGAAAAAAATCCCTTAATAGCTTATCACAAATCCATTGTCAATTCAAGGGCAAGCCTCCATTTAACCCCCAGTCCATGCGGAAATCATTGACTTTACAGCTGTGAAATGCTATAATTTGAGGGCAATTTTATGCTAGTGTAGCACAGTCGGTAGTGCAGCTGATTCGTAATCAGCAGGTCGCGCGTTCAAGTCGCGTCACTAGCTCCAAAAAATCCCCGTAAACGGCTTGTTTACGGGGATTTTTTCTATCTCGATGTGGGTGCTGTCGGGCCCTGACTCACACCCTGACCCACAAGCGGAAATATCCCGAAACGATTAGAAATCCCCGGAGAGCAGGCGAAACCAACTCTCCGGGGATTTTCGTTTGTGATTCTATGGCTGCTGCCGGTAAACAGTTACTTTCTTACCCTGCTTTCTGCACTCCTCAATGACAAATCGGGTACCGTGGGACTGCCCGTCCCAGAAGGCAATTACCTCGTCCGCATAACGGATGATCTCTAAATTTCGCCGCAGCGGTGCGCTGCGTCCATACCGCGGATAGTCCGGCAGGAATTCGGTCAGCTTTAGTCCTTCCCGTTGAGCATACTCTCTGGCACAGCTGTCAATCCCCTTCGCCCCACCAGATACGATCTCAGTCACATCCTGGAGCAGATATTCTTCCAGGTTCTGAATGGTCAGGTTTCTTGACCCTATTACTGCTACTTTCATCATTCCACCTCAAAAAACTATGCGTCATTTTTATGTCATATTACCACCATTTCTGTTTTGACGCAATAATACCACTATAATTAAGTCATAATAATGCTATTATGATGGTAGTGAGGCGTACAAATGACTGATAAGCTTTTGAGATATACTCTGCGTGTTGACCGTGTTCTGTTCCAGAAATTCCGCTATATTGCAGAATCCGAAGGGCGCTCTGCAAATAAGGAGATTGAGCAATACCTGAAGAAGCGTGTTGCCGAATACGAAAGTGAGTTCGGCACAATTGAAATTGAAAATAACTGATTTTGTATGAAATAATTTATAAAAGCACCGGAGAGGTTTTCTCTCGGGTGCTTTTTCTTTACATCACTCGTTCCATAAAGTTTCCCATCTTCTCCGCTGCCTGTTCCTGCATCTGCCGGGTGGCGTGGGTGTAGGTGCGCAGCGTGAATCCTGCGTCATAGTGCCCCAGCATACTGGACACTGTCTTCACATCCACTCCATTCTGTAATGCCATGGTAGCGAAGGTGTGCCGGAGGTCGTGGAACCGGATGTGCTCCAGACCTGTGTCTCTCAGAATCTTCTCATGGAGTTTGGCGATGGAGTCCGGGTGATACATCTCTCCTGTCCTGGGCGAGGGGAACATCCAGGGGTTATCCGGGTGATTTTTATGCTCCTGACGAAGCAGCTCCACAGCCGACTGGGGGATCGAAATCTTCCGCACTGAGTTCTCTGTCTTGGGACGGCTGATGGTGACATTCCGGTTCCTGTCCTCCACTGCCTGTTTACTCACTGAGACGGTGCGTCTTTCTTCGTCCAGGTCGGACCAAAGCAGGGCAGTCAATTCTCCCTTGCGAATCCCCGTCACCAGCTCCAGGTAGAACATGGGCAGGACTCCTCTTTTATCTGCTGCTTCCAGGTAGGCTTTCATATCCTCTGGATGCAGAATCTTCATCTCCTGCTTCTGAATCTTGGGAATGATGCAGTCCTCAGTGGGGTTGCGCAGGATCAACCGCTCCTTGACCGCACGATCCAGGGCATTGTGGAGCATCATGTGGATGCCACGAACTGTGCTGTTGCTAAGCCCTGGCTTCTCGCGCTTTTGGGATTTCCGAAGCCTTCCGTTCTCCTGCAAGTCTTTATACATCTTTTGTATGTCCCGGCTGGTAAGCTTCTTCAGCTTGATTTCTCCGATCCTGGGAATGACATGTGATTCAATCCCGCGGTGATAGTTGTCTGCGGTTGTAGGTCGGATATTGGGCTTGGCATAGAGTTCATACCAGAGCCGAAGCCATTCTGCTACGGTGTACTCGTCTGACCGGACAATGTCCAGTTTCTTGCTTTCCTCAATGGCCTTAGCCAGTTTCTCCTTTACCTCTGCCTGGGTTTTGCCCAACACATTTTTCGTGATTCGCTTTCCGGTCTCCGGGTCGTAACCTGCGGTGTACCGTCCTTCCCACCGTCCGTCTGAACGCTTGCGGATGCTCCCCTCGCCGTTGGCTCGTTTCTTCGCCATTCAAAAACCTCCTTTCTTTGTTTATGCGGCGCAGATTTTGATGGTCTACCCATCACCCCCTGTCAATCACACAACATACCAGCAAGGGGGAAGAATATCCAGACCACAGGGGCAGAGTTATCAGATTATTATCATTTGTGTATTCATTTTCGGAACCGGCTCAAAATCGGCAAAAAGCCTGTGGACGCCACCTTTGACCCCCGCGAAAATGGCTTAAAACCGGCATTCCTACTGACTGTGATGTCAGATCTGATGCCCGCATAGACCCCATGATGCCATATCTGACCCCCGACATTTTCGAAAGTGAAGGTCTCACAAACCGCTATTTCCGGTCTGCGTTGCGGGCCGAAAAATTCTTTCCAATCCGCGAAATTCTCACACAGGTGAAACAGTGAAGGGATATGTTTTTCTGCCTCCTTACCCTCAAAAAATCTTTCTCACTCTCAGCTGTGACTATTTGCATTTATGTACAAAATCGGAAAGAATTAAAACAGAAAATACAAATTGACTTTTCCATGGTATAATTTAGATGCTATATTTTGTTATTGCTGTGGTGAAAGGAGTTTGAACTCATGAATGATTCTCCTTATTGGGCACATATTTCCTCCAGCGGGCAAATTCAGGTTCTTTTGGATCATCTGAATGGAACCGCCTGTCTGGCCAGATCTTTTGCATCATCATTTGGTGCAGAAGGGCAGGCAGAGCTGGCTGCTTTGGCTCACGATATCGGGAAATACTCTTCATCTTTTCAAAAACGCCTGCGGGGAGAGTCGATCCAGGTCGACCACTCCACAGCAGGAGCTGCAGAGTGTTGGAAATTAAGGCAGCCATTCGCTGCTTTTGCAGTAGCCGGACATCACAGTGGTTTACCGGATGGAGGAAGCCGCACCGATACACTGGACTGCGCTACATTATATGGCCGCCTCAAACGCAAAGAACGTGGTCTGCTGGAGCCTTATGAAAGCTGGAAACAAGAACTCTCTCTTCCAGAAGCCCAAATTCCAAGCTTTCTCAAACAGCCAGGTCCGGAATGGGTATTTTTTACAAGAATGCTCTACTCCTGTCTTGTAGATGCCGATTTCCTGGATACTGAAGCTTTTATGGATGGGCAGAAACGGATGCCCAACACTCCCTCCATGGTTCAATTATTGAACCGGCTGCAGAATTATCTGTCCGGTTGGTTTCCACCAAAGGGATATCTTAACGAACAGCGCTGTAAGATTCTGGAACAGTGTGTGCAGTCAGGAGAAATTCAGTCTCCCGGATTGTTTTCTCTCACTGTTCCTACCGGCGGTGGGAAAACCATTACCTCTCTTGCCTTCGCGATTGCACATGCCCGAAAATACGGATTAAGGCGTATCATCTATGTAATCCCCTACACCTCCATCATTGAACAAACCGCACAGAAGTTTCGGGAGGTATTGGGGGAAGAAGCAGTGTTGGAGCATCACTCCAATCTTACCTATGATCTGGAAGAAGAGGCAAATCCTCAAACAATTCGGCTGGCCAAAGCTACGGAAAACTGGGACATGCCTGTGATAGTAACCACAGCTGTACAGTTTTTTGAATCACTATATTCCTGTCGCTCTTCCCAGTGCCGCAAACTTCACAACATCGCTGACAGCGTTGTAATTTTTGATGAAGCGCAGATGCTGCCTATTCCCTATCTGCGTCCTTGTGTCTGGGCTATTTCCCAGTTAGTAAAGAATTATAAGGTATCCGCTCTTCTTTGTACCGCAACCCAGCCTGCTTTGGAATCGATCTTTCAGGAATTTCTGCCCGGCAGCCCGATCCGGGAACTCTGTCCCCCTGGCACATATTCGCAGGAGGCATTCCGCCGGGTGAGCTTTCGCCGTCTGGGCAGCCTTACATGGGAAGACCTTGCCACCCAAATGAATTCCCAGCGCCAGGCTCTTTGCATTGTAAATACACGAAAATCAGCCCAGAAAGTATACCAGCAGTTAAAAGGAAACGGAAACTTTCACCTGTCCACCCTGATGTATCCGGATCATCGCAGACAGCAGCTCAATGAAATTCGTGAGCGTCTGAATCAAGGACTTCCCTGCAGGGTAGTATCCACCTCTCTTATAGAGGCAGGCGTGGATGTGGATTTCCCAATGGTATTCCGCGAACTATCCGGTCTGGACTCCATTTTGCAAGCTGCAGGCCGATGCAACCGGGAGGGGAAAAAATCTGCTGAAGAAAGCAATGTTTTCATCTTTGAGGGAGAAGACAAGGCACCGCCGCTCTTTTCTACTGCCATTGGTATTGGAAAACAGGTGATGAACCACTATGAGGACATCGCTTCTCAGGCAGCCGTTCATGAGTATTTCAGCCAGCTGCTGGATTTAAAGGGAAAAGAGGCTCTGGATAAAGAACAGATTCTGTACCTTCTTCAAAATGGATTTTTCCCTTTTCGCACAGTTGCTGAGCGTTTTCATCTGATTGATTCCCCGACCAGAACAATCTACATCCCTCTGGGAAAAGGCGCAGAGCTTGTAGAGGAACTGCGGTCCGGAAATATCAGTCAAAAACTGTTCCGGAAACTGGGTCAATACGGCGTATCCGTCTATGAACAGCATTTCACAGCCCTGGAGAACGCCGGTGATCTGGAAATATTGGAGAATGGTGCAGCAATCCTGCTGAATTCGGATCTCTACTCCACTGAAACCGGTCTGTCTCTGGAAGCGGATAATGGCAAGGCATTGTTTGTTTGATAAAAATAGTGGGGAAGCATATATGCTTCCCCACTATACTTTTTGCAAAAACCTTTCTAACTCAATATTTCAACCCACACATTTCTGTGACCCATTCAGTATAGCATAGAACTCTGCTAAATTGCAAATTTTTCTTTGATTTAGAAATGTTAAATTGACTTTTACTTAGTAATGTGGTACAGTGAAATCAAACAAATTAAAACTAACAGAAAGGAGTGACATCTGTGTCCATTAAACTGGAAGTCTGGGGAGATTATGCTCTGTTTACCCGTCCGGAAATGAAGGCCGAAAGAGTAAGCTATGATATCATCACCCCCTCAGCGGCCCGGGGACTGATTGAAGCGATCTACTGGCATCCGGGAATGCGCTGGCACATCGATCGCATTCATGTCTGTGCCCCCATCCGCTTCACAAACCTGCGGCGCAACGAGGTCAAATCCACCATCTCTGCACGAAATGCCCGCACCGTCATGGAACGGGGAACAGGAGAATTGTACCTCTGTACTTCGGAGGATATTCAGCAGCGGGCAGCTATGCTTCTGCGGGATGTACGCTATGTCATCGAAGCGCACTTTACAATGACCGAGAAAGCCTCCCCTGGAGATAATCCGGGCAAATTTCAGGATATAATCAAACGTCGGATCAAAAAGGGACAGTTTTACCACCAACCCTGTTTTGGCTGCCGTGAATTTCCTGCTCAGTTTCGTCTGTGTGAAGCTCTCCCCTCCTGCCCGGAAGAATTAAAGGGAAAACGGGATCTGGGCTGGATGCTGTATGATATGGATTACACACATCCTGAAAACATCACTCCCCTCTTTTTCCGGGGAATGCTCGAGGACGGTGTACTGGAAGTACCGCCGCTTGACAGTGAGGAGGTGCGGCGATGATCCTGCAGGCACTGACAAGATACTACCAGACTTTGGCAGACCGAGGTGAGATTTCTCCCCCTGGCTGGAATGAAGTCAGGATCGCCTACGCCTTATGCATCCGTGAGGATGGAACATTGGAGCAGGTCATTTCCACTCAGACAGAACAGAAAAAAGGGAGTAAAACGGTGATAGCACCTCAAGCAATGGAACTTCCCGCTCCTGTAAAGCGCTCCAGCGGCATCGCAGCCAATTTTCTGTGGGACAGCTCCACCTATCTGCTTGGAGTGGATAACAAAGGAAGGCCCCAGCGGGCTCTTGACTGTTTTAAAGCAGCCAAAGAACTCCATGAGAACCTGCTGAGCCAGGTCAGCACGCCTGCCGCCCGGGCGATTCTGGCCTTTTTCCAGACCTGGCAGCCGGAACAGGCAATCACCCATCCAGCCCTTGCCCATTGCCTGGATGAAATCTTATCCGGCGTCAATCTGGTATTCCGATTCAATGGAACCTATATCCAACAGGATTCTATGATCCGGAAAGCATGGAATGAACACTATCAAGCGGCAGGCGATGGTCCTTCCATGGTTTGTCTGGTCACCGGAAAATATGGACCGGTGGAGAGCATTCATCCTGCCATCAAAAATGTTCAGGGAGCACAGTCCAGCGGTGCAGCACTGGTATCTTTTAATGCTCCGGCCTTTTGTTCTTATGGTAAAGAACAAAATTATAATGCCCCTACCAGCAAATACGCCGCCTTTGCCTATACCGCTTCCCTCAACCATCTGCTCGCAGATTGGGAGCATGTCCACCATGTGGGCGACACCACTGTGGTTTGCTGGGCTAAATGCGGCGGCAATGTCTATCAGGATTTTATGGGGTGGTTTTCCTTCGGTCAATCAGAACCCTCCTATACGCTGGAAGAGCTGCAGTCCGCTCTGAAAAACCTGTGTGCAGGCAATACCGTGGAACTGAACGAAGAGCTGCTGGATCCCGATATGGAGTTTTACATCCTGGGGCTCTCTCCCAACGCGGCCCGGCTTTCGGTGCGGTTTTTCCTGAAAAACAGTTTCGGGGCTTTTCTGCGGAATGTTCAGGCGCATCAGCAGCGTCTGGAAATTGTCCGGCCTTCCTATGATAAATCTGACACCATTTCCCTCTGGAAACTGCTCAGTGAGACCGTAAACCAGAACAGCCGTGATAAATCACCAGCCCCCAACCTGTCCGGTGATGTAATGCGGGCCATTCTCACCAATACCTGCTATCCGGTCAGCCTGCTCAATGGTGTAACGCTCCGCATCCGGGCGGAGCACGCTATTACCCCGGGGCGAGCAGCGATCCTGAAGGCATATTATCTGAAAAATCCCAATCCTGACATTCCGAAGGAGGTCTTGACCGTGTCTCTCAATCCTGACAGCTGCAATATTCCTTACAATCTTGGACGATTGTTCTCTGTACTGGAAGCAATTCAGTCTGCTGCCAATCCGGGCGTCAACACAACAATTAAAGACAAGTATTTCAACTCAGCATCGGCAACTCCTGCGATGGTATTTCCTGTACTGACGAACCTCGCTCAAAAACATCTCAAACAACTGGATCCCGGGCTGCGCACCTATTACAATAAGCAGCTGACCGCAATCTTTTCTAAACTGGGTGAAAATTACCCCTCCCATCTGAATCTGCCTCAACAGGGCTCTTTCCAGCTTGGATATTACCATCAGACTCAGGCACGTTTTGAAAAAAAGGAGGAAAAGGAAAATGTCTGAACCGATCAAAAACCGATATGAATTTGTGATTCTTTTCGATGTGGAAAACGGAAACCCCAATGGCGACCCTGACGCCGGCAATATGCCCCGTGTGGATCCGGAAACCGGTCTGGGACTTGTAACTGATGTGTGCCTGAAGCGGAAGATCCGGAACTATGTAGAAACAGTCAAAGAGGACGTTGCCGGATACCGCATCTATGTCAAAGACGGAGTTCCCCTCAACCGGAATGATGCAGAGGCTTACAAACAGCTGGATGTCACCGATAAGAACATCAAGGAAAAGAAGAAGGCTGATCCGGATCTGGACAGAAAAATCCGGGACTGGATGTGTGCAAACTTTTACGATATCCGAACCTTTGGCGCAGTGATGACCACTTTTGTAAAAGCGGCTCTCAACTGCGGACAGGTCCGCGGACCGGTACAGCTGGGCTTTGCCCGCAGTGTAGACCCGGTTGTACCCCAGGAGATCACCATCACCCGGGTTGCCATCACCACGGAAGAAGATGCTGAAAAGAAGGGCACCGAGATGGGCCGGAAATATATCATTCCGTACGGGCTCTACCGGTGTGAGGGCTATATCTCCGCCAACCTGGCCCGGAAAACCACTGGCTTTTCAGAAGAGGATCTGAAACTGTTGTGGGAAGCGATTCTCAATATGTTTGAATACGATCGCTCCGCTGCCCGGGGAAAGATGGCAGTACGGGAACTGATCGTTTTCAAACATGACAGCGAACTGGGCTGCGCTCCTGCATGGAAACTCTTCGATGCTGTCACTGTTACCCGCAAGGATCCTGATTCTTCCGCGCCTGCCCGATCCTATCAGGATTATGTAGTCCATGTGGATGAGGATGCCCTTCCTGCCGGCGTTGTCTGTGAGCGCATGAGATGAATTACAACCAGGAAGAGTACCTCCAGCTTTCCGGACTGCAGCATTTCGCCTTCTGCCGCCGTCAATGGGCGCTGATTCACATTGAACAGCAATGGCAGGACAATTTACGCACTGTGGAAGGCGATTTGATGCATCGCCGCGCCCATGACGAGGCCATCCGTGAAAAGCGCGGAACTATTTTGATTTTGCGTGGGTTGTCTGTATCGTCCCCAACCCTGGGGATTTCCGGCAAGTGCGATGTGGTGGAATTCCATCAGGATCCTGCCGGAATATCACTGCACCAGGAAGAAGGACTCTGGCTTCCTTACCCGGTAGAGTACAAACGCGGTTCTCCTAAAGAACATCAGGCAGATGAACTGCAGCTGTGCGCACAAGCGATCTGTCTGGAGGAAATGCTCTGCTGCAAGATCCCGGAAGGTGCCCTTTTCTACGGAGAGACCCGCCGTCGTGTCGTGGTTCCCTTTACTCTCCCGCTGAGACAGCAGGTTTATACCATGACAGAAGAAATGCATCAGCTTTACTGCCGGGGATACACGCCAAAGGTAAAACCATCCAAAGGTTGTTATGCCTGCTCCCTGAAGGATTTGTGTCTGCCTGCACTGATGAAGAGCAAAAAGCTAGACTCTTATTTACAGAAGGCAATGGAGGACGATCAATGAGACAGTTGCTTAATACCTTATTTGTAACCTCTGAGGACATCTACCTTTCACTGGATGGAGAAAATGTGGTTGCTAATCGGGATAAGACAGTTGCTGCCCGTTATCCCCTCCATACCCTGTCCTCTATTATTTCCTTTTCCTATCCAGGAGCTTCACCGGCATTGATGGGCGCCTGTGCGCAAAGAGGGATCTCTCTGTCTTTTTGTACTCCCCGCGGAAAATTTTTAGCCCGGGTTACCGGAGAATCCAACGGAAATGTACTGCTGCGCCGTACCCAGTACCGGATTGCGGATGACCCGATGCAAAGCTGTGTCATTGCTCGCAATATGATTTTCGGAAAAGTCTATAATGCCCGCTGGAGCATTCAGCGTACCCGACGGGATCACGGCCTTCGGGTGAACAGCAACCACTTGGGCGAGGTATCGGATCAGATGAAAGCGCTGCTGCCACAGCTGTTGTGTCAGGATAATTTGGACAGTCTTCGGGGACTGGAAGGAGCTGCAGCTACTGCCTATTTCAGTGTATTTGATCAGTTAATTCTGAATGATCAATCTGTATTCTTTTTCCATTCACGATCCCGACGGCCACCGCTTGATCCAGTCAATGCGTTGCTATCCTTTTCCTACAGCTTGCTCTCCCATGACTGTGCCTCGGCACTGGAAAGCACAGGATTGGATTCTTATGTAGGCTTTCTTCATCGTGACCGGCCGGGACGTAGCTCTCTGGCTTTGGATCTGATGGAAGAATTCCGGCCATGCATAGCAGACCGTTTCGTCTTATCCTGCATTAACAATCACATCTTCCGCAAATCTGATTTTGACTACCGTGAAAATGGTGCTGTATTTCTCAATGAGAGCGGAAGACGCACTTTTCTGAAAAAATGGCAGGAGCGGAAAAAGGAGATTATCACTCACCCATTTCTTGATGAAAAAGTGCCATGGGGATTGGTTCCATATCTGCAGGCTATGCTTTTGGCACGTTATCTGAGAGAAGATCTGGAGTCATATCCACCATTTTTATGGAAGTGAGAATATTATTATGCTGGTACTGATTACTTATGATGTCAATACAGAGGATCCTGCTGGGCGCAAACGTCTGCGTCAAATCGCCAGACAATGCACCAATTACGGACAGCGTGTTCAAAACTCTGTGTTTGAATGTCTGCTGGATACAGCCCAATGCAAACTTCTGCAAGCAAAATTGATATCGATTATGAATCCGGAAAAAGACAGTATGCGATTCTATTACCTCGGGAAACACTATGAACAAAAAATAGAGCACTTCGGATGCAAACCCTCTTATATGCCGGAAGATCCTCTGATTTTGTAGTGCGAAGCGTCAGCACACATCAATCGCCGGACGGTTCGCACCCTTGCAATGCGGTTTTTTCATCGCATTCCTGCTTTTATCATGGTTTATCACAAACTATTTTTTGACAGATTCCAGTATTTATATCAAATTCCGGCAAATTTTACATATCAAATTTGTCCAAATTTGCTGTCGCTCCCCGTGCGGGAGCGTGGATTGAAATGCTGTTGCCCATGCGCGCCGCCGACTTTACAAAGTCGCTCCCCGTGCGGGAGCGTGGATTGAAATCCATATATCCGGTACAATGGGCGCATTGCATCAGGTCGCTCCCCGTGCGGGAGCGTGGATTGAAATTAATGGCTCTATAAGGCTCTACAATGCCCTTGTGCGTCGCTCCCCGTGCGGGAGCGTGGATTGAAATATAGAGGTGGTAATAGATGAATAAAAAGCAAATTGGTCGCTCCCCGTGCGGGAGCGTGGATTGAAATAACCTGAGTGGTTGCAGTGGTAATAGTAGCGGTAGCGTCGCTCCCCGTGCGGGAGCGTGGATTGAAATAGGGCGCTTGTGGTTGATATGGGGGGGTATGCCGTCGCTCCCCGTGCGGGAGCGTGGATTGAAATAAGCCTTACACAGGCTGATAAAGCTCTGTTGAGAGTCGCTCCCCGTGCGGGAGCGTGGATTGAAATGTTGTTGTCAAGGTTTGCGGTGGTTATGTTGTTAGTCGCTCCCCGTGCGGGAGCGTGGATTGAAATTCGTTGTAGGTGTACTGTCGGCAGTAGATCGGCTCGCGTCGCTCCCCGTGCGGGAGCGTGGATTGAAATCGTATGAGTGCTACAGCTTCCGCGGCGCTGGAATGTCGCTCCCCGTGCGGGAGCGTGGATTGAAATTTGTTTGTCTTGATTTGTACATGTTTTGAAGGTGGTCGCTCCCCGTGCGGGAGCGTGGATTGAAATTTTTGCCCCTGGTCGCTGTCTGGCTGTGTGCTGGTTGGTCGCTCCCCGTGCGGGAGCGTGGATTGAAATGGCTGCGTGCTGCTGGCTGCTCTCTCGTTCTGTGTCGCTCCCCGTGCGGGAGCGTGGATTGAAATTCTGGTGTATACTCTTTTTGTAAGCTACTTTGCTGGTCGCTCCCCGTGCGGGAGCGTGGATTGAAATGTATATGTTTGAAGGAGGTGATTGTTTGTCTCTGGGTCGCTCCCCGTGCGGGAGCGTGGATTGAAATTGGCTGATCGGCTGCGTGCTGCTGGCTATCTCGGTCGCTCCCCGTGCGGGAGCGTGGATTGAAATTTATTTTTGAGGTTGGGTCAGAGGGTGGACGGCTGTCGCTCCCCGTGCGGGAGCGTGGATTGAAATGATGACCCGGACGGCTGGCTCGGTGGTCTGATTGGTCGCTCCCCGTGCGGGAGCGTGGATTGAAATGTGATAGCTGCGCTTATATCGTCAGTCAGTACCGTCGCTCCCCGTGCGGGAGCGTGGATTGAAATTGCTTGGGCTTATCCTGTCAATCCTCCTTGGCAGGTCGCTCCCCGTGCGGGAGCGTGGATTGAAATTTGTTATGGTCTGCATGACAATAGTCTTGATGATGGTCGCTCCCCGTGCGGGAGCGTGGATTGAAATGGATTGTCCGTTTGTCCGCTGCGTACCTGATGACCCGTCGCTCCCCGTGCGGGAGCGTGGATTGAAATCTTTATCAGCTCGCCGGCGAAGCCGCTTCACATGCGTCGCTCCCCGTGCGGGAGCGTGGATTGAAATGGCTCTGACTTCTTTCTTTGATCTGATTTTTGATAGTCGCTCCCCGTGCGGGAGCGTGGATTGAAATTTTAGTGATCGGCTCGGCTTGCTGCTCTATCCCGTCGCTCCCCGTGCGGGAGCGTGGATTGAAATTTTTATCGTTTTAGCTCGATCGAGGCCTCTGGAAGTCGCTCCCCGTGCGGGAGCGTGGATTGAAATTTCACGGCTACTCTTGACCCTCGGAAGTATGATGTCGCTCCCCGTGCGGGAGCGTGGATTGAAATGGCTGCGTGCTGTTGGCTGCTCTCTCGTTCTATGGTCGCTCCCCGTGCGGGAGCGTGGATTGAAATCGTATGTCCCCCCTGGCATCCGCTGCGTTGGCATCTGTCGCTCCCCGTGCGGGAGCGTGGATTGAAATCGTATGTCCCCCCTGGCATCCGCTGCGTTGGCATGTCGCTCCCCGTGCGGGAGCGTGGATTGAAATCAAGATCTCATGGACTACGCTATGAACGAACGTGTCGCTCCCCGTGCGGGAGCGTGGATTGAAATGATTTCAGGTTTGGTTACCATAATATAGCCGGGAATGGTCGCTCCCCGTGCGGGAGCGTGGATTGAAATGTTTAATT
>NZ_JACSNR010000061.1 GCF_016901815.1 Hydrogenoanaerobacterium saccharovorans
GAGCTTAACTTCTGTGTTCGGAATGGGAACAGGTGGGTCCTCAGTGTAATAATCACCGACTGTATGTCAAAGGACTCGCGTCCTCTGATGTCAAAGTAAATGTGCAAGATAAAATGGTGACCCGTGGGGGAATCGAACCCCCGTTACCGGCGTGAGAGGCCGGTGTCTTAACCGCTTGACCAACGGGCCACATTTCCCCACAGGTTCATCTGTTTGTTGGTGC
>NZ_JACSNR010000062.1 GCF_016901815.1 Hydrogenoanaerobacterium saccharovorans
TAGTACTCCCGAGCTGAATGTGTCACCACACTTACACTCTGAGCCTATCTACCTTGTAGTCTTCAAGGGGTCTTACCTGATTAACTCAGTGGGATATCTTATCTTGTGGCCGGCTTCATGCTTAGATGCTTTCAGCGTTTATCCGATCCGCACTTAGCTGCCCAGCTGTGCCACTGGCGTGACAACTGGTGCACCAGAGGTGCGTCCATCCCGGTCCTC
>NZ_JACSNR010000063.1 GCF_016901815.1 Hydrogenoanaerobacterium saccharovorans
TCAGAGTGTAAGTGTGGTGACACATTCAGCTCGGGAGTACTAATCGGTCGAGGGCTTGACCAGAGGATCTTTGGTTCTTGAAACGTGAGTTTTCATTGTTCGATTTTGAATGTGCGAGAGGATATGCACCATTAGCTCAGTTGGTAGAGCAACTGACTCTTAATCAGTGGGTCCCGGGTTCGAGTCCCTGATGGTGCACCAACAAACAGATGAACCTGT
>NZ_JACSNR010000064.1 GCF_016901815.1 Hydrogenoanaerobacterium saccharovorans
CGAAGTTAAGATTTTGTCCTGACACATGGAAGCTGGGCCTATGTTCTGCTTTCCCTGGGGCGTTTCTGGCTGCCCTGGGGCGCTCTCGATCGCTGGGCCAACTTCGTGTCAATTTGACACGAAGTTAAGATTTTGTCCTGACACCCGGAAACTGACCCTCTGATTTGCTTTCCCCTGGTGGCGTCTCTGGCTGCCCTGGGGCGCCCTCGACTGCTGGGC
>NZ_JACSNR010000065.1 GCF_016901815.1 Hydrogenoanaerobacterium saccharovorans
GCATGGCTCCCCAAGTTGGACTCGAACCAACGACCCTGCGATTAACAGTCGCATGCTCTACCGACTGAGCTATTGAGGAATATAAAGCCGGGGAAAGAAGTGACTCTTTCCCCGGTGTCGGCGACGACCTATCTTTCCAGGCAGCTTCCCGCCAAGTATTTTCGGCACAGCTGAGCTTAACTTCTGTGTTCGGAATGGGAACAGGTGG
>NZ_JACSNR010000066.1 GCF_016901815.1 Hydrogenoanaerobacterium saccharovorans
TTGTGTAAAGAAAACCACGCGATAGTCGCGTGGTTCAAAAGAGCTTAAGCGGTGAAAAAGATAAAAAAACTCCTAATGTGTTAAAGTAAAAGTGTGACCTGCCAGTTACACCGAAAAACACATTAGGAGGACATTAAAATGCCAGAGCAAAATAACATCACAAACAGTTTAGCACATACGAAGTGGAATTGTAAATATCATG
>NZ_JACSNR010000008.1 GCF_016901815.1 Hydrogenoanaerobacterium saccharovorans
GCTTTTACCAAAAGCCGGACGCCTGCGGGCGGGACTTCCGCTGCGCTGTCGCTCCGCTCAAATGTGGTAGGAACCTACGGTTCCCCCACAAACGCCCCCTCCCTTTATATACGCACGATGATCTACAAAGAGCTGCTCCCCGCATGAGCAGGCGTTTCGGTAAAAATTACCTGACTAAATCAGATAAATTCACAGTTCGTTCATTGACCCACTCTTTTTCCTTCACAACTTGGTGGTAAGATTCAAATAGTTGATTAAGTCAGATAAATCGCAACCCTGAAAGGAGAGGTCACTCATGAATAAACTGTTCCAGCCGGTTCAGGTCGGCTCCCTTACCCTGAAAAACTCCATCGTCTTTGCTCCCACTTCGGTGGGCCGGGAAGGCCTGGACTTCTATGAGAAGATTGCCAAAGGCGGCGCTTCGCTGATTATCCTGCCGGATATTTCGGTAATCCCGTCCATGCTGGGTGCTCCCTCTCTGGGTTCTCTGCAGTATGCCGATTACTTCCGCAAGGTTGTGGAGATCTGCCACCGGTATGACTGTAAGGTATCGGTTCAGCTGTTCCACCCGGAATATGATGTGGACTACATCGGCAGCCTCTACCGTCAGCGCGGCAAGATCTCCAGCGATGAGGTACACCGTCTGCTGGCAGAAAATATGATGGGCTACGCCGATACCCTCACCACGGAGCAGGCGGACGCCATTGTGGAAAAGTTCGCTGCTGCTGCCCGGAATGCCCGGGAAGTGGGCGTGGACATGATCCAGATCCATGGCGACCGTCTCATCGGCAGCTTCTCCTCGGCGCTCTTCAACCACCGCACCGACCGTTACGCTCCCCATACCGCCTTTGCTGAGGCAGTGGTCAAGGCAGTACGGGCAGCCGTTCCGGAGATGCCCCTCGACTATAAGCTGACCATCCGCACTGAGGAGCCCAAGCTGGGCCGCGGCGGCGCGCTCATCTCCGAGGTGCCGGAATTTGTGGAGGTACTGGAGGCTGCCGGTGTGGATGCGTTCCATGTGGCAATCGCCAACCACTCCAATATCCGGGATACCATTCCCGCTGCCAACCATCCGCTGCTTCAGGGCGAAGGCTGCTTTACCCATCTGGGCCGTGCGGTGCTCACTATGGCCCGCAAGCCGGTGTGCATTGTCGGAAAGCTCCAGCATACCGATGCCATGGAAGCTCTGCTGGAAGAGGGCTTCGCGATGGTGGGAATGTCCCGTCAGCTGGTGGCAGATCCTGAGTGGCCCAACAAGGTACAGTCCGGTCAGACCGATTCGATCCGGTACTGTGTATACTGCAATTCCAAGTGTGTTGCCTCGATCATGAGCGGACAGCCGGTAAGCTGTATCCTCTGGGACAACGCCAATGAAACCAAGGAGGTAAATGCATGAACCGTACCCGTTTTGGACTGATTGCTGGTCTGATGGCAATGCTGCTTCTGTTCTCCGGATGCAGCCAGAACGATTCTGTGGACAGTGTATCCGGCGCCACACAGAAGGGTGAATTCCAGTCTTCGGCGGACAGCACTGATACTGCCTCTTCTGCTTCGCTCTATTTCTATGAGCAGGGTTCGCTCACCGGTGAAGAGCTGATGACTGCGATCCGGAATGCGGAGGGCAGCTGTTCGGTGGCAACTGTCAATGCGGATGGTTCCCCCAATCTGGCAAACTTTGTCCCCTATCCTGCCGGTGAGGAATATCTGGCCTTTACCTTCTCCTCCAATGTGACCAAGGAGAACCTGCTGCGTACCGGAGAAGCGATGGTGTCCTACTACATCTATGACGCCGATGCTGAGGATAAATACGAGCGCAACCAGGGTGCCCGGTTCAAGGTGGAGCCTGTCACCGATGAAGCTGTGATTGCCCAGCTCCATGAGGAAACTCCCGAGATTCCCCAGGGCGCAACCTTTGTCCACATTGTGGAGGTACTGCCTCTGGGTTAATCCCAGCCATAACAAAAAAGAGCGCAAGCCCCGATTCCGGGTGCCTGCGCTCTTTTTATTTTGCAAACAATGCGGTTCATACGCCGAACCGGGTCACCAGCGCCGCCAGGATCATCAGTCCGCCGCCAATCCGGCAGCCCAGACGGAGCTTATCATGGTCGGCATAATCCCAGCTCCTGGGCCAGACCGGATGCACCAGAAACAGCAGCCCATAGAGCAGCCGGCCAAGATTATGGAACCAGCCGATCCGGGTCACAAAGCTCAAAACATTGCATACCACCAGTACCACCAGCAGAACGGCAAACTGCTGCCCGAATGTCCAGTTCTTCAATCGCAGCCCTCCTCTATACCGGTATGATCCTTACTCCCTTTTCCTGCAGGAAGGTCCGGAAGCCGTCCGGGTCCCCCTGGAATTCCTGCTTTTGCAGGATCATGCCCTTCTGTTCCGCTACCATCAGCCAGAGATCCGCTGTTTCCACCATGGCTTCCAGCTTGCTGTAATCAAGCAGCCCCGGCTCCGACAGCTCCACTCCCTCCGGTACCGTGTAGCCGATCCCCTCCGGCAGGAAGAGCAGTGCTTCCGCCTGGGTATCCCGCTGGAAATCCCGGGCATGGCTGAGCAGATCCCGTGCAGCCCGTTCATAGGGGTTTTCCTTGCGTCTGAACTTAGAGAACAGCACTGCCAGCCCCAGCAGCAACAGCAGGACGCCCAGTCCCAGCAGATTGCCCAGCTGGTCCGGGTTGCCCAGGCTGCCCATAATCAGCGGCAGGGAGATCAGCAAACTCAGCACTCCCAGAGTCCTGGGGAGCAGCACCCAGAGCATGCCGGCGCCTACGCCGAACGCCGCCGCACCCACTGCCAGCAGAGTGCCCAGTTCCCTGGGGCTCTGGACGGCGGGGATCAGTGCGAATATGCCCAGCAGCCAATCCACCAGTGCCATCACCCGCCGGAAGTTCCGCCGACCGGATGAGATGGGCGCTTTGCCCTCCTGCGCACGGTTCAGGCGGTCGGTGACCTTCCAGAGCCCGGGCAATTTCTCCCGGGAGTACATCTCGGTGAGCTTTTCCAGTCCCTGACTCACCTGCCGGAACAGTTCCTCCTGTTCCGGTACAGCCTGAAAGACAAATTTGTATTCCATTTCCCCGCCTCCTCTGCTGATTTCACAGCCGTCATTCTGTTTTCAGTATAGCAGATGCCGCTACCCCAGATATGAATAAAAATTGAAATCTTCCCGTCGGTCTCCTTTTTTAATTCCGACTAAGAATCCAACGCTATACTGGAAGCAAGCTGAAGGGAGGTATCCCGGTCATCAATTCATCTGAAAGGAGCAGCAATGTATGTATCGCAATTATGAATATAACTCTGAACCCCTTGCGCAAGGCTCCGGACAGCCTTCAGTGCCCCAGTGGTGAAGGCCCCAAAAGACCATCTTTCTTCCAGCGGGCTGTCGCCCTTGTGCTTTGCGCTGCCCTGTTTGGCGGAGTTGCCGGCGGCAGTTTTTATGGCGTGAACCGTCTGCTTGGCAGCCTGGAACCGGATTCTTCTGATTCCGGCAGTTCGCTGACCAGTTCTGTTTCTCTGACCAGTCTGTCCCATTCCTCCGGGAATTCTTCCCTGGATATAACAGATATTGCGGCACAGGGGCTTACATCGGTGGTTTCTGTAACCAATATTTCCGTACAGGAGGTGCAGAACTACTTCGGTCAGTTCGGACGGAATGGCCGTGGTGAAACCCGTTTGCAGGAGACCACCAGCTGTGGCTCCGGTGTTATTATCGGCTCAGATGATTCCCAGCTCTACATTGTCACCAACTACCATGTGGCAGAAGGTGCCACCCAGCTTTCAGTCACCTTCGCCGATGACCAGACCTATGCGGCCCAGCTCCTCGGCTACGACAGCTCTGTGGATATTGCCCTGCTGGGAGTTCCCCTCAATAGCATTACCTCGGATACTCTTTCCCAGATTTCCATTGCCACAATCGGCGATTCGGATGACCTGATGATCGGAGAACAGGTGGTAGCCATCGGCAATGCTCTGGGTTATGGTCAGTCAGTGACCACCGGCATCATCAGCGCCCTGGATCGAACCATCAGTTCGGACAGCGGCACTACGGCCTATATCCAGACTGACGCAGCCATCAATCCCGGCAACAGCGGCGGAGCCCTGCTCAATATGGAAGGGGAACTGATCGGCATCAATACCGCCAAAGTTTCGTCCACGGATGTGGAAGGCATGGGATATGCCATTCCCATTTCCCAGGTACTGGAGGTCATCTCCAGCCTGATGAGCTGACCGGACGGAATCTCTGATGGAATTTCCCCCGCCGGATCGCCATGACAGAATCAGCAGAACATGCAGCCTTTTTGCCCGCTGTCTGTTCCAATCGCTGCGCAGACCTGATGCCCTCCTGCCCGCAGCAGAGCTTCAGACCCACCCAGCATAAAAGTCTCCCCGCACAAAAATACATTCCCCGGCAGCCCCGGGATCATATAAAAAAGGCATCCTCTCAGGTGCCTTTTTTGTTT
The DNA here is from genome assembly GCF_016901815.1 of Hydrogenoanaerobacterium saccharovorans. Taxonomy (GTDB): domain Bacteria; phylum Bacillota; class Clostridia; order Oscillospirales; family Ruminococcaceae; genus Avimicrobium; species Avimicrobium caecorum. The sequence goes on from NZ_JACSNR010000008.1 coordinate 4,474, forward strand.
GGGAAAGATGGTCCGTTCAGACCGGCTGGGAGGCGGGCGCAAGTCCGAGGTAAAGGAAACAGCCTGGTGGGAAGGGCGGTCAGTTTGGATTGGAAAGGGTGTGCCTGATAACCCGCAAAGGTTGGCAGCGCCGCGAGGGTACTTGCAGCCAGTCAGCCGAAGCAAGCGGGACTTTTTGCGGAAAAGGAGGCAGGCCGGAGCGGTATGAGAAAAGCCCGGTCCAGGACCGGGCTTTTTGAATGGAGCGCAGTCCATTCCGATGTGGGATAGGCGGTCAGTTCAGATCGGCTGGGACGCGGGCGCGAATTTTGGGCAAAAGAAAAGGGCCGGAGCGCGACTTGGCTCCAGGCCCTTGCCTGGTGCCGCTGACGGGGGTCGAACCCGTACGGTATCACTACCTCGGGATTTTAAGTCCCGTGTGTCTGCCAATTTCACCACAGCGGCTGATACAAGTATCCAATAAGATATTGTACATCACCACTGTGATAAAGTCAAGAAATGCCAGGGCCCAGCCCTTTTCACAGCACAAAAAAGGAGATGGGATAAACCCATCTCCTCTTTTTTATTTCAGCATTGTCCGTTCAGACAGATACCAAAATTATTCGTACAGCTTGGCCAGCTTGGTCAGATGCTCGTACTTGTCCTCTGCGATCTTAGCAGCACGGTCGAACAGCTTGTCAGCCTTGTCGGGGAAGGAACGCTTCAGCGAGCTGTAACGAACTTCACCCTCGATGAAGGCTCTGTAATCAGCTGTGGGAGCCTTGGAATCCAGCTGGAAGGGATTCTCGCCAGCCAGAGTCTTTCTGGGATCGAAGCGGAACATATGCCAGTAACCAGCAGCTACGGCATTCTTGATGGTCTCCTGAGCCTTGACCATACCGCCCTTGATACCCTGGTTGATGCAGGGAGCGTAAGCGATGATCAGGGACGGACCATGGTAGCTCTCAGCCTCAGCAAAGGCCTTGATGCACTGGTTGTAGTCAGCACCCATAGCAACCTGAGCTACATATACATAGCCGTAGGTCATAGCGATGCCAGCCAGATCCTTGTTCTTGATCTCCTTACCAGCTGCTGCGAACTGAGCCACAGCACCCAGAGGAGTAGCCTTGGAAGCCTGACCGCCGGTGTTGGAGTAAACCTCGGTATCGAATACCAGGATGTTTACATCCTCGCCGGAAGCGATAACGTGATCCAGACCGCCGAAGCCGATATCATAAGCCCAGCCGTCGCCGCCGAAGATCCAGACGCTCTTCTTAGCCAGGAATTCCTTATCCTTCAGGATAGCCTGGCAGTACGGGCAGTCAGGATGCTTCTCGAGCTCAGCAACCAGAGCCTTGGTAGCAGCCTTGTTGGCAGTACCATCATCAACAGTGGACAGATAGCCGTCGATTACAGCCTTGAAGCCTTCGTCAGATACCTTCTCCTTGAGCTCCATGATCTTAGCGATCAGGTGGTTTCTCAGAGTGGACTGAGCCAGGTACATACCATAGCCGTACTCAGCGTTATCCTCGAACAGGGAGTTAGCCCAAGAAGGACCATGACCTTCCTTGTTCACAGTGTAAGGAGTAGACGGTGCGGAGCCGCCCCAGATAGAGGAGCAACCAGTAGCGTTGGCGATGTACATTCTGTCGCCGAACAGCTGAGTAACCAGCTTAGCGTAAGGAGTTTCGCCACAACCAGCGCAGGCGCCGGAGAATTCGAGCAGAGGCTGCTTGAACTGCGAGCCCTTAACGGTGGTCTCCTTGAACTTCTCAGCAACCTCAGGCTTTACATCCAGAGACTGACCATAAGCGAAGTTCTCCTGCTCATGACGCTGAGAATCCAGGCTCTGCATGGTGAGAGCCTTCTCGCCCTTCTTGCCAGGACATACAGATGCACAAGAACCACAACCGGTGCAGTCCAGAACGGATACGGTCATAGCGAACTTGTAGCCAGGCATACCGGTCATGTCGGTCATCTTCATGCCCTCGGGAGCCTTGGCAGCCTCGTCAGCAGTCAGAACAACAGGACGGATTACAGCATGCGGGCAGACATACGAGCAGAAGTTACACTGGATACAGTTGTCGGAGTTCCAGGTGGGAACGTCAACAGCAATACCGCGCTTCTCGTATGCGGCAGAACCCTGCGGGAAGGTACCGTCAGCATCCTTCAGGAAGGTGGATACAGGCAGCTTGTCACCGCGCTGAGCGTTAACAGGAGTCTGGATGTTGTTAACGAAGTCAACCAGATCCTTGCGATCGCCAGTGGCAACCGGGTAAACGAAGTCGCCCTCAGCGTCAGCCCAGGAAGCGGGAACCTTAACCTCTACCAGAGCCTCAGCACCGGCATCGATAGCTGCATGGTTCATAGCAACTACCTTCTCACCCTTACGGCCGTAAGACTTGGTAGCAGCGTCCTTCATGTACCGGATAGCGTCAGCAGCAGGAATGATGTTGGCCAGCTTGAAGAATGCAGACTGCAGAACAGTGTTGATTCTCGAGCCCAGACCGATTTCCTTACCGATCTTAACACCATCGATGGTGTAGAACTTGATGTTGTTGCGGGCAATGTATCTCTTAACAGAACCAGGCAGTCTCTTGTCCAGCTCGTCCAGATCCCAACCGCAGTTCAGCAGGAAGGTACCGCCGGGCTTCAGAGCAGCAGTCATGTCATACTTGTCCACATAAGAGGGGTTGTGGCAGGCTACGAAGTCAGCCTTCTCAACCAGGTAGGTGCTCTTGATCGGCTTCTTACCGAATCTCAGGTGAGAGGTGGTAACACCGCCGGACTTCTTCGAGTCATAGCTGAAGTAAGCCTGAGCATACATATCGGTGTGGTCACCGATGATCTTGATGGAGTTCTTGTTGGCACCAACAGTACCATCGGAGCCCAGGCCCCAGAAGATACAGCTGGTTGTGCCCTCAGGAGCAGTATCAGGATTCTCAGTGATTTCCAGGGACAGATGAGTTACATCATCATCGATACCAACTGTGAATCTCTCCTTGGGCTGAGCGGACTGAGCGTTGTTGTAAACAGCGATAACCTGAGCAGGAGTAGTATCCTTGGAACCCAGACCGTAACGACCGCCGAATACAGGAATGTTGGCAAACTTGCTGCCGCGCAGAGCCATAACAACATCCAGGTACAGAGGCTCACCAATGGAGCCGGGCTCCTTGGTTCTGTCGAGAACAGAGATGGTCTTGACAGTGTCCGGGATAGCGTCGATCAGGTGCTTGGCAGAGAAGGGACGGTACAGGCGAACCTTTACCAGACCAACCTTGCGGCCCTGAGCGAGCATCCAGTCAATGGTCTCCTCGATGGTGTCGTTTACAGAACCCATAGCGATAATGATGTCAGTAGCATCCGGAGCGCCATAGTAGTTGAACAGCTTGTAGTCGGTGCCGATCTTGACATTGACCTTGTTCATGTACTCTTCAACGATAGCCGGAACAGCATCATGATAGGTGTTGCTGGCTTCGCGAGCCTGGAAGAAGATGTCAGGGTTCTGAGCGGTACCGCGCAGTACAGGATGCTCGGGGTTCAGAGCATGCTTGCGGAACGCGTCAACAGCATCCATGTCCACCATTTCCTTGAGGTCCTCATAATCCCAAACCTCGATCTTCTGGATCTCGTGGGAAGTACGGAAACCATCGAAGAAGTGCAGGAACGGAACTCTGGACTTCAGAGTAGACAGGTGAGCAACAGCACCCAGGTCCATAACTTCCTGAACGGAGCTGGAGCAGAGCATTGCATAACCGGTCTGACGGCAGGCATACACGTCAGAGTGATCGCCGAAGATGCTCAGAGCGTGGGAAGCAACGGCACGAGCAGATACGTGAATAACGCTCGGCAGCAGCTCACCAGCGATCTTGTACATATTGGGGATCATCAGCAGCAGACCCTGGGAAGCGGTGTAGGTGGTGGTCAGGGCGCCAGCGGCCAGAGAGCCGTGAACGGCACCGGCGGCACCAGCCTCAGACTGCATCTCAACCAGCTTTACGGTCTGGCCGAAGATGTTCTTCTTACCCTGGGCAGCCCACTCGTCGCTCACTTCTGCCATTACGGAAGAAGGAGTGATCGGGTAGATGGCAGCAACATCTGTGAACGCATAGGAAACATGAGCCGCAGCGTTGTTACCATCCATGGTTTTCATTTTTCTTGCCATGTTATGATATCCTCCCTTTGGATAATATGTTGGCATAGCGGATGAATCCGCATATTTTTACCCATTCAAATTCTACCATCTTTACCGGGGGATGTAAAGTCAAGAAAGTGTAAAATTCCAGTTTCGTTTGGGTTTTGCCTGATTTTTAACAACAAATCATGGCTTTCCGGGCAGTCTTTTGACAAAAATGAGAACGCCTCTCTCTTTGGCTGTGTGCATTTTGCAGACGGCTGTCGGCACAGCAGAGCCTCCCTCCCCCATTGACAGAATCTCCCGGAACGATTATAGTATTCTTAAACCGGGTTCTGATCCGGGTCATACTGCCGCCGGCTGTATTATAATAATGTATAGCAAAGCGGACAGGCTTTCCGATCCCGGACCCGAATACCAGAAACACTGAGAAATGGAGTAAACTGAATATGGACCCTGACAGTAGTACGATCTATCCCGCACTGACCGCATTTTTGCTTTTGCTGGTGCTTTCGGGGCTGTTTTCCGCAGCCGAAGCTGCCTTTACCGGCATCAATGACAGCCAGACCCAGCGCCGTGCCGCTGAAGGCGATAAAAAAGCCCAGCACATCATGGATCTGATCCGCAAGCCCACGGTATTCATCTCCACGGTGCGTACCGGTTCCACCCTCTGCGCCATGCTGGGACTTACCGTCCTCAGCCCGTCCCTGACCGGCCTGTTCCTTGAGCGGTTCTATCAGGAGATGGAGGTTCCCCTCACCGCCTATCCGGTCTTTCTGATCCTCATCACCATTCTGGTGGGAATCGTCACCATTGCCCTGGGCAATATCCTGCCCGGACGCCTTGGGGATTTCTTCCCGGATCAGACTGCCTCGCTGCTCACCCCGTTCATGATGGTCATGTCCATCCTGCTGCGGCCCATTGTCTGGCTCACCCTGGGCATTGCCAATCTGGGGCTGCGTCTGCTGGGCCAGAACCCCAACCAGGAACCGGATACCGTCACCGAGGAAGAAATCCGCATGATGGTGACAGTGGGCGAGGAAAAAGGCGCCATTGAACAGAGCGAAAAGGATATGATCAACAATATCTTTGAGTTCGACGACCGGGTGGTCACCGAAGTGATGACCCACCGCATGGAAATGATCGCCCTCAAGGATACCGTCCAGCTGGATGAAGCAGTAAAAGTGGCCCGGGAAACTGGTTATTCCCGGATTCCTGTCTACCATGAGGACATCGATGACATCGTGGGTGTCCTCTATGCCAAGGATCTGCTGCTCTTTGTCAACGACGGCTGCAACAGTAAGGATTTTAATATCAAGAAGCTGCTGCATGAGCCCTTCTATATCCCGGAAACCGCCAAGTGTACCGAGCTGTTCAAGGACTTCCAGCGCAAGCAGCTGCACATGGCGATTGTCATCGATGAATACGGCGGCACCTATGGCATGGTGACCATGGAGGACCTGCTGGAAACCATCGTGGGCAATATCCAGGACGAATACGACAAGGAAGAAAATGAGTACCAGAAGCTCTCGGATACCGAGTACATCATCGATGGCTGGATCTCGGTGGATGAGGTGGAGGATCTTCTGGGCATCAAGATCCCGGACGACACCGAGTATGATACCCTCGGCGGCGTTGTGGTGGATATGCTCGGCGACCTGCCCGAAGAAGGGCAGCATCCCTCGGTCCAGATCGACCGGGTACGGTTCACCGTCCTGGAAGTGGACGACCGCCGCATCTCCCGTCTGAAGGCAGAGATCCTGCCGGACGAAAGCTCCCCCGAATCGGGCGAGCGCCGGGACTGATCCCGTTTTATCCCATTGATTCCGAATCCCTGTCCCCTGAGGCAAGTCCTCAGGGGATATTTTTTGCGCCGGCGGCAGGGCGAGGCAGGCAAATTCGCTCTTTTCTTTCGGTGCCAGGTGTGCTATGATACAGTCAGTACACTTCATACAGTCTGACTGTATCACAGCGGTACCTGGCGGATATTGGGGGGAAAATTTCTGCCTGAACCGAGGTTATGTATCCATGCGTTATCTCTATGTGATGGTCTCCCGGACCGACACCGGATTTGCCAGACTGATCCGGCGGTTCACCGGCTGCTATTACAACCACGCCGCCATTTCCTTTGACTGTGACCTGCGGCAGCTCTATTCCTTTGCCCGGCGTGCCTACGACCTGCCGCTGAGTGCCTGCCTGACCCGGGAGAGCCCTTTGATGTACACCCGGGGCCAGGGCGATGCCCAGATTGTCCTCTACCGGCTGCCGGTACCGGATGAACGGTTCATCGCCGCCCGGCGCACCGTACAGATGATGCTCCGGGACGGCGGGTACATTTATAATGTATGGTCGGTGTTCACCTATCCGCTGACCCGGGGTCTGCCCGCCTATAAAGCCCAGACCTGTTCCGAGTTCACTGCCGGAATCCTGCGCATTGCCGGGCTCCGGCTGGACCGTCCCGACTGCCGCTACCACCCCGAGGACTTCACCCACCTGCTGGAGGGGCTGGAGGTCTACCGGGGCTCGCTGGCAGCCTACTGCGGCGAGAACCGCCGTCTGGACGGGGACCCGGAATACCTGCGCCGGCACAGTCTGCTCCAGATCGCCGGATGCAGCCTGCGTACCCTGGCCTGCGCCGCTGACCGAAGCCTGTTTGAACGCCCATCCGGCCTGCCGGATGTCACCGGGCAGTATTTTGCCCATACCCATCGCTGAAAGGGGGATTATCCCATGTCCGATAAAATGGAGAATATGGTCCCGGAGGGCCAGCAGCCCATCCACACCGCCCGGTTCCGGCTGACTCCGGCAGCCTATACCCAGCTCAATCTCATTGTCCAGCGCCGGGGACTGAAAAAACGCCGGCTGCTCACACTGGCACTGGCTGTGGGTGTCACGCTGATCTACTGTATCCTCACCAACGTGCCTGTGAGCACCACAATCCTGCTCATGGTCACCGAAGCCCTGGTGGTCCTGCCGGTGAGCTTCCTCATGGACAAGTGGTTCCTGAAGCTCTACGCCAGACGCAGCCAGAGGCTCTCCCCTGCCGCCCTGGACGAACAGCTCTTCGAGTTCTATGAGGACGGCTTCCGGGTGGTTTCCGGCAACAGCACCGATGGCTTTGTGCGCTACAACCGCATTGTGTCCCTGGCCCGCACCGATGACTACCTGGCACTGTTCATCACCGATGTATATGCCTATCTGGTGATGGGCGACGCTGCCGACTGCGGCATGCAGGAGCTCACCGAATTCCTCCAGCGGAAGATGAACGGCAAGCCCCTGGAAAACTACCGCACCCACTGACCTGCCCCATAAAAGCAACCCCCCGCTCTCCGATCCGGAAAGCGGGGATATTTTTATCCCAAAACGCCAGAAAACCACAGACCAAGGGGAGAAGGTCTGTGGTTTTCTGGCTTTGGAATTCAGGAAATATATCTCAAACCGGCAAGAACCGGTCTGACGCGAAAGAAAACAGGCAGGTTATCCCAGATAGGCCGAGCGGACGCTGGCATCGGTGAGCAGGCTGCGCCCCTCACCCGAGCTGACGATCTTGCCGGTGGACAGCACATAGCTGTAATCGGCGATCTCCAGGGCCTTGGTGGCATTCTGCTCTACCAGCAGGACCGTCACGCCGGTCTTGTTCACCTGGCGGATGATCGAGAAGATCTCGTCCACCAGAATGGGAGCCAGACCCATGGAGGGTTCGTCCAGCAGGAGCATCTTCGGGCGGGACATGAGTGCCCGACCCATGGCAAGCATCTGCTGTTCGCCGCCGGACAGGGTGCCTGCCGGCTGACGCAGCCGCTCCTTGAGGCGCGGGAAGCTGTGGAACACCATCTCCAGATCCTCCCGGATGCCGGCGGTATCCCGGCGGGTAAAGGCGCCCATCTCCAGGTTTTCCAGCACGGTCATCTGACCAAAGACCCGGCGGCTCTCCGGCACCTGGGCCAGACCCCGCACCAGGATCTTGTTGGGGGAATGCCCGGTGATGTCCACCCCGTCAAAGCTGATCTTTCCGCTTTTGGGGCGCAGCAGACCCGAGATGGTCTGGAGAATGGTGGTCTTGCCGGCGCCGTTGGCTCCGATCAGGGTACAGATCTCGCCGTCCCGCACCTCAAAGCTCACACCCTTGACCGCATGGATCTTATCATAATATACATTCAGTTCCTCGACTTTGAGCATCTCGCTTTTAACCTCCCAGATAGGCTTCGATAACACGGGGATCAGCACGCACCTCGTCCGGAGTGCCGTCGGCAATCACCTTGCCGTAATCCAGCACCATGATCCGCTCGCAGACACCCATGACCAGCGGCATATCATGCTCGATGAGCAGGATGGAGATGCCGAACTTCTGCCGGATAAAGGCAATGGTCTCCATGAGTTCCCGGGTTTCGGTATTGTTCATGCCCGCTGCCGGTTCGTCCAGGCAGAGGAGCTTGGGATTGGTCGCCAGTGCCCGGGCAATCTCCAGCTTGCGCTGCTGTCCGTAGGGCAGGTTGCCCGCCCGCATGTCCGCCTTCTTATCCAGATCAAAGACAGCGAGCAGTTCCAGCGCCCGGCTGTCGGCGTTTTCCTCCTCCAGCCAGAACCGCCGGGTCTTGAGCACCGACTCCAGAAGGTTGTAGTGCATGCCGTCATGCATGGCTGCCTTGACATTGTCCAGCACTGTCATATCCTTGAACAGACGGATATTCTGGAAGGTACGGCTGATGCCATGGCGCACCGTATAGCGCATTCCCTTGCCGCTGATGACTTCGCCGTCCAGCGTGACAGTGCCGTCGGTGGGGGTATAGACGCCGGTGAGCAGGTTGAAGAGGGTGGTCTTGCCGGCGCCATTGGGACCGATCAGTCCCATGACTGCCCCCTGGGGAATGGAAAAGTTCACATCGTCCAGTGCCCGCAGGCCCCGGAAACTGATGCCCAGATGTTCTGCTCTCAGCAGTGGTTCTGCCATTTATTCCTCCCCCTTTCCGCCGGCGGGAACCGGCTTTTTCAGCATGGCGGTCAGGCGCTCCCAGAGCCGGGAGAGCGAGAATTCCCGCTTGCCCAGCAGTCCCTGGGGACGCAGGATCATCATCAGGACCAGCACCACCGAATAGATGAGCATCCGGTAGTCTGCCAGATCCCGGAGCAGTTCGGGCAGCAGGGTGAGCACCACCGCTGCCAGCACCGAACCGGTAAAGCTGCCCATGCCGCCCAGTACCACCATGACCAGGATCTCGATGGACATATTGAAGTCAAAGGTGGCAGGGTCCAGCACTGTAATATAATGTGCATAGAGTCCGCCCGCTACTCCGGCAAAGAAGGAGGAGATGGTAAAGGCCAGTACCTTGTACCGGGTACCGGGAACACCCACTGCCTCAGCGGCGATCTCATTCTCCCGCAGGGAGAGGATCGCGCGGCCCTGCCGGGTGCCGATCATGGCATACATCACCGCCACGCTCAGGGCGGCAATCCAGAATACCCACGGGAAGGTGGTGTATTCATCAATGCCGTAGAGACCCCGCCCGCCGCCGGTGAAGGAGAGATTCTGGATCACCACGCGGATGATCTCACCGAATCCCAGGGTGACGATGGCGAGGTAGTCGCCCCGCAGCCGCAGGGCCGGAATGCCGATGAGCACTCCGAACACCGCAGCCAGTGCCCCGCCGAGGAGCAGAGCCAGCGGGAATTCCACCAGGGCAGGCAGATCCATGTGCAGGGTGAAGAGCGCCGCGGTATAGGCGCCGATGGACATGAAGCCCGCATGACCCAGCACCAGTTCGCCCAGTACGCCGGTGGTGAGATTGAGGGAGGCAGCCAGCAGCACATAGATGCCGATGGTGATGATGATGCCCTGGTACTGCATCGAGATGAAGCCCGAGGACATCAGGCCATAGAGGAGACCAAAGCCCAGTACCAGTGCCAGGAAGTTTCTCCGGCGGCACAGGGAAGTCCATTTTGCCTTATCCATGCCTTGCACCTCCTCAGACCTTTTCCCGCTCATTGCGTCCCAGCAGACCCGAAGGCTTGACCAGCAGCACGATGATGAGCAGGGCGAATACGATGGCGTCTGCCATGGCAGACGAGATATAGCGCTTGATGAGCGCTTCGGCAATGCCGATGATGAAGCCGCCGATCATGGCGCCGGGAATGACTCCGATGCCGCCGATGACCGCCGCGATAAAGGCCCGCAGGCCGAGCATCGAACCCATATAGGGGTTGATGAGCGGATAGGTGGAGCTGTACAGCACCGCCGCCACCGCAGCCAGGGCGGAACCGATGGCAAAGGTGATGGAGATGGAGGTATCAATGTTGATGCCCATGAGCTGGGCAGCACCCTGATCCTCGGATACAGCACGCATGGCCTTACCCACCCGGGTACGGTTTACAAAGAGGGTGAGCAGCACCATAAGCACCACGGTTACCACCAGGGTGATGGCAGTGAGCCGGCTCACGGTGACGCCGCCCAGAGTGAAGCCCTCACCGGTGAAGTGGTTGGGGAAGGGCTTGGGGCTGGAACCGAAGATGAGCAGGAAGCCGTTCTGGAGCATGAGGCTGACGCCGATGGTGGTGATGAGCGCCGACATTCTCGAACCGCCCCGGAGCGGCTTATAGGCCAGACGCTCGATGGTCACACCCAGCACCGCGCTGACTGTGGCGGTGGCGGCAATGACTCCCCAGACCGGCAGACCGCTGGACTGGAAGAAGAGCAGCGCCACATAGGAACCCACCATAATAATATCCCCATGGGCAAAGTTGATCATTTTGGCAATGCCGTACACCATCGTATATCCGATGGCTACCAGCGCATACACGCTGCCGATCTGTACGCCGTTGACCAGTTGCTGTGCAAAGTCCATTCTTGTTCCCCTTTATCGAAAACACCCGGGGACGGAAGCTGTTCTCCCGTCCCCGCAGTGTCCTACTGTTTCCTGAATCAGTTCCCGGAAAGTCAGGCAGCAGCTTCTTCCGAAGCCTCTTCGCTGGCCGGCTCCTCAGCGGGAGCTTCCTCGGCACCATTCTCTACCAGAGCATAGGCGCCATCCTTGACTGTAACAAACTTGACATCCTTCACAGGGTCACCGCTGCCCTCATAGTGGATGGCACCGGTTACACCTTCATACTGCAGATTGGTAAGAGCCTCGTTTACAGCGGCAGAATCGGTGGTGCCGGCAGCCTCGATGGCCTGGAACAGCATCATACCGGCATCATAGCCCAGTGCCGCAAAGGACGAAGGATCGCTGCCATAAGCCTCTCTGTACCGGGTTACGAAATCCTGTACCTTGGCACCGGGATCGGTCGCGGTGAAGTGATTGGTGAAGACTACGCCTTCCACTGCGCTCTTGTTGTTCTCATCCAGAGCACTGAGCACGCCGTCCCAGCCATCCGCACCCAGGAGCTGGGCATCCAGTCCCACTTCCTTGGCCTGGATTGCGATCAGGGCATTGGTGTTGTAGTAAGAGGGCACATACAGGGCATCCGGATCAGCCGCGGCAATCTTGGAAAGCTGGCTCTTGAAGTCAGTGTCGGTGCTCTGGAAACTCTCGAAGGCTACGACCTCCAGGCCGTTGGCTTCTGCCTCTGCCTTGAAGGATTCCGCTACGCCCAGGGAGTAGTCATCGGTGATGTCGTAGAGCACGGCTACCTTCTGGGCAGACAGCTCATTTGCGGCATAATCTGCCATGGCCTTGGCCTGGGTGGCATCCAGGAAGCAGGTACGGAATACATTGCTGCCTGCCTCGGTGATGGCTGTGGCTGTGCCGGTGGGGGTCATCATGGGCAGGTTGTCCTTGGCGGCCTTGGAGGATACGCTGATCGCCGGCTTGCTGGTGACAGCGCCCCACAGAGCTACCATGCCATCGCCCTTTAGTTTGTTGTAGGCGTTCACAGCCTTGGTGGTGTCGTTTTCATCGTCCTGATAGTCCACTACCACCTGACGGCCCAGAACGCCGCCATTGGCATTGACCTCTTCCACAGCCAGCTTCAGGCCATTGGTAGCGGTGATGCCGTAGTCCGATGCGCCGCCGGTGAGCGGGGCAATGGCGCCGATGCGGATGGTATCGCCGGTATCGGCTGTGGACGAACTGTTATTGCCGGAGCATCCGGTAAAGGTTCCCATTGCCATAGTCAGTGCCAGGGCCAGTGCTGCAAATCGTTTGGTTTTCATGTTGATTCCCTCCTGAGTTTTTTGTGTGAAAGAGACGGTATGTAATCCGCAAAAAAGGAAATAAAAAAGCACGCGTCATCTCATTTGGATTACTCCAAAGAGACGAAGCGTGCTGCTCCGTGGTACCACTCTTATTGCCGAAAGGAAGATTCCTTTCAGCCGCTCTGCCGCATCCAACAATGCGCCCTCCATGATAACGGGGAGGCTCCGGTCCGGCTTACTTGCACGGGGTGTTCAGCCGACTGCTCCAGGGTGATTGTAAGGCTCCGCTTCTGCCGCCCTCTCACCAAACGGGCGCGCTCTCTGGGAAAAAGCCGATGGAACCTTCCTGTCCCTATCTCTGCATGTTACATATTCTCTTTTTGGGGTCGAGCCTTGCGGCTGGTTGTTGTGTTTCAGTTTACCACGCGAAAATAAATTGTCAACCCTTTGGCGAAAAATTCTTTTTTCTTTGTCAGATTTCACCATGCAGCTCTGAATAATCGGCGCTTTAATCTTGCGAAATGACGGACTTGTCCGGCAATCACCTCCATCTGTCCGCTGACATAGGATAGCCCAGAAAGGAGAATGCCGTCATGGAATTTTTCTGTTTTGCGCTGCCGCCCGCCTGGAAAGACGCCCATCCTGCCGGTACTGATCCCCGGGAACCGGTGGAGTTTTCCTTCCCGCTGCCCCGGGAGAGCTGGCTCTGGCTGGAACTGCACGACTGGGCTGACCCGGAGGATCTGTCCTGGCTCTGGGACGAGGACGATCCGGATGAATAAGTGCGCCACACCCGGATGCAACCGGCAGTTGACAGTCTGCAACGCCATGGCTGGTGGACAGATCCGGGGGATCTGGGCTATACTGATGGCAGCAAACACACAAGGGGGACACCACCATGACCATCGGACAGACCATTGCCGCCGAACGCCGGAAGCTGGGATTATCCCAGCTCTGTACAGTTCCACCACCTGCCCGCCGCTGTCGCCGGATTCCGGCCTGATCTTCCAGGACTGCGTTGCCGGCACGCCCTGCACCTTGCACAACTGGAGCAGCACCACCTGCACTGTGCCGAACCAGCCGGAGCTGGCGGATGTGATGACCCAGGAGGTCCATGCCGCCACCGTGCGGGCGGAACTCTGGCAGGACGGCAAAAAACTGGCGGACTGTCCGCCGGTGCCGGCCGCGGAGGATCTGCCCCTGCCGGAGGGAGGGGCGACCGCTTACAGCTTCCAGCTGCCGGAGATCGAGGTGACCATGGAAGCGGACAGCTGGATCGGGGTGGTGTTCATCGCCACCGACAATCTCGGACGCACCAGTACCAACGGGGAGTTCTTCACCCTCCAGGACGATATGCTCATCTTCACCGATGATACCGATCCCATCTGGGCGACCATCCGGACCGCTCAGGACAGCGAATAACCAGCCCTTGAACCATACAAAAAACAGCAGGAACCCCCTCTGGTCCGAGCGGTACTCCTGCTGTTTTATTCTGTGTCTATGCTTCTGTGGGCGGTTCCGCGGCGGCGGCTTCGCTCTCCCGGACTTCCGCCTGTCCGGGGGCCGCTCCTCCCGAGATGGAGGCGATCTCCAGTCCCCGCTCGGCAAATTCCCGGAGAATCTCCCGGCGGATGGCCCATTCGCACCCCCATTGGGTGAGGGCTTTCACCTTGGCTGCCGCTGTGACCTCATAGCCGTACTGGTCAAAGGCGGTGACACCCCGGAGCTTGGGCGGCTCGATCACATCGGGGTTGCCCGCACAGGCACGCTCTGCCGCCAGACGCACTGCCTCCAGCACAGTATCCGCATCCATGGTAAAGGGCACCTTCACCGACACCACTGCCGTATAGCCGCCCCGGGTGTAGTTGATCACCTGGGAGATATTGCCGTTGGGAATGATGATCTGTTCCCCCTTGAAGGTGCGCAGGTAGGTCACCCGCATGGCAGTGGCCTCCACATAGCCCTCCTGTCCGTCCACCTTGATGTAATCCCCCACCGAGAACTGGTTCTCGAACATGAGGAAAAAGCCGGTGACCATATCCTTCACCAGGCTCTGGGCGCCGAAACCGATGGCAACGCTTCCGATTCCGGCGGTGACAATGAGGTTATTGACCAGATCCCCGACCCCCAGTTCCACCAGTGCCATCACCAGCGCCACGGAATAGATCAGGTACCGGGAAAAGGAACGGGTGAGGGTCATGACGGTATCGGTGCGTTTTCCGCCCGACTCGGTGCGGTGGTACCGGGCGGAATTCATCACATGGCGGGTCATCCGGGACACCACCGCCAGTGTGAACCGTGCCGCCAGGAAGATCGCCGCCACCTTGATCAGCGCCCACAGGGCATCCGCCAGGAATACGCCCGAGTTCTCCAGTGCGGTCTGGAAATGCCCGGTGAACTGTTCCCAGAAGGTGCCCGGGGATTCCGGCATGGCAGTCAGCAGGATATGCATGGAAAAAACCTCCTTTTTTCCCGTTCTGAACAGGGTTTCTGAGGCTATTCTATCAGATTTGCCCGCCCCGGAAAAGGCTTTCGGCAAAAAAACAGCCGCTTCCCCAGGGGAAAACGGCTGTGTGTCCGGGTCAGTCCACAAAGGAGTGGCTCATGATATAGAATTCCTCCTGGCTGGGCTGCCAATGTTTCTCCATCGGCGGCAGGGTGCTGTCATAGGCCAGAGCGTCCTCCTCGGAAACCGCCATCACCGGACTGTCCCGGTAGGTCCAGTCCCGGCCCTCCAGCACCCCGGGCACCAGCTCCTTCACCAGCATGGCAGAGGGGTATTTGCCGCCCTCCACGCTCACCCGGTGCTTTTTGCAGCAGACAAATCCCCGGGCCACATAGTTTGCCGGACTGCCGAAGATCACCACAGTGTCATAGCCCAGCGCCCGGGCTGCCTCAAAGGAGTGCTCCATCAGCGCCTTGCCATAGCCCTGGCGCTGATGTTCCGGCGCCACGCACACCGGCCCGAAGGTGAGCACCGGCTTCTCATTCCCGGCGGCGTCGGTGAGCCAGGCACGGGTATACATAATATTGCCGATGATCTCCCCATCCAGCTCGGCTACAAAGTCCAGCTCGGGGATAAAGTCCTCATGTCCCCGCATGATATGCACCAGATAGTGCTCCATGCAGCCGGGAATATACTGGTTATAAAATGCCCGCCGGGTCAGGGTTTCCACTGCCTCCCAGTCCCCGGGGCGTTCATTGCGAATGGTGAACACCTTCATTCCTCCGTTTCATAGATGAGATCGCCGGTGTAGTAGACTGCCATGCAGAATTCAGTCAGTTTTTCCCGGTCCGGCAGGGAGAGATATCCCTCGTACCGCACCTGGTTGAATCCATAGAGCTCGTCTGTGACCTCAAAGGAGAACTCCGGGTGCTTCCGGGAAAACTTCTCCCAGGTCTGTTTTTTCCCGGAAAAGCTCCCGTATTCCCCATTGGGACTGAGCCGCCACACTTCGCAGGATTCCACCCCGGTGAGCGTGACCCGTCCGTCCACCTGCACACAGGGCTCGGCAATGTGGATCAGTCCCGTTTCAAACTGAAGGGTCAGCTGTCCGTCTGAAAGTGTAATGTCGCTCACCCGCATATCATGCAGGCTGTAAGGCACCGGATGGCCCGGTTTGCAGACTGTACGCATACCAATATCCTCCCAAATCACAAAGGGGCCTTCCCCATAGGAAAGCCCCTCTGCAGCATCAGCCCTGACGGGGCATGCAGATAATGCGGTCCACCTTGCTGTCCAGGAACTCGGCGGTGGGCGCCGGACGGATCACCACAGCGGTATCGGCGCCATGACCGGTACCGGCAACGGCAACGATGGGCTCATGCAGCTCCACCAGACCGGCATCGGCTGCCATCATGGAGATTTCCACGCACACCTTTACGCCGCGTCCGATGATGCGCAGCGCATGGGCAGCCACCTCCACCGGGCCAAACCCGCCCAGCTTGGAGGAAAGTCCCCGCTCCGCGCCGCTCAGCGCATGGGATGCCACATAGACGGTCACACCCATGGCCTCCAGGTCCTGACGCATCTCGTCGGACATCTGCGGCTCATGCTTGCCGAATACGCCCCGGGCATAGCCCACATCAATGATCTGGATGCCCTCATGCTCCAGTTCCGCCAGCTTTTTGGCGGTGGCGCCAGTGGACGATGCCACAACGATCTTGTGAATGCCCTCTTCCCGGGCGGCTTCGATTGCCAGCTTCAGTGCGGCCTCTGTGTTATGAGGGCCCTGTTTCTCAAATGTCATTGCTGCTTCCTCCTGTCTTGGGTTAGTTTTGTTTAACACTGTTTTTATTGTATCATGCTCCCGCCGGTTCTGCAACGGCCCCAAGCCAAAAAATCAGTTCTTCCGGGGCATGCAGATGATCCGGTCCACCTTGCTGTCCAGAAATTCCGCCGTGGGCGCCGGACGGATCACCACTGCGGTGTCCGAGCCATAGCCGGTTCCTCCGATGGCGACGATGGGCTCATGCAGTTCCACCAGACCGGCATCGGCTGCCATCATCGAGATCTCCACGCACACCTTCATGCCCTGTCCGAGAATGCGCAGCGCATGGGCAGCCACCTCCACCGGGCCAAACCCGCCCAGTCTGGACGAAAGTCCCCGCTCGGCGCCGCTCAGGGCATGGGCGGCTGTACAGATCGTCACACCCCGGGCTTCCAGCTCCTGCCGCATAGCCCCGGAGAGATTGCCGTCCGGGCGTCCGGTCTTGCCCCGGGCCCGTGCCACACAGATCAGCAGGATGCCCTCATGCTCCAGCTCTGCCAGCTTCAGGGCGGTCTCCCCGGAGTAGGACGCCACTACGATCTTGTGGATTCCCTCCTCCCGGGCGGCTTCCATCGCCAGCTTCAGGGCGGCTTCGGTGTTCTGGGGTCCCTGTCTGTCAAATGTCATGGTGCTTCCTCCTGTTTCCAAAGTCGGCATAACCGGCCCATGGGAGCGAAATCCCGCCCCCAAAGGCACAATCGCTGTCCACGGCTATTGTATCATGCCGCCGGGAGATTCTGCAATGCTCCTGCCCGAAACCCTCTTTCCCCGGCTGGCAATGTGTGATAAGATGAGAGAAAACAGACACCCAATTCAAGTGAGAGGAAGTAAAGCGATTATGATGTGCGGTAAGAATCCCGAAGAACACTGGCTCTCCTGCCAGCTGACCTTCTGCCCCCTGGGCAGCGAAACTTTCCTGGACGAGATCGAGGAGGCCCTGGAGATCATACGGCAGTCGGGGCTGGAATATGAGATCGGCAGTATGTCCACCATCGTCAAGGGGCCGGGCAGTGAGGTGCTCGCCCTGCTGGAACGCATTGCAGTCACCATGGACGAGCGGGGCTGCCGGTTCTCGATGCCGGCTACCCTGTCGAACCTCTGCGGCCTGCAGTAACCCCAAAATAAAAAAGCTCCGGAGCGGTCTGCTCCGGAGCTTTTTTCATCTCAGTGCCGTCTTATTTGAGGAAATCGGCGGTATAGGTGGCAAAGAACTCCACTACCTTCTTAAAGGCAGTTTCGTCCAGGTCAAAGTTGGGGTTGTGGTGGTTGCCCGAGGCGCCCGGACGGGTGCAGAAGGCACCGGTATCACAGTAGAAGCCCGGGAAGGCAGCCAGGAACTCGGCGAAGTTGTCCGAGCCGGCTGTGGGGTCCCGGGGCTCTGCCAGGGTCAGGCCCACCTGCTGGGCGATCTCCCGGCCCCGTGCGGCACAGGCCGGATCGTTGATGACCGGCAGCGGGGACATCACCTGGGAGGTGACCATCGCTTCGGTGCCATAGGCACGGGCGGTATTCTCCGCCACTTCCTTGATCTTGGCAAAGATCTTATCGCCGTCGCCATACTTGAAGAAGCGGATATTGCCGGCGATGAAGGCGGTTTCGGGAATGATGTTGTTCTTGTTGCCGGCTGTGATCTGGCAGGGGCTGACCACACAGGTATCGAAGGGGTTATGGTACTGGGCCGGGATCATGGCGATCTTCAGCACAATGTCACAGGCGGGCTTGACCGGGTCCACAGCACGGTCGGGACGGGAGCCGTGACCGCCCACGCCCTTGACGGTGATCTCAAAGCCCAGAGCGCCTGCCATCATGGGGCCGTCGGGCAGGTTGATGACGCCTGCGGGATCGCCGCCCGCCAGATGGGTGCCGATGGCCTGATCCACGCCGCCGATGCTCCCCAGGTAGGCAACGATCTCATCCGCGCCCGCGCCGATCTCCTCCGCCACCTGGAAGCAGAGGTAGACAGTGCCGCAGAGCTGATCCCGGATCTCACTGAGCACATGGGCAGTACCCAACAGCATGGCAGCATGACCGTCGTGTCCGCAGGCGTGCATGACGCCCTCCACCTTGCTCTTGTAGGGGACCTCGTTGGCCTCTGCCACCGGCAGGGCATCGATGTCCGCACGGATGGCGATCTTCTTGCCGGGCTTGCCGCCCTCCAGGGTGCCGATCACATTGTTGTGGCCCACGGTGATGTTGGGAATGCCCAGCTTGTCCAGCTCCTCCCGGATGCGGCGGACAGTGCGTTCCTCATGGTGCGAAAGTTCCGGGTTCTCATGGAACTCCCGGCGCATATCGATCACATACTGCTCATACTTGGCAGCCAGTTCTGCTATGGTCATGGTTTTCTCTCCTCCTGCGGTCTGTTTTCTGTGGGATCTCAGACCTATCATACCGCTTTGCATCGGTAAAGTCAATGCCTGTTTCTGACAGCTTGTTTCTAAACACTTGCTTATATGCAAAACTGGCTCTTTACGCCGATTTTACATGGATTTTCCCAGCCGGATGCAGGAGCAGGAGCGGTATAAATGCATTTTTTCCTGCAAAATCGCAAATCTCTGATGGAAGCCTTGTATAAAAGCGCCAAACAGGTGACAAATTTGTCAAAATCCTTGGTAAATGATTAGAATAAACAGTCATTTAGTGAATTCATATAGTAAAACGAAAATCCAACTGGTATAATATAGTTGATTGAACATTTGACAAAGCATGCTGCCGGAATCCGACAGCATGCGCACACAACCCGAACAAAAGAAGGATACCACTTTTCCGGTGGTATTCGGTATTTCATGAAGGAGAGGTCAAACATCGTGAGTAAGAAGTATGTTTATCTGTTTTCAGAGGGCAATGGCTCGATGCGGGAACTGCTCGGCGGCAAGGGCGCCAATCTGGCGGAAATGACCAGCCTGGGCATGCCCGTTCCCCACGGCTTCACCGTGACCACCGAAGCCTGCACCCGGTATTATGAAGACGGCAAGACCATCGCCCCCGAGATCGAAGCGGAGATCTTCGAATTTGTTTCCAAGCTGGAAGCACTTGCGGGCAAGAAACTCGGCGATAAGGAAAATCCGCTTCTGGTTTCGGTCCGTTCCGGCGCCAGAGCCTCGATGCCCGGCATGATGGACACTATCCTCAACCTGGGCCTCAACGATGAAGTGGTGGAAGGCATTGCCAAGCTCACCCAGAACCCCCGGTTTGCCTATGATACATACCGCAGATTTATTCAGATGTTTGCCGATGTCGTGGCAGAAGTTCCCAAGGAATACTTCGAGCGTGCCATCGACCTGATGAAGCAGAAGAAGGGCGTCAAGCAGGATACCGAGCTGGACGCTGATGATATGAAGCAGCTGGTAGAGCAGTTCAAGGCGCTCTACAAGGGCCACATCGGTCGTGACTTCCCCACCGAGCCCAAGGTACAGCTCATGGAGAGCGTCAAGGCAGTATTCCGCTCCTGGGATAACCCCCGTGCCATCTACTACCGCCGTCAGAACGGCATTCCCTCGTCCTGGGGTACTGCTGTTACCGTGCAGATGATGGTATTCGGCAATATGGGCAACGACTGCGGTACCGGTGTTGCCTTCACCCGCAACCCCGCCACCGGCGAGAAGAAGTTCTTCGGCGAGTTCCTGGTCAATGCCCAGGGCGAAGATGTTGTAGCCGGTATCCGTACTCCCCAGAGCATTGATGAGCTCAAGCAGCTCATGCCTGAGGTTTACGATCAGTTCCTGGAGATTGCCACCCGTCTGGAGCGGCACTACAAGGATATGCAGGATATGGAGTTCACCATTGAGCGCGGCAAGCTGTTCATGCTCCAGACCCGCAATGGTAAGCGCACTGCCCAGGCCGCTATGAAGATCGCCTGCGATCTGGTAGACGAAGGCCTTATTACTGAGGAACAGGCTGTCCTGCTGGTTGACCCCTCTCAGCTGGATGCCTTCCTCCACGATCAGTTCAATCCCGCCGAGCTCAAGCGTGCCAAGATCCTGGCTACTGCTCTGCCGGCTTCTCCCGGTGCTGCCTGCGGTCAGGTAGTCTTTGACGCCGAAACTGCCAAGGAATGGGTAGCGGAAGGCAAGAAGGTAATCCTGGTGCGCCTGGAAACCTCTCCTGAGGACATCGAAGGCATGCACATCTCCGAAGGTATCCTCACCGTCCGCGGCGGTATGACCAGCCATGCGGCGGTTGTAGCCCGCGGCATGGGTATCTGCTGCATCTCCTCCTGCGGTGACATCACCATCCGGGAAGGCGAGCACTGCTTCGAGGTGGACGGCCTCATCGTCAACGAGGGCGATTACATCTCTCTGGATGGCTCCACCGGTCGTGTTTACCTGGGCAAAATCTCCACTGTGGGCGCTGGTCTCAGCGGTGATTACAGCCGTCTGATGGGCTGGGCCGACAAGTTCCGCAAGCTGCAGGTCCGTGCCAATGCTGAAACCCCTGCCGATGCCGCTCAGGCTTACAAGTTCGGCGCGGAGGGCATCGGTCTGGTGCGTACCGAGCACATGTTCTTCGATGAGCAGAAGATCAAGGCTGTCCGGGAGATGATCCTTGCCAAGACCCAGACCCAGCGCCAGAAGGCTGTGGATAAGATGCATGTGATGCAGCGTGAGGACTTCATCAAGGTATTCGAGGCCATGCAGGGCCAGCCTGTGACCATCCGTCTCATCGACCCGCCGCTGCATGAGTTCCTGCCCAAGGAGGGCGAGAACCTGGAAGCTCTGGCTGCAGAGCTGGAGACCACTCCCGCTGCTCTGGAAAAGGCCATTGTAGAGCTGCATGAGGTCAACCCGATGATGGGTCACCGTGGCTGCCGTCTGGCTGTTTCCTATCCGGAGATCGCCAAGATGCAGACCGAGGCCATTATCGAGGCTGCCATCACTGTAACTGAGGCTCATAAGGACTGGCGGTTTGTACCTGAGATCATGGTTCCGCTCATCACCGACCTCAAGGAGCTCAAGTATATCAAGGGCATCATCGTAGCTGCTGCCGAGGCTGTTCTCAAGGCTCACGACAGCGACCTGAAGTACATGATCGGCACCATGGTGGAAACTCCCCGTGCCGCTCTGCTGGCTGATGAGATCGCCACCGAGGCTGACTTCTACTCCTTCGGTACCAACGACCTGACCCAGATGACCTTCGGCCTGAGCCGTGACGATGCTGCTTCCTACCTGGGCAGCTACTATGACAAGAAGATCTTTGACTTCGATCCCTTTGCTACCCTGGATCTCCGGGGCGTAGGCCAGCTCATTGAGCGTGCCACTGAACTGGGCCGCTCGGTGAAGCCGAACCTCAAGCTGGGCATCTGTGGTGAGCATGGCGGCGATCCCGCTTCGGTAGAGTTCTGCCACAAGGTTGGACTCAACTATGTATCCTGCTCGCCCTACCGTGTGCCGATTGCCCGTCTGGCTGCGGCACAGGCTGCCATCAAGTTCCCCCGGGACTAAGGCATCTCCCCGATAAGGCATAATAAAAATCCCCGTGCAGTACGCACGGGGATTTTTTGCGTTCCGGAAAAACCCGGTCAGGACGGAATTCTGGACGCCTGGCGGAAGAGGATCAGCCCCACCAGGAAGAGCAGGGCAATCATGCCCACACCCAGGCTGATATTGCCGGTGATCTGGGAGACCACGCTCACCACCGTGGTGCCCATGAAGGAGGCACCCTTGCCGCAGATGTCCAGCAGGCCGAAGTACTCACCCGACTGGCTGGAGGGAATGATCCGGGCAAAGTAGGACCGGGACAGCGCCTGGATGCCGCCCTGGAACATGCCCACCAGCACCGCCAGCATCCAGAACTGCGCCTGAGTGCGCAGGAACATGGCAAAGACGGCGATACCGAAGTAGGCCAGGATACACAGAGGAATCAGCTGATCGCCCGAAAACTTCCGGGCCAGCCGTCCGAACAGGATGGCGAAGGGGAACGCCACCACCTGGGTGAGCAGCAGCGCCAGCAGCAGGCCGGTGCTGTCCAGTCCCAGGGCTTCGCCATAGGCGGTAGCCATGTCGATGATGGTATAGACGCCGTCGATGTAGAAGAAGAAGGCCAGCAGGAAGAGGAAGATTTTCTTCTCCTGCCGCACGCTGGCAAGAGTCCGGCCCAGCCGGGCAAAGCTCTCCCGGATGGCATGGGGCTGACGCTCAACGAAGTGTTTCTGCTCATACCGGCGGAGCAGCGGCAGGGTAAAGCCCAGCCACCACAGGGCGGTGATGCCGAAGGAGAGCCCCATGGCAGTGACCATGGAAAGCCCCAGCGCACCGGCCCCCAGTACCAGAGCCAGGCATCCGGCAAAGGGAATGCAGCTGCCGATATAGCCCCAGGCATAGCCCTGGGAGGACACATGGTCCATGCGGTCGGCATCGGTGATGTCCGAGAGCATGGAATCGTAGAAGATCAGGCTGCCGGAATAGCCCACCCGGGCCACCACGAAGATCAGAAGGAACCAGAGCCAGTGGGCGGCAAAGCCCAGGGCGATGCAGCCAATCAGTCCCACGCCCAGAAACAGCAGGAAGATGGGCTTTTTGTAGCCCTGGGTATCAGCGAGGGTACCGAACACCGGTCCCAGCACTGCCACCAGCAGGGTGGCAGCCGATGCCGCATAGCCCCAGTAGGCCAGGTACTGCACATTGGAAAGCCCGGCCTCCTCCGCCAGGAAGTTGAAGTAGATGGGAATGATGGTGGCAATGAGCAGGGTAAATGCGGAATTGCCCACATCGTAGAGAACCCAGCTGCGCTCCGCCGGGGTGAGTTTCAGTTTGTTCATGCGTTTGCTGCCTCCTGTTCCGGCTTGGGATCAAAGGTGCGCCCATAGATGGGGTCCTCTGCCTGACCGCTCTCCACCACCCGGTCAAAGTCCCCGATGAGCCGGGCTGCCAGTTCCGCTGCCCGATCGAACCGCCGGAGCAGTTCCGCATTGCTGTCCTCGCACCGGGGGTCCGGGTCAGGGCCGACCACCAGCCCGCCCAGCTTCTCAAACTGACCTGCCAGGCGCAGGGCGGTAAAGATCACCCAGCGTTTCAGGGCCGAAGGCGCCACCAGCAGATCCAGATAAAAGACCATGCCCCGGAGGGAATCCAACACCTGTTCCTGTGTGACTTCCGGGAAGAAATCAGCGATCACGGCGGCATTCTCCTCCGACGGCACCAGATGTCCGGTGGGGCGGTGGCTTGCCGGGTCCAGCCCGTCCCGGAGCATGAGCGCCCGCTCCAGCTCCGATTCGATCCGGGCATGGCTCAGGCCGCTTGCCGCCTCCTTTTCCGCCACATAGTCATGGCTGAGGGTATCCAGCGCGAAATGGCAGAGGAACCCGTATACATAGGCCCGGTGTGCCAGGCTGTCCGGATGCATCTGCAGCACCCGGGCGGCCCGCTCAAAAAAATCCCGGCCCGGACGGTCATGGAATTCATGGCCCAGCCGGCTCACCGGATTTTTCGAGAGGGGTTTATAGTAAAAGAACAGATCCGGGCCGTGCAGACCGATGGAATAGAGCTGGGGATAGCGTGTAATGGCCTCCAGCGGCTCCGGCGTAAGCAGCCGGGCGGTTTCCCGTCCCAGACAAAAGTGTGCGTATGTAGATGGCAAAGTGAAATTTCTCCTTTCCGACGGCAGCTGCCGCCCGGGAATAATTCCCTGGGGTCATGGTACCGTGGGGCAGCACACCAATCGCCTCCCACCGGAAACACTTTGGCAGCTGTCTGTGCGCCATGACGGCTCTCCGGCTGTGATGCCGGGAAAACCTCAGCGGAATTGTATCATTGTCCAGCTATAAAACGGATCATAGCCAGTCCTTGGTTATTATATCATTTTTGGGCCTGCTCCGTCACCTGCACAGCGTAAATTGTGTGTAAACAGAAACAAAAAAGCCCGCCTTTTTAAGGCGGGCTTTCATGCTGTCAGCACAAGGGGTTCGGAGAAAGGTATCCCGAACTGCTTCTGCCGGGATTTTTACTTCTTGCCCGAACGCTTTGCCACAAAGTTGGCGAGCATGGGGGTCAGGAAGGAAGTGATAATAACCGAAGCGGCTACCTGCGCGGTGGCAATGGGAGCCACAGCTGCATAGGAGGGGTCCACAGCAGCCAGAGCGCCGGGGTTGGATACACCGCTGGCGGCGGTGCTGGAGATTGCCGCGCCAGCTACGCCGTTGCCTCCGGTGATCTTATCCATGAGGATGGTCACGCCGCCCACTACAAAGACGGTGATCAGACCCAGCAGGATACCGGACAGACCGCCCTGGAACAGCTGCTGGATGGACATTCCGCAGCCCAGTGCAAAGCCGACCACGATGATGGACGGAGTAACACCGGCAGAGAGGGTCTGCTTGAACCACGGGGAAACATTACCCAGGATAATGCCGAGGATCAGGGGCAGGATGGAGCCGATGATCGACCAGATGGAGATGCTGGCAAGACCGGCAGAGCTCAGGGCGATCATGGTGACGGTGGGGCCGACACTCAGCGAAGTGATGGCAACGGCGCCCTTGACGGCGTCATCGTCATACTGGGATACAATGCCCGAATAGAGGGCGTTGTTGGCAACCGATACCGCACTGATGATTGCCAGCGAGGAAAGGCCCAGGAAGTTATCGCCGAAGAGGAAGGCCACACCCAGGCCCAGGATTACCGACATGGCAACCTTGGTGCCGATGATGACAGCACCGATCTTGATGGCCTTGGGGGTACTTTTAATATCGATGGTAGCGCCCATGAAGAGCAGGAATACACCAACCAGCGCGCTGGTGCCGGTAACCATACCGGTGAAGAAGCCGCCGATCTGCAGCACCTGCGGTACGAAGGAATTGAGCACCACGCCGATGAGCATCGGAACAACGATGGTATCACCGGGGAAACGCTTCATTTTCAGTTTGCTCATAACCGTAAAACTCTCCCTTATGTGTTAGTCCAGAACGATACCGCCGTCGCAGTCGCCGATCTCGCCGTTTACAAAGCTGGCAGCATCGGAAGCGAAGAACAGGATCATCTGAGCAGGCTCGCTCGGGTCAGCAGCACGGCCCAGGGGGATCATGCCGATTACCTTGGCGCTCTTTTCAGCGTCGTCAGACAGAGCCTTGGTCATGGGAGTTACAGTGAAGGACGGGCATACAGCGTTGCAGGAGATGCCGTACTTGCCGCCTTCCTTGGCGATGGCCTTGGTCAGACCGTTGACACCGGCCTTGGAAGTGGCATAGGCAGCTGTACCCAGCAGACCGCCGCCGATCTTACCGGCTACCGACGATACATTGACGATCCGGCCGCCCTTCTTCTCGATGAAGTAGGGATAGATAGCGGAGCAGGTGGTGAAGGTACCGGTGAGGTTGATGCGCAGGGTGCGGTCCCACTCAGCATCGGTTACTTCCTGGAAGGGAACAGTGGATACAACGCCGCCGCAGTTGATGAGGACATCCACACGCTCGAAGTCGCCCAGAACCTTTGCCATAACGGCACGGATGTTGTCCTTGTCGCCCAGATCGATCTTGTAAACCGAGCAGTTGCCCAGCTCTTCAGCTGTGGCCTTGGCCTTTTCCTCATTGAGGTCGAGGATTACAGCATGACCGCCGCCGTTTACAACGCCGCGGACAACTTCCTTACCGATGCCCTGAGCACCGCCTGTAACCAGAACTGTTTTTCCTGTGAAGTCAAACATGATAAATGCCTCCTGTATTCGTTCCCTTCCATTCTTCGGAAGGGATCACTTTCTTTATTTTGTTGGGGTACCGCCCTGCCGGCAAAGAGCGGGTTTTCGATTGACAAACAATTAACTATCAATCTTCTGCTTAAGATTATAGCATTGCAGGCATCGAAAAAATATGGTATCATAGCCTAAAAAGTGAAGCTGATTTTAGGCTGACAGCACAAGGAGGAACCGCTATGGATGAACAGCTCAAATGGGAACTGATCCAGGCCGCGCTGGATGGAGAGGAGCTGGACCGGATCACCGACCGGGCTGCCCATTACCTGGGAAGCCCCCTGGTGGTCATCTCCACCACCAGCAATATCATCGCCCATTCCGCCTCCCTCACCCCGCCGGATGAAACCTGGCTGCACGCTGTGGAGCGGGGATATATCACCCTGGAATTTGTGGCGACCCTGGCAGGCTGGGACAAGCACAAGGACCACGGCACCCGGTATGAGTGCATCACCGTTGCCATCAACGACCGGCGCCGGCGGTTCTACAAGCTCACCATCCATTCCCAGCTGCTGGGCTATCTCAATGTCACCGAGCTGGACGGGCATTTCGATGCGGTCAGCGAGGAGGAGTACCATTTTGTGGCCCAGCTCATTGCCAAGGAGGTCTATGCCCGGCTCAAGGGGCAGGACTTCTCCCGCAAGGCCCGGGACGAGGACTTCCTGCTGGAACTGCTCCACGGCAGCTTTGTGAACCGGGGCCATTTCATCGACCGGATGCGTCTGAGCGGCTTCGATCCCTCGGCCCAGTACCGGGTGCTGTGCATCGAACTGGGGGATTTCCTCTCCTATAACGCCGATGAGGATACCTTCAAGCGGGATCTGCTGGAACTGCTCCCGGGCAGCACCATGATGGTCAGCGACCAGGTGCTGGTGATCCTGGCCTCCGACCGGCTCTTCCTGCCGGAACGTGCCCCGGCCATGCTCCGGAACCTGGACAGCTACCTCCGCTCCCAGAAGCTCCTCTGCGGCATCAGCGATGCCATCGGTGATCTCTACTACTTCTCCACCTACCGGGATCAGGCGCTCAGTGCCGCCCGCTACCGCAAGTATCTCATCGACCAGTCCCTGGCCTATACGTTCTATGATGAGGTCAAGGTCTATGATATTCTCCAGCAGATCCCCCGCAGTGAGCTGATCCACTACTGTTCCCGGCAGGTCTATGAGATCTATCAGTATGACGCCGCCCAGCACACCGACTATATCACCACCCTGCTGGCCTATCTCAAAGCCAACCGCAGTGTGAAGTCCACCGCGGCCTATCTGCATGTCCACCGCAACACGGTCAACTACCGCATTGCCCGCATCCGGGAGCTGTTCGGACTGGACCTGGACAGCTTTTCCACCGCCCATCAGATCCTGCTCTCCTGCCAGATGATCCGGCTGCTCCAGGATTAACCCCCATGAAACAAAAAATTGCGTTGTTTCCCGCCATTTTGGGGTTTGACGGCGGCCCGGATTTGTGTATAATGAGTATACAGGCAGCCTGTAATTTTTTTGAGATTGTTACTTTGTATATCACACAGATGCTGCCCCAGGAGGGTTATTATGAATATTTTGATCGTCGGCTGCGGCGATACCGGTTCCCAGCTTGCCAATGTACTGGATCACATGGGCAATCAGGTATCTGTTGTGGACCGCAACCCCGAAACTGCTGCGGAACTTTCTGACTCCTTCACCGGCATGTTTACGGTGGGAGTTCCCATTGACCAGGATGTGCTGCGTCATGCCGGTATCGAAGGCTGTGATGTTGTAATCGCGGTCACCCGGGACGACAATACCAACCTGATGGTCGCTCAGCTGGCCCGGGATATCTTCGGCGTGCCCAAGGTAATCTCCCGGGTATCCGATCCCCGGCGGGAAGAGGTATTCAGTAGCTTCGGCCTGAGTACCATCTGTCCTACCAACCTCACGGTTGCTTCGGTGGTAGCCGCACTGGATGACCGCCGCAAACATACCGAAGAAGTTTATTTCGGCAGCACCCGGATCTCCTTTGAACAGATGGAGATCGACCGCCGGTATCTGGGTGAATTTGCCGAAGCCATTGAACTGCCCAAGGGTACTGCCCTGATCGGTGTTCTGTCCCAGAGCGGCAAGCTGCGGCTTCGCGGCGAAGGCATGCAGACTGTCATCGGTGAAGGCGATGTCCTGGTACTGGCCCGTTCCATCGGCTGATGAGGAGGATCAATCGAGATGAATGTTATTGTAGTGGGCGGCGGTAAAGTAGGCTATTATCTGGCAGAAACCCTGCTGGAACATGGTCACAAGCCCTTTGTAATTGAAACCGATAAGGAGATCTGCCGGAAGATCGCCAACAATCTGGATATTCCGGTCATCAACGGCGACGGCACCACCCTGGGAGCCCTGGAAAGCGCCGGCGTGGAACATTGCGATGCCTTTGTCAGCGTTACCGGGCAGGATCAGGTCAACCTGATCGCCTGTCAGCTGGCAAAGAAGCGCTATGGTGTGGAACGCACCGTAGCCCGGGTCAACAACCCCAAGAACCTCAAGGTGATGAAGCGTCTGGGCGTTGATATTCCCGTATCCAGCACCGACAGCATTGCCCGGCTCATCGAACGGGAGATCGATGTGGCAACCATCAAGCGTCTGCTCTCGATCAACCGGGGCGAAGCCACCATCAGTGAGGTGGAGATCCCCAAGAATTATTCCCGCAACGGCACCAGCCTGATGGACTTCAACCTTCCCAATGAATGTGTTATCGTATCCATCACCCGTGGGGACAGCCTCATCATTCCCCGAGGCAATACCCAGATCTTTTCGGGCGATAAGCTGATTGTCATCTGCCGCAACGAGTACCTGCATCAGCTGCTCCATGCCCTGCGCATTGAATAGGAGGTTCCCTCTGTGAAGAATAAAACCGTTCTGGTCACCGGCGCTGCCACCGGCATCGGACGCAGCACTGCGGAACTCTTTGCCGCCATGGGCTATCAGGTGGCAATCGGCTGCAACCACTCCTTTGCCGAGGGACTGCAGTTTGCCCGGGCCCTGTCCGAAATGGGCATGAGCACCATGGCAGTCAAGGCAGACCTCAGCCAGCCCGATCAGGTGGACGCCATGTTCCGGCAGATCGAGTCGGTGTGGGGCGGTGTGGATATCCTCATCAACAACGCCGGTATTGCCCAGCAGAAGCTCTTTACCGACATCACCAATGAGGACTGGAACGCCATGGTGGGCGTGAACCTCTCGGGCGTCTTTTACTGCTGCCGGGCAGCCCTGCCCTATATGATCCGCCAGAAGGCGGGCAGCATTGTGAATGTGTCCTCCATGTGGGGCATCTGCGGCGCCTCCTGTGAGGTGCACTATTCCGCTGTCAAAGCCGGTGTCATCGGCCTGACCAAGGCGCTTGCCAAGGAAGTGGGCCCCAGCGGCATCCGGGTCAACTGCATTGCCCCCGGCGCCATTGCCACCCGCATGAACGACAACCTGGACGAGGAAGCAGTGGCTCTGCTCCGGGAGGAAACCCCTCTGGGACGGATGGGCACACCGGAAGAGATCGCCAAGGCCATCGCCTTCCTGGCACTGGAGGACAGTGCCTTCACCACCGGACAGGTGCTCAGCCCCAACGGCGGACTGGTGATCTGACTATAAGCTGAAAAATCCTCCCCTCCGGTTCCGCCGGGCAGGGAGGATTTTGTTATATCAGCATGCTATTTTACAGATCGTATATATTCAGAGTGCAAACGGCGCTTTATGAAATTCAGACAGAACAGGGAGGGACAGGAATGAACAGAACGAGAGCCTCCCGCCCCAGCCGGTCCGGCTTTTCGGGCAGAGAAAATACAGACATTTCCGATACTTTCCGTATATTATAAGCAAAATTATCTTTATAGTATAAAAGCACCGGTCATTCATCTGACCGGCACTTTGGATTTACTCCTGCTCGTATTCGTAGAACCGCTCCTGATAGAGGGTGGTGAAGATCACCTGTACCAGCGGGTAACCCTCGCCCATGACGGTATCCCGGAGGATCTCTGCCACACGCTCCCGCACCTCATCGGTGCGGTCGAACCAGGACACCTCCACAATGGGGAAACCGAGCACCTGTTCCCCTCCGGCATAGAAACTGCTGTGTGCCAGCTCCAGGATCAGCCAATCCTCCGGGCAGCCTATGGCCTCGGCGAGCTTGGGGATCAGCGGAGTGCTGATGGCACGCATCTGCTTGTCAGTAAGTCCTTTGATGGTGATCTGCGGCATGATAAGTCCTCCTTTGTCGTTCCAATCCCCGGCTTTTCAGCCAGCCGGGGGATCTGCATCTGTATTGTATCACAGCTGCCCGGGACAGTACAAGCCTTGGCTGCTCTTGTCAGATCCCCACCGGTATGCTATATTGAAACCATAAACCCCACTACCGCAAAAGCCAGGCCAGCGCCGCCGCCAGAGGCAGGGTGATCCCCTCCCCCGGCTGGATGGTCTGCACCGGCGCGGAGTAGGTGTGTTCCGGTTCCCCGGTGCTCTGCCGGGCCCGGCGGCGCATCTCCTCCACCCGGCGCTCGGCATCCTGCTGCATCCGGGCAAACTCCCCGGCGGAAAATCCCGTGGGCTGCCAGGTATTCATGCTCATTCCTCCCCCTCATCGGGCAGGAGCTCCAGCTCCCGCATGAGATCCAGCAGATTCCCCAGCGCCCAGATGGCCCGGGCATCTGCCAGACGGTTCTGCTTCTCCGCCGGGAGCACCGCTGCCGCCGCTTCCAGCAATCGCAGTTCCGGCGCCTGGGAAGCCAGCAGCTCCCGCAATGCCTGCCGCAGCCGGCGGTACCGGGCAGCTTCCCCGTCCGGGTCTTCCTGCCGCACCGCTGAGATCAGCTCCCGCAGTTCGGCCCGACCCTCGGCTGTATCCAGAAGATTTCCCAGTGCCATGGCATTCACCTCCGGCAGAGATCCCGCAGCAGCGCCTGGGGCCCGGGCTGCCGGAGCAGCTGTGCCATGGCATCCGGGGACTGCAGCACTTCGGCGATCATCTCGCTTCCATGGGGGTTGAGCTTCCGGAGCGCCTGGTCAAAGGCACCCCGGTCAAGCTGTTCCAGGACCCGGTCCGGGTCCAGTCCCGCCTGGGCTGCCGCTTTGGCAAGGAGTTCCCGGTCCGGTCTTTCTGTGGTAGGATTCATCACACTCACGCCCTTTCGTATCCACTCTATGCCCCGGCCCGGGAAAATATCCCCGGCCCACTCAGGAGGTTATGTTTTATGAAACTCACCGTATTCAGCGACTGCCATGGCAATCTGGAAAACGCCATCCGCATACTCACCGAATCGGAAGCAGACTGCTATCTGTTCTGCGGCGACGGCATCCGGGACGCCGAAAGTGCCGCCGATCTGCTGGACAAGCGGCTCATTGCCGTGCTGGGCAACTGCGACCGGGGCGAAACCGGTGAAACCGAACGCCTGCTGGAACTGGGCGGCGTGCGGATTCTGCTCACCCATGGGCATGGATACAGCGTCAAGTCCTCGCTGCTGCCCCTGCGCCGCCGGGCGCTGGAACTGGATGTCCAGCTGGTGCTCTACGGGCACACCCATCTGCCGGCGCTGTCCGAGGAGGAAGGCGTACTGTTCTGCAATCCCGGCAGCTGTATGGGCGACCGGCTCTATGCCGAGATCGAACTCCAGGACGGCAAGGTAGCCGATGCCCGGCTCTGTCAGGCAGAGCACCGCATCACCCGCCGCATGAAGCCCACCTGGTGGAAGTCCTGACGCCCCATCCCCCAAACAAAAAACCACCCGGAGAGTCCAGACCCTCCGGGTGGTTTTATTTTTATACGGTTATTCCTCTTCTCCGGACGCTTCCAGAGCAGCCCGGTAGAGATCGCCCTTCTTGTAGCCGGTGGCACGGGCCACCTCCTTGGCTGCCATGGTGGGAGAAAGCCCCTCCTCCATGCGCCGGCGGGTCAGCTCTGCCGCCTCCTCAAAGGTGAGTTCCGGCTCCTCGGACGGCTTTGCTCCGGCGATCACCAGTACAAACTCGCCCCGGGGCGCGTTGTCCCGGTAATAGGCCGCCGCTTCGGACAGGGTGGTGCGGCGGGTCTCCTCATGGAGCTTGGTCAGCTCCCGGCAGACGGCGATCTCCCGGTCTCCCAGCACAGCCAGCAGGTCTTCCAGGGTGCGCAGCAGCTTGTGGGGCGCCTCATAGAACACCATGGTGCGGGTTTCGTTCTTCAGCGACTGGAGATGCTCCATCCGGCTGGATTTATTGACGCTCAGAAAGCCCTCGAAGGTGAACCGGGCGGTTGCCAGTCCCGAGAGGGCCACAGCGGTAGCAATGGCAGTGGGGCCTGGCACCGACAGCACCGGAATGCCCAGCTTGTGACAGGCATCCACCAGCTGTTCGCCGGGGTCGGAGATGCAGGGCATGCCCGCGTCGGTGACAATGGCACAGTCCTCCCCTGCCAGCAGACGGACGGTGATGGACTGGGATGCCTCCCGGATATTGTGTTCATGGCAGCTCACCAGCGGCTTTTTGATTCCCAGGTGGTTGAGCAGCTTGACGCTGACCCGGGTGTCCTCGGCGGCGATGAAATCCACCGATTCCAGCACCTCTGCCGCCCGGGGCGACAGATCCCCGAGATTTCCAATGGGGGTACCCACTACATACAGTCTACCCATGTTTTTTCTGTGCCTCCTTGGGAAGATTGGCATACTTGCCATAGATCCGCAGCATTTCCGGGGAAAATCCCCCTTCGCCTTCTACAATCAGCGGCGGCATCACCTGCAGAAACGGCTTGCCGCCCCGGCGTCCCTCCAGCAGAAAAAGCCAGGGAGCGGTATCCGGACGCTGCTGCACCATACGCAGGCGTTTGGGTTCCAGGCCGTTCCTGCGCATGGCCTCCATCACATCGGGCAGGCGCTCCGGACGCTGGCAGACACAGAAGCGTCCGCCGAATTTGAGCAGCCAGGCAGCCGCCCGGCAGACATCGTCAATGGTGCAGGCTGTTTCATGCCGGGCAATCTGGTCGCTGTTTGTTTCGGACAGGATGCCCCGGCCCTCAATCTTATAGGGCGGGTTGCAGGTGACAACATCAAAGCTCTGTCCCTCGGGCAGGGCGGAGAGATCGGTGAGATCCGCCAGCACCGGCACCACCTGTCCTTCCAGGCCGTTTTCCTGGACGGTGATGGTGAGCTGGTCGATGGCCTGGGGCTGGATATCCACCCCATAGCTCTGACGGGGCTGGGTCTCCTCGGTGCGGTACCAGGCCAGAGCCACAATGCCGCAGCCGGTACCCAGGTCACAGGCCCGGTCCTTGCGCCGGGGCGCGGCAAAATCCGAAAGCAGGAACGCATCGGTGCCGAATTTATGCTCCGGGGAGACACAGAGCCTGATCCGGTCACCCAGGGCTTCAAAATGATAACGGTCATTCATGGGGGAAATACAGCCTCCTCCGGCAGTGCTCATCGGTAGTTCCCGGCAGAAAAAAGGGCCCGTCCGGACAGAACCGGCCCGGACGAGGCCTTTTGCGCTGTATGGGAACAGTCAGGTCCGGCAGATCAGAGCTGCGGACGCTTGAAATCGGTATTGGGGGTAATGCTTACTTCGGTGATGGTCTCACCCGGACGCATCAGGCGTGCCATGACAACAAAGCGCTGCTGGCTGGTCTGACCATAGGCACGGGTACAGGTGGACAGGGTGAGGATCTTATCCGAGGAGTTCACATCCACGGCAAAGTCATGCAGACTGCGGGCCTTGGCCTCATTGATGATATACTGCAGGCCGGAAGCACCCGGGTCGCTGACGATATAGTTGAAGGATTCCTCGGTATAGAACACCGCAAAGACCTTCCAGGTCATCTCCTCCGACTCGGTGGAGTAGTGGATATAGGGAGTGCTCTTGCAGAAGTTCAGGTAGTGGAAGCTGGGCAGCTGACCGAACATGATGTCGCTGGCCCGGGCAATGAACGGATTGGCGGTGTAGTTGGTCCAGTTGTGACCATACAGCACCGTGTTCTGGGAGACCTGGCTGCTGGTGCCGAACTTGGTATCCGAATCCGCCCAGATTACGCCATAGTAGCTGTAATTCTTGTCATAGCCCTTGGCGGAGTAGTAGAGGTTATCCGGGCCCACTACAACCGGGTAGTTGATATTGGTATTGGGAATGCGCAGCCAGCCCACAACATCGCTGTTCTTGGCCTTCCAGGAGGCGATATTGGCTTTGCCGCTGGAGCCGACTGTGGAGGGGTCAAAGGTACCCCAGTTGGAGGCAGTGGTCTGGGACCCGGATGAGCCCGAGCCCGGCTCGGTGACAACATTGTCGGCACTGGCAGCCAGACGCTGAGCCACAACCGTTTCCAGACGGGTGCCGGACAGAGCGGTAACAGTGGCGGACGAAGTGATGTCCGGAGCGCCGGTACCGGCATCGGCGATGTTGGTGGTGTCATCCGAAGCCATGGACGAAGAACCGCGGTCGGTATCCGCATCGGCGGGGCTGACCAGATGGGCAATGCCATAGATGCTGCCGCCCACGGCAATGAACAGGGCTGCCGCCAGACCTGCCATACGCAGACGGGCGGTCTTCATAGCCTGTTCCCGGCGGCTGCGGCGGTCAGCGGGCACGGCTTCACTCCGGCGGCGGGACGACGCACTGTGCTCTGCCGGTTCCGAAGCAGTCCGACGGCTGGCGGAACGGGTCATGCGGTCCAGCGCGGCACCGGCCCGGCTGGGACGGCTCCCTGTCTCCCGGCGTGGTGCAGTACGGCTGTCCCGGCTCATACGGGGCTCGGCTTCCCGGCGTGCGGTGCGGTGCGGATTCTCCCGGGCGGAGGTACGCTCCTCCCGCCGGGTCAGATCCGGTGCCTCCTCATTCCGGGCACGGCTGGCGTATGCGGCACGATAACGGTCATATTCGCTGGAAATCTCCCGGCGGCGTTCCGCTTCCCGGCTCTCGCCGGACGGACGGGCCTTGCCCCGGGTTTCTCGGTTCTCTCTCTGCATTCGTTTCCCTCTCATCTCTGGTCTCGGTGCACGTTCTGCTCACGCAGTTTCTACTCTTTATTTTATCATACCCATCTGTCCCGTCAAGTGTCTGGGTTCCTCTTTTGCTGGCAGCTCTGGACAATTTTCCACGCCGATGCTACAATAAAAACAAATGTTCCCAGTCTGTACCATCGTTCAGGAGGTATCTTATGCTCACATCCCATCGTTTTTCCTGTTCTCTCGGAACTATTTCTCTCTATTTTGAGGACGAAGCCCTCATCGGTCTGGATCTGGAGGGCTCTGCCGGCTGCGGGGAACGGCTGATGGCCCAGCTTGCCCGGCACGGCATCGATCCCACTGCCTTCCGCCCCGAAGCCACCCCGGCTGCCCTGGCAGTGGAACAGTGGCTCATCAACTACGCCGCCGGCAGCAAGGACCCCTTCACCCTGCCCCGGAAGCTCTACGGCACCCCGTTCCAGATCTCGGTGTGGAACGCCCTGGAAGCCCTTGACTATGACGAGGTGATCTCCTATGCCGAGCTGGCCCGGCGGGTGGGCTCCAATGGATACCGGGCCGTGGGCACCGCCGTGGGACACAACCCCATTCCCATCATCATTCCCTGCCACCGCATTGTGCGGCAGGACGGAATCATCGGACGATTCGGCGCCGGGGACGGCACTGAGACCAAGCGGAAGCTCCTGCGCCTGGAAGGACACAGCTACTGATGCGGGAAAAGACACTCATCCGCCGGCTGCGGGATCTGCGGGAAGACGCCGACCTGACCCAGGCGCAGGTGGCAGCGGTTCTGCACATGTCCCAGACCGGCTATTCCAAGTATGAAACCGGCGAAAATGATATTCCCACCCAGGTGCTGATCCGGCTGGCCCGGTTCTATGGGACCAGTACCGACTATCTGCTGGGGCTCACCGACCGCCGGGACCCTCTGTAAAGGAGGAAGCGCCTGTGAACCAGTACCCGAGAATCCGAGACCTGCGGGAGGACGCCGATCTGACCCAGGCGCAGGTGGGGGAACAGCTGGGGCTGTCCCAGCGGACCTACGCCTATTATGAGAGCGGTCAGCGCATGGTACCGCCGGAGGTGCTCTGCGCCCTGGGGGACCTGTACGGCGTGAGTGTGGACTATCTGCTCGGGCGCACCGACCGCCGGGAGATGAACCGATAAAAAGACGGCAGTGTGGAAAAACCTCCACGCTGCCGTTTTTCTGTATGCAGAGACCCGGGCTACGACTGTGAGGGCAGGACTTCCTCAATATCCCACTCCCCGAACATCTCCTTGAGGGTCACGGTGTAGCTCTGGTACTGATCGATATTGTAGTTGGCGTGTTCCTCGATGTCCCATCGGGCAATGGGCTCGGTGCCCGGCCCCCAGAAGGAGTTCTGTTCGCTGTCGGCATACCGCACAAAGACGATCTGTGCCTCCTTGGTATTGAAGCTCACGTCCCAGAGATCAAGCAGCACCGGCAGATACCAGATGGGCTGTTTTTCAGGATAGGCATAGACGCCGTATTCCTCATAATAGCGGTACTGTTCCCGGGGATCGGCGCCCACCGGCACACTCTGGTGGGTGAGCTCCACTTCCTCCCCGAACAGCTCCCGGGCCGCGTATTCCACCTGTTCTTTGGTGATGAACTGCCGCCGTCCGGTCTCCCCGGCAAGCTGCTTTGCAACATACTGCGCCTCGGTGGTATTGGCACCCTGGGTGATGCCCGGTGTGGTGCCGTCGGTACCCAGCAGGGCGGTGATCAGCAGATATTCCTCCGGCAGGTCGGTATAGCCCTTCCGGAGATCCCGGGCATACCGGGGATAGACAATGAGCTCCTGTCCCAGCAGACGGGCAATGGCAAGGCCGGTGTCGTCATGGGTGAAGGTGGTGTCCACAATATCCGGTTCGGTGAGGGAGAGGGCGATCTTCGGGCGCTTGGCCTCCCAGATCTCGGCGGAAAATGCTGCCTCCTCCGGGCGGGAAGAAGCCTCCTCCCCATTTCCGCAGCCAGCCAGCCCCAGACAGAGCGCCGCTGCCAGCAGCGCCGCCATCAGACGCTTCCCCATAGAATCCACCCCCTGTGCCGAAAAATTTCTCTGGTTTCTATTATACAGGCTTGACCGGAAATTTCAAAGCCGGGATCTGGAAATACACAAAAAAGCCCTGTCCCCGGCAGGACGCCAAGGGGCAGGGCTTTTATCCGATCAGAGGCTTAGAATTCCAGACGCTCCTCGATGAAGGAGAGAACCTCGTCCATGGGCAGACGAACCTGCTCCATGGTATCACGGAAGCGGATGGTTACGCAGCCATCTTCCTGGCTCTCGAAGTCGTAGGTGATGCAGAACGGAGTACCGATCTCATCTTCACGGCGGTACCGCTTACCAATGGTACCGGCCTCATCGTAGTCCACCATGAAGTGGTCAGCCAGCTTGGTCCACAGTTCCCGGGCAGGCTCGGACAGCTTCTTGGACAGCGGCAGTACAGCAGCCTTGTAAGGAGCCAGAGCCGGATGCAGACGCAGTACGGTGCGGACATCTCCCTCGCCTACTTCCTCCTCGTCATAGGCATCGCACAGGAAGGCCAGAGCCACACGGTCAGCACCCAGCGAAGGCTCAATGACATAGGGGATATACTTTTCGTTGGTTTCGGGATCGAAGTATTCGCAGCTCTTGCCCGAATGGGTCTGATGCTGGGTCAGGTCGAAGTTGGTGCGGTCCGCAATGCCCCAGAGTTCGCCCCAACCGAAGGGGAACAGGAACTCGATGTCGGTGGTGGCATTGGAGTAGTGGGACAGCTCAGCCTGCTCATGGTCACGCAGACGGATATTCTCGTCCTTCATGCCCAGGGAGAGCAGGAACTGATGGCAGTAGTCCTTCCAGTACTTGAACCACTCGAGATCGGTGCCGGGCTTGCAGAAGAACTCCAGTTCCATCTGCTCGAACTCACGGGTACGGAAGGTGAAGTTGCCGGGAGTGATCTCATTGCGGAAGCTCTTACCGATCTGACCGATGCCGAAGGGAACCTTGCGGCGGGTGGTGCGCTGTACATTCATGAAGTTTACAAAGATACCCTGAGCGGTTTCAGGACGCAGATAGATCTCGCTCTTGGAATCCTCGGTAACACCCTGGAAGGTCTTGAACATCAGGTTGAACTTACGGATATCGGTGAACTCAGTGCCGCCGCACTCCGGGCAGGCAACCTTGTGTTCCCGGATGTAATCCATCATCTGCTGATCGCTCCAGCCAGCGGGATCGAAACCGCACTGCTCCTCGATGAGCTTGTCAGCACGGTGACGGGCCTTACAGGTCTTGCAGTCGATGAGGGGGTCAGAGAAGCCGCCCACATGACCGGAAGCTACCCAAACCTGGGGGTTCATCAGGATCGCAGCGTCCAGGCCTACATTGTAGGGGGACATCTGTACAAACTTCTTCCACCAGGCCTTCTTGACATTGTTCTTGAATTCCACACCCAGGGGGCCGTAATCCCAGGTGTTGGAGAGGCCGCCGTAAATTTCAGAACCGGCATATACAAATCCACGGTTCTTTGCCAGAGCGACGATTTTGTCCATTGTCTTTTCCATGGTAAATACTCCTCTTTCGGATAGATTTTTGATCCCGAGGAACAGAAAAAGCCTTCCATCCCCCGCAGTACTGCAAGGGACGAAAGGCTGTGGATCAGGTTCAGTCTTCCGCGGTTCCACCCTCATTGATCTGTACAGGCTATAAGTACAGACCCACTCTTGTGAACAAACCGCTCTCGGCTCAAAAGTGCCTTTCACTGCGGGACCCCACCGGCTCACACCAGCCGCCGGTTCTCTGAAAAAGATCGGATGCAGTTACTCTTCTTTCTCATCGCCAGGATTTGGTTTGCTATCAATCTATCACAAAAGAGTGGGACTGTCAAGGGCAAGCAGCTTGCAATCAACCGGCAGCTTGATTATAATAAGGACAGGACACAGATATTTGTCGGAACAAGGGAGGCAATGCTCAATGAAACAGCTCTGGAAGATCCGTCTGGCGGCCATACTGCTGGGAGGGGCCGGATGTATTCCACTGTCGCTGGAGGCTCTGGGGGAGGCAGATTCCCTGAAGCTGAGCCTGTATGGCCTGTGGATCGGCCTGGGGCTGATTATTGCGCTGGTCTGCACACTGCTGGAAACGGTATCTGACTGCTGACGCCGCAAAAAAGCCTTGATTTCCCATGTCTTTCCCGCTATAATAGAGTGTACATGATTTTGAGGGAGTCTGTTTTGGGAGGAACCGCCCGGAGCAGTCCCACAATCTTATATCGGGGTGTAGCGCAGTTGGTAGCGCGCATGCTTTGGGAGCATGATGTCGGGTGTTCGAGTCACCTCACTCCGACCAGCTTTAATGGAAAAACCGCCTGTTCAGGCGGTTTTTCTGCGTTCTGGAGGAAATTTTAGGAGGCCGGATTACCGTCTCCGCTCTTCCGAAAAGACCAGCAGGAAGAATCAAAACCGGTGCCGGCAGAAGGCGTCTCAAAGCGGCAAATCCCTAACCAATCCCTAACCGCAAAAGGGCATGGGAAATGCGTCATTTATAGATTTTCCGCCACTCCATCTTCCCGTTATTTATTTGGCGGGATAGGGTTTGCTGGTGTTGGTCCGTCCCAGGATATAGTCGGTGGACACCTGATAGAAGTCCGCCAGCTTCAGCAGATGCATCACCGGAATGGTCTGGAACCCACGCTCATAGCGGGAGTAGACGGTCTGGCTGATTCCCAGAATCTCCGCCACGTCCTCCTGCCGCAGATCTTTGTCCTCACGCAGATCTCTTAATCTCTGAAAATACATACAGCGCACCGCCTTTAGTACTGATTGATACTATTGACGATACTGCATCTTTTTATTAGAATGTTGCTGATAGAACTTATAAGTACTAAGGAGGTGCTGAAATGGAACTGTATCAGGAGATTCTTCGTCATATACTGGCAGACGAAAAAATCCAGGTGTCCTTCCCGGAACTCACCGACTCAGACAGTACAAAAATCGTAGAGCTGGAGTGTTACAGGGCGCTGCGGAAAATCAAGGCCATTCTGGAGGACGACTCCCTGGAGGACAGCGAATGCTTTTACCGGATCGAGGAAATCGTCTGCGTGTTTGAGGGACTTGGTTCCGACTGCGGCAACCGGCATGATTTCGGCTGAGTTCCTATCCGAACGAGAAAACAGGGCGATGCGCCAAACCCGTATCGTCCTGTTTTGAATCACCGCTTTTATCCCACCCTCTCGAACGGGATCACCTTGCAATGGTTTCCCTCCGGCGGGTCGGGCGGCTCGGGTTCCGGTTTGGCGGTGGCTGTTTCCATAAAGCCGCCGATCTTCTCCGCCGCGCCCCTCTGCATCTCGCTGGTGATGTGGGTATAGGTGTCCAGGGTGAACCCGGCGCTGTAATGGCCCAGCATACTGGAGAGTGTCTTTACATCCACGCCGCTGGAGAGGGCCATGGTGGCGAAGGTATGGCGCAGATCGTGGAAGCGCACATGCTCCTCAATGCCGACCTTCGCCAGCAGCTTCCGGTTGATTCTGGACACCGCGTCCGGGCTCCAGTACCCACCGGTGCGGGGCGATGGAAACAGAAGGGGGTTGTCCGGGTGCTGCTCATGCTCCCGCACCAGGAGCTCCACCGCCTGCCGGGACAGCGCCACCCTGCGGATGGAGTTCCGGGTCTTGGGTTCAGTGGCCACCAGCTCCCCGTCAATGCGGGTGACCTGCCTGCTCACCGACAGGATACGGTTTTCAGTATCCAGGTCGTCCCATCGCAGCGCCAGCAGTTCGCCCCGCCGCAGTCCGCTGGACAGCTCCAGGAAGAACATGGGCAGGACGCCGTACTGTTCCGCCTCCCGGAGATAGGCTCCCAGCTTTTCCGGCGGCAGGATGGTCATCTCCTTTTTCTCCTTGGGCGGGATGCGGCAGTTGTCGCAGGGATTGTAGGGAATGAGCCGCTCCTTCACTGCCTGCTTGAGTGCCGAGGACAGCACCATGTGGATGCGCCGGACCGAGCTGCCGGTGAGGGCAGTGTTGGTCTGATTTTCCCACCGCTGTACCCGTCCGTTGGTTCGGGAGTCATTGTAGAGCTGCTGAATCTGAATGGACGTGAGCCGCTTGAGCTTGATCCCTCCCAGAGCCGGAATGATGTGGTTCTCGATGGCATTGGCGTAGGTCTTGGCGGTATTGGGGCGGATCACCGGCTTGCTGTAAGTTTCAAACCACAGCCTGCACCACTCCGCCACTGTGTAATCCTCGTTGTAGTTGATGGGGATTCCCCGGTTGTCCCGGATGGCCCTGGCCAGTTTTTCTTTGCACTCCGCCTGGGTCCTGGCAGATACACTTTTCTGGATCGCCCGTCCAGTCACCGGGTCGATGCCCTGGGTATACCGGCCCTCCCAGCGACCGTTGGGCTTTTTCCGGATGCTGCCCTCGCCGTTTGCACGTTTCTTTGGCATAGATGATTCCTCCTTCCATAACACAAACACATACCACAGAATCGCTCCAATAGCTACTGAAACTTTTTCTCTGCCTGCTCCCCGATCCACGCTATAAACCTGTCTCGGGGAATGATGATCCGGCTGCCCAGAGTGATGGCGGGAAAATCCTGCCGGTGTGCCACCTCATAGGCATGGGCCAGGCCGATGCCCAGCACATCTGCCACATCCTGCACATTGAGCATCAGGGGCAATTCCTCAAAAGAATGATATTTCGATCGCTTCATAGAACTCCTTTCTGCCTTCCCGATGGGAAGGGCTTATTCTTTGTTTAGGCGGGTCACTTTCTGCGCCGCTTACAGGGTCGGGCCGGGGCTCTGCTCTCCCGAATCGTCCGGCTTCTGGCCCAGGGCAATCTTCTTCTGGCGGATCTTCTGGCGCAGCTTCCGGTCGGTCCGCTGGCTGCCCGGCGGGACAGGGGGCACCGAGTTCTCCTGAAAGATCTGCCCCAGCTGGCGGAGCAGCCTGGTGGCGGTCAGCAGAAGGTGGGGGCTTTGGGATTCCCCAGCGTGTTCCAGGAAGAACCGGGCATACGGATTTCCCTGTTCCGCCGACATCTCAAACCAGCGGTACGCCTTTTCCCGGTCTTGCTCCACATCTTTTCCCATGAGATACAGCTTGCCCAGAATGTACTGGGCGAACGGACTGCCCTGTCCGGCGGAGGCGGTGAGATACTCCAGCGCTTTCGGCACATCTTTGGAAACCTGCTCTCCCTGAAGATACAGTTTTCCCAACCGATAAGCGGCAGCCGGATTCCCCTGAGCTGCCGCTTTTTCGTACCAGGTGACTGCTTCCACCATCCACTTCTGCGTTTCCAGCAGCCTGCCCAGGGCGTACCGGGAGAAAGCATAGCCCGCTTCGGCGCCGCGGCGAAACCACAGTTCCGCCTTTTCATCATCTGGAAACACTCCCAGCCCGTCCCGCCAGCACTTTCCCAGCTGGTGAGCAGCCGCCGGGAAACCATCTTCCCAGAGCTGTTCCAATGCCTGCACCTGTTTTGCCTTTTCCGCCTCCGTACTTTCCCGCTGCGACAAAATTTCCTTGGCGTTTTGGTAGATTTCCCACAGTTCCTGCCGGGAGTCCTCCCGGATTTCCGCTTCCTGTTCGCCGTCCATCTTCTCTGTCCTGTCTTCGTCCTCGAAGGTGAACACTCCCAGCCGCAGATTCTCCGCCTCCCGGATTACCATGTTCTTGACGGCACGGAACTCCTTCTGCCGGGAGAGGGGCTGGTGCTCCCGGGGCGTGTCCTTGTAGTACCGCTCCACCTCATCCCGGAGCCGGTTCCACTCCTCATAGCAGGCCGCCACCTCCGGCAGCTTTGCCAGCTCATCCACGATGGTGTCCACCTGTGCCTTTACCGGTTTCTTCAGATACCCATAGACCTTTTGCCCTTTGGTGTCCCCCAGCATTTGGGACAGCCTGTCCATCTGCTCCGCAATCACCGGACTGTCGCAGAGGCCCGTTTTCATCTCCCCGATGAGACGGCTCATGGCCTCCATGGCTGTGTCCCGCACCTGCTGATAGGAGAGGTTCTTCTCCCGATAGAGGGAGAGCAGCTCGTCCTGAAAGATGGTCCCAGACAGCTCCGAGCGCATCTTCTCGATTCCTTTCTCGGTCAGATAGCCCTGCTTCGGGTCCCTGGACCAGACCATCATGTGGATGTGGGGGTGGTGCTTCTCGTCGTGGAAGGCGGCGCACCAGCGGAAGTCCCCGGGCGGAATCTTCATCGCCGCCGCCAGTTCTGTCTGGTGAGCCAGCAGCAGCCTGCGCCAACTCTCGCCGGTATCGTATCCCAGCCGGACAGCATCCTCCCGTCTCAGCGAGTAGATGAAGGTCCACACCGGAGCGTTGTGGCTGCTGATCTCTTTCATCATCTCCGCCAGGTCGGCGGTGCCATCTGCGGAAAACAATCCATGTGAACGAGGACGCTCTGCCATATATTCCAGGTAGCCGCCTCCTGCTGTGGATTCGATCCGCTCCACGCCATCCCGGGTGGCGATGTATTTCACATACTGTTCGCCGCCGCTGCCCGGCTGGATGTAGCCGGACTTTTGAATCAGGCCC
This sequence comes from Hydrogenoanaerobacterium saccharovorans, assembly GCF_016901815.1. Lineage (GTDB taxonomy): Bacteria > Bacillota > Clostridia > Oscillospirales > Ruminococcaceae > Avimicrobium > Avimicrobium caecorum. Next base: position 48,149 of record NZ_JACSNR010000008.1, read on the forward strand.
TTCATTCTCTTGCCCCCTTCTGATACCGGAGCGCATCCAGGAAGTCAATCTCCCCGTTCGTCTCCTTCACATTTTTCACACATTTGACCCGCAGCTTCCGCACCAGATCCTCATCCATCTCGAAATAGAACGCCACCAGATTTGCCATCAGGTTTTCGTCCACCGCCTGTTTGAACAGCTGGCGGCCGATCCGCTTCCCGAAGGCATCCAGCTTCCCTTCCAGCACCTGAGCCAGCACCCGGGGCAGATACTCCTCCGCTCTCTCCGAATCCAGATAGCCGGAATAGAACCGGATAGCCTTTTCGATGTACTCGTTTTTGGTGGAGCAGTTGTCCTTCTGATACCGTTCCTCCACCAGTTCCCAGGCATCGTCTGTCAGCCAGACGGTATGCCGGTTCTTCTCCTCTTTCATCTCCCAGAACTTCTCCTTTCTCAAAACAGCGTCGCCCCCTTCCCGGTCAAACCGCTGGATTCGGGGGCTTTTTCCAATATCAGCGTCAAGGTCTCCTTTGGAGCGAGGAAAAAGCGTCAGCTCCGCTCCCCGAAAACCGCCCGCACTGCGGGAGGTTGTAGCTGCCCTGGCGCACAACAGCGTCAGGGCTTTCTCCTGCTTCTCGTCGTCACAAGCTCCATATCCCTCATTTCCGCCCAAAGGGCGAAAACTCGCTCATTCCGCTGCTCCTCCTCTCCCCAGCAAACCCGCTGCGCTGGGCTTTGCCGGGGTCCCCATTTTCCCTCCGCAGCAGCCCAAATCCGTCCGGAAACCCAGATGGGACAGGAGCCTTGCCCTACCCCGAAGGAGGGCGCACAGCCCTGCACAAGCCGTTAAGCGGGGCGATTCTCCCTTTGCCAAAGGGAACCTTCCAGCGGCAGAAATACCCGGCAGTACTCGTTCAACCCGGACACGATCCCCAAACGGGACATCTCCGCCCACAGCAGGATCCGGAACACCGCCCTCTCATAACAGGCGGACACCTCTTCCCGGCGCTCCCTGGCAAAAGCTCTCTGCTCATCGGTAAGACCGCCCTGGTTCTCATCACAGAGAAAGAGCACCACAGCATTTTCATCAATGGGCTCCGGATGGGTCCGGTTCCAGCTGCTGACGATATACCGCCTGGTGTCCACCGTGCGCATCGCCGACAGCATCAGATCCCGCCGGATCAGTTCTTCCATCAGACTGGTCAGCATACCATTTCACCTCCTTTCTGATTCAGCGGAGCTATATGCTGCCGCCCCGCCATATTCAGCTGCCGCTCATAGAACGCCTCGACCGCCGCCTGGATGGGACAGATGGTGTAGAGCAGATTTCCATTGAGCAGCCTGCCGTCTTTGCTCCGCACCACAGTCGGCTCGGTGCGGATGAGCCCCTTCTCCTCCAGGCTGCGGACATATTTGGCGACGGTGTTTTTGCTCACACCCACCGCCTTGCCGATGGCTTCATAGCTGGGATAGCACTGGAAGGTCTGACGATCCTCTGTCCGCAGCAGATAGCAGTAGACAGCGATCTCTCCAGGGCTCAGCCCCAGGATAAAAATTTCATTGGGAACCGGGAAAAAGTGCTTGAGCGGTTCCCTTTTCGGCCACTTCTGAAACCCCATAAAATACCTCCTGACATTTTTCTGTTTGATGTAAGCACGTTCTTTTTGCCTTATCTCCGGCGGAGAAATTCACCTGCACATTGCTCTCACCTCCCTGACTTTGCCTGTTTGCTCTCGCGTCCCGGCTTTTCGGGAGCAGCCCATAAAAAGCCTCTCACTTCTCATCCAGGTACGCAGCAATATGACATTGCTCCGATATAAAACAAGAGCGCCTGCCCGTAGGCAGACGCTCCTGGTCTGAGATTACAGATTTAGTTTTTAGGGACGCAGACGGCATTTGCCTTTCGCTTCGTCCCGCCCTTTCAACCTCCAGCGTGCTGAAGGATTTTTCTGCGGATCTTTCGGAGTCAGTTTCTTCCAGACAGATTCGTACATTTTTCGATCCAACATCTTTTGCTTATCCCCTTTAAAAGCCCTGTTTCAGCCTTTCCAGAATCTCCTCATCCGCCGGGCAGAACGCATACGCATCAATCTCATCCACCGTGATCCAGCGGATGTCGTTATGCTCCAGCTTCTGCGGAACGCCCTCGGCGATCCTCGCGTGGAACAGTGTCAGATGGACGGTCAGGTCCGGGTACTCATGGACGACGTCCATAAACACTTCGCCCACTTCCAGTGTCACTGCCAGTTCCTCCTGACATTCCCGGATCAGGGCCTGTTCCTTTGTTTCTCCGGGTTCCACCTTGCCGCCTACAAACTCCCACAAAAGCCCTCTGGCCTTGTGAGCCGGGCGCTGGCAGATCATGAATTTATCCCCGTCCCAGATCAGGGCTGCTACTACTTCGGTCATTTATCCCACCACCAATTTATTTGTTTTCTTGAGGAACTTCGCCGGAATTGGTCGATCCAGCTGCCATGTGATATTCATGGGCCGGCTCCCCTCGTGTTTTACATAATTCGCGGTTCCCAGGAAGGTGTAGGCTTCCGCGCCACCTGTAATCCGGTCTGCTTTGAACTCTCGGACAAACAGCAGCACTTTGCTTCCCCTCTCCCGGTGATGGATATACCGCTGTCCAGTGGGAGAGTCTGCCGCTGTGGTGCTCTGGCTCTGCCAGTGGAACAGACTCTCGTTGATGGAGTAGTCGTTATACATGGTGGTGGGTGAGTAGTCCTTGTCCGCTTTATTCAGCGTCACAAAGAACACATCCAATTGCTTTTCCGGCAGCCACTTGACGCCTTCCCGCACCGTTGCCGGTTTCATAAAGTCCAGCGCCACCAGCAGCTGGTCACGGGTATAGGTGCAGTGGAGATCCAACGGGCAGTCAAAGCCCAGATCCACCGGCTCATCAATGAAATCAATCTGTTCGTACCGATAGCGGAGCAGATCCAGAAGTTCACCCAGTAGCACAGGACTGTCCGAAAGGGCATACAGGTTGTCCAGCACCTCATCCGATTTCCAGCTCTCGGCTGCCTTGCCCCAGACTGTCACATAGAACATCTGAAGCATCCGCTGTTCCAGCTCACTCAGCGCCGAAAAGTCCACATTGTCCAAGCGGGGCAGCAGGTCCAGCAAAAAGCGAATCCAACGCCGGGAATCCACCACAGCCAACCGGCCAAAGGCTTTGGTGAGAATCTCCTCCAGGGGTTCACTGAAATCCGGAGTTACATCCGCCCGGGCACAGATCCGGGAGAAGGAGGAAAATTTGTAAATGGCCCTGGGGTCCAGATGGTAATAGTCCAGGAAATTTGCCAGGGTCAGCTCCAGTCCGTTGTCTTCCGTAAAGCTGGCTGCACGGGACACCAGTCCAGCGGTGTTGCCATAGGAAGCACGGATGTTGTCCAGAATATACCGGGCAGCCTTCTTTTCCAGTTGGATATAGCACCCCTTGGGAGCAGAGACAAAGCCCTCCTTGATCTCCCGGGACACGCTGCGAGTGGTATTGCTCAGCAGGGCCGCAAACTTATCCTCAAAATTGTAGCGTTTGTTGGCCTGACCGATAAAATCCAGCACCGTCAGACAGTCTTTCCCCTCTGCAAGCCGGAGCCCTCGGCCCAGCTGCTGGAGAAAAATTGTCAGGGATTCAGTGGGGCGCAGGAACAGCACGGTATTGACCTCCGGAATATCCACGCCCTCGTTGTAGATGTCCACAACGAAGATGAAGCGGACCTCTCCGCTGACCAGACGTCCTTTGGCGGTTTTTCTCTCCTCATCGGAGGATTTTCCAGTCAGGAAGATAGAGGGAATCCCACGGCTATTAAAATAACGGCACATGAACTCTGCATGCTCAACGGACACGCAGAAACCAAGACCCTTGACCTCATCAATGTCGGTCACATACCGGAGAAGTGAGGACACCACCAGATCGGCACGACGGTTGGCCACCGCACCGCTGAGGGTATAGAGATTGGAAAGCTCATTTTTGTCATAGCCGCCGGCACTCCATTTCAGGGTGTTCAGATCCACTGTGTCGGTGACGCCGAAATATTGGAAGGGACACAGCAGCTTGCGGTCAATGGCCTCAGGCAGCCGGATTTCTGCAGCAATGCGGTTGCCAAAGTAGGACAGTATACTCTTGCCATCCATACGCTCTGGCGTAGCGGTAAGGCCCAGCAGAATTTTGGGCTGGTAGTAAGTCAGCAGCTTCTGATAGGTTGGCGCTGCCGCATGATGGAACTCGTCCACAACAATATAGTCGTAAAAATCTGAAACCGTTTTTTCCGAAAACCCCTGTGAGTTAAACGTCTGAATGGATATGAACAGATGGTCAATGCTCTCCGGCCGATTATTTCCCACAAACAGTTCCCCGAAGTTTGCATCTTTCAGAACCGCCCGGAAAGTATACAGACTCTGCCGCAGGATCTCCTCCCGATGAGCCACAAAAAGCAATCGGCAGGGTTTGCCTGGATTCTGTTTCCGGAACCGCTTGTAGTCCAGGGCAGAGATCACCGTCTTTCCGGTGCCGGTGGCAGCTACCACCAGGTTTCGGGTGTAGCCCCGGACCGTGCGCTCCGCCTCCAGCTTGTCCAGGATCTCCTGCTGGTAGGAATAGGGCGCAATATCCATGGTATACACTGCGTCATTGTTGGAATCATAATACTTTTCTGCCTTCAGCGCCCGGGCCAGCCGTTCCCTCTGATCCTCCGAATAGTACTCAAACTCACTGGAATTCCAGTAGCTTTCAAAGGTAGCGGCAATCTTGTCGATAGTCTCAGGCAAATCCCGATGAGTGACCTTCACATTCCACTCCAGCCCGCTGGAGATGGCGGCGTTGGACAGGTTGGAAGATCCTACATAGGCGGTAGTAAACCCGGTGTTCCGGTAAAAGACATAGGTCTTGGCGTGAAGCCGGGTGCGTTTGGTGTCGTAGCTGACCTTGATTTTCGTGTTGGGCAGCGCCCGCAGTTCTTCGATGGCCTTTACATCGGTGGCGCCCATGTAGGAGGTGGTGATGATCCGCAGTTCTCCTCCATTCTGGGTAAACTCCCTCAGCTCGTCCATCAGCAGCCGCAACCCACTCCATTTGATGAAGGACACCAGCATATCAATGCGGTCCGCAGAGACGATCTCCTTTTTCAGTTCTGTGTACATCTGCGGCTCATGGATAGCCCCTGTAAACAGACTGCTCTGGGCGATGGAGGTCTCCGGCCGGCTCAGGTCATCAGCGGTTCTGCCCACTGCCAGGCGTGGGTCCTGCTCCCGTAAAAGCGCAAGAAGCTGCTCTGCCCGCTGGTCAACACCCAGCGAAGCAAAGGCAGCTTCTTTAGTTTCCTGTCCGATGAGGCTGACAATCCGGTTGGCAAGATCCACCTGGTCCGTGATATTGCCTCCGTTATCCAGAACATTCTCCAGACCCTTCTGTACCACATCTGCCAGATATTGCGCCAACACTTTGGAGGCCTCCGCCTTGTCAATGGGCGCAACTGATTTGCGGGCATCGGGGATCTCCGAAAGCTCGCGGTTCAGGGCAGTGTTGATGACTTGTTCGTAAAGGCCGGGAAATAACATCTGCTTCACACTCCGCTATAAAGACATATTGTATTTATTATAACGGAAATCCAACAGCTCAACAAGGTCTTGTTAGTAAACATCTACAAAATACGCTTTTGCTTTCGACTCGCTTTGATGTATTAAGACCCGCTAAGAAAGATTTGCAAGCCGGCTTCCTTTATATAACAGCAATTGCCTACCCCTGGTGGAATCCCTTCGCTTCCGTCGTAAAGTCAACTGCCGCTTTCCTGGTTGCGCCCAAGGCTGACCTTTCTTCATCATCATAATGCAGCTCATTGAAAAGCCTCCACGCCAGCTCAAATCCAGCTATAAAACTATCCAGTGAAGTCTCCGTTTTGATATAATCCTGGGCATCAATGATCCGCAGCACCAGCTTGCGCTCCGGTTTTGCCAGCGCCTCAATCAGCGCTTTGTGGCACTCCTCCACTTCGTTCTCCTGTTCATCAAACCTCGGACGGGTATAAAAGCAGTCATACAGCGCCCGAAGCAGTTTACGTTCCATGGTCATCACCTCCTCTTGTGACACGAACATATTTGGGAAGCAGCCTATCAGAACTCCAGAAGATTTTCCAGGAGATCTGCCGCCTGCCGCAGATCTTCCCCCGTTGTTTGGTCGGACTGCTCCATCTGCTGAGCGGTTTCCTGGGTCAGATAGGCTTCATAGTTCTGCCGGGTCATTGTCGCTCTGAAATGGCCCAGCATCTGCGCCACCTCTTTTATACCCATTCCGTTTTGCAGCGAGAGCACCGCACAGGTGTGCCGGAGATCCTGAAACCGGATATGATCCAGCCCGGCCTCTTTGAGAATCTCACTGTACAGCCGGCGTACCGTCTGAGGCAGGTAGGGCTTCTGGGTCGCCGGATGCATGAACATCAGCGGACTGCCCGGGTGTCGGGCATGCTCTTCAGCCAGAAGCTCCACCAGTTCTGAGGGCAGACCGATAGTTCTGGTTCTGCCTTTGTACTCCACCAGCTTCCGCTGTTCCACTGAGCGGCCCTCTGAAATGGTCAACATTCGTTTCTTTATATCAAGGTCGCTCCATTTGAGGGCAATCAGCTCTCTCTGCCGAAGCCCTGCTGTCAGAGCCAGCAGAAACATGGGAAGATGGCCCAGCCGTTCGGCTGCGTCCAGATAGTCCTCCACCTCTGCGGGCGTCAGCACATTGGCGCTGACCTTCCTGGGTTTTGGATAGCAGAATGCCCGGGCAGGATTATCTGTGATCAGGCCATCCCGCACCGCCTGGTCCAGACACTGCTGAAGCAAACGGTGGATGTGCCGCATGGTGTGTTCGCCCAATCCTGGATATTCGGGACTTTCCGGGCGATGACCGCCGAAGCGCTTTCGCTCCTCCAGAAACTCTCCGACCCGCTCCACTGTCAATTCGGAGAGCTGTATATCCCCCAGCCCAGGAAGAATGTGATTTTTGAAGAGATAGCCATGGGCTGCATAGGTAGTCGGACGGCTCTGGTTTTTGTCACAGATCTCCTGCCAGCGGAGGATATACTCTCTCAGTGTCATAGTCCCACCTTCCTGCACTGGCACTGCAAATCCCGGAAAGCAACCCACGGCAGTCCCGCCTGTTTCAGAATCCGCTTGTGCAGGTAGTAGAACTCATGGAGCTGATACGGCGCCCCGGTCTTTGGATTGAGAAACACATAACGCCCTGTTTCCGGGATTTGTTCCAGAAGATGCTCTGCTTTGTCATTGAGGGTCAGCAGTCGCTGCCCCTTGAGGATATACCGGTACCGGATATAAAAATCGGCCCACGACAAGGTGAGAAGTTCACATTGCCGCAGACCGCTGGTCAGTCCTGTGTAAATGAGAGGGAGTGTGCCAAACTGTTCCGCTGCGTTCAGATACCGCTGGAGCTGTCCAAGGCGCAGGGAAACCGTTTTATGTGCTTCTGCCGGCGGCTCGGGGCAGATCTCTACCGGATTGAAGGGAATGAGCTGGTCGCGGGCTGCCTCGCTCATACACCGCCGCAGAAGCAGATGGACACACCAGACACTTCTGGCACTGAGTCCCCGGCTTTGCAGGCTGTCATAAAAGCTGGTCACGGTGTCCTGGGTCAGCTCTGTCAGCGGGACATTCCCGATTCCAGGGGAGATATGACGGTCTATCAGATTGCGGTATCCGCCCACTGTTCTGCCGCTCCATCTGCTCTGATTCTCACGAAACCACCGGTCACTCCACTGACCTACAGTGAGATTATTTTGATTGTACATGGGAATCGCCTCCTTTTTGCAAACGCAACAATACCACAGAAAGAGAGAAATAGCTACTGTTTTTGAATATATTTTTCCATATTCCAATTCAGAGCCTCTGTCTGCAATCCGGACAGTGGAAACCGTCCGGACCGCTATGTATCAGCCCGGATTCGCTGCTGCTTTTCCGGGCTGTGAGCAGTTGTCTGAAACGGCGGCTGGCTGTACCGCTCCATGGGAATTTCACCCCTCCGAGGTTCTCTCCGAGCTGCCCCCATTGCTTGAGTCTGTGGCTGGGCAGAAGTATCATTGTCCCCAGATGGAATCTTCGCAAAACGGTCTGCCGCGGACCACTTTCCGGACCGATGGAATCGCTCATGCCTGTTTGCTTTTACCACAGGCTGTCTTCGCGCATCGTCCGCTGTCGCTTGCCCCCAGGCCGGGAGCCCCATCCGGGAATGTATTTCAGCAACTGATAATTCTGTTTTCAAGGTTCCGGCGTGATCTCAGAAAGATCTCTGAGACCTGACACATCTAATATCAGGGATAAGCCGCCACGGCGGCCTGCCAGCTTTGCAGATCCATAGTGCTCCTTTCCCGCGCAAGCCGGAAAGGGACTCTCATCGCCGTGTGGGGAAATTACCGCAGCAAAAAAGCGCCGCGGAAATCAGACGCCAGAAATTCTTTCCGGCGTCCAACCTCACACGGCGCTTGGTAGTATACAGCCACTTAGGCTGTCTCCGCTTGCTCGATTTGAGTGGATCGCTATTTAATTTTGTACTTCTAATTTTTCAGAAACCCAAAAGAACAAATGTTCTTACTATTTCTATTGTATCAGGAAGAAGAGGAGATTTCAATAGTCTTTTCAGAAAAACTCATCATCATTTTTTGTGGAGTATAATGAATTTTCAAGTGGGCAAACGACCGGATATGAGGAGTCCCTATTCTTTGTTTATGCGGCGCAGATTCCGAAGGTCTTATCCTCTGAAACCTATTCATTGTCCGCGACAAAACTAAGTGGAGTATCTTTTAGGAAACACAGGATCAGGTAGTGAATTTCCCCACCTCGACCAGATTTTATAAGAAAGACCGCCTAAATAGGCGGTCTTTCTACATTTAGGGGGATTTGCCAAAAAGTGAACAGCTCTTCGGTGACATCGTTTGAGTCATACCGGGTTTCCTTTTCCAGTGCATTTTTATCCTTGTCCAGAAAAGTGCTGGCAAACAACTCTATTAACGGATCTCAACACTACTGGAAGCCGGTAATGGAACTCACAAAACAACCGGCAGACGGGTCGAATCCGGAACCTCAGCCTGGAGAATTCTCAGTTTTGCCAGGGAAATCGGCCGCTGCCCGTTTTTCTGCATCTTGCCGCAGCGTTCCCAGGCGAGTTTTCCTGGACCGTTGTACTCCTCAGAAAAAGTACCGTCCCGGCGAATCCGGAGGACAAGGAGCCATTGCGGTTCACTGGACAGGGCAATTCGGCTGATCTGAGTGGCTTTGATCTGAACCAACCGCCCATCCGCAGCCTTGGCATCATGGGTTTCCGCCGAAGCCGTAAAGAGCTCCAGCCCATAATAGCTGGCTGCCAGTGCCTCGCCAATGCTCCCGATCATATGGCCATCCGGTGTATAGTGCCGGCCAGGAAACAGCCTTTCCAGCTCTGCAGATATTTCATAGAGTTGCTTTATCTTTTCTGCAGCCTGTTTTTGAGACAAAGTATTTTCCATTACACACCTCTTTCAGTAGTCCTATAAAATTATAACCGTTGTTTCTTTTATTTACAGGCTTTGATCAAGTTCTATTAAGTGCATAAGGAAATCGGAACTGTACTTCTGCTCCTGTTCAAGCATTTTAGACCCCCGATCAATATGTGCTTTTACATAACCAGGGAAAAATTCTTCATCAGTCAAATGCTTTCCAGAGTATAGCTCCATCAAACATTTGTATAAAGCATCTGCATCTCCAGTAATGGTTTGGCGGTTCAATTCGCGCCCTAGTGTATTGGTATGGAAATCCGTTTCTTTTAGCGGTTCCTTTGATCGCATAGAAAGAGCCATGGCTATTTTAACCAAAGTGTAGCAAGGAAGATTTTCGCTCCGCTCAATTTGGTCAAATATTTCAGAAGCTCTTTTAGAAGTTTTCAGCTTAAATGCCATACTCACACCTCAAAATACTGATTTTTATGAATATGTGTCTTCTGATCCGGACCATATTCCAACATGTAAATATGGGAAATTTGATCCTGCATTGCCTCTAGATGATTACTCGAAAGCTCTTCATCCGTAGACAGAATAATAAGCTGCCCTGTCAACTGTTTAAAGAAATGTTCCGTAATATTAGCCCTATGTTCTGTATCAATACGTGCAAAAGGTGTATCAATAATAAAAGGCAGTTCGCTTTTACTTTGATTCATCATCGCCCAATACAAGGCCATAACAAAAATTTGCTTTTCTCCGCTTGATAATCTCTCTTTATCAAGCTCAACCGACAAAGTTAGATTTTCTGCTTTTTCTTCAGCAAGTGCATGAAAAAGTTCAGAAATTGTTCCAACCTGATACTGACTAAATAGTTCCTCTACTGCAACTTTTCCTAAAACATTGACTGCAATATTTTGATTTCCCCCTCTGAACAATGACAATAGGTCTGTCCTACTCACTGTTTCCTGACGAAGCATGTGAACTACAAAGTTACGGTCTATAACCATTTGAGAGAAGAAATCTTTTTTCCGAATTAACTGCTTGAATTTAAGATTTAAATCGGTCTCCACCTGCTTGATCAAATTGCTATACAGCATTTCCTGTAGCTCTTCCAAAAGTAACAGGGTTTTCCCTGAAATATCAGAGATCGATCTCGCTTTCAGTTGATCCTCAAATTCTCTTCTTAAAGTGTGCAGTTCTTTCTCTTTTTTCTCGCGATCAGCACTTCTTAATTCAAACAAAGTTTCTGCATGCTCTTTCTTCAAGCGAACAATTTTAGCTCTCTCCTCAAGGGAAGATCGCAGATTCATATAACTCTCATAGTTCTCGATCGTCGTCGCTTGCAACCGAGTCCGAATTTCTTTTGTCTTTTTTAATGATTCTTGGATCCGTTTCTGGTTTCTTGGGATCTGCTTAATATCAAACGCCAAAATATGGTTAACTTGTGTTTGAATCTGTGCCTCTTCATCACTGGATAACCCAAAAAGCGGTTCAAACATCTCCCATTTTTTACTTAAAAAATACTCTTTTATCTTTTGAGACAATGTGCTGAAATCTTGTTCGACATTTGTACTGCCAATTTCGCACAATGCATTTTTCAACAAATCAGAAAATGCATTGTCTTCTATACTATTTTTTAACACAGAGTATCCTTGATGATCTTTCTCCAGTTGAAGTTGAGGCAACACTTCTTTCATCAAATCTGGCAACATAAGAAAAGGCACCACCTCTGTTGCGTAAGTGCGCCGCTGCCAATTTAGTCTCTCTCTTTTTTCCTCCTCATCTTTTAACTGATTATTTAAATTCTTCCATTCATCAATTGTAACCCCACCGCGATCAACATACTCTTTTTGGCATCGACTAATTTCACTTTCTATTTCGTCAATCTCGGCTTGATAACAATCAATCTCACGCTGCATATCGGAGAGCTGGTTCTGTAATGCAACAGACTCATTGCGAGCAACCAGATAATCTTTTGCAATGTCTGTTTGAACATTCTCAGAATTTTTCAGTATGCGTTTAATTTGATCATACAGAATATCAAACGTATCATTTCCACTAAGCACCATTAGTGCATCTCGTATATTGACTTCTTTTTCGCCCAAAAAATAGTTTGCGATTTTTTCTCCATCAAAGAAATACAGTTTTAACATGTCAGGCGGAATCAGATGGATCAGATACTTTTGAAAATTTAGGAGCTCTTCATCTTCTAACCTTTCTCCATTCTGCCAGACACTGAGCGTTTCTTTCAGCTCACTGTGTGGCCACGACCAGGAACGGCGAATTACATAATTATACAAATCCGTATTATCAACTTGCTGGAACTCTACCTCAACAAATGCTGTCTCTTGATCATCAATACGAATTTGGTTGTTGATCAGGTTATAAATTTCACGCAAATAATGCTTACCTGTTGTTTTATAACCAAAAGCGAAATTACCATATAGACATACTTGGATTGCAGTGAATAGTGTAGTTTTGCCAGCACCATTTTTTCCGCCAATCACCACTACACGTTGTTCAGGGCTATCACATTGAAAGTCAAAATTATTTTGACCAACATAGGATCCAAAATTACAAAGTTGAATGTTCTTAATCCGCATCCTCTAAACCCTCTCTAATGGTTTCATAATGGAGCCAACCTTCATTAAAAATCTTTTCAATACTCTTAGCTGATATAGCCGAACGCGTATAAAATTTTGTATTATCAACCGAAATCATCAATTTAGAAATCAGGTCAAATGGAATCTCATACTTTTCGCACAAAGTTTGAATTACTGCAATTGTCTCGCTGTCGTATTTTGCTTTTTTATAACCATCCCAGGGAAGTTTTTTCCCTTTGACTTGTGAATATATATCTACGAGCGCACGACGAGAAAGATCGCCTTCATCTTCCCACATTTTGTCAATCATTTTCAATTCATCTATTGTAATCAGCTCAAATCCTGTATCCACTTCCAATTGAAGCAAACGGCGCAAAATTTCTTTTCGCGTCTTCATGGTAAATGGACCACGACCAAATTCACCGTTTGACATAAGATATACATTTCCGTTTCTTCTACGGTAATCTCGCGCTTCAGGATCCGATCGTAGCTTTACCAGCCAATTCCGAAAATCTCGTAATGGGATCAATTCCATGGAACCATGATCAATAAAATTCTTTAAGGATTTATCCTCTTTAACCATTGTACAAATCCAGCAACCAAAGCGAGAATTTCCTGTCACTTTTATGTTATCCTTGTTGACCTGACCTACCACGCTGTCTTCTTCTGATAGCTGTTCTCCCTGATAAAGGCTATACAAATAATTATTATCTGTATCCCAGGCGCTTTTCCCATGATCTCTAAGAAGATAGGACCAAACATCTTCATTAGGTATATCTACCAATGGACTATATACATACGCCTTTTGAATCTGTGGATGGGGAGTTAAAATCTTTCCTTCGATTTCATGTGAAGAGATGCTCCGTGATCTCGCAGCACTTTCAGCTTTGCGTACACCAAGAAGAATTACGATTTCGCCATCTTTTCTAATGGTGTTATAAGTAAAAGCGTTCGAGGGGCTAATTTTCAATCTTTCTGTACACCATCTAAAACCTGGCGGCTCCGGAGTGGGATATCCCAACCCAATGACCAAGCTCCAAAAGGTCTGCCGAATTTCGGGGTAGATAATATGCGCCTGTATGTTCAGCTTCTTTCTACTGCTTGCCTTGTTAATTGCATCGCTCATCCGATGCATATATCTTTTTACAATCGGATTTTCCACCATTGTATCCGAAGTAACAACGTATACAGGCTTTGAACGCTGCTCTTCTGGTAGTGATTCTATCATCTCAAATACGAGTTGACAAAGCAGTGTTGAGTCCTTGCCTCCGCTAAATCCAATCATCCATGGACGCTGATCATGGAGATAGACAAGCTTCATCTCATCTTTAATCTTGCTATACTCGTCAAACATAATAGTTACATCCTATCTGTCAAAAGCATTTTTACTGTCTCAGTGATCCCAGCCTAATGGTTGTATCTCTGAAGATGCTAAAACGCCTTAGCTATAGTTTTTGTGTTATTTTAAAGATTTCGGTATTTCGTCAATTTCCCTTAGAATTAAATCTTAGATATGTTTGTTTTTTCTACAACAAAGAGATGCTATACCTAAGCACTCTACTTAAGTATAGCATCTCTTAAAATGGCCGTCAATTGGATGGCAGATCTTTAAAAAGCTCCCAAAATGCACGATCTGCGATATACCGAGGACGCGCTGTCCCAATTTTCACAATACTGTGATGCTTTTGCAGTCCCTTGATATCGTTAAAAAGCTTCTGTGTCTCCAAACTCTTAGCCTCTGTTTTAAAGACAAACTCCACATCGGAAAGTTTAAGGTCAGCAACATTATGAACAACCCATGTCAAAATATATTTTGCATAGTCATCATCTGTCGCACCAAAGTGCTTCAAAAACTGTGTGGATAAAATTGTCCCTACACCAAATTCACGGCCTTCTTTTAGAATTTTTTTCAATGCCGGAAATCCTTCGCTCATAAAATTATCCGCTTCATCAACCAGGATTAATTTTGTCAGCTGACGGTACTGCTGATTCATTTTGCTGGACCCTGCAGCCTGCATTTGTGCATAGAAAAGATCCAGTGTAATGGCAACAATAAGGCTTTGAATATCAGAATCATATCCAGACAAATCAATCACAATTACACCATTTAAGATATCAAACAGAGATTCTGTTTTCTGCGGATCTCCTTCAAAAACTTGAAATTGATGCAACTTATCCATTGCTGCAGCCAAAGAATCCGTCTTCTTAATGTCCTCATCATTCGCATAAATACCATACACCGTGCTGAAAGTTGGAGGAACTCGATCCCAGGTCTCCGGATCCCCAGCTTTTATTCCCTTTTCTTCATACGCTTGAATAATACAAGAAAAGAGGGTATTTTGCTGTTTTGCCCCTAATCCATACACTTTCGCCAATGTATCTTTAAATGCATTTGCGGTATGAATCGGCAACAATGGTTTGAAGACTTGAGATCTAGTCAGAGCCAGAGGGTTAAATGGAAGGTGATAGGGTTTCAAGACCTTTGCATTTGTTGCCTGGATAAAATCCTCCTTACTTTCGTTATAGTCTCCTTTATAGTCAAAAATAAGAATACCTAAAGAATCGCCGCCAAAATTATGACTTTGGTCACGATACAGCTGTGTAATCATGGATTTCGTGAACTGTGTCTTTCCTGTTCCCATTGTACCAATGATTCCTGTATTGGTATGGAAAATTTCATTGGTGTTATTGGGATGCCAGTAAAGTTTCTCACCATTTGTAAGGTCTGTACCAAATAAAACCTCCATTCCACGATTATGATCTGGTTCTGGCGAAGAAGGCTCAGCTAAAGCAGACGAATCTGATTGTTCCACTTCTTCTGCTGAGGCTTCATGCGGCGCTGTCTCTCCTCCATTTCTTTCTTCAGTCGTTTCTGAATTCGGACTCGGGATCACACAAGTCTCTTCCTCCTGTTGATCAAAGGCTTGTTCTTTTATATCAGCCGGGGAATCGGACAACTCCAGTGGTGCCTCTGTGACACAGTACATAGCCGTTGTGCGCTCCTCTGCCGACCCAGTAACAGAAGTAGAATCATTCTGAGAATATTGGAACTTTAGACGCAAGGGGAAATCTTCGCTGTCATGATCTAAATCACATTCTATCTCTTCGGCAGATTTAACCATAAACTCAGATCCCATTTTCTCCGGAAATTCTAAGAGACAAACCTCATCCTGAATCTCGCCTTTTTTATTTAATGCTTCTGTTTTAAACGAAAATACTGTTCCCTTCCCCAAAAACGGATCCATCGCTGTTGAAAAATGATACTGTTCATTCAGGAGCGCTTCTCGAAATGTATCCAGCACCAAATCCCAGTTCTCACTCGGGTAAATATTATACAGCTTCATCTTTTCACAACACACAATGACCATTTGCATGAAGAAGTTTCGCGTCAATTTACACTCCAAGGTATCCCCATCGGATTGTGGCGAAAGGGCGTTCCAGAATCCACGATAAGTAGTCAGGACTTGTTCCTTTGCTTTCCCAATTACAGAAGCTGGATTCACTCCAATCTTAACTTCAACTGGATGCAAATAAACTTTTATGTCATCTACTGGTCCTTCAATACCAACCATTAACAGATCATCGCAAGTTGCGCCCTTATCAAAGCCCAGGTTTTTGGCAGACAGCAAACCTTCCTTCTGTGAATATCCCGCTCCGCCTGAAACTCGAAGCATCTCTTCCAATGAAATAGGAACCCAGACAATGCGATCATGCGCATAATATGCCATACAGAATTTGATAGCAGACAAAATACTCATTTTTTCTCGGCTGAAATTGCTATCTACTGCGCCTGCAAGTTTTTTTGTAGAAATCAGTCGAAGCAACCAACTCCCGTTAACAGCATTAAATAGATCGATAATATCGTGGATATTGGCTTGATCTGCATGTACTCCCTTTCGATTCAGGTGTTCTCGTATAATTTCTTCATACTGCTGCGATTTTTTTGTTACGGTGATATCATCATATCCACTGGATGAGGTATATTGATCACTATAATGAATAATTGTCAAATCTTGATGATTTTGATCTGCAGTAAAGAAAGACAAATCAACTTTAGGATCCACAAATACAACCCAGTTTGAAGAGTCATAAATCTTTCCAAGCAATCCCTCTTCGCTCCGAGAAATCTCAGTAAAAATAGCAGATTCTGGTTCATATGAACTTCCAGAGAAGGCAACCCGGAACATTGCATTATAAATCTTTGCCAGCTGTGACAAGGTTGTTTTCTTAGCAAATTTTGTACCAAATCCGGTTTTATACCAGTCATAATTCAAAACCGATGGCGTGCCAGAAATAAGCCCGCCTAATGCCATTCCCGTTGCAATAGAATCCATTCGGCTCGTACCGCGGTCTTCAGAGGATTCCATTTCATAAAAGGCAAGATGAGCATACTGGTATGTGGCTTCCTTCGAGCTTCGATAATAGCATCGGATATTTTTGGACAAAATCAGAGCCATTTCTCCAGAGTCCTCTATACCTCTGCCATAATTCTCAATGTATTCCCGCAGCTTTTTCTGATCAGAGAGAACAGAAAAATCATTATATCCATTTGTCTGGCTATAGATGTTAATGGTAAAATGCATTAACTGATCCAAATCGGTATTCGTTTTCAGCTCTTTCACAAAGAATTGGATCAGCCCTAACAGGACTTCTCTACAATCACCCATGTTTACCAGATTGATGCAGAAGGTATCATTTCCTAAATCATCAAACAGAAATGTAAAGTGACTGATATATTGTTCGATTTTATCGCTAACCAATTTCTGAACAAAATTCCTCGATCCACGATAGCTTTTATTTATCAAAGGGGCATACAATCTCCATTCCGGAGAATGCCTCTGTTCAATCGCATGATAGAGATTTTTATCTTTATCTTTTATATATGGCACCAAATACAGTGCTGACAGCTTTTCGATTAACTGATCACGCACATCACCCGTATTTTTTTCTTCAAGCAAAGCCAATTGATAGGCCACATT
The DNA here is from genome assembly GCF_016901815.1 of Hydrogenoanaerobacterium saccharovorans. Lineage (GTDB taxonomy): Bacteria > Bacillota > Clostridia > Oscillospirales > Ruminococcaceae > Avimicrobium > Avimicrobium caecorum. The sequence continues at coordinate 65,183 of NZ_JACSNR010000008.1, forward strand.
GAGAGGATGAAGAGGGCTCATTGCAATGATGTGCTCATCGTGGTCCATAATGATACACCCCAGCCTCAGAAGATCATTCTGTTCATTGGAAAGAGTATCTCCAGCCTGGATCTTGTTCAGCTCTTCCAGGACAGCAGACACATAAACCTTAGCACGCTCAAGAAGAGAACCGGAAAGATACGCCAAGCTGGGAAGCTGACGCATTTTTTTAAATTCTTCAATATAGTTTATGTATGCTGTATATACAGGCTCAGGTATATTAAGCTGGCATTCAGAAATTTCCGTGATTGTATCAAATGCTGCCAACCATTTATTTTGGATTAGGGTATTCTCTCGTTCAAGGCTCTCTTGAAAAGCTGCTTTTGCAAAATACTCCTTCGTACCAGAGATAATTCGATGATCGCGATATTCCATACCACGCTTATTTTGATATTTAAGCTGAAATGCGCGTATTCCTGTTATCTCTACTGGTTTAATGGCCTCATCGCAAATTTCCAGCGGGATTTCAACTGCTCCACACTTTATTTGAAAATCAATTGTATCAGAATCACTATTTATTTCTTCATCACTCGTCAAGAACTGCAATGTTTGATTGTAATTACAGGAATATTTTTCACCTTGTTTCAATGATTCTGTAATTACATCCTCATATCCAGGATTAATTGTAAGAATCCGATTCAAACCTATTATCTGAATTTTTGACCTTTTTATAAATTTAGGAACATCCAAACGGTAATTGGTTTGAATATTTTCCAAATATTGGGACCTTACATTTAAAACGCAAATTTTAATCAGATAATCTGGATTCTCATCGGAGGGAACAATTGCCACTCTTGCAAATGTGCAGCCCTCCGGCTTCAAATTGATATTAATCTCTTTGGAAGAAAGTTCATATTGTGCACCTATGCAATCAACCCAAGAATCTCTGATTGCTATGTTGCTTTTTAAGTGTACCGTAACATCTGACCGCAGATCCGGATTATAAATCAATATATTTTTTCTTCTGAGTTTCGCTTTTGTTTCACCATCAGGTCGGATAAATACCAATTGATCCGGAGCAAAATTATATTCAAGCGCAGAATTGGAATAAACTGTAATCCACTCATCTTGTATCTCCAATGGATTATTCAGCTTTTTCTCGAGCCGATCATGAGCCCCTTTCACCTGTTCAAAAGTAAATCCTTCGTGCCACGGCAGTCCTTTTTTCTTTGCTGTAACAAGTCGGTCTATAAACTGTTTATCATATTCTTTCTCAAGAGAATCTTCAATATTGGCATGCTTAACTACCCAATCTATGTGATCAAATACTCTGTGATTTTCTTGAAGTCTTCCTTTAAGCTTATCTTTTGGGAAAGCGTTTAATTGATCATCATACAGCAGTCCAAATGATGCAAAGTCGCTTTTTTCTACAAATCCACGACCAAGGACTGTCAACATGTTACTATACTCATAAAGCGAAGAGTGATCACTGAACCGATCTTTTTGTTTACGCTCCAGCTCCAGTTCCAACAGCGCTTGATCCGATTCAGATAACTGTGCTGTCGCTATATCGTCTTTAATTTTGGAAATAATAGAAGTCGCATGGAAAGGCATACCATTCGCAGAGAGGTCTCCTGTTCCACTTGTGATGGTATCAATTGAAGAGTATGTAATCATTAAAATCGGGAAATGCTGATCTGTCAACTCTGCATTGCGCAATGTTGTTAAAAAGTTCTCTGTCACTCCTTTATATTTTGCTGCGACAACAACTTCCATATTTGCAGATAACTGAATCGTAAAAGTACGATAAACCGTCTCGTACTGATAAGTACCCTGAATTCCATCAACCTTTGTTTTTTCGAACAGAGCTTGTACAACGCCAGTAACCATTTCCTCTGTATCCAAATTCAAAGAATATCGCTCACCTGGGAGTATAGTATCTGCATGACTTTGAAAATAACTAATAATGTTATTCGCTATGTACTTATAAAATTCGTTTAACATATTGTGCATCTCCACTATCGCTTTTCTTTTCAATTAAATTTAACTTTTCATAATACCGCATTACTTCGCTTTTAGAGTGGTCGTCAAGATATACTCCACGCGATTCAAATTCCGTAAATATATCATTCAGGCGAACTTTTTCCTGATCTTTTATGCTGATTTTTGTAAGAAAAATCAGCATTTCCTCAGAAATACTCAGCATCATACCGCTTCTTCCCCGCGACTTAAGATACTTGCGACAGTAATCTCTGAAATTTTTGGCGTAGGAATTATAAGGACGATTTCTTTGTGTAGTATTTTCAAACTGGAGGCGAACACTATCAAATAAATACTTAACTTCTGCAACGGTTTCCCCATCTTGAGACTGGCGGCGGCTCAGTTCAGTCATCACTGAACAGTCCGTAATTATACTTCTGTAGTAATCTGTCAACTTCTTTATTTCTTCAGCAATGCGATGATCTTCTTCAGGTGCGCAATTGATAAATTCGCGAAGTTTGATATAGTCTATGGGTTCGGTTTCATCTTCAGTCTGGTTGAGAATTTCCAACACAATGACATGTGCAAATACTCTGGAGATTGCGTCTTGAAGTATATTCCACCCTTCACGGAAACATTGACGGTTTTGACTGGTTTTTTCCCACTCCAAGCAAAAATAGAGAGGTATACATTTTTCACGATCCCCATCCAAGAAGCGATTCAGCTGTAATATCATTTGTGCAGTATACGCAAAATAGTAAAATTCCAGCAGAGGAACAAGATAATCACGAGTGCGATTTCGAGCCCCTAAAATATACTCAAAATCTTTTTCGAAATTTTCCACCAGGGCATTTGTAATACGTTGATAATGCTGTTCTGATTTTAAACTGGATTCTGGTGCTTTCAGCTCAAACTTCGATGCTGCAAATCTCTCCAATGCATTACTTTGGTCATCGGCTTTTTTTAATGCCTTTTCCAATGTTTTTCTTAAGTGTTCCTGATCTCCCAATACATCAACTAAGTAATCTGCCAATTTGGTTTCATTTTTATCTTTACAGGATATTTGAAGAAACATACGCAAATTAATTGGGCGGATTTGCCCATTTGCATCAAAAAACATATGTCGCACTACTTGGGAAAAAATTTCATCCGTACCAAGCTGTATCTCAAGTTCCTCATCATTTCTTAATCTTGTTATTAATTCTTGCATCGAAAGAGAAACTGATTCTTTTCTTTCGATTTTGGCCAGATACCTTCCGACAACTGTCGATAAATCGGTACACGCTTCAACCGAACTGGAGGTAACATATGGAAGTAATTTGAATCTAATCCCATTATTATGAGTCATCCGCAATTTGGAGTCTTCTTCCTTAACTGCAAAAGTCCTGTTGAAAGAGGGTATACTTAAAACATAGGACATATCTATACCACCTTAAATTCGTATCCAAAATCTGTTTTCTCAAATGTGACTCTATAGTCCTGTCCTTGCTCTTTGGGAATCAAAGTAATGCGATCTGCTTTGTTTCCAAATTCTATTACACGCTGGACAAAACTTACAAAATCAGTATGTTGATTCTTATCTTGAACTGTGGGGCGATATCCATTTTTCATAGCTGTAATCATTTCAAACAAAGAGTAATCCATGCTAATTTCAGCTGTCTCCGGATCAGAGGCAACATCATTTCGGAATCGCAGTTTCAAAGTGATTGAAAATCTCTGAATATCGGACTCGTCCAAACTGTTGCTCTTATGATAAATAGCAGGCTTTAACTGCAATTGCTCCAAGACCCAAAACCTTTCATTTGAATCATCGATGCAAATTGTATCACTGTCAAATTGCCCGTCCCAATTCATTATCGCTTTTTTAGTTGCATCATACAGCTTATTCAATTTTCTCTCTTGTCCGCTGTTTTGATAATAAAGGGTCTGTATGTACTCTTTGAGCAACAACTGTTGTTCTGTAATTGGCAGAACTCCTTTCATCTCTTTAAGCCGTACAACAAACCGATAGACAAACTTTTTTAAATCCGATTTCGTACCCCCAAGATTTGCGATATTCGTTGTGCTATTTAAAACTATATACGGAGTTCCCGTTGTTGCATCAGTAAAAATATCGTGTATATTTTCCAGTGAATGGAATTTTATCATATCCGCATCCATCTCTTCTTGTCTGACTTTGAGGATGTCATACTTTCGGATTGAGTTAATCAGCGGAGAGATATCTTCATATTCATACAGCAGCATCGGAGTTGTATATTTGATATACTCGCTTAAATATTTTGTATCATTCGTTGTTATTTGACACATTTTAGAATAATCAAATTCAGGATGCACCAGGACATTATATATAAAATCCAATACATCACGGGTAGAGACTATTTTTTTATCCTTGATCACAACCTCCACAATTTTATTAATCAAGGATTTTTGATGAATCGGATCTGACAAAAACTCATAATTATGGCGAACCGGGCATTTTTGGCACAGCGTACAACTTGAATTTTCTTCGAACGACCTGAAAAATGGATTGGTTGTATCGTGATAAAAAACTTTTCCTATCAAATTTTCCAAATATTCTGTGCCAATTCCATACTCGTTAAGTGTAAAAACTTGGTAGTCAGAAAAATTGACATGCTGAAACACACTATTTTCCCGGTAATGGTTTTCACACATATAAGAGGAAAAGATCTCATTTTCATCCACATATTTTTTTAAGGCAGAAAAATTTTGTCCCCTTTCTGACTCTATAAAATTATTGAGAGTTCCAAGGTTTATTGCCATAATCATCTTGTAATGATCATTGATCTGATAATTTTCATCATTGAAAGGTGCAAGTCTTTCTGCCAGTGTTTCATCGAAGGTTAACTCAGGTGCGCTGCTTTCAGTTGCATCGTTATACAATTCAAATGAATCCAAAAGATGTTCCGAATCTGCATGCCTCAGATAAGACATTAAATGTGATTTTCCATCCCCTGCACTGCCACACAGCAACACTAAAGTTTTTTGATTTGATTCAGTGATCTTTTTAAGTAAATTTCGCAATTCTGTTTCTATAGGGCGTAAAACATGGAGATATTTTTTAAACTCATCAAAAGAAGTAACATTCCCAACGGATTCAATAGACTTCTTTCTTAATTTACTCAATTCTGCTATAAAAGCGCATGCCATTTCAGCCACTCTCCTATTTTTACTATGTAGACAATCTAATAAAATGATTTATCAAATACACAGATCCAAAGTCTCTTTGAACTCGATGCCTATATACCTTTCCATAAAATATGAAGGTATCCAACATCTATTGAACTTGCAAGATTAATACACAAAGAGCTCTGCCATATGGCAGAGCTCTTCCTTTAGTATTATGATTCTTCTGCCTTTTATTGAGACATTTGACATTGTTGTCTATAATGATAGCATATTTAACACAAAACCGCAATAAAATAGTATGTTTCAACGATTTTTGTTGTAATATTATGGAATTTACTATTGCTGTTTTCAAATGTTCTTTTCTGAGCATAATTTGTCTCAATATTCTAAAATTCGACTTATCACATTGTCTAAGCAAATTCAAAGCTGTTCCGCCCGGAAGGTGAGCATCTGATCCAGACCACAGGTGGACAGATCACAGTCTGTCCCGCCCCAGAGTGTCGCCTTCAGGTGATAAAACTCCATACACCGCTGCATATGGTGGATCAGCAGACGGGAGCGCCGGCGGTATCCATACACAGCCAAAAGGGTCCGCAGCTTGATGCGCACATACTCCTTCCCCATCCCATACAGGCAGCGGATTCGGACACTTTTGAAGAACAGATTGAGGTCAAAGTAATCACTGCGGTACTCCTCCAGATCCACCGTATGGCCCCCGGATTCCAGATCTTTTTGGACGACCGGAAGCTCCCGGTCCAGAGCAGTTTTTTCGGAAAAATAGTGCCGCCAGTAGAGAACTTCCAGTGTAAACTTCCGCCGGTCCTGGCGATAGGGTTCAGCCAGAAATTCCTTTTCCCGGTTCCAGATCCGGTCCATTACAACGCTTTCAATCCGGCAGTCCAAGTCCATCCCGATGAGAATGATCGCCAGATCCTGTGCGGTATACAAAAGTTCATTCATATCCGGTCACTTTTCTCTCCGTTGCACTGCCGGCACAGAATCTGCAGATTCTCCGGGACAGTCTTGCCTCCAGCGTTCATCGGGACAATATGGTCCACCTGGAAGGCCACCCGGCTGGTGCCTGTCCTGCCGCAGCAGGCGCACTGGTACTCACCCTTTTCATTTTTCGATTTCTCAAAGGCCTCGTCCCGCAGTTTCTTTTCCAGCTCCGGATTGATCTTTCCAATCTCATAGAGCGGCAGATCCTCCAGCTTCCGTCTGCCGAACTCCACATTGCTCCCCTGTTCCTCATAGATATCCGGATACATGAGCTTCATGCGCTCAATCTGAAGCTGCTTGAGAAAGTACAGCTTCCGCCCGAAGAACAGCTTGAGCATATTGTCATCTCCCGAGTCCCACAGCGCATTGAGATAGGCTGTCTCCTCCTGGGCGGTCATCCGCTCGTCCCATATCTTCCGGGCAATGGCAGCCACATCCAGCCTGCTCCGATCAATCTCCTCAAAGGTATAGAAAGCCGGAGCCGCCTCGTACTGCGCATAGTATTTCAGAATGTTCCGCACATCCTGCGGCTCATAGGGCGGAATCATCTCCCCACAGAAGAAAGTATCCCGGCACTGACGCTCCATCTCCCGGAGCTGTTCCTCGCTCAGATACTCCTCTTCCGCTCCAAAGCTCTCAAACAGAGCCGGAAGAGACTCCATCAGCTGTCGGTAGGCCTCCTGGGTACTGTTGTAGACCATCACCTGATCGGTGTGATCCATGCCGTTCTCCTCCAGATAGGAGAAGGCGTACATACCCACCGGAATCCGCTCCTCAAACGGAACCCGTTCCAGCAGAGTGGTGTCCACCGAATCGTCCAGAATGGATGCGAACTCCTCAATCTTGGAAATGGAGACCAGACGCAGAATGTGCTGTACACGCTCCGTCCGGCTGTCCTCAAAGTCGTTGTCTCCCACAAAGAGGCTCTCGGGATTGACCCAGGCGATATGTTCGTTCCACTCATCAATAAAGGACACAATATAGGCGCTGGCATCACCGCCGGCTGCCGGGCCGCGCAATGCCCGTCCCACCATCTGGGTCATCAGGATGGTGGATACAGTAGGTCGGGCCAGAAAGACTGTCCTGGTTCTGGGCAGGTCAACACCCTCGGTGAGAATGTTCACATTGACCAGAACCTGCAGATTTCCTTTCCGGTACTCCTCCAGCTTGCGCTCATTGTCCTCCCGGCTGACAGTCACACCGGTGACCGGGTCCCGGAGTTCGGATACGACATAGTCCGCCGCAATCCCTGCCTTCCGGAACAGGCTGGCTAACTGAACCGCATGGGGAACACTGACCGCAAACACAAGGGTCTGACCGTACTTCTCCGGATTTGCCTTATAGGTCTCGACGATCAGCTTGTTTCGGGGAGCACTCTGTACCATCTGCTCCACAATATTCTCGGGCAGAACGTCCAGGCGCTGAATGCTCTCCAGCGCATCGACTCCCAGACTGCCGCCGTACTGTTCATCGGTATAGTAGCTTTCAAAAATCGGTTTGGCCAGAATCCGCCGGCTGATCAGCTCTTTCAGGCTAATCTGATAAGTAATGCCCACATCGCCGTGAACCACCCGGCCATCCCGGATTCCGTCCTGGTAGATCCGCGCCAGAAGTCCCTGCTCGCTTTCAGCGGTGCGGAAAGGCGTGGCGGTCAGGCCGATCAGCTTCACATGGGGAACCTTCGCCTTTACATAGTCAATGATTCGCCGGTAGGTCTTGGCGGTAGAATGATGGGCTTCATCCATGACGAGATAGAGTTCCTGCTCCCCCTGAAGCCAGGCATCCAGGCGTTCCAGGTGGCGTCCGATGCTGTCCTTGCTGGCAATCAGAAGACTGTCCTGGGGCCGAATATCACTGGTCCGGTCGTGGCTGGACGAACCGGACACGATCCGAAAGCAGAAGGAAGAGATATGCGGAATCACTTCCGCATAGGCATAGGTCTGGAACGACTCCGCCGCCTGATCCAGCAGCATCTGACGGTGAGCGATCCAGAGAATCTTCTTTTTCCGGTCGATGGCGTTTTTCAGCAGCCACAGGGCAGCGGTATAGGTTTTTCCGCCGCCGGTGGGCAGCACGATCAGCGTGCTGTACGAGGACTCCTGGTTGATCTTGTCCATACACCGCATAGCCTCGGTCTGGTGCGCATACAGCGTCCGGGGATTGGTTCCCCTCTTGGGAAACACACTGCCATTGGACCGGACTTCTACAAAATCTCTGCCATTGTTCATGCCAATCACCTCTGAGTTCCATTATACTGTCGGAAAATGGCAAAGGCAAGGCGGCAGAACCCCCGCCCTATTCTTTGTTTATGCGGCGCAGATTCTGAAAGTCCTGCTCTGTGAAACCGGCCCGCTGTCTTCCCTCAAACCGGGCGGAACTTCTTTAAATATACAGAATCCCATCCCACACAAATCCCAAAAGACGGGATTTTTCCTTGAAACACGCAGGGCAAAAGAGTACCAAAGAGGACGGGGCGGGCGAGCGGAAAGGGCCAAAGAGGTCGATAAAGTGCCGGTTGAAGGTTTCGACACACATTTGGGAGCATGATGTCGGGTGTTCGAGTCACCTCACTCCGACCAGAAAATCCCGCTGCTGAAATCCGCGGCGGGATTTTTCTATGGAGTCCTGTCCGTGCTGCCAAGAGGGGGCTTTTGTCCTCTCCCGGGGAAAGACGCCCGCAGCTGACTTGGCATTCCCAGCACCGACATGCACAGGACAATGAGCAGATACTGTCCGAAGAAACAGAGGGTGATGAGAATATCAGTGGTGCGAAGGGTTGTCGCGGCAAGTTCCTTGCTCTCGCCGGTGTCAGCGGTCAGCCAATCGGTATTGCCGGTGAGGGATCTGGTGGGGTCTTTATGGATCTTCAGGGCATAGCGGGTCACCAGAAGGCTGGTCAGCGCCGTAATGAGCAGCATCATACAGAACCGCACCGCAAAGCCGCTGAACAGCGGTACTCCCATCATGGTCCAGGGAACAATGATGGCAGTGGGGCTCCAGGAGGCGCCCATCAGGACTGCCAGGCCGGTGAGGCCGATGGCTACCAGCGGGTCCAGGCGCAGTTTCCGTGCCAGCATGACACCCACCGGCACCAATGCCACCAGATGGTCGCCAAAGCCGAAGGCTCCGACCAGTCCCATGATAAAGACCACCGCGGGAACCAGCACAACAATCCCCTTATCCTTGAGACGGTAGAGCGCATAGTCCACCAGCCGGTCGATGGCCTTGGTTCCCAGGATTACGCCGATGGCGCCGCCGTTCACCAGCAGCACAGCGATGACGTAGGAGGAATTCTGCAGACCGGAGAGGATATCCCAACCCTGTCAGGAGCTGATTCGGACGAAGTTCAGCAGGCTTTTAACGAGGCCGTTAACCTGGACCGGCTGCTCGGATGTCTGCTGGTGGACTGTCCCCAGGATCTGTTCTGGTTTGACAAAACTGCCAGATATGGTCTGGAGCCATCATTCTCAGGCACTGGAAGCGAAGCAAGCCTTGTAAAAATAACTGTAACCATGAAGGTTGCTGAGGCCTACCAGAATGGCAGTGATACTGATGTTCAGGTGAAGGACTCGGCCATAGCTATCCAGAATGCCCAGAAGATCGCTGCTGAGATCAAGAGCAGCGGCGGCACAACAGATGAAAAGCTGGAAGCGATCCTTCAGAAGATCTGCGAGCTTGTTTCTTACAATGATGAGGCCGCGGCTGCTTCGGATTACGACATGAATGCCTGGGGCATCATCAGGGTCTTCGACGATGATCCGGAAACCAAGGTGGTCTGCGAGGGCTACGCCAAGGCATTCCAGTATCTCTGCGATCAGGTATTTGACTCCAGTGAACTGACCTGTTATACCGTAACCGGCACCATGGACGGCGGCACTGGCGAAGGCCCGCTTTCTCCTGCGAGAGCTTGATCTGGAGCAGGCTGACCCCATACAGATCGTTCTCTCGGTGAATGGTGCCGCAATCACCGATCACTTCTGGATTCAGGATTCGGGCTGCCCCGGGACCTATGAACAGATCCGCTTTCATCAGGATCTGCTGGCAAAAACAGCCCTGCTCGGTTCCTCAGCGGGTATAACCCTCCCGGCAGGATACCGCTGTGCCGAGCTGACCAACACAGGCAGATTTGAAAAATGCTGGCACCTGGAAAACGGAAGGTGGTGGCTTTATAAACGCGGATTTCCGGAGCACACCTTTTCCGAGCTGGCGGTGCAGGCAATCGGGAATTATCTGGGTCTTTCCATGGCATCGTATGAGCTGGCAGACCGGGCGGAGATCAGCGCTGTGCTGGACTGCCGTGCCCCGGCTTCCCTGTCCGCCGTAAAGACGCCTGACTTCACATCCGGCACCCTGAATTTCGAACCGGCTGCGGGGCTTGGGTGCAGAAAAGGGGACGCTGTGAAGAATGAACAGCTCCTCCGGCGCCTGTCCCCTGCCATAGCGGACAGCTACCGCGGAATGGTCCTGCTGGATGCCCTGGTTTTCAACACCGACCGCCACCCCTACAACTTCGGCGTCCTCCGTGACCAAGCCACCGGGCAGCCCCTTGCGCTGGCTCCCATCTTTGACCACAATCTGTCCCTCTTCGCAGCCCTGGCAGACTATGACCGGTTCGCCGCCGGGGAAACGGACTCCCTGTACCTGGACTGGTGCCGCCTCGCGGACAGCCAGCCGGAGTCCGTCGCCTCCATGGAGCTGCCGGTCATCAACCGACAGGTGATCGAATCCCTCCTGAACCCCCTCCGTGTTCCGGGTTTCCCGGAGGAGGAAAAACAGAGGGTCATCGGGATTCTGGCAGCCCGATGGGAAAAACTCCGGGAACAGATCTCTCAGTACCGCACAAATCCAGAGCACAAATAAAAGCAGAGGAGAAGCCTGTCTCCTCTGCTTTTTCTGTTATACCGCCTAATCCAGACTGCCATCGCCCTTATTGCCGCCGAACTCGCAGCCATACTGGTGGCCCTTCCCGTAATACCAGCGTCCGTGCCGGTAGCCATAGTGCGGCGGGCAGTTGGCGCAGTCACCATTGCAGCGCCTTTCCTGGTCTCGGGTGCGGTCAGCCAGGCTAACACCTGTCAGCGCCGCTGCCAGCAGGGTGAAAAATCCCGGCTTATCCCTGGGCGGGGACGGCGGCTCCTGGTGCCGTGGGGCGTCTATTCCCACTCTCCGGGCCAGTTCCGCAAAAGCCTCCTGATCCATCTCCGTGGGGTGGTTCTCCTTCTCCGAATGATAGCTCAGTATCCCGTCCTCCAGCCCGAAGTCCGGCTCCTCGTCCTCAAAAATATCGATCCCCGCCCGCCGGGAGATCCGCTCAAAGGCGCTGTCATCGATCAGCAGATAAATCTCCTCCAGCTGGTCCCGGTCGAAGGGCACTGCGGTCTGCTCGGCAATCTTCCCCAAAAGGGACTTGTCCACGGTATCTGTCATCTCCAGCACCTGTTCCGGTGTGAACCGCACCCCTCCGGCAAAGGCATTTTCCACAAACTTTGCCGCAAAAGCCCTGTCCTCACACTCCAGCTCCTGCGCGATTTCCCATACCTCTTCCGCCGGCCCGTATCCGGACAGGCGTCCGGCATACCGTTTCTGGGTGCTGGGCGACCAGTCATAGAACCCATCATAATACTCTTCCCAGGACAGTTGTTTCATGCCGCATTCCCCCCAATCCCCGACGATCTCATAATCCCATTATATCGCCGGAACCGGGCAGGCGCAAGGCGGCACGGCGCTCTGTCCTTTCTTTGCGCGGGTCCGGATGGCCCGCACCAGGCAGCTTTCGGCAGAGTGCACTTTCCCATCTGTACAGTTCCGTGTGCTATGCACAAATTTTCTTTCCATTGTCTAAAATTCCGCCGTCAGCTTTGGCGGTTCTGCACCTTGACAGCCCATACAAAAAGCCTATAATTAAAATTAGAATAATTCTAAAAACTGGTGAGGAAACTGTGACAAAATACGGAAAGAAAATTCTGGAAATCGTAAGCTCCTCCCGCAGTCACATGACTGCGGAGGAAATCTTTGATGCCTTACGGCAAACCTATCCGACTGTGGTGCTGGCCACCGTATACAACAACCTCAACCGCCTGTGGCAGGACGATCTGATCCGCAAGGTTTCGGTGGAGGGCATGCCCGACCGGTATGACCGCATTCAGCGCCATGACCATCTGGTATGCAGACGATGCGGCAAACTCTCGGATATTGATCTGGGGGATCTCACTGCGGAACTGGAAAAAAAGGCCGGAATTTCGATCCTGTCATATGACCTGAAACTCAACTACCTGTGTGAAGAATGCAGGAAGGAAATCCAAGAGAAAGGAATGTGAGAAAACTGAACCATCTGCCACTATCTGTCCGTGTTCCCATTGAAGAGGACAATCCCGGTATTGTACGCTGGGAAGAAAAATGTATCCGCTGCGGTATGTGCAGAACTGCCTGCACCAATCTGATCGGGGTACATGGAACCTATACTCTGGAAGAAACCGGAGGAAAAGCCATCTGTATTTACTGCGGTCAGTGTGCCAATGTCTGCCCGGTGGACAGCATCACCGAACGGGACGAAAGCGCCCAGGTGAAAAAGGCCATTGCTGATCCGGAAAAGATTGTAGTTGTCAGCACTTCCCCGGCAGTCCGTGCTGCTCTGGGGGAGGAATTCGGTATGGAGCCGGGTGCCTTTGTGGAAGGAAAAATGGTAGCCTTGCTGCGGGCACTGGGAGCTGACTATGTGCTGGATACCAACTTTGCCGCCGACCTCACCATTGTGGAGGAGGCCAGCGAACTGATCCGCCGCATCACAGAAAAGGACCGTCCCCTGCCCCAGTTCACCAGCTGCTGTCCGGGCTGGGTCCACTTTGCGGAGATCTATGCGCCGGAAATGCTGCCCCATCTGTCCAGTGCCAAGAGCCCCATCGGCATGCAGGGCGCCACGGTAAAAACCTACTTTGCCCAGAAGATGGGTCTGGACCCCAAGCAGATTGTCCATGTGACCCTGACCCCCTGCACCGCCAAGAAGTTTGAAATCCGGCGGGAAGAGATGCATGCTGCCGCTGACTATCACGGTGTGGAAGGCATGCGGGATACCGATCAGGTGATCACTACCCGGGAACTGGCCCGCTGGGCCAAGTCCGAAGGCATTGACTGGAACGCCCTGGAGGACTCCGCCTATGATTCCCTCATGGGCAAGGCCTCGGGAGCCGGCGTCATCTTCGGCAACACCGGCGGCGTAATGGAAGCGGCTCTGCGCACCGCCTATGAATACCTCACCGGTCAGGCTGCGCCCCGGGAACTGCTCCATCTCAGCCCGCTCCGGGGCTACGAAGGAGTGCGGGAAGCCCAGGTACAGATCGGGGACCTGACCCTGCAGGTTGCGGTGGTCTACGGCACTGCCAATGCCCGTTCCTTCCTCCGGCAGATGAAGGAAAGCGGCAAACAGTACCACTTTGTGGAAGTGATGGCCTGTCCCGGCGGCTGCATCGGCGGCGGCGGACAGCCCAAGGATCTGCGGAAAAATGCCGATGAAATCCGCAAGAGCCGCATTGCTGCCCTCTACCGGCGTGATGAGGCAATGACCCTGCGCACCAGCCATGAAAACCCGGAGATCCTCGAGGTCTACAAGACCTTCTATGGCAAGCCCCTCAGTGAGCTGGCTGAAAAGATGCTTCACACCACATATCAGGACCGAAGCGAACTCCTGCATAGAAAGGAAGAAAAACCTGTGAAAAAATGGAGATGCACCATCTGCGGTTATATCCACGAAGGCGAAACCCTGCCGGAGGACTTTACCTGTCCCATCTGCATGCAGCCCGCCTCTGCCTTTGAGCTGATCGAGGAGACCCCGGCGCCGTCCAAGGGCGGCAATAAATATGCCGGCACCCAGACCGAAAAGAATCTGGAAGCGGCCTTTGCCGGAGAATCCCAGGCCCGGAACAAGTACACCTATTTCTCCTCCATCGCCCAGAAGGAGGGATATGAGCAGATCGCTGCCCTGTTCCTGCAGACGGCGGAGAACGAAAGAGCCCATGCCAAGATGTGGTTTGAGGAGCTGCACGGCGTTGAAGATACTGCCGCCAACCTGCTCCATGCCGCTGAAGGGGAAAACTACGAGTGGACCGATATGTACGACGGCTTTGCCAGAACCGCCGAAGCAGAGGGCTTCCCGGAACTGGCTGCCAAGTTCCGTCTGGTAGCTGCCATCGAAAAGCGCCATGAGGAACGCTACCGTGCCCTGCTGCGCAATGTGGAGACCGCCCAGGTCTTTGAAAAGAGCGAAGTAAAGGTATGGGAGTGCCGCAACTGCGGTCATATCGTTGTGGGCACCGCCGCTCCGGAGGTCTGCCCCACCTGCCTGTACTCCAGGAGCTTCTTCGAAATCCACAGCGACAACTATTGATCCCATCAAAAAAAGCACCCGGATACCGGGTGCTTTTTTCGTTTGTGCCGGGGTGTCCGGTTTCTATTTCTTCCGGGGGTTCCGGCGGATCTCCACTTCCAGCTGTTCACCGGGCTTCCCGATATACTGCCGGGACTCCCGGAGCCGCTCCTCCATTCCGGCAATCTCCTCCCGGAGCTGCCGGCGGCTCTTTTTCCGGTTCATCCGCAGAAACATCTGATACCGGTCCTGCAGCGTTTCAGCCCTGGGCGGGAACCGGATCACCTCATCGCCGATCCGGCAGCCCTCCAGCTCATTGCGGCAGATCTCATCATCCAGCACCGCCATATAGAGCGCATAACGGGTAAATTCCCTGAGCGGCATCCGGATCAGCCACCAGCGGCGGGCGGTCACCCCCGCTCCCACTGCCAGTCCGCCCAGAAGCGCTGCCTTGTGTCCTCGTTTCATACTGTTGTCCCTCCCGTTTCCAGTCTGGCTTCAAAGCCGCCTGTCTGTTTTTGGGGCGCGGCTTTTTCTGTACTCATTCTGCCAGACAGGATTCAACCCCCGATGAACATTTTTTGAAAATTCCGCATATCCATCGGGGCGCTGGTATGGTACAATCAAACCAGAACCGAATAGGAGGGAAAAACCATGCGCATCCTCATGCTGGGAAACAGCTTTACCACCGCCAATGACCTGCCCGGTCAGCTGGCGGCCCTCACCGGGGCGGAGGTGGTCTGCCATACCCGGGGCGGGGCACGGCTTGCGGAACACCTGAACCCCGGTACCCGTTTAGGCGCCCGTACCCAGGCCGCCCTCGCCGGGGAACACTGGGACTATGTCGTGCTCCAGGAGATGAGCCACGGCCCCTGCACCTCCCCGGGGAGCTTCTTTGCCAGCGTGGAGCGGCTCTGCGCCCAGATCCGTACCGCCGGAGCAGTGCCGGTTCTCTATGCCACCTGGGCCTATCAGGAGGGCGGCGCCAAACTGGCTGCCAAGGGCTGGGACTATGAGACGATGGCCCGGACCCTTTCGGAGGCCTACCGGCAGGCGGCCCGGGAGAATCACGCCCTGCTTGCCGAGGTGGGAGAGCAGTTCCTTGAGCGCTCCCGCACTGAGAATCTCTACGCTGCCGACAGCGTCCACCCCAATGCCCTGGGAAGCCGGATTGCGGCTGAAACCCTGGCATCTGTGATACAAAAACACAAGGAGAACTGAACCATGATCCGTGAAATCTGCAAAGACGAACACTTTCTGGCACAGAAAGCAGAACCTGCCGCGCCGGAGGATCTTCCGGCGGCAGCGGATCTGCTGGAAACCCTTATTTTCCACAAGGAGGGCTGTGTGGGCATGGCTGCCAACATGATCGGCGTCAACAAGCGCATCATTGCCGTGGAGAACGAAGGCTCCTATCTGGTGATGCTGAACCCGGAAATTCTCCGGCGCTCTGCCCCTTATGACACCGAGGAGGGCTGTCTTTCCCTGTCCGGCACCCGTCCGGTCCGGCGATGGAATTCCATTAAGGTGCGCTGGCAGAATGAACAGTTCCAGACCCGCATCAAGACCTTCACCGGCTGGACTGCCCAGATTATCCAGCATGAGATTGACCACTGCGAGGGGATACTGATATGAAGAAATGCCGGATCACCGTCATGCGGATCGCCCGGTATGACGACCTGATCAAACAGTATGAAAACCCCATGGAACACCCCTGTGACATGGAGCTGGGACAGGTGTTCCTTGCCAACGGCTGGGAAAAGCCTGACGGGTTCTGTCAGAGCGCCTGGGATACACTCTCCCCCTTTGTGCTGGCCCTGAGCCACGGCGGAGAGGGCTTCTATGACGGCTGGATGAAAAATCCCCGGTCTGCCATGCTCTCCTGCAACGATGGCTTCCGCCCGGTGAGCTTCCTGGTGGAAGCCCTGGACGAGGACGCAGACTGACCCTCTCTTTTCTCCCCCGCCAGACCGCATAAAAAGCCGGAGCATCTGGTTCTGCCAGAAGCTCCGGTTTTTTTCGTATATTCAGGAGAGCTGTTCCAGCTCCCGCTCAATCAGCGAAACCGCAAGGCCAAAGGCCTGGATGCGACGGTTCGCCAGAGTGATCTGGGATTTATACCGGCTGGGATTTTCCTTCCCCTCCAGCGTCCTGACCGTTTCCCGCAGCTTGTGCAGGGTGGAGTCGATCTGCCGTTTGGCCTCCTGAAGTTTTTCTTTGGTGTAGGCCATTTTGTGCCTCCTTGTGCCGCTCATTCGCCCCGGTGCTGCCGCACCCCGAACCATACCGCGCCGCAGACTGCCCCGAACGCCGCTGCCAGGCAGGGGTAGTAGATGCCGACCGGGAGCTGTCCCACCGCCGGATGGCTCAGTACACAGAGCACTCCGGCGACACCCGCCGCCAGAACGCTCAGCAATAAGCCGTGCAGAGTATGGTTTTCCCGGAGTTCCGGGGAGCCCGACCACCCCTCCCGGAGTTCCAGCAGATGGAGCAGGGTCTCCTGATCCTCCAGGCCCCGGATCACGAAGCAGGTGCGTCGGGTCACCGTCTGATCGAAGCGGCGCAGCTGACAGGTGACCGCATAACCGGTGCGGTTCTCCCGGATCTGCTCCACCCGCAGGATCTCCTCAGCGGCGGCGGGCAGAACCGGGGAACGGGCCATCTCCCGCAGACGCCGCTGGACCCGGACGGTCCCCTTGGCCCAGTCAAGCGCTGAATGTCCCATACCCGCCAGCTGCCGGGCATCCGCCACAAAGAGCCGGTCGTCCCGGGTCAGGAAATAGAGGGTGGCATCCCGCACAGTATTTCGTCCCAACCGCAGAGCCAGCAGCACCATCAGTGCCGTGACCCCCAGCCAGAGCCCCACCGAAACAATCCGCATCGGCCAGCCATTCATAAAACCCAGAACCGTACCTCCCAGCGTCAGCACCAGGGCCAGCATCACGATCCCCAGAATGCCGCCCAGGGTGCGCAGGCTGTACCGGCTCTGCTTCTGGGTATCCCGGGACATCCAGACCTGTTTGAGTTCCATTCTCATCTCTCCTTTCGGTGCCTGTGATCCGCTGTCTGTTTCCGGTGTCAGGGAAACCAGATCACAGGCGCTTTTCCAGTTCCAGCGTCACACAGAAGGCAGCTGTCAGGTAGACAGCCAGCGTGATTGCCTCAAACACAATGGAGAGATAGGGCCGGGGATAGCAGACAGCCAGTTTCTCCATGAACAGCCGCACCGGGAAATAGAATCCCAACCAGGCTGTAACCTGATAAAAGCGCAGCCGGAACCGCCGTACCGACGGCGCGGGCCGGGGATTTTTCTGCCAGGCATATTCAAAACCGCCGACGACTGCCACCATGGGCAGGAAGCTGAGAATGCCGAAAAAGACGCTCTGCAGTACAAACACCGCCAGGAACTGGATGATCAGCACCATGACTTCCAGCATCACCAGAATGGCAAAGAGCTGCCGGAAGTGGGTCTCCCGGTTCTCCCGCACCGGCGGAAGATCCTGGTCGTTCTCATAGTCATCGTGGAGCAGATAGTCGGTGGTGACCCCGAAGGTCCGGCTGAGCTGCACCAGATTGTTCGCGTCCGGCAGAGCACTGCCCTGTTCCCACCGGGATACCGCCTGCCGGGATACACCCAGCCGGTCTGCCAGCTCCTCCTGGGAAAGTCCATCGGCTTTGCGCTGGGCTGTGATCTTTTCAGATCGTTTCATAGGTATTCCTCCTTGGCACTCCGCTGAGATTATCTTACCGGATTGAGCGGAAAAATACCACCACCTTTCTGCGACATTTCCGCAACAAGAGGTTACATGGGCGAAATCATGCTGTACATCCGGGGTTTCCGGCTGTTTCCCGGGAAATCCGCCGCCTGTTTCCGGAGCTGTGCAGCCCGGTCAGGCAGCCCTGCCGTCCCTCCTCAGGCAGCCCTGCCGTCCCTCCTCAGGCAGCCCTGCCGTCCCTCCTTATATATAAGGAAGCACCATGTGCTCCGGAAGGATTCTGCCCTCTGACAAACTGCCCATCCGCTCACCCGGAACGCTCCCCTGACCCTCCCACTGGTCGGGGGAGCGTCATTTTTGCAGGAAATGCACCATTTTGCAATGCAGCAGCTCCTGCGGGATTGCCCACTGTCTTCACACTGCGGTCAGATCCGGCTTCATACACCTCCACAAAAGAATTCTATATTTTCATATTGTTTCTGTTTTTCTTTGGATGCATAAAAACGCAAGTTATTATTCATTTTCCCGTCACAAACGACTGAATTTGCCCAATTCACCCCATATTTTTTGCATGGAAGCTCATAGCTTTCATTCATACTCTTTGTGATTTACACCAGCTTTCCATGAAGAAATCTTACTTTTTTGTAAATTGCTATGAAATACCTGGATTGAAAAAGATATTTGTTGCATTTTTATTGCTTTTCAATAAAAATGCAAGTATAATTTTGTTCAAGTCTTCGCTGACTTCCAGGAACAACCGCCTGTATTTCAGAGGAGGACAGATTTTCAGTCCTTGTGCGAGAGGAGAATTTGATTTGAAACGCTATATTGCCAAAAGACTTGCAATGGTAGTTCTGCTGCTGTTCGGTATGAGCTTTATTGTCTTTGCGAGCCTGTACATCACTCCACGGGACCCGGCCCAGATGGTTGCCGGTGCCGCTGCCACCGAAGCAGAAATCGCCAATGTCCGGGCCAGCCTGGGTCTGGATAAGCCATTCCTGGTTCAGTATGGCATCTATCTGAAAAATCTCCTCACCCTGGATCTGGGAACTTCCTATGCCACCCGCCAGCCCATCATCGATGAGATCGCCGTGCGCCTGCCCATTACCATCAACCTGGCTACTGCCGCTATCCTCATCGCTGTACTGGTGGGCATTCCGCTGGGCATCCTCACCGCGCTCAAGCGGGATACCTGGCTGGATAACCTGCTCACCACCACATCGCTGTTTGCCATCTCCATTCCCAACTTCTGGCTGGGTACCATGCTCATGCTCATCTTCGCCGTCAAGCTCAAGTGGCTGCCCACCGGCGGCATGACCGATTTCTTCTGGACTCCCACCGGCTTCCGGCAGGCCATTCTGCCGGCTCTGGCCCTGTCCACCTCCACCATTGCCAGCTTCATGCGCATCGGACGGTCCGCCATGCTGGATGTGCTCCAGTCTGACTATATCCGCACCGCCAAGGCCAAGGGCATTCCCCAGAAGAAAGTGGTGTTCGTCCACGCCCTGCGCAATGCCATGATCCCGCTGCTCACCCAGTTCGGCACCAGCTTCGGCGGCCTGCTGGGCGGCGCCATCATCACCGAGCAGGTGTTTGTCATCAATGGCCTGGGCACCTACCTCATCAACGCCATCAATACGGTCAACTACCCGGTAGTACAGAGCACCGTCCTGGTGATTGCCACCATGTTCGTTCTCATCAATCTGGCGGTGGATCTGATCTACTGCCTGGTAGACCCCCGAGTCAAGTATGAATAAGGAGCAAGCCATGACAAAACGACCCTCTTTCCTGGCGAAAGCCACCGAAAAACTTCTGAAAAACAAACTGGCTGCTCTCTGCTTTGTCCTGCTGGTGCTGGAAGTACTGCTGCTTCTCATCACCCCCTGGATCGCACCCCATGACCCCGAAGCCACCAATGCGGCCATCAAATTTGCCCCCGGCTTCTGGGCCAAGTTCAGCAGTGACCCGGCAGTCCGGGCCTCCTATGTACCCGGCTATCTGCTGGGCACCGACAACCTGGGACGGGATACCCTGTCCCGTCTGCTCTGGGGCGGACGTGTCTCCCTCGCCGTGGGCGTGGTATCCACTGCCATGGGCCTGTTCCTGGGCGTGATCCTGGGCATGCTGGCTGGCTACTATCCCAAGCTGGATAACCCCATCATGCGCTTTATGGATCTGCTCTTCACCTTCCCGGGTGTCCTGTTGGCGATGCTCATCATCGGCATGCTCGGCTCCAGCACCTTCAATGCCACCCTGGCCATCAGCATCTGGTCAGTACCCAGCTTCGCCCGTATGGTCCGGGGCAAGGTGCTGCAGATCAAGCAGGAGGACTATATCCTGGCGATCCGGTCGCTGGGCGCCACCGATTTCCGCATCATCTTCTTCCATGTGCTCAAAAATGCCCTGCCGCTGATCATCGTCATTGCCACCATGCGCATGGCTTCGTCCATTATCTCCATCTCCACCCTGAGCTATCTGGGGATGGGCGTTCCGGCTCCCGCGCCGGAATGGGGCAGCATGATCGCCACCGGCAAGGGCTTCATGTGGGAAGCCCCCGAGCTCATCATCATTCCCGGCGTTGCCGTGATGATCACTGTTATCTGCTTCAACATTCTGGGCGACAAGCTCCGGGATATCCTGGACCCCAGCCTGCGTGACTGACGCATCATTTGTTTTCCCTGAGCAATCCGTTCCCCACGGACAGCTCTACATACAACCACAATAAAAAGACCACAAAAAAGGAGCGATACCCAATGAAAAAACCTTTCCGAAGATGGCTGGCTGCCCTGATGGCCGCCTCGATGACCCTGGCTCTGACCGCCTGCTCCGGAGGTGACAACTCCTCCACTGCCAGTGCTTCCGGGGACAAGATGTTCAATGTTGTCATGACCTCCAACTACTCCGGTTTTGACCCGCTGCGCACCAACGATAGCGTTTCCTCCAGCGTCAACAACCAGCTCTATGAGACCCTTTACCGCCTGGAGGACGATGGCAGCTTCACTCCCCTGCTGGCAGAGAGCCTGCCTGAGTATTCCGAGGACGGCAAGACTGTAACGGTCAAGCTGCGTTCCGGTGTTACCTTCCATGATGGCACTCCCTTCAATGCTGACGCTGTCATCAACACCTTCAACTGCATCAAGGACCCCGATTTCGGCTCCACCCGTGCCTCTCTGGCAAGCTCCATCGAGAGCATGGAAGCTCCCGATGAGAACACCGTTGTATTCCACCTGAGCTATCCCGACGGCGTATTCCTGGCAAAGCTCTCCCATGTGAACTCGGCTATCGTTTCCCCCACTGCCCAGCAGAACCAGGATCTGATGGTACAGCCCTGCGGCACCGGCCCCTACAAGTTTGTAAGCGCTGTATCCGGCTCCAATGTGGTGCTCACCCGCAACGATGAGTACTGGGGCCAGAAGGCTCAGATCAAGGATGTGACCTACACCGTCATCACCGAGGAATCCACTGCCCTCTCCCGTCTGGAGACCGGCGAGGCTGACCTGATGCCCTCCATCACTGTGGAAAACCTGTCCCGTGTGGAGGCAATGCCCAATGTGACCCTGGCAACCGCTGACACCGCCCAGATCTATTACATGGTGCTGCGTCCCAACTCCTATGTGAACCCCCTGATGGCAAACCAGGACTTCCGTACTGCCATTGCCAAGGCTCTGGATACCGAAGGCTATGTAAACTACATCATGGAAGGCCATGCTGAGCATGCCAAGAGCATCATCGGCCCCAAGATCTTCGGCTACACCGAGGAAGCTGAGAGCTCCTACATCGGCTATGACCCGGAAGGCGCCAAGAAGCTGATCGAGGAAAACGGCTGGGCAGATGAACCCATCACCTTCCTGATCCCCAGCAATCCCACCTATACCCCCATGGGCGAATACTTCGAGTCCAACCTCAAGGCTGCCGGCTTCAACAATGTAAAGCTGGAGACCATGGACTGGGCTGCCTGGCTCACCGAGAGCAAGGCTGATAACCGCTTTGACATCACCCTGGCGGCTTGGAGCAATGTGACCCGGGACGGCACCGAGCTGCTGGAGCCCAACTGGGAGAGCACCGCTTCCTCCCGTACCAGGATCAACGACGCCGAATTTGACGCGCTGGTACTGGAGAGCAAGACCACTGTAAACGATGATGAGCGTATCGCGGCTCTGGAAGCTGCCAACAAGCTGCTCATGGAAAAGGCCTATGCTGTGCCGATCATGAACGCCGAACAGCGCTATGCCTACAACAGCGCCTATGGCAATGTGACCGTGAACAGCCAGGGCTACTTCTACCTGAACGAGTTCACCTGCAACTGATCCGGGAACTGACAACCCCGTTTTTCAGCAGTCCCAGCTGCCTGTAATCCATCTGCGGCGCTGCCGCACCCTGCCGTAAGCCGTCCGGGGCGGTCTGTTTCCAGTTTCGGTGAACAGCCAGCCCGGGCGGTTTTTTCGGCTTGATCCCTTTGGCTGTACCATCAGCCGTCTGTTATCCAACCACTTACTGACCATCGAACTTCGGGAGGACTATCTACCATGTCAGACACCGTTCTGGAAGTCAAAAATCTTGTAACCACCTTCCGGATCAACAAGAAGGAATATCCGGTAATCCGGGATATTTCCTTTGAGATCCATGAAAACGAAACGCTTTGCATGGTGGGCGAAAGCGGCTGCGGCAAAAGCGTCACCACCCTTTCGGTCATGGGACTGCTGCCGGAAAACGGCGCTGTCCGCAGCGGCAGCATCAAGCTCTGCGGTGAGGAACTGCTGGGCATGTCCCCCCGTCAGCTCGGACAGGTGCGGGGCAAGAAAATGGGCATGATCTTCCAGGAGCCCATGACCAGCCTCAATCCCCTGCTCACCATCGGCTATCAGCTCACGGAGGGCCTGCGCCAGCACCTTGGAATGTCCAAGGCCGAAGCCCATGCCACCGCTGTTTCCTATCTGGAAAAGGTGGGCATTGCCAATGCCGAGGAACGCATGAAGCAGTATCCCTTCCAGCTCTCCGGCGGCCTGCGCCAGCGCATCATGATCGCCATGATGATGTCCCTCCAGCCCCGGCTGCTCATTGCCGATGAGCCCACCACCGCCCTGGATGTAACCATCCAGAAGCAGGTGCTGCTGCTCCTGAACCGGCTCAAGCAGGATATGAAAACCGGTATCCTGTTCATCACCCATGACCTGGGCGTGGTAGCCCAGATCGCCGACCGGGTGATCGTGCTCTACTCCGGCTCCAAGGTGGAGGAGGGCGCCACCCGGCAGATCTTCGAAAATCCGCTGCACCCCTATACCAACGGCCTGATCGCAGCGGTCCCCAATGTGGACTCGGATGAATTCGAGATCCGGCCCATTCCCGGCACCTTCCCCAGCATCACCGAGGAGATCGGCGGCTGCCGCTTCCATCCCCGCTGCCCCTATGCCACCGAACGCTGCCGGCAGGAAGTGCCCCAGGCGCTGGAATATGAGCCCGGCCATTTTGTGGCCTGTCACAAGGTAGAGGAGGAAAACAAGTGAGCGATCAGAAACAAGTGCTCCTGGAGCTGAACAAACTCAAAAAATACTTCCCGGTGCGCAAAGGCGTGAACCTCAAGGCAGTGGAGGATATCTCCCTGAAGATCTATGAGGGGGAGAAATTCGGCGTGGTAGGCGAAAGCGGCTGCGGCAAATCCACCCTGGGCCGGGTGATCCTCCAGCTCTATCCCCAGACCAGCGGCGCCTGTGTGTACTACGGCAAATCCCTGGAGGAGGTTTCCCCTGCCTATGTCGCCAAGGAGATCGCCCATCTCACCCAGTACCAGCAGAAGGCCAAGGAATTCTACCAGAAGTCCCTGGAGATCGACCGGAAGATCGCCGAGCTCAATACCCGGCTGGATGCCCTGTCCGCCCAGGGGACTGACCGGGAGGTCAAGGCGCACTGGAAGCTCTCCAAGGAGATCGCCGAGCTGGAATACCGCTCCCATGAGCTGCGCAAGGATGCCTCCCGGCAGCTCCGGGAGGGCTCCCGCACCGCCGGTTCGCTGATCCTGTGCGAGAACATCGCCGAGATCCAGCAGCTCTTCCAGAAGGCGCTGGAATGTTCGCTGAAGGCCCGGGAGGCCCAGGAACAGTACGACCGTTCGGACGCCCGCTACGGCGAGGCTCTGGTGGAGGGTCAGGCCGATGCCCAGGCTGAAAAGGAACTGGAGGAATACGGCACCCAGGCGGCCCAGTACCGTGCCGAAGCCCGGAAATGGCGGGAACAGGCCTTCTCCTTCCGGGGGAAGAATATCCAGATGATCACCGAGCGGTGCGGCGATCCCGAATACTGGGACAAGCTGGACCGCAACTATGAAACCGGCATCAACCTGGGCAAGCTCTCCCCGTCCGAACTGCGGGCGCTGCGCCGGGATATGCAGATGATCTTCCAGGACCCGGCTGCCAGCCTCGACCCCCGGCAGTCCATCGGCAAGGCCATTGAGGAAGTCTTTGACATCCACACCGACTACGGCCCCCAGCTCAAAAAGGAAAAGACCCTGGAACTGCTGGACCGGGTGGGCCTCAAGGCCGAACAGTATGACTCCTATCCCCATCAGCTCTCGGGCGGTCAGAAGCAGCGTGTGGGCATTGCCCGTGCCATCGCCCTGAACCCCAAGTTCGTGGTGCTGGATGAGTCAGTTTCTGCCCTGGACGTATCGGTGCAGGCACAGATCCTCCAGCTCCTGGACGAACTCCGGGACCAGCAGGGTCTGACCTACTTCTTCATCACCCACAACCTGGGCGTGGTCAAGCACTTCTGCGACCGTGTCATGGTGATGTATCTGGGCAACCTCTGTGAGCTCTCCCCCAGCCATGCCCTCTTTGACAAGCCCCTGCACCCCTATACCCGCTCCCTGTTCGATGCGGTTCCCCGTCCGGCAGTCCGGGATGGCCTGGATGCCTCGGGCGTGCTGGAAGGCGAAGTGCCCTCGGCAGTAAATCCCCCCAAGGGCTGCCCCTTCCACACCCGCTGCCCCCACTGCACCGACCGCTGCAAAACCGAAAAGCCCGCCATCCGGGAAGTAGCCCCCGGACATCTGGTGGCCTGCCATCTCTATGACTGATCCCATCTCACGAAAGGAGTCCGCTATGCAGTTCATTCCCAACTACCTGCCCTATCCCTCGGTACGCTATCCCATCTATGCCCGCAATGGCATGGTCTGTGCCTCCAGCCCCCAGGCTGCGGCTGCCGGTCTGGAAGCCATGAAGAAGGGCGGCAACGCCATGGACGCTGCCGTTGCCACTGCCGCTGCCCTGACTGTCTGCGAGCCCACCGCCAACGGCATTGGTTCCGATGCCTTTGCCCTCATCTGGGTGGAAAAGGAGAAGAAGCTCTACGGCCTCAACGCCAGCGGTTTCTCCCCCCGGAACATCTCCATTGACGCCCTGAAGGCCCAGGGTCACGAAACCATGCCCACCTATGGCTGGGCACCCACCATGGTTCCCGGCGCTCCGGCTGCCTGGGCCGCTGTGGCCAACCGCTTCGGCGCTCTGCCCATGACCGAGAGCATGGCTCCGGCTATCCGCTATGCCCGGGAAGGCTATCCGGCTTCCCCCAACCTGGCCCGGATGTGGAAGCGTGCCTATGATAAGTTCACCACCGTGCTCCAGGGTGAGGAGTATGCCGCCTGGTTCGATACCTTCACTCCGGAGGGCCGCTGTCCCGCAGCCGGTGATATGATCCGCCTGCCCGACCATGCCGACACCCTGGAGGAGATCGCCCGTACCCAGGCCGAGAGCTTCTACCGGGGCGCTCTGGCTGAGAAGATCGTTGCTGACAGCCAGAAGCACGGCGGCTTCTTCTGTGCCGAGGACTTTGCGGAGTATCAGCCCCAGTGGGTGGAGCCCATCTCGGTGGATTACCGGGGCTATACCGTCTGCGAGATCCCGCCGAACGGTCAGGGCATCGTGGCACTGATGGCGCTGAATATCCTCAAGGAGTTCTCCTTCCCCGAGAAGGAATCCATCGACACCTACCACAAGCAGTGGGAGGCCATGAAGATCGCCTTTGCTGACGGCAAATACCATGTCACCGATCCCCGGTACATGAAGGTAACTCCGGCGGATCTGCTGGCTCCGGAATACGGTGCGCACCGGGCTGCCCAGATCACCGATACCGCCGCCGAGCCCTGCCCCGAACTGCCCCCCAAGAGCGGTACCGTCTACTTCTGCACCGCTGACGGCGAGGGCAACATGGTATCCTTTATCCAGAGCAACTACATGGGCTTTGGCTCGGGCATTGTGGTGGAGGGCACCGGCATCTCCCTGCAGAACCGTGGTCACGACTTCTCCCTGAATCCCGAGGACGCCAACGCTCTGGCGCCCGGCAAGAAGTCCTACCACACCATTATCCCCGGCTTCCTGCTCAAGGACGGCGAAGCGGTGGGTCCCTTCGGCGTGATGGGCGGCTATATGCAGCCCCAGGGCCATGTACAGGTGGTAATGAACCTGGTGGACTTCCATCTCAATCCCCAGCAGGCGCTGGATGCCCCCCGCTGGCAGTGGATCAAGGGCAAGACCTTCCAGGTGGAGGACCGCTTCTCCAATGAGATCGCCAAGCAGCTGGCCCTGCGGGGACACGATGTGCAGGTGGCGCTGGACAATGTGGCCTTCGGACGGGGTCAGATGATCCTCAAACTGGAAAACGGCACCCTGGTGGGCGGCACCGAAGGCCGTACCGACAGCAATATTGCCTGCTGGTAAACCGGTTCTTCCACACAAATCCATAAACCGAAACCCCCGGGCCGGCACGAATGACTGCCGATCCGGGGGTTTTTGCTTTTACTGGGTATGCCGGGGGTCCGTGATTTTTGCCCGGAAATCTGCTATAATTGGAGTGAAATTTCCCAGAGAGATGGAGGCGATCCCGGTGAAAGGATTCAACCGTACAGAGCCGCTCTTTTCGCTGTGCGGGCTGCAGTGTGCCCTCTGCCCCATGCATCTGGACGGTCACTGTCCCGGCTGCGGCGGCGGTGCCGGAAACCAGAGCTGTGCCATTGCCCGGTGTTCACTGGAACAGGGCGGGGTGGCGTTCTGCACCCAATACGCCCGCTATCCCTGTGAGCGGTATGACGGCTTTGACGCCTGTGACTCGTTTGTGCCGCACCAGACCCGTCAGCGGGATCTGGACCATCTGCAGGCTGTGGGGCTGGAACCCCTGCTGGCAGAGATGCGGGAGAAAACCCGCCTGCTGGAATGCCTTCTAAACGGGTACAACGACGGACGGCACAAGGCCCTGTTCCGGACGGCGGCCTATCTGCTTCCATTGCCCGAGCTGCGTGCTGTGCTGAAACAGCTCGGGAGTGAGCCCGGCCTCCGGGAACTGCCGCCCAAGGAGCGTGCCCGGACAGCGGAAACCCTGCTCCGGGCCGCATCTGACCGGCAGGGGCTGGAACTGAAGCTGCGCCGGAACCCGAAAACCCAATCCTGAGGTGATGGATATGAAACGATTCTTTCCGGGAGCGGCACTGCTGCTCACACTGGCTCTGACTGCCTGCAGCCCTTCGCCGGACGCGGAGGCGTCCCGGGCCGCGGAACTCCCCTATACGGAGGGACAGCTCTATGCTGCCGCCTGGCTGGGCTGGCAGGACACCGGGGATCTCTCCCGGTATGCCGACCTCTGTCCGGGGATTGAGGAGGCCCCGGTGCTGCATCTCTCGGACGGGGAATACTGGCTGATTCTGCCCCGTTATCCGGGCACTGCGCTGGAGGTAAGCCAGCTGGACATCAATACCTCCGAAGCCCGGCTGGTCTACTCCGACCCGGACTGCGAAGCGCTGATCCTCCAGTGCAATATCAGCGATATTTTCCCGGATGCCGAAATCCGTCTGCGCTGCGAGGAAGGGGAAGCGGAATTCTCCCCCTATATCTCCCTGCGGGATGGCTCGGTGGTACTGGGCCCGGAGGGTCTGGACCTCACCCGGGAGTAAAGAACACCCACCTGCAATGATGAAAGAAAGGAAGCGGTTCGGATGGATCGACGCGTTATGGTAATACTGGCAGAGGGCTTTGAGGAAGGGGAAACCGTTACCATCATCGATGTACTGCGGCGGGCGGGGTTTGAAACCCATGCGGTCAGCCTTACCGGGGAGCTGGTCACCGGCGCCCATGGCATGCGCCTGATGGCTGACCGTATCCTGGACAGCGAGGGCTTCCGGGACTATGATATGATCGTCCTGCCCGGCGGCTGGGGCGCTGCGGACAACATGGCAGCCGATTCCCGCCTGACCGAGCTGCTGCGCTGGTATGCCGCCCAGCCGGAAAAGTATGTGGCAGCCATGTGTGCCGCTCCGGGAGTACTGGCAAAGGCGGGGATCACCGCCGGAAAGACAGTGACCTCCTATCCCGGCCCCAAGCTGGAGCCCCTCTTTGAAGATGCCCGCTATAGCACCGACACGGTGGCCTTTGACGACCACCTCATCACCAGCCGGGGTCCTGCCACCGCTCTGCCCTTTGCCTTTGCGCTGGTGGATCAGCTGGGCGGGGACAGCGCCTTTATCAAGGAGCGCTTCCTCTACCGGGCACTCAAGGAATACAATGACTGATCCCCGCAGCGCCTAAAAACGCCGCCGGATTCTGACCGTCAAAAAAAAGCACCTCTTTCAGGGTTTCGCTGAAAGAGGTGCTTTTTTATATTGTAAGAAGCGCCTGGTATTCTCCCGGGGTGTTGACATTGACAAATTCCCCGGGGCGGTCTGCCGGAAGCACCCGCACAGCCCGGCCCGCAAACAGATCCCGCAGCCGGTACTCCCCCGAGGCGATCTGCCGCTCCACCGCCGGGAGCAGCCGCCGGGAATAGAGCCCTACGGTGGGGAACAGATGCCCGCCGGCACTGAAGATGCAGGCCTCGTCCCGGTCGGGGTCGGCCTGGGCAAACAGTTCCAGTACCGTTTCGGTGCGAAAATAGGGCATATCACAGGGCAGCAGGAACACCCACTCCCGCCCGGCATCCAGCAGGGCTGTGTGCAGGGCGCCCAGCGGGCCGATCCCCCGGTGCCGGTCCTCCAGCACCGGACAGCCGAACTGCCGGTACACCGGCTCATTGGCAGAGAGCAGCAGCCGGTCAAACACCCAGAGGGTATCGATGGCCTGATCCAGGAAACAGCCGTCCTTCCAGGGGAGCAGCGCCTTGGGACTGCCCATCCGCCGGGACTGTCCCCCGGCCAGGATCACCCCCGCTGTCTGGCGGATCAGCGGCATGGCTCGCTGGCGCAGAGCCGTCTGCTGCCGGGCCCGGGCAGCCCGGTGTTCCAGCTCTGCCCGGTCAAACCCGCCGCGGAACTGCCGGTACAGCTCCCCGGTCAGCTCCTCGCCGGTGATCTCCGCCGCCTTCAGCCGTTCTGCCATGCACAGCAGTCCGCCCCGGTTCTCCGCCGGGCTCCCGGTGTGCCAGAACTCAAAATCCAGCCCGGTGATCTTCCGGCTGGCGGCGTCCCAGAGAAAATTCCCCGGGCTGAGATCCTCCAGCACTGCTGTCTGTCCGGTGCGCCGGTGATACTCCCGCTCAAAGGCATCGGTCCAGGCTGCCAGTGCCGCCACCATCTCCCGGGCCTCCTGCCGGGAAGCCGTGCGGATGCACTCTCCCAGCGGCACTCCCGGGCACTCGGCCATCTCCGCCTGCCGGAGCGGGGCGTCCAGCAGTTCCGGACAGAGCCCGCTGCCTGCCATCTGCCGCAGCAGGGTGATCTCCCGCTTCCAGGCCAGAGTGCCCCGGTACTCCTTCCGGAGCCGTCCGCCCGGCAGCGGCGTGATGCTGTTACGCACCGAAGCTCACCTTCACCACATTCTTGGCCCAGCGTGTGGAGAACTCGTCCTGGGTGATCACCAGCATGAAGCTGCCGCTCTCCTCAGGCAGAGGCTCGCCGTTCTCCTTTGTCACCAGATAGACATTCCCTTCCGCCAGGATCTCGGCACCGGTGAGCTGGATCTCATACTGGTCGGCACAGGTCACAGTCACAGCGCTGTCCTCCTGAATTGCGGCGCCCATCGATTCCAGAATGGTGCTCAGCGGCATGCCGGCGTAGTGATTGTCGTAGACATCGCCGTTCTTCTTGCGCATCTGGGCGTCAAATTCCACATAGGCGGGATCTTCCTCGCTGTACTCGTAGATCTGTTCCACACCGTCCAGCACCACCGAGAGCTGCCTGGCAGAGGCACGGTCGATGTCCTCCTGCACCGAATTCCGGTTGACCATCACCAGCACTGCCACCACGGCGATCACTGCCAGTCCAATGAGATATTTTGCATAGCGTTTCATAGTAGTTTCCTCCTCAGAATCGAACCGATGCCGGCAGCCGCCGGGACAGATGCCAGGCAAACACACCGCCGCAGGCGCCGGACAGGATTCCCAGCAGGTAGAACAGCAGGAAAGCCGTGAGCGGCAGCCGGAAATAGAGCATATTGGTAAAGGCTGCCCCTGCCAGCACGCCTGCCGCGCCGGCGGCACTCATGCGCAGCTTCAGGGGGAAGCGGTCAAACCAGCCGCTGCACAGGATCAGGTCGATGGCGGCGCCGGGCATGGTATAGGTGATGAACACCAGAATCCCCGCCGTGGCGGAGATGCCCATGCTCAGGGACATGGCAGCCTGGACCAGCCCCATGAGCAGGGCTGTACCGGGTTTGCGGATGCGGGCGGCGGCAAAGACCAGGAACAGCAGACTGAAGCCGGCAGTCATGCTGCCGCCGGGCACCCGGACAAAATCGGTGATGAGATTGAAGGCCGGGGATACCAGCGGCTTGAAGAGCATTCCAAAGACCGCCAGGAAGGTCATCAGGCAGAGTTCCCGCAGGGTAAATCGCTGCCGGGGCATTGTTTTCATCGGTTTCATTTCCTCTCTTTTCATAAAAAAGACCGGGTATCTCTTTTCTGCAAAAAGACATACCCGGTCACAGCCCATCCCTCCCGGAGAGATGCTCCCCGGGGAAACCGGCTGATTTGTGGTATTTCTTTTCAAAACAAAGGGCGGCTGTGCGCCGGAAGGCAGGAGCGTTTCCCCTCGCTGCCCCGAAATCCGCCGGAACAGAAACTGTCCCGGGAATTTGGCCTGGCACCCATGGCAGACCGCTTTAGGCTGCCAGGCTCGAAATACAGTTGGTATTCAGTTGTAAAAAGCGGGTTACTTCTGACTCTCTGCCAGTTCCCGGCACTGGGCCACCAGCGAATGTTCCGGCGGCACCGGGTCCTCGTCAGCCTTTACCAGCTGCAGTGCCCCGAAGGTGCAGGACCGCACACAGGCCGGCTCCAGACCGGCACGCAGACGGTCGATGCAGCCGTCACACTTGCGCATCTTGCCGTCGGGTCCGAAGGTGGGCGCGCCGAACGGACAGGCCATGGCACAGCTGTGACAGCCGATGCAGTACTGGGTGTTGTAGAGGGTCAGGCCGGTTTCGGGGTCCTTGTACAGGCAGCCCGACGGACAGGCAGTGACACAGGGGGCATTGTCGCAGTGCATGCAGGCCATCGAATAGTAGCGGATCTCGCCGGTGCGGCGGGTCTCCTCCCGGAACACGGTACGATAGGGACGCACCCCGGTGGAAAGATCGATGTCATTCTGATCCATGCAGGCGATGGCACAGGCTCCGCAGGCACAGCAGCGGGAGATGTCCAGTTCAATTTTCCATGCCATACTCTTACTTCCTCCTCACATTGCAGCAGGCGCTGCGATAGGCCGGGAATCCCGAATAGGGGTCCAGCGCCGCACCGTCCAGAATGCTGTTGATATCCAGTTCCCGATAGCCATGATAGATATAGACCTCCCCGGGCTGCACGGTGGCAGTGGGAAGCGCCTGGAAGGTGAGCGAACCCACACTGGTGGTGATCTCCACCGGGTCACCCAGCTCGATGCCCAGGCGTTCGGCGTCCTCCATGCTCATCTCCACCACCGGATCGGGCAGCAGGCTGCGCTCCCAGGGCACATCGTGCAGACGGGAGTGCAGGGCATTGGGGATACGGGTACCGGCGCAGAGCAGGAACGGATACTGCTCCGGGTCGGGATTGTAGGGCGGACGGTAGGTGGGCAGGGCATCCAGTCCCCATTCGGGATGGGCGGCAATGCGCTCGGAGTAGAGCTCCAGCTTGCCGGTGGGGGTGTTGACGCCCCGTTCCAGAATGCTGCCGACCTCATAGGGGGTCACGCCCGGCACCTTGATGGGGCCTTCGGCGGCACGCAGTTCCTCCACGGTGATGGGCAGATCCTGAATGATATACTTTATGCACGCCTCATAGCCGGCGCAGAGCAGTTCATCGTCCATCTTCATGCGGCGGGCCAGCAGGGTGAGAATCTCACAGTCGGACTTGGACTCGCCCAGGGGCTCCACCACCGGATTGGTATACCAGGCATAGCCGCCGGGATAGCACTTGAATTCGCCCCGCTCCATGGAGGTGCAGGCAGGCAGCACAATATCCGCATACTTGGCGGTATCGGTGAGGAACAGATCCACATCCACAAAGAAATCCAGCTTGCCGAAGGCCTCTGCCAGCCGTCCGTCCTGGGGGAACATGCGGTAGTTCATACCCAGGGCAAACAGCACCTTCACCGAGTTTTCGTCCTGGCGCAGGATATTGTCGGTGAGATCGTTGGCCTGCATATCATGCCGCAGGTCGTACCACAGCGGGAACCGCCCGGCGCCCACTGCCTTGGGGGCGTCATGGGGATAGCGTTCCTCCATGAAGTGCTCCTCCCGGGTCTCAAAGCCGCAGTACCGCTCCATATAGGTGTGCGGGCCGGGGAGCTGACCGCCGGCGCGGTCCACATTGCCGGTGATCACCAGCAGCGCCATCATGGCCCGGTAGTTCTGCAGGCCGTTGAGGTGGTGCCCGATGGGGGCGCTGCTCTCGTTGATGCAGAAGCTGCCCGCCTCATGGATCATGGCAGCTGCCTGCCGGATCTGCTCCGCGGGTACGCCGGTGAGCTCCTCGCCCTTTTCCGGGGTGAACTCCCGCACATAGGCGGCATATTCTTCAAAACCATGGACATACCGGTCGATGTATGCCCGGTCGATCCAGTCATTTTCAATGAGGACATGGGCGATGGCAAGAGCCAGGGCACCATCGGTTCCCAGATGGGGACGCAGGTGCAGGTCTGCCAGACGCCGGGTGGTGGGGGTAATGCGGGGATCGATGATGAGGATCTTCATACCCCGCTTCTTGCCGTTCTCCATGGAACCGATCATGGGGTACCGGGAGAAGTAGCTGTTGGCGCCCCAGCCGATGAACAGGTTGGTCTTGCCCAGGTCGGTGCGCATGGCATAGCCCGAGGTGAGCTGCCAGGCCATCAGGCCGCTGGTAAAGCAGCTGCTGGATTCGGTGCCGTAGTTCTGGCTGCCATAGTCCCCGGCAAACCGCCGGAACATGAACCGGTACCATTTGCTGTATCCCGAATAGAAGGCCACCCGATGGGCGCCGTATTCCTCCCGGGCCGAGAGGAGCTTTTCCGCGATGGTATCGATTGCCTCGTCCCAGCTGATGGGCTCGAATTTGCCTTCGCCCCGTTCTCCCATCCGGCGCAGCGGGGTGAGGATACGGTCCTCCCGGTAGAGGTACTGGCGGTTGCCCAGACCCTTGGTGCAGAGCTTGCCTTTATTCTGCGGGTGGTCGGGGGTGCCTTCCACCTTGATGACCTTTCCGTCCTTGACATAGACATCCAGTCCGCAGTGCATACCCGGAGTACAGATGTCACAGACGCTGTGGCGGATCTCAATGCCGCTTTCGGCACCGGGGATCTTGCCCTTGCTGTAATCGATCTCAGCCATGATATCGTCCCTCCATCTTCTCAATAAACGACGGCTTGAGCCCCTCCTTGATGAGGATGCCCCGCTGAATGGGCGAAAGCTTTGCGTCGCCGCTCTCCATAATGCGGTACAGATAGTTCTTTACAGTACCGCTGATCCGGTAGTTGTCCAGGATATTGACGCCCACCAGGCCCTGTTCTCCGATGACTGCCTCCACATAGAGGCCGCTTTCGATATGACCCGAGGTGACTACCTGACCGGTGAGCCGGTTATCGCCGAAGCCGATGAAGTCCATATCCATGAAGTGGGTGATGTTGTGCAGGAAGTTGCCGTCAAACTCTGCCTTGCCCCCTGCCATATTGGCACCGGCTGTGGCGCCCTGATGGGCGGCATTGGCCCACAGGCCGATGATCATGCTGGTGTTGCTCTGGAGTTCCTCGCCCTCACAGCAGTCGCCCGCGGCATAGATGCCCGGCACCGGGGTCTGCATATCGTGATCCACTACGATGCCCTTATTTACTGTCACTTCCGCCGGGTCCACCAGCGATACATTGGTGCGGGTGCCGATGCACAGCACAATGAGGTCGGCCTGGACGGTGCTGCCGTCGGTCATCGAGCAGACAAAGCCGTCGCCGGTCTCCTCCACCGAGGCCAGGGCACTGCCCAGTGCCAGATGTACGCCCTTCCGGGTGATGCGCCGCTCGATCTCCCGGGACACCGACTCATAGGCTGCCAGCGGGAACATTCTCGGGGCCATATCCGCCAGGGTGGTACGGATGCCGCGGTTGTTGAGCAGCTCCACCACCTTGATGCCCACCATCGACGCGCCTACCACCAGGGCAGTGCGGTAGGGGTGGGATTCCAGTGCCTCCCGCAGCCGGATGGCATCGTCAATGGTGCGCATATAGAACGCCTTCTCCGGGTCCAGTCCCGGGAAGCTGGGCGCAAAGGCATGGGCGCCGGTGGCGATGAGGATCTTGTCAAACTGACGGCTCTCGCCATTTTCCAGCCGTACAGTCCGGCTCCGGGCCTCTACCTTTTCCACCCGGGCGCCGGTATGTACCTCCAGCCGGAGCTCCTGCCGGATCTTCTCCATATCCCCGAAGGGGAACAGCCCTTCAAAGGGGATCTTCCCGGCTACATAATAGGTGGTCAGCATGGGATTGTAGGGAGAATAACCGTGTTCACTGTACACGGTGATCGTCCCGTCCGGGTCGTTTTCCCGGATGGCCTTGGCGCCGTAATAACCGGCACAGCCAAACCCGATGATCGCATAATCTGCCATAATTTCCTTCCTTTCTGCTCCTGTGTCAAAAAGATAGAATTCTAACATTCATTTTAGCTGTATGTCAGGTTTCTGTCAATGGATTTTTCGCCAGAGAACCCGATTTTTTGCCCCCTTGGTCAAAGATTTCCCCGTTTCACTGGTATCCCGGTGCCGCCTGTGGTAAAATGGGGTTATATCCCATTATTTTACACAAATCGCTTTCCAAAGGGAGGGGGATTCCATGCATAAAATGCTCAATTTCCTGCTGGCCGGACTGGTCTGTCTGGGCAGTATGACACCAGCCTTTGCCCAAAGCCCTGCCCAGCCGCTTGACTGCACCCTGACAGCGGAAAACGGGACTTCGGTATGGCAGCTGACCGACCAGAACCGCTCCACCAAACTGGACTGGTCCGGCGGCACCCTCACGGTGGAGAGCACTGAGCCCATCACCGGGCTCTATCTCATCTGGGACCGTCCGCCCGAATCCTGGACCGGCACTGCCGGCAGCCAGACCCTCTGGGGCGGGGAATACGGCTTCCTGCATGAGTATCTTCCGCTGGAATCCCCGGTGACCCGGGCCGAACTGACCCTGCCCGAGGGAAGCCGGTGCTGTGATGTCTATGCCTTCGGCGCGGGGGAACTCCCCGACTGGGTACAGCAGTGGCAGCCTCCGCTGGCGGACGCCGACCTGCTGGTGCTGCCCACCCATGCCGATGACGAGCATCTCTTCTTCGGGGGCACCATGCCCTACTATGCCGGCGAACTGGGAAAGAAGGTCCAGGTGGTCTACTTCACCAACCACTGGGCGGAACCCTACCGTCCCCATGAGCTGCTGGACGGCCTGTGGACGGTGGGCATCCGCAACTATCCGGTGATGTCCTCCTTTGTGGACCAGTATGCCGACAGCCTGGACTATGCCCGCACCCTCTACGACGAGGAGGAGGCGGTGGCCTGGCAGGTACAGCAGCTCCGGCGCTTCAAGCCGGAGGTGGTGGTGGGGCACGATGTGAACGGTGAATACGGGCACGGGGTGCACATGTACAATGCCGATACACTGATGCAGGCGCTGGAACTGAGCGCCGACCCGTCCTATGACCCGGAAAGCGCTCAGAAATGGGGCGTATGGGATGTGCCCAAGACCTATCTGCACCTCTGGCCGGAAAATCCCATTGTCATGGACTGGAGCCAGCCCCTCTCCGCCTTTGGGGGCAAAACCGCTGTGGAGATGGCACGGCTGGGCTTTGCGGAACATGTGTCCCAGCAGACCTTCTTCAAGGTGGAGGACTACGGCCCCTATGACTGCCGGAAATTCGGGCTCTACCGGTCGCTGGTGGGCCTGGATGCCCAGGGCGGGGATTTCTTTGAGAATCTCGCAGCCGGGGACTACTCGGACTATCTCCCGCCCGAGCCGGAGCCGGAACCGGAGCCTGTGTCCGAACCGGAGCCGGAGCGCACCCGGACCCTGCCGGGCTGGACGCTTCTGGCGGGAATGGTGGGCGCCGTGGCGCTGGCTGAGGGTATGATCCTGTATGGAAGGAGGAGAAAGAGATGAAGGTGACAGCCATCGTGCCGTCCTACAAGCCGGATGAAAAACTTGCCGGCGTACTCCGGGACCTCGCCGCCGCGGGATTTGAACGGATCATCGTGGTAGATGACGGCAGCGGCCCGGACTATGAGGCTTACTTCCGTCAGGCGGAGGGCTATCCCCAGTGCGTCCTGCTCCGGCATGAGGTGAACCGGGGCAAGGGCGGAGCGCTCAAGACCGCCTTTGCATGGTTTCTGGAGCACACCGGGGAGGATCTCGGCGTGGTGACCGTGGACGGCGACGGACAGCACACCGCTGCCGACGCCCTGCGCTGTGCCAGGGAACTGGAAGCCCACCCGGACAGCCTGGTGCTGGGGGTGCGGCAGTTTGACGGCGCCGATGTGCCGCTGCGCAGCCGCATCGGGAACCAGGCGACCATCTGGTGCTTCCGGGTGCTGTGCGGCGTAGGGGTATCGGATACCCAGACCGGACTGCGGGCCATCGGCACCGACTTTCTCCGGGCGCTCTGCACAGTCCCCGGCGACCGGTATGAGTTCGAAACCAATATGCTGCTGGCAACCTCCCGCCTGGGCATTCCCATCCGGGAAGTGCCCATCCGCACCGTCTATCTGGAACAGAACGCCACCTCCCATTTCAATCCCCTCCGGGATTCCCTTGCCATCTACCGGCAGATTTTCCGCTTTCTCTCGGTGAGCCTTGGCTCCACCGTGCTGGATGTGGCGCTCTTCGCCCTGATGGACTGGCTCCTGCGGGGCTTCTCCGCCGAACTGCGGCTGCTGGGCGCCACGGTGATCGCCCGGGCCTGCTCCTCCCTGTGCAACTTCGCCGCCAACCGCACCCTCGTCTTTGAAAACCGGGAACACCCTGGTCCTGCCATGGTGCGCTACTACCTGCTCTGCATTGTCCAGACTGCTGCCAGTTATGGCGGGGTCTATCTGCTCTCAGCTGTGCTGGGGCTGCCCTCGGTGGCCGCCAAGGTCATCACCGATACCCTGCTCTTCTTTGCCAGCTTCCAGATCCAGCGCCGCTGGGTCTTTGCCGTAAAACCCCGTAAACAGGAGGAAACTGTCCATGTCTGAACCGAAAAAACACCATAAGCCCTCGCTGCTGCTCCGGGTTCTGGCTGTGCTCGGCACCACACTGGGGATTCTGTGCCTCTTTGTGTATGCCGGCGTGAATATCGTCTGCAAGGGGCCGTCTCCCACCGCCCGGGATCTCTTTGTGGGCTCGGTGATGGAGACCAGCGCCGCCAAATTCCTGGCCTATCTATGCTACTCTGAGGAGGAGATCGCCGAGATCCGTGCCCGGAACGCTGTGGTGGAAACCGCTGAGGTCACCGAACAGACCGGCTTTGCCCAGCGGGACGAGAGCGTCC
Organism: Hydrogenoanaerobacterium saccharovorans; assembly: GCF_016901815.1. Classification (GTDB taxonomy): domain Bacteria; phylum Bacillota; class Clostridia; order Oscillospirales; family Ruminococcaceae; genus Avimicrobium; species Avimicrobium caecorum. The sequence goes on from NZ_JACSNR010000008.1 coordinate 103,285, forward strand.
CCAAGGACACCATCGAGCTGGTGGATGTCACCGGCCCCACCTTCAAGGGCAAGATGCTCATTGTCCATGATCCCGCCCGGGTCAAAGTCGCCGTGGCGCCGGTCTTTTCCGAGGAGGCCTCGGGCGTCCGGGTGGAGGACTTCGCCAAACAGGAAAATGCCGTGGCTGCCATCAACGGCGGCGGATTCATGGATGAGGGCGGTGTCGGCAAGGGCGGTATGCCCCTGGGCATCGTCATCAAGGACGGCAAGCTCCTCAACGGCGGACTTTCCAGCGCCCAGCCCATTGTGGGCTTCGATCAGAACAATCAGCTCGTAGTGGGCACCATGACCGGTCAGGAGTGCCTGGACCGGGGCATCCGGGACGCTGTTTCCTTTGGCCCCACCTTTATTGTCAACGGCAAGGCCATGGAGGTCGCCGGTTCGGGCGGCGGACTCAATCCCCGCACCGTCCTGGGACAGCGGGCCGACGGCGCTGTGCTCATGCTGGTCATTGACGGACGGCAGTCCCACAGCATCGGCGCCACCTACAAGGACTGCATCGATGTCATGCTCCAGTACGGCGCTGTGAATGCCGCCAATCTGGACGGCGGTTCCTCGAGCATGCTGGTCTATAACGGCGAAGTGCAGAATGTATGCGCCTCGCTCTACGGCTCCCGACCGCTGCCCACCGCCTTTATCGTCACCCAGCCGCTGGACGAAGGAGGGAACTGACCATGGCTGCATCTGCAAAACACCGGCTGGGCTTCCGGGAGAAGCTCGGCCTCTATGCCCTGGCACTGCTGCTCATCGGAGCGGCGCTGCTGGGATACCTGTGGTTCGCACTGGACCGGTACGAATCCAATACGCCCGAATCCTCAGTGCGCCGGTACCTCCAGGAAACGGCTGCCGGACAGTGGGAGACCATTCTCCAGGACGCTGAAGCGGACCTCTCCCCGCTGGACCGCCCCGAGGACTATACAGCCTGGCTGACCGAAGTCTATGCCGGATTGCCGGAGGAATACACGCTGGTGCGCACCTCGGGCGGCGAAGGACAGACCTACGCCCTGATGGACGGCAGCCGGGAGGTGTCCCGGCTCATACTCACCCCGGCTCCCGCGGAGAGCGGACGGAGCTGGCAGGTGCGCACCCTGGCAGACTCCCTGCCGCCGGTGGAGATCCTGGCACCGGAGGGCTGCACGGTACAGGTGAACGGCACGCCGCTGGGAAGCGAATACCGCACCGGCAGTCAGGCGGCAGCGGGGTATGAATCGCTGCCCCAGGGCTACGAGGCACCCCAGGCGGAAGCCTACCGCATCGAAGGGCTGCTGATGGAGCCGGAGATCACCGCTGTCACAGCCGACGGCTCTGCCTGTACGGTGGCTGCTCCCACCGAGGGGGAAGTGCGCACCGTTTCGGTGACGGCGCCGGTACCCGATGCCCAGGCCGGGGAATACTGGGCAGCGGCAGAACAGGCCGCCAAAACCTATGCCGCCTTTATCAGCTCGGATTCCGGGCGTGGGGAACTGAATACTCTGCTTCTGCCGGGAACCGAGTTCTGGCAGGCCATGCAGGAGTTCTATAACGGCTGGTACATCGACCACACTGGCTATGGCTATGAGAACCTCCAGCGCCTGAGCCTCACCTCTGCCGGAGAGAATGCCTTCACCGCCGAGCTGTCCTTTGACTATCTGGTCTACCGGGGCGCACGGGAATACCGTTACCCCTCCCGCTACCGCCTGGACTTCCTGAAGACAGCCAATGGCTGGAAGGCAGTACGCATCGCCACCCTATAATAAAAAATGAAAGCCGCTCCCTTGCCGGAGCGGCTTTTGTGCTGTATTGGGGTTCTGATTCATGCAGTGCAGGGCAGATCAGCAGGCAGCTTCCAGGGCGGGCGGGTCACAGTCCGGCTCCTCCCGCTCCAGACCAAAGAAGGCCGCATAGACCGCCTGGGCCGTGTCCTCATTGAGCCGGAACACTCCTGCGGCATTGCGCTGTCCCAGTGCGCCGTTGGTGAGCAGCGCAAAGCCGGTCCGGGTCTCCGGGTCGTAGAACAGCCCGCAGATGGAACCATAGGCGTTCCCCTGATGCCCCACCATGCGCCGGTCCGGCAGCAGATGGTCGGTGATCTGGGTTCCCAGTCCCCGGCACAGCTCATTGGGATAGCTTCCCTCGGCAAGCTCCCGCTCATACTGCGGGGTCTGCATGGCAAGGCGGTACTCCTCACTGAGCGCCACTGCCTCTCCCTCCCCGGGACAGCCTGCCATGATCGCCCCCAGCCGGGCCAGATCCTCCGCCGTAATGAACAGATCCCCATGCCCCAGGGCATAGAGCTCGCCCAGCGGAAGCACGGTATATTTGGCACTCATGCCGGTCCACTCCACCATGCGGACGGTGCACTCCCCGTTCTGATAGATATTAGCGACCCGCTCGGGGTGTGTGAGCTGGGAATAGGAATAGGCCGCGTCCATACCCATGGGCTCAAAAACCTGTTCCCGGGTATAGTCCAGAAAACGCTCGCCGGTCACGGCTTCCATCACCCCGCTCACCAGCCCCAGGCCGAAGTTGGTATAGCAGTACTGTGTCCCCGGCTTTGCTCCGGTATAACAGCTCTCCAGCACCTCCCCCAGCGGCGGAAGCACCTTTTCCGCCACCGCTTCCCGGTAGGTTTCGCTGTCTGCCAGGCCCGCGGTATGGGTGAGCAGATGCCGCAGGGTGATGGGCGCATCGGGATAACGGGAAACCACCTCACACCGTCCCAATCTGGGCAGCGGGGCTTCGGGGTCAATCTTCCCCTCGCTGGCAAGATCCAGCGCCAGCAGGGCAGTCACACACTTGGAGACCGATGCCGCCCGATAGATGGTATCCTCCCCGGCGGGGATTCCCGCCTCCACATCGGCATAGCCATAGCTCTGCCGGTAAAAGACACCCTCCTCATCGAACACAGCCAGGCTCATGCCCACCACCTGATACTTCCGGCAGATCTCCTCCATCTCGGCGTGCAGCACTTCCCCGGCCTGGCGGCGGCGTTCCTCCTGCCGGGCCCGGCGCTCGGCTTCCTCCTGACGCAGGGCTTCCTCCTGCTGGGCCAGCAGTGCCTGTTCCGCTTCCGCCTGCATGGCAGCACGGTCGGCAACACAGCCGGTGGTCAGACAGAGCGCGGCTGTCAGCAGCAGACAAAGCCCCCGTCGCAACATGTCAGTCCCTCCCCAGCAGTATTCTGATTTCCATTATCCGGCATCGGTCCGGAAATGTCAATAGTTGTAAATTGCCCGAATTTTACACAATTCCCTTGTGACCTTGCCAGAAATCCCCAGGTCTGGTATGATAAAAACAGTGAAATTTGTCCATTGGGGGAAGGAGAATCATCATGGTTCCTGTCAAACGATTCCTTGCAGCAGCGGCTGTCTGTGTGATGCTGGGCGGCTGTGCGTCAGCCGGTCCCGAAAACCGGGAAACTCCCGGCTCTCCCGCCTCGGAACCGGTATCCGCTCCGGAGCCGGTGAGCCGTCAGGTGACGCTGGTGGCTGCCGGGGACAACCTGATCCACGATGTGATCTGGATGCAGGCGTCCCGGCGTGCCGGCGGCAATGGCTATGACTTCGCCCCGGCCTATGAGGCCATCGCTCCCATTGTTGCCGAGGCGGACTTTGCCTTCGTCAACCAGGAAACAGTGCTGGCAGGCGCGGAACTGCCCCTCTCCAACTATCCCCGGTTCTGCTCCCCGCCTGAGGTGGGCGAAACCATGCTGGATCTGGGCTTCAATCTCATTGCCACTGCCAACAACCACTGCTTCGACCAGGGAGAAGCCGGGGTGCGGCTGTCCCAGGAGTTCTGGGACAGTCATCCGGAAGCTGCCGTTGCCGGAAGCTATGCCGATGCCGCCCACCGGGACCGCATCGCTGTGATCGAGAATGAGGACGGCGTGCGGGTGGCTCTGATTGCCGCCACCGAGCTCACCAACGGGCTCTCACTGCCGGCGGACAGCGAAGGCGGTGTACTGCGCCTTGGCGACAAGGAAGCGATCCTCGAAAAGCTGGCAGCGGCCCGGGAACAGGCGGACATTGTGGTGCTGAGCCTGCACTGGGGCGCCGAGGGAGCCGGTGTCCCCACCGAAGCCCAAAAACAGCTGGCAGCGGAATTGGCAGAGGGCGGCGCCGATGTGATCCTGGGGCATCACTCCCATGTGCTCCAGGGCGGCGAATGGATCGAGACCAGCCGGGGACGGAGCTATGTGGCCTATTCCCTGGGGAATTTCATCTCAGCCCAGGTAGGGGCGGAGAATATGCTCGCCGGACTGCTGCAGCTGGAGATCACAGTCCCAGCGGAGGGGGCTCCTGTGCTTGAGTCGGCGGAGTTCATTCCCACGGTCACCCATTATGGCAGCGGGTTCTCGGGGCTGTGTATCCTGCCGCTGGAGGGCTATACCGAGGCCCAGGCGCTCTCCCATGGGGTGCGCCAGCATGACAGCCGGTTCAGCCTCAGTTATCTCCAGGCCCAGCTGGCTGCCCTGGACTTCGGGGAAACATCTCAGGAGGAGTGATGCCGATGAGCAGTCGTTTCCGGAAAATTCTCGGGATTGCCGCCCTGCTGGGGCTGGTTTTCCTGACCGGCTTTTTCATCAACGCCTTTTACGGGAATCCGGTCTCGGCCCTGCTGGCCCGCAATACCGCCCGTCAGGTACTGGAAGAGCAGTTCCCCGGCGAACCCTACACCATCGAGAGCTGCGGCTATAACCTAAAAAACGGGTGCTATACAGTCCGGGTATCCCGGGAGGGGAGTATGGACGACTGGTTTGATATTGATGTAGAGCCGGACGGCACCTTCCGCTCCCACGACTATGCTGATCGGGTGCCCAATTGCTGGAATACCTGGAACCGTCTGTCCCAGGACTATTACGATCTGGGCAAGACAGTGATGGAACTTCCGGATTTTCCGGAGGGAAAAGCCTCCCTTCCAGGAGTCTCCGGGGAAAGCGTCTATGTTTCCGCCCACCTGCGGTTCTGCGACCGGGAGTATCCCGAGGAGTACAGTATCTTTGTGGAGGATCTGAAGGTGGATGGAGTTTATGACCTGGCGGAGCTGGGTGCTGTGGCCGGAGAGCTCAATGTCCGGGCAGTAAACGAGGATCTCACCCCCGAAACGGCAGCTTCCATCATGCTGAAAATCCATGAACTGACCGAGGAGGCCGGTATCCGGTACGCAGTGATGGACTTCTCGCTGGAACGGCAGGAGAACAGCCGGGAACCGGAGGATTATATTGCCGCGCCGCTCTTTCCTGTGTCGGAGATCACACCGGATGGGCTGGCTGAGCGGATCCGGGAGGCAGACGCCGCCTACAAAGCCTGGGTAGAGGCCGAAGATGCCGCCGCCCAGAAAGCTGAAAACGCAGAAAAAGGCACGACCTGAGTCGTGCCTTTTTATTTAAGAGGGAGAATCTTTCTGACCGCTTTGCCGCCCCCTCCCTCTCCACAGTCAGGGAGGGGGCGTTTGTGGGGGAACCGTAGGTTCCTGCCACATTTGAGCGAAGCGGCTGCCCTTCCCACAGCAACCAGCTTCCAGCAACAGCCAGCCCCGCCCAACAAAAAGGCATCCTGGATTTCCAGCCTGCCCCTCCACAGTCAGGGAGGGGGCGTTTGTGGGGGAACCGTAGGTTCCTACCACATTTGAGCGAAGCGGAATTCCCGCCGCAGCGGTCGGCGGAGCCGTCTGTGGCCGCAAGGCCACGGGGCGTTTGTGGGGGAACCGTAGGTTCCTACCACATTTGAGCGAAGCGGAATTCCCGCCGCAGCGGTCGGCGAAGCCGTCTGTGGCCGCAGGCCACGGGGCGTTTGTGGGGGAACCGCAGGTTCCTGCCACATTTGAGCGAAGCGGAATTCCCGCCCGCAGGCGGCTGACTTCCACCGGAAGTCAGTCCCACCAAACAAAAAAAGCACCCTTCTGGGTGCTTTTTGTTTGGTGGGAGAAGATGGATTCGAACCATCGAAGTCAGTGACAACAGATTTACAGTCTGCCCCCTTTGGCCGCTCGGGAATTCTCCCATATATAAACCCAACCGAAGCTGGATCGTTTTGTGGAGCTGGTGGACGGCTTCGAACCCCCGACCTGCTGATTACAAATCAGCTGCTCTACCTGCTGAGCTACACCAGCTTGGTTTCGACAAATGCTATTTTATCATAACCATCTACCAGTGTCAAGCCTTTTTTTGAATTTTTTTATTCAGGCTGATCCACAATGGTAAATGCCGCAATGTACAGCATTCCCCGTTCCGGGAACAGCATGGCAATGATGGGGATTCCAATAAAGCCCACATTGCCGAACATGGTGGAGGCCATGAATACCGATGCCTTATCGCCCCGCAGGCCAAAAGCACGGCTCATGCCCCAGCACAGAAGCGCCAGCAGCAGATACATCACAGCGGTGGCTCCGGTGACCGGAAGCGATTCCAGCAGGCTTTCCCGGGTGACGCCGGATACGGTATTGGTAAACAGCATCACCGGCAGGGTGACCTTGATCACCACCCGGGAAACAGCGTGCAGTCCTGCTTCGTCCAGGATTCCGCCCTTTACAGCTGCCACACCAATGGCCCCGTAAATTACAAAAATGACCAGCTGATAAAATACGATCTGTGCATACTCCATGAAATTATTCTCTGCTCCCATCCTCTTTGAGATTTTCCTGAATCCGTTGGAGCATATCCAGCAGCGACTGTCTTTCCCTGGAAGTAAAGCCCTGGAACAGTCTTTCCTCCAGCCTGGTAAAGGTATCACGGACCATCTGTGCCTTCTGTCTGCCGGCCTCGGTGAGCCATACCTGACTGACCCGGCGGTTATCCTGTGGGATCTTCCGCTGGACCAGACCGTCCCGCTCCATTTTATTGAGCAGCGAAGTCACCGATGCCGCTTCCACAGAACAGGCATGGGCAATTTCCTTCTGCATACAGCCATCGTGTTCCAGCAGGAATTCCAGCACCTTGGGCTGTCCGCTGGACAGCCCTTCTTCCGCTACCCGTTCCAGCAGTTTCCGTGCCAGAAGCTGTTGATTCTCCAACATCAACTGATGATAAGTCATCCGGTTTTTCCCCTTTCCTCTTATCACAATTAGAATCATAACATTTAAGATTCCAATTATCAGGCCGCATTTCACAGATTTATTATAACAAAAAAAGCCGGATACGCATATCCGGCTTTTGGAAAGACGATTCAGATTGCAGCGGAGGTCAGCTCCGTGTGGCTTCCTCTGCCATGGCAGACCGCATACCCGGTACCTGAGCAGCACTCATGGCAGTATGCTTGATGGGCCGCCACTCCACCTTGCGCACCAGGGCTACAATGGCAATGGGCACATAGGTGAACAGGAACAGCGGGAAGGTAAAGGTATAGAAGATCTTCTGCTTGGTGGTGGCAGCGATCTTCTTCCACTCGGTGATGGTGGTAGCCGCGCCAAAGGTGAACAGGCTGATATAGAACATCACAATGGCAGAGATCACAGCGCCGCTGGCCTCATGGAAAATCCGGCGGGCAATATAGGCCGGCTCGGTGAAGCAGGTCACCAGCAGCATCAGGTTCATTGCCAGCATCACCAGAGTGAGCAGCATGCCCGGTGCTACGGTCATGAGCATATCATAGCAGGAGAACTTGTTGGTCTTGTTGGTAAAGCAGCCCTTGAGCAGGGACAGGCCATACTTGAAGTCCACCTGATAGAAGCCCTTGGACCACCGCAGACGCTGATCCCAGGACTGCTTGAAGGTGACCGGCTGCTCGTCGTAGAGGACAGCGGTTTCGCAGTAGCCGATCCGCTGACCCTTGAGGGCACAGTTTGCCGAGAACTCAATATCCTCGGTGAGCAGATGATAGGGCCAGCCGCCGTTCTGCTGTACCACTTCCGCCGAGATCAGGAATCCGGTGCCCGAAATGGCACAGTTGGTACCGATGAGCATCCGGGGGAAGTTCAGGAACCGGGCTTCCCGCATGAACCACAGGCCATAACCGGCACTGATCCAGTTATCAGCAAAGTTCTTGGAGTTGCGGTAGCTGGTGAGAGCCTGATAATCGCCGGTATCAAATACCTTGTTCATCTCATTGACAAAGTTGGGGGCAATGATGTTGTCGGCGTCAAAGACAAAGAAGCCGTCATAGCCGCTCTCACCGATGTCGGCCTTCAGCTCATGGAGCAGATAGCCCAGTGCATAGCCCTTGCCCTTGTGAACGGTATCAAACCGCTCATAGACAGTGGCACCGGCCCGGCGGGCCGCGCCCGCGGTATCATCGGTGCAGTTGTCGGCTACGACATAGATGTCCAGCAGTTCCCGGGGATAGTTCTGGGAGGTCAGGCTGCCGATGAGCTCGCCGATGACTTCCTCCTCATTTCTTGCCGAGATCATCACCGCGTACCGGTGCTGCTTCTGGGCCACAAAGATCCAGGGCTTGCGCAGGCTTACCAGACCATACATCAGATAAACCAGCTGATAGAAATAGGCCGCGCTGATGGTGAGCGCCAGCACGAAATTAAAATACGAAATCAGTTCCAGCATTCCACTCTCTCCAATTTTCACTCGTCAGGACAGTTGTTGTCCCGCTTTCCAAACTTGCATTCCATCTTTACGGGGTGTCATACTGATTATAGTGACCCGCTCCCCCAATGTCAAACCTCGATTTTCCCGTGCTTTTCCCGTAAAATTCAGGTTAATTCTGGGAAAACTCTCATATTTCTGGAAAATTACCCGGCATTTCGTCAGATTCCTTCGAAAAACAGCGCCTGGTTTTATGCAATCCGCAAAAGCCTTCGCTGTTTCTTTGTCAGATGTAAAATTTCTATTATTATGTTATATGCACATAGAATCAGATGGTTTTATGTGCATATTGCACATATATGAGTGCGATTTTATTCCCAACGGAAGGTTTCACTGTCGCCGAACTCCGAATCCTCGGTGCTGTCATAGACGCTGCCCAGCGCCTTGACCTTGGCATAGAACCGCTTGCCCTGCCAGGACGGGTCCATTTCGGTGAGCACCAGCTGTTCCTCGTCCACATCGGTATAAACGCTCAGCAGACGGTCGCTGCCCTTGTATACCACCACATAGTAGCCGTCATTGGCGTCCACATGGCTGTACTCCAGACAGAGGTACCCATCTTCCTCATAGAGCCAGACATCTTCCGGCGTGTCCAGCTGCAGGCTTTCGGTGTCCAGCAGCGAGGCCTCCCCGTTTTCGTCCGCCTCATATTCCTGGTCCACCTTCACCGGGTCGGCATAGCCCCGCTTGACGGTGATGTTGTCCGGGTCGACGGTATACTGCACATAGTCGCTGCGCACCACCAGATCCTGTACCTTGCCAAGGCCGGCCAGGGTCAGTTTGGCATTGGCGTCAGCCTGCTTGATCTCGGTGCCGCTGGACAGGCTGATGCGGCTGTTGTAGTTGACGGTGAGCTGATCCAGATGCACCGACAGCAGCGAGATATTGTTCTTGATGAGAATGCCGCCGTTTTCCACCTGCATATTCACAAAGCCTTCGCTCCGTCCCAGAGCCCGCTCCCGCAGGGTGGCGCCGCACATCACCAGGGTGTTGTCGATCTGGCTGTCCCTCTTGACCATGACATTCAGCTGCTGGTTATCCCGCTGGAACCGGGCATTCGGTACGGTCACCGAATCCAGGGTGAGCAGGTCGGAACCATAGACATAGAGGTTGCCCTCAATGGTGACATTCTCCAGCGTCACATCGCCGGTGACTTCGTCCATGATGAACAGATCGCCGGTGATGGTCATATCCCGGATGGTCACTTCGCCGGTGCGGATGACCACCTGTTTCATGGGATTGATGCCGGCATATTCTCCTGACTGGGTAATGGTGATCTTATCGGTCTTTTCCGCCTGGGAGGAGCTTTCGGAGGACTCCTCCGAACTGTCGCCGCTCTCGGTCCGGGAGCTGCTCTCCTCCTCCGAGGACGAACCGGAGGACAGGCTGCTGCTCTCCGATCCCATGGAGCTCTCCTGTGCCGGACCTGCCGGCTGCGCGGTGAAATTCTGCACTGCCAGGGCCAGGAGCACTGCCAGTACCACAGCGCCTCCCAGAATCCCGCCCCAGATCCGGGCAGAACCGTTCCATTCTCGTTTTGCCATACGTCTACCTCACTTCTCTGCCCGCCGGCAGCTCCTCTGCTCTCTATGCTATCATATCCCGGCGGACTGTGCCAGCGGTGGTTATTTCCAGCCGTTCCGGTCTGCCGGCAGTGTTTCGCCTGCCGGAGAATCGTCCAGCACCCGTTCAATCACAAACCGGGGCCGGTGCTTGACTTCCATGTAAATTTTGCCGATGTACTCGCCCAGAATGCCCAGTGCCAGCAGCTGCAGGCCGCCGATGAGCCAGATGGACCCCATCAGGGTAGCCCAGCCCTGGACGGTATAGCCCAGCAGCTTCTGTACCAGGAAGATCAGCAGAGCCAGCAGGCTCACCACAAAGATTCCGAAGCCCGCCAGGGTAATGAGCCGGATGGGCATGGTGGAAAAGGAGGTGATACCGTCAAAGGCAAAGGAGAGCATCTTCCCCAGGGGATATTTGCTCTGACCGGCAAAGCGCTCATGGCGTTCATATTCCACGATGCCGCTCTTAAAGCCCACCATGGGGACAATCCCCCGGAGGAAGAGGTTCACTTCCCCGAACTGGGCGAGGGCATCCAGCGCCGGACGGCTCATCAGCCGGAAGTCGGCATGGTTATCGATGACCGGGGTGCCCATCAGCCGCATGAGCTTGTAGAAGCCCTGGGCGGTGGAGCGCTTGAATACAGTGTCGGTGGTCCGGCTGGACCGGACACCATAGACCACTTCGCACCCCTCCTGGTACTTTTTAAGGAAGCCGTCGATGGCTTCGATGTCGTCCTGGAGGTCAGCGTCCATGGAGATGGTGATGTCGCACCGTTCCCGGGCGGTCATCAGGCCCGCCAGCAGCGCATTCTGATGCCCCCGGTTCCGGGACAGGCACACCCCCGAAAAGAGCGGGTTCTCCTGGTGCAGCCGGGCAATGATCTCCCAGGTATGATCCTTGCTGCCATCGTTGACAAACAGCACCCGGCTCTCGGGTGAAATGGTCCCCGCCTCCATCAGGGCGGTCAGCTTTTCCCGCAGCCGCCGGGCGGTCTCGGGCAGCACTTCCTCCTCATTGTAGCAGGGGATCACCATATACAGTTTATTCGGTCTCATGGTCTTGTTCCTCCTTCCCGTCCGGGGTCTCCGGTTCGGGCTGTTCCAGAGCCGGCGCCGGGGATTCCGGAGTCAGCACGGTCTGCGCGGACTGGATGCTCTCCTCCCGGTGCTCCCGCAGGCTGCGGAAGCTGGCAGGCACCGGGTCCGCGGCAGCGGCCCGCCGGTCCTGACGGCGCATCACCAGCAGATAGACGCCCAGCAGCACCAGGCCGCCCGCCGATACAAAGGCACCGGGGATCAGGCCCGGGGTCATATACTCAAAGCGGATCTCGGCTTCCCCTGCCGGTACCCGCACCGCCATGAAGCCCACACTGGCCTTTTCGATCACCACGGGTTCGCCGTTTACGGTGGCGCTCCAGCCGCTGTCATAGGGCACCGAGAAGAACATCAGCACATCTTCGTCCAGGTCACAGGTGGCGGTAAAGCCGGTCTTGTCAAAGGCAAAGGTATCACAGGTGTACTGACGGCGCTCCTCCACAGCCTCCTCCATGCCGCTGGCGTTGAGAGAGGCATAGTCAATGGATTCCAGCTCGGTGAGAATATCGGCATTGCGCTCCATGGCCTCCTCCGACAGTCCCACTGCCTCGAGCATTACATTGGCCCGGAGCGAGAGCGGCGCGGTATCCAGCACCGACTGCCGCACCCCGGTGGTATAGCCAAAGCCCATGGGGAGATAGTTTTCATTCTCATAGAAGTCATACCCGAACTGGGAGAAGCTGAAGGTATAGCCGGGCATGAGGTTTTCAGCGTCCTTTTCCGACTGGGATACTGCCAGGTACTTCACCGAGAGCAGCGGACGCAGGGCATAGTTGTTCACCTCCGGCTTGGAGGATACGTCCCGCTTGACGCCCACATAGGGATAGAACTCCATAATGGAGTTGGGAACAATGGAATGGAACGCCTGGATATTGGGCACATGCCAGTACATACCCAGGTTGTCCAGGGTGTTGTAGAGATCCAGGCGGAAGAATTCGTCCTCGTCCTCACCGGGGAAGGCAATGCTGTCATAGCCAGCCAGGGCGCGTTCCCGCAGGAAGCTGCCGCTGGTGCCGTAGAGCCGTCCGCTGCCGATGAAGAACATGCCATGCAGACAGCCCACCGCCGCCGTGAGAGCGATGGCAGTGCGTACAAAGGCGGGATTTCTGCGCAGCTGGCGCACGATCCACAGGGTGAGCGCCACACAGCACACCGCAATGAGGCAGACCAGCCAGAAGCGGATGGGTTCCTCCATGAGGCCGAGTTTCCACTCTCCCTCGCTGGTTTTGGAGGGGGTGAGGCCGCAGGCGACCATGAACAGCAATACACCGCCGGCATACCAGCGCACCCCCCGGACATAGTCGATGTCCCGGCGTTCCAGGGCAGTGGCAGTGGCCAGACACATGAGCAGCACCGGCATATAGAACCACCGGGCATAGTAGGAGTTATTGAAGAGGATAAAGGCGCTGTTGAGTCCCGGCACCAGTGCCATGAACAGGCAGGTGAACAGGAGTTTTTTCAGCCAGCTGCGCCGGGCCGCCAGCAGGAAGGCTGCTGTCCCCGACACGCCGAACAGTGGGAGCCAGGCCGACAGGGAACTCCACTTGGCGCCGCCGTCCGGGAAGAAGTTGGGACGGCTGGGGAGTTCCGGCGGGAAGAAGAGGGTCTGGAGGATCTGGGGAATACGCTGCACCGTGGAATAGATCCAGAAGTTCCAGCCATAGAGCAGGTTATCCGAGGTGGTGCGGGGATTGCCCATAATCGCCAGCACCGACGGCAGCAGCACCACCATGGCAAGGCAGAGGCCCAGCACCGATTCCAGTGCCACGGCACAGAACCGCTTGACTGTCATACCCCAGCTGCGGTCGGTCATGCGCAGGAATACATACAGCACCACAAAGACCACTTCGCCGATGAAGAACCAGTAGTTGACGATGCAGTTCACCGCCACAGCCAGCGCAAAGACGCCCCGGCGGCGGTTCTGGACCAGTTCCTCCACGCCGATGAGCAGCAGCGGGAAGAACACCATGGCCTCATGGAAGTGGTTGAAGAAGATATTATAGGTGGCAAAGCCGGAAAAGGCATAGCAAAGGCTGCCGATGATGGCATACTCATCGGTGCGCACAAACCGCCGGATATAGAAATAGGAAGTCAGAGCCATCGAGGCGGTTTTGAGCATGAGGAGCGGTGCCATGAGATAGGGCACCATCTCGCTGGGGAAGGGGAGGGTCAGCCAGAAGAAGGGGCTGAACAGCAGATAGAAACTGTATGACGCAATGAAGTTCGCGCCCAGGTCGGTATAGCTGTTCCAGAGCACTTCCCCGGAACGCACGGCATCATGGGCCATGCGGTAGAAGGGGATTTGCTGGACATTGAAGTCCCCGAAGAAGAAAAAATTCCCCTTTTCATAGATGATGAAGGGCAGGAACATGATTCCCGCCGCCAGCAGCGCAATGCCGAAGGCCAGCAGCCATCCGGGCAGCTTGCGGCGTGCGGGCTGTGTGTGGATCTGTGTCTGTTCCGATTGCATACGGTTCCTCCCTGTCTGTTCCCATCGGGATTTTGGTTATCTATCAGTATAGCACAATCCCAATGCTCTGCGCCATAGACCCGGGCAGTATTTTCCCCCGGCGTTTTCCTTTTTATAAAAAGGTGCTATAATAGCCGCAAGGCGGCTATTATACTTGTCTTTATGGCCGAACGATCCGCTGGCTTCGCCTGCTCCCGTCCCAATGGCCAATTATACCATTCCGTTGACACTCCATGGTATAATAGCCGCAAGGCGGCTATTATACTTGTTTTTATGGCCGGACGATCCGCAGGCTTCGCCTGCTCCCGTCCCAATGGCCAATTATACCATTCCGTTGACACTCCATGGTATAATAGGGTATCATATCTGTCTTTGCAGCCACTGGAACGGCTCTCCCTGTATCAATAGAGTGGCATATTTTGCCGGAATTATTTCACCGCCGGAGGAAAACCTCATGCAGAACCGCTTTTTTGCCATGCTCGCCCGGATGAAACTGATCCGCCGCTGGGGCCTGATGTTCAGCACCCGGGACGAAAATCTCAGTGAGCACAGCCTCGATACCGCCTTTTTCATGCACGCCCTGCTCTCGCTGCACAACCGCCGGTTCCTCACCCCCGGGGAGGAACCCCTGGATCTGGGCACCGGTGTGCTGCTGGCGATCTATCACGATGCCGCTGAGATTCTCACCGGCGACCTGCCTACCCCGGTGAAATACTTCAGCGCCGAGATCAGCGAAGCCTACAAGGCCGTGGAAGCTGCCTCCTGCCAGAGCCTGCTGGACCTGCTCCCCGCCGATCTCCGGGAGGACTATGCCCCCTATCTGCTGCCCGCCGGCGCATATGCCCGGTACCTGCCCTATCTCAAGGCGGCAGACCGCTTCTCCGCCCTGGTGAAGTGCATGGAGGAGACCCGGCAGGGCAATTTTGAGTTCCGCCGGGCTGCTGCCCAGACCCGGGAGGCCATCTCTGCCATGGCATTGCCCGAAGCTGACTGCTTCCTGCGGGACTTTATCCCCGCTTTCGAAAAAACTTTGGACGAACTCCAGACTCAGGAGGACTTTTAAGATGAATAATCCCACCATTGCCGCAATCTCTACCCCCATGTCCGCCGGTGCCATCGGCCTGGTGCGGATGTCCGGCCCCGATGCCAAAGCCATCGCCGCTTCGGTATTCCGGCCCATCGGCAAACGCACCATCCAGAATGTCCCCGGCTTTTCCGCCATCTATGGTCATGTGATGGACGGCTCCGAACCGGTGGATGAGGTAGTAGTCTATGTCTACACCGCCCCCAGAAGCTACACCGGCGAAGATGTGGTGGAGTTCTCCTGCCATGGCGGCCCCTGGCTGCTCTCCCGGGTGCTGCGCCTCCTGCTCGACCACGGCGCTGTCCCCGCTCAGGCCGGTGAATTCACCAAGCGAGCCTTCCTGTCCGGCAAAATGGACCTCACCCAGGCCGAAGCGGTAATGGATCTCATCTCCGCTTCGGGTGCGGATGCCAGCCGTGCGGCTATGGCAGCCCGGGAAGGCGCCCTCTCCAGAAAGACTCAGGCAGTCTGTGCCGACCTCACCCTGCTGGCTGCCCATATGAGCGCCTGGGTGGACTACCCCGACGATGAGATCGAGGAGCTCACCGATACCCACCTGGAAGAGACCCTCTCCCGGTGCGCCGGAGAACTGCGGCATCTGCTGGACACTTTCGACACCGGCAAAATCCTCCGGGAAGGAATCCCCACTGCCATTGTAGGGCGGCCCAATGTGGGCAAATCCACCCTGATGAACCTGCTCGCCGGATATGACCGCAGCATTGTCACCGATATTCCCGGCACCACCCGGGACATTGTGGAGGAAACCGTGCGTCTGCCCGGGGGGCTGGTGCTGAATATCGCCGACACCGCCGGTCTGCGCACCACCGATGACCCGGTGGAGGCCATCGGCGTCACCCGTGCCCGGGGCAAACTGGAACAGAGCAGTCTGGTACTGGCGGTGCTGGACGGCAGCGCTCCCCTTTCGGATGAGGACCGGGAACTGGTGCTCTCGCTGCGGGAGCGTCCGGCGGTGGCGATCCTCAATAAGTCCGACCTGGGCCAGAGCGGAGACGAGGACTGGGTGCGTCAGCAGCTCACCCACTGTGTCACCCTGTCGGCCCGGGAGGGAACCGGTCTGGCGGAACTGGACACCGCTGTGCGGGAGGCTCTCTCGCTGGGCGCGGTGGACCCCTCTGCCCCCATGCTTGCCAATGAGCGTCAGCGGGGCTGTGTGCGCCGGGCCTGCAGTGCCGTGGAAGAGGCTCTGGATGCCCAGCGCATGGGCATGACCATGGACGCGGTGAACATCTGCATTGATGAGGCTCTGGAAGCCCTCCTGGAACTGGATGGACGCCAGGTCACCGATGCGGTGGTGGACGAGGTCTTCGCGAACTTCTGCGTAGGCAAGTGAGCCTGTGCCATAATAAAAAGAAAGCCGGGGCTTTCCCAGAAAAGGGAGGCTCCGGCTTTTCGGTTTTATGGGAATAGGGGGGTCAGGGGCGCTCACCGGCGCTGGCCCAGCACCAGTGCCAGGGTGCAGAGGTCGTCCCAGCGGTCGCTGAGGGGCAGGACTTCCGGCACGGTGTCCGCCAGGGCTTCGGCGGCACGGGTCAGGCGCAGGTTCTCCGCCCGCCAGGCAGTCCCCTCCGGGGCGGCGGTGAGCAGCTCCCCGACGCCATCGGCGGTATGGGGCGCATAGCCGCAGGAGAGCGCATACCCCGCCAGCCCCATGCGGGAAAGCCGGGTGCCCGCACAGCAGAAAAGCCCATCGCCAGCAGTGGAGTATGCCGGGAATGCGAACTCCCGACTCTCAGGTGTGTGGAAGCATAGAAGCGAACAGTCCCGTTCCCGGACGGAGTGCGCCGGGAATTTGCCGGAGAGCTTGCACCGCCAGTCCCATACGGGAAAACCGGGTGCCTGCACAGCAAAAAGCCAGCTGCCGGCAGCGGGCGGCACGCCATACAGGGGCACATCTCCCCAAAAAGCAGAAAGGACAGGCAGACCGCCTGTCCTTTCTTATTATTATGCCTTGGGCAGGAAGCCCCGGAAGGCCTGGAAGGCCGAGGGCAGTGCCACCTCCCCTGCCAGGGCGGCGGCATCGGCCCAGCGCCAGCCCTCGGGCAGCTCCCGGGCTTCGGGGAGCCGCCACAGCTCACCCTCCATCTGCCACTCCACATGGGAGAAGATATGCCGGGCGGTGCCGATGGGCTCGGCTCCGGCCGGGGTCTCCCAGCCAAGCGGGAAGCCTTCGCCCTCGGGGGCACCGGGCAGTTCCCAGAGCCCCGCCAGCAGCCCCCGTCCCGGGCGGCGGTGGAGCAGCACTCCCGCCGGGGAGAGCACCACCCACACTCGCCGCTGTTCGATCCGCCGGGGCTTTTTCGGGGGCTTCACCGGCAGGCGTTCCGGGTCCCCGGAGGCACAGGCGGCGCAGAACTCCCGTGCCGGACACTCTCCGCACCGGGGCGCGCCGCCGGGCAGGCAGACCATCGCCCCCAGCTCCATGAGCGCCTGGGTGAAGTCCCCGGCTGCCCCCTCCGGATAGAGCGGCGCCAGTTCCTCCCGGCACCTCCGCTTGAGCGCCGGGGAGTCCACCGGGGTTTCATCGCCGGTGATGCGGCACACCACCCGCAGCACATTGCCGTCCACTGCCGGGGTGGGCAGTCCGAAGGCGATGGAGCAGATGGCTCCGGCGGTATACTCGCCGATGCCCGGCAGCGCCTTCACCGCCTCATAGTCGCCGGGCAGCTCACCACCGTACTGCTCACAGACCGTCCGGGCTGCCTTCTGAAGGTTCCGCACCCGGCTGTAATACCCCAGCCCCTCCCAGAGTTTCAGGAGCTGTTCCTCCGGAGCGGCTGCCAGGGCCGGAATATCCGGAAGTTCCCGCAGGAACCGTTCATAATAGGGCAGCACAGCCTCCACACGGGTCTGCTGGAGCATGATCTCCGATACCCACACCCGATAGGGCCGGGGGTCCTCCCGCCAGGGCAGGATGCGGCGGTTGCCCCGGTACCACTCGAGCAGCGGCACCGGGAGCCGGGAAAGTCGGGAATAATCTGCCATAATACCCTCCATTTCAAACGAGAACAGGGAAACTCCCCGGCGGATCTCCGTCCCGGAAGCCTCCCTGTTCGATACAAACTGTATATTCCCCCAGGAAATTACTTGATTGTAATTCCGGTATAGTAATGCTTGAGGATCTCCTTATAGGTATAGCCGTCATGTTCTGCCAGATAGTTGGCGCCCCACTGGCTCATACCTACGCCATGACCATAGCCACGGGTGGTGAACTCAAACTGCTCCTTGCGGGAGTTGTATTCCACCTCAAAGCAGGTGGAACGCAGGTTGAAGTCCAGCAGGCTCTCCCGGACATTGCGTCCGGTGATGGCTACGCCACGGCTCACATCGCCGCCCTGGGAAGTATCCTTGCCGCCGATCTCCACCCGGCCCACATAGTCTCCCGAAGCCATGTTGTCATAGTCAATGACAATCCAGTCCTCGGGGTCCAGGTCACTGTCATAGAGATCAATGCCATAGGTTTCCTCAACCGCGTCGGCGAAGTCCTCCTCGCTGATGGTATAGCTGCCCTCATAGTAGGGGGAGAGCTCATCATATTCGCTGTCCACCGGCTGGAGATAGGGCAGATTGGTGCCCCAGACCGACTTGGCACTGGCAGTAGTTCCGCAGCTCACCGAATGGTAAACCGCATTGATATAGTCGCCGTTGTAGTAGCAGGCCTCGCCGAATACCGCATCCACGGCACTCTTGACCTCCTTGCTCACACTGCTGCGCATATTCACCGCCGGATAGATGCCCACCTGATTGGAGTACTTGATATAGGTATAGGTGGCGACTACCTGTGCCTTGATGGCCTCAGGATGCAGGGCACCCCGGGTTTCGCTTTCCACGATCTCGCTCACCAGGTCATAGGCGTTCATGCGGGTCAGACGCCCGTTGTACATCACAGCCAGTTCCTCATCTGCCAGATCATCATCGATCTCATGATCGTTTTCCTCTTCCTCCTCCGAACTGGAAGGACGGCTGGAAGAACTGGAACTCGAGGACGAACTGGAGCTCGAAGAAGAACTGGACGAGCTGGAGCTGCTGGAAGAACCCGAACTGCTGGAGGAGCTGGACGAGCTGGACGAACTGGAAGAAGAACTGGAACTGCTCTCCTCATAGGGATTGTTGCCGCCGTAGAGCTCATACCAGACCCGGGGCATGAGCGGGTCAGGGTTCTTGTAGGCCTCCGAGGTATCCACCTCCGGGTCCTCACCCTCCCGGATCTTCCGGGCCACTACCACAAACCGGGCCTCGGTGAACTCATAGGAACAGGTGGACAATGTAATGAGCCGGTCCCCGGGCTGGACATCCACCCCGGTGGTGATGAGCGACCGCTCCCGGACATTCTCCACATACTCCATGAAGGTATCCTCGGTGCCGTCCAGGAAGTTGAGATAGTCAAAGATGGGGCCATCTTCAGGACGGGTGTTGGCAATGAACATGCCGATCACCTTGTATTCCCCTTCCTCATAGACACTGTCGAAGGTCAGGGTGGGGTGCTCCTTGTAGAAGTTCATATCCCGGTACTGGAGCAGGGTCTCGAACATGGTACCGGTGCGCATGTTGTGCCCGTACACAATGGTGTTCTGGGTGGTGCGCAGATTGGTGCGGTAGTCCACAAAAGGCGTACCGTTTTCGTTCTCCTCGCCGTCAAAGCCCCGGCGCAGGTAGTATTCATTGTCGGTGTACTGTACCACCGGATAGGCAAAGTCGGTGCCCTCGATTTCCAGATACCCCACCACATCGGGATTCTGGCTGTACAGTTCCTCGAACTGGGGCAGATAATCCCCGGGCATGCCGTTTTCATAGCTGGGAAGTTCCTCGTCCGAGCTGTCCTCCGACTCCTCGGAGCTCTCCTCCGAAGAAACCGAACTGCTCTCGGAGCCGGAGACCGGTTCGGCCTCCTCACGCCCCATAAAGAGGAAGATCCCGGCGGCAGCCGCAATGAGTACCACTGCCGCCGCTGCCCCGCCGATGATCCACCGGCGGCTGCTCTTTTTCTCTGAGGCCGATGCGGCGGATTCCTCCGGCCCGGGGCTGTCCTCCTGGTCCAGATCGGGCGGGAGCAGCGGATTGCGCACCGCCGCCGGCTCCTCCCTGGCATCGGGCAGATAGCGCTCGGCTGTTTCCGCTCCCAGGTAAAGCAGTCCCCGCTCCGGCGCGATCAGCCGCAGCCGCTGTCCCTCCCGGGTGGATACCAGATTGTATTCCAGCGCCATGGGCAGGTTTTCCCCGTCCATCTGCCGGTAGAGCTGCTGGGGGTCCGCCCCGTCTGCCGCCAGCTCCATGGTGTGGATCTCCCGTCCCAGGAAGTCCCCCAGGAAGGCATAGCCCTCCCGGAGCAGCAGCGGCAGGAAGGCCTCGGGATCACCGGGCAGGCAGAGAATCGCCTGCTGCCGGCTCCGCAGTCCGAAGCCGCACACGCCGCCGGTGCGGAATACCTCGGCGATCACCGGCACCTCCGCCAGTTCGCCGGGGGCAATGCGGGCGTCCGGATGGCTCCGGCACCAGGCCTGGGCATCTTCCAGCGCATCGGGATCGATGCGGGTTTCCAGTCCCAGTCCCCGGGTGAGCAGCCGCCGCAGACCGCCGGGGGTCTCCAGATCCCCCACTGTCACCAGCACCTGACACTCCTCCAGCGCATCGGCCAGGGTGTCAAACAGGCTCTCGTCCCGGGGGTCCAGATCCAGGGCAGTCACTGCCAGTCCGGTCACCGCTGCCAGTTCCCGGCGCAGTGCTCCCGCAAGGGGGCTCTGCCGGTCGGATACCCTGACCTCCGGGGTCAGGCCGAGCAGCACTGCTTCCATCCGTTCACCTCCATTCTTTCTGTCCTGCATGGGTTATCGCTCCGGATATGTAAACATGGTCTCCACCTTGGAGAGGGCATCCGCCAGAAGAGCTTCCTCATCCAGCGACTGTTCTGCCCGCAGCACGTCCCGCAGCTTGGGCTTGGTACGGGGGTGACGGGGTGTAAACACAGTACAGCAGTCCTCATAGGGGAGAATCGAAGTCTCAAAGGTGCCGATCTTCCGGGAGATGGCAATGATCTCATTCTTGTCCATGCCGATCACCGGACGCAGCACCGGCAGTTCACAGGCCACATCGGTACAGCCCAGAGCATAGAGGGTCTGGCTGGCAACCTGTGCCACACTCTCACCGGTGATCAGGGCGCCGCAGCCATTTTCCCGGGCCAGACGCTCGGCAATCTTCATCATATACCGGCGCATGATGATGGTGAAGTATTCCTCGGGGCACTTGTCCCGGATCTCCTCCTGCACATGGGTGAAGTTCACCACATGCAGCTTGATGCGTCCGGCATATTCACACACCTCCCGGCACAGGGAGATGACCTTCTGCTTGGCATATTCACTGGTGTAGGGCGGAGCGGCAAAGTGAATGGCCTCGATTTCCAGGCCGCGCTTTGCCATCATGTAGCCCGCTACCGGGCTGTCGATGCCGCCGGATACCAGCAGCATGGCCTTGCCGCTGGAGCCCACCGGCATACCGCCGGCGCCGTCCAGCTGGGGGCCATGGATATAGGCTGCCTGATCCCGGATCTCCACAAAGATCACCAGATCGGGCTCATGCACATCCACCCGCAGATTGGAGAACCGGGAGAGCAGGTATCCGCCCACTTCCGCGGCGATCTCCGGGGACTTGAGGGGGAACTTCTTGTCCGACCGCTTGGCCTCTACCTTAAAGGTGCGGATTTTCCGCAGTTCTCTTCCCAGATATTCCTCGGCGGCGGCACAGATGGTGTCCATATCCTTTTCCACCACACAGGCACGGCTCAGCTTGGAAAAGCCGAATACATGCTGGAGGGTCTCCACGGCATCGTCCATATCGATGTCCTCGGAGAGGGGTTCGGCATACATGGTCGACTGGGCCCGGGTGAACCGGAAGCTGCCGATGTCCCGGAGCCGGAACTTGCAGTTCTTGACCAGACGGTCTTCAAAGGTGCTGCGGTTGAGTCCCTTGAGGGCGATCTCCCCCGCCTTGAGCAGGATTATTTCTTTCATATCGTACTGTTACCTCGTTATGATTGGATTTAGGAACGGGCCCGGGCCAGGGTATCCAGTCCCAGCCGGAGCTTTTCCAGGAAGGCGTCAATATCCGCCTCGGTGTTCTGGGCATTGAAGCTCAGCCGGATGGCTGAGTCGATGCGGCGGTGGGAAAGTCCCATGGCATCCAGCACATGGCTGGCTGCGCCCTTGCCGCAGGCAGAGGCATTGGAAACATAGATGCCATACTGTTCCAGATGATGGAGCATGGTCTCGGACCGGATGCCTTCTGCCGAGAAGTTGAGAATATAGGGGAAGGCATGTTCCGGGGAGTTGAGCACAATGCCGGGAATGGCACTGAGCTTTTCCCGGGCATAGGCCTGCAGCCGGGTGACGGTTTCCCAGTCCTGCCTGATGGTCTCAGCCCGCAGCTTTGCCGCATAGCCCATACCGCAGGCCAGGGGCAGGCTCTCGGTGCCGGGACGCAGGCCGTTCTGCTGGGCGCCGCCATAGATAATCGGGTCAATGCGGGTGCCCTTCTTCACATAGAGGGCGCCGATGCCCTTGGGGGCATGGATCTTGTGTCCGCTCATGGACACAAGGTCGATGGGCAGCTTTTCCACCTTCAGGGGCAGCTTGCCATAGGCCTGTACCGCATCGCAGTGGATGGTGGCATTGGGCGCGATGCGCCGTACCTCCTCAGCGATCTCCTCATAGGGCAGCATGGTGCCCACCTCGTTGTTCACCAGCATGAAGCTCACCAGAATGGTATCCGGGGTCACCTGGGAGAGGAAATCCTCCGCCGAGATGATGCCATGCTCGTCCGGCTTGACAAACACCGGCTCAAAGCCCTCTTCCCCCAGACGCTTCATCGGCTCCAGAATGGAGGAGTGCTCAAAGGCGGTGGTGACCATCCGCTTGCCCCGGCGGCGCTTGGCACGGGCTGTGCCGAATACGGCCCAGTTGTTGCTCTCGGTGCCGCCCGAGGTGAAGTAGAGGTTCTCCCCCTTGCCGCCGATGAGTGCTGCCGCCGATTTGGCTGCCTCCTCCATGAGCAGGTGGCTCTGCAGCCCCAGATCATAGAGGGACGACGGGTTGCCATAATGCTCCCGCATCACCTTGGTAATATAGTCGATGACCCGGTCATCCACCTGTGTGGTGGCACTGTTGTCCAGATAGATCTCCTTCAAAATACTCTCTCCCCCAGTCTGAAACGCCTGCCGGTCCTCTGCCGGCGCATATATGGTTTTATTATACTATATATCCCCGGTTCTTTCAAATCTTCCAGTGAATTTTTCCGGCAAAATCCGTGGTTTCTTGCGCCTTTTTCCCAGGTGTGGTAGGATAGGATCATCATCAGCCGGTCCTATGCCGGCAAAAGGAGAGAGAACCCATGCAAACTGTCATCACCCTGCTGGAAGTTGCTGCCCCCGACCTGCTCGACCGCTGTCTTGCGGTGCGGCAGGAGGTCTTTACCCGGGAAATGGGAGTCCCCGCCGATGTGGAACGGGACAGCCGGGACTGTCTGGACGGGGAATGCCGGCACTTCCTCATCACCCGGGACGGCAGGGACATCGGCGCGGTGCGCTGTCTGCCCCAGGAGGACGGTACCCTGCGGCTCCAGCGGTTCTGCATCCGGAAGGACTGCCGGGGACAGGGCGCCGGACGCCAGACCCTCGCCGCTGTGGAAAACCGCTTCCGGGCGGAGGGGCTCTCGGCTGTGGTGCTGGACGCCAAATGTTCTGCCCGGGGCTTCTATGAGGCCTGCGGCTATGAGGCGGTATCCGGGGAGTTCCTGGAAGCCGGTGTGCCCCACGTGGCAATGCGCCGGGCACTGTGACTGTTTTTCCGCAAAAAAGAGCCTGTCCCCCCTGTGCCGGGGAACGGGCTCTTTTTCTGCTGTTATGCCGCCGGTTTTCTCCCCCGGAGCCGGGCAAGAAGCCGCCGCAGGCCGGTGAGGACACAGCCCAGCACCGCTCCGGTAAAGGCTCCTGCCGTATCGATGAGCACATCCCGGAGGTTGCCGTCCCGTCCGGGCACCGAGAGCTGATGCCATTCATCGGTGAGGGCAAAGCCCGCCGCCAGCATCACTGCCAGCAGAGCGGAGACCGCCGGGGAAAACTTCCGGCGCAGCAGGGCATAGAGGAGCAGCCCCAGCAGGAGATACTCGCTGAAATGCGCCAGCTTGCGCAGGAGGTATTCCGGGCGTCCCCACCGGGCCAGCAGGGCATAGAACCCGGGGAGTTCGGTTTCGATCAGACCCAGTACCCCCCGGGACAGACCCGAAGAGAGGGTACCGCTCTGGGCTGAAAACAGCCAGACTGCCCCCATGCACAGCAGCACAGCTCCCAGAGGCAGCAGCCAGCGCATCGGGCGCCTTGTTCCGGACATGAAGCCAACCTTCTTTCCTCCCATGATGGACTTATTCTATCACAATTTCCCCGGCCGCACACAGACAAATTCTTCCGGAACTGTGTCGGTTTTGTAAAATTCAGGGGAAATGCAGAAATCCGTCCCATTTCCGGCACAGCTTCCATGGGACTCTTCATTGACAGACCCCGCCGCGGATTATAAAATAGAGGTACCGACCCTCTGCCGGGAAGCGGTCCCGGCCCGATGAAAGGAACCGACGCGCTATGAAACTGACCCGACTGATTGCAGCGGCTCTGACTGCCGTCTGCATCTTTACCCTCACCTCCTGCAAACAGGAGGATACACAGACCACTGCCAATGACTATCCGGTGCATGTGGCGGATACCGTGGTGGATCACCGTCCCAAAAAGGTGGTGAGCCTGGCTCCGGCCCTCACCGATACCCTGTTCCAGCTGCAGATTGCCGGACGGGTGGTAGCCATCAGCGATTACTGCGATCTGCCTGCCCAGCCCGGTGACCTGGAATACTATGAATATCCCCGGGCCGGCACCCAGCAGCTTCCGGATATTGACGCCATCAAGGAACTGGGCGCTGATCTGGTGCTGATGACCGCCCAGCCCACCGACGCGGTGGCTCTGGAGCTCCAGCAGGCCAACATCGACTTTGTGGTGATCCCGCCCGCCTCGGATCTGGAAGGGGTGCGGCAGAACTATGTGGATCTGTTCCGGCTGCTCTATGGTGAGGAGACCGGCGCCAAAATGGCAGAGGAATACCTCGTGCCCTTTGACCACAAACTCGCTGAGATCCAGTCCTGCCTGGACGCCGCCGGGGAGAAGAATATCTCCACCGTCTATGTAGCCGGGGGCCTTTTGCAGATCGCCACCGGCGACAGCTTTGAGGGGTATATCCTCGAGCTTCTCGGAACCCAGAACTGGGGGGCGGACTACACCAACTACTCCTATCCCCAGGAGAAGGAAGTGGATCTCAACCCCGATGTGATCTTCTATAACGGTATGATCTCCGGGGAGACCATTGCCGCCTCGAGCTGCTACAAGACCACCAACGCAGGCAAGGCCGGAGCCATCTATGAGATCGACCCGGAGAACCTGGAACGCCAGAGCCCCGACCTGCTGGATACCCTCTGGACCATGGGGAAGCTCCTCTATCCTGAGAGCTTTGTCCACAATGAGCCGGGTCAGCCCTGGGAGAGCTCTCCTGCCTCGATGGGCTATATCCCCGATGAGGAGGACACCGCTGAGCCGGAGACCACCGAGCCGGAGAATCCGGACGAAGCAGAGTCCCAGACCAGCAGCGAAGAGAAGAGTTCCTCCGCAGCCTGATAAAAACAGCACGCCGCCCTCTGCCGGGTTTTCCCCGGACGAAGACGGCGTTTTTGTTTGGGAGCGCAGAGGCAGGCGGACTATCGGGCATACTCGGGGCAAGGAGCATGCCGGGAAGATGGCATTTGCTCCGGCGCAGACACACTGCCCGGCGGGCTTCTGTGCAGCGGCAGGATTCCCCGCTATATGGGCAATACCGCCCCAAAACAAACACCCCCGCCGCACAGACCAGGCCGTGCGGCGGGGGTGTTTTCATGTACGGGAACCGGACGGATCAGACTTCGTCATAGAGCCACATGGCGGCGGTGGGATTCTCGGGAACACCGTTTGCCGAAGCCAGGGCGTCAATGAACAGCTTCTGGAACCCGGCGGGGTCCACAGCGGTGCAGACCTTCACATTGGGGGTCCGACCCAGGCGGTTGTCAAGGTCGCAGACGGTCATGCCGCGGGTGAGCGGGGAAGCGGTTTCGACGCCCACAAAGCAGTCCACAGTGGTGTAGAGCTCCGGTGCCAGCAGGTAGGCCACGGCGGTGGAGTCGAACATGTTGAGCCCGCTCTCCATATCGCCGTCCCGGTAGTGCTCAAACAGCCGGTAGATCATCTCGGCGGTGGGGTTATTGCCCCGGACCGCATCCACCATGGGGCCGGTGATCCGGGCCATATTTGCCAGCTCCAGGCCGCACATCACAATGGGCAGTCCGGAACGGAACACAATATCCGCCGCCTCGGGGTCCACATAGATGTTGAACTCGGCTGCCGGGGTGATGTTGCCCCGGAGGAAAGCGCCGCCCATGAGGACGATCTCCTCGATCTTCTCCTTGACCTCGGGATACTGGACAAAGAGCAGGGCCAGATTGGTCAGCGGGCCGATGGGCACCAGGGTGACCTTCTCCTCACTGCGCTCCAGTACCCGGCGCATGGCCTCCACCGCATGGAGCTTCACCGGCTGCACGGTCACCTCATCAAAGGCAAAGCCGTCCATACCCGATTCGCCATGGGTATCGCCGGCATCATACCGCATGCCGGTCAGCGACCGGGAAGCACCTGCCGCCACCGGAACTCCGGCATTCCACAGGGTCATCAGACGCAGGGCGTTGTGGGTGGTTTTTTCCACGCTCACATTGCCGGATACAGTGGTGATCAGCTGGACATCCAGTTCGGGACTGAACATGGCAATGGCAATGGCTGCTGCATCATCAATGCCGGGATCGGTGTCAATAATGATCTTACGCATGGATCTATCTTCCTCCTTATTGGCAGAACTGCCGCATCTGATTCCTACTATATCAAATCCGGCCCGGCTTCCGCAAGGGATTTCTGCACCAAAAATGGGCATATCCCTCCGACACCTCCGCATACATTCAGAACAGAATGATGTTTTCGGAGGAGGTTATTTCCGCCATGAAAGGGATCCCGGAAGACCGTGCCCTGATGCTGGGGCAATATATTGTTGACCATGGCGCTACGGTGCGCAGTACCGCTGCTGCCTTTGGCTTTTCCAAGAGTCTGGTGCATAAGGATGTCACCGAACGCCTGTCCCGGCTGAGTCCGGAACTGTGGGAGAGTGTCCATGCCGTACTGATGAAAAACCGGGACGAACGCCATCTCCGGGGCGGTGAAGCCACCCGGGAAAAATACAGCCGTCTGCGGGACAGTCAGATGTGACTGCCTTGTGTTTCAGTGTCAGGACTGGTATAATGAGCCTTGTAAAGGGAAAAGACACGTCTGTCACCCCACAAGGAGGAACTCAACTATGAAACTGGCATTCATCGGTATGGGCAATATGGCCTATGCCATTCTCAAGGGCGGCTGTGACCGTGGATTCTTCAATCCCGCTCATGTGTCCGCTTATGACATCAATACCGTGCGTCTGGCAGAGGTTGCCGCTGAAACCGGCATCACCGCCGCTGTCTCCGCTGCGGAAGCCGCCCGTCAGGCCGATATGGTCCTGCTGGCAGTAAAGCCCAATGTGGTGGAGAGCGTTGTGGCAGAAATGGGCGATGCCCTCTGCGGCAAGGCTGTACTGTCCATTGCCTCGGGCTGGACCACCGAAAAGCTGCGTGCCCTGCTGCCGGAATCGGCCCGTGTGATGTTCGTGATCCCCAATACCCCCTGCATGGTGGGCGAAGGCATGGCAATCGCGGAAGAGGGCAGCACCTTCACCCAGGAGGAGCAGGAGTATGTCCGGGAGCTGTTCTCGGCCATCGGTCAGTACCGGGTGGTGCCCCAGAAGCTGATGAACGGCGCTTCCACCCTCACCGGCTGCGGCCCGGCCTTCATCTACCTCATCATGGAGGGTCTGGCAGACGGCGCTGTCTATCATGGCGTGCCCCGTCAGCTGGCCTATGAGCTGGCTGCCCAGACAGTGATCGGCGCCGGCAAGATGCTGCTGGAAAGCGGCCTGCACCCCGGTGCGCTCAAGGACAATGTCTGCTCGCCCGGCGGCACTACCATCCGCGGCATCCGTGCCATGGAGGACGCCGGTGTCCGTGCCGCGATGATCGACGCCATCGACGCCGCCAGCCACAACGCCTGAGTCTGTCTGTTCAAAACCGGCTGTTCCACTGGGACAGCCGGTTTTTTCTGTCCCCGGGGCGCCCTCTGTTTTCCACCGGGCGGCTCGCAAAGTGTGGAAAAGTCTGTACGCTGCGGCTTTTTACTCGCCCGGCTCTCCTCCTCACAGTGCCAGCCGGCAGCACTGGGGTCAGCTGATCCGCTTTAATGGGCGGCATGCCGGAGAGCCACTTCCGCTTTCCACAGCAGCTGCCGCAGAAGGTGGAAAACTCTCCCCTGTACGGGCTTTTGCCGGGCGCAGGCGGTCTGCTCACCGACCCGCTTGTTTCCGGTGCACTGCCGCAAGGAGGCACAGCACCGGGCAAACTGCCCCATCCGAAAATCCCCGGCACTCACTCTGGAATGCCGGGGATTTTTTATCCATTTACAGCTGCTGTACCGGGGGTCACTTCAGCTCGTAGATCACACGGACTTCCGCTGTGACACTCAGGTCGCCGGGCGCCGAAAGGGTGGCATCGGTAAAGCTGCCGTCCTCTGCCTGCTGGCGCACCAGTGTCGCTCCGCCGTAGGAGCTCTCCTCCACCGAGATCACATCGCCCAGGGTGCGTCCGGCTGCTTCCGCCATCTTCTGAGCCGACTCCTTCGCGTCAGCCGCGGCGTTCTCCAGCGCCTGTTCATACAGGGCGGCCTCATCTGCCACGCCGTATTCCACATCGTAGATGCTGTTGACACCCGCATTTACTACGCCGTCAATGGCTTCGCCGGCACGGTCCACCTCCCGGACCAGCACGGTCATCCGGGTGGACATCTGATAGCCGCCGTCATACTGTTCGCCCAGATAGATGCGCTCGGTCTTGATGTCCGATTCCGCCACACCCATACCGGTGAGAAAGTCCACCGCCGCCTGGACCGCTTCCGCATTCTTCTCGCGTGCCGCCTCTGTGGTAGCGCCTTCTGTCTCCACTCCCAGGGTGAGCTGGGCAATATCCGCCGCGGCAGTCGCCTTGCCGCTGCCTCCGGCGGTCACGCTCTCCGGCAGGGTCTGGGCGGTTGAATTCTGTGCTGCACAGCCCGCCAGGCTCAGTATCAGAAGCCCGGTGGTCAGCAGGGCTATGATCCTCTGTTTCATTCTGCTCCCCTCCTTATACCAGCTCAAAGACAATCTCTACCTGGGCTTCCACCTGTTCCAGTCCCGGCAGGATCGGTGTGGTCTCCTGAGCGGAATCCGACGCAAAATATCCGCCGCCTGTATCAGGGTTGTTGCGCTCAGTCTCCTCGGCTACGCCATAGCCCGACTCGGTGATATACAGTGCCTTGCCTACGGTCTTGCCCGAAGCTGCCGCCAGCTTTTCCGCCGACTGCCGGGCACTTTCCACAGCGGCGCCCAATGCCTCGGTATAGAGATCACCGGCATCGCTGACTGTCTGGGTCAGACTTCCGGTGGAGGTGGCTCCGCCTGCCACTGCCGCATCCAGAACAGCCCCGGCTTCGGCTCCCTCCGGCACCTTGACGGTGAAGCTCACCCGGTATTCATAGCCGTCCCGGTAGCTGGTGTAATTGGTATAGGTATAGTGCTCCCAGAGCCAGAGGCCATCGGTGATGATATTCTCCTCCGGAACCCCGGCATCCATCAAAGCCTGACGCACTCCGGCCGCCATCTCATTGCCGGCGGAAACTGCCTCGGCGGCTGTGGGTTTTACCACATTCACGCCAGCGGTGAATTTGGTCTGATCCGGACGGGCTTCCACAATTCCGGTGCCCTGTACCGTAATGGTATCAGGCAGCGGCTGTGTGCCGGAAAATCCGCACAGGGACAGGCACAGCGCACCTGCTGCCGCCAGTGCCAACAGTCGATGTTTCATAAAAACCTCGCTCCTTTCGCTGCCGGGACATCGGTCCCCGGCCTTTCACCCCATCTGTGCGCAAAACAGCCCGGATTGATGCCCGGTCTGGAAAATTTCGGCTTTTCACCGGAATCCCCCGGGAAAAATCAGACGCTTTCCACAAAACCGAGGGGCCTTTCATCTAAAGTATATCAGTATTGCGCCGGCGCTTCAACACGGAGAATCGCAAAAAGCGGCAGAACATGAAAAAAGCCGCCTCCCGAACCGGAAGCGGCAGAACAGCCCGATAAAATGGAAAAGAGCGGAGGCCTCCAAACAGGATACGGATGGCCCTCGCTCTTTCCCTGAAAAACAGGTCAAAAACAAAAGACACCCATAGCGTAGGCGGTTAAGGCCGCCACATAGAAACTTCTGCTCCAGATCAGCAAAATTATATGGGAAATCTTCGGCGTACAGGTACACGCCGGCAGTTATGTGCAGAATTGAATATATCACACTTATGGAAGATTTGCAAGAGCTTTTTCAAAAAAACTTTCAAAAAGACGGCAGGCCGCTTTTTTCAGATCAGGGGTTGACAACTGTGTATATCCAGTATATACTGTGTATATCAAAGATACACAGTGAGGTGAGGACATGACAATCCTGATTGATCCCACATCTGCCACGCCCCTGTATGAACAGATCGTCCAGCAGATTCAGCGGCAGATTCTCAGCGGCACCCTGCCCCAGGGGGAGCTGCTGCCGGGAGTGCGCACCCTGGCGGCGGATCTTTCGGTGAGCATCATCACCACCCGCCGGGCCTATGAGGAACTGGAACGGGACGGCTATATCAAAACCCTGCCCGGACGGGGCAGTATTGTAAGCATTGAGAACCGGGAACACCTGCTCGAACTGCACCGGCAGGAGATGCGGGGCTGGCTGGAGCGGGCTGTATCGGCAGCAAAGGCTGCGGGAGTATCCCGGGAGGAAATTATCGAACAGATCAGCCGGCTGTATGACCAGGCCGGAGAGGAGAAGTGAGTCTATGAATGCGATTATGATCCAGAATCTCAAGAAGAATTATGGCAGCTTTGAAGTGAGCCTGCCCCGGCTGGATCTGCGGCAGGGGTATGTCACCGGGCTGGTGGGCAAAAACGGCTCAGGCAAAACCACCCTGATCCGGTCGGTGCTGGGGGTGATCCCCAAGACAGCGGGGACAGTCCAGGTGCTGGGCGGGGACATCACTGCTGACCCGGCGATCCGGGAACAGGTGGGCTTTGTGAGCGAAACCCCCTACTATATCCCCACCCTCACCACCGAGATGGTGCATGAGATGGTACGCCCCTTCTATCCCCGGTGGGACGAGGAGCTCTATCAGAAGATGCGGGCGGAATTTGAACTGCCGGACCGGAAGATCAAGGAGCTTTCCAAGGGACAGCAGAAGATCCTTTCCTTCCTCATGGCATTCTGCTGCCGTCCCCGGCTGCTGATCCTGGACGAACCCACTGCCAATCTGGACCCGTCGGTGCGTCACCGGCTGCTGGGTTATCTGCGCCGGTACATGGAGGACGAGGGAAACACCATTCTCTACTCCACCCATATCACCGGTGACCTGGAGGACATCTGTGACTATCTGGTGGGGCTGGATCACGGCACTCTGGCGTTCCAGGGGGAAAAGGACAAGGTACTCGACCGGTTCCGGATGGTACAGGGGCCGGGAGAACTGCTCACCCCCGAAACCCGGGGACTCTTCCTGGGCTGGGAACAGTCGGCACTGGGCTTTACCGCTCTCACCGACCGCCCGCAGGAAGCCGAAGCCCTGCTGGGACAGGAGGTCCGCTACCGCCGTCCCACCATTGAAGAACTCATTATCTATCGGGGAGGGAATGTACAGTGAAACCTATGACACACAATCTCCTGCGCCGGGAATGGCTGCAGTACAAGAGTTTCGGACGAACCTGGCTCTGGATCTGGGTTCTCTACCTGGGCATGTATCTTCTGCTGGGTATGGCAGCCGGCTTTGTGGTCGTTTTCCTGCCCATTATCATGGCTTACAGCGCCATCTATTCCGCCAAGCAGACCGGTGAGGCAGTGAACGCCGGCACCGAGGACTTCCTGCTGCCGGTTCCTCTCCGGGACGTGCTCTGGGCCAAGTACCTGTTCGCCTTTCTGATGGGTTCCGCCAGTGCGGTCGTGGTTCTGGCTGCTGTGCTGTTTCAGACCCTCCTCAACCCCGAGGAGGCCATCAACCCCTTCTATGTGCTGGGCGTCACCATGACTTACACCGCTGTCATCACCGGAGTCGGCATGCCGCTGCTCTACCGGTTCGGCGCCACCAAGGCACGCCTCACTCTGCTGGTGCTCATGGGAATTTCGGCCGCTCTGGGCGGCAGTATGGCAGTGGTGGGCCTGGCTGCTATGGGCGGCGTGCCCGATGGAGCCGGCTATGCCCTGACAATCACCGCTGTGGTGCTCTGGGCGCTGATGCCCTTCTCCCTGCGGCTCACCGAACGCTTCTACCGCCGGGGCGGTGTGGATCATGAACGCCACCCCATTGTGGAAGCCTGACTTTGCCCCCCAATTCCACTCCCTCCGGCTGCTCCGGCAGTCCGGGGGGAGTTTTTTGCGGGCATTTTATACAAAATCAGTAGATTTTGTGCCCGGCCTGCTCACCGGATGCGAAAATCTCCCGTCCGGGGATTGACATTGTGTACTGAAATGGTATAATTAAGGCAGACATGAAAGCAGCCGTCCGGTTTACCCGCCGGCGGCAGTCCTCCCAAGAACCCCTGAAGCTAAAAAACCGCGCCGGGCCTTACCCCTCCGGCGCGGTTTTTCCGCGCATGAAAAAACGCAGAGGGAAAATTCCCCCTGCGTTCGGGTCAGGATTCGGTTATGCCGCTTCGGAAGCGGTTTCGTCCGGCTCGGCAATCACTGCCGACATGAGCAGCTGCTCAAACAGCGCATGGCTGTACGGCTCATCAATGGGCACTACTACCCCCAGGTTATCCAGCTCGATCTCAGTGCTGCCGTCGGTGCAGTAGTAGATGTCCAGCGCCTCGGGATTCTCCGGCGAGAAGTTCTCCCGGAGGGTCTTCTGGATGCTGTCAAAGATGGTATAGCAGAGCTGATCGGACGAATACATATGGAACTCGTCCTTCTGTTCCTCCGGCGGACCGGTGAAGACGGCACTCTCCGGCGCAAAGGATACGGTCATGCCTCCCTTGCCGGTGGTCACCGGATCGTCCTCACTCAGGGTGAGATCCCAGCCGGTGAGCTCTCCCATGGCTGCGATCAGGTTTTCCGGGGTCACTTCGCCGGAGCTCACAAACGGGAATTCCTGGAAACTGCCGTTCCCCTCCGCATCATAGGTTCCGATATAAAGGGTGGGTACCTTGGTTTCAGTCACCTGGGAGCTCTCCTCTGTCTGGGAGGACGAACTCTCCTGGGAACTCTGTCCCTCCGACGAGGAACAGCCGCTCAGGATCAGGCCCAGCGCCAGTACCCCCGCTGTAAACAGCGAAAGCCAACGCGTCTTTTTCATCAAAAACACCTCCGTTTTCTCTATTGTATCCCAAGGATTTGAATGGGAGCCGTCCGGTCTGTAAATTTTTTAGTCACCCACCAGATTGTGATATTCCTCCGGTGTATAGATAATAATGGACATCCGGTTGGGCAGACAGACTACTGCTTCCATCTCATTCTTGACATACCCCATGGATTCACATACCTTGTCCGGACAGTCCACATCAATGACCCGTACTGCTCCGTCATGGAATTCCGCCTTGCCCGGGAATCCATAGGACGACAGATCAATGGTGAGATCATTGTGATGTTCTGCCAGCGGCCATACCTCCACAATCTGATCGCCCACGGACATGACTGCATAGTTTTCCGCATCGGTATCCGAGCCGCGGGAACGCATCCAGAGCCATCCGCCCAGGAATATGCCTGCCAGTACCAGAATCACCAGCAGATCGGTTCTTTTCATAAATTCGCGCTGTTCACTCAAATTGGGTTCCTCCGCCTTTGTTCATACTCTGCCGGCTCCTGTGTCTGCCGGCTTTTGTGATATTTTTCTCAATTATACCCGAAAGCCTGCCCCTCCTGCAACGCATCTTCCGGCGAATTGTGCAAGTCATGCAAATTTTCCACCGCTTTTTGTGGGGAATCCCTTGCCTGCTTTGTGTTATACTGATTCTATATCAAGCTTGCAAAGGAGATTTTTCCCATGAACGGACTTCGCCGCATCAATCTCGAACAGGCCATCAATGTACGGGACCTGGGCGGATACCCCACTCCCGATGGCTGTACTCCCTATGGACGGTTTATCCGGGCAGACAATATGGTCGGCCTCACCGAGGCGGACCTGGGGAACCTCTATCAGGCCGGTGTGCGGACAGTCATTGACCTGCGGACCCCCGGCGAACGGGAACGCCAGCCGGGCTCCTTTGAAAACTGG
The DNA here is from genome assembly GCF_016901815.1 of Hydrogenoanaerobacterium saccharovorans. Taxonomy (GTDB): domain Bacteria; phylum Bacillota; class Clostridia; order Oscillospirales; family Ruminococcaceae; genus Avimicrobium; species Avimicrobium caecorum. Next base: position 137,568 of record NZ_JACSNR010000008.1, read on the forward strand.
CGGGATGTCCGGGTTGCCCCCTGTTCCCTGCTGGGCGAATCCCTGGACAGCTTCACCGGCTTCATGCGCAGTCTGGGGGAAAATTACTCCGAAATGATCGTCCGGGACCGGGACCATTACCGGGATCTGTTTGAGATCATTCTCTCCGAGAATCAGCGGGGCGGCATTCTGTTCCACTGCACTGCCGGCAAGGACCGCACCGGTGTCACAGCGGCGCTGCTGCTGGGTCTGGCCGGGTGCGAGGACGCCGACATTGTCGCCGACTATGCCCTCACCGACATCTATCTGCGCCCCAAGGTCAAGCTGTTCCTGCAGCACAATCCCAACGCCGACCCGGCTCTGTTCCGGGCGCCCATGGAGAGCATGGACCGCTTCACTGCCTTTGTGCGGGAGGAGTTCGGCTCTGCCCGGGGCTATCTGAAAAGCCTGGGCTTTTCGGACGAAGACCTGGATCAGGTCTGGAATCCCCGGCGGTAAGCCTTTATACAAGAAAAGAGAGCCCTTCTGAGGCTCTCTTTTTTATGCCTGTTTTCCGGCGGAGAGGCTTCCGCCCACCATGCCGCCCACGATGAGACAGAGTCCCACCAGTCCCAGAGCGCCGGGGAGCGGGTCACCCAGCAGCAGGACACCGCCCAGCAGGGAAAAGACCACTTCGCCGGACTGGGTGGCTTCGATGAGGGCCAGCTGCCGGGGATTTCTGCGCACCTGATCGGTGGCCCAGAAGAAGAGCAGAGTGGCAGCCACACCCGAGAAGAGTGCCACACCCACCGACTGGATCACCTGTCCGGCGGAGGGCAGGCCCACAGCGCCCACACCCCAGGCGCCCAGCACCAGCCAGAAGGGCATGGAACAGAGGGTCATGCCGAATACCCGTTCCAGGGTGGAGATCTCCGGCGGGCAGTACTGCATGAGTTTGCGGTTGCCCAGCGGATAGCACACCGCCGCCAGCAGAATGGGCAGCAGGGCCTGAGCCAGTTCCTCAAAGCGGAGTTCGGCGGCAGTGCTGGCCTGGAGCACAAAGATGCCCACCAGGATCACCATCGACCAGCCCAGCTGCCGCATGGGAATCCGGTGCCCGAACAGCGGAGTGAGCAGCACACCCGCTACAATGGTCACCTGCCAGGTGGCGGCGGTGAGCCAGGCCTCGCCATACTGGGAGCCCAGCGAAAGGGGCGCATAGAAGAGCCCGAAGCCCACAGTGCTCCACCAGAGCCAGGTGAGCGGCTGCCGGCGGATTTCCCGGAAGATGCGTCCCAGGCCGCCCTTGCCCTGGAAGAGCAGCACCGCCCAGAGAATGGGCAGGGTGAAGTAATAGCGCAGACAGGCGCTCCATACCCAGCTGCCGCCGCCCAGGTGCATGCTGCGGTTGAGAATAAAGGTGAAGGCAAAGAAGAAGGAGGCCAGAATTCCGGCAAAGAGTGCTTTTTTCATACAGGATTCCTCCGGCAGACAGAATACTGTTCCCATTGTAGCACAACACTGGTAAAAAGGCGAGAACAAATCCCACAGACAACGGGAAATTCCGCATTGAAAAATCCGGTGCGGATGCCGTACAATAGAATCAGATGGGGAGAGTTCCCTGCCCCGAAAGGAGGAAGGCTGTATGGCAAAGGAAAATGGCACATGGATTATCCGGGGACTGAAACTGGAGGACCCGGCCTGTCTGACCTGCCCCTTTGCCCGCCACTCGCCGGAGCGTTGGGTGACAGCGGCGGCGTTCTGGGGTATACTCTCTATGGAAAGGGGGAATCTCCCATGGACCCTGTGAAAACCGGGACACTGATCCGTACCCTGCGCACCCGTCTGGGACTGACCCAGCGGGAACTGGCTGAACGCCTGACTGTGAGCGACCGCACCATCTCCAAATGGGAACGGGGACTGGGCTGTCCGGACATCTCCCTGCTGGCGCCGCTGGCAGCGGCCCTGGGGGTCAGCACCGAGAGCCTGCTCACAGCGGATCTCACTGAAAATCCCCCGCAAGGAGGAAATATGAAAAATACCGTATTCTATATCTGTCCGGTATGCGGGAATCTGATCTTTTCCGCCTCGCCGGCAGGTGTCCAGTGCTGCGGACGCACCCTGGAACCCCAGAAGCCCCGGAAGGCAGAGGAACACCAGCGTCTGCACACCGAACCGGTGGAGGACGAATGGTATATCACCACCGACCACCCCATGACCAAGACTGAACACATCGCCTTTGCGGCCCTGCTCTCAGGCGGAAGCCTGCGGGGGTGGCGGCAGTACCCCGAATGGGACTTCCAGCTGCGGCTCTCCCGGCGGGAACACGGTCTGCTGGTGTGGTACAGCACCCGGGACGGCCTGCTCTATCAGCTCATCTGAATTTCCGCGTCAATGGAAAAACACCCCCTGTCCTGTGAGGACAGAGGGTGTTTTTTATTGGATCTCCTGCTCCAGTTCCCGGAACAGATCAGAATGGAAAAATTCCTCAATGGTAATGCCCAGGCCATCACAGAGCTTCTTGATGGTGGAAATCGTAGTGCTGCGGTTGCGCCCGCTGACGATATTGTTCACGGTGGACTGGGTGACTCCGCTCATACTGCTCAGACGGTTGATGGAAATATCCCGTTCCCGGCACAGTTCCAGAATCCGCTCTCTGACCGCCTCTCCAATATTCATGGGCACCACCTCACTTCATATGAAAATGATACCCATTTGCCCTTGAAAAATTTAACCCTTTTGAGTTAAAATAACTCAGAAGGGTTGATGAACCTGCTGTGATCTGCCCTGCGGCGGCCCTGTCATTTCCGCACGGAACAAAATACCCTGCCCCATTCGGGCAGGGTGGTTTTTTATCCTGTTCCACTCAGAGGGTTCACTTCTCTCAGAAAGTGTCCATCAGATCCAGCAGCGCCTGTTTCTGCGCATCACTCAGCCGGGACCATCGGCGGAGCAGTTCCTGCTCCCTGGGGGACAGCACCGCTGTTTTCTCGTCCTCCGCCAGCAGCTGGGACAGCGTGATACCCAGCGCCCCGCAGACCTTCTCCAGCGATGGCAGGGAAGGCATCATCTTCCTGCGGTACCAGGAGGAAATGGTGGACTGGGGCAGGCCGGAACGTTCTGCCAGCTGGTATTCGGTCCAGCCCCGGCTTTCCCGGTACCGGGTGATCTCTGCCAGGATATCTTTCATTCCTCTCTGCCCCCTTACTTGTCTGCTGCGTTTATTATACTTGGAAAGATCGTTGTGCTTTAATGATTTTTATCGTATTATTTTTACGATAAAATGAAGTAAAAAGAGGGATTGTTTATGCCAAACAGCCGCTGTTTTCTCATCGGGCACAGGGACACCTCCAGCGATATTCTGCCATCGCTGACCACCGAGATCGAGCATCATATCCGGGAACAGGGCATAACAGAGTTTGTGGTAGGGCAGTACGGCGGATTCGACCGGCTGGCTGCCCATGCCCTGTACCGCTGCAAAACCGAATATCCCGGCCTGACCCTCACCCTGCTGTGCGCCTATCACCCGGCAGAACGGGCTGTAATCCTGCCCCGGGGATTTGATGGGTTCTGGTACCCGGCAGAATTGGAACAGGTACCCAGGCGGTTCGCCATCCAGCGGGCCAACCGGCTGGCTGTGGAACAGTCGGAGTATCTGATCGCCGGGCTGCGCCACCCCGGCAGCTGTACCGCTTCCCTGGTGCGCTATGCCCTGGGACGGCAGCGCCAGGGCAAGCTCACCGTTACCCTGCTCCCTCTGCCGGATGGAAGCCCCTGCCCTCTTCCCCGTTGACTCCGGCGCCGCTTCTGCCCTGTGTTTCCCTTGCCACTCTCCCGGGAGTATGCTACAATAATCCCCATGTACATCACCCGTCCCAAGGAGGCTTTCCATGACCCTGCAGCAGCTGCGTTACATCATCGAGATCGCCCAGTCCGGCTCCATCAGCCTGGCTGCCCAGCGGCTCTTCATCACCCAGCCCAGCCTTTCCAAATCGGTTGCCGATCTGGAAAAGGAGATGGGCATCACCATCTTTTACCGGGGCAGCCGGGGCGTCATGCTCTCCCCGGACGGGGTCAAATTCCTGGCCTATGCCCGGCAGGTGGTGGAACAGGCCGACCTGCTGGAACAGCAGTATAAATTCGGCACCCCGGTGCGCCGGGTCTTTGCCCTGTCTGCCCAGCACTATGCAGTGGTCGCCAGCGCCTTCATCGATCTGGTCCGGGAATACCGGGAGGATCAGTATGAGTTCACCCTCCGGGAAAGCCGCACCTATGACATCATCGAAGATGTCCGCACCCAGCGCAGTGAACTGGGCATCCTCTTCCTGAGCCATTTCAACCGGGAAGTGCTGCTGCGCATTATCCGGGACGCGGAACTGGAATTTGTCCCGCTCTTCACCGCCCGTCCGCATATCTTTGTCAGCACCGACCACCCCCTGGCCCGCCGCTCCTCGGTGACCCTGGACGAGCTGCGCAGCTATCCCCGGCTGGTCTATGAACAGGGCCTGCACAACTCCTTCTACTTCTCGGAGGAGCCCCATTCCACCGCCGAAAGCCCCAAGAACATCGTGGTCACCGACCGTGCCACCCTCTTTAACCTGCTGGTGGGACTGGGCGCTTATACCATCAGTTCCGGCATCATCCACCAGGACGCCAGCGGGTCCCGGATCACTTCGGTGCCCCTGGAAAGCGACGAAATCATGCAGATCGGCTACCTCCACCCCAAGGATCAGCCCCTGAGCCGTCTGGGTCAGCGGTATTTGGAATTCCTCCAGCCCTACCTCCGGCAGAAGCCGCCGTCTGTATCCGATGCCGGCACAGAACCCGATCCCCTGTGCCTGGAATACAGAGTGCCATAGCTTTTGGCTATGGTTATCAATCGTTTATCAGTATTAGCATATAGCCCCCAGTTGTGGTATGATAGGCCCATCGGTTCAAACAATCCGTTGTATCATACCATCCGAAGGGGGATTTCTATATGTCTTTTACCGAGAGAACCAAAGCACCGTTCCGTCTGGATGTAGTCGGCAGCTTCCTGCGTCCCGACGCCATCAAGGAAGCCCGTGCCGCCTATGCGGACGGCGCCATTTCCGCTGAGCAGCTAAAGGCTGTGGAGGACCGCTGCATCACCGAACTGGTGGAAAAGGAACTGGCAGCCGGTCTGCGCTGCGTCACCGATGGTGAGTTCCGCCGCAGCTACTGGCATCTGGACTTCATGTGGGGCTTTGAGGGTGTGGAACACATCGTCGGCGAGCATGGCTACTTCTTCCACGATGAGGAAACCCGTGCCGACACCGGACGCATCGTTGCCCCCATCCGGTTCAATGGTCACCCCTTCCTGGAGCACTTCAAGTTCCTGCGGGATCTGGTAGGCGACCGTGCCATCCCCCGTCAGACCATTCCGGCTCCGGCCCAGTTCTACAATGAGATGCTCCGCGGCACCAACTGCGACAGCCTGGACGCCGTCTATCCCACCCGGGAAGCCTTCCGGGAGGATCTGATCAAGGCCTATTCCGACTTTATCCATGCCCTGTATGAGGCCGGCTGCCGCAGCCTGCAGCTGGACGACTGCACCTGGGGCATGCTCTGTGATACCGAGCGCCGCAAGGCACTTTACGGCGGTCAGACCGACGCCGATGCTGTGGCCCAGCTCTATGTGGACCTCAACAACGCTGTCATTGACTGTGTTCCCCGGGGCATGGTGGTGAATACCCACATCTGCCGCGGCAACTATCACTCCACCTGGGCTTCCAGCGGCGGTTACGCGCCGGTGAGCAAGATCCTGTTCGGTCAGGAGCGGGTGGACGGCTACTACCTGGAATTCGATGATGAGCGTTCCGGCGGTTTTGAACCCCTGGCGGATGTCACCGGCGATAAGATCGTGGTACTGGGCCTTATCACCTCCAAGCGCCCCCAGCTGGAGGACAAGGAGCACATCAAGGAGCGCATTCTGGAAGCCTCCAAGTATGTGCCGCTGGACCGGCTCTGCCTGTCGCCCCAGTGCGGTTTTGCCTCCACTGAGGAGGGCAACAAGCTCACTGAGGAGGATCAGTGGAAGAAGCTGGCTCTGATCCGTGAGATCGCCGAAGAAGTCTGGGGCTGAGATCCCTTTCTCTCCTGAATGGAAATCCTCCGGTTTTCCCCGGAAATAGCAAAAGACCCGGAAGCGGCTGCTTCCGGGTCTTTTTTACGCGGTTTTCAGTCCTCCACGATTTTGGAGAGTTTGGCGAGCTGTACCATGAACCAGACCTTCATGGCAACCCCTGTCAGCAGGCAGAGCACCCCCAGAATGCCCGAGCCGAATGCCATGGTCATCACATAGCCCACAACGCTCACCACACCCAGAATGGAGATGGGCTTGATGCTCAGCTCTGCTTCGGGGAAGCGTTCGTCCAGGATACCGGCTACCAGCAGGTAGAGCCATACCTCCAGAATGACAAAGAGCACGCCGATCCCCACCGCAAACATGCCTTCGGGGCGCAGCAGCACCGATACCATCTCGGTGACAAACAGCACCCAGGCGATCATGGCAGGGGTGGAGAGGGATTCGCCGCCGCGGCGTCCCAGTCCGGTGACACCCAGCGCAAAGAACAGGCTGCCCAGCCAGTCGGGGAGCAGATCCACGCCGCCGATGTTGATAAAGAAGGCGGTAAAGAGGGCACCCAGTCCCAGCAAGAGGAGGATGCGTTTCATAGAGCAGTGCTCCTTTCTGCCGTCAGGCCATTACAAAGTGGTAGAACACCAGCAGCACTGCCAGGAACAGCAGGTTCACTGCGGTAAAGAAGCCCAGGTACTTTCCTTTTTTCTCGGGGAAGGAGAGGGCGATATACTTATAGGAGATGAGGCTTGCCATCGAAGCGATCAGGGTACCCAGACCGCCCAGGTTGGTACCGATGAGCAGTGCCCGGGCATTGTCGGTGAAGCCGGAGAGCAGCAGTGCCGCCGGTACATTGCTGATGACCTGGCTCACCAGGGCGGCAGCATAGACCTCCCGGCCTGCCAGCAGCGCGGCAAACAACTCCCGGAAAGCGGGAATGCGTTCCACATTGCCGATGAAGATGAAGAATCCCGCAAAGGTGAGCAGCAGGCCATAGTCCACCCGGGCAAAGAGCCGGTGGTCAATGAGCAGAATAGCTGCCATCACCATGGGCACCAGCAGCAGCACTGGGATCAGCTTGGCGACTGCCGCAAGGCTGAGCAGGAACAGTCCCAGATAGCACAGCAGCCGTCCCCGGGCAGGCGGGAGCTGTCCGGCGGTGGAGGGGATCTCGGGCAGGGGTGCCGACCGGCGCATCAGCAGCGCCCCGGTGAGCAGCACCAGCGAAAGTCCCGCAAAGGGCAGTACCGCCCCGAAGAACTCGTCCAGCGGCACGCCGTAATGGGAGTAGAGATAGAGGTTCTGGGGGTTGCCCACCGGCGTTGCCATACTGCCCAGGTTGGCAGCCACCGTCTGGAACACCACCACCGGCACAATGCGGTCGGTGAGCCCTGCCATGCCGAGCACCGCTCCGGCAAAGGGCACAAAGGTGATGAGCGCCACATCATTGGTGATGAGCATGGCGGTGAAGAAGCAGAGCAGCACCAGCACCAGTTCCAGCTGACGGGCGGTGCGGGTGCGTCCGAGAATGCCCTCGCCCAGCCGCTGGAAGAAGCCGATGTCCTGCAGTCCTGCCATCACCAGCATCAGGCAGAAGAGCAGTCCCAGGGTGTGGAAGTCCACATAGCCCAGCCATTCCCGGTCCGGCGGCACCAGAAATGCCGAAACCAATGCCAGTCCCCAGGCTGCCAGCAGCACCGGGTCCCCCTTGAGTCGTTTCAAAAACAGTTGCACAGGTAATCCCTTCGATCCATTCCGTTAAACGGGTAATTTTTCAGCTCTCCAATTTTAGCACGCTCCCCCGGGGATTGCAAGATTCCAGCCCTGGAACTCCTCTGCCGGAACCGGAAGCGGACATTTTTCAACACGCCGATCCCGCATCGGTGGAAAACTGCCCCGGAAGGAAAACTCTCCCTTTATAAAAGGAAGCCCACCTCCCATACACGCCCGCCCAGACCTGCGCCCTATGAAAACAGGCTTGCCTGACCCGGCAGACCGCCGAAGTCGTACCCCTGCCGGGATACGGCGATGATGGCCTCCATTTCGCTGAGCAGCCCCAGACGGCTGCACTCCTCCCGCACCCAGGCATAGAGCTTTGCCGCCCCCGGCACAGTGCAGCGGTACCGGGTGCCGTACCGCTTCTCATACTTCTCCCGCAGGCCGGGGAACTCCCGGTCCAGCGCCTGATAGAAATACTCCCGCTGTCCCTCCCGCATGGTCAGGCCGGGCCAGCAGTAACAGAACCGTCCCCCGGCCTCCGCAGTCTGCCGGAGCAGCCGGGAGAGGTTCTCCCGGTTGTCGGTGAGGCCGGGCAGCACCGGCATGAGCAGCAGCCCGGTGAATACTCCCGCCTTTGCCAGCTGCTCTATGGCGGCAAACCGCCGCTCCGGAGAGGGTGCCCCGGGCTCCAGACGGGCTGCCAGAGCCGGGTCCGCTGTGGTGATGGAGAACTTCACCAGTGCCGGCATCTGTGCGGCGATCTCCGAGAGCACATCGGCGTCCCGGCTCACCAGGTCGCTCTTGGTATCCACTGCCACGCCGAATCCATAGGCCGAGAGCAGCTCCAGGGCATGGCGGGTGAGCCCGAGCTTTCGCTCCAGCGGGTTATAGGGGTCGCTCATGGCGCCGGTAGCCACCACGCCCCGCTGTACCTTCCGGCGCAGGTCGTCCCGGACAATGGCCAGGGCATTTTCCTTGACGGCGATGTGATCGAAGTCGGGGTTGTGATAACAGCTGCTGCGGCTGTCGCAGTAGATGCAGCCATGGGTACAGCCCCGGTAGAGATTCATATTATAATCGGTGCCGAACCACCACCGGCTCCGGGTGCGGGTGACAATGGTCTTTGCGGGAATGGTCTGCATGGACGCACCTCCTTCTGCCTCTGATGATACCCTCTTTCCCGGCAGCTGTAAAGCGCATCCGCCTGTTTTTTCCAGAACCGGGGATTTTGGCTTGGGAACCGGGTTTTCCGGCCCTGGGCAAAGCGCACAAAAATTAAAATGGCATCGGAGCATTCGGGAGGAAAACGGGTGAAAATCGAAGAAAAACGGAGTTCGCTCCATCCAGCATAAAAATTCCTTCAAAAAGGTGTTGACTTTTCCCGGGGGCACCGATATAATAGGACTTGTCGCTTTGACAGGGTTTCTTTTCATGCCCTTTTTAGGGCGCTGTCAATACATTCAGCCCCTGTTTTTTTGGAAGCGGGCTGCAAATCATTTCAGGAGGTAAACACTATGACTACTATGCCCAAGGCTCAGGAAATCAGCCGCAAGTGGTATATCATCGACGCTGCGAACCGTCCTCTCGGCCGGACCGCTGCTGCCGCTGCCGCCATCCTGCGCGGCAAGCACAAGGTTGACTTCGCTCCCCATGTGGACTGCGGCGACCATGTGATCATCATCAACGCTGAGAAGGCAATCCTCACCGGCAAGAAGCTGGAGAAGAAGTTCTACCGTCATCACTCCGGCTGGGTAGGCGGCCTCAAGGAGATCCGTTACGATCACCTGATGCGCGAGAACCCCGAGAAGGCCATGATGCTGGCTGTAAAGGGTATGCTCCCGGACAACACTCTGGGCCGCAAGGCTCTGACCAGAGTTCGCATCTACAAGGGCGAGCAGCACAACAACCAGGCTCAGAACCCCACTGCGTGGACTCTGTAATTTGAGAGGAGGATTTTAGAATGTACGATTCCAAGCCCTACTACTACGGCACCGGCAGAAGAAAGCACTCGGTAGCTCGTGTAAGAATGTACCCCGGCACCGGCAAGATCACCATCAATGGCCGTGACATCGATGAGTACTTCGGCCTCGAAACTCTGAAGCTGATCGTTCGTCAGCCCATGGAGATCACCAATACTCTGGGCCGTTTTGATATTGTCTGCACCGTTGCAGGCGGCGGCGTTTCCGGTCAGGCCGGCGCGATCCGTCACGGTGTTGCCCGTGCTCTGCTCCAGAACGGCGATGAGATGCGCCCGATCCTGAAGAAGGCCGGCTTCCTGACCCGTGACCCCAGAATGAAGGAAAGAAAGAAGTACGGCCTCAAGGCTGCCCGTCGCGCTCCCCAGTTCTCCAAGAGATAACTTCTTCTCCTTCGGAGATACTTCATCTGTACGTTTCAAAAAGGATCTTCCCCGAACCGGGAAGATCCTTTTTCTTTTTCCCGCAAAGTTTTCCCCTTCCCCATGCAGTAAATAACTGGTTTTTCCACACTGTTCTGTTGCACGATAAAATCCCGTTTTCTGTCCGGATCTCCCGGACTGCCCCGTATCAAGAAAGGAACCCGCTTATGCGTATCATAATTTCTGCCCTGCTCCTGAGCCTCTGCCTGTGTGCCTGCGCCCCTGAGAGCTCTCCCTCCTCCGTCCCGTCCTCCGAGCCGGAGGTCACCTCCGGGCTGGAAGTCCAGTTCGATGACCCCGAGGAGGCCCCGGAGATCACCGCTGACCTCTCGGGCACCGCTCTGCCCTGGGAGATGCGCCCGGAACACTGGAACGGCGCCATCATGTGCGGCACCGATCTTGCCACCGGCCTCATTGAAAAGCGGTATGATGAGATCCCCGCCGCCGCCGCGGGCAGCACCATCACCGTCAAGTTCCCCGAAGGCGCCCGGCCTGAAAAGGTGATCGCCATGGCGGAAGCCCGGGATACCCTGGGCATGCCGGTGGGCGAAGGCGGTGAGATGCTCACCCTGGAAACTGATCTGGCAGCGGACGGCACCCTGACCTTCACCCTGCCCGAATTTGAAAATGACCCCAGCTGTACTGCCGTGCTGCTCAATGTCTACTGGGGCGAAAACAATGCCTGGTATGCCCTGGCTGTCCAGACCGGTGCGGAAGCTCCCGGCCCGGACCAGACCCTCCCCATGCTGACCCCTGGTGTTTGAACAATCCGGGGAGAAAATTTCCCCGGCGGAGGATTTTCCCATAGGAAGCGCCGGCAAACTGTGTTATACTGGTAAAAGAATATCGAGAGGAGCCAGAAAAGACATGAAACGACTGCTTGCGCTGCTGCTGACCGCAGGGCTGACCATAGGGCTGACCGGCTGCGGGCCGGAACAGGGGGAACATTCCTCCCAGGAGAGTTCCGGGATGGAGAATTCCCGTCCGGAGCTGTCGCTGCCTGAACAGTCGTATGAGTCGGTGGAGGAAGTGCCGGACTTCTATGTCCAGGTGCTGATGATGTACGGCGCCGCTGAGGACCCCGAAACACAGGAGCTCCATCCGCTGCATGTGAGCCTGTTCTATGGCGATGGCTGGAAAGACGGCAGCGAACTCACCGCCGGCGATGCCTACTGCTGGTTCCTGAGCTTTGTAAACGACCTCCCCCAGGAGGAGAAGGAGAAGCGCTATGCCTCCCCGCTGGGAGAAAATCAGGGCTGGTTCTTCCCCGAAGAGGAACTGGAGAGCACCATGTCCGCCTGGTTCGAGGGCGTGACCCCGGAACAGTTCCGAGCGGATTCCAACTTCTATGATGCCGAGCATCATGGCTACCGCTCCATCTCCGGCCCGGGCATCGGCATACAGCCCCGGCTGGAACTGGGCGACGTGCGTTCGGACGGCGACCTGCGCATCATTCCGGTCTTTATGGACTATGAATCGGGGGAAGACCGCCGCATGGAACTGACCATCCGCATTTCCCCGGACCAGAAGAGCTATCAGTTTGTCTCCTGGCTGCCGGCGGAGAGCCAGAATATCTGAACCAATCACAGTCCGTCCTCCGGGGCGGGCTGTGTTCTTTTATAAGGAGGGAATCATCATGCGCCGTATCCTGTGTGTCATTCTGCTGGGCGGGCTGCTCCTGACCATGCTGTCCGGCTGCACCAGCCGGGAGCCGTCCCCGGAGTCCGGTTCCGAATCCCGGACCGCCTCTGCTTCAGAGCCGCTCTCCCCGGAGGACCCCAGCGAACTGGAGCCCCATGCCCTGCTGAACTGGTACCAGCGCATGGGACTGCCCACCGCTTCCCGGGACGGCAGCTCGGAAACCTGGATTGCCGCCGATGACCTGGAAAACGCCCTGCGGGAGTCGTTCACCGCTGCGGACCCGGCCTTCCTCCGGGAACAGGCTGCGTATTATGACACGGACGCCGGACAGTACCATGCCCTGCTCATCGGCGGGCGGGGCTCGGGGCTGACCTACTGGGCCGCACCCCTCCGGCAGAACGGCGATACCTGGACGGTGCTGCTCTCCGGAGCCAATGCCGAGGGCACCCGGGTGCGGGGCAGCCTCACTGTCCTGCGCCAGGACGATGACCCGGTCCGGCTGATTTCCTGGAACCCGGATCGGTCTACCATGCGTTGAGTTTTCAACACTTTCAACAGGTTGTAAACATATCAGAATACACACCGTGGAAAACAGGGGCTGTTATACCCTTGGTATTCCCGAAAGCACAAAAAAATCCGTGGGACAGTTCTCTTGTCCCACGGATTTTTCGATAGAAGGATCAGCCCAGGATTCCCAGATGTTCCAGAAGGATCTTCAGGCCGATGAGGATCAGGATCACACCGCCGCACAGTTCCGCCTTGGACTTGAAGCGGCTGCCGAATACGCTGCCCACACTCACGCCCACTGCCGAGAACACAAAGGTGGTGGCGGCAATAAGGCCCGCTGCCGAGAGGATCTCTCCCTGGCCCATGCCCAGGAAGGCAAAGCTCACACCCACAGCCAGGGCATCAATGCTGGTTGCCACTGCCATGGTGAGCATCTCCTTGGGACGGAAGGAGGCGTCCATCTCCTCCTCGTCCTCCTCACTGCGGGACTCCCGGATCATGCTGCCGCCGATGAAGCAGAGCAGCACAAAGGCGATCCAGTGGTCGATGCTGGTGATGGCAGCCGAAAACCGCACGCCCAGCAGCCAGCCGATGGCAGGCATCAGGCCCTGGAATCCGCCGAAGTAGAGCCCAGCCAGCAGATTATGCCGGAGGTTCTGTTCCCGGCAGGCCAGACCCTTGCAGATGGATACGGCAAAGGCATCCATGGAAAGCCCCACCGCAATGAAAAACAGCTCAATCAAACCCATATTCTTTTACCCCTGTCATATCAGATCCCTTCACTGCACTGTATGAGCGGGCAGCTCCCGGACAGAACCGGACTGCCGCCCTGCGGCTCCTGTGCAGTGATGCGTCAGCCAAGCGGCAGAATTGGCCTGCCGGGACAGAACCGGGCTTTGCTGCCCTCTGATTCCCGTCCCAATGGTACAGCAGACGCATGCGGGCTATTATACCATGGAGCAAAGCGAAATGGTATCATTGGCCATTGGGACGAATCGTCCGACCATAAAAAAGTATAATAGCCGACATGCGGCTATTATACCGCACTTTCAGCCCAGTGTAAAGAATTCCAGAGAAAGTGAAAAATTAGATGCACAATTTTGCATTTTTGGCTTTCCTATCCGGCAGATTGGTGTTATAATAGTGATTGTATCGTTATGGCGTACAAATGACTTTTGAAAGGGGACAATTATAATGACTGAAAGACAGCAGCAACTGGTACAGAATGTAGAGAAGCACCGCCAGATGATCCTGGATGCGGAGCGCTGGCTCTGGGCTCACCCCCAGACCGGCTACACCGAGTGGGAAGCACATAACTATCTGGTGGAAAAGTATGAGGCTCTGGGTTATTCCCTCACCCTGGCTGGCAATATCCCCGGTTTCTATACCGAAGTGGATACCGGACGCCCCGGCCCCAAGCTGGCGATCTTCGGTGAGCTGGATGCCCTGGACATCGCCAATCACCCCGAATCGGTCAATGGCATGGCCCATTGCTGCGGTCACAACGGTCAGTCTGCTGCCCTGCTGGGCATCGCTGCTGCCCTGAAGGAACCCGGCGCACTGGATGGCCTGTGCGGCACCATCCGTCTGGTTGCCGTACCCGCTGAGGAGATGATCCAGCTGGCCTTCCGTGAGGATCTGCGCAAGAAGGGCGTGATCCAGTACATGGGCGGCAAGGTGGAATTCATGGCCCGCGGCATGCTGGACGGCGTGGACATCGCCATGATGGTACATGGCGGCGCTGCCGGTCCGGATGAGGCCTTCGACTTCTCCGGCGGTCTGGGTATGAATGGCTGCATGGCAAAGACCATCCGCTATAAGGGCAAGTCCGCCCATGCAGGCGGCGCTCCCCATCTGGGCATCAATGCCCAGTATGCTGCCATGCTGGGTCTGCAGGCCTGCAACGACCTCCGTGAAACCTTCCAGGAAAAGGATACCATCCGCTTCCATCCCATTATGATGGGCGTCAACTGCGCTGTAAACATCATTCCCGATGAGATGAAGATTGAAAGCTATGTCCGCGGCAGAAGCCTGGAAGCCATCAAGCGGGAAAACATCAAGGTCAACCGTGCCCTGACCGGTGCTGCCCTGGCTATGGGCGCCGGTGTTGAGCTCAGCGACCGTCCCGGTTACTCCCCCGAGTACCATGATCCGGCCTTCATGAAGCTGGTAGAGGACTGCTGCTGTGACCTCGTGGGCAAGGATCGTGTGAAGTTCGACTATGAGAGCTGGAGCACCGGTTCCTCCGACTTCGGTGATGTCACCTGCGTAATGCCCGGCGTACAGTTCTTTGCTGCCGGCGCCATCGGTACCGGTCACGGTATCGACTACTATGTCAAGGACCCCAACCGGATGTGCGTCAATGCCGTCAAGGCACAGCTCTTTGTAGCAGACGCCCTGCTCCGGGACGACGCCGCTGCCGCACGGAAGATCATTGCTGATTACAAGCCGCAGTATCCGTCCATCAAGGCCTACCTGGATGCCATCAACGAACTGTTCCTGGATAAGGACGCTGTTCAGTACGATGAGCACGGCAATGCCACTGTGGACTTCCAGAACTGATCGGTCTGCTGTTTCACTGCATAAAAAGAACGGGTATCCCTCTTTCGGGGGATACCCGTTTTTTCATGCTGCCGGGGCAGGGATTACTCTGCCTCTGTCCCGGATTCGGACTGCGATTCTGTCTGGGATTCAGACGAGGACTCTGTCTGCGAGCTGGCAGATGCGCCCTCCCGGGGATTTTCCACCGGCGGGATATTGTAGACCGACACCTCATATCCCTGGCTGCGGGCCTCATCAATGAAGTCGCCGAGGATCTCGCTGTTGGTCTCGGATACGGCATGCAGCAGGTAGATAGCGCCCGGATGCAGCGCACCGGTCACCTTCTGATAGGCAGTATCCGGATCGGGCTGGTTGTTCTGATCCCAGTCGTTATAGGCATAGCTCCAGAAAGAGGTCTGGTAGCCGGCGTCCTGCAGCACAGCCAGACTCTGCTCACTGAACACACCCTCGGGATACCGGAACAGGAACATGGTGTAGTCAAAGTTCTCCTGCACATAGTCATGCAGCTCCTTGACCTCCTCATACATCTCCTCGGGGGTGATGGTGGTGAAGTTCGGATGGTTCATGCTGTGGTTGCCCACAATATGTCCCTCATCGATCATGCGCTGTACCAGTTCGGGGTTGGTCTTGCAGTAATGTCCGGTGACAAAGAATACCGCCTTGACATTCTTCTCCTTGAGGATATCCAGGATATCGGCGGTATTGCCGTTTTCATAGCCCTCGTCAAAGGTGAGGTAGATGCGCTTTTCATCCGGGCCGATGAAGTTGACATTGTAGTCCCCATACTGTTCCTGCAGCTGCAGGCAGGCGATGGGACGGTTCTCCTCGTCCATATTGGTGGCCGGGCCCCAGGTGACAGCCTCTCCTGAAAGCTGTGCCACCACCGGGAAATTCGATCCCATGGCAGGTTCCGCGTAAGGATAGGGATCACCCGATTCCCACTCCTGTTCCTCCGGCTCGGATTCCGGTTCCGGTTCCGATGAGGAAACCGATACCGGCTCCTGTTCCGTTTCCGAGGAGGAAGAACGCTCCTCTCCCCGGTCGGTGGTGCAGGCAGTCAGTCCCACAGTCAGAACCAATGCCAGCAGAATACTGATCCAACGGTTTTTCATTGTTTTTCCTTCCTCCCGTTTTTATGTCGGGCACAATCCGGACAAACTTTTCCATAAATGGCAGTTTTTCCCGTCCGTGTGCGGTTTTTTGATGGGTTTCGTCTTATTAGTATAGCATATTTCGGGATTTTCGTGCAGTCCCTCTCTGCTATTGTGTACAGCTTTTTCCCATCCATTCCGTCCTGGTGCGGCATTTCTGCGGTTTTTGTATGTAACAGGGATATTACAGCCTCTTTACCAGAGTTTTACACACCAGCTCGCCGGAACATGGTATACTGATACATGAGAATTATATCAAACCATGTAAAAAAGGAAGGAACAGTCACCATGGATTTCTTCATGATCGTTTCCCTGCTGGGTGGACTTGCCCTGTTTCTGTATGGTATGTCCATGCTGGGCAGCGGCCTGGAAAAACTCTCCGGCGGCCGTCTGGAACAGACTCTGGAAAAACTGACCAACAATGTATTCAAGGGAGTTCTGCTGGGTGCTCTGGTTACCGGCGCCATTCAGTCCTCCTCTGCCACTACGGTTATCGTGGTCGGCCTGGTCAATGCCCGGATTCTCAAACTCCGGCAGGCCATCGGCATTATCATGGGCGCCAATATCGGTACTACCGTTACCGCCCATATTCTCCGGCTCTCGGATCTGAGCTCGGATAATTTCTTCCTCATGCTCCTCAAGCCCACAACCCTGGCTCCGGTGGTCGGCATCATCGGTATTCTCATGGTCATGGTGGGAAAAAAACAGAAGTACAAGACCCTGGGTGAAATCCTCCTGGGATTCTGTATCCTCTTCACTGGTATGTTCAATATGGAAGCCGCTGTCAGCCCGCTGAGCGAATCGCCGGAGTTTGCCGGCCTGTTTGCCTCCCTCTCCAACCCAGTCATCGGTGTTCTGGTAGGCACAGTAGTTACCGCTATTATCCAGTCCTCCTCCGCTTCCATCGGCATTCTTCAGGCACTGAGCTCCACCGGCATCATCACCTGGTCGTCGGCAATTCCGATCATTCTCGGTCAGAACATCGGCACCTGCATTACCCCTATCCTTGCCTCCATCGGTGCCTCCAAAAACGCCAAGCGCACCGCTGCGGTGCATTTGTCCTTCAACATCATCGGCACCTGTGTTTTCCTGATTGTTATCTACACCATCCAGTCCATTTCCCCCTTCTCCTTCTGGGATCTTCCCATTGATAAGGGCGGCATCGCAAACTTCCACACCACCTTCAATGTCTGCGTCACTCTGATGTTCCTGCCCTTTGTAGGTTTGCTGGAAAAGCTGGTAATACACCTGATCCCTGACCAGCAGACTGCCGGTGAGGTGGACGATCCTGCCATTGCCCTGGATGACCGCCTGCTCGCTTCTCCCGGCCTGGCGATCCAGCACTGCCGGGACGCCGTCCTGCAGATGGGCAAGCTGGCCCGGAAGAACTTCTCTGCCAGCGTGCGTCAGCTGGAACAGTACAACCACAAGGAAGCAGAAAAGATCCGGGAACGGGAAGATACTATCGACCGTCTGGAGGACCGTCTGGGCAACTATATGCTCAAGATCCCCCAGGACAACCTGAGCGAACAGTCCAGCGCCACCATTTCGGCACTGCTGCATATCCTCAGTGAATTTGAACGCATCGGCGACTATTCCATCAACCTGGTGGAATTCGCGGAAAATATGGAATCCACCGGCGCGGAATTCTCGCCCCAGGCACAGTTTGAGCTGACCACCATCGGAGAAGCCGTGGGGGAGGCCATTGATATGGCACTGGGCTGCTTTGAAAAGCAGGATCTGGCTCTGGCTGAAACCATCGAACCCCTGGAAGAGGTGGTGGACCAGATGCAGGAGACCCTCAAGGACCGCCATATCAACCGTCTGCGCAACGGTCAGTGCACCGTGGACGCCGCCTTCCCGTTTGTGGAATCCCTCTCCTGCCTGGAGCGGATCTCCGACCACTGCTCCAACATCGGCGTGTATATGATCAGCTATGTCCGGGGCAGCGATGAGGTGGATCACCACACCTACATCATGCAGCTGCATGCCGGTCAGGTGGGACATTACAACGAACAGTTCCGCCGCTATACCGAGAAATATTACGATCAGATCCGTTCTGCCAAGGCATAACCCATTCTGATCCCATAGAAAAACAGGACACACCTGGGGGTGTGTCCTGTTTTTTTGCTGTGCGGGAACGGCTCTGCCTGATGCGTGGGAGGACGCGAAAAGCCGCAGGCGAGAAAGGCACTCCCCATGCCGCCGCACAGACGGCATGTTCGCCGGATCGCTTACCGCAAAGGGTGAGCCAGTGCCAGAGAGCGGACGGCGTGCTGCGTGTCAGCGGGCGGGTTCAGACAGCACCGGGCTTCTTTGCCGCTCTTTCCTCTGCCCAAAGGCATAAAAACAGCGCCTGCCGTGTGGGGACAGACGCTGTTCGGTTTCAGGTTATGCCTCGGGGTTTACCGGGGGCTGGGGGTCCTTATTGATGGGCTCCCCGGTCATGGGGTCAAAATTTGCGCCGGAGGGCTGATCCGCTGCCGGAGCCTCGGGCAGTTCCGGGGCGGGAGCCGATTCAAAGCCCTCAGCGGTGAAGTCCGCCGGCTCCGGTTCGGTGGGCTCGGGCGGTGTGGGCTTCGGGAACTTCTTGCGCAGCCGGGAGAGGAGCACCAGCAAAGCCAGCGACAGGGCAAAGAGCAGGAAGCCCAGCCAGCTCACCAGGCCGAGATCCACAAAGCCCAGCTGGGTGAAGTCAATATCCGCTGCCGGGAACTGGGCCACCAGGGCTGCTGCGGGGGTGCCGTTCTTATCCCGCACCACTGCCGCAATGCCCAGCATGGGGGTATCCGATCCCGTTTCCACCGGGGACTTGGTATAGGCGTCCTCGGTCTTGCCGCTCAGCAGTCCGCTCACGCCGGAGTCCAGCTTCTCTGCCAACGGGCCGGTCCACTCGCTGCCCGGCGCCAGATAGGTCACCCCGGCAGTGCCGGTATCCCGGTAGCTGCTGTCGCACAGTACGATGGTCTTGCCATCTTTCTGGGCTGTCAGCCAGATGCGGTCATATCCGGCTGCGTCCCGTACTTCGGTGAGCAGGCCGCTCATCTTCTTGAAATCATTGCCCTGCATAGGGGTCTTGATCAGCGCCGCAAGCCGGTCCTCTCCCAGTTCCGTGACTGCAATGGACAGGGTGCGCAGATTGGTGATGCCCGCCTCTGCCAGGACTTCGATCCGGGCACTCTGCCGGGCCGCGGGCCAGGCCGACGATGCAACGCCCAGTGCCAGCGAAACCACCATCACCACAGCCAGCACCGGACGCAGCAGGCGGTTATAGAGTATCTTTTCCATGGATATCTGAAGCCTCCTTACCCGGCCTTCTCCGGCGCGCCGCCCGGGAGGGTCCGGTATTTTTCCCCGGAATGTTCCCGGGGGTCATGCTTTTGCTTTCAGTATAGCACAAAGCCGCAGGGTTTTACACGCCTGCGGCAAATTTCATTCGTCCATTTTCTGTGCGTCTGCCAGGAACCGGGTCCGGATCATATAGAAGGAAAGTCCGGCGGTCACCAGTTCCGCAAAGGGGATCGCCAGCCAGAGTCCGTCCAGACCCAGCAGGGTAGTCATCAGCCAGATGCCCGCCAGGATAAAGAAGAAGGTCCGGGCAAAGGAGATGAGTGCCGAGGTGCGTCCGTCCGAGAGGGCGGTGAACAGCGCCGAGGCAAAGATATTGTACCCCGCAAAGAGGAAGGACAGGGAGAAAAGCCGCATGCCGCGGTTCACCAGCTGGGCGGAGAGGGAGCCCTCCGGGGCAAAGATCACAGCGATGAGCCCCGAACTGAGGAAGGACACCACGCACACCACCACCGATGCGCCCAGCACAAAACGGATGCAGTGATCCCGGATACGCAGCAGGTACTGATGGTTGCCGGCGCCGTAATGGAAGCCGAACACCGGCGCCACTCCGATGGAAAAGCCCATGAAAAAGGCCACCATCAGGAACTGGGCATACATGATGACGGTGATGGCAGCCACACCGTCAGTGCCGATCCAGGCCATGAGGATCAGGTTGAAGATGACGGTGATGATGCTCGAAGCCAGATTGGTGACCATCTCCGAAGCGCCGTTGGCACAGCTTTTGAGCAGGACAGTGAAGTCCCAGCGGGGACGGATAAAGCGCAGGCCGGAGCGGTTCCGGGAGAAGAACCGGAGCCCGCCCAGCGCCGGGATACAGTAGCCGATGGCAGTTGCCAGGGCGGCTCCGGCGATGCCCATGCCCAGCGGGACGATAAAGACATAGTCCAGCACCATATTGGCAAAGCCGGCGCCCACTGTAAGCCCCAGGCCCAGGCCGGGACGCCCCGCGGTGACCAGGAAGCTCTGGAACAGGCACTGGAGCATGGACATGGGCATGAAGCAGAGCAGCACGGTGATATACTGGCGGGCGTGGTCCCAGGTGTCGGCACCGGCGCCCAGGAAGGCGAGCACCTGATCGGTGAAGGCCAGGCAGATCACACCAGCCAGAATGCTGAAGGCCACGGCGGTCAGCACCACGGCGGTGAAATGTCCGCTGGCCTCCTGGTGTTCCCCCCGGCCCATTTCCGAGGCGACTACGGCACTGCCGCCGGTGGCAAACATAATGCCCACTGCCAGGAAGAAGCCGATGAGCGGATAGACGATGTTGGTAGCGGACAGGGCCGCTGTTCCCACATACCGGGAGATAAAGAACCCGTCCACAATGGTATACATGGATAAGAACAGCATCATCACAATGGATGGCGCTGCGAACCGCAGCAGTTCCCCGGTGGAAAATTCCCGGGAAATACCCGGCGTATTCATAAAAACCTCCTTCTCCCTCACAGTGAGGGCGGTGAAAAATAAAATACGGGCGGCAGAGGATTTCCCCTTTGCCGCTCGTTTCAGTCAGAAGATAATCAAAGATTCCGGTGGGATCATCAGCCGGGGATTTCTCCCACGCCGCCGAGGATCACACGGGGACGATAGGGGAACCGGTCCACTTCCTCCCGGGAAGTGACGCCGGACAGCACCAGAACGGTATCCAGGCCGCTCTCAATGCCCGCTACCATATCGGTATCCATACGGTCGCCGATAATGGCTGCTTCATTGGAGTGTACGCCCAGCATATTCAGTCCGGTACGCATCATCAGGGGATTGGGCTTGCCGATGTAATAGGCCTCCTGTCCGGTGACCATCTCAATGGGCTTGACCAGTGCCCGGCAGGCCGGAACTATGCCCTGTTCGGTGGGGCCGGTGAGGTCCGGATTGGTGGCAATGAGCCTTGCCCCACGGAATACATGGTGTACCGCACGGCAGATATTGTCGTAATTATAACTGGTGGCCTCGCCGACTACCACATAGTCGGGATTGGTATCAGTGAGGGTGATGCCCCGCTCATACAGGGCATTGTACAGCCCGGGTTCGCCGATGACAAACACATGCGCCCCCGGCATCTGACGGGCAATGAAATCCGCAGTGGCCTGGGCACTGGTATAGAAATGGCTCTCGTCCACCTGCAGACCCATCCAGGCCAGCTTTTCATGGAGCTGACGGGGTGTCTTGCCGCTGTTGTTGGTGAGGAACAGGAACTTCTTATCCTTCTCATACAGCCAGTTGACAAACTCCACCACACCCGGCAGAATCCGGTTTCCATGGTAGATTACACCATCCATATCACAGATATAACCCTTTTTCTCACGGATCTTGTCCATATACATTCCTTTCCGCGCCACTGCTTCCGGCGCCGGCTCTCGGTTTCCTTTTTATCCCGCTGGTTCGAGTGTACAATATCCCCCGGCGGTCTGTCAAGCACCGCCGCAGTCCCCCATGGGATTTATTTTTCACCCGGCCGGCTGCCTGCTTCTGCCGCCTTACTTCTTCGCGGCTGCCCGGCCTTCCTCAATGATCCGGGCCGCAATGTCCACCGCGCCCGCTACAATATCCGCGCACTTGTGCTGCTGCTCCATCAGGGCCGGGTCCTTGCCCTCCATGAGCTCCGCGCACTTCACCGAACCAAAGGTCTGCTCAAACTCCCGCATGAACCGCTCGGTGAGCTCATAGAGCAGGGTCATATCCTCGCCCACTTCCCGGCGTCCGAAGTTGGCGCCGATGGCTGCCACACTGCCGTTGACTGCGCCGCAGTTGGCACACCGGCCCATATTGCCATGCAGTCCGGTCATAATGCGCACGGTGTCCAGCGGCAGATCCGCATAGCCATGCTCAATAAGATACCGCAGGGTGCTCTCCGCGCAGGAGAGGCCGTCGTCACTGAAGTAGGGGATTTTTTCATTGAGTACCTGATGCATCGTTATTTCTCCTTTTTCCTGCCGGGTCCGGCCCGGCGTGATTCTGCTATCCAGTATAAGCGATGTATCCCGGTCTGTCAAAGCCCCGGCACAGAAAAATACCCGGAGCACAGACTGCTTGGGTCTGTCCCCCGGGCATCGGGCCGGGTCAGGACCGGACACGGAGAAAATTTCCTCAGTCCTCCAGCCCCTCCAGAAGCTGTACCAGCTCCTGGAAATCCGTGGCGTCTGCCTGCATGACCAGGAAGTACCGTCCCACATTCTCAATGATCTTATAATCCGCATAGCCCTGGGTATAACCCATCTCGGCGGTATTCACCATGCCTTCCGCCTTGTTTTCCAGCTTCTCCCGGATCACTTCGGGGTCTGCCTCCTCTGTAGGAGTCAGCATCAGGAAAAAGCTGGTGTTCTGATTGGGCGCGCCCATATAAATGGTCACCGCTGCCACCTGGGTGCTGTCCAGAGCCAGATTGGCGCTCAGGAATTCGTCCATGCTCGCATAGGCCGACGGGTCCTGCCATACGGTATCTTCCAGATAGGGTTCCACTTCTGCCAGAATATCCTCATCGGTGAGCGGCGCCTGGGATACAGTGCTGCTCTCCTCTCCGGAAGCGGTGCTGCTCCCCTCCGGAGAGGTGCCGCCGGTACAGCCGGTCAGGAGCAGAGCCGATGCCAGCAGCGCTGCCAGCAGTTTTTTCATCTGTCTCATAGAATTACCTCCTGTTTTTCAGTGGCATCGGGGCATTCCAGCCCCCGGAAGAAAATCTCCATCAGCCGGATCACCTGCTGTTCATGCAGACGGATCTTTTCGGCATCGGGTTCGCTGATCTGTTCCGCCGCCAGCCAGATCCCCTGAAGCAGGATCTGGAAACAGGCGTCCAGATCCTCCGGCACCGTTCCCGGCTGACGCCGGGCAGTCTGCCGGAAGAAATCCAGGTTCACCTGTTCCAGCCGGGAACGGATCTCCCCGAGCTGGGGACGCAGATAAAGCGGGTGCCCGAACAGCACCTCATAGAACACCGCCTCATACCGGGGATACTCCCCGAAAAAGCGGTGGCGCAGTGCCAGGAATTCCCCGACCTGCTGCCGGAGCGTCCCCCCGGACACCGGATGCTCCCGGAGATAGTCCGCCATCTTCTGGGTGCTCTCCCGGCAGCAGCTGAGGTACAGATCCTCCTTGCCCGCAAAGTAGTGGTAGATAATCCCCTTGGAGATCCCCGCCCGGGTGCAGATGGCATTCATCGACGCGCCGTCATACCCCTCGGCCCCGAATACCTCCAGGGCACTGTCCAGAATCCGGCGGCGCATCTGCTCGGTCTGAAGTTCCCGCCGCATGGAAATTCCCCCTTTCCCCGCTGATTTTGGCTCCATTGTAACACGGGTTGACCGATTGGTCAATTTATTTTTGACCGAACGGTCACTTTTTCTCCCGGAAATCCCCGGGCACCGGCGGGGGAACCGGCTCCCGGGGAAAACAGCGCTTACATCCGGCGGGCGGCGTCCAGGGCCAGGGCCGAACGCTCGCACTCATCGGGCTGCATGGTGAGCTGTACGCACAGGGGACTGCCCTTCATGCGGGCCGCGGCATAGGAGAGCCCGTTGGTGCGCCGGCCCAGCAGGGGATTATCGATCTGTTCGGGGTCGCCGAGCAGGATCACCTTGGTGCCCTGTCCCACCCGGGTGATGATCCCCTTGGCCTGCCGGGGCGAGAGATTCTGGGCCTCGTCAATGATGAGCCAGGTATCGGTGATGGAACGCCCCCGCATGAAGTTCATGGCCTCGGCGGTGAGCACCCCGGCATCAAAGAGATAGCTGATCCGGCTCCGGCGCTCCTGTTCTCCGGCGTCTCCGCCGAACAGGTTTTCCAGATTGTCCATCACCGGGCGCAGCAGCGGGGAGATCTTCTCCTGTTCGTCCCCGGGCAGGAAGCCGATGTCCTGGTCGAACTGGGCATTGGGGCGGCAGATGAGGATCTTGCGGTAGGCCGGCGGCGACTGCTCCAGCACCTGTTCCAGTCCCGCTGCCAGGGAATAGAAGGTCTTGGCAGTGCCTGCCGGGCCCTGGACGATCACCAGCGGCGCCTCCTCTGCCGGAAGCAGCAGCGCCTCCTGGAGGAACTGCTGTCCCACACTCCGGGGCCGCACCCCGAAGGGCCGCGCCTGTCCGTACCGCAGCCGGGTGATCCGTCCGCCGGCATACCGTCCCAGCATGGTCTTGCGGCTGTCGGTGTCCGACCGCAGCAGCAGGAACTCATTCTCGGTGAGCTCCACCTCCTGCCGGACCCCCTGATCGTCCACCGTGTAGACCTCCTCCGGCGCCGCCCCCTGGGTCTTGAAGGCGTCCAGGCTGGCATCGGGCAGCCAGACCTCCCGCCGCCCGGTATAGGGCTGCTCCTCGGGGATACGGTCCGCCCGGAAATCCTCCGCCGGAATGCCCATCATCTGTGCCTTGATCCGGGCCACAATATCCTTGGTCACCAGCACCGCCGGGGTTCCGTCCTCCCACAGCCCCCGGCATACCTTGAGAATGCGGTTGTCCCGGCTGGTGGGGTCCATGCCGTCGGGCAGGCGTACCCCCACATGGTTGACCTCCAGCCGCAGGGTGCCGCCTTCGGGCAGGGATACCCCTTCCACCAGACTGCCCTGGCTGCGCAGTTCCTCCAGGAACCGGATCACCTGCCGGGCACTGCGTCCCTTTTCCCCTTCGGCATTCTTGAGCCCGTCCAGCTCCTCCAGCACTGCCAGGGGCAGGACGATGTGATTGTCCTCAAAGGCCTCCAGCGCCTCGGGGGATTGGATCAGCACATTGGTATCCAGTACATAGGTCTTTTGCATAACAGTTCCGCCTTTCCGCCGCAGCGAGATTGCAGAGAAGCCCTGTCCCCCAAAAACACAGCACGCCCTGTCCCCGCCGCCATCCCGCTATGGACGGCAGCCGGTTCAGGGCGTGATTCTGGGGTCCCGGCACAGCAGGGATCATGGACAGCTCTCCTCTGTTTCGGTGATGGAAGCGGGCAGTCCCATCCAGGTACTCCCCGGCTCCTGGTTTCACTCTACTTCATATCTATGAAAATCACCCCGCAATGGTGTGAAATCCGGGTTAAACTCCCCCGGTTCCGCCGGAAGTTTACAAACAGTTCACCCCACTGACCGGCTATCCGCCCCACGCCATGGCTATCATAGAATCAGAACAAGCCCGGCTGTCCGCCGGAGAAAGGAGCCTCCCCTGCCATGCAGTCTGCCCTCACCCCCTCCGCCGATTCCGCTGCCCGGGACTACTATGCCCGGGAAAAATACCGCTCCCGGCTCTGTCTGGGCGGGGTGAGCCTCGGGCTGGCCGTACTGGGCTGCTGTGCCGCTCTCCTGCCCGGCTTCCAGTCCGCCGCCGGTACCCTGGGCATCGCCCTGGTCTGCGCCGGACTGCTCGCCCTGCTCTGCCGCCGCCAGCTCCGGTGCCGCGGCAGGGTGGACAGCTGCCTGCTCCGGATGCGTCCGCTGCTGGTGCAGCAGTTCTATCCCGGCTGCGGCTACTGCCTGCTGGACAGCCGGGAGATCCAGCGCCGCCTGCGGGAGCCTTCCGATGGGATCTTCTCCGGCGGGCTGGGGGAATACGGCGGCACCCTGAGCTGGCCCTCGCCCCGGGGCGCTGTGCTGGCCCATGACCTCACCGAGAACTGTCCCGGCGGCAGTGTGCGGGACTGGGTGGTGTATGAGTATCCCCTCCCGGCGGACAGCCCCTGGCGGCAGGTGAGCTATGCCCAGATCCGCTGCCTGCGCACCCCCGCCCCGGAACAGACCGGCAGTCCCCTCACCGCCTCGGCTCTGGGCAGCCATCGCTCCCCCGGCACCCTGGAGCGCACTGAGAGCTGGGTGGGCAATACCCCGCTCCTGCTGCGTGCCGACCGTCCGGAACTCTGCCGGACGATCCTCACCCATGGGGCAGCCAAACCGGTGCTGCGCTTCTTCCGGGAGGTGGACTGCCGCCGGCATATCCTCTGTTTCTGCCGGGGAAGCCTCTTTGTCTTTGCCCGGGACAGCCGCCTGGATCAGCACTGGAGCCGCCGGGAGGGGCTCTGTCCCGAGGAGATCCGCCGGAACACCGCTGCAGTGTGCCGGATTCTGCCGCTGATCCCGCCCCTGGCAGGCTGACCTCCCTGCCCCC
>NZ_JACSNR010000009.1 GCF_016901815.1 Hydrogenoanaerobacterium saccharovorans
TATTACACTGAGGACCCACCTGTTCCCATTCCGAACACAGAAGTTAAGCTCAGCTGTGCCGAAAATACTTGGCGGGAAGCTGCCTGGAAAGATAGGTCGTCGCCGACACAATAGTCTGTGTCTATTACACTGAGGATCCACCTGTTCCCATTCCGAACACAGAAGTTAAGCTCAGCTGTGCTGAAAATACTTGGCGGGAAGCTGCCTGGGAAGATAAGTCGGCGCAGACATCAAACCCTGTTCATTCGAACAGGGTTTTTTCTTTTATCCGGATCTATATGGCATCTGTCTGCGGGAATTGCCATGGTTTTAAGGAATTTTTTAACTGCTTCTGCTATACTGGCAAAAAACACCACCGGAGGGATTTTATGAAACCTTGCCTTGCTCTGTTCCTTGCCAGCCTGCTTGTACTGCTGTCCGGCTGTACGGCGGCGGGCCGCACTGATCCGGTGTCCGACTCCGCTATCCTGGTGCTGGAGGGCTCCGGAACCGTGGTCTATGCCGATGACGCCGAAAGTACCCTCACAGCTGAACAGGAACGCCTGCTCCTCTCCTTCTTCGACCGCTGGTATCAGTCCCTGGCTCAGCTGGAAGCGGAGGATCTCTCGGAGTTCTTCTGTGACTCCCATCAGGCGGACTACTCCGCCGCCGCTCTGGATCTGCAGGTGGGCATCCGGCAGGCTCAACCGCTGGATTATACCCTGACCGGCTACTCCTTTGTGCTGGAGGTGGAGTCGGCGGAGGAGAATGAGGACGGCAGCATCCGGGTACGGCTTTCGGAGGACAGTGTCCAGAACTTTGCGGCCCTGCCCGGTGTGGATTCCAAGCGATTTGACACCAGTCACACCTTTGTGCTGCGGCAGGAGGGCGACGGCTGGCTGATTCGCAGTCATTCCCAGTTTGACCCGCTGGTGTCCACCCTGCTCTATGCCTATATGGAGGAGTACGCCGATGGACAGTGGGACCCGGAACGGTTCCGGGGGCTGGATTTCACCCAGGACTACATCGACGCGGTGCCGGGCTATCTGGAACAGGTGGTGGAACAGGCAGAGCTGCGCCAGCAGCAGGCGGCAGAGGAGACCACAGCGCAGGCCGCTGAGGAGCCCTATGACCGGGAGGCGGCAGTGGCCTATGCGGATCAGTGGATCGAGGAGCGCAGCGGGGACTGGGCAGACTACACCGGATCGGGCGGCAACTGCCAGAACTATGCCTCCCAGGTGCTGTATGCCGGGGGAATCCCCATGGACATCCAGGGGGAGTATATCTGGAAGTGGTACGATGACACTGTATCCAACCGGGGTGTGGCCTGGGGACGCTCCAGCTCCTGGTCGGGGGTCAAGCAGTTCATCGACTACGCCGCCGGCAATACCGGCTATGGGCTGGCAGCTGAGGTGGACGCTCCCTATGACACCGGCGAGCCCGGCGACCTGATCCACATGGGAGTGGACAGCGACTGGCGCCACACAGTGGTAATCACCCAGCCGGTCTCCGATGGTTCCGGTCAGGTGGTGGATTACCTGGTGGACTCCAACACCGCCAACCTCCAGGACTATCCCGCCAGCCTCTATGGGTACACCGATCAGATCCTGGTGCATATCCTCGGCTGGAATCAGAACTGAAGCCGTTTTTATCCAGTTTCTGCCGCTTTCCCCGGTGTGGGAGAGCGGCTTTTCTTCTTTGCGCCGGTCTTTTGTCCGGCAGCTATTTACATCTGTCCTTTTCCATGGTAAACTGTTAGGAAACCGGCATGAATGGCTGATTTTTACAGCCTTTCCTGTACTGACAGAATTTCACGCACTGTCCGGTTCACGCATCCCAGAAAGGACGGAAGAACATGAAAGAATTTTCTGACATCAAACGAATCGTAGTCAAAATCGGCTCGAGTTCGCTGACCCATTCCGGCGGCGGCATCAACTTCCGCAAGATCGACCGGATCGCCATGGTCCTCAGCGACATCAAGAATATGGGCAAGGAGGTCATTCTTGTGACCTCGGGCGCTGTGGGCGCCGGTATGGCAAAACTGGGCATGCGTGAACGACCTCGTATCATGGAGGAAAAACAGGCCGCCGCTTCGGTGGGACAGTGTGAGCTGATGTTCATCTATGACAAGTACTTCTCGGAGTACGGTCAGACCATCGCCCAGCTGCTCCTCCATAAGGACGTCACCACCCACGAAAACCTCCGGGAAAACGCACAGAATACCCTCGAAACCCTGCTGCGCTATGGTGCGATCCCCATCATCAATGAAAACGACAGCATCGCCGTGGACGAAATTGCCTATGGCGACAACGATACCCTGTCTGCCATCACCGCCAGTCTGGTGGACGCCGATCTGCTGGTGCTGCTCACCGACATCGACGGCCTGTATACCGCAAACCCCGCCGATCACCCCGATGCCACCCTCATCGAACGGGTGGAGGGCTTCGATCCCGCCCTCTATGACATCGCGGGCGGCAGCGGCTCCAAGGTGGGCACCGGCGGCATGGTGACCAAGCTCCATGCTGTGGAGATCGCCTTTGAAAAGCAGATCCCGGTAGCGCTCTGCAATGGCGCTGACCCGGCGATCCTCTATGACGTACTGTCCGGGGACTTCACCGGCACCCTGTTTGTCCCCGCCGAAAAGGAGGCAGAAGAATGAACGCTGACCTGATCCGCCTGGGCGAAAATGCCCGCCGGGCCGCAGGCGCTCTGATGGTGGCTGCGGCTCCCGCCAAGAATGCTGCCCTGGAAGCCATTGCCCGCACCCTGGAAGAAAACGCCGCGGAAATCTTTGCCGCCAATGCGGAAGATATTGCCGCCGGCAAGGCTTCCGGCATCGCCCCCAACCTGCTCGACCGGATGCTCCTGGACGAAAAGCGTCTGGCTGGCATTGTGAAAGGAGTACGCCAGGTGGCTGCCCTCAAGGACCCCATCGGAGAAGTGCTCCACGCCGAGACCCTGCCCAATGGACTGATCGTTTCCCAGATGCGGGTGCCCCTGGGCGTGGTGGGCATGATCTATGAAGCCCGTCCCAATGTCACCGTGGATGCCGCCGTGCTCTGCCTGAAATCGGGCAATGCGGTGATCCTCCGGGGCTCCAAGGATATTCTCCGCTCCAACATCTGTCTGGTGAAGCTGATGCGCCAGGCTCTGACCGAAGCCGGGCTGGACCCCGACTGCATCGCTCTGGTAGAGGACCCCTCCCGGGAAACTGCCACCGCCTTTATGAAGCTCTCGGGCTATCTGGATGTGCTCATTCCCCGGGGCGGCGCCGGTCTGATCCGTTCCACAGTGGAAAACGCCACTGTCCCGGTGATCGAAACCGGTACCGGCAACTGCCATGTCTATGTGGACAAGGACGCCGACCTGGAAAAGGCCCTGCCCATCCTGATGAATGCCAAGACCCAGCGCACCTCGGTGTGCAATGCCTGCGAAAGCCTGCTGATCCACCGTGCTGTGGCAGACGCGTTCGGCCCCGCAGCGGTGAAGGCTCTGCTGGAAAAGGGTGTGGTGATCCACGGCGACGAAACTGCCCGGACCTGGGACAGCCATATCCTGCCCGCCACCGAGGAGGACTACTACAAGGAATACCTGGCGCTGGAACTGAGCGTCAAGGTGGTGGACAGCGCCGAGGAGGCCATCGCCCACATCAACAAGTACAGCACCAAGCACTCGGACTGCATTGTCAGCGAGAACTATACCACCGTGAAGAAGTTCCTGCTGGGTGTGGACAGCGCCTGCGTCTATGCCAACGCCTCCACCCGGTTCTCGGATGGATTCGAGTTCGGGTTGGGCGCTGAGATCGGCATCTCCACCCAGAAGCTCCATGCCCGCGGCCCCATGGGTCTGACTGCCCTTACCACCTACAAGTATGTGGTGTTGGGCGAGGGCCAGGTGCGGGGGTAAAGCCTTCCCTTTCTATACCGACTGAAAAAGAGCCTTCCTCGGAGGGCTCTTTTTTGCGGGCGGTTTTCCCGGGGAAACCTTGCCTTTCTCTGGAAAAGCGGGTATGATGGAATCAGAAGGGAACACCCGGGTGAGGGTTTCTCTGGCTGTCCCCGGAGTGGTTCCTGCCAGCAGTGGAGTTTTCCTTTTCCATGCGGCTTTGCAACAGTCTGGACAGAAAGGAAGAGGACGATGGAACGACGATTTGAGGAAAAAACCGTTCGGAAAGCCCTGCAGCGCGGCTATGTGGACGCCCAGCGCCTGCTTGCCAGCCCCAGTCAGATGCAGAAATTCCTGCTCCGTCTGGAGGAGAAGGAAGAGGTGGTGCGCACCGTCGGAGAACCATTGGCAGCTGTGCCGGTGCTGGAGCGTCTCCTGCGCCGGTATCTGGATGGGGAATACACTGTCATCTCCGCCGCTGCCATGGCCCAGGTGGTCAGCGCACTGCTCTACTTTGTATCGCCCTGGGATCTCTACCCGGACAGTGTCCCCGGCAAAGGCTATGCCGATGATGCCGCTGTGCTGGACTGCTGCTGGAAGCTCTGCCAGCCGGAACTGGAGGCTTATCTTGCCTGGGAGAGAGAACAGCTGGTCTGCCGGAACGGATCGGCTGGGGCGTAAAAATCAGGACAGGAGGGGATTTTCCCATGAAACGAAAGACTTTGATCCGGGCAGCGTCTCTGGCTCTCACAGCGGCGCTGCTCTTCACCGGCTGTACAGCCCGCACACCGGAGGAGAATCCGGAGAGCTCCGGCAGCTCCCAGAGCAGTATGGCAGAACCGGAAAAGACTGCGTCCTCCGGGACAAAGGCGGCAGCGGTGGCAGTACCGCTGGAAAATGCTCCGTCCCTCATTCCCATGCCGGAAGAACGCCCCTGCCTCTATGAGGAAAACGGCAGCTATGGCATCCGTGCCGCCGATGGGTCGGTGCTGGTGCCGGCGGAATATGCCTTCGGGTATGACTTTGACGATAACGGCCTGGGGCAGCTCCGGAAGGACGAGGGCGAGGAGATCACCTGGTACAAGGTAGGTCTGGACGGGACGCTGCTGGGCGATGTGAACGACACGGTGGTACAGACCGGCGCCGGGCCGGTGGTGGTGGTTGAGAAGTGGAATGACGATAGCTCTGAGGGAGTTTTCCAGCTGATGAACCTGAACCTTGAGCCTTTGCTGCCTGAGTGGGCGGAATATCTGTATCACACCAACTACTATGCCGGTCAGAAGAACCGTTTCTTCCTGCGGATGCCCGGAGGAAAGCTGGCAGAATTCCTGCCGGAGGAGATGGCTCTGCTGGAATTCGAACCCTATGACGAGAGCCGGGCGGAACTCTACCAGGCAAGCTGGGATCTTGCGGAAGAAGAAGTTGTGGTGGTGAACGGTCAGGCGCTCTTCGGGGCAGACGCATACAGTTGGGAAACGGAGGATCTCCCCCTGCCGGCTCTGGAACAGGTGGACTGGACCATCCGGACAGAGGACGGTCTTCGGCAGACCCGGCTCTCTATGGGACAGAACCCCGATTATAACACTGTGTCGTTTTATGCCGAAGGGCAGGGAGAGCCGACCGATCAGATCCATGGGGAGAACTGGATCGCAGTTCCCGGAACCGTAACCGACTGGCCGGAAAATGAACCGGTGGCTGACCCGGCAGCTCTGCTGGAACTGACCGGGGACTACTGTGCGGATCAGGGCATTGACCCTGACTGCATGGAGGTGACCGAAGCGGTACAGGGAGAATTCGGCGTGGTATTGGCCATTGACGGCGGCTACAAACGGGAACAGGGAGAGACCGATGCCGACAGCTGGGCGCATTCAGCGATGCTGTGGTTCCCGGACAAGGAGGATTCCAGCCGGTATATGGTGCTCGACCAGTTTGAATCGGCGGGCTTCCGCTCCTTTATGTCTGGAGGATATGGCATTGTGGGCGTATTCCCCGGGGAAGGGGAGACGCTCCGGGTGATGACCCGGGCCTGGGGCTATGAGGGCCCGGCACAGTACCAGTGGTTCCCCCTCACCGAAGCATGAATCCAGGGACAGGGTCCGGAAAACGGGCCCTGTCCTTTTTTGTGGGATATTTAATTAAGTATTGACTTAAATAGATTGCGGCAGTATACTGGGGACAGAACAAAATCCCAAGGAGGAAACAACTATGGAACGAGAAGAACTGATCCGGGCCATCGGCGAACCCATGCGGCTGCGGATTCTGGAACTGCTCACCCGGCGGCAGTACTGTGTGCGCTCTCTGGCACGGATGCTGGGCATCAGCGAACCGGCGGTGTCCCAGCACCTGCGGGTGATGCGGGAGGCCGGACTGGTGACCGTGGAAAAGCTGGGCTATCACAGCCACTACCGTCTGGTGCCCGAGGCTCTGGAACAGCTGGGCGAACAGTTCATGCAGCTGGCGGAGGCTGCCCGGAAGGCGCCCATGGAGGAGACCGGGCATGGCTGCGGACGACGGCACATGCTGGCAGCGGAGATGGGCAAACCTGGCTTCCACAAGAGATGTCACGGGCATGGCCCGGAGGAGCACCGCCCCCACGGGGAGTGCGGCTGTCACGGGCATGGCCCGGAGGAGCACCGTCCCCACGGGGAGTGCGGCTGTCACGGGCATGGCCCGGAGGGGCACCGCCCCCACGGGGAGTGCGGCTGTCACGGGCATGAGCCGGAGGAGCACCGCCCTCACGGGGAGTGCGGCTGTCACGGGCATGAGCCGGAGGAGCACCGCCCCCATGAGAAGTGCCGCCGCCCGGAGAAGCCGGAGGGCTGTCCTGGCCCCGAAGCCTGTGAATGCCATACCCACAAGGAGATGGAAGAATGAAGCGCCTGGGAGAACTGTTCTGGGCCTTCTTCCGGATCGGGGCACTGACCTTCGGCGGCGGCTATGCCATGATCGCCCTGCTCGACCATGAGTGCGTGGAAAAACGCCAGTGGCTCACCGCCGATGAGCTCATGGACATCACCGTCGTGGCAGAGTCCACCCCCGGCCCCATTGCCATCAACTGCGCCACCTATACCGGCTGGCGGCAGGCCGGGCTTGCCGGGGCAGTGTCGGCGACAGTGGGGATCGTCCTGCCGGCCTTTCTGCTGTTCTGGGGGCTGAGCTTCTGCTTCGAGGAACTGCTGGATCTGCCGGTGCTGGAGTGGGCGTTCCGGGGAATCCGGGCGGCAGTGGCTGTGCTGGTTCTGGAAGCCGGCGCCAAAATGCTGCTGAAGCTGCGCAAAAAGCCCCAGGGACGGTCGCTCCGTACCGGACTGGCAGCTGCGGGCTTTGGTCTGGCGCTGCTGGCCCGGGTACTGGGCTGGCCCATCTCCACCATCGAACTGATGCTGCTCGCCGGAATCGCCGGTGTGCTGCTCTTCCGGGATACCCCCGCCGGAAAGGGGGCAGAGAACCCATGATGGAACTGTTCTGGGCCTTTCTGAAAATCGGCGCCTTTGCCTTTGGCGGGGCGTATGGCGCCATTCCCCTGATCCGGGATACGGTGCTCAGCCATGGCTGGATGGACGCGCAGATGTTTGCGAACCTCACAGCCGTGGCGGAATCCACCCCCGGCCCCATTATGGTGAACCTGGCAACCTATGTGGGGGCGGCAGAGGCCGGTCTGCCCGGCGCCCTGGCAGCTACCCTGGGCGTGGTGCTGCCCTCCTTTGTGCTGATCCTGCTGGTTTCGGCGGCGTTCCGCAGTCTGCTGGGCTATCCGGCAGTACGGGCAGCGCTCCAGGGTATCAAGCCCTGTCTGGCCGGGCTGATCCTGGCGGCGGGTGTGGGGCTCTGCTCCGATGCGGTATTCTCCGGCGGCAGTGCTGACCCCGTTGCCGCCGCAGTCCTGGGTGCGCTGCTCCTGGGAGAGCTGGCAAGCCTGGGCCTGCGTAAAAAGCCCCTTGCCCCGGGAGCGCTCATCGGAGCCTCCGCTGTGATGGGGATTGCACTGAGCCTGATATAAAAAAATCCCGGAGGCGGTCTGCTTCCGGGATTTTTATATGGGTCAGAGGAGCTGGAGAGATGTGCGGGAATGGGGGAGTTGGTGAGAGGCGAGGATAGCGGGCTGGGCGGCTGGGGCGTGTGGGTCTGTGCCTGCGTGGCGGGAAGGTCGGCGGTCAGCGGATTGGGCGGCGTGTGACCGCTTGTGCGGCATGATGCGTCCGCTGGCGGGTATGGCGCAAAAAAGCCCCTGAGAATCTCAGGGGCTGTGCGGTTGGATTCAGTTGTCCTTTTCGTCCAGCAGTTCCCGGAAGGCATCGGCAAACTCGTGCACGCTCTCCCCGGCGGCGTGAAGCAGCTGTTCCAGGCCGCCCCGGAGTTCCCCGGTCAGTCCGGTATGGAAGTAGTCCTGCCGCTGCGCCTGTTCCAGATCCCGCTGCAGCCGTCCCAGCTCCCGGGAGTCGGGCTTCTTCTGCATCAGCTCCATGCCCCGCCGGATCACACGGTCATAGCCGCTCCGGGCCTGGGCCGAAAACTGCTCCACCATCGCCTGTTCCGCTGATTCCTCCAGAAAACGCATCTCTGCCAGCGTCCCTTCGCCGTCCATCTCCCGGATCTTCTGCAGAAGCTGCCGCATCCGCCGCAGATTTTCCGGTGTCCGGGGCAGTACCGCAATCCCCGGCCGCAGATTCTCGGCGCCCAGTTCCCGCAGCTTCCGCCATAAATAAACCCGGCTCTTGCTCGAATCACTCGGCAGATGATAGGATAACGCAATCCAGTATAGTTCCCCCATCGCCCCGTCCACCTCCTTCCCGGGATTTGAGAGTATTTTGCTCTGCTTTCATTGTAACGACCCGGCTTTCGCTTGTCAATATCACTGCTCGATTGCTGATTTGAAGGAATTCCTGCATTTTACCCTCCTCGATGCAGACTTGTGCCTCTGTTTCCCGAAAATCCCGGCGCTATGGGAAAAAATCTTTCAAAATTTCAAAACTTTCCCTTAACAAACAAAATAAAATGTTGTATACTGATGAATATTAGATGACCGGGTTCTCCGGCATCTGATCATTTGCCATTATTATTTTTCAAGCAGAAAGGAAGACAGAGTATGGATATTACCAAAACCTATGGCATCAAAGTATTCAGTGATGCTGTAATGTCCCAAAGACTGCCCCGCGATGTGTATGAAAGTCTGAAACTGACACAGCGCATGGGTACCGAACTCGACAGTACAATCGCAGGAGCTGTGGCTGCTGCCATGCGTGATTGGGCTGTGGAAAACGGCGCCACCCACTATTCTCATTGGTTCCAGCCTATGACCAATATCACCGCTGGAAAACATGAGGCCTTCATTATGCCTGATAATAATAATAATGGCAATGTTATCATGGAGTTCTCGTCCAAGGATCTGATCCAGAGTGAACCCGATGCTTCCTCCTTCCCCAATGGCGGCCTCCGTGCTACCTTCGAAGCCCGTGGTTATACCTCCTGGGACCCCACTTCTCCCGCCTTTATCCGGGATCAGACCCTGTTTATTCCCACCGCCTTCTGTTCCTATACCGGTCTGGCACTGGACACCAAAACCCCGCAGCTGCGTTCCATGGCTGCCCTCAATAAGCAGGGCATCCGGCTGCTCCGGGCTCTGGGCAACACCACTTCCCGCCGGCTGGCCCCCTACTGCGGCAATGAACAGGAGTACTTCCTGGTGGACCGTCAGCGCTATGAACAGCGCCTGGATCTCAAGCTGTGCGGACGCACCCTCTTCGGCGCCAAGCCCGCCAAGGCCCAGGAACTGGATGACCACTACTGCGGACGCATCCGCATCCGGATCTCCGACTTCATGCATGAAGTGGACCGCCGGCTGTGGGAACTGGGCGTCCCCGCCAAGAGTGAACACAACGAAGCTGCCCCGGCTCAGCATGAGCTGGCTTCGGTATTCGACATCGCCAATGTGGACTGCGACCGCAACCAGCTGGTGATGGAAGTACTGCGGGTGGTTGCCAAGGAAAAGGGTCTGGCCTGCCTGCTGCATGAAAAGCCTTTCCGGGGCACCAATGGCTCGGGTAAGCATCACAACTACTCCCTGATGACCGATGACGGCATCAACCTGCTCTCGCCCGGCAAGAAGCCGGAGCAGAACCTGCAGTTCCAGCTGATCCTCTGCGCCTTTATCAAGGGTGTGGACGAATATGCTGACCTGCTGCGTCTCTCCTCTGCCACCGCCAGCAACGACCATCGTCTGGGCGGCTTTGAGGCTCCGCCGGCCATTATCTCCATCTTCCTGGGCGACTACCTGAGCAGTATCCTCTATAAGACTGCCCATGGCGAAAACATGGTTCATGGCGACCGCAGCTATATGCGCATCGGTGCTCCTGTGCTGCCCGGCGTCCTCAAGGACGACTCCGACCGCAACCGTACCTCGCCCTTTGCCTTCACCGGCAACAAGTTCGAGTTCCGTATGGTGGGTTCCACCCAGTCCGCCGCTGTGCCGGATGCCTTTATCAACACCATCCTCGCGGATGTGTTCCAGCAGTTCGCGGACCGTCTGGAAGAGGCCGGCCCCGAAAAACGGGATGAAACTGTGGTAGCCATCATCCGTGAAACCCTCGAACAGCATGGCCGCATCCTCTTCAACGGCAACAACTACTCCAAGGAGTGGGAGGAAGAAGCAGCCCGCCGTGGTCTGCCCATCTTCAAGACCGCCCTGGATGTGGCTCCCGCTTACCTGGACGAAAAGAACATTGCCCTCTTTGAACGGCAGCAGGTTCTCTCCCGTCCCGAGTGCGAATCCCGGTATGAGATCCTCGTGGAAGGCATCGAAAAGGTGATCGGCATCGAAGCCCATGTGATGATGGAAATGGCAGAACGTCAGATCCTTCCCGCTGTGGCAAAGTATGCCGGTGATCTGGCAGGCTCCTATGAGAACATGGCAAAGCTCAACCTCTATAACGATGAGCTCAAGGAACAGATCTCGGCCCTGTCCGAAGATGTCAGCGGCATTATCCGGGCCAACCGGGAACTGGCTGCGGCAGTTCAGTCCGCTGAACAGACCGGCTGCGCCGCCGAAAAGGCCCGTGCCATGGTGGATCTGGTGCGTCCGAGAATGGATGCCCTCCGGGCTGTCTGCGATGACGCCGAAACCCATGTGGACAGCGCCTGCTGGCCCATGCCTACCTATACCGATCTCATGCATCGTGTATAATCCTGGCGAAATATATCTGACTGTATAACAAAAGAGCTTCCCTCGGGATGGGGGAAGCTCTTTTTTGCGTATGGGAGGGTTGTATGGGGTCGGAAAACATGATAGGATGCAGACAGAACAGGAGGGATCTGAGATGGAAAATCCACGCAACACGCCCCGGCTGGAAACACCCCGGCTGATTCTGCGGCGGTTTGTGCCGGAAGATGCCCCGGCTCTGTGGGAGCTGCTCCGGGACCGGGAGGTGAACCGCTTCCTGCCCTGGTTCCCGGTGGAAACGCTGGCGGAGGCAGAGAAGTTCCTGTGGGAGCGGTTCCTGGACACCTACCGCACCGAAACGGGCTGGCGGTATGCGGTCTGTCTGCGGGAGGAGCCGGAACGCCCGGTGGGCTATGTGAACATCGCACCCGGAGAGGCGCACGACCTGGGCTACGGACTGGAAAAGGCCTGCTGGCACCGGGGACTGATGACCGAAGCGGCCCGGGCGGTGGTGGAACAGGTGCGCAGGGACGGGGAACTGCCCTTTCTCACGGCGACCCATGATGTCCTCAATCCCCGCAGCGGCGGTGTGATGCAGAACATCGGCATGACCTACCGCTACACCTACCGGGAGCGGGTGGAGCCCAAAAAGGAATGGGTGGCGTTCCGGTTCTATCAGCTGAACCTGACCGAACCGGCGGACTATGTGTGGAAAGGCTACTGGGAGAGCCACCCCATCCACTGGATCGAGGACACCGGCATGTGATTTTCCACAGCGGCGGCAGTCTGATGTGGAAAAATGCGGGCTGTGCGAAGGGCTGCGGTGCTGTGGACTGGGCGGAGATTTCCGTGTGCGGAGGAAGCTGGCGGCGGGCAGCGGTTTGAGCGGTGGTCTTTGCGGAACAGGTGAGCCGGGCAAAGGCCTGTGAACCGGCAAGGGTTCC
The DNA here is from genome assembly GCF_016901815.1 of Hydrogenoanaerobacterium saccharovorans. GTDB lineage: Bacteria > Bacillota > Clostridia > Oscillospirales > Ruminococcaceae > Avimicrobium > Avimicrobium caecorum. The sequence continues at coordinate 11,965 of NZ_JACSNR010000009.1, forward strand.
CCGGCGGACGAAACAGAAACAGGAGGGAAGGATATGGACAAAACAAAACGGGAGGTGTCCCGGTTTGAATGGGACGAACGGACTGCCCCGAGGCTCATACGGAATGAGGAGCTGATTTGCCGGGACTGTCGGTACCGGAGTGAGAAATCCGGCATCTGCGGCAAGTACCCCCAGGGCAAGCCGGGCAGTGTATTTGGCAGCCAGCGCTGGTGCGGAGAATACAGCCCCGAATCAGAATAAAACACGGGAGGTTTTCCACCTGCTCCCCGGCAGGGTGTGGAAAATCTCCCGTGTGCTGTTTCCGGCGCTTACTTCTCAAAATCCCGGTACATCAGGCTGGGCTGAATGCCGGTATTGTTCTGGTATTTGCCGCTCTGGTAGGGCTCATATTCGCCGTCAATGTCATGGTAATAGATCTGGCAGATCTGGACATCCGGATAGATGCGGATGGGCTGGACACAGAAGATCTCCAGCGTCCAGTAGCCCGCAAAACCGACATCACCAAATCCCGCTGTGACATGGATAAACAGTCCCAGCCGTCCGGTGGAGGAACGACCCTCCAGCATGGGGATATATTTGTCGGTGCGGGTGAACTCGTTGGTCCGGCCCAGATACAGCCGCCCCGGTTCCAGCACCAGTCCCTCCGGCGGAATGGTGATGTGCCGGGTGGGATTCGGGGTCTTCATGTCCAGCAGGTCGTTTTCATAGACCAGCAGTTCATTGGCAAGCGAAAGATTATAACTGTTGGGATTGATCCGGCTGGGGTCGAATGGCTCAATGATGATCTCCTTGCCCAGATGCCGGAGGATTTCCTTTCCCGATAAAATCATGGTTCTGTCCTCCTGTGGGGTGTGTGGGTCTATTGTAGCACGATTTGCGCGCCGGGGCAAATCCCTCCGGCAAAAAAACAATCCGTCCCCCGAGATGGGAACGGATTGTCCGGATCGCTTGCTTAACCCTGATGGGCTGCGTCATACTTGGCAATTTCCTCTGCGATGATCTTCTGCAGACGGGCAGCCTTGTCCGCTTCCAGATCCACCCACAGCTTCTCCCGGTCATAGATGGGAGTGAAGGCCTTCGCCGAGAGCTGGTTGGCCTGGGCGGTGAGAGCTTCCTTTTTGGCGGGATCGGCTTCGGCCTCGGCCTGACGGCGCAGCTCGCTGACCTGGGCGAACTTCTCGTGGTCCATGGGCACGCTGCAGATGGAACGATAGGGCAGGCCGATGGGGCTCTTGCCGGTGATCCGGGCAAAGGCACAGGCGGCAATTACATAGCTGCCATACATGGAGGCATGTTCGCCATCCACCCAATAGAGGTCAATGTCCTTTTCCTCCCGCTCGACCCGCTGGAATACCTGGCCTACCGGCGAACAGCAGATACCGGTCTTTTCCCGCAGAGCATCGAAGATCTCATACATCTTCTGCTGGTTTTCCGGGAAGCGGCGCTCGCACCAGGTGATGGTGGCAATGGGCTTGACACCCTGTGCCCGGGCCAGCTCTACAATCCTGCTGCCGTCCTGCAGGGTCTCCTCCATGGGCGGACAGGGATGCGCTGCCTGCTGGAATACCATATAATCAAAATGTCCCTGTACCAGGCCGTACCGCAGTTCCCACTGCTGGGACAGATGCCAGCTCAGATGTACACCCGGATGTGCCTGCATGACTACTTCAGCGTCAATACCGTTTTCCCGGCAGAACATCTGAAAAATCGTGGGCATATCATTGAAGAAAGTATGGCTGTTGCCTACAAACAGCACGCGGAGTTTTTCCATGGATCACTGCACCTCATTTTTCTGTGATTTTGCAGGAGAACACCATGCTCTCCTGCATCTTTCCTCTATTATACAATCCTGTGGTCCATGGTTGCAAGAAGAAAGATGCCCTTTTTTCATAAAATTGATCCATGCCCGGAGAATTTTGGCATTATGGAGAAAATACAGCGGGAAATCTGTCACTTCCCACAAGGCTTGCTTGACAGGACCCTGACAAAGGAGTAAGATGAAGCTAACAAGCCCGGCCCGCACAGCCGGACAAACCGAACAAGGAGCGATCAGATACAATGAAAATTGCGGTAACCTATGAAAACGGACAGGTCTTCGGACATTTCGGACACTGCCGGCAGTTCCTCGTGGCGGAAGTGGAAAATGGACAGGTGATCCGCTCGGAAGTGGTTCCGGTACTGGGCAGCGGTCACAGCGCACTGGCTGGCTTCCTGCACGGTCTGGGCGCTGAAAAGCTCATCTGCGGCGGCATCGGCGCCGGCGCCCGCACCGCTCTGGCTCAGGCTGGAATTGAGCTCTATCCCGGTGTATCCGGCGACGCCCTGGCGGCAGTGCAGCAGCTGGCTGCCGGAAACCTGGCCTTTGACCCGGACACCACCTGCAATCATCACCATGAGGAAGGCCATACCTGCGGCGAGCATGACTGTGGTGAGCACACCTGCGGCGGACATCACTCGGGCGAATGCCGGTAAGCGGATCAGATGCCGGGAGGTTCTGAGCCGGGCACGGCGTTGGCTTTGGCGGGCGGTATCCCGGCAAGTCCTGATCAGAAGATAAAATGCCGGGACTTTGACCCAGGCACAGAAATCAAAAACACACCAGCGAGGAAGAACCCCTTTGCCGGTGTGCTTTTTTTGCGTATGGGGACAGGCAGACTATACCAGCAGGGCAGACTGCATCTCTGCTATATTGGCGCCCACATCTTCCGGACGGTGGGCATCCGAAGCAAAGCGGATGGCAACATTGCGGCTCCGGAAAATATCCAGCATGGTCCGGTTCATGCCCCGCTCCTCAAACCCATAGTTCAGCGCAAGGCCGCCGCTCTGCTCGGCGTACATGCCGCGGGCGTTGAGCTCGTCCGCCAGCTCCCGGTAGACAGAGGAAAAATCCCCGGTGGGATAGTGATGGAAACACTTGATGGAATCCGGATGGGCAACCCCCGAAAACAGCCCGGTTTTCACCATTTGAAGCATCAGGGCGTAGTAGCTCCGGTAGAGGGCTTCCGGGTCCTTTCCCTCCCAGAACTCCGCCTTGTGATCGAAGCCGAAGCCCTCCACCCAATGGATGGAACCCACCGCAAAGTCGTAGGGAAAGGCACGGAGCTGCTCCCGGATCAGGGACTCATACCCGGGAAGGTAACAGATTTCCAGTCCCCATCGGATTCGCACCGGGAACTGCTGCTTCCGCATTTCCGAGATCAGCGCCTGGTACTCCCCGATGGACGGGCCTACCCGGCTGAGGTACCAGTTTTTCTGATAGTCGTTGTAGGCGCACACCGGCTCATACATGGGGGCAAACTCCCGGAAACGGAAGGAATGCTCCAGCAGCCAGATCTCGTCCAGGCCGGCTTTGACTGCCTGATCCGCAAACCGGCTGATCCACTCCCTGGTATAGGGGCCCCGTTCGATATGGATATGCACATCGGTCATGTGAAAACCTCCCTCCGATGGATTGACCGGGCAGAGGCCAGCCGGGCGGGTCGTGCCGGAGATGGCCCCTGTGCCGCAATTCTTTGCCCCCATTATAGCAGGTCTGCGGTTCCCGGGCAAATCCCGGGGGATTGGGGAATGCGGGGGAGCGTGAGCCGGGGTGGTTGGGTGGAGTGGTGTGCGGTGGAGAGGTTACAGATGGGCTCAGCGGGCTGGAAGGGTGGGGCGGCGCTCTGGTACGCCTGCGATCCTGGGGAGAGTGGGGGCGGCAGACGGGGAGAGCGGAACAGGGCGGAAGGGAGGCTTCCCCGCCGGGCATCAAAAAAGCACCCTCATCTGAGGGTGCTTTCTGCTGTGCGCTTATTCTAAGAAGCCGAAGTCGGAGAAGGGGAAGATGGTGAATACCGCCCGGCTGATGACATCCTCCGCTTCGATATAGGGGTTATCCCAATAGCGGGCATCACTGGAACCGGAACGGTTGTCCCCCAGGAAGAAGTAACAGCCCTCCGGTACCTCAAAAGTCCCGGTATAGCCATATTCCTGGTTCTTCACATAGGGCTCGTCCAGACGGACATCGTTGATATAGATATTGCCGTTGCCCTCAATGCGCACCGTTTCCCCGGGCAGTCCGATGAGGCGCTTGATCAGCGTCTTGCCCAGCTCGTCACTGTGGAAGGAATAGATCTCCCCCCGCTGGAGCTCATCGGTATTGTACTCCCGCAGCGAGATCAGCACGCTGTGCTCCGAAATGGTGGGGATCATACTGCCGGTGGGCACATAGGTGATGTTGATTACAAAATTGAAGATCACCAGCAGAATGGCAATCTCCGCAGCCAGCGGCAGCAGCCAGCTCTTTACAAACTGCCGGAGGTCGAATTTTTCGATGGTTTCCTTATCCATGACGGGTTCCTCCTCAGCTGTCCAGCTTGAGTACAGCCATGAATGCCTCCTGCGGCACTTCTACGCTGCCAAACTGACGCATCCGCTTCTTGCCTTCCTTCTGCTTCTCCAGCAGCTTCTTCTTTCGGGTAATATCGCCGCCGTAACACTTGGCAAGTACGTCCTTACGCAGGGCCTTGACCGTTTCACGGGCAATAACCTTGCCGCCAATGGCTGCCTGGATCGGCACTTCAAACATCTGCCGCGGAATGTGTTCCTTGAGCTTTTCCACCATGGCTCTGGCACGGGGATAGGCCTTGTCCGCATGGATAATAAAGGACAGGGCATCCACACTCTCGCCATTGAGAAGAATATCCAGCTTCACCAGCTTGGAAGGCTGATAGCCCGACAGCTCATAGTCAAAGGACGCATAACCCCGGGTGCGGGATTTGAGACTGTCGAAGAAATCATAGATGATCTCATTGAGCGGCAGCCGGTAATGCAGTTCCACCCGGTCGGTATCCAGATACTTGGTATCAATATACTCGCCCCGGCGCTCCTGACACAGCTCCATAATATTGCCGATATACTGGGCCGGTGTGAAGATGCTCGCCTTCACCATGGGTTCCTCCGCCGACGCGATGGTGGACGGGTCGGGATAATTGGTGGGGTTATCGATCTCCAGATCGGTGCCGTCGGTGAGATGGATCTTATAGATTACACTGGGTGCGGTGGTGATCAGATCGAGATTGTACTCCCGCTCCAGACGCTCCTGGATAATCTCCATGTGCAGCAGTCCCAGGAAGCCGCACCGGAAACCAAAGCCCAGAGCAATGGATGTCTCCGGCTCAAAGGACAGAGCCGCATCGTTGAGCTGCAGCTTTTCCAGAGCGTCCCGGAGATCGGGATACTTGGCGCCGTCCACCGGATAGATGCCCGAAAAGACCATGGGATTGACCTTGCGGTAGCCGGGCAGCGGTTCCGATGCCGGTGTGGCTGCCAGAGTGACGGTATCACCTACCCGGGTATCCGCTACGCTCTTGATGCTGGCAGTGAGATAACCGACTTCGCCCGAGGTGAGCTCGCCGCAGGGGATCAGCGAAGTGGCACCCATGTGGCCCACCTCCACCACCGAGAACTCTGCCCCGGTAGCCATCATGCGGATGCGGTCGCCGGGCTTTACCTTGCCGTCCACCAGACGGATATAGACGATGACGCCCCGGTAGCTGTCATAGTAACTGTCGAAGATCAGCGCCCGCAGCGGTTCACTGCTGGTATCCAGCGGGCCGGGAATATCGGTGACGATCCGCTCCAGCACCTCCTCCACATTGAGGCCGGTCTTGGCAGAGATCCGGGGAGCATCCAGCGCCGGGATACCGATGACATCTTCGATCTCATGGGCGACCCGCTCCGGATCGGCGGCGGGAAGGTCGATCTTGTTGATGACCGGCACAATCTCCAGGTCGTGTTCCAGTGCCAGATAGGTATTGGCAAGGGTCTGGGCTTCGATGCCCTGGGAGGCATCCACCACCAGCACCGCTCCTTCACAGGCTGCCAGCGACCGGGATACCTCATAGTTGAAGTCCACATGACCGGGAGTATCAATGAGATTGAAGGTGTAATCCTTGCCGTCCTTGGCATGATAGCGCAGATTTACCGCCCGGGCCTTGATGGTAATGCCCCGCTCCCGCTCAATATCCATATTGTCCAGCAGCTGATCTTCCATATCCCGGCGGGCAACCGTTTCGGTGTTCTCCAGAATCCGGTCCGCCAGAGTGGATTTGCCGTGGTCAATGTGTGCGATTATCGAAAAATTGCGAATATCATCGCGTCGTGTTGCCATAAGCTCTTCTCTCCTGCATAAAATTCGCCTTCCAAAATGGCTTACATGCTAATAAATCAGTATATCACAGAACTGCGTTCCCGTGCAAGGGCTTCACTCCCTGGGCGGGGTGCGTCCCAGCCGGACTGCCCGCCAGAGATACCAGCCCTGGCTTCCGAACAGGCTGCCCAGGAACACAGGCCACCACCACCCGGGCAAGGGCCGGAAGGTGAGAGGCCAGACACTGAGGAAGGCAAAGATCAGGGCAATGACCAGCTGCAGTACCGTGAGCATCTCGCCCATCAGGCAGTAGAGCATGGGCCGGGTGCGGTCGGTGACCGGCAGACCGCTGAAGCTCCAGCCCCGGGGGAAATACCGGGTGACAGCGAGCAGCAGCCACACGCCCCAGCCGATGCCAAGGAGCAGTCCCAGGGAGCCGCGCCCCGACCAGCCGTCGATCTCGCCGCTAAAGCCATAATGGGACGGCAGACGCACCGGCAGGCTGCCCCAGTTTGCCAGGAGCCAGGCGGTTGTGCCCAGCAGCACGATGGCTCCCACCGCCCGGAGAAACTTTTCCCGCCGGGACAGGGGCAGGCGTCTGGGGGCATCGGGATTATAGATTGCCATGGTAATCGCTTCCTTTTAATAAAAGTACCTCTATTATCATACGGGTTTTGGGGCAGGGGTACAAGCAGGGGATTGTAAATTTTTGCGCAGGAGATAAAAAACACCCCGGCAGGGATCTTCCCCGCCGGGGTGTTGTGCACAGCCGGGCAGACGGGGATCAGTGTCCCCGGTGCTTCTGCTGCCGCTTCTGCCGGTGCAGCCGGTACTGTTCCCGGGCTGCCTCCCGGCGCTCCTCTGCCGTCTGCTGACGGCGTGTCTGCTTTTCGGCTTCCCGTCCCGCCGCCGCAGCTGCCCAGGCCCTCTTTCCGGCCGGACGCTGCTGCTCCCGGGCAATCTGACGCTGCCGCCGCTTGGGGTTCTGTGCCTCGGGACGGCGGGCAGGCGCTTCCAGCGCCGGGGTGGTGCGCAGCCGGGTCAGCCGGTGCAGCACCCAGAGAAGTACCTCCGGTTCGGTGGGCTCGGCCCCAAAGACCACTCGCCCGACCTCATACCGGTCGTCCTCCCAGCGCTCCAGCGTCCCGACCCACCAGGGCGGGGAAAATTCCACAGTCAAACGCGAACAGAGCATATCCGCTTCCTCCTTTTTGTTCCGGCAGTGCCGGTGTGTGAAGCGGGAACGGACAACCAAAGGAGGCAGGTTACTGACTGCCCGGAGAAATCCCCGGCAGCGCCCGGACTACCAACCGGGCGGTGTTTTTATCCCGCAGCTATATCGCTCAGCTGTCCGTGGGGACAGCCAAACAACAGATCATTATCCCCAGAGCAGGAAGGGAATGAGCGATCCCTCCACCAAAAAGCCCTCGGGGGTGAGGGTGATGGTGCGTCCGGTGACGGTGCAGAGCCCTCTCATCTCCGGACGGCTGGCCCGCTGAAGCATCGCTCCGGCGTCATACCCCGGACAGGCCGCTTCCAGGGCGGTGCAGTCCAGTCCCTCCCGGAGCCGCAGCGCCATGGCGACCCGTTCCTCCGGGGAACCGGCCTCCCCCTCGTCCTCACAGAGCGACCAGGGATTTTCCGCCCGGAGAAAGGCATCGATGTCCCGGGGAAAGACAAACCGCCGTCCCCCCAGACAGGACGCCGCCGCCGGGCCGACGCCGAGATACTCCTCACACCGCCAGTATCTGAGATTGTGGCGGCTCTCGAAGCCCGGACGGGCAAAGTTGGAGATCTCATACTGATGGAAGCCCAGCCGCTCCAGCTCGGCAATGGCGGCGAGGTAGATCTGCCGCTGGGTCTCCTCATCGAAGTCCGACTCGGTATAGCGGGCGGCATAGGGAGTGCCCTCCTCCAGCTGGAGCATATAGGCCGAAAGATGCACCGCCCCCAGCTCCGCCGCGAACCGGATGGAGCCGAGCACCTCCTCCACCGTCTGGTGGGGCAGGCCGAGCATGAGATCCAGCGAGAGATTCCGGAACCCCGCCTCCCGGACGATCTGCACCGCCTCCGCTGCCTTTTCCGCTGTATGGGTGCGCCCGAGATCCCGCAGCTGGGCCGGGCTTGCCGACTGCAGCCCCATGGAGATGCGGTTGAAGCCCCCCTGCCGGAGGGTGGCCGCCATCCGGGGGGTGATGGCGATGGGGTTGGCCTCCAGGGTGATCTCGGCGTCCGGGGTGAGATCGTACCGCTGCCGGATGCCCTCCAGCACGGTACAGAGCCGGTCCGCACCCAGCATGGTGGGGGTGCCGCCTCCGAAATAGACGGTATCCACCCGGCTGCCCCTGGGAAGCGGAGCCGTATCCAGGGCATGGAGCAGGGCAGCGGTATAGGGGGCAAAGAGATCCCCCCGTCCCGCCATGGTATAGAAGTCGCAGTAATCACAGCGCTTCTGGCAGAAGGGAATATGCAGATAGAGTCCGGCGGACATGGCAGTTACCTCCCAGTGTTTCTCTCCCCAGTATAGCACGGGACCGGGTCAGGCTCAAGGCGGGACGGTTTTTCCACCGGCAGACTGCACAGTTTTTGAGGACGAACAAATGTTCGTTTTCGGCAAAAGGGAGAAAACCCCGGAAAACTTTCCGAAAGGGCTGGTTTCGGGGCATTTTTCTGCGCAGTTTCGGTGTTTTTCCGGGGGTGGGTGAGAGCGCCTTCTGTTCCTCCTCCGGACAGAGGGGCTCCGGTCATGGGAAAGGAGGTGACGCCATGGATCGGGAAAAACTGCGCCGGGAAGCGGTACGCCAGCTGCGCCGCATGGCTTCGGGCGCTCCGGTGGAGGAGCTGCGCATCACTCAGCGGGAGGACGGCAGCCCCGAACTGGAACTGGCAGGCATCGACCCCTACCAGCTCTCGGGGGTGAAGCTGGGAAAGAATGGGGTGGAGCTCTCCTTTTACAGCCGTCTGGAGGCCATCGACCGGCTGCTGGAACTGGCTGGCCCCGGCGGCGACAACCTGCTGGAAGAACTGGGGCTTTCGGAGTGGAATGGCGGGAAAGATGAGTAGCCATGCCGCTGCCCCGGTGCGCTGGTCCGAAAAACAGCGGCAGGTACTGGGCTGGTGGCGTACCCCCGAACTGCGCCGGAGGTATGACGCCATCATCTGCGATGGAGCGGTGCGCTCGGGCAAGACCACCTGCACCGGGCTCTCCTTCCTGGCCTGGGCGCTCTGCTGTCAGCCGGGACAGGACATCGCCCTCTGCGGCAAGACCATCCGCTCCCTCCGGCGCAACCTGGCAGGCCCCCTCTTTGAACGCATGCGCCGCATGGGCATCGACTGCCGGGAACGCTTCTCCGAAAACTATGCCGACCTCACCTGGGGAAGCCGGTCGGTACGGGTCTACCTCTTTGGCGGACGGGACGAATCCTCCGCTTCGCTGATCCAGGGCATGACCCTCGCCGGGGTGCTCTTTGACGAGGTGGCCCTGATGCCCCGCTCCTTTGTGGAACAGGCTCTCGCCCGCTGCTCGGTGGAAGGGGCAACCTTCTGGTTCTCCTGCAACCCCGAACACCCGGAACACTGGTTCTACAAGGAATGGATTCAGAAAGCCGAGGAGCGCCGGGCTCTCTACCTGCACTTCACCATGCAGGATAACCCCGCCCTCTCGCCCCAGGTGATCCGCCGGTATGAGCGGATGTACACCGGGCGCTTCTATGAACGGTTCGTGCTGGGAGAGTGGACCGCCCCCGAAGGACAGATCTATGATATGTTCTCCGCCGAGCGGCATGTGGCCCCCGCCGGAAACCGGGACTGGCAGCGGCTGGTGATCAGCTGCGACTACGGCACCGTCAACCCCATGTCCATGGGACTGTGGGGGCTCTGGGACGGGGTATGGCACCGCCTGCGGGAGAGCTGGTATGACGCCCGGGCCGAGGGCAGCCGCCGCACCGATGAACAGCACTATGAAGCCCTCTGCCGTCTGGCAGGGGAGTTCCCGCCCGAACGCATTGAAGCGGTGGTCATCGACCCATCGGCTGCCAGCTTCATCGAATGCGTGGAGAGCCACCGGGTATTCCGGGTGGTGCGGGCGGACAACCGGGTGCGGGAGGGTATCGCCGCTGTGAGCCGCTGGCTTGCCGAGGGGAAACTCTTCTTTGACCCGGGGTGCGACCAGTGCATCCGGGAGTTCTCCCTCTACCGCTGGGAGGACGGCGGCAGCGAACGCCCGGTGAAGGAACAGGACCATGCCATGGACGACCTGCGGTACTTTGTCATGTATTGCGAACAGGAGGAAAAGCCCGGGGGCTTCTGTGCCGCCCGGGTAGAACGCACAAGGAGGTAACTTACGCATGATGGAAACACTCACCCGGCTCTGGCGGAGAGCTCCCCAGCCGGCTGTGCTGCAGCTTGCCCGGAGCCGGGACAGCGACTGGGCCGCTTCTGCCCTGCCCCAGGCCCGCCGGCGGCTCTGCCGGGAGATCCGCCGGAAGGTGCCGGTAGCCGACGCCGCCCTGGACAAGATCGTCCGGCTCACCGGGGAATTTATCGTGCAGAGCGATGACGCGCTGGTGGAAGAGGAACTGCGCCGGTTCTGCCGGGAAATTGCCATCGGCGCCGGACGGCAGGGACTGCGGGGCTTTCTGGAACAGTACCTGAACAGCCTGCTCACCGACGGCACGGCTGTGGCAGAGATGATCCCCGCCGCCGATGGTTCGGGATTGGGGGCAGTGCTGCTCTGTCCCGCCGAATCCCTGGCGGCGCGCCGGGCCGAAAACGGCGTGGGACTGCGGTTCTATGCCGCCCGGGACGGTCTGCCCGGGGAGGAGGTGCGCTGGCCCGAACTGATCCTCTACACCCCGCTGGACCCCGATGCCGGCGAGGTATGGGGACACTCGGTACTGGAGGGGCTGGAAGCGGTGAGCCGGGTCTGGGAACAGATCCTGCGCTCCACCGCCCAGAACTTTGAACGGGCCGGAAGCCTGCGCTATGCCGTCACCTACCGTCCCGGCGAAGGGGAACGCATCAATCCCCGGGAGGTGGCGGAAACCATGGCCCGGGAATGGCGGGCTGCCATGGACGGCAGCAGCGGCAGTGTCAGCGACTTTGTGGCGGTGGGCAATGTGGAGATCCGGGTCATCGGCGCCGACAGCCCCATCCTCGACACCGAAGTGCCGGTGCGCCAGCTGCTGGAACAGATTATCGCCAAACTGGGCGTACCGCCCTTCCTGCTGGGACTGCACTGGTCCACCACCGAACGCATGAGCAAACAGCAGGCCGACCTGCTCACCAGCGAGCTGGAACGATACCGCAGTCTGCTCACCCCGGTGCTGCGGCGTATCCTGGATACCCATCTGCGGCTGTGGGGCCATACGGCTCCCTTTGCCGTGGAGTGGCAGGACATCAGCCTGCAGGATACAGCGGAACTGGCTCAGGCCCGCTATGACAACGCCCGTGCCGCTGTACTGGAAGAACAGCTGACTGAGAAAGGAGAGATTGTATGAGTGAGACCACTGCGGCTCTGCCCGGCACCCCCACCCAGGCCGAACTGGAACAGATCCGCCGGTACACCCGCCGGGACTTTGCCCCGGAGGAACTGTATGTATTCCCGGCGGTGCTGTGCGACAACCAGATCGACCGGGACGGGGAACGCTTTTCCCGGGACTGTCTCCGGGAGCTGGCAGAGCTCTTTGTGGGAGTGACCGGCGTCTTTGACCACCGGGCTTCGGCAGAGGGACAGCATGCCCGCATCTTTGCCGCCCGGGTGGTGGAGGACCCCAGCCGTCCCACCAACTGCGGCGAGCCCTATACGGCGCTGCGTGCCGAGATCTACATGCCCCGCAATGAAAAAACTGCCGGGCTCATCGCGGAGATCGACGCCGGCATCAAGAAAGAGGTGAGCGTGAGCTGCGCAGTTTCCCGGAGTGTCTGTTCGGTGTGCGGCGAACCCGCCGGCACCTGCTCCCACCAGCGGGGCAAACGCTATGGGGAGATCCCCTGCCATGTGATCCACTGCGCCGCCACCGACGCCTATGAATGGAGCTTTGTGGCAGTGCCTGCCCAGCCCCTTGCCGGTGTGACCAAGAGTGTCCGCCAGACCCATCGGGAGGCTGCGGCCCCCGGGGACAGCGATCTGCTGGAACTGGGAAAGGCATACCTCCAGCGGCTGCGGGAGGAATATGTGCGCTGTTCCCTCATCGCCCTGCCCGAACTGCCCGAGGAGGCCGCCCGTGCCCAGGCGATGGAACTCTCCGCCCAGGGGCTCATCACCCACACCCGGGCCCTGCGGAAGGCGGCCTCCCGCCGGATGCCGGTTCTCTCCCAGCTGCTGGGGGATCTGCCGTCCGATCCGGCTCCCGCTTCTGACCCCGACTCTGTAAACCGTCCGTTCCGTCTGGAACGGTCCACCCAGAATTAAAAGGAGGAATTTTTCCATGAACATCAGTCTGAATGGTTATGGCACCGGCTATGTCACCCTCGAGGCCGCCGAAGGCCTCACCGAAGGCGTTCTCGCCAAGATTTCCGCAAACCATACCGCCGCTGCCGCCGGGGACGGCGAAGCCTTCATCGGCCCGGTGCTGTCGGTCCGGGACGGCCTGGCCCTCTGCCAGCTCTCGGGCATCTGCACCGTGGCCTACACCGGCGGCGCTCCCACCCTGGGCTATGATATGCTCGCCGCGGACGCTTCCGGCGGCATCAAGACCACCGAAGCCGGCGGACGCACTGTCCTGGTCACCGCGGTGGATTCCACTGCCATGACCGCTGAGATCCTGCTCTGATTGCTGCACCCAAGACGAAAGGAGAACTGATTTATGTCTGCTTACCGTGAAATGAAGATCGACAAATCCCTCTACCAGCGCAGGGGCGGTTTCTTCCGTGCCCTGGAGGAGATGGACCCCTCCGCCGACTACCGCGGCACCGACCTGGAAAAACTCACCGCCTTCGAGCGCCAGCTCAAGCGCTTTGACATCCATGTGAGCGGCAGCGCCAGCGACCCGGTGGAGAAGTTCTTCCGCACCAGCGAAAGCGCTGTGCTGTTCCCTGCCTACATCGGCGCCGCCGTGGAACAGGGCATGCAGAGCCGGGATATTCTCTCCTCCATTGTGGCGGCAAAGACCGAGATCGACTCGATGGACTACCGCTCCATCCTGCCCATGCCCGATGCCGCTGACCGCACCTTGGCCGATGTTGCCGAGGGCGGCTTCCTGCCTGAGACCGAGATCCGCCTGAAGGAGAACCTGGTGCACCTGCGCAAGCGAGGCCGTATCCTCAAGGCCTCCTATGAGGCCATCCGCTTCCAGCGTCTGGACCTCTTTGCGGTGGCCCTCCGTCAGATCGGCGCCCAGATCGCCCGCACCGCTGTGGAGGACGCTGTGAAGGTGCTCATCGAGGGCGACGGCAATGAGAACCCCGCCGAGGTCATCGAAACCGCCGGCAGCGGCACCCTGACCTATGCCGACCTCTGCACCCTGTGGGGCAAGTTCGAGGACTATGAGATGAATGTGCTGCTCTGCAACCCCGAGGTGGGCAACAAGATCCTTTCGCTGGAGGAACTGCGCCAGCTGGGAGACGGCAACCGCTTCACCGCCCCCGGCACCTATGCCACCCCCTTCGGCGCTCTGCTGCTCAAGAGCTCGGCAGTGCCTGCGGACACCGTCATCGCCCTGGACAAGAACTGTGCCCTGGAGATGGTCACCGCCGGCGGCGTAGGCGTGGAGTATGACAAGGTCATCGACTGCCAGACCGAACGGGTGGGCATCACCTGCATCACCGGCTTTGCCAAGCTCTATCCCGACGCGGTGAAGGTGCTGAAGATCAAGGAATAATCCCCCGTTTCAGAAAGTGAGAAAGGAGGACTGCCTGTGGAAGAACAGGAGGTTTCGCGGCTGTTCGGGCTGTTTACCGGGCTTTCCGAGGAGGAGGCTGCCGGCTGGGCGGTGCTCTGCCGCAGCACCATCGCCGAACTCACCGGACGGCTCCGTCCCGGTGTGGACCCCGCTTCGGATGCCAACCGGGAACGCCTTTCGGCTGCCGCTGCCGCCATGGCAGCCTACCGCTACCGTCTGCTGGGGGCAGGACAGACCCCTGACAGCCTCAAGGTGGGGGAGATCACCCTCGCCTCCGGGGGCAGCTCGGGAGGAATCGGCGCTGCCGCCGCACTCCAGCAGGAATATCTGGCAGCGGTGCGGGAACTGGTGGACACCGGAGCATTCTGCTTCGAAAGGGTGAGAAGCCATGGCGTCTGAAGTGAAACGGCTCATCACCCGGGCTCTGGACAGCCTGGCAGTGGACGGACTGCTCCACGCCGCCGGACAGGACGAACCCCTGCCGGTACGGGTGGTGCTGCAGCCGGTAGCCGACCGGAACAAGAGCTATCTGGAAGGCACTGAAACCCCATTGGGCGGCTATGGACAGAACTATGGCATCGGCTATCTGCCCGCCGGGGAGGAGAGCCTTGCCATGCAGGCGGACGACTGGCTGGAAACAGCCGGAGAACAGTGGCGGGTACGCCGCCGGGAGGTGTTTTCCCTGCGGGGAGAGGCACTTTACCTGTGGTGTGTCCTCACAAAGGAGGAAGATGATGGCGGCACTGTATGACCTGCGGGAAGAACTCACCGCACTGCTCCGGCAGGGGCTTCCCGATGCGGCTGTGACCGGGGAATATCCCGGCGAGGGCCGGCGCTATCCCCAGACTGTGCCGGCTGTGGCAGTGGGCATAGCTGAAGCGGCCCTGCAGAAGCTGGACTACCTGGGAGAACAGGACGCCGGAGAACAGTCCGGACGCCGGTGGGAGACCCGGTTCCAGCTGGAACTGAGCGCCCCCAGACGGTCGGGAGCCGGGGAACTGTACCGGCTCTTTGACCAGGTGAGCGGACTGCTGCTCACCTACGGCAGCCGGTACGGGCTCCAGGAGGTGGACTGCGGCAGGGCAGAGTATATCCGGGAACGGGACTGCTTTGCCCTGACCTGCACTGCCCTGTGCGTTCTCGAGGAGACTGAGACCCAGCCCGGCACTGCCATCACCGGCTTTGAAGTGACAAGGAGGAGTGACTGATGGAAGAAAAACTGCGCCCGGGGGTGTTTTCCAGCTACACCGCCGGCAGCTCGGGCTATGGCTCGGGCAGCCGGGCGGCGGGACTGATCGTCCCCGGCGTGACCGCTCCGGGCACCCCGGTGTGGGTGACTGACGGCACCGAAGCCGCCGCTGCCCTGCCCGCCCGGGAGGAAGCAGAGGCCCTGGCAGCCTGTGAACTGCTGCTCGCCACCGGCGCCGGAAAGGTATGGCTCTGCCCGGTGGCAGAGGAGGGCTGGCAGGCGGCCTTTGACCTGGCGGGGGCCGAGGCAGAGCTGGACACCATTGTCTCGGCCTGTGAAGAGGAGGCGGATGCCCTGGCCTTTGCCGCCATGCTCACCGCCGCCGCCAACGACCGCCGGGAACGGGTGGGCATCATCGCCGCCGCTGACGACGAAGCTGCCCTGGCCCTGGCAGCGGCAGTGAACTGTGAGCGTGTGATGCTCACCGCCGGCAGCGGCGTCTACCAGGACTGCGATTCACCGCTCTGTCTGGCGGCGGCAGTGGCGGGAAAACTGCTCTCCCGCTCCGCCCCGGACGAGAGCCTGTCCGCCGCGGTACTGGAAGGGCTTTCGGCGGTCTCCCCGGCCCGGAGTGAGGCGGAGATCGAAACCCTGCTCCGGGGCGGTGTGGTGCCGGCGGAATGGGTGGGCGGTCAGGCGGAGTGCATCCGCGGCGTGACCACCCGCACCAAGAATGGCTCCGCCCCCGACAGCACCTGGCGGGACATCACCACCCTGCTCACGGTGGATCACATCATGCAGGCGGTGCGCCAGATGCTCACCGAAAAACTGCGGGGGGTGCGCTCCTCCCAGCAGTCGCTGGAGAGTGTCGCCTCCCAGGTGACGGTGCTGCTCCGGCAGAAGGAGGAGGAAGGTCTGCTCGAGGACTGGAGTGACCCGGTGGTCTATACCCGCCCCGAGGACGCCTCGGTCTGCGTGGTGGAGCTCTCCTTCGCTGTGGCCCGTGTGGTGAGCCGCATCACCGTCACCGCCTCCATTACGCTCTAAACAGGGGCTTTGCCCCCACGCCCCCGGGGCTGTCTTCCGGTCTCTGCCGGAATCAGCCCCCCCATCGGGGTGTGTTTTTTCTCTGAAAAGGAGGGACACAGATGGCAGTATTTCCCACTGCAAAGGATATTTACATCGAAGTGGACGGACGCCGCCTGGCTGCGGCCCAGAGCTATCGGGTGAAAACCACCCGGGAAGCCCGGTTCGTGGAGAGCTTCGGTTCGGCTCAGCCCGCCGGTACCGTAGCGGGTCAGCCCCGGCATACTATCGAACTCACCCGGCTGCAGGTGGTGGGCGAAACCGGCGTGGATTTCCATGCCCTGAGCGACTTTACCATCGTCATCGTCAAGCCCGACCGCAAGATCCTCTTTACCGGCTGCCAGTGGAGCGGCGTCACCGAACAGGCCGAAAGCTCCGACCCTGTGAGCGAAAAACTCACCGCTGTGGCTGCCGCCCGTCTGGAGGTGAGCCTGTGACCGATGTGACCAAGCTGAAACTCTACCCCCTCACCGCCTGGGACGAGGTGAGCTTTGCCCGGCGTATGGCAAGGGTGCTGGCGCTGATCCTCCCCGATGTGGGGGACCTTGCCGCCGCCGAAGCCCTGGCGACCAACTGCGTCACGGTATTCTGTGCCGTCCGGGGCGCCATCGATGAGGTGCGCACCCCCGAGGACCTGCTCTACCGTCTGACCCTGGACGAGATTGCCCAGCTGGCAGAACGGTATGCCCGTCTCCGGGACGGCTGGTGCGAACGGGAAGGAGAGGATTCCCATGCGCCGGACGCTTGACGCGGCACTGCGCCGCCAGATCCGGGCCGCCGCCCCCGCCCCGGCGGAAGAACCCGATGCCCCGGTGTGGAAGCCGGGCTTCGGGGAGGAGGCCGAGCCTCCTGCCGCCGTGCGTCTGCCCGGGGAGGAGCCGGAGGAGAGCACTCCGGCAAAGCGGGGGTGTCCGGCGGCGGAGGGAGTGATCCGCCGGGCAGGAGCAAAGGCTCCGGTACCGGACCCCCAGGGGCTGCTGCCCTATGAGAGGAGGAATCGCCGATGGACACCGTACAGGTGAGCTATGGACAGTACATCTTTTCCCCGAACCCGGCGGCAGTGACGGTGAAGAACCGCCGCACCGCCGTGACCGAACCCCTGCCCGGCGGCGGGGAATGGCTGACCGTCACCGGGACAGCGCCCCGGGAGGTGACGCTGGAAGGGCAGCTCTGGGCCGAGGACGCTGCCGCGGCGCTGCGCCGGTATGAGGAGCTGCGCAAGGTCTATGAAGCCGGGGGCGCCCAGGTGCTGTGCGTACCGGGACACCCGCCCTTCTACGCCCTGTTCACCGCTCTGACTCTGGAAGCCCAGGGGGACGGACGGGTGCTGGACTATGCCGCTCAGTTCCTGGAAGGGGGCGAACTGCTGTGACTGTGACCCTCTTTACCCTGGACGGCACCCGCATGGAGACCGACCGGGTGCTGGAAGCCTCTGCCGACTGCCAGGCGGGCAGTCCGGCGGCACAGTTTTCGGCGGTGCTGCCCGGGGAGAACTGGCCCGAGGAACTGGTCACCGTCCGCTGGAAGGACGACTCGGGTTTTACCCTCTTCGAGGGCTATCTGGACACCGCTGCCCAGGTGCTGGACAGCGACGGCCCCCGGCTGGAGGTCACCGCCCGGAGCGCCGGGTGCTATCTGCTCGATAACGAAGCCCTGCCCCAGAGCTATGACTCGGTGACGCTGGACAGCTTCTGCCAGCGGTACTTAGACAGCTACGGCATCTTCCGCCGGGGCTTTTCTTACCGGGGACGCATTCCCTATACCGTCCCCAAGGGCCAGAGCGAATGGGAAGCCCTGGCGGGGTTTGTCTATGCCCTCACCGGGAAGTTCCCCTATCTCAGCCGGGAGGGGGAGCTCTGTCTGCTGCCCCGGGACGGAACTGCCGTACAGCTCTCCAACACCCGCACCGGCGGAGTGCGGTTTCTCGCCCGGACACTCTCCGAGCGCCGGAGCGAGCCCATCTCCAAGGTGCTGGTCCGGGATAAGAACGGCTATTACCCCACTGAGTTCGGCGACCGCCGGGCGCTGGAGCTGGGCATCCGCCGCAAGCGCTACCTGATCCCGCCCACCCAGTACGAGGACGGACGGGAGGACGCTCCCACCCTGCTGCGCCGGGCCATGGCGGACTACCGCCGGGGAGAAGCCGAACTGCCCGGCCTGGTGAACGGGATTTTTCTCGGGGACCGGGTACAGTTCGATACCGGACGGGAATGGCTGGTGATCCGGGTGCAGTGGAAACAGAGCGGCAGCACCGCCCGCACCCATCTGGAACTGGCTGATCCCACCTATGCCGATCTCTATGGATAAAAGAAAGGAAGATGACCATGCAGGAGGAAATGACCCGGCTGCGTATGGCTGCCGCCGGTGAGGACGGTATGCTCATCACCGGGGAAGCCCGCCGGGACGCCGCCTGGTTTCTGCCGCCGGGCTATGCCGCCCGTCCGGAACCGGGCAGTACGGTGCTCACCGCCGATCTGGGAGGAGGCCCTCTCGCCCTGGGCGTGCCCATGGCACAGGCAGACCTGCTCCCCGGGGAGATCCGTCTCACCGCCGGTGCTGCCATGCTGCGGCTCTGTCCCGATGGGCGGGTGTATCTCAACGGCGTGGAGATCACCCCCGCCGGCACCGCTGAGAAGGGAGGGCAGAGCCGTGGATCTGATGCTTCGTGACGGGGATCTCCTGCCCGGCGCGGACGGACAGCCCCTGACGGTCACCGGGCTGGCAGAACTGCGCCAGCGGGTGATGATCCGGCTATGCAGCCGCCGGAGCGGGTTTGTGCCCTATCCCGAACTGGGCAGTGAGCTCTACCGCATGAACCGGGCGGATCAGGAGCGCATCCGGGCGGCGGTGGAGGAGGCGCTCTGTCCGCTGACCGGGGTGACCGTGCTGAGTGTGGAACCGGTGCCGGGGGCATCGGGCCTGGAAGTGCGGGTGGAACTGGAAGCGGACGGCGTAAGTGAAACCGCCGGTCTGCTGCTGACCCTGTAAACCATGACGACCCCCGGAACGGGGAGAGGGAGGAATGAATTTGGAAAGCGGTTATCTTACAGCCATGCGGGCGGAATACCAGCGGCTCACCGGCGCCCTGCCGGGGGAGGACAGCGACATCGGCATCCGTATGGCTCTGCTGGCAAACCAGCTGGAACTGCTGGAGGAGGAGCTTGGTGCCCTGCGCCAGGCCGCGGACCCGGAGACGGCGGAGGGTGAAATGCTCGACCGCCATGCCGACAGCCGGGGACTCCGGCGCAAGGAGGCGGCAGCTGCGGGCGGCGTGCTGCGGTTCTACCGGGAGGGAGCGGCGGCTCAGGAGATCGTGCTGCCCCAGGGACTGGTGGCCTCCACAGCCGGCGCGGAACCGGTGCGGTTTGTCACCACTGCCGAGGGACGCATCGCCGCCGGGGAGACCGAAGCCCTGGTGCCGGCTCAGGCCGAACAGCCGGGCAGCACCGGCAATGCCGCCGCCGGGAGCATCACCGTGCTGGTGACAGCGGTGGGCTCGGTGGACGGGGTGGAGAATCCCGAGGGCTTCTCGGGCGGACAGGACGCCGAAACTGACGACGAACTGCGCAGCCGTCTGCTGGAGAGCTACCATGCGGTATCCAATGGTTCCAATGCCGCCTATTACCGCCGTCTGGCCCTGGCCCAGGACGGGGTGGCGTCGGTGCAGGTGATCCAGCGCCCCAGAGGCAGCGGCAGCGTTGATCTGGTCATTGCCGGGGAGGGCGCGGCGGCTTCGGAGGACACCGTCCGGGAGCTGGGCGAACTGGTGGCCCAGCAGCGGGAACTGGGTGTGGATGCCCAGGTCACTGCCGCCGAGGAAAGCCCCTGTCCGGTGACGCTGGAGCTCTTCGCCGGGGAGAACTACGCCTTTGACGATGTGAAAACCCAGGCCGAAGCCGCTCTCCGGGCGCTGTTCGGGGAACTGGCAGTGGGTCAGCCCCTCTACATTGCCCGGATCATCGGCACGGTGATGGCAGTGCCGGGTGTGGAGAACTGCCGTCTCACCGCTCCGGCAGCCGATCAGCCCGGGGCGGAGCGCAGTCTCATCACCCTGGGCGAACTGACCGTGACAAAGGGGGCGGAAGCATGAAGTTCGGCACCCGTTCAGCCCTGACCCCGGCGGGTTGGGAGAGCATGGTGGCACTGCTGGACCCGCTGCGCCTCTATGACCTCTCGCCCGGGAGCTTTGTGTCCCGGGAGCTCATGGCCTATGCCGCGGGACTGGCTTTGTTCCGTCAGCGGCTGGAACAGTGCCGGGACGATCTGTTCCTTGCCACCTGCAGTCTGGAACGGCTGGCCCGATGGGAGGAACTGCTGGATCTGCCGGTGGCCCGTACCGATGAGGCCAGCCGCCGGGAGATGGCGGCAGTGAAGCTCTCCATCGGGGAGGGGGATTTCACTCCGGAGGGCATCCGCCGTTCCCTGCTGGCTGCCGGCCTGGAAGCGGAACTGGAAGAGGATTTCTCCCAGCGGCTGATCCGGGTCACCGATGCCCGGATCATCGGCGGCTACCAGACCCTGGACGAAGTCAAGGCCCAGGTGCGCCGGATGCTCCCCGCCCATCTCGAGGTGGAGTTTGACATCGGTGTGCTGACCTGGGAGATGTTCGAAGCCATCGGACTGGATTTTGCCGCCTGGGACAGCCGGGACTTTACCTGGGAATGGTTCGATCTCAATGGAGAAAAACTGGGAGGAGAATGATATGCCAAGCACATCCAAGACAAAAACGCTCCGGCTCAATCAGTTTGTGGGGAGCGACAAGCCCAAAATGGACGACTTCAACTATGACAATACCCAGCTGGAAACCCTGGTGGGCGGTCATCTGGACGACACCGAAAAGCATCTTACCCAGGCGGAACGGGAAGAGTGGTCCCGTCCGTCCAGTGAGCTGTACTTCTATGACGGCAATGATGCCTCCCAGCGCAGTTTCACCCTGGATTTCGAGCCCCGGTTCTGTACGGTCTATGCCCTGGAAATGCCGCCGTCGGTCAATGATATGTCCACGCCCTCTGTTTCCCTGTGCTACCATGCGGCAGCCGGACAGGACGGCAAGGCAACCGTGGGCATCGCCCTGAGCGGCAAAACCCTGACTGTCTATAACGACCCCGATCTCAGCATGGCACAGACCCGCCGCAAGCTCAATGCCCAGGGTATCAGCTATGTCTGTCAGCTGTTCCGCTGACCCTGAATATACGCAGAACGGAAGGCAGGATATGCCTTCCGTTTATTGCGGTATGGGGCGGGACTGTGGTACAATGGGAGAAAAAGCCAAGACAGGAGGCATGTTCCATGGAGGAGAGAGAAAACCGGGTCCGGGAGTGGTTTTCCATGTGGCTGCGGCAGGACTGTACCGGGCTGGAGACACTGTTCTGTCCGGAGGCAGTCTATGTGGAGAGCTGGGGGCCGGAATATCATGGCGCCGATCAGATCCGGCTGTGGTTTGAGGAGTGGAACCGCCGGGGGATTGTCCTGAAATGGGAGATCCGGCAGTTCTTCCACAAAGGGGAGCAGACGGCGGTGGAGTGGCTGTTTGAAAACCGGGTGGACGGCCGTACCGAAGCCTTTGAGGGCATGACGCTGATTTGCTGGGCAGACGATGGACGGATTCTCCGTCTGCAGGAATTCGGCTGCAACCTCCGGCGGTATGACCCCTATGAGAACGGCCCGGAACCGGTGTTCCGGGAGGAAAATCCCCTCTGGTTCTGAGCTGTATAAAAACAAAACCGGCTGGCCCTCCCCGGGAAGGTCAGCCGGTCTTTTTTGTGTGGAAGCGGGGGAAGGGGGTCACAGCCAGTCCAGCAGGAGCCTTCCGCCCAGCAGCGCCCGGACTGCGATCCGCAGTCCCCGGGGCAGCAGGAAGGGCTCCAGACGGTCCGCCAGCCAGGCCAGCCGGGCTGTCTGTTCCGGGTCGGGGGCAGCTTCCCCCACGGTGAACGCGATCCCCTCCTCGGTGAGCCGGGCGGAAAACACCTGGGTGGGCAGGCTGCCCATTCCCACCCGGCGGTAGCTCTCCTCCACCAGCAGAGCCCCGAATACCCCGCCCAACAGGATCAGGGTCAGGAACATCGCCCCGAAAAACTGCCGGGCAGTCTGGCGGCGCTGTTCGGGCAGACTGAGCTCCTCCGGTTCCGGCTCCGGGATCAAGTCCTGTTCGTCCGGCGCGGTCTTTCCCTGCCGCACCCGCTTTGCTCCGGAGGGTTCCGGTGCGTCCTGGCTGCGGACACTCTCAAGAATGGCGTCCATCTCCCGCCGGGATACCCGTCCCGCCGCGGTCTGCCGGGCCTGGGCAAGCAGTTCTTCCACCTGTTCTGCCGGGTCCGGGGAAGCGGCAGGTTTTTTCTCCTCCATGGCATCACACCCTTTCAGGGAGAGTCTGCCCCGGAGAATCCTGCCTTATGCGTTCCCTGCCAGCTCCTGAAGCCACTCGCCCAGCGCCTGACCGGTGAGCCGGGCCGAGGTGAGGGCTTCCTCCAGGGTGTTGGCCTGGCTGCCGAATTCCAGCAGGATCGTCCCGCCTGAGAGGTTCATATTGTACCGCCCGGTGGAGAAGTAGATGGGCCGGGTCAGGGTGGGATAGCGGCTCTCCAGCAGGTTGGTCACCGCCGCCGCGGTGCGCAGGTTCTCGCCCCAGTCCCCGACCCCCGGATCAGAGCCGCAGAGGATCATGATCTGGGCCGCCGGTTCGCCGTCGATCTCGGTAGCGGGCTTGACAATGGTGGTGGTGTCCCGCTGAATGCCGTCCCGGTGCACATCCAGAATGAGCTGGATATCCGGGTACTGGGCCAGGTACTCCTTCACTGCCACTGCCGCCCGGTCATAGGAGCCGTTGTAGGAGGGGTAGTCGAACTGCTGGGTGTCATGCACCACCCCGATGCCCGCCTTTCTGAGCTCCTCCTCGATGACATTCCCCACTGCCACCATGTTTTCGTTGTTGTCGGTGCTTCGCCAGGTGTTGCGGGTGTCGTAATACTCCGAATCATACCCCTCATAGCTCTCGGTGGCATGGGTGTGCATGATGAGCACCTCCACCCGTCCGTCCGCCTTGGGGGCAAGCTCCAGGGGTTCCGAAAGTTCCGCGTCGATCTGGGCACGGGGGATCTCGGTGTAATTGCGCAGCCAGCCGGCGCCGATCTGCCAGCAGACCGCACTGGGGGACCCCGCCATAGTCTCGGAGATGAGCACGCCCCGGTATTCCGGGCTGATCTCCGGGGGCTGGACACGCACCGGCTTCTGGTCAGTGACCTCCGGTTCGGGGTCGGTGAAGGTGATGCCCGGACTGATCTCCGCCGTCACGGCGGAGGAGGGCGAAGGGGTCAGCTGACGCCGCAGGGCGCCCAGAGTGCCTTCCGGCATGGCTGCTGCCCCTGCCAGCAGAGCGGTATCCTGGAAAAAGTCTGCCGCTGCCGGTGCCGCACCCTGCCAGACCCCAGCCACACCGGCTGCGGAAGCGGCTGTGAGTGCCGTCCCCATGAGGATTGCCTGCAGTCTGGCGGCACGCCGTCCGGAGCCGCCGATGCGCCCGATGATCCGCCTGGGAAATCTCAATGCCCGTCCCTCCTGTCCTGCTGCCGCCCCGGGCAGCACTGTCTGGGTATATCTCTATGCGGCAGGGCGCCGGGATATGCCCGGGGACAGCCCCGCCGGAAACAGGCGTCTGAGCGGGATCAAGGCGCAGGACGGGAAAATTGCGGACGCCTGTGCCAAAGAAAACCGCCGCCTCCGGGGAACGGACGGCGGACAGACAGCATGGAGTGGGGCAGGAATTTACACCGGCATGAACCGGACTCTCCGGAGCAGCACATATTTACAGGGCATACACCAGCGACACAGAAAAACCGCCGCCCGGAAAACAGGCGGCGGCTGGATCTGCGGGCGGCTCAGGCGATGAGGTAGGCGATCTCCTCGGGGGTGAGCTCGGGCTGGGCGGCGTGGTTTACAGCCATGCCGATGAGATGGGCGCCCCGGTCGATGAGCAGATCCACGTCCCGGGGGGTGACCACCATGCTCTGGGGGACGCCAGCCGGGGCAGGCAGGCCCAGGTCGTGGAGGAGGGTGCGGCAGTCCACCACAGTGGGAATGCCCATGGACACCACCGGAATCCCCAGGGTGTGCCGGGAGAGTTCAGCCCGGTCGTTGCCCACACCGGCGCCGGGGGCGATGCCGCAGTCGGCGATCTGGACGGTGCGTCCCAGCCGGGAGAGATCCCGGGCAGCCAAAGCATCGATGGCAAGCACCGCCGAAGCGCCGATCTCCCTTGCCACGGTGCGGATAATGCCGGCGGTCTCAATGCCGGTCTGTCCGAGGACTCCCGGCGCCAGCACCGCCACCGGACGGAACTTCCGGAACAGCTGTTCCCGGCCTGCCACATGGCGGGTTGCCAGTACCCAGCGGGCAGCCCGGGGCCCCAGGGCGTCGGGGGTGATGGCGGCATTGCCCAGACAGGCCACCAGCAAAGTCCCTTCCGAGGGCAGCAGCGCCCCCAGGCTCTCCCCGAGCAGGGCGGCTTCCTCCGAACCGGTGAGGGCCGTTTCCCCGATGGGATCGGTTTCCAGGGTGATATAGCGTCCCGGCGGTTTGCCGATGGCTTGGGAGCCGGTTTCGTCCAGGACAGTCACAGTGGTCAGGGTCAGGCCATGCTTTTTGGTGCGGCGGATCTCAATGCCGGGAAGATCCGATTCCCCGGACAGATTGGCGGCTTCCAGGGCAAGGTCAGTGCGGATCATGGAAAAATCTCCCTCTCTTTCAGGTAAAATTCCCGGAAAACCGGGATTTCTCATAGTTTTACCGAAAAAATTTCGCTTAAACAGTTGCATTTATTTCTGAAAAATGATAAACTAACTTGTACTGTATGAACAGAGTAGGGGGTGTAACAATGGCAAACATTAAGTCCGCGAAGAAGAGAGTTCGTGTCAACGCTGTCAAGGCTGAGCAGAACAAGGCTCTCAAGTCCGAGCTCAAGACTGCTATCAAGAAGGCTGATCTTGCAATCGTAAACGGCGACGAGAACAGAGCTGAGGCTGTCAAGGCTGCTGTGAAGAAGATCGATCAGGCTTGCGCCAAGGGTCTCCTGCACAAGAACAACGCTTCCAGAAAGAAGGCAAACCTGGCTGTTAAGCTGGCTGCCAATGCGTAAGCGTTTATATATTGCCTGAACGAACTGAATTAGAGCAGCCCCTGGCATGAAGCGTCTGCCGCTTTGTGAACGGGCTGCTTTTTTCGTACCACAGAACAGGGATTTGAAATCGAGGAGTTTTTTCATGCGCAGAGGAATCTTTGGATTTGATATCTGGTTTTATGGCATTGTGGCTCTGCTGCTTGCCGTGTGTCAGCAGCCGTTGGTATTGGGCGGCCTGATGCTCTTTGTCATGCTGGTGGAAAAGGACGAATGGCTCAACCGGCAGGTGATGCAGGCACTGCTCATGTGTCTGGGTGTGATGGCAGTCAGCCTTCTGGTGCATAAGCTGTCCGCTGTGTTTGCGATTGTGCCGTTCTTTGGCTGGATGCTCCGCTGGGGTGTGGATCAGGTTGTGGATCTGCTGCTCCTGCTGGGTATGGCGCTCTTTGCCATCCGTGCCGCCGACCGCATGTACAAGGGCCTGGACAGCGATATTCCCTTTGCTGCCGGTTTTGTAAACCGTCTGTTCTGAGTTCTGTCCCGCCGGGAGAGGGTGGTCCTCTCCCGGCTTTTTTCATATCCGGCGTTCCGACGGCTTTCGTCAGAATCCCGCTGCCGCCGCGGGGTATACTGTTTTCCACAGAATATTGGAAAGGAAGTGGAAAACTGTGGCGGTGAAAAAATGGACAGCCCTGTTCTTATCGGTACTGCTCCTGACAGGGTGTACCCAGGAACCGGCGCCGTCCCAGCCCGGAGGACAGTTCCAGCCGGGACGATACCAGGGGACAGGCGAGGGCTATGGCGGGACAATCACAGTGGAGGTGGAGGTGTCTGCCGACCGCATTGAGGCGGTGAGCATTCTCTCCCACAACGAGAGCCGGGGGGTGTGTGAGGCGGCCTTTGAGCAGATTCCGGCGGAGATCCTCCGGCAGGGGACGCCCTATGTGGAGCTGGTTGCCGGGGCGACCCTCACCTCCCAGGGGGTGATTGACGCGGCAGCCCAGGCATTGGAACAGGCCGGAGGGGAGTTCACTCCGCCTGACCCGGAACCGGAGGTGCGCACCCAGCGGGAACTCTATGCCGGGCTGGTGATTGCCGGCGCCGGCGGAGCAGGCATGACAGCGGCAGCTGAGGCGGTGCGTGAGGGCGGAGCCACGGTGCTGGTGCTGGAACAGCAGGACATCATCGGCGGCGAGACCCTCTATGAACCGGTGCTGACCCTGTCGGACGGCACTCTGACCAGCGGCTATGGCATGCTGGGGGATCTCCGGGCAGAGGTGGAGGAGGCCGGGGCAGAACTGCTCACCGGTGTGAAGCTCACCGGGCTGGAGGTCACCGATGGACGGGTGACCGGAGTGCGGGCAGAGAGTGCCGACACCGACTATCTGATCCATGCCCAGTACGGGGTGATCCTTGCCACCGGGGACTATGGGGGCAATCCCGAACTGGTGCTCGCCGGTGCCGGGGAAACCGGGCTGGCAGAGGGACTGCAGGAGCATTTCCGCACCCTGTCCCGGGGAAGTTCGGACGGCAGCGGGCTCACAGCGGCACTGGAGGCCGGGGCCGCGGCATCGGGGCTGGGACAGCTGGAGATCTGGGACAGCGCCCCGGAACAGCGGCGCCTGGGGGAGAGCCGGGAACTGCTCTGTGTGGACAGTGACGGACGCTGGCTCACCGTACCCGAGGAGGAGAGTGCTTGGCTTCAGAAGCTGATGGAGCTGCCGGAGGGTGCCTACTGGGCCATTGGCCCGGCGGAGAGTGCCGCAGAGCCTCAGACTGACACTGCCGCGGCCCAGAAGGACGCCCGTCTGGTGACAGCGGGGACGCTGGAAGAACTGGCGGAGGCAATGGGAGCCGACCCGGATCTGCTGCGGCAGGCGGTGGAGAGCCACAATGCCGTGGCACCTGAGGGGGAGCGGCTGGAAACGGGGGACTATGCCGCCGAATGGCGTACCCCGGTGCTTGCCGAGACCCCCGGGGGCATCCGCACCGATGAGCGGGGCGCCGTGCTGCGGGAGGACGGCAGCGTGCTGCCGGGGCTCTACGCTGTGGGGGCAGCTGCCGCCGGTGTGGAGGACGACGGCACCGAGCTGTGGTCGGCGGCGGAACGGGCGATGCTCCTGCCCGGGCGGGCTGTGCGCACCGCCCTGGGCCTGCCGGACGAGCCGGAGGAGCCGGAGGCGTCAGACTGAGCCACACCCCGTACCGGAACAGCCCCCGGGAGCGTGCGATCCTGACGGTGCATATCAGCCCCCTGCAAGCAAAATGAATATTGAATCTGAGCTTCCTGCAAAATTGGCGGAATCAATCACATAAAATCGCCAAAACAGAAACTTCTGAAAGCGGAAATTGCAGATTATATCACAAATTCGGCAAAGGGGATTGCCGGAACAGACCCTGGTATGCTATAATGGGCAAAATTTCAATGATCCGGAGGATTCATTCATGCCAACACAGTTTTCTTCCTCTGCCAGCACCGTCCGTGGACTGACCCGGGCCGCACTCTGTACCGCCTGCGCCTGTCTGCTGGCGCCGGTGAGCATTCCCATCGGCCCGGTGAGCCTGACCCTGGGCGTCTTTGCCATTCTCCTCGCCGGTGCCCTGCTGCCCCCGGCGCTGGCTGCCCTCTCTGCCTGCGCCTACCTGCTGCTGGGCTTTGCCGGTCTGCCGGTATTTGCCGGCTTTGCCGCCGGCCCCGGCGTACTGTTCGGTATGACCGGCGGCTATCTGCTGGCCTATCCCATCATGGCCTGGCTGCTGTCCATGGTCTGCGAAAAGACCCGCAGCCGTGGAGTTCGCATGGCTGGGGTGGCGCTGGCAAACCTGTGCTGTTACCTGCTGGGCACCGCCTGGTTCATGGCTGCCACCGGCATGGGACTGTGGGCGTCCCTCTCGGCCTGTGTGATCCCCTTTATCCTGCCCGACCTTGCAAAGGGCTGGTGTGCCCTCTGGCTGGCAGAACGCCTGCGCTGACGCCCGCCGCATAGATCCCGGGCTGTCCGTCCATACTCTCCCCGGAGGTGAGCATGGTGAAGCGGCAGTTCTGGACAGCCTTTTCCCTGACCCTGGCGGTATATCTGCTGGGAATCGCGGCGGCGGTATGGGTGATCAAGCCCCCGGAAGCTCCGGCAGCGGAGCCGGTACGGGAGGCGGTGGAGTACAGCCCTGACCCCGAGGAGGATCTCATTCTGCTGGGGGTGATGGAAGGGGAGGAGCCGGTGGTGCTGCTGCTGGGCTTTTTCCCGGCCCAGGAGCGCATGGCGGCACTGGCGCTCACCGGAGAGGACGCCCTGTCCGGGACACCGGATGCTCTGCAAAGAGAGCTGGAGGAGCGGTACAGCCTCACCATTGACGCCTGGCTTTCCGGGGAACCGGAGAGCTGGCAGCAGCTGGTGCAGGGGCTGGGGGCAGCGACCCTCACCCTGGATCAGGACAGCACTGTCACCCTGGATGGGGAGACGGTGATCCTCCGGGCGGGACGGCAGCGGCTGGACAGCCGGCTCTCCATGGCGCTGTTCCAGAGCGGGAGCAATCATGCCGGGGAACTTGCCGCCGCCTGGTGCGGAGTATTCTGCCAGTCGGCGGAAGAACTGGGGAGTGAGGAGCTTTTCACCCGTCTGAACGGCGGGTTTGAAACGGATCTCAGCTATGCGGAGATTGCCCGGCATATCCAGGGATTGGGCTGGCTGGGAGAAGCGAAAGTCCCCGCTCAGGCGGCAGATCCGGACGATCCGGCGGGAATCACCGCCCTGTTTGCCCGTTCCGAGGGGACGAATCGGTAGGATTTATCTATTTCTGATAAAACCCGGCGGGAAATCCTGGGTGAAAATGGTGCAAGATTCTCCTGTGATTTTTCGGTTTGCCCCTTGATAAAACGAAATAAATATTATAAGATAGGTAGCGTAGCAAATCCGAAAGGATTGAGCAAGGCCGCAGCGCGCGGCAAAATCTGAGAGAAGGAGGCAGCTTGTCATGACATTCGAGAAGGTACAGAAGATTCTGGCTGAGCAGCTGGAACTGGATGCCGATGAGATCACTATGGATTCCAGCCTGGTAGAGGACCTGGGCATCGACAGCCTGGACTTTGTGGATATCGTAATGAGCCTGGAGGACGAATTCGATACCGAATTCCCCGAGGAGGATATGGCCGGCATTAAGACCGTAGGCGATATCGTCAAGTACATTGAGGATAAGATCCAGTAAGCATTACCGACACAGAGGGGTTCCCGTCCATTGGACGGGAGCCTCTTTTTTATGTCCGTTGGGGTGGGATTGTGCAATCTGCCAAGGGAACTCTCCATGGATTGACGCATCTTCCAAAGCGGTTTCCTGTCCTTGGAAAACTCTTGCCCCACACCGGCAAAACACCGTATAATAAAGAAAAAACCGCATCTCAGGGACAGATGACCCTGGACGGAAGAATCTCCTTTGAAAGGTGGAATTGTTTATGGAACTGGTTGTGCGTACTGTGACCCGTCCGGAACTGGATAAGGCCGTGGAGGTGGAAGAAAAGGCAATGAAGGGTTCCGGTTATCTGCGTGATGTATCGGAACTGTTCCTGTCCGATGAGGTAGGCCCGCTGCTGGGCGCCTATAAGGACGGCGAAGAACTGGTGGGTATTGCCAAGTATACTGTCCTGGCTGACCACACTGCCTGGCTGGAAACCCTGCGTGTCGCGCCGGAGTATCAGCGTCAGGGCGTAGGCCGCCGCCTCTATGAGGAGTTCCAGAAGCTCTCCCGGGAGAAGGGCGTGGAGTCGATGGCTATGTATACCGGCCTGAAGAATATCCCCAGCTATTCGCTGGCACGGGTATTCGGCCTGGATACTGCCGGACGCTACCGGGAATATCAGCTGGATCTGGCTGGCGTGGCAATGCCCGCCGATGCCGGTGATTTTAGACCCGTGGGCGAGGACGAAGCCGTAGAACTGCTCATGGCTCTGAAGGAAAAGTACGAGGGCTTTGTGATCTTCAACCGCACCTTCATGCGCATCAACGAGCCTGTGATCCGCCAGCTGGCGAAGGAGGGCAAGGTTCTCCGGGACGAGGCCACCGGCAGCGTGATGGCCTTCGGCAACCGCTTCCTGGAGAAGCGCTCGGTACAGATCGCCATGATGGGCGGCGACTATGACAAGTGCATCGCCTGGGCTGTCAAGGTCGGCCTGGAAAAGGGCGTGCCTCAGGTAGTCACCGAAGTGCCCCTGGACGATGAGGCACTGGGTCAGGTCTTTGTCGACCATGGCTTCAAGGCAGCCGCAGAGCTGCAGGTTATGAGCGGCCCGGCTTGCTGAAATGAAAAATAATCATATCCCTATGTCATTTTTACTCTTTTGTAAAAATGACATATTTTTTTATAATAGCAATAAAAAAATAGCAGTTTCAAACAAATTTTTGACTTTTTGACAAAAGAGGTGTAAAATATAATTAAACAAGTAAACAAACATCTTCAATAATTACAAGGAGGATTGCTATGAAAAGAATTTGGACCAGAGCGATATCGTTGTTATTGGTACTCCTTTTTATTCCCAATGTTGCATTTGCAATCCCAAGAGACCAAGAAGCTGAAATTAATGTTAATTCTGGTGAGGAGCTAGATTATGAAATATCTGATTTGGAGGTGACCGGTGAAACGCCTGTTCAAGATGATTTTGCTGTTTTAGAAATTATTAGCCAAGAACCGATGGTTATTGAAGCGGTAAATGAAAGTGATATGTTTGCGTCTTCTAATGAAGCTCTTCCTGATATTAGACTTTCAAACTTAACACAGCCTGCAGGTACAACTTTACCTTCTGATACATCTATAGAATATGTATTTGATATAGCTAATTATGGAACTGCACCTACACCTAGCTCAATTCCACTTAGTGTATATGTGGCGGGAACATGTATAGGGACAACTACTGTGGAAGGACCAATAGAAAGTGGATACGGCATAAAGGTGGCTATTTTGATTCGTGTAAATGTTGTTGGAGATAGAGTTGTAACACTTTGGGGAAATGAAGATAAAGCAATCGAAGAAGTAGATTACAACAATAATACTGTGAGTCAGGCTTTCAAATATATCAATAAAGATACTGCTGTGGATGTAGCAGCTAATAGAATTGAGGCTACAGGTTTCTTTGTTACTGGTAATCAGATTGAATGTGGAGAGTTTGTAACTTTTGAAATGGATGTTGCGAACTATAGCCAAAGCGCACAGTCTGTCCCTGTAATACTTCTTTTTAATGGTTCAAAAGCAATCGAAGAAGTGGTGGCTTTGGAGCCAATGTCAATTACTCAATTAAGTGTAAACTTGAAATTTAATCGAGGGAATAATGTAACAGCAACTTTACAAGTTGATCCTGAAAACACATCTAATGACTGGAATATGACAAATAATGAAGCAAGCGCCTTTTATAGATTAATAGGTGTATCATCTACACTAGAAAAAAGTGTAGATGATAGCCTATTGTTTACAACGGTTGCCATAAATGGTGATACACCAGGAGGTGTAATGAATGTTATTGCTGTTAGAGCGCCAGCAACAGGTCAAGCTTATTACCAAACTACTGATGATTTTGCCAAAATAGACCAACTGATGTCAACAATTTACTGTGATACTAAGCTTTTTAATCCGGAGATTTGTACATACACATGTAAAGTTGCCAGAATTGTGGTTAGATCTGGTTCAGCGACGGAAGAGTATCTTCCCAATGAAAACCAAGCTTTAAGTTTACCGTCAGGATATATAGGAGAATCTAAATCAAAAACATTTTCTGAGGGCGAATGCGAATTTAACTTACCAATAGAAATAGAATATTACTATACAATGGAATGGTCTGATAATTGCGCTCCTTTGGCAGGTGTTCAGTCTATCAAAATGCAAATCGAAGAATGAGAGGGTGGATTGTAGTATGAAAAAAACAATGATGGTAATGTTGATGGTTATATGTGCTATGATTTTAACTGTATCTGCTTTTGGAACCCAAGACTGTTTTTATGTAGAGGGAGATGAAATTACTCGCTCAGAGCTGGAGGAGGCTCAGCATAATGCCGAAGTCCTGCATGCTATAGGGGTATCAGATTCAGCACCAGATGAGAGGGAGGTCTTGGCTCAAACAGTCCGGGTAAGCCTGCTGGAGGCGGAGTTTGAGGAACACGGCATCACCCTCACGCCCGAGGAGGAGAGCCAGGCCGAAAACAGCTATGCGGATACCAGGGCAGCGATCCTCGCAGCCATTGAGGACGGCAGCACCGATCCCAATGCTGCCCGTCAGACACTGGAAACGGTGCAGGCCTATTGGGAGGCCATGGGCTGGACCGAGGAGGAATATGCCCGCCGGGCGGGGGAATCAATGATGGTGTCCATGAAAAAGGCCAAGCTCATCGAAACGGTCTATGCCGGGGACGGGGCAGCGCTGGAAGCGAAACTGGACGCTGAAACCGAACAAGTCCTCAGTGAGGCGGGATACGGAGCCTCATAGATCTGAAAATGCCGCCCCGGAACAGGCTTCCGGGGCGGTTTTTTATGGGGAAAAGGCGGGTGCGCTCTTGCGAAAGCGCCCGGGAACAGGTATAATAAACTGGTATAACCGTTTCACACCGCGCCTGCCCCAAAACCGGGGAGGGAGCGTAACTTTTTGATCGAGAACGGAAGGAAAGGAAGAAAGACGAATGGCTGACCAGAAAAAGATGGTAGAAAGCATCACATCCATGGATGTGGACTTTGCCCAGTGGTACACCGATGTGGTAAAGAAGGCGGAGCTGGTGGACTATGCTCCGGTACGGGGGTGCATGATTGTACGCCCGTATGGCTGCGCCATCTGGGAGAATATCCAGAAGATCCTGGACGAGAAGTTCAAGGCAACCGGACATGAAAATGTGATGATGCCGCTGTTTATCCCCGAGAGCCTGCTCCAGAAGGAGAAGGATCATGTAGAGGGCTTTGCTCCCGAAGTGGCCTGGGTGACCACCGGCGGTGCGGAACAGCTTTCGGAGCGTCTGTGTGTGCGTCCCACTTCCGAGACCCTGTTCTGTGACCACTTTGCCCATGTGGTACATTCCTACCGTGACCTGCCCAAGCTCTACAACCAGTGGTGCTCGGTAGTGCGCTGGGAAAAGACCACCCGTCCCTTCCTGCGCACCATGGAGTTCTGGTGGCAGGAGGGTCATACCGTGCATGAAACCGCTGAGGAAGCTCAGGCTGAGACCCGTCAGCAGCTGGAAGTCTATGCGGAGGTATGTGAAAAGTACCTGGCAATCCCGGTAATCCGGGGCCGCAAGACCGATAAGGAGAAGTTTGCCGGTGCCGAGGAGACCTACACTGTGGAGGCCATGATGCACGACGGCAAGGCTCTGCAGAGCGCCACTTCCCACTACTTCGGCGATGGTTTTGCCAAGGCCTTTGACATCACCTTCCAGGGCCGGGATAACCAGCTCCATCACCCCTATGAAACTTCCTGGGGTATGTCCACCCGGATCATCGGCGCCATCATTATGACCCATGGCGATGACAACGGTCTGGTACTGCCTCCGGCTGTGGCACCCATTCAGGTGATCATCATTCCGGTGGCCCAGCACAAGCCCGGCGTTCTGGAAAAGGCCGAGGAACTGCGTCAGAAGCTGTCTGCTTTCTGCCGTGTCAAGACCGATGTATCGGATAACTCCCCCGGCTGGAAGTATGCCGAGTATGAGATGAAGGGTGTTCCGCTGCGTCTGGAGATCGGTCCCCGGGATATTGAAGCCGGTCAGTGCGTTCTGGCGCGCCGTGACAACCGTGAAAAGACCATCGTCAAGCTGGATGAGCTGGAGACCAAGATCCCCGAGCTGCTCCAGGCTGTACATGACGGCCTGTATGAGCGTGCTCTCAAGAACCGTCAGAACCGCACCTTCACTGCCACCACCTTTGAGGAGATGAAGCGCCTGGCCAGTGAGGAGAGCGGCTTCATTGAGACCATGTGGTGCGGCGATCTGGAATGCGAGATGAAGGTCAAGGAAGAGGCCGGACTCACCTCCCGCTGCATGCCCGATGAGCAGAAGCACATCGGCGATGTCTGCCCGATCTGCGGCAAGCCCGCCAAGCACAGCATCATCTGGGGCAAGGCTTATTAATTTAGTAATATTTGGATTTATTCTGATTAAAAAATATCTTCTTTGGATAATCCCAAAGAAGATATTTTTATTATTTCAAAAACAACTATTTGATAAAATGAATAAAATTTTTATTATATGTTGATTTTTTGTATCAAATTATGATATTATAAACATGAAGGAATGTGAAAATATGAAATATAAATCGATTTGCTTATTCTTGTTCCTGTGTTTTGTTATGTTTTCTTTTGGGTTTTATTCTTGTTATCAAACTAAACAGCAATCGACTATTGATTCCATCAATTTGTTTGAGCAGTACATTAACCGAAAATGCAAAGAAATGAATATTTCAAGACCATTTTACCCTATTGGTGAAGATGATAGTTTTTTTTACCATTCTTTTTTGATGGATGATTGGCCGGTTACAATTGTTTTTTACAATTATGAAGATCGGTATCAAATGGATGATCCTCTTAAGGCAAGTCAAGTAGAGAAAGGACTATACTATACTTTTCTCCCAAACAATTCTTCTGCAGCAAGTTTGAGAATTTTTTTGATGGACAATTATGACCAATACTCTAAAACGGATCAAATCTGCCTTACTTTCGCAGATGGAACTGGAGTTTCTGCTTTTAGAAATGATGATAAGTCTATAACGAAAATTGATATGTTTACTTTTTTTTTGAATGATAGTGAATTAGAAAATGAGATAGTAATTGACCTATATAGCCCTGAAGGTGAATTGCTATATTCATTTTCTGCAGTAGATTCTTATAATTAAGTAAAGGAGTGTATGAGATGAAACGAAAAATAATGGCAATGGTTTTGGCTCTGACAATGATGTGTGGAACAACAATTGCATTTGCTGAACCAGAACAAGATGTTGAGGATCGAGCAATTTTGTACCTTTGGGAGGCTGATGTTGTAGATCGTGATTTCGCTATTGCAGGCGGAGCAGCAGATCCTGATGCAGAGTGGATTCTGTATGATAGACAGATAGCAGGGGTAGATGGAGAAGTTATTGCAGCGGAAGTGAATGCAACTATTTCCAATAGCTTGTTAAATGGAAGCTTTTCTATTACGGCTTTTGGTGTTCTTTCAGCAGAATTGGGATACCAGATTGATGGTGAAACGGCTTTTAATGTAACCAAGCTTAGTCGTCCATTGAGTGCGGGAGAGGAAGTTTATATTTATTATATTCCTAAATTTAGGCAAAGCAAAGTTAGGGTGAGACAGTTCCGTCAGAATACTGAGACAGGCGAAATAGTATATGTTTCTGACTGGGAAGAGGATATAGCGCAAGAAGCAATGAACCCTGATGTTATGTTCTCTTATGGAGCAGAGCATGAGTCTGCAAGGATGCTTGAAATCTATACATCCGATGAAAATGGAAATTATAGCCTGACTAAAACCATTGTAAAGTGAAAGTTCAGTATCGAAAAGTAAAATTGGCAGAGGGTCATCTAAGTTGAAGCGTCTTGCCAGTGAGGAGAGCGGCTTCATTGAGACCATGTGGTGCGGCGATCTGGAGTGCGAGATGAAGGTCAAGGAAGAGGCCGGACTCACTTCCCGCTGCATGCCCGATGAGCAGAAGCACATCGGCGATGTCTGCCCGATCTGCGGCAAGCCCGCCAAGCACAGCATCATCTGGGGCAAGGCTTATTAAGTCGGACTGCGTACAATACAATATATGGCAGAAAACAGTATTTTCCCTGGAATATTCTGGGGAAGATACTGTTTTTTCTTTGGAAAATGGACAAAATTCAAAAATTTTCTCCGAAAAACACCCAAATTGGAAAAATTTTGGTTTGACGTACTGGACAATTTCGGTATAATTGGAACCTGTGCTGTCCGAAAAAGGATATGCAGAGAATCGAATGTTTGAAGGAGAAAAAGTTATGAACAGGACAAGATTGCTGGCTCTGCTGCTGGCAGCCATGATGACCGTTCCGGCGCAGATGACGGCTGCGGCGGCACAGCCCCAGACTGCCGTACGGACAGGGTCTGTCGCAGTGACGCAGGAGGACAAGTCGGTGGAAACCAGCCTGAGCAGTCTGGAGAATACCACAGTGGGCACCACCACAGAATTCACTGTTACTACCCGGGGCGAAAGCGATCCGCATACCACAGTCTATGGCTGTTTTACTGTGAACAGCAGTGAGCCGAACCTGGGTTCCGATGGCGATATGACCATCGAATATTATGAAACTGCCGAACTGGGTCAGGGCTGGCATGAACTGCCCTCCAATTACTTCGGACCGGAAGAGGGCTTCCCGTTCAATGCGCTGGGCAATCCCATGGAGAGCCGGTTCAAGGTCACCTTCCACAAGCCCGGCAGCTACGAGATCGTGGTGCTCATCAAGGAAAAGGACGGCGATGAAGTGGTCTGCCAGACTGCCTCCTTTACTGTGAATGTCACCGAGGAGGAGCCGGAGGAGCCCGGTCTCATCAAGAGCGAGGAGGAGCTGCGTTCCGCCATTGCGAAGGGCGGCACCGTGTGAGCTGGAGGACGGCGCGGACATCGTGCTCACCTCCCAGCTGACCATCTCCAATGCTGTCACCATCAAGGCGGGCACCAATGCCAAGATCCGGGCAGAGGGCACCATGCGTTCCTTCGGGGACAGCATCGTGACTGTGTCGGGGGTCAGTGCCAACTTTGAGAATGTAGCCATTGATGCCGGGGATCAGGCGGAATATGCCCTGATCTATACCGATGGCGCCAGCGGTACACTCACCGGCGTGACTGTATCCGGCGGTACCGGTTCCGACCTGCTGGTGGACGGCGCCAATGTGACCCTGGGCAGCGGTACTTCCGCAGGTCAGACCGAGCTTGCCAAGACCGGCAGCGGCACCCCCAAGCTGGCGGTGCAGTCGGGCAGCAGCACAAAGGTGTGGGTGGATCACGATACCTACACTGCCCTGGGCATGAGTGAGGACGGCCTGGAGGAGCAGCTGGCAGCCCTGGTGAGCTCGGAGAGCGGCACAGTGGAGGCGGTAGTTGGTACCCAGCCGGGCAGCTCGGCGGAGAACGGTACACCGGTGACCGTGCAGCCTGATGATGCCGATGGCGGCGATGAGGACGACGGCGAGGAGAGCCAGCCGGAGGAGAAGACCTCCCGTACCGGCGGAGACTATTTCGGCAACCAGAAGTGGGCAGAGCTGAAGGCACAGATTGCTAAGGCAGAGGACGGCGACACCCTCGAGATGAGCGGTACCGGTCTGCCGTGGTTCCCGTCCAGTGTAGCCCGTGCTCTCAAGGGCAAGGATGTTACCCTGGAGATCCGCAAGAACGGCGTGACCTACACCCTGAACGGTCAGAAGATCGGCCCGATCACCAAGATCTGGTACAACTTCGATGAGAATCTGGAGACCACCCTGCAGCCTGTAGAGGAATAATCCGGTTCTGACCTGAACATAAAAACACCCCTGATCCGCAGTGGACCAGGGGTGTTTTTGATTTATCAGGCAAAGATCATGGGGGCCAGTACGCCAGCCAGTGCCACCGATGCAATGGTGACTGTGGCGAAGCCGCCGACGATCATCTTGGGCATGATGTACTCCAGAGCCTTGGCCCGGGTTTCGTCATCGCAGTCCAGGCTGTCGCAGACCTCGTTGGAGAGGATCTCAGTACCGGGGTAACCGATCATACTGGTGCAGGCAATGGCACAGGAAACCGCCGGGGAGTAGCCCACCAGCTTGCCGATGATGATGGCAACCACACAGGTAGCCAGCGAGTAGATCACCAGCAGGCCAGCCAGCGGAACGATCATCTCCACTACGTCCATCGGCTCCACCTGAGCCAGGGTGCCGGGGAGCATCAGCATCAGGCCCAGCATCATCAGGCCGTAGGAGTCAGCCTTCTGCAGGGTGCCCTTCTCCAGGAAGCCCAGCCGGGTGAACAGCAGGCCGAAGAGCAGGTAGCTGATGTTCGGGTTGAGGAAGTAGTTGCCGGCGTCAGCGCCGGGGATCTGGGTTGCCAGGCCGACCAGATTGGCAACAGTCGCTACGATTGCCAGCTTGAACAGCTTCATGTTGTTGGTGTTGCTGGCCTTGGCAGTGGGCTTGAAGATGCGGATATCCGGCAGCTTGAAGGTCTTGCCGCTGGAAGCAGCGCTGGCAGAGAAGTCGCCTCTTGCGATCTTGGCGGTGAGTTCCCGCTTCATGCCATAGGTTGCGATGGGCATACCGATGAACTTGCGGAAGGACATAACCAGAATGGCAAAGGCAGCCACTTCCGGACGGCCGGCGGTATTGGCAGCGGTCTGCACCAGCAGGACTGCGATGGTACCGCCAGCGGTGGCAGGCACTGCGGTGAGAGCCCACTCACGACCGAACAGCATGGCGCCAATGGTAAAGGCTCCGATGACGACACCCACCATGCCAAGCAGCGCCACAACGACCGTTTTCCATTCCTTGATCATATCCTCCAGGTCGATGAGGGTGCCCAGGTTGACGATGAGCAGGCCGACGCCGAAATTGCTCATGGCAGCAGCCAGACCAGGGGCGGAAGTGACATTGTCCGGGAGGATGTTCAGCCAGAAGCCGAACAGGAAGATGGCGCTGGCAAACATCAGCGAGGAGACATTGCCCTTGGTGAGGCGGGACAGACATTCACCGATGACATACACACCGGCACAGGCGGCAAAACAGGTGACTGGGTTCCAGATTGAGAGATCCGCGATACTCATAAATATACTACGCACCTTTCGAGTGTGAAACGCTGTTCCGAGGTTTCAGCTTTTACAGGGCGCAGAAGCTCAGGTGGGGAACAGCGTCCAGGGGAGCTCCTGCTATTGGCAGCCGGTTCCGGCAGGGTTTTAGGTCGTCGCCCACCAGCGAGTCGACCCCGCGAAAGTCCGATAGGTCACATCCGCTATACCCGATGTCTGCCATTCCCTCACCTCCTTGTTTGGTCAGTTTCATGATTTAGCGCTTTCATTCGCTAATATGAAATATATTATCCATATAATTCACAGCTTTGTCAAGGTCTGGACAAAACTTCGGGATAGTGACGGAATACTTTGCCGATTCAGCACTCTGAATCGTGAATCTGTACAAAGCCCGCCCGTTCCATGCATACAAAAAAGACCCCCTGTCCGCAGACAGAGGGTCATAATTTCCGGGGAAATTCTTATTCGGTTACCAGACGGGGCTTGCGGTTCTTGTACTGGAAGCGGTTCCAGATGCTCAGTACAGCTGCCAGCATATACACCGCCGCTGCCAGCATGAAGGGATAGAGCGGGTTGATGCCATATACAAAGGCGGCAATCAGCGGGCCCACAGTGCGTCCCAGTGCCCAGAAGGCATTGTACAGACCCGAAATGGTACCGGCCTGGTTCTTGTCCTCGTCCTTCATCATCATGACCTGCAGCACCGGTACGGTGATGGCATTGAAGGTGTAGTACACCAGTGCCGACGCCATGAAGGGCAGAACCGATTTGAAGGAAACCATCATCGCAACCGAAACCGAGCTCATCGCCAGGATCACTGTGATGGACTTGCGCACATCGGTGTGTTTGTTGATCCACATGTTGATGGTGGAGTTGGCAATGATGGCAATGACGCCGATGAGCGCCTTGAAGTAACCGTTCACCGAAGTGGGGAAGCCCAGCTGATCCCGCAGGAAGTAGCTGAAGTAGTTGTCATAGGCCATCATGGCAAAGCCGAAGCAGAATACAGTCGCCAGATATACACCCATGGCGGCATCCACCTTCTTCATGGAGGTGAACATGGAAGCCACCGGGTTGATCTCCTGGTAGTTGATGCGTCCGGTTTCCAGCTGGCGTCCGGGGGCATCCCGGAGCACGATGGGCGAAATGACGCCCAGGAAGAGCACCGACGCGATCTGGATATAGAAGACGAGCATCAGGCTGTAATCGCCGATGGAGCCGCCCACGAAGTAGCCGATGCAGGTACCCACCGACTGGAGCATGGCATAGTAAGCCATGTACTTACCACGGCTTTCCGAGTCGCTGACGCTGATGAGATAGGCCAGGGCATTGACCTGCAGCGCGCCGTTGAGCAGGCCGCTGATGGTACGGGCTGCCAGCAGCATGGGAACCGAACGGGCCGCGGCAAAGACCGTCTGGCCCAGGGCATAGCCGAAGTAGCCGAAGGCGATCATCTTGGGATAGGGCTTGCGGTCACCCATCTTGCCCCAGAAGGGGGCGGTGAGGAAGGTGAAGAAGCTCATCACCGAGAAGGCAACGCCCTGGATATAGGAGGGCGCTTCGATCATCTGCAGGAAGGCCGGGGTGATGGGGTGGACAAAGTTCGAGGTTATGGTGAACCCGAAGTAGATCAGAAAGAACTTGAGGACTGCTCGGTTTTTCATGGAGAAACCACCTTTTGTCATGAAATCAGCGGATAGTTAGTCCGCGCAAACACGGCTTGTAATAAAAAACGCCGGAACAGCGTCTGCCGGGCCTATGCAGCCGGACACCCGGGGATTCCCGGGGCTTGTACAGCATTGGAGGCAGGGGGCTCGGAACCCGGGCCAGCTCCCTCCCAGGCTGGGACAACAGACCGCTGCGGTAAAACATAATAACCGCTGCGGCTATTATACCATTTTTAACCGGCTGAGCACAACTGCATTTTATACGAAAAGACAGGATTTTTTCTGTTCCGCACCCGGATCAGCCCGTCCGTGTGACAGGGGGTATACTATTATAATAGGGTACCGGGTGAGAGCCCTGTCCTTGACTGGATCGGGAGGGAGCGGTATACTGGAAGAGAGAGGAACTGAAAGGAGGGGCTGTCCATGCGGGAACAGTATGATCAGAGCCGGAAGAAGGTGTCCCGGAACTGTCTGCTCCTGGGGGCGCTGGAAGTGGTTCTCGGTGTCCTTGTCTACTTCGAGATAGCAGAGCTTCCGTCCCTGCCTTTCACTGACTCCCGCCTTCCGGAGGCTGTGGGGATTGCCGCCGTCTACTATGGGGCGTATCTGCTCTACTGGGGCGGCATACTCTGGCAGCAGGCCGGCGATGCGGAGCAGTGGCGGCAGACAGTGAGCCGGATCGCTGAGAAGTTCTGCTCCCATCCGACCCTGAGCCTGGCGGTGCTTGCCGGGATCATAGCGGTGGAATGGGTGATCTGGAAAACGACCCATGTCGCCATCGCCCTTCTGGCGGCGGGGGTGCTCACTCTGCTGTTCCTGCCGCTCCTTCGGCAGATGCGCCGCCTGTAAACCCAATGAAATTCCGGCCTGCCCGGTCAACTGTGCCGGGCAGGCCGGTTTCGTCATATCGCACAATTCTGGCACACAGTTCTGTGCGTTTCGGAGAAATTCATAGAAAACGCGATTTTTCAGGCATTTCTGAAAAAAATGCTTGCAATCGGCACCCCTCCGTGATATTATAATTAAGCGTGACTGCACAAGATATGCGATGAAGCGAGAGGTTGCCGCAAGAATGCGGGGAATTTTCGCCGAGTATGTCCGATTTCAAACCGGGCGACTTCACTTTTGAATACTGAACGGGAAATCCTGTGGAGAACTTGTTCTCCGGCGGGAGTTCTCATCGTCAGCCCTCCGGCAGGTCCGGCAGGGAAAAGGTGGTTCCGGGTAAACAGCACGGTTTTCAACTCGAAAATCAGGGCGGTTTGGCCGGTTTTTTCTATGAAGGGCGATGAAACACCCGGCAGGGTGTTCAGTAGGAGGCGTCGCTGCAAAACAAATTATTAGGGAGGCGATGAATGTGGCAGTCAAGGAAAAAATCAGAATCAGACTGAAGGGTTATGATCACCGTCTGGTGGATCTTTCGGCAGAAAAGATCGTGGAAACAGCGAAGCGTACCGGCGCAAGAGTGTCCGGCCCGATCCCGCTGCCCACTGAGCGTGAGATCGTAACCATCCTGCGCGCT
The DNA here is from genome assembly GCF_016901815.1 of Hydrogenoanaerobacterium saccharovorans. GTDB lineage: Bacteria > Bacillota > Clostridia > Oscillospirales > Ruminococcaceae > Avimicrobium > Avimicrobium caecorum. The sequence continues at coordinate 54,253 of NZ_JACSNR010000009.1, forward strand.
GTTCATAAGTACAAGGACAGCCGTGAGCAGTTTGAGACCAGAACCCACAAGAGACTCATTGACATCCTGAGACCCTCGAACAAGACTGTTGAGGCTCTCACAAGTCTGGAGCTCCCTGCCGGTGTCGAGATCGAGATCAAGCTGTAAAAAGCATCTCGGTGTTCACCGGGTCATGTCGGCGTAAAGTCGACCAATAACCTTAGGAGGTAGGAAAGAAAATGCAAAAGTACATTATCGGCAAGAAGATCGGTATGACTCAGCTCTTTGATGAGAACGGCAAGTTCATTCCGGTTACTGTCATCGAGGCAGGTCCCTGCATCGTGACCCAGAAGAAGACAATCGAAAACGACGGCTACGAAGCCGTGCAGATCGGTTACGGCGAGGTGACTGACAAGCACCTGAACAAGCCGATGAAGGGCCACTTTGCCAAGGCTGACGTGGCTGCCAAGAAGTTCCTGCGGGAATTCCGTGCAGATAACTGCGGTGAAAAGAATGTCGGCGATCTGATCAAGGCCGATACCTTCGCGGCTGGCGACAAGGTAGATGTCTGCGGCATCAGCAAAGGTAAGGGCTATCAGGGCGTAATCAAGCGTTTCGGCGCTCACTCCCTGAAGGATACCCACGGTACCGGCCCTGTGCACAGACATGCCGGTTCCAACGGCGCCAACTCCACTCCCAGCCGTGTATACAAGGGCAAGATCCTGCCCGGCCACATGGGTGTTGAGCAGGTGACTGTTCAGAACCTGGAAGTAGTAAAGGTTGACGCAGAGAATAACCTGATCGCTCTCAAGGGCGCCATTCCTGGTCCCAAGGGCGGCATCGTTACCATCACAGACAGCGTCAAGGCGTAAGGAAGGAGGAGTACACAATGCCAAAGGTAACAGTTTATGATATGACCGGCAAGAGCGTTGGGGAAATGAACCTTTCGGACGCCGTGTTCGGCATCGAGCCGAATGCAGCAGTTATGCACGCTGCAGTCGTTAACTACCTGGCCAACCAGCGTCAGGGCACTCAGTCCACTCTGACCCGCGCAGAGGTTCGCGGCGGTGGCCGCAAGCCCTGGAGACAGAAGGGCACTGGTCATGCAAGACAGGGTTCCATCCGCGCTCCCCAGTGGACACACGGCGGTATCGCCCTGGGCCCGAAGCCCCGTGACTACAGCTACTCGCTCAACCGCAAGGTAAAGCGTCTGGCTATCAAGTCCGCTTTCTCCACCAAGGCTCTGGAGGAGAACATCATCGTTGTGGACAACATTGATGTGACCGAGTACAAGACCAAGACCGTTGTGGCTATGCTCAAGGCTCTGGGTGCTGAGAAGAAGGCACTCATCGTAATGCCTGAGAAGAACGAGCAGTTCATCAAGAGCGCAGCCAATATCCCGGGCGTAAAGACCGCTCTGGTAAACACACTGAACACCTACGATGTCCTGAACGCCGGCAAGTTCATCATTGCCAAGGACGCCGTAGCCAAGCTCGAGGAGGTGTACGCATAATGAAGGCACCGCAGGATATCATTATCGCTCCTGTTATCACAGAAAAGAGCATGGCGGGCATCGCCACCAAGAAGTACACCTTCAAGGTTGCTTGCGACGCTAACAAGATTGAGATTGCCAAGGCAATCGAGTCCCTGTTCCCTGGCACCAAGGTTGCCAAGGTAAACACCATGAACGTAGCCGGCAAGGCCAAGCGCATGGGTATGAACCAGGGCTACAGATCTGACTGGAAGAAGGCCATCGTAACTCTCGCCGAGGGATCCAATGGCATCGAGTTCTTCGAGACGATGCTGTAAGAGGCCGCGTGAACAAGTACGCAGCCAGTATGGGATTGGCTCATAATCCCGCCAACTAATATGAGGAGAGTGAAACCGCAATGGCTATCAAAAAGTTCAAGCCCACCAGCCCCAGCCGTCGTCAGATGACTGTGACTGATTACTCCGGGCTTTCCAAGGTTGCTCCCGAGAGAAGCCTGCTCGTAAGCCTGAAGCAGAACTCCGGCCGCAACAACACCGGTAAGATCACCGTCCGCCACAGAGGCGGCGCTAACCGCAGAAAGTACCGCATCATCGACTTCAAGAGAGACAAGGCCGGTATCCCCGCCACCGTTCTCACCCTGGAGTACGATCCCAACCGTTCCGCTCACATCGCGCTGATCCAGCACGAGGACGGCGAGAAGCGCTACATCATCGCTCCCGCTGGCCTGTCTGTTGGTGACACCGTAGTGTCCGGCGCCGGCGCCGACATCAAGCCCGGCAATGCTCTGCCCATGCTGAACATTCCGGTTGGTACCTTTATCCACAACATTGAGATGCACCCCGGCAAGGGCGCGCAGCTGGCCCGTTCCGCTGGCGTTATGGCTCAGCTGATGGCTAAGGAAGGCGCTTACGCCCTGATCCGGCTCCCCTCCGGTGAGCTGAGAAATGTACCCGTAGAGTGCATGGCCACCATCGGTCAGGTAGGCAATACCGATCACGAGAACGTGAACTACGGTAAGGCCGGCCGCAGAAGACACATGGGCTGGCGTCCCACCGTCCGCGGTTCTGTAATGAACCCGAACGATCACCCCCACGGTGGTGGTGAAGGCAAGAGCCCCGTTGGTCGTCCCGGCCCTGTTACCCCTTGGGGCAAGCCTGCACTGGGCTACAAGACAAGAGCGCATAAGAACCGCTCCAACAAGTTCATCGTGAAGCGCCGCAACGATAAGTAAGGCGCGCTGAAAGGAGGAGTAACTGATGGGTAGAAGCATCAAGAAGGGCCCGTTCGTGCAGCCTGTGCTGCTCAAGCGCGTCAGAGAGATGAATGAAGCCGGCGAGAAGAGAGTTCTCAAGACCTGGAGCCGTGCCTCGACAATTTTCCCGGAGTTTGTAGGACATACCTTCGCCGTGCATGACGGTCGGAAGCATGTTCCGGTATATGTGACCGAAGATATGGTAGGCCACAAGCTGGGAGAGTTCGCTCCCACAAGAACATTCAAGGGCCACGCTGGCTCCAAGACAAGTAACACCGGTAAGTAATAGCCGAGAGGAGGAGAACAAATGGAAGCAAGGGCTTATCTGAAATATGCCCGTATCGCACCCCGTAAGGTGCAGATCGTGCTTGACCTGATCCGGAACAAGCCGGTTGACCAGGCTATGGCTATCCTCAAGCACACACCCAAGGCTGCTTGTGAGCCGCTGGAGAAGCTTCTGAAGTCGGCTATTGCAAACGCCGAGAACAACCACAACATGGACAAGAACAACCTGTATGTGGCAGAGTGCTTCGTAGCTCCTGGCCCGGTTCTCAAGAGAATGAGACCCCGCGCTCAGGGCCGCGCCTTCAGAGTGCTGAAGAGAACATCGCACATCACAATCGCTCTCAAAGAGAGAGACTAACCGGAAGAGGAGGTAAACTATGGGTCAGAAAGTAAATCCGCACGGTCTTCGTGTTGGTGTAATCAAGGACTGGGACTCCCGCTGGTTTGTAAGAGACGATGTGTTCGGAGATACCCTCGTAGAGGACTACAACCTCCGCAAGGTCCTGAAGAAGAAGCTGTATGACGCCGGCATCGCCAAGATTGAGATCGAGCGCGACGCCACCAAGGTAAGAATCCATCTGCACTGCGCCCGTCCCGGTATCGTAATCGGTAAGGGCGGCGCCGAGATCGAAAAGCTGCGTCTCGAGTGCGAAAAGATGATCAATAAGAACAGAGCTGAAAAGCTGGCTGTACTGGTAAATGTTGTTGAGGTTAAGCAGCCCGACAAGAATGCCCAGCTGGTAGCAGAGAGCATCGCTGCTCAGCTCGAGAACCGTGCTTCCTTCCGCCGTACCATGAAGCAGGCTATCAGCCGTGCCATGCGTCTGGGCGCAAGAGGTATCAAGGTTCAGCTCTCCGGCCGTGTAGGCGGCGCTGAGATCGCAAGAGTAGAACAGTATCATGAGGGTACCATTCCGCTGCAGACCCTGCGCGCTGATATCGACTATGGTTTCGCCGAGGCTCACACCACTTACGGTAAGCTGGGCGTCAAGGTTTGGATCTACGCTGGTGAGGTTCTCGCAGAGAAGAGGACTCGCAAGGAAGGAGGCAACAAGTAATGCTTCTGCCTAAGAGAGTAAAATACCGCCGTGTCCACAGAGGTAGAATGAAGGGCGTGGCAACAAGAGGAAACAAGGTTTCCAACGGTGAGTACGGCCTGCAGACCCTGGAGCCGGCCTGGATCACTTCCAACCAGATCGAGGCAGCCCGTGTTGCCATGACCCGTTACATCAAGCGTGGCGGTCAGGTTTGGATCAAGATCTTCCCCGACAAGCCCATCACCAAGAAGCCTGCTGGTACCCGAATGGGTTCCGGTAAGGGCGCACCCGAGCAGTGGGTTGCCGTGGTTAAGCCCGGCCGCGTTATGTTCGAGATCGGCGGCGTTTCCGAGGATCTGGCCCGCGAGGCTATGCGTCTGGCTGCTTACAAGCTGCCTGTTAAGTGCAAGTTCGTAAAGAAGGAAGAGGAGGTTGAGAAGTAATGAAGGCATCTGAGATTAGAAACCTCTCCGTCCAGGAGCTCAACGAGAAGCTCTCCGATCTGAAGAGCGAGCTTTTCAACCTGCGTTTCCAGCACGCGATCAACCAGCTCGAGAACCCCATGCGTCTTGGCGCTGTCAAGAAGGACATCGCCCGTGTAAAGACCATCATCCGGGAGAAAGAGCTCGCTGAGCGCAAGTAACTTTGAAAGGAGGACAACAGAGTGTCTGAGAGAAATCTGAGAAAGACCAGAGTGGGCAAGGTAGTAAGCAACAAGATGGATAAGACTGTTGTAGTTGCTATCCAGGACAACGTTCGTCACCCCCTCTACAAGAAGATCATCAAGCGCACCGTAAAGCTGAAGGCTCATGATGAGCTGAACAGCTGCAATATCGGCGATACCGTAAAGGTTATGGAGACCCGTCCCCTTTCCAAGGATAAGAGATGGAGAGTAACCGAAATTATCGAGAAGGCCAAGTAAGATCACTGTTTTCTCGCTTTATTTGTACGAATACAAACACATCAGTTTAAGCGCCTGCATAAAAACGGTTGCAGGCAGTCCTCGGGAAGAAAATCCCCGAAGCTGGTAAACTGAGTTGAACCGAAAGGAGGAATGCACTGTGATCCAGATGCAGACCTATCTCAATGTTGCGGATAACACCGGAGCCAGAGAGCTCATGTGTATCCGCGTTCTGGGCGGCACCCGCAGAAGATACGCCAACATCGGTGATGTTGTAGTATGTTCCGTTAAGAAGGCAGCCCCGGGCGGCATGGTAAAGAAGGGCGATGTAGTGAAGGCTGTTATCGTTCGTTCCGCCAAGGGACTGAGAAGAGACGATGGCACTTACATCCGTTTTGATGAGAACGCCGCCGTTATCATCCGTGACGACAAACAACCCCGGGGCACACGAATCTTTGGGCCAGTAGCCCGTGAGCTTCGTGAAAAGGATTATCTCAAGATTTTGAGCCTGGCTCCCGAAGTGCTTTAATTGGAGGAGTTTGACAGATGAACAATATTCATGTTAAAACTGGCGATACCGTCGTTGTTCTGTCAGGCAAAGACAAGGGCAAGCAGGGTAAGGTTCTCGAGGTAAGCCCGAAGGAGAACAAGGTAATCGTAGAGGGAATCAATGTGGTTTCCAAGCATGTAAAGCCCCGCCGTGCCGGCGAAACCGGCGGCATCCTGAAGGTGGAAGGCCCCATGCATGCCTGCAAGGTTATGCTGGTTTGCCCCAAGTGCGGCAAGCCCACCCGTCTGGCCCACAAGCTGAACGCTGACGGCACCAAGCAGCGCGTCTGCAAGAAGTGCGGCGAAACTTTCTAAGTGAGGAGGATTGAGAACATGGCTAGAATGAGAGAGTTCTATGTAAATGAAGTAGCCCCTGCTCTGAACAAGAAGTTCGGCTACAAGAGTGTCATGCAGATCCCCAAGCTGGACAAGATCGTCGTGAATGTCGGCTGCGGCGAAGCCCGCGACAACCAGAAGATGATCGACGCCATTATGGGCGATATTGCTGCCATTACCGGTCAGAAGCCCTGCGTATGCCGGGCCAAGAAGTCGGTAGCGAACTTCAAGCTGCGTGAGGGTATGGTAGTAGGTGTCAAGGTGACACTCAGAGGCGATATGATGTACGAGTTCCTCGACAGACTGTTCAGCGTGGCTCTGCCCCGCGTAAGAGACTTCAGAGGTATCAGCGCAAATGGCTTCGATGGCCGCGGCAACTTTGCCTTCGGTCTGAAGGAGCAGCTTATCTTCCCTGAGATCGAGTACGACAAGATCGACAAGGTACGCGGTATGGACATCGCTTTTGTTACAACCGCTAAGACTGACGAAGAGGCCAAGATGCTCCTTGAGCTGATGGGCGCTCCGTTCGAGAAGTAAGGGGGAATTTAAGTGGCTAAGAAGTCCATGATCAACAAGCAGCAGAGAACACCTAAATTTTCCACAAGAGCCTACAACAGATGCAAGATCTGCGGCAGACCCCATGCCTACCTGAGAAAGTACGGCATCTGCCGTATCTGCTTCCGTGAGCTGGCCTACAAGGGTCAGATCCCGGGCGTCAAGAAGGCAAGCTGGTAAGTTAGTTTAAGGAGGTTAACGGTATGCATATCACCGACAGCATCGCTGACATGCTGACACGCATCCGGAATGCAGGTGCCGCAAAGCACGAAACAGTCGATGTACCCGCTTCCAAGATGAAGAAGGCGATCGCCCAGATTCTCCTGGATGAAGGCTACATCAAGAGCTTCCAGCTGATCGAAGACGGGAAGCAGGGCATCATTCGGATCGTTCTCAAGTACGGCGAGAACAAGACTTCGGTTATTTCCGGTCTCAGACGCGTTTCCAAGCCCGGTCTGAGAATTTATACAAACTGCGAGGATATGCCCAAGGTTATGAAGGGCCTGGGTATTGCCATCGTATCCACATCGAAGGGCGTTATGACAGACAAGCAGGCTCGCAAGGAAAACGTGGGCGGCGAAGTTCTGGCATTCGTCTGGTAAAGGAGGTGCAAACAATATGTCTCGAATTGGTAGAAAGCCGATCGCTATCCCGGCCGGCGTAGAGGTTGCTGTAAACGGCAACGAAGTGACTGTCAAGGGCCCCAAGGGCACCATGACCCAGACCTTCAACTCCGACCTGACCGTAACTGTTGAGAACGGCGAAGTACTGGTTACCCGTCCTTCCGACGATAAGGAGCACAGAAGTCTGCACGGCCTGACCAGAACCCTGATTGCCAACATGGTACACGGCGTTTCGGAAGGCTTCACCAAGGAGCTGGAAATCCAGGGCGTTGGTTACCGTGCAGTAAAGCAGGGCAAGGACCTGGTTATGACACTGGGCTTCTCCCATCAGGTTATCATGTCTGAGGGCAACGGCATCACCATTGATGTTCCCTCCCCGAGCAAGATCGTCATCAGCGGTTACGACAAGCAGGCCGTAGGTCAGTTCGCTGCCGAAGTACGCGCCAAGCGTCCGCCGGAGCCTTATAAGGGCAAGGGCATCCGTTATGTCGGCGAGTATGTCATCCGCAAGGAAGGCAAGGCCGGTAAGGGCAAGAAGTAAGTAAAGGAGTGAATTGATATGGTGAAAAAGCCTGACAGCAACAAGGCAAGACTCAAGAGACACATGAGAGTTCGAGCTAAGATCAGCGGCACACCAGAGCGTCCACGCCTTAGTGTATTCCGCTCCGCCAAGCACATTTACGCTCAGATCATCGATGATGTGAACGGCGTAACTCTGGCCAGCGCCTCTTCCATGGAGAAGGGCTTCGAAGGCTTCGGCGGCAACAAGGAAGCTGCCCGCAAGGTAGGCGAGGCTGTAGCCAAGGCTGCACTTGCCAAGGGCATTTCCGAGGTAGTATTTGACCGCAGCGGTTATATCTACCATGGTCGTGTAAAGGAACTGGCTGAGGGTGCTCGTGAGGGCGGTCTCAAATTCTAAGGTAGGAGGGATACTTTTGGCTCGAATTGACGCTTCCAACATGGAACTGCAAGAAAGAGTAGTCACCATTAACCGTGTTTCCAAGACTGTTAAGGGTGGTCGTATTTTCAAGTTCGCCGCGCTGGTTGTAGTCGGCGACGGCAACGGCACCGTAGGCTTCGGCCTGGGCAAGGCTTCCGAAGTGCCGGATGCAATCCGCAAGGGCATTGAGGACGCAAAGAAGAACCTGGTGAAGGTTTCCCTGAAGGGTACAACCATTCCCCACGAGGTAGTAGGCGTTTATGGCGCCGGCCGCGTGCTGATGCGTCCCGCTCCGGAAGGTACCGGCCTGATCGCAGGCGGTCCTGTCCGTGCGGTACTGGAAGTTACTGGTGTCAAGAACATCAGAACTAAGTCTCTGCGCTCCAGAAACCCCAAGAACATGGTATCCGCTACCATGCAGGGTCTGATGTCGCTGAGAAACGTAGACGAGATCGCTGCCAAGCGCGGCAAGAGCGTCCGTGAAATTATTGGTTAAGGAGGAGAGCGAACATGGCACTGAAGATCAAACTCGTAAAGAGCCTGAACGGTCGTGGCGACAAGCAGATCGCTACCGCTCACTCCCTGGGCCTTCACAAGATCGGGAATGAGACCACTCAGCCCGACAATGCCGCTACAAAGGGCAAGATCGCCAAGATCAGCCACCTGGTAGAGGTAACAGAAGCATAACCAAAGGAGGTGCAGGTAAAATGAAACTTCATGAACTTTCTCCCGCACCGGGCTCTGTCAAGAAGGCCTTCCGCAAGGGCCGCGGCAGCGGTTCCGGCAACGGCAAGACAGCCGGCAAGGGTCATAAGGGCCAGAATGCCCGTTCGGGCGGCGGTGTAAGACCGGGCTTTGAGGGCGGCCAGATGCCCCTGACCAGAAGACTTCCCAAGAGAGGCTTCAACAACATTTTTGCTACCAAGTATGCAGCGATCAATGTCAGCGATCTGAACGTGTTCGAGGACGGCGCCGTTGTAGATGAGGCTGCAATCGTTGCAGCTGGCCTGGTGAAGAAGACCCTGGATGGTATCAAGATCCTCGGAAACGGCGAGCTGCAGAAGAAGCTCACTGTAAACGCTAAGGCATTCTCTGCTTCCGCAAAGCAGAAGATCGAGGCTGCTGGAGGAAAGGCCGAGGTGATGTAAGTGCTTGAAACACTGAAGAATGCTTGGAAAATGGCGGATCTTCGCGCAAAGCTCCTGTATACAGGTATGATCCTGCTGCTTTTCCGCATTGGCGCAGCGATTCCGGTTCCGTTCCTGAAGCCGGATATTCTCAAGACTTATATTAGCGGCGACAACAACTGGCTGGGCTACATTGACCTGCTCAGCGGTGGCGCCTTCAGCAATTCCACCCTGTTTGCTCTGGGTATCTCCCCCTACATCACTGCTTCCATCGTGATCCAGCTGCTGGCTGTGGCCATTCCGGCCCTGGAGCAGCTCGCGAAGGAGGGTGAGGAAGGCCGGAAGATCCTCAACAAGTATACCCGGTACTGCACTGTGGCCCTGGGCCTGCTGCAGTCGGTGGCATACTACTTCCTGATGCGCAATTACGGCGCTCTCACCTATACCGAGGGCCCCGCAATGTACTTCTCCGCTGTTGTCATCATCACTTCCTTCCTGGCTGGCTCCATGCTGGTTATGTGGATGGGTGAGCAGATCGACAACAAGGGCATCGGCAATGGTATCTCCATGATCCTGTTTGCCGGTATCGTATCCCGCGCATCTTCTATGGTGAACACTGTGATCACCGAGCTCTATCTGGCGATCAACGGTATTATGAAGTACTGGTTCATCGTTCCCTTCACCCTGGTACTGTTCCTGGCAGCCATCGTGTTCATTGTCATCATGACCAATGCCGAGCGCCGCATTCCGGTTCAGTATGCCCAGCGTGTGGTAGGCCGTAAGATGTACGGCGGTCAGTCCACCCACATTCCGATCAAGGTGAATATGTCCGGCGTTCTGCCTGTCATCTTCGCCAGCTCCATCCTCTCGATTCCCTCCACCATCGCCGGTTTCATGAATGTGGACCCCGATGGCATCATGGGCAAGATCCTGAGCGTGATCCGCTACGATCACTGGGTGTATGCCGTGCTGTACTTCTTCCTGATCATGGCATTCAACTACTTCTATATTTCGATCCAGTATAACCCCATGGAGATCGCCAACAACCTGAGAAAGAACAACGGTACTATCCCGGGCATCCGTCCTGGTAAGCCCACCGCGGAGTTCATTGCCCGCGTGGTAAGCAAGGTTACTGTTGTGGGAGGCATCTTCCTGGCTATCATCGCCATCGGCCCCATCCTGCTCTCTCAGCTTATGGGTATCAACATCTCCCTGGGCGGTACTTCGATCATCATCGTGGTCGGCGTTGCCCTGGATACAGTCCGTCAGCTTGAATCCCAGATGATGATGCGTCATTACAAGGGATTCCTTGAGTAAGCCGAAAGAAGGTATTCTGTTATGAAGTTGATTCTTCTTGGAGCCCCTGGTGCCGGTAAGGGCACTCAGGCCGAGATCGTCTGCGAAAAGCTCTCGATCCCCAGCATCAGCACCGGTAACATCCTGCGGGAAGCTGTGAAGAACGGCACCCAGGCCGGTCTGGAAGCCAAGTCCTTTATGGACGCCGGCGCGCTGGTTCCGGACGCCGTCGTAATTGCGATCCTCAAGGACCGCATTGCGGCAGACGACTGTAAGAACGGTTTTATCCTGGACGGTTTCCCGCGCACCGTTCCCCAGGCAGAAGCCCTGGACGAAATGGGTGTGGAGATCGACCGTGTAATCGAAATCGATGTACCCGATGAAGTGATCGAATCCCGTCTGGGCGGCAGACGCGTATGCGAAAGCTGCGGAGCCAGCTACCATGTAGTGAACAAGGCTCCCGCCGTGGACGGCATCTGCGACAAGTGCGGCGGCAAGCTGATCATCCGCAAGGACGATAAGCCTGAAACCATCAAGGACCGTCTGGCTGTTTACCATGAGCAGACCGCTCCCCTGGCGGATTACTACCGCAAGGCCGGTAAGCTCTTTACCGTGGACGGCACACAGGAGATCAGCGCTATTACCGCGCAGCTCCTCTCGATCCTGGAGGCGTAATCATGGTTGTGCTTAAAACCGCTGCTGAGCTCACCGCAATGCGGGACGCCGGCAGAATTTCAGCACAGGCTCTGCTTGTCGGCGGAGAAGCGGTCAAGCCCGGTGTCACCACCGCGGAAATCGACCGCAAGATCCACAAGTTCATTCTCTCTCAAGGCGCAAAGCCGTCCTTTCTTGGCTACGGCGGATTCCCTGGAAGCGCCTGTATTTCGGTCAATGACGAAGTGATCCACGGCATCCCCGGTTCCCGGGTGATCCGCGAGGGCGACATCGTCAGCATTGATGTAGGTGCCTATTACAAAGGGTATCATGGCGATAACGCCTTTACCTTTACAGTAGGCAGCATCGCCCCCGATGTCCAGCAGCTGCTGGACGCCACCCAGGAGGGGCTGCGCCGCGGTATTGCCGCCGCTGTTCCGGGCAACCGGATCGGCGATATCGGCTGGGCGGTGCAGAGCTATGTGGAGCAGTTCGGGTTCGGCGTGGTGAAGGAGTATGTCGGTCACGGCGTGGGCCAGAACCTTCACGAAGATCCCGAAGTGCCCAACTATGGCCGTCCGGGTCATGGCACCCGCCTGGTGCCCGGTATGGTCATCGCCATCGAGCCCATGATCAACATGGGTACTCCCGCAGTCCGGGTTCTGAAGAATCAGTGGACTGTGGTGACACAGGATGGCAAGCCCTCGGCTCACTTTGAAAATACCATCGCAATCACCGAGAATGGCCCGGTCATTCTGACCAAGGCATAAGGTGTGCGTATGGCAATGGCAGGAACAGTGGTAATATCCCTCAGTGGAAAAGACCGGGGAAGACTGCTGGCTGTAACAGGCGGTGATGACCGCCGGGTGCTGACCGTCGATGGAAAGCACCGGAAGCTAGACAGTCCCAAGGCAAAGAATCCCCGTCATCTGCGTCCGACCGCATGGACGCTGACACCCAGCCAGATGCGGACGGACCGGCAGCTGAGGCGAGCCCTGCGCGATTTGGCGCAGGCTGCGACAAACAGGGAAAAGGAGGAATCCGGTCTTGGCGAAGGACGACGTAATTGAGATTGAAGGTGTAGTGCTGGAAGCGCTGCCCAACGCACAGTTCCAGGTGGAACTGCCCAATGGACACAAGATCCTGGCACACATATCCGGCAAGCTGCGCATGAATTACATCCGCATTCTGCCCGGAGATAAGGTCACAGTGGAAATGTCCCCCTATGACCTGACCAAGGGACGCATCACCTGGCGTTCCAAGTAAGATTTTATACCCAACGGTTTTGAAATAAGGAGGCAAGTTTCAAATGAAAGTAAGACCTTCCGTAAAGCCTATGTGCGAGAAATGCAAGGTTATTAAGCGCAAGGGCCGTGTCATGGTCATTTGCCCGAACCCCAAGCACAAGCAGCGTCAGGGCTAATCTGCAAACCTATTAAGATGGAGGTGCAACAATAATATGGCTCGTATTGCCGGTATTGATCTGCCGAGAGAAAAGAGAATCGAGATCGGTCTCACCTATATCCTCGGTATCGGTCGTAAGACAGCTAACGATATTCTGGCCGCCACTGGTGTCAACCCCGACACCCGTGTCAAGGACCTGACTCTCGAGGACGAAACCAAGCTCAGAGAGTATATCGACAAGAACCTCGTGGTTGAGGGTGACCTGAGAAGAGATACAGCGCTGAACATCAAGCGTCTGATCGAAATTGGCTGCAACCGTGGCGTGCGTCACAGAAAGGGCCTGCCTGTAAGAGGCCAGCGCACCAAGACCAACGCCCGTACACGCAAGGGTCCGAAGAAGACCATCGCCAACAAGAAGAAGTAATTAGGAGGGATACGATATGGCTAAGGCTGTAACAAAGAAGGCGGCTGTTCGCACCAGACGCCGTGAGCGCAAGAACATCGAGCGCGGCGCTGCGCATATCCAGTCCACCTTTAACAACACAATTGTCACCATTACCGATACCAACGGTAACGCCCTCTCCTGGGCCAGCGCCGGTGGTCTGGGCTTCCGCGGTTCCAGAAAGAGCACTCCTTTTGCTGCTCAGACCGCAGCTGAGACTGCTGCCAAGGCTGCTATGGAGCATGGCCTGAAGACAGTTGAAGTTTATGTTAAGGGCCCTGGCGCCGGCCGTGAGGCTGCAATCCGCGCACTGCAGGCAGCTGGTCTGGAAGTTAACATGATCAAGGATGTTACTCCGATTCCGCACAATGGCTGCCGCCCGCCCAAGAGAAGAAGAGTATAACAAAGGAGGAACCAATCAATGGCTAAGAATAGACAGCCCATTCTGAGAAGATGCAAGGCTCTGGGCCTTTCCCCCGCGGTTCTTGGTTACTCCAAGGAAACCAACCGCAACCCCAAGCAGAACCGCCGCAAGCAGTCTGAATATGGCCTGCAGCTGGCTGAGAAGCAGAAGGTTAAGTTCATCTATGGTGTCCTCGAGCGTCAGTTCCGCGGATACTACGCCAGAGCCGAGCGCAAGCAGGGCAACACCGGTGAGGTGCTGCTGCAGGAGCTGGAGCGTCGTCTGGACAATGTAGTGTTCCGTATGGGCTATGCCAATACCCGTCGCGAAGCCCGTCAGCTGGTGACACATGGTCACTTCACTGTAAACGGCCGTCGTGTGAACATTCCCTCTTACCAGGTTAAGCCCGGCGAAGTAATCGCTGTATGCGAGAAGTCCCGTGCTTCCGAGAAGTTCAAGGCTCTCATCGAGCAGAACGGTAAGAACCCCTGCCCGAAGTGGATCGAGAAGGCTGCCGATGCCTTCGAAGGCAAGATCGTTGCTATGCCCGCCCGTGACGATATCGACTACGATGTAGCCGAGCATCTCATCGTCGAGCTGTACAACAAGTAATTCACCTCTAAGCAGTCAGCAAGGAATGCGAAACACAAGGGCCAGGATCTTTCCGGGATTTTTCCCGGAAAGGCTGCCCGAGATAAGGGAGGGTTTTTATAAATGGTAAAAATCATAGAGCCGAAGATTATCACCGATGAACTCAAGCCCGACGGTTCCTACGGAAGATTTATCGCGGAGCCGCTGGACAGAGGATTTGGTACTACCTTGGGCAATAGCCTTCGTCGTGTGCTGCTCTCCTCGCTTCCCGGTGTGGCCGTACTGTCGGTAAAGATCGACGGCGTACAACACGAGTTCTCGACTATCCCCGGCGTTAAGGAAGATGTTACTGAGATCATTCTCAATATCAAGGGCCTTACCGCCAAGCTGTTCACAGAGGAGCCCAAGACTGTCCGCATTGAAGCGGAAGGTCCCTGCGAAGTGACAGCGGGCAGCATCGAGACTGATGCTGAGGTGGAAATTCTTGACCCGAGCATGCACATCGCCACTCTGGGCGAAGGTGCAAAGCTCTCGATGGATATTACCCTGAAGAAGGGCCAGGGCTATGTGTCCGCTGATAAGAACAAGGTGCTGGAGCTTTCCAAGGCACCCATCGGCACCATTGCAGTGGACAGCATTTTTACGCCCGTTCTCAAGGTGAACTACACTGTGGAAAATACCCGTGTAGAGCAGATCACCGATTACGATAAGTTGACACTGGAAGTTTGGACAGACGGTACTATTTCCGCCAAGGAAGCAGTAAGTCTGGCCGCCAAGATCCTCAATAGACAGCTCAACCACTTTGTTGAACTCTCCGATGAGATTTCGGGCACCGAAATCATGGAGAAGAAAGAGGATACCGGAAAAGAAAAGGTACTTGAGATGACCATTGAAGAGCTTGACCTGTCGGTGCGTGCATTCAACTGCCTCAAGCGCGCAGGTGTGAACTCGGTCAACGACCTGATCAACAAGTCCCCTGAGGAAATGATGAAGGTCCGTAATCTCGGTAAGAAGAGCCTTGAGGAGGTTGTAAGCAAACTGCGCAGCCTCGGTCTGGACTTTAACAAGGACGAAGAATAATCACAAATCGATGTTATTCCTCAGGCACAGGTAAAAGGAGTGAACATAAATGCCCGGTACACGCAAACTCGGCAGAACTGCCGATCACAGAACCGCGATGCTCAGAGCGATGGTGACTTATCTGCTGGAAAACGGCAAGATCGAGACCACAGTGACCAGAGCAAAGGAAGTTCGTTCGGTTGCTGAGAAGATCATCACCACCGCTAAGCGCGGCGATCTTCATTCCAAGCGTCAGATCTTCTCCTTCATTACGAAGGAAGCGGTTGCCAAGAAGGTAATCGACGAGATCGCTCCGAACTATGCAGACCGCAATGGTGGTTACACCCGGATCATCCGGACTGGCCCCCGTCGTGGTGACGCTGCTGAAATGGCAATCATCGAGCTCATCTAACCTAAGAGCAACATGAATTCCGAAGCCGGAAGCCCATGGGATTTTCCCGCCGGGCTCCCGGTTTTTTATTTTGTCAGAACTTCTTCAAAATTTTGCCCTTGTACCCACCAGCCCGGCATGGTAAAATCGTAAGAGTGAAAAAATCAGAAACAGGAGGAATGGGTGTGAATTGGCTTCGGAAGTTGAGCGCGATGCTCCTTTGCCTGATGCTCTGCCTGGGGCTGTTTTCCGGCTGCGGCAGTGATGTCTACATCGCCAAGCTGGCTCTCTCCGGCACAGCCGGCACCTTTGATCCCCAGTTTGCTGAGAACCAGAACTCCATTCTGGTGGCGTCCAATGTGTTTGAGGGCCTGCTGGTGGAGGATCCCGACGGCGGACTCCACCCCGGTGTGGCGGAAGGCTATACCGTGTCTTCGGACGGGCGCACCTATACCTTCCAGCTCCGGGAGGACGCCTGCTGGTCGGACGGCAGCGCTGTCACCGCCGATGACTTTGTCTTTGCCTTCCGGCGGCTGTTCGGCCCGGGGAGCGTGTCCCCCTATGCCGAGAATCTGCTCTCGGTGCAGAATGCCGAGGCCATCCTCGCCGGGGAGATGCAGCCCGAGGCACTGGGCGTCCGGGCCGCCGATGACCACACCCTGGTGCTGACCCTGGAAAAGGCGGACAGCGGCATCACCACCGTCCTGGCCCAGTGGTACGCCGCCCCCTGCAAGGAGAGCTTCTTCACCGAGCAGAAGGGCCGCTATGGCCTGGAGGTGAAAAGCACCCTCTACAACGGCCCCTATGTCATCAGCCTCTACGGTGCCGGCAAGGAGATCCGCCTGCGCCAGAATCCAAACTACCATTCGGAGCAGCCGGCAGAGCTCTACGGCATCAACATCACCCTGGGCAGCACCGATACCCTGGCTGCCTTCACCGAGGGGGGCAGCTTCTATACCCAGGTGCCCCGGGAGTCGGTGGACTCGCTCCGGGACGCTGTCATCACCGAGTATGCCGATACCACCTATGCCCTGGTGGTGAACACCAGCCACAGCCTGCTGGGAAATGAGTCGGTGCGTCTGGCCATCTGCGGCGCCATCGACCGGGAGGGCATTGCTGGGGTGCTGCCCGAGGAGCAGAGCACCACCACCGACCTGGTGCCGGAGACCGCCAGCGAGCGCACCCTGGACTACCGGGACACCGCCGGACACCGCACTGCCCTGACCCTCACAGAGGCCGCCCGGACGCTGTTCCGGGAGGGGCTGGCAGCCGAAGGGGAGCAGAAGCTGCCCTTCACCGAGCTGCTGGTGCCGGACACCCAGACCGACCGTCAGGCGGCGGGGATTATCCAGGGCTGCTGGCAGAACACCCTGGGGGCGAGCATCAATGTGATGCCGCTCCCAGTGGACGAGCTGTGGCAGCGGGTCTATGCCGGGGATTATGACATGGCGCTGCTGCCCCTGTCCGATTCCACCGCCATGGGACTGCTGGAGGACTTCGCCTCGGATACCGACCGCTACTGCACCGGCTGGCAGTCGGAGGAGTATGATGCCCTGCTGGATCAGGCTGCGGCCGAGACCGGCGAACAGGCGGTGCGCACCCTGGCCCAGGCGGAGCAGCTGCTGCTCCAGAGCGGCGTGGTGCTGCCCCTCTACACCTCCATGAGCTACTATGCCGTCTCCAGTGAGGTGCAGGGCGCCTGGATCGACCCGGGTGAGGGCGTTATCTACATCAAGTACATCACCAAATCCTGATTCCCACAGCGCCTGCTCCACAAAAGCGGGCGCTGTTTTTGAGGGCGGCACAGCATCCGGGGGTCCGGCCTGATTGGCAGGACAGGGGAGAGGTTTCCCGGCGCCGGAAACTGCCTCAGAATCACAGAGAATAAATCGGCGCTTTTTTGTGAGATTTCACACAGCAGCAAAATTTTTTGTCAGATCTTTGACACCGGGTATTATACTCGGTGTATTTTATGGCGGGAAAATCATTCTTTTTGTGGAGAAGTCAGTGGAAAGCCGTTTATAACTCCCCAGTAATCCACAACCGGGCGGAAAGTGCCGGACTGGCGCTTTGGATTTGGGATTATATGGAATGGGAAGTTTAGATACTATGACAAAATGTCCCCGGATTTATGTGACTGACCGCTATTGACAGAACCGGGTCGGGTGGTTACAATATATAAAGGAAAAGACACTATATCTTGTGTGAAAAACGGTTGTCATTCGACAGATATTGTACATAACGGATAAAACCGGAAAATATTACAAGAGTGAGGAGCAAGGGAGAATGCTGACAAAGATCATCAAGCGGGACGGACGCGAAGTCGCTTTTGACCGGGTCAAGATCGCTGACGCTATCTACAAGGCGGCACAGGTACTGGGCGGCAACGACTATGAAATGGCACAGGATCTGGCAGAGAAGGTAGAAACCTATGTGGAGAATACCATTCAGGGCCGTATCCCCACAGTAGAAGAGGTACAGGACGCGGTAGAGCATACCCTGATTGAAAATGGTCATGCCCGCACTGCCAAGGAATATATCCTCTACCGGGCAGAACGCACCCGGGTACGGGAGATGAATACCCGTCTGATGAAGACCCTGGAGGATCTCACCTTCAAGGACGCGGAGGACAACGATGTCAAGCGTGAGAATGCCAACATCGACGGTGATACTGCCATGGGCACCATGCTCAAGTATGGTTCGGAAAGTGCCAAGCAGTTCTATGAGATGTATGTGCTCAATCCCAAGCATGCCAAGGCACACCGGGAGGGCGATATCCACATCCATGACCTGGACTTCCTCACCCTGACCACCACCTGCTGTCAGATCGACATTATCAAGCTCTTCAAGGACGGTTTTTCCACCGGTCATGGCTTCCTGCGGGAGCCCAATGACATCCAGAGCTATTCGGCCCTGGCCTGCATCGCCATCCAGTCCAACCAGAATGACCAGCATGGCGGTCAGAGCATTCCGAACTTTGATTACGGCATGGCAATCGGTGTAGCCAAGACCTATTCCAAGCTGTATACCAAGAATCTGGCAAAGGCTGCCGAGATCCTGGAAAACAAGCCGGATCTGGAGGAGAAGTTCAAGGAGATCAAGCAGAAGATCGCCGATGAAACCGGCGTGAAGCCCCGTCTGGAAGCCAGCGAGGAATACTGCCGCCTGGAAGCTCCCTATCTGGCGGAGATTGTCGGAGAGGACGCTGTGGAGCGGCTGCAGAAGTTCGCGGTGAAGTACTCCGAGAAGGAGACCGACCGTG
This sequence comes from Hydrogenoanaerobacterium saccharovorans, assembly GCF_016901815.1. Classification (GTDB taxonomy): domain Bacteria; phylum Bacillota; class Clostridia; order Oscillospirales; family Ruminococcaceae; genus Avimicrobium; species Avimicrobium caecorum. The sequence continues at coordinate 72,831 of NZ_JACSNR010000009.1, forward strand.
CCACCTATCAGGCCATGGAAGCCCTGGTGCACAACCTCAACACCATGCATTCCCGTGCCGGTGCCCAGGTGCCTTTCAGCTCCATCAACTATGGTACTGATACCACCCCCGAGGGCCGTATGGTGATCCGCAATATCCTGCTGGCAGAGGACGCCGGTCTGGGCAATGGCGAGACTCCCATCTTCCCGATCCATATCTTCAAGGTCAAGGAAGGGGTCAACTACAACGAGGGCGATCCGAACTATGATCTGTTCAAGCTCGCCTGCCGGGTATCGGCCAAGCGGCTGTTCCCGAACTTCTCCTTCCTGGACGCCCCCTTCAACCTGCAGTACTACAAGCCCGGCGATTACAACTCCGAAGTGGCCTACATGGGCTGCCGGACCCGTGTTATGTCCAATGTCTACGATCCCACCCGGGAAGTGACCTGCGGACGCGGCAACCTGAGCTTTACCTCCATCAACCTGCCCCGGATCGCCATCAATGCCCATGGCAATGTGGAGCGGTTCTTCGAGGAACTGGAGCGCAAGGTGGATCTGGTCATCGAGCAGCTGCTGGAGCGCTTCAAGATCCAGGCTGCCAAGAAGGTGCGCAACTATCCCTTCCTGATGGGACAGGGCGTATGGCTGGATTCCGACAAGCTCTCCCCTGATGACAAGGTGGGTGAGGTGCTCAAGCACGGTACCCTGACCATCGGCTTCATCGGCCTGGCAGAGTGTCTGAAGGCACTCATCGGCAAGCATCACGGCGAGAGCAAGGAAGCCCAGAACCTGGGCCTCGAGATCGTAGGCTATATGCGCAAGCGCATGGACGAGGAGTCCAAGAAGACCGGACTCAACTTCTCGCTCATTGCCACCCCGGCAGAGGGTCTCTCGGGCCGGTTCGTACGCATCGACCAGAAGAAGTACGGCATTATCCCCGGCGTAACCGATCGGGATTACTATACCAACTCCTTCCATATTCCGGTGTATTACGAGATCAACGCCTTTGAGAAGATCCGTCTGGAAGCGCCCTATCACGCGCTCACCAACGGCGGACATATCAGCTATATCGAGCTGGATGGCGACCCGCTCAAGAATCTGGATGCCTTCGAAGCAGTGGTGCGCTGCATGAAGGAGAGCGGTGTGGGCTATGGTTCCATCAACCATCCGGTGGACCGTGACCCGGTATGCGGTTATACCGGCATTATTGATGAGGTATGTCCCCGGTGCGGACGCCGGGACGGCGAAGGTGTCAGCCTGGAAAAGCTGCACAAGCTGGGACTGTACCGCAATCTGAACGCAGATACCATCGGCTATCACGGTGACCGGTTTGAGGAGGCGGACCGCCGTCCCAATCCTCTGGGCTGCTGCAACGGCTGAGTTAATTCATCACAACGACCGCGGCACACTGCCGCGATAATAAAAGGAGGCAATTCTTATGAGCGAAAAGGATATTATGATCGGTGAAGGCGTAAAGTTTGAGCGGATTCGTCGGATCACCGGCTATCTGGTGGGTACACTGGACCGTTTCAACAATGCCAAGCGTGCTGAGGAAGCCGACCGTGTCAAGCATTCGGTTACCACTGGCCTGGAGCGCATCTGAACCGCAGTTTGAAAACAAAACAGGGGGACGGGAGATTTTCCGTCCCCTGTTTTTTATCGGAAGAATATGAGGAGGAACACTATGATTCGTATTTGCGGCGTGGTACGGGAGTCCATTGTGGACGGCCCGGGACTGCGGTTCGTGCTGTTTACCCAGGGGTGCCCGCATCATTGTCCGGGCTGTCATAACCCCGAGAGCCATGACCTGGACGGCGGCTATGAAGTCACTGCCGAAAAGGTGCTGGAGGAGTTTAAGAAGAATCCGCTGCTCAAGGGAATTACCCTGTCCGGCGGCGACCCCATTCTCCAGGCCGGGGAACTGGTGGGCATCTGCCGGGAAGTCCATGCCATGGGCAAGGACGTGATGACCTACACCGGCTATACCTATGAGGAACTCATGGAGATGCAGAAGACCGATGAGGGCATCCGGCAGCTGCTGGAGGAGACCGACACCCTGGTAGACGGACGGTTTATTCTGGCTCAGCGGGACCTGACCCTGATCTACAAGGGCAGCCGCAACCAGCGCATCATTGATATGAACCGCACTCGTGCCGAAGGAAAGCTCGTGCTGGACCCGGTGGAGGAGGAAAATCTCCGTCCGGAGGAATGACCGGCAGCGAAGATACAGCGGTTATTTCCCGGGAAACCGGGGAAGTTATATCCATCGACAATAAAATGGGAGGGAAGACCCTATGACTGTTACATTCCGTCCATTGGCGCTGGGAGAGGTGCTGGGACTGGACCGGAGCATTGTCCGGGATTTTCACCCCTATGAACTGCGGGGGTACCGGTACGCCCGATGGGAGGTGCTGGGCGGCAAGGCAGTGGCACTGGCTGTGGAGGCCGGCGGCGCCTATGCCGGGTATCTGATCCATGGCAAGCCCGACCGGCATGGCCTTCTGCGCATTGCCTATCTGGCGACTGAGCCCCGGTTCCGGGGACAGCACATCGGCGAACAGGCACTGACCCTGCTGCGCCGGCGCTACCCGCACAGCGCCATCTACTTTGAGGTGGAGGACCCGGACTTTGCGGAAAACGACGAGGAACGCCGGCTGATGGAGCGGCGCATCGGCTTCTATGAGCGGTGCGGCTTTACGCTGCTGCGGTTCCGTCTGGCAGCGGGCCCCTGGAAGCTCTGCTGCATGGCAAGCGATCCCCGCCGGGAGGAGAAGATCCGCCGGCTCTATCAGGAGCGGTGGAGCCCGTCAGTGGTGATCGGCTGAGAAAACAAAAAAACAGGACAGCAGCCCCGGGGGACTGCTGTCCTGTTTTTTGTTGTGCGGTGCCGGTTCGCAGTCCGGGCGGTCAGATGCGCTTGTCGTAGGCGTACTTCTGGCTGCCCTTGAAGACGATGATTCCCCGGCGGGTGAAGCCATTCTTCTCGAGGATATGCTGCATCCGGCTGTTCTGCAGGCCGGTATTGAGCCGCAGATAGGTGATGCCCCGCTCCCGGCTGCGCTCCGCCGCCAGGTCAAAGAGCACCCGGGTCAGGCCCCTTCCCCGTCCCCGGGCATTGAGCGCCAGCCGCCGCAGTACGGCATAGGGCTCGTCACAGAGCCAGCTGCCGCCGGTAATGGCGTCATAGGCGGGTTCACCGTCAAAGTCCAGGCAGAGATAGCCCAGCACTTCATCGTCCTCCCGGAGCAGATAAGCCCGGTGGGTTTCAATATCCTCGGCAATGTCCGGCAGGGCGGGATAGGCCTCGGTCCACTGGACAAACCCCTGTTCCTGCTGGAACTGCCGTCCGTCAGCAATGATCTCCATGCAGAGGGCTTCGTCCCCGGGCATGGCTTTGGTCAGGGTAAACACACTGCGTCAGCTCCTTCTGATGCGGGCAGGTCTGCACCGCTTGATCTGTCTTTATCATAACACAGTCCGGCACAGGATTCAAAAATCTTCCCGGACAAATTCAGCTTGAAAACCCCGTCCCGGATTGGTAGAATAGAAGCAGGTGCCGGAGTGGAAAATTTCCCCGCTGCCGGCAGAGCCATACGATCCAAACACCCTTGAGAGGAGAGACTGTCGTTATGCCGCTTGTAACAACAACTGAAATGTTCAAGAAAGCGTATGAAGGCGGATATGCCATCGGCGCGTTCAATGTCAACAATATGGAGATCATCCAGGGTATTACCGAAGCAGCCGCTGAGGAGCGTGCCCCGCTGATCCTGCAGGTATCTGCCGGCGCCCGGAAGTATGCCAAGCATATCTATCTGACCAAGCTGGTGGAAGCAGCCATTGCCGACACCGATCTGCCCATTGCCCTGCATCTGGACCATGGTGCCGACTTTGACATCTGCAAGGCCTGTGTGGACGGCGGATTCAGCTCGGTAATGATCGACGGTTCCAAGTACAGCTTTGAGGAGAACATTGCCCTGACCCGCAAGGTAGTAGAATATGCCCATGCCCATGGCGTGGTAGTAGAAGGCGAGCTGGGTACTCTGGCCGGCATCGAGGACGATGTGCATGTCAAGGCAGACGATGCCCTGTTCACCCGTCCTGAGGAGGTCGAGGAGTTTGTAACCCGCACCGGCGTGGACTCGCTGGCCATTGCCATCGGTACCAGCCATGGCGCCTACAAGTTCAAGCCCGGCACCAAGCCCCAGCTGCGCTTTGATATTCTTGAGGAAGTGGGCCGCCGTCTGCCCGGATTCCCCATTGTACTGCACGGCGCTTCGTCGGTGCCCCAGGAGTTTGTAGCGGAGGTCAACAAGTACGGCGGCAATATGCCCGGTGCCATCGGCGTGCCCGAGGAGATGCTCCGGCAGGCTGCCCAGATGGCGGTGTGCAAGATCAACATCGACTCCGACCTGCGTCTGGCGATGACTGCCGCTGTGCGCAAGCACCTGGCAGAGCATCCGTCTGATTTCGACCCCCGTCAGTACCTCACCCCGGCCCGGACTGCCATCAAGGAGATGGTCCGTCACAAGATCGTGGATGTGCTGGGCTGCGCTGGCAAGGCATAACCCCCACAGGGTATCATACCGGAAAATCCTCCCTCTGTTCCGCCCGGGACAGGGGGATTTTTCTGCCCCTGGAGAGGTGGAAAATCCCTGTTCCCATGCGGAAAACCACCCTTTTCGACCCGGTTCGGCAAAGGGGAAAGGCTCTGGCGGCAGCTGGAAATAACAGGAAAATTTATGGCGAATTTCCATAAATATCTCAAAAAATGAACAAAGTGTTTACAGCAGATTTCACATAAATCAAAACGATTAAAGTTTTGGTGCAATTTGGCTGGAAAATGCGTATAATTTGTGCCGGAGATGGGCAAAATCACGGTAAACACCGCAAAAAATCCGAAAGGATTTCCAATTACTGGAACTCAAATCCGCCGGGAATTTCTTGACAATGAATGGTGGGATCTATATAATGTGGGAAGTTCTGAAATGCCGGCTGGATTTAGTTTTGGCAAACAAGAAGGAGATGTTTATGGATAACTTCAGGCAAAAAGCCTCTGAGGCCGCTGTGCTTCTGCGCAGCCGGTCCTTTCTGGTCACTATGCTGGCGGCGATCACCGGGTTTCTGACCCTGTGGATTACGCTGTCCGCTGATGCTGTCTATATTCGGGATAATGGTCAGCTGCAGCTGGTCTACACCACCCGGAATACGGCTGATGCCATTCTCTCGGAACGAGGGATTGTGACAATGGCCTATGACGATGTGGATTTTTCGGGTTTTGATCTGCGCGGAGCCATTCCGGAGATCGAAATCACCCGGGCATTTGATGTGACTCTGACAACCGATGAGGGCAGCATGGTGGTAAAGACCACCGGCGGTACCGTCGGGGAAGTACTCAACGCCAATGGCATTGAGTATGATGAAAATGATATGATCAGCTATCCGCCGGGTATGTATGTACAGCCTGGGGACGAGATTGTCTATCAGGAAGTGGTAGTAGAGCAGTCGGTGGAGCAGGAGCCCATCGAACATGAAACCGAATACCGTGGTTCCAGCCTGCTGCCCCGGGGCCGTACCCGTGTGATCCAGGCGGGATCGGACGGCGAACGGGAGCTGACCTATAACAAGACCATTGTGGACGGGGAAGTGACCCGTACCGAGCTGGAGAGCAATGTGGTAACCGAACAGCCGGTGACTGAGATCATTCTCCAGGGTACAGCGGACCCGGTATCGCCGCTGGACTTCGGCTATCAGCTGAGTGCGGACGGCACACCGGTCAACTATGCCTATAAGCTCACCGACCAGGTGGCAACGGGATATTCTGCCCGGAGCGGCGCCTGGGGTGCCAGCGGCATGACCCTTTCCTATGGCTATGTGGCAGTGGACCCCACTGAGATCCCCTATGGTTCCAAGCTGTATATCACATCGTCGGATGGCAGCTTTGTATACGGATATGCCATTGCGGCGGATACCGGTACCGGTCTGCTCAATGATGTGATTGATGTGGACCTGTTCTATGAAACCTATACCGAGAGCTGTCTGAACGGACGGCGCACGGTGGACATCTATGTCCTGGCCTGATCCAGGGAGCAGAAAACGGAGCGGAATTTTCCGCTCCGTTTTTTATTTTGCAAAAATGCAAAAAAAACAGTTGACAAACGCCCCGGGGACTGATATTATAATAAAGCAACTTAAATGTATGCGGATATGGCGGAATTGGCAGACGCGCTAGATTCAGGTTCTAGTGGTAGCAATACTGTGCAGGTTCAAGTCCTGTTATCCGCACCAAACAGAAAGGCATCCGATCCGGGTGCCTTTTTTGTTTTGCGCCGCTGGCCTTCTGCGGAGGCCGGGTAGAGCATATCCACAGCCTTTGGGCGTGAATTGCTCCCCGCAGGGGCGCATGGGACAGGGCTGATTTGTTCTGGGGCGTTTCCGGCAAAGATTGACCGCTGTTCCCGGGAAAGACTGTCCCCGTTTTTTCGCTTCAGAAGCCGCAAAATCCATGGAAAAATTTTCGCGGAACCCCGCACTGATAGGATAGAACCAGCCGGAACCGAGCCGGCAATCCAGAAGATAAAGGAGAGATAATCATGAAGAATCGGAAGATCTGGGCGTCGGTGCTGGCACTGTGCCTTGTGCTGGCGGGGTGCACTGCCGGGACAGGCGGGGAGCCCGCCGGCGAACAGGAGGGACAGTCCGCATCAGCGGCAGAGAGCCAGACCGGGAGTGAAGCGGAAGCCCCAGGCGAGCCGGAAACCCCGGCGCTCCCCAAGCTGCCCGAGGGGCCGGTGACAGCGGCAGACGCCGAGGAGCTGAGCGGGTATCTGGAGCTGGCGATGCAGCGGGCAGAACAGCCCCCGGCGGTGGAGGCGGCGTTCCTGGACAGCGAAGCCGACCCGGAGATGACCGTGCGGAATCTCTACTATGCGCTGCTGTCCGAGCACCCCGAGTGCAAGTATGCCTATGATCTGGCGATGGAGCGGACCGGGGACGGCGTGTATCAGATCACCTTTTCCTATATGCCCTACCGCACCGGCGACTATCCTGCGGACTTTGCCGGGGAGGAGGCAGGCAGCTTCGGGGAGCTCATCGCCCTGGCACAGGAGCATCTTGACCAGACTGAGATCCCGGTGCGCGTCACCGACCCCAGCCTGACGGTGGACGATCTGGGCCGGGCACTGCAGCAGGTGGGCGGCGGGTATCTGCTCTGTCAGCTCAGCCGGGACGGCACCGCCATCACTGTTACGCCCCAGAACGGCCTGACCCATCAGGCGGCGCTGGACCGTCTGGCAGAGATCGAGACACTGGCACAGCAGATTGTGGAGGAGTGCGTCACCGACTCCATGACCCTTCCGGAACAGGCGGAAGCCCTCTATACCCGGCTCACCGACCGGGTGGCCTATGATTTCCGCTACTATACCGATCCGGGTTCCATGCCCTATGAATCCACCACCGCCTATGGGGCGCTCAAGGACGACCTGGCGATCTGCGGCGGGTATGCCCAGGCATTGCAGGCGCTGTATGAGCAGGTGGGGATTCCCTGCCTGACTGTAAGCGGACAGTGGAACGGCGAGAACCATATGTGGAACCTGGTCTGGCTGGACGGGGAATGGCGGTACTGTGACGCCACCAGTGACCGGGGACGGTCGGAATTCGGGTTCGGCTGCTACCGGGTGACCGCAGAGAACCTCTGGGGACACACCTGGGATCAGGATTGGGTTGCCCGGCTCACCAGCGGCCTGGAAGTGTGACTAAAAATGGCATGATTTGTGGTTTTTATGTGAATATTAGCACTCTGCTATTGACAGTGCTAATGCACAGAGCTATAATAAAAGCGTACCAAAGAGGAGGGCCGGAAAGAGAAGAAGGCCCGCCGGTTGGCAAACAGTGATTCAATCGAATGGAGGAATGATGTATGCTGCCTGTACTTTTTGGTGAAAACCTGTTTGATGATTTCTTTGACGATTCCTTTGAGCGGGAGCTGCGCGCAATGAACCGCAATCCGCTGTATGGCAAGCATGGCCGCAATCTGATGAAGACCGATGTCCGGGAAAACGGCGACAACTATGAACTTGCCATTGACCTGCCCGGCTTTGACAAGGACGAGATCCAGGTGGACCTCAAGGACGGCACCCTGACTGTGAGCGCGTCCAAGGGTCTGGATAAGGACGAGCAGGACAAGGACGGACGGTATATCCGTCGGGAACGGTACTATGGTTCGTCCAGCCGGAGCTTCTATGTAGGCGACCTGCGCCCCGAGGAGATCAAGTGCAAGTATGAGTCGGGTGTTCTGAGCATCACTGTGCCCAAGAAGGCCCAGCAGGAGCTGCCCGCATCCACCCGCATCGCCATTGAATAAATCCCCAAACCAATCAAAGCCATGGAGCATGAAAGCCCCATGGCTTTTTTGTTGGGTGGGGGAGACTTCGCCGGGGCGCCCCGGGCATGACTTGCGGGCGGGGCACAGGCTGGCATTCTCCGCACAGCCCGGCAAGAGGACGGAGCGAGGGCTCTTCCCAGCCCAGGAAGGTCCAGCAGGAGCTGCCCGCATCCACCCGCATCGCCACCCCATAAATCCCCAAACCAATCAAAGCCATGGAGCATGAAAGCCCCATGGCTTTTTTGTTGGGTGGGGGAGACTTCACCGGGGCGCCCCGGCATAGTCCGCAGGCGGGCGCAGGCCCGGGATTTCCCGCACAGCCTGGAAAGGGGCCGGGGTGGGGCTTCCCGGGTTGTTCCGGCACAGACCCGGGCGGCATACAGCTGGGGCGGATTCCCATTGGGGGATCATTTGGTATTTCCGATCGATCCGATAAAAAATCCGTATTTTACAAATCAGTGTCCCAGCCGCTATAATGGAAGGCAGACAGTTCATGGAAAGGAAGCGGATCACATTGGCAGAACGAAAGGGTGTCCTGACAAAACTCTTTTTCTCCACCCTCTATCTGAGCGCCTTCACCTTTGGCGGGGGATATGTGATTGTCACCCTGCTCAAGCGCAAATTTGTGGATGAGTACCACTGGATCGAGGAGGACGAAATGCTCGATCTGGTCGCCATCGCCCAGTCGGCTCCCGGCGCCATTGCCGTCAACGGTGCCATTGTGGTGGGCTATAAGCTCGCCGGACTCCTGGGCGTTGTCACTGCCATCACTGCCACCATCATTCCGCCCTTTGTCATTATCTCGCTGATCTCCGCCTGTTATGCCGCCTTCCGGGATAACCTCATCATCAGCCTGATGCTCGAAGGCATGCAGGCCGGTGTGGGTGCTGTCATCGCCTCGGTGGTGTATGAGATGGCCTATGTCTTTTACCATGGCAGGGATACCGCCTCGATGATCCTGATGGCTGCCGCCTTTGTAGCCGGATGCGTGTTTGGCGTCAATGTGGTGATCGTTGTCCTGGCTGCCGGGGCCATCGGCGTTGTCCGTACCCTCGCCGCCCGCCGGAAGGAGGCTGTAAAATGATCTATCTCCAGCTTTTCCTGAGCTTCCTGCAGATCGGGCTTTTCAGCTTCGGCGGCGGATATGCTGCCATGCCCCTGATCCAGGATCAGGTGGTGACCCGGTATGGCTGGCTCTCCATGGCAGAGTTCACCGACCTTATCACCATCTCCCAGATGACCCCCGGCCCCATTGCCGTCAACTCCGCTACCTTCGTGGGCATCCGCATCGCCGGTATCCCCGGGGCACTGGTGGCTACCTTCGGCTGTATTCTGCCCTCCTGTATCCTGGTCACTGCCATTGCCCGGCTCTACCTCAAGTACCGCAATATGTCGGTGCTCCAGGGAGTGCTCGGTTCGCTGCGCCCGGCGGTGGTCGCCATGATCGCCTCGGCGGGCATCTCCATTCTCCAGACCGCCTTCTGGGGCGGCGCCGCTGTGACCTTCTCGGGTATCAGCTGGCTGATGGTCGCCCTCTTTGTGGTGGCCTTCCTGCTGCTCCAGACCCATCGCATCGGCCCCATCCAGGTGATGCTCCTGGCAGGCCTGGCCCGGATGGGAGCGTCGCTCCTGCTGGGAATTTAGAAAAAATCTGCCCTCTGTCCGCCCGGACAGGGGCTTTTTTATTTCCCGGGGATACAATGGCGGGCAGAACTGTGATAGAATAGCAGTAGAAAATATCCCATACAGCGCCGCCTTCCGGGCGGCAGACGAGGAGAGGAAGTGCAAAGCGATGAAGATCATTGAACGGGAGGAGATCCTCCGGCGGCTGACCCCGGCCTGGTGCATCGGCCTGATGCGGGACTGTCTGTCCCAGCTGGAGGAGGGCAGGGCAGTGCAGTACCTGCGCACCGTCACCCCGCTGCCCTCGGGGGACATCATGGGCTATATGCCGGCGGCGGTGTCCGGGGCATTCGGAGCCAAGGTCATCACCGTGTTCCACCACAACAGCGAAAAGGGTCTGCCCTCCCATCAGGGGAGCGTGCTGCTCTTTGACGGCGAAACCGGTACCCTCCAGGCCATGCTGGACGGCGGCGCCATCACCGAGATCCGCACCGGTGCAGCCAGTGCCGTTGCCACCGATCTGCTGGCCCGTCCCGACGCCGAAGTGCTGGCGCTGATCGGAAGCGGCGCCCAGGCCCGGAGCCATCTGCTGGCTATCCGGGAGATTCGCAAGCTCCGGGAGGTGCGGGTGTGGAGCCCCAGCCTGGAGAGCGATACCCGTTTTGCCCGGGAGATGGGCGAGCTGACCGGCCTGCCGGTGCGCATCTGCGCGTCGGCAAAGGAGGCCGCGGAGGGGGCGGACATTCTCTGCACCCTGACCCCGTCCAAGACCCCGGTGCTGGAACGGGAATGGCTGAAGCCCGGCGCCCATGTGAACGCCGTGGGAGCCTGTTCGGCGGACGCCCGGGAACTGACCGGCGAGCTGGTGCGGGACAGCGTCTTTTACTGCGACAGCGTCGAGTCGGTGATGGCAGAGAGCGGCGACTTCCTGATTCCGCTGCGGGAGGGGTTCTTTGGAGAGGAGCATCTCCGGGGCACCCTGGGCGAACTGCTGCTGGGCAGGAAGCCCGGACGCACCTCCCCCGAGGAGATCACCGTCTATGAATCGCTGGGGCTGGCAGTGGAGGACATCGCCTGTGCCGAAGCACTCTGCCGTCCCGCCGCGAAACTGTAACCGGCAGGATAGAAAAACAGAAAAAATACCGCCCTGGCAGCACCGGGGCGGTATTTTTATGATAAGCGAAAGGTATGGCAGGAAGGGGCCGGGCGGTGTGATGTCCGGCGCTTTCCTATTTATATAGGGGAGGGCTGTCCCCGGCGCTGTGTGCCGGATACAGAGCGGGCCCGGGGATCAGTCCCGGTGCTCGTCCAGGTAGCGGGCGGCGCAGTAGGCATAGAGGGCAGCGCCCCGGTACAGCACCGACTCGTCCACGATCATCTTCGGGTTGTGGGCGCCGCAGGTATGGCCTTCGGCAATGCTGCCCACGCCCAGATGGAACATGGCAGCGGGGATCTGCTCCGCCACGGCGGTGAAGTCCTCGGTGCCGCTGAGCCCGGTGAGCTCGATGACATCGCCGGCGCCGAACAGCTCGGCACAGTAGCCGCTCACCGCCTCGCAGACTGCCGGGTCATTGTAGAGGGAGGGCATGCCGTAGACAAATTCCACCTCGGCCTTGCCCCGGAAGGTGGCGGCAGTGCCCTCGCAGATCTCCTTGACCCGCTCCTTGAGGAAGGCACGCATCTCCCGGTCAGCAGCCCGCACCGAGATCTCCACGGCACAGCTGCCCGACAGGGTATTGCAGCTGGAGCCGCCGTGAATGGTGCCCACCAGCACCATGGTGCGGTCGTCCATGGCGACCTCCCGGGCCAGGATCTCCTGGAGGGCGATCACCGCATGGGCGGCAATGTTGATGGCGTCCACGCCCTTCTGGGGAGTGCTGCCGTGGGCGTCCTTGCCGGTGAAGGTCACCCTGATGGCATCGCCCGAGAAGTTGGCGACACCCGGCTTATAGGAGATCTTGCCCGCTGCGGTGTCCTCGCCGCCGCCCACCGAGATGTGCAGGCCGATGCCCGCATCCACTCTGGGGTTCTCCAGCAGGCCGTGCTCGATCATATCCTTGGCGCCGGCGAGCAGTTCCTCGGCGGGCTGGAACATGAGCTTGACACAGCCGGGCAGTTCCCCGGCGTGTTCCGAGAGCAGCCGGGCGGCGGCAAGCAGCATGGCGGTGTGGGTATCATGCCCGCAGGAGTGGCAGTGACCATTCTGTGCCGCAAAGGGCAGTCCCGATTCCTCGGTCATGGGCAGGGCGTCCATATCGCCCCGGAGCAGGAAGCACTTGCCCTTTTTGGGGTCGCCGATGACGCAGGTGATGCCGGCCTTTCCGCAGCGGACAGGGGTGAGGCCGTATTCCCGGAGTTTTTTCTCCACAAAGGCAGTGGTCTGGGGCAGGTCAAAGCCGGTTTCGGCATAGCTGTGGAGGGTGCGGCGGTTTTCGATGAGTTCCTCCCGGAGTTCTTCGGCACGGTTCAGGATCATAGTGGCGTTCATAATCAGATCTTCCTTTCCAATATGTAGAATTTCCAGTGATTTATACAGAATTCCGGTGGATTCGCCATCGGCGATAGAACTGTTTTGCGGGAATCATGGAAAAATCCCTCCTCTGCGGCAATAAAAAACGGCTTTTGTCCCTATAAACGGGACAAAAGCCGTAGCTTCTGCGGTACCACCCATCTTGACGCCTGAAATTGAAAGCGTCCGCCTCAGACACGCCCAACAGCGTGTGCGCCCGGATAACGGCAGGCCAGACCGTCTGATTTTACTGGGCCGGAGAAAATTCCTCCGGCGGTTCGCTCAGCCCTCGCGGGTCCATTCGTCCAGGGGCCTGCGGCTGCACTCGCACCAACGGCAGCTCTCTGTGCGCGGTTTCCCCGGATTACTTCTCCCGGTCAAAGGTTTCTGTGGCTGTTTGATTTGCCTTCATTATAGAAAAGCGCCGGGGCTTTGTCAAGCCTGTTTTGAGGGCTTTTTCGGGGAAACCGGCAAAATATTTATACAAATCAGAATATTGTATAGAAATATTACAGATTTTCTCAGCGGTTGAGCAGATAAATCCCCAGATTGAGATACCCGGCTACCCCCAGCCAGAGCAGGTAGGGCACCAGGGCCAGGGCAGCTTTCCAGTCGATGGCGGCAGAGCGCCGGATCAGGTCGGCCACCAGCAGGAACAGCACAATGAGCACCAGCAGGGCAGCCAGCCACCAGCCGCCCAGGAAGAAGAGAAGCGGCCAGAGGAAGTTGAGCGCCAGGGTGAGCACATATTCGCCCAGGGCTTCCCAGCGGGCGGGGGAGGAGGGCTTCCAGATGCGCCAGCTGGCATACCCCATGAGCAGGTAGAGAATGGTCCACACCACCGGGAATACCCAGCCGGGCGGGGCAAAGGGCGGTTTTTTGAGCAGCTTATAGCCGGACATGGCGCTGCGTGTGAAATATCCTGCCAGTCCGCCCACTGCCAGCGGCAAGAACAGGGCAGGCAGCAGGGAGGAGAGCTTGTGTTTCAACGGAAGATCACCTGCTTTCAGGGAGTATGGGATATGGATAGTGTACGCCGGGAAATGGCGGATTATGCAAATGGAACAAAACAAAAATATACTTAGGCTTCCTAATTATAAAGAGGGCTAAAAATGCGAATAATTTGTGAACTTGCACATTCTTTGATTGACATAATTATTTAATTGCGCTATGATAGTTTGGTAGCAAACAATGTGACACAGAAAGGAGTTTGTCCGGATTGAGCCATAAGGAAACGATCCTGTATTCCCTGAAGATGATCGACAATCTGGTGCGGAAGCTGATGGACCGGCATATTACTGCGGATAAGCAGGGACTGACGATTATGCATACCTGGATTGTGGGTTTTCTCTACAATAATCCTGACCGGGCGGTATACCAGCGGGATATTGAACGGGAATTCCGGGTCAATCGGGCGACGGTATCAGGCATGATCTCCCTGATGGAACAGAAGGGACTGATCCGCCGGCTGAGTGTATCCCATGATGCACGGCTCAAAAAGCTGGAGCTTACCCAGTTGGGTCGGGAACTGCATGAAAAACAGGTCCGCCGGTTTGAAGCGCTGGAAGGAACCATGGAAGATGCCCTGACTCCGGAAGAACTCAGGCAGCTGTTTGTCATCACAGACAAACTGCGGCATACTCTGGAAACACTGGTTCAGAATGATTAAAGGAGGGGAATGATCCGATTATGACGAACACAGTCAAGCAGCTGAGCAAAAGCGTGCGGGAGTATAAGCGGGATGCCATCCTCACTCCGGTATTTGTAATCGGCGAAGTTGCCATGGATGTTGTAATCCCGATGCTGATCTCTAATCTCATCGATTACGGCATTACACCCGGCAACATGGACTACATTTACACGGTGGGATTCCAGCTGGTAGTTGCCTGTCTGGTGGCACTGGCCCTGGGAGTTCTCTCGGGCCGGCACGCAGCCAAGGCTTCCGCCGGTTTTGCCAAGAACCTGCGCAAGGATATGTACTACAATATACAGGACTTCGCGTTTTCCAACATTGATAAGTTTTCCACACCCAGTATCATCACCCGTATGACCACCGATGTCACCAATGTGCAGATGGCTTTCCAGATGGTGATCCGTGTGGCAGTGCGGTCGCCCATCATGCTGATTTCGGCACTGTTCATGGCCTTCCGCCTGGGCGGCAAGATGGCAATGGTTTATCTCATTGTCATTCCGCTGCTGGGCTTCGGACTCTACTTCATCTCCACTTCGGTTGCCAAGATCTTCAAGCGGGCATTCAAGCGGTATGATGCCCTCAATGCCGTAGTTCAGGAGAATGTAAGCGGTATCCGGGTTGTAAAGAGCTATGTCCGTGAGGACTATGAGATCAAGAAGTTCACCGATATGTCCGAGGGTATGCGGCAGGACTTCACCAAGGCCGAAACCCGTCTGGCCCTCAATATGCCCATGATGCAGCTGTGTATTTACAGCACCATGACAGCCATCTTCTGGTTCGGTTCCCGGTTCATTCTGTCTGGCGGCATGACCACCGGCAACCTGATGAGCCTGGTTACATATACCATGCAGATGCTCAACTCGATGATGATGCTCTCGATGGTATTCACCATGATCGTAATGTCCCGTGCTTCCATGGAGCGTATCGCGGAACTGCTCCGTGAAACCCCCGACATCCAGAGCGCCCCGGACGGCGTCAGCGAAGTCAAGGACGGCAGCATCGAGTTTAAGAATGTGTCCTTCAGCTATAAGGGCGAGGGTACCAATCCCAGCCTGATGGATGTGAACCTCTCCATCCGCAGCGGCGAGACCATCGGTATCATCGGTTCCACCGGTTCTGCCAAGAGTACCCTGGTACAGCTGATCCCGCGGCTCTATGACGCCACCGAAGGCGAAGTGCTGGTAGGCGGCGTCAATGTCAAGAACTATGATCTGGAAGCACTGCGCAACTCGGTTGCCATGGTACTGCAGAAGAATGTACTGTTCTCCGGTACCATCAAATCGAACCTGCGCTGGGGCGATGAGAATGCCACCGATGAAGAGATGATCACCGCCTGCAAGCATGCTCAGGCCGATGACTTTATCCAGAGCTTCCCGGACAAGTATGATTCCCGTATTGAACAGGGCGGTACCAATGTATCGGGCGGACAGAAGCAGCGTCTGTGTATTGCCCGCGCACTGCTCAAGAAGCCCAAGATCCTGATCCTGGACGACTCCACCAGCGCGGTGGATACCAAGACAGATGCCATGATCCGGGATGCCCTTGCCAATGACCTGGCAGACACCACCAAGATCATTGTAGCCCAGCGTGTAACCTCCATTCAGGATGCGGACCGCATCATTGTAATGGACGAGGGCCGCATCAATGGTATCGGCACCCATGAGGAACTGCTCCGGACCAATGAGATCTACCGCGAAGTATACACATCACAGCAGAAGGGAGGAGACGAAGAGAATGCCCAGAATGAATAGTACCGCGCTGCGGGACGAAAACAAGGTCGGCATCAAGCATGTGAACAAGAATGCCCTGAGCCGTCTGCTGAAGATTATCTTCTCGGATCACCGGGGCGCTCTGATTGTGGTAATGGTCTGCATTCTGATCACAGTATTCACCAATGTAGCCAACTCTATGTTCCTGTCCACCCTGATTGATGACTATATCACCCCCATGCTGGCAAGCGGCAGCCGGGACTTCTCCGGTCTGGACCGTGCCATTGCCACTATGATCGGCATCTATGCCGCCGGTATTCTGGCTTCCTTTACCTATCAGCGGCTGATGGCCTATGTGACCCAGGGCACCATGAAGAAGATCCGTGACCAGATGTTCTCCCACATGCAGACCCTGCCCATCCGGTATTTTGATACCCACAGCCATGGCGGCATCATGAGCCATTACACCAACGATACCGATACCCTGCGTCAGATGATCTCCATGAGCATCCCGCAGATCTTCTCGGCTACCGTAACCATTATCTCGGTATTCTGCGCCATGCTCTATACCAGCATTCCGCTGACCATCTTTGTACTGTTCACCCTGGCAATCATGGTGTTCACCTCCGGTCAGATCGGCAGGCGCAGCGGCAAGTACTTTATCCGTCAGCAGAATGAGATCGGTGAAGTGAACGGCTATATCGAGGAAATGATCGAAGGTCAGCGTGTAGTACAGGTATTCTGCCATGAGGAGCAGGCCAAGGCTGACTTCGATAAGAAGAATGATTCCCTCTGCGAGGCCATGACCAAGGCCAATACCTATGCCAATATCCTGATGCCCGCTGTTATGAGCCTGGGCAACCTGCAGTATGCCCTGATCGCTCTGCTGGGCGGCGCGCTGGCGATCAACGGCATCGGCGGCACCACACTGGGTACCGTAGCTACCTTCATGACCCTGAGCAAGAGCTTCAATATGCCCATTTCCCAGGTATCCCAGCAGCTCAACTCCATTGTTATGGCGCTGGCTGGCGCGGAGCGTATCTTCGACCTCATGGACGAGGAGCCTGAAACCGATGAGGGCAATGTCACCCTGGTCAACGCCAAGTTCGACAAGGACGATCAGCTCATCGAAAGCGAAGAGGAAACCGGTATCTGGGCCTGGAAGGTTCCCCACAAGGAGGACGATGGCTTCGATTATGTACAGCTCAAGGGTGAGGTACGGTTCTACGATGTAGACTTCGGCTACACCCCGGACAAGATTGTCCTGCATGACATCAGCCTCTATGCGGAACCCGGCCAGAAGATCGCCTTTGTAGGCGCTACCGGTGCCGGTAAGACCACCATTACCAACCTCATCAACCGGTTCTATGATATTGCCGATGGCAAGATCCGGTATGACGGCATCAATATCAACAAGATCAAGAAGGGTGACCTGCGCCGCAGTCTGGGCATTGTGCTCCAGGATGTAAGCCTGTTCACCGGCACCATCCGGGAGAATATCCGGTATGGCAAGCTCACTGCCACCGACGAGGAAGTCTATGCGGCAGCACAGCTGGCTGGTGCGGACAGCTTTATCCATCTGCTGCCGGACGGCTATGATACCGTCCTCACCGGCGGCGGCACCAGTCTTTCCCAGGGCCAGCGGCAGCTGCTGTCCATTGCCCGCGCGGCAGTGGCAGACCCGCCGGTTATGATCCTGGACGAGGCAACTTCTTCCATCGATACCCGTACCGAAGCCATTGTACAGCAGGGTATGGACAGCCTGATGTATGGACGTACTGTCTTTGTCATCGCCCACCGGCTCTCCACCATCCGCAACAGCGATGTCATCATGGTACTGGATCATGGACACATCATCGAACGCGGCAACCACGAAAAGCTGCTCGCCGAGAAGGGCACCTATTATCAGCTCTATACCGGTGCGTTCGAACTGGAATAAGCAAGCATTCCCCAAACTTTTACCTCTTTATGAAAACATCTCCGGAGAGAATTTCTCTCCGGAGATGTTTTTCTATGCGGATGGTTCAGCGTTGATTCAGTTTTTGAGGAAGTCGCACTTCTGGCACTGACGGAGCAGCCCGGCCTGATCGTCCTTGGTATAGGCGCCCGACCACCGGCAGATGCTCTGGAGAATGGGAACAACTGTCTTTCCCTTTTCCGAGAGGCAGTATTCCACCCGGGGCGGGATCTCGTTATAGGAATGGCGTTCCACCAGCTCATCGGCAATGAGTTCCTTGAGGGCGGCAGCCAGTACGGCATCGGTGATATTGAGCATTTCTCCCCGCAGGGCACTGTACCGCAGGGTGCCCTTTTCATTGAGGACACAGATAATTCTCGACTTCCATTTGCCGCCGAATACACTGAGCCCATATTCCAGCGGACAGCGGATTTCCTTTTCAGTTTTGGGCTGACGCATGATTGATACCTCCCATGGGAACAGGATTTTCTGTTAGATAGAATAGCAGATTGGCTATGGAAATACAAGCGGATATGAAATAAATAAGCTGCTCAGGAAAAGAATATCCAAATACTATGAAAATTATAAGATACTTATAGTTTTCATGATATATTGCGGGAGAGTGGAAATACTGATACAATGGGAATATCGCCGGAGCAAGGGCTCCGGGAATCCAAAAAACTGACTGATCAGGAGGAAACCCCCTTTATGATTACCGTAACTGGTACACGCGAAAACTACATTGCCGAAATGACTGCCGACCGAGGCACCCTGAACGCCACCCACTGCGATATTCCGGTGGAGCAGGGCGGCGACAACGCCTATATGCGTCCCGGCGAGACCCTGCTCTCCGCCCTGGGCGCCTGCATGAACATCACCGCCCGGAAGTATCTGAACCGGGACGGCCTGGACTATGACAGCGTCACCGTCAAGGCCGAGATGGCACGGGAAAACGGCGTCACCAAGATCCGCACCAAGCTGGAGATCCACGGCGCCCTGAGCCAGGCCGATAAGGATCGGATCATCGCGGAAGTGGCCTCCTGCCCGGTATGCGAGATCCTGTCCGGCCCCATCGAACTGGGCAAGCTGGACTGATTTTTCCTCCGGCACCTCCCACAGCTTTGCAGCAGAAGAGCCCTGACCAGGGCTCTTTTTGTTTTGCCGGAAAACGGAGCGGAGAATGGGGAAGTCTGCTCATGGACAGGGCAGGAATCCGCCTGCTATAATAAAATAAAAGGAGCTGCCCCGGTGACAGCATACAATCGCCCGCATCATATAAGGAGGGAATACAGTATGAGCGCTTCTTCCCGTGATCTGTCCATACCGGACGGCCTGATCCTGTTTCTGCCGGCAGTGCCGGGTATGCTGTTTCTCTATATTGCGGAGGTGATCCCCAAGGTCTGCGCCGGACTGGGGCTGGAGCTGGGGCTTTCGGGCTATGCCCTGCTGGAGGCTGTCTTTATCGGGTGCGCCCTTTCCCCGGCGGCGGGGCTGCCGCTTTACTGCTGGTACTTTTTCCGGAGGGGACTGGGGAGCAATCCGGTCTATCCGGCGCTATTCTATCTGGCCCAGAGTTTTGCTTCCATTCTGGGCATGACGCTGCTGGTGCGCAGTCTCTTGTTCCCAGATGCCCCGGCAGAGGAGCTGTCCGGCTTCCTGCTGCCGCTGCTCATTGCCCTGGGGCTGCTCCTCCCGCTGATGACCGGCATATCCGCCGGGATCTGCCGCCTGGCGCGCCGCCGCATGGGACGATAGCCTGTCCGGGGCCTGCCTGAGCGGGTCCCGGATTTTATGGTTTTGCAGTTTCTTCTCTCTATATTCTTCAAAAATGCGGCTGTTTTTGGACAGCTTTCAGTCAAAACCAAAATATTCTGCAAAAACGCTTTATTTATATTGCAGAATATGATATGATAAGCCCAACACACCTCACGCCGTCGGGCGAAGCGGCGTGGATTTTTTATGCAAGGGGACTGATACTATGGAGAAAAAGATCCGCAAGGTACTGGTGGCAAACCGCGGTGAGATCGCGATCCGCATCTTCCGTGCCTGTTTTGACGCCAGTGTGCGCACAGTAGCCATCTATTCCAAGGAGGACAAGCTCTCGCTCTTCCGCACCAAGGCGGACGAAGCCTATCTCATCGGCGAGAACCGCAGCCCTCTCGGCGCCTATCTGGGCATTGAGGAGATCATCGCACTGGCAAAGCGCAAGAATGTGGATGCCATCCACCCCGGCTATGGCTTCCTGTCCGAGAATGCCGACTTCGCCCGGGCCTGTGAGGAAGCAGGCATCATCTTCATCGGGCCGCCCAGTCAGATTCTCGATCAGATGGGCGATAAGCTCCACGCCAAGGAAGTGGCACGCCGGTGCGGCGTACCGGTCATTCCCGGCAGTGAAAAGCCGGTGTCCGGTGTGGAGGAGGCCGTGCGCATTGCGGAGGAGGCCGGTTATCCGGTGATCCTCAAGGCGGCAGCCGGCGGCGGCGGACGAGGCATGCGCCGGGCCGACAATGCCGGGGAGATCGCCCGGAACTTTGAGCTGGTACGGAACGAGGCCCGCAAGTCCTTCGGCAATGATGACATCTTTGTGGAAAAGTTCCTGGAGGAGCCCAAGCACATCGAAGTGCAGATCCTCGCTGACCAGTACGGCAATGTGGTGCATCTCTTTGAGCGTGACTGTTCGGTGCAGCGCCGGTACCAGAAGGTGGTGGAGTTCACCCCGGCCTTCGGTATTTCCCCGGAAAAGCGCCAGCAGCTCTATGATGACGCAGTCAAGATCGCCAGGGAAGTGGGCTATGTCAACGCCGGTACCGTGGAGTTCCTGGTGGACAAGCACGGCAACCACTACTTCATCGAAATGAATCCCCGCATCCAGGTGGAACACACCGTCACCGAGATGGTCACCGGCATCGACCTGGTACGGGCCCAGATCGACATCGCCCAGGGCCTGCCGCTCTCCCACCCCTACATCGGCATCGAGAGCCAGGATTCCATCAAGCTGAGTGGCTATGCCATCCAGTGCCGTGTCACCACCGAAGACCCCACCAACAACTTTGCCCCGGATACCGGCAAGCTCACCACCTACCGTTCCGGCGGCGGCTTCGGCATCCGTCTGGACGCAGGCAACGCCTTCACCGGTGCGGAGATCACCCCGTACTATGACTCGCTGCTGGTAAAGATCACCGCCTTTGACCGTACCTTTGAGGGAGCGGTGCGCAAGGCCAAGCGTGGTATGGGCGAGATCCGCATCCGCGGCGTCAAGACCAATATGTCCTTCCTCAACAATATCCTCTCCCACCCGACCTTTGTAGCGGGCAAGTGCCATACCAAGTTCATTGAGGAGACCCCGTCCCTCTTTGATGTCAAGGAGAGCAAGGACCGTGCCACCAAGGTGCTGCGGTATATCGGCAATACCATTGTCAGCCAGGAGGAGGGCTTCCAGAAGCCGATCCTGGACAATCCCCGGCTGCCTGATCCGGCTTCCCTGCCCGAGATCACAGCGCCCAACCTGCGGGAACTGCTCCGGGAGGGCGGCGCAAAGGCACTGACCAGCTGGGTCAAGGACCAGAAGAAGCTGCTCATCACCGATACCACCTTCCGGGACGCTCATCAGTCGCTGCTGGCTACCCGGGTGCGTACCCGGGATCTCACCGCCATTGCCGAGCCCACTGCCCATATCCTGCAGGACGCCTTCTCGCTGGAGGTCTGGGGCGGTGCCACCTTTGACACCTGCTACCGCTTCCTGCATGAATCCCCCTGGGAGCGTCTGGACCAGCTGCGTCAGGCCATTCCCAATATTCCGTTTCAGATGCTGGTGCGGGGCATCAACGGTGTGGGCTACCATGCCTATCCCGACAATGTCATCCGGGAGTTTATCCGGGAGGCTGCCCGCAGCGGCATTGACATCTTCCGCATCTTCGACTCCTTCAATAACCCCGAATCCATGCGCCTTGCCATCGAAACCGTCAAGGAGATGGGCAAGGTGGCAGAGGTTTCCTTCTGCTATACCGACAATATCCTGGCTCCCAAGTATGAGAAGTACTCGTTGGACTACTATCTGAAGCTGGCAAAACAGCTGGAAGCCATGGGTGCGGATATTCTCTGCATCAAGGATATGGGCGGTCTGCTGCGTCCGCTGGCTGCCAAAAAGCTGGTGACTGAACTCCGGCAGGTGACCGATCTGCCCATCCATCTGCACACCCACGACACCAGCGGCAACCAGATCGCTGCCCTGATGATGGCAGCCGATGCCGGTGTGGACATTGTGGATACTGCCATCAGCAGCATGAGCTCCCTCACCAGCCAGCCCTCGATGAACAGCCTGGTAACAGCCCTGGAGGGCAGCGACCGGGAGACCGGCTTCGATCCCCGGCAGCTGCAGAAGCTCTCGGACTACTGGGAGGATACCCGGAAGTACTATTCCGGCTTTGAAGGGGACATCAAGGTGCCCGAAACCGAGATCTACCGGTACGAGATCCCCGGCGGTCAGTATACCAACCTCAAGCCCCAGGTGGAATCCCTGGGACTGGGACACCAGTTTGAGGAGGTCAAGGAGAAGTACAGCGAGGTCAATGACCTGCTGGGCGGTGTCATCAAGGTGACTCCTTCCTCCAAGATGGTGGGTGACTTTGCCATCTTCATGGTACAGAACAAGCTGGACCGGAACAATATCCTCGAGCGGGGCAAGGAACTCACCTTCCCCCGGTCGGTGGTGGACTACTTCAAGGGTATGATGGGTCAGAGCACCTTCCCGCTGCCCCAGGAGCTTTCCGAGGTGGTGCTCAAGGGCGAAAAGCCGCTGGACACCCTGCCCAGCAAGCTGCTGCCCCCGGCAGACTTTGATGCCATTGTGGAAAAGCTGCGGAAGATCAATCCCGCGGCGGGACTGCGCCAGGCCATTGCCTACTGCCTGTATCCCCAGGTGGTGGAGGACTTCCTGGCTGGCTATGAGACCTATGGCGACATCAGCCAGATGCCTTCGGACATCTTCTTCTACGGCATGGACCGGGGCGAGAGCATGGAGATGAGCATCGAAGAGGGCAAGACCCTGATGATCAAGTACATCGGCCCGGGCGAACGCAATGACGATGGTACTCTGGAGCTGCAGTTCGAGCTCAACGGCAGCCGCCGCAATGTGCTGATCCGGGACCCCCATGCCGAAGTGGAAGCGGAGCAGATCCGTCTGGCCTCGGCGGAGGACAGGAGCGAGATCGGCGCCACCATCATGGGTGCGGTATCCCGCATTGCGGTCAAGCCCGGCGACAAGGTGAAGAAGGGTGATGTGGTTGCCATTGTGGAGGCCATGAAGATGGAGACCGGCATCTCTGCCGCCATCGACGGCGTGGTGGAGGCAGTCTATGCCCAGCCCGGCGACATTGTCCAGGCCGGACAGCTGCTGGTACGCCTGAAGATCTGAACAGCCCGCTGAATTACAGCATAAAAAAGACCCTGCCGGAGCAGTCCGGCGGGGTCTTTTTCTGTGGGACAGGGGAGAACGGGCCAAAAAACAGGCTCTGCCTGTGCCTGGAGCAGAGCCTGTTTTTTCAAAGGACCCGGTGTCCTGAAGGGGGAAAGACGGGAACCGGGACAGAGGAAAGCGGATTTACAGAAGCGGGAAATGGACGGGCTGACCCTCCCGCTTGTAGATGACGCCGCCCTTCATGACCAGATCGGGACGGGTCATCACGGTGATGTCCTCCAGCGGATCACCGTCAAAGGCCACCAGGTCGGCAAACTTGCCGGCCTCCAGAGAACCGATGTCCTCCTTCATGCGCAGCAGTTCCGCCGCGTTGATGGTGGCACTGCACAGCGCCTGCATGGGAGTGAGGCCGTATTCCACCAGATAGCCGAATTCCCGGGCCTGTTCGCCGTGTTCATTGCCGGTGCTGCCGGCATCGGTGCCGAATGCAAACTTGACCCCCTCATGCAGGGCAGCGGCAACCACTTCCTTGTGACGGGCCGCGGCGATCCGGGACTTGCGCAGGACATACTCGGGGAAGGGCAGGTGGGGATTGTCCAGCACACTGCGGGAGACGATGATGGTGGGCACCAGGAAGGTACCCTTCTGGGCCATCAGACGGATGCTCTCATCATCGGCCATGGTGCCATGTTCAATGGAGGTGATGCCGGCCCGTACCGCCGCCGCAATGGAGGAGGCGCCATGGGCATGGGCTGCCGAGGGCAGACCTTCCATCTCAGCCACTTCGATGGCGGCACGCATCTCCGCCTCAGTGAACTGACCCGGGACGGGGTGCTGCGGGATCTGGACCCGCTGATCCTGGACGCCGTAGTGCTGGGCACAGCCAACCAGCTGCTCTGCCTGCACTTCGCGGGGCATCTGGCACTGGACGATGCCGCCATCCGGGCAGCACTGGACGCCTGCTGGCACGCCATCGCCGCCGCTCCCCGGTTGACAGAATAAAAAATCCCCGCTACACTGAAAGTAAGGGATATAAAAAGACGGACAGGCTCTGGCCTGTCCGTCTTTTGCTGTTTTTAGGGCATGATGCGGATTTCCGCCCCAAAACAGATGGGGCCGGGCGGGAAAACAGCAGTCCCTTCGGCCCGTTCCAGGCACAGAACCTGGGGCAGACGCATATACTGGGATCAGGGCGGCTCTGCCCGTCCGGGAGTTTTTGAAAGGAGTATGGATATGCAGCAAAAACTGATTTTGCCCCTCAATCGCACACTGGTCACAGCCTCCATGGGCAACGCGGCCTATCGTGCCAAGTTCGGCTTTCCCCACTACGGCACCGATATGGTGTCGGCGGTGGGGGATACCACCATCTATGCCAGCGGCACCGGGACTCTCATAGCCGCCGGCTGGGATAAGTATGCCGGCAATGTTGTGGTGATCCGCTATCCCGGGGCGGTGTACCGTCCGGACGGCACGGCGGCGGATGTGATCTTCCGGTACTTCCATCTGGCGGAGATCGGGAAGATCCCCGCCGGGGAAAATGCCATCACCAAGGATACCATTCTGGGACGCTATGGCGGTTCTGGCATGGGCAGCAAGAGTTACTGGAGCCCGCATCTCCATGTGGAAGCGGACACCGATGTCCGGTATCCCCGCTACTCTCCCACCTTCACCCCCAGCGGGGAGATCCTGTTCGGGCGGGCTGCCGGCGCCACTGCCGCAACCCTGCGGGACTGTCTGGACTATCTCTACCGCAAAACCTCCGCACCCGACCGTCAGACCTACCAGACGGCAGGTGCGCCCTATGTGGATCAGAAGGACTTTGCCATTCCGGTGCTGCCTGAGTAAGCAGACTGTCCCGGACAGAGAAAATCCCCTGCCGTACTTCTCCGGCAGGGGATTTTTTATGGGAAACAGCCCGTATTTTACGCTATGGCAGGGTTACAAGGCTCTGGTAACGGGGCGCATCGCCGTCGGTCAGCACGGTCAGCTCCTTGGTCTGGCGGGGCAGGCCGGCATCGCTCTCCAGCGTGAAGGTCAGGGTCAGCACGCCGTCCTCCTCCTGAGCGGTGAGCAGGTCGATCTCATACCGGCGCAGGTCGCCGGCAGCACCGGCGGTACGGTAGCCCGTTTCCTCCGGACGGTAGGTGAGGTTATCCTCCCGCAGCCACTCGGAACTGAGCCCGAATGCCTCCTCCACCGCGGCTTCCAGTTCGCCTTCGGGGAAGAACAGGCCGTCCTCATTGGCAGAGAGCAGCGGCGGCACCAGAAACTCCCCGCCGCCCCCCTGGGTGAGAATCCAGCGCCGCAGATACCATTGGGTCAGATAGACCTTGTCGATCTCCTCGGGGGATTGCCAGTCCTCTCCCTCGAGCAGGAAATCCAGCCGCCGGATCAGCCCCAGATAGAGGGCAGAATCCTCCTCCGCCTGGACCGACCGGGCCAGGGCAGCCGGTGAGGGTTCCGGGGCAGGATCTTCGCTGCGGCAGCCGGCAAACACCAGCACGCAGAGCAGCAGCAGGGTAATCAGACGATAGCACATAGGCGCCTCCCAAAACAATCGGTTTTGGGAATAGTATGCCCATTGCAGCGGCGCTCATGCGCGGGGATAAAAAGAAAACGCTGTACTTCATACGAAATACAGCGTTTATCTGGTGCGCCAAGAGGGACTCGAACCCCCGACCTACTGGTTCGTAGCCAGTCACTCTATCCAGCTGAGCTATTGGCGCACATGCTTGATTCAGCTATATGATAATACCATATCCACAACCGGAAGTCAAGACCTTTTTGTCAAAAAAAATTCCGGAAATCCGGATGAGAGTGAAATATGTCGGAACTGTGTCGCCTGCATGGCAGGAATGTATATTTTTGCTCAGGCTATTGTATTCCGGAAAATTTTCCCGTATAATAAAACTGTATTATTCAAGTTGGTACAGTTGAGAACGAGCATTGGAAAGGAAAAATTTCCTATGATTACTATCAATATGCTGTCCCGGGCGGACAGTGTCAAAGGACAGGGTGTCCTGTCAGCCTATCAGGAACAGGTCAAGCTGGTCAAGGAAGAACTGGCGGACGAGTTCCTCTGCTATGAGAATAAGAATGCCTTCTGCGACATCATGCATTACCATACCATCAATCCGGAGTTCTATGCCATGCGGCAGCTCTCCCGGGGCCGGAGCGTTTCGGTGGGCTATGTGCATTTCCTGCCCGAAACCCTGGATAAAAGCCTCAAGCTGCCCGATCATATCCGGGACGTATTTTACCGGTATGTGATCCGGTTCTATAAGAGCATGGATTATCTGGTTACGGTCAATCCTTATTTCATCGGGGAGCTGGAGAAGTATGGCATTCCCCGGGAAAAAGTGACCTATATTCCGAACTTTGTATCAGCGGAGCAGTTCTATCCGCTGCCGGCAGAGGAAAAAGCAGCCCTGCGGGAAAAGTATGGCATTCCCGAGGGGAAGTTCATTGTATTCTGTGCCGGACAGCTCCAGCGCCGCAAGGGATTCTTTGACTATATCGAACTGGCCCGCCGGATGCCCGATGTACTGTTCCTGTGGGCAGGCAGTTTTGCCTTCGGCCTGATCTCCGACGGACATGATGAGATCAAGGCCATCCTGGAAAATCCGCCGGAAAACTTCCGGCTGCTGGGTCTGGTGGAACGGGAGCGCATGAATGAGCTGTATAATCTCACTGATCTCATGCTGCTGCCCTCCTTTGAGGAGCTGTTCCCCATGACCATTCTCGAGGCCATGAATTCCCATACACCGATCCTGCTGCGGGATCTGGACATCTATCACGATATTCTGTTTGATTTCTACCTGCGCGCAGATGGGGTGGACGGCTTTGAACAGGAGATCCGCCGGCTGCAGCAGGACGCTGCCTATTATCAGGAAGCAGAGGCCCGGTCAGCCAAGGGTCATGCATTTTACAGTAAGGAAAATGTTGCCAGAATGTGGAGGGCATTTTATCATGGAGTGGTATCAAAACGCCCGGCAGGAGGAAGCCGTGGAAAAAATCCTGCCCGTCTCGCCGGATCTGCCGTCCGGCGGGCAGGAGAAAAACTTGCCCCCGGCCGGAAAAAGTAACCGCTGGGGAATACTCATCATTGTCCTGGTGGCAGTGGGCAGTATTGCGGGAGCGTTCCTGGCTGATGGCCCGGAGAAGATCTTTGCCTCCCTCACCGGCGCTGACAAGCGCTGGCTGGCGGCAGGAGCCGGCTGCATGCTCATCTACTGGGCACTGGAGAGCGGCTGTCTGCATCTGGCGGCCCGGAAGGCCTGGCCCGGACAGCGGCTGCGCACTTCGGTGGTGACCTCCATGATCGGGCAGTTCTTCAACTGCGTCACCCCCTTTGCCAGCGGCGGACAGCCCATCCAGGCCTATTATATGACCCGGGGCGGCATGCCGGTGGGCAAGGCCACTTCGGTGCTGCTTGCCAAGTTCATCGTCTACCAGACTGTGCTGGCACTCTATTCCGCAGGGGTGCTGATCTTTGAGTACCGCAACTTCGTTGAGAACATCGAAGGCTTCTCCAAGCTGGCGCTTATCGGCTTCATTGTCAACGCCGCAGTGGTGGTCGTGCTGTTCTGTGTGGGCTTCTTCCCGAAGATCACCGGCGGTTTCTTCCAGAGCTGTCTGCTGATCCTGGCAAAGCTGCGCATTGTCCGGGACCCCAAGAGCACCGGCGCCGGCATCGACCGGGAGATCAATTCCTTCCATCAGGGCTTTACCGAGCTGCGCCGGGAGCGGAGCGTCATGGCTGCCATGGCAGTGATGACCACCTTCCAGCTCACCGCCTTCTTCCTGGTGCCCTACTGTGTACTGATGGCCCTGGGTGTCCAGGGACTGCAGGTGGGCGATGTGGTGGCATCGGCAGCCTTTATCCTGATGATCTCCTCCTTTGTACCCCTTCCGGGGGCGTCGGGCGGAGCCGAGGGCAGCTTCTATGTGTTCTTCCAGATGTTCTTCAAGGCATCGGGCAGTGTGAGCGTTGCGATCCTGCTCTGGCGGATGTTCACCTTCTATCTGCCCATTGTGGTGGGGGTTTATTTTGCCCGGCATCTGTCCGGACTGAATCCCCATTCCCATAGCGGGAAGGATTCTCCCGATCATCCTGCAGGATGAAACCCGGTTTTCACGCATTTTTAACAGCGTCCGGTGGAATGCGACAAATCTTTCCACCAGGGCGCTGTTTTTGACTTTCCCGGAAATCTATCTGAAACAAAGTGGGTTGTTTTGGGAAAAATCAGGGTAGTTTTCCACTCTTTCCACAGAGTTATCCACTGAAATTTGTGGACAATCCTGTGGAATATGTGGAAAACCAAACTATCTGACTCTGACAGCAGAATGATATTTTTCCTGCAAATTATCCCCTGACCCTTGACTTTGCCCGCGGAAACGATTATAGTAGAGGTATTGAAACAGCCGATATGGGTCGTTTCAGTCAATAGCAGAGGTAAGCAGTGATGGGAACTGCGGCTGCGGTGCTTTGAGAGAGAGCCGGTGGTTGGTGCAAACCGGTGAAAGCGCGGGCCTTTCCATTCCCGGAGCTTTCGGTGATGAGCCGAAGGGTGCGCCCTTTACAGCGGAACTTTGAGTGGTCCGGTGGGAATTTCCATCGGGCAATTTGGGTGGCAACGCGGGTATCCTTCCGTCCCATGTGAATTTTTCGATGGGTTCGGGAGGTTTTTTATTTCTCCTGATCCCGGAAAAGCGAGCATTTTGAAAAAATAATCCAAGGAGGAACACAGAAATGCTGGATATCAAGTTCGTCAGAGCAAATCCTGACGCAGTCAAGGAGAACATCAAGAAGAAGTTCCAGGACGAGAAGCTCGTTCTGGTGGATGAGGTGCTGGAATTCGACCAGCAGTACCGTGAGGCAAAGACCAAGGCAGACAGCCTGCGCGGTGAACGCAACGCGCTCTCCAAGCAGATCGGCGGCCTGATGGCCCAGGGCAAGAAGGACGAGGCTGAGGAAGTAAAGGCCCGTGCCGCTGCCATGGGTGAGGAGATGGAAAAGCTGGAAGCTCTGGAAACCGAGCTGGAAGCCAAGATCAAGGAGAGAATGATGGTCATTCCTCAGATGATCGATCCCTCTGTGCCGATCGGTAAGGACGACAGCGAAAATGTGGAACTGGAAAAGTTCGGCGAGCCGCTGGTTCCCGACTATGAGATCCCCTATCATGTAGATATTATGGAGAGCCTGGACGGCATTGATCTGGACAGCGCCCGCCGTACCAGCGGCAACGGCTTCTATTACCTCAAGGGTGATGTAGCCCGTCTGCATTCCGCAATCCTGTCCTATGGCCGTGACTTCATGATCGACCGTGGCTTCACCTACTATATCCCGCCTTATATGATCCGCGGCAATGTTGTAACCGGTGTTATGAGCTTTGCTGAAATGGACAACATGATGTACAAGATCGAGGGTGAGGATCTCTACCTCATCGGTACTTCGGAGCATTCGATGATCGGTAAGTTCATCGGTCAGATCCTGGAGAAGGACGAACTGCCCCAGACCCTGACCAGCTATTCTCCCTGCTTCCGTAAGGAGGTAGGCGCTCACGGTATTGAGGAGCGCGGCGTATACCGCATCCATCAGTTCGAGAAGCAGGAAATGATCGTTGTCTGCGAGCCGGAAGACAGCCCGATGTGGTTCAACAAGCTCTGGCAGAACACCGTAGACTTCTTCCGTTCCATGGAGATTCCGGTCCGCACCCTGGAGTGCTGCTCCGGCGACCTGGCTGACCTGAAGGTCAAGAGCCTGGACGTTGAGGCCTGGAGCCCCCGTCAGAAGAAGTACTTTGAGGTAGGCAGCTGCTCCAACCTGGGTGATGCTCAGGCCCGCCGTCTGGGTATCCGCATCCACGGCAAGGATGGCAACTACTTCGCCCATACTCTGAACAACACCTGCGTAGCTCCGCCGAGAATGCTCATCGCCTTCCTGGAGAACCATCTGCAGGCGGACGGCACCATCTATATCCCCGAAGTGCTGCGTCCCTACATGGGCGGCAAGGATAAGCTGGTTCCCAAGAAGAAGTAAGTTTCTTCCCGCATCTGAAAAAGCCCCGCTCCGGCGGGGCTTTTTTGCGTGCCGGAACAGGGCGGGGATTTTCGGTGAATCTGCGCCTTGATGCCGCCGCCGGGAAGGGCTACAATAAAATCAGAGGTATAGCCATGGAATGGACAAGGAGGGATACGCATGAAGAAACTGCTTGCGGGACTGCTGGCTGCCGTGCTGCTGACGGCGCCGGCATTCGGAGATGATACGGTCTGGGACAGCCTGGAGGACCGGTACTATGAGGACATTTCCCAGACGGAAACCGACATTACCCTGCGCTTTCTGGAGGAGGGCGACCAGCTGGACTGGAGCCGTGCGGTGCGCCGGTACCATATGGAGGATTCCCTGCTCACCCGGTCGGGTGTGGACGCCTTCCTGACTGCTGTCCGCTCGGGAGAGCTTTTGAGCAGCCGCATCTCCTATGACGAACGGCTGATGGTCTTTGTGGAGCAGGCGGACGGCACCGGCGGCACAGCGGTGGTCAATCCCGGAAAGGGGGAGCTGGTGGGCTACCTGCCCGGAGATGAGGGCGAAATGTTTGTGATGGAGCTCACCGGCGGGGTCAAGGCAGCGCTGGAGGATTCGGGCATCGACCTGACCCGGGCCGAGTGCTATAACCTCTGCACAGACGGGCTCGGCTGGGGGATTCTCTATTCCGATGGGAAAACCGAGCTGTACCAGCCCTTGAGTGAGGCCCCGGCTTTCCTGGAGGAGGGTACAGCCTACACTCTGGAGAAGCTGGCGGACCTGGTGGAGGAACACGCCGGAGAACTGATCCGGTATGAGGGGCTCAACGCCGATCTCGACCCGGAAAAGCCCAATGTTGTCACCGGCGCCCAGCCCGAGCTGTCTCCCCGGCCTGAAAAGGAGAATGCGGACACCGGCCGGTAGCGGGCTGCCCCGCACCGAACACAGGCCATAAAAACAGAAAAGCCCCGCTCTATGCGGGGCTTTTGTTGCGTGTGGGGTCAGGTGCGCCTGATGTACTTCCACAGGGCGATGCAGCCAAGGACGATCAGCGCCAGTACGCCGATGAGAAGCGCCAGGTTGAACATCTGCCACAGACCAGCCAGATGCAGCATTGACATTCCTCCTTCCGGGTGCCTCCATTCAGAACTCTTTTCTTTATCATAGCACAGTGAAAAACTGCCTGTCAAACCAGAAAGCCCCGTCTGTTCCCGGGAGAACAGGACGGGGCTTTTTTCCGCGCCGGGGCGCTTTTATACATCGTGCTTCTGCAGTTCGCTTGCCAGGGTATCGGATACCACCTTGCCATCGATGATCCGGATGGCCCGGGTGGCCTGACGGGCAATGTCATTGTCATGGGTGATGAGGACGATGGTGCGTCCCTCCTCATTGAGCTCATGCAGGATCTTCATGACCTCTTCACCGCTGCGGGTATCCAGGTTGCCGGTGGGTTCGTCAGCCATGATGATGGGCGGACGGGCAGCAATGGCCCGGGCAATGGCGACACGCTGCTGCTGACCGCCCGACAGCTCACTGGGGCGGTGGTTCATACGGTGTTCCATTCCCACACGGGTCAGGGCTTCCTCTGCCAGCTGACGGCGCTGTTCGGCGGGCATGCCACGGTAGACCAGCGGCAGTTCCACATTTTCCTGGGCGGTGAGGCTGGGAATCAGATTAAAGCCCTGGAAAATAAAACCGATCTGTTTATTGCGGATATCCGAGAGTTCATCATCGGTCATACCTGCCACATTGACGCCATCCAGATAATAATCCCCGGAAGTGGGGGTATCCAGACAGCCCAGCATATTCATGAAAGTGGACTTACCGGAGCCGGAATGTCCGACGATTGCCACAAATTCGCCATGGTCAATGGTGACACTGATGCCATCCAGTGCCCGGACTTCATTTTCACCGGGATTATAGATCTTGTAGACATTTTTTACTTCGATCAGATGATTGGACATAGCTTCATCTCCGTTTCTCTACTCCTTTATAGTATCGCCGGAACCGGAAAAATACAAGCAAACATTTTATTAACAATTTTTAGTTACAGAAAAGGCAGGAGGAGAATGCGAACAGTTTGTAAATATTGTGAATTCATTTTTTTAACACTTGACTGAAACTGAAAGTTATATGATAATGAAACATGTAACAACTGTAACACACGCTGCATTGGCAGCATAGTACAGCGCTGACAGAAGGAAGCGAACTTGGAATGCCAAAACTCAATATTGTGCTGGTAGAACCCCGGATTCATGCCAATGCCGGCAATATCGCCCGGACCTGCGCGGTGACAGGGGCACGGCTGCATCTGGTAGGGCCCTATGGTTTTTCGCTGGATGACAAGCATCTCAAGCGGGCGGGACTGGATTACTGGCACCTGCTGGACATCAGTTATTATGACAGCCTCCCGGATTTCTTTGAAAAGAATCCGGATGGGGCCTTTTACTATTTCACCACCAAAGCACACAAGGTCTATACCGACATTGCCTATCCCGATAACAGTTATCTCTTTTTCGGGCGGGAAGATGCCGGTCTGCCGGAGGATCTGCTTCGGTCGGATTATGAACACTGTGTGCGTCTGCCTATGATCCGGGAAGCCCGGAGCCTGAATCTGTCCAATACTGTGGCAGTGGCAGTCTATGAAGTGCTGCGGCAGTGGGATTTCCCTCAGCTGGAGAACTTCGGCAGACTGCCGGATTGACCCCCTGAAAAACACCAGAAAGAAAGCAAGGAAGAAAAAGCGTATGGAGAAGATTTTGCTGCTGACCGATTCCGCCAGCGACCTGACCCCGGAGGACGAAGCCCGGACTGGAATCCGGGTACTCAATCTGCCGGTGAGTGTCGAGGGAAAGGAATACACCGACCGGGTGGATCTCACCCCGGATGAGATGTACCAGATCCTGAATACCTGCAAGGAACTGCCCACCACTGCCCATCTGAATATGGTGGACTTTGCCGAGGCATTCCAGAAAGCAGCAGAGGAAGGCTATACCGATATCATCTACATGGGCCTCAATTCCCATGGTTCGGCTACCTATCAGTCGGCGCTGCTGGGCAAAAAGCTGTTCTATGAGCATCTGCCCCAGTATGCGGATGTGAAGATCCATCTGCTGGATTCCCTGAGCTATTCCTATGGCTATGGTTATCCGCTGGTGCTGGCGGCAGCCCGCCGGGATCAGGGTGCCGCCGCGGCGGAACTGGTGGACTTTATCCAGGACTTCCTGCGCCGCCGGGAGCTCTATTTTGCCATGTATACCCTGCAGTTTGCCAAGCGGTCGGGCCGGATCGGCGCGGCGGCAAGCTTTGTAGGGGAGATGCTCGAGCTCAAGCCGGTGATGACCTTTGAGGGCGGCGACAATATCACCGCTGCCAAGGTGCGGGGCGAAAAGAATGTAGTACCCAGGCTGTTTGAATACTATAAGGAAAACCATGACCCCGGCTGTCCGAACTATGTGCTGCTCCAGGGCGAGGACCCGCAGCCCGCACAGGAGCTGCAGGCGCTCATTGAAGCCTATAACGGACAGAAGCCGGATATGCTGGGCAAGATGGGTGTCTGTGTGGCGATCAATGCCGGCCCCCGGATCGTAGGCATCTCCTTCCGTGGGAAGGACGCCTGCCATGCCGTAGGCGAGGAGCAGTGAGCACCCTTTGCAGGGAGGAACCGCTATGCGGAAGGAATTTGAGATACACGGCTGCATTGAAGTACCTCCGGAGATGACCGAGGAGGAGTTCTGGAACCGTTTTATCCGGTTTGTGGAGGAGAACGGCTGGAGCTTCGGCGGCGGGATCTCCGAGATCCGGGACGGCTGGTATATCCTGCCGGACGGGAGCCGGGGCAGTCATGTCCCGGACGGGGAATAGAAACACAAGGCCGGTGCCCTTCGGGACACCGGCTTTTCTGCTGCCCGGATTTCCGGGTAGAATTTTGGGGAAAACACCGATGGACACTCCCCGCCCCGACCGGGTACAATAGGGGAAAAAGAGAGTCCCGCCCCAAGGAGGAAAAGCCATGCTGAGAAAGATTCCCGTCCGTTCCATCCTATTCCTGTCCCTGATCCGGATCGGGCTGCTTCTGCTGCTGCTTGCCTGGTGGGGCCCGTTCTACCGGTTCCTGCTGCCGGCAGCGGTGCTGGGTCAGGCGGACTGGGGAACCGGCGCCTGGCTGGCTGCGGAACTGCTGCTGATCCTGTTCGTCATGAACCGCTTCTTTGAGGGGGTGGTCTGCCGGGAGCCGGGCGGTTCCCAGACGCTCTTCCAACGGGCCAAAATCTGGCTGTATGCGACGATTTTGTGTACCATCGGTTCCCTGGGTCAGATTGTCGACTCATTCAGAGAGCTGGGGGTGGAGCACCTCCCGGCAGAGGTACGGCTGCGGTTTATCCTGGCGGCTGGTCTGCCGCTGGTGCTGTTCTGGACCGGGGTGATCTGGGTTGGCTGGCGCTGGGGCGAACGGCTCCGGGCAGCGGAGGAGACCGCCGATGCGGACGAGCAGCGCAGCCTTGCTGACCGGCGCATGCGGTTTGCCCTCTCCGGAGTGGGACGGTATGCCCTGCTGACGGTGGTCTGGCTCCTGCTCTTTGCGGCGGCGTGGTGGGTGCGCACCCGGTTCTTCTCATAAAACCCCATACAAAATAAAAAAGCCGGGGGCGGACTGCCTTCGGCTTTTCTTGCGCAGGTCTGCGGGGATCAGAGCGGCTGCTTGCCCAGAGAGGCCAGGATCAGCCGGCTGATGGCATCGTCCCCGGGCTCGAACTCATGCCCGGCTTCGGTGATGTCCCAGAGATAGTGGGCGTCGGAGGATACCACGGTGCGGCGGTGTTCCCGGGCGGCTTCCACATCGGGGAAGAGACCGTCCTCATAGCGGGGAGAAACCTCCACCGTGTCAAACTCCTCCTCGCACTCGGGCGGAATGGAGCCCAGGATCGCCAGGACGCTGTTGGCGATCTTGTCGATGTGTGCCGGATAGCAGACGCCGCCGTATTCCCGCACCAGAGCCGGAGCTTCGGTGAGGGGGATCATGGTGGCGTTGAGCAGCAGGGTCTCCTCTTCACCCACCGGACGGTCCAGCTCATCCAGACGGATCTGGTGTCCATAGATCCTCGGCTTGTTCTTGACCGGAGGCAGAGCCTCTGCCACCCGCCGGGAAAAGGCTTCGGCCTTATCACAGTCAGGGAAGAGGCAGATCAGATGAATATCTTCAGCAGTGGAAAGTTCCATGCCGGGAATAAAGCCCAGACCGGCCTGTCGGGCTGCCATGGCAGTGGCTCGGCAGTTCATGGCGGTGTTGTGATCGGTGAGGGCGATACAGGTCAGTCCCTTGAGCTTGGCCATGTTGACGATGTTGTTGGGGGTCATATCGTCATCGCCGCAGGGGGACAGACAGGAGTGCAGATGCAGGTCGCAGTAGAGTTTCATAACAGAGCATCAATCCTTTTCGCAGTTTCAAATATCGGTTCATCGCAGCGGTATACCGCAACCCCCTCGTCAGCGGCTTTCCGGATACATTCTTCGGGTATGGCAGCATTTTCCGCCAGTACAATGCAGGCGGCATCTGCCAGTGTGGCAACTGCCACTGTATTCATATTGCCCATGACCGTGACCCAGGCACAGTCCGCCGGAGCCCGTGCCATAGCCAGACTGAGCAGATCACAGCAGTAGATCTTCCGGATCTCCCGGTCCTCGTCCGGACCGCCCAGCCGGATAAAACCCGGCAGCTGGTCCAGTTGTGATACCGTCATCTTGGTTGACACCTTCTTTACTGTATTCAGGGTTTTGCGGTATGGCGTTCCCGCTGTATGTAAATGCAGTCTTCCACCGCTGCCCGTCCCAGAGCGATATCGGTGGCAAGTGCCCGGCAGGAAGGCGCTCCGCAGGCGCCGCAGTCCATACCATAGAGATCTTGTTCAATTTCATCCACCCGGGCCAGCAGTTCCATGGCAGTGGTCAGATCCCTGGCAAGGCTCAGTACCTCACAGAACTTGATGGGGTGGTCAAAGAGCATCAGCCGTTCATCGGTCACTTCCGGCGGCTGTGCTTCCGGGGACAGATGTCCCTGGATCTTCTGCAGCCGGGTGCGGGCCAGGAAGGGATTTTCCACCGTGAGGATTCCGCCTACACAGCCGCCCGCGCAGGCACTGAGCTCCACAAAATCCACATCGGTGATCTTTTCGTCCTCCAGGTCTTCCAGCACCCGGATAATATTTTCGATGCCATCCGCCGCCAGGACGGTAATGCCTGAGAGTCCCGCGGCTTCTCCGCCGGAGAGTCCCCAGCCCACACCCAGACTGCCGCTGAGCGGACCGGCTTCGGGCAGGTCGTCCCGTTTCATGGCTGCCAGCAGCGCCGGATAGATATCCTTGATGGACACCACAATGTCCACTTCACTTTTATCAAACCCAAGGGGGTCCCGGCTGGCGGTGGATTTTGCCGGACAGGGGGAGAGGAACACTGTTCCCACTTCCTCAGGCCGACAGCCGGTTTTCCGGCAGAAATCCTGTTTGGCAAGCCGTGCCGCCACTTCCACCGGCGGCAGAATGGGCAGGATATTTCCGGTGAGATTGGGGAACCGGGTACGGATCAGCCGCACCACCACCGGACAGGCACAGCTGATCACCGGCAGGGGCAGTTTTTTCTCATCCAGGTACTGCTGGGTCAGCCGGGTGACTGCCTCAGCACCCCGTGCCACCTCATAGACCGCGTCAAATCCCAGTCCGTACAGCCCCCGGATCACCGGGGCGGGGTCGGTGAGATGATGGAACTGTCCATAGAGGGACGGCGCCGGCAGGGCAATGGTATACCGGAACCGGTTGGCATCTGCCAGATGGTCCACCACAGCGGATTTGGCATGATGCGGACAGATATAGATGCACTGGCCGCAGTCAATGCACAGTTCCCGCAGGATATGCGCTTTGCCGTCCTGGACCCGGATGGCAGCGGTGGGACAGCGCTTGACACAGTTGGTACAGCCCACACAGAGCCCGCTGTCCAGTTTTACCGAGTGAAAAAAGGATTCCATCTTTCTTCTGTCCCTCCTTCCGGACCGATGGGTCAGAGCAGAACGGTCATACGGACTGTGGTGCCTACGCCCACAGTGGATTCGATCTGCATGGTATCGGTGTATTTTTTCATATTGGGAAGTCCCATGCCGGCTCCGAAGCCCAGGCTCCGGGCTTCTTCCGAGGCAGTGGAATATCCCTCCTGCATGGCTTTTTCAATATCGGGGATTCCCTTGCCATGGTCCTCCAGGACCATATCCACCCGGTCGGGGCTGACGGTGACCGTCACTTCCCCGCCGCCGCCATGGATTACCATATTGATCTCCCCTTCATACAGGGCAATGGAAACCCGGCGGATGGCTTCAGGGCTTACTCCCAGCCGTTTGAGCCGGTTCTTGACGGTACTGGAGGCCTCTCCTGCCCGGGAGTAGTCGTCCCCCGGCACCTGGAACCGGTAACAGAGCCCGCTCACAGGCCGCTGCCGTCCAGTCCGGCGGCATACAGCTTGCCGCAGGCCGAGAACATCCGCTCTTCGGTACTGATCAGCACAATGTTGTACTCACTTGCCAGCTGGATCATGGCGTCATCCGGACGCTTGCCCCGTACAAAGGCAATGCACAGGAAATCCATCATTTCAGCGGTACGGATCACCTGGGGATTCACCAGACCGGTGAGCAGCAGGGACTGATCCTTCACATAGGCCAGTACATCGCTCATCAGATCACTGCCGCAGGCGTTCTGCACTTCCCGTTCGCAGAGTTTTTCATCGCCCCAGATCACTTCAGCGGAGAGAATCTGGATTACTTCGGAAATTTTCATCATGTATCCTCCTTTGGATGGATGGGTGGCTTCCGGTCTGCCGGCAGCATCATGGGTTTCACAGCCGGTCAGACGCGATATTGATATTATTATATCAGTCAAAATCTGCTTTATCAACTATGGGGTTCACCATTTGCAATGAAAAAATAGTGACTGTGCATAAAAGAATCTTTGCAATTTTAGCAACCTGACAACTGCAAAACAAAAAAATTAGTAAAAATCCATAGGAAAATCCCGGGGGATTTCTCTGGCAAACGAAAAGGCTGATAATTTTTTGACAAAACCGCTATGGACTTTTCCTTGTGGATTTTGCTATAATTTATGGTGATTTAAGGGGTAAGATAGTTGTTTTATACTAAAAGAGTCTACTTGAATCGCATTTTATCACAGACCAAGGAGGTTTGATTTCAGATGGCCAACAGAAAGTCAGCGATCCCGTTCTCGTCCACACCGGAACAGGATCAGAAGCTGGAGGAAGTACTCCAGGAACTCCGGGGGACTCAGGGCGCGGTCATGCCGGCGCTTCAGAAGGCACAGGAGATTTATGGGTATCTTCCCATTGAGGTGCAGCAGCGGGTTGCCGCGGGACTGAATGTTCCGCTGGAGGAGATATATGGTGTATCCACCTTCTATTCCCAGTTCACCCTCAATCCCAAGGGACAGTATAAAGTATCGGTCTGCCTGGGCACTGCCTGCTATGTAAAGGGCTCGGGCGACATTTACAATGCCCTCAAGGAAAAACTGGGCATTGACGGCGGTGAATGCACAGCAGACGGCAAGTTCTCGCTGGATGCCTGCCGGTGCATCGGCGCCTGCGGACTGGCACCGGTCATCACCATCAACGATGAGGTGTATGGACGGCTGATCGTAGACGATCTGGACGAGATCCTGGCCCGGTACAAGTAACACCGGACCGGACACTCCGGAACAGGAGGGGAAGATGGAAGAACTCTCGCTGCACATTCTGGATATTGTGGAGAATTCGGTATCTGCCGGCGCAACACTGGTGGAGATCCGCATTGAGTACCGATTCGGGGAGAAACCGTGGCTGACCATTACAGTCCGGGACAATGGACGGGGTATGAGCCCGGAAGTTGCCGGACGGGTAAGCGACCCGTTTTATACCACCCGGACCACCCGCAAGGTGGGACTGGGGACAGCCCTGTTCCGTCAGACAGCGGAACTGGCAGGGGGGAGCTTCCGGGTGTGGTCCGAGCCGGGCAAGGGCACAGAAGTCACTGCCGAGCTCAATCCGCTGCATCTGGACGCGGTGCCCATGGGGGATCTGGGCGGCACTTATGGAGTGCTGGTCCAGACCAGTCCCGGGGTGGAACTGGTACTGCACGCTGTCTGTGACGGACGGGAGTTCACCGCTGATACCCGGCAGTTCCGGGAAATTCTTGGCGATGTGCCTCTGGATACGCCGGAGGTGATCGCGTTTCTCACAGAGTTCGTACGGGAGAACTTTGCGGAGATCCTGCGGGGAAGCCCGCTTGCATGAAACAGATTAGAATGGCCACCGCTGGCTGGCGGCAACGGACCGCATCAGGGACGCCCGTGCAGGCCGGCGGCATCTGAAAGTGAACCGGAAATTCACAGACAGGAATCCTGTTTTATAAAGTATGATAAACGGCTCCGGCCCGAACAGCCGGAACCGGTACCCGGAGAAACAGCATCGAAAGGGGTAACAAGAGCATGAAAAGTTTGGCAGAGCTTCAGGCGCTGCGGGACCAGATGAAGGATCAGATGGGCATCCGCCATGACGCCAAGGACAACATTCGGGTGGTAGTGGGCATGGCTACCTGCGGTATTGCGGCAGGTGCCCGTCCGGTACTGCAGCGCCTCACCGAAGAAGTTGCCAAGAGAGGCCTTAAAAATGTCACCGTAGCCCAGACCGGCTGCATCGGCATCTGTCAGTATGAGCCGGTGGTGGAAGTCTTTGAAAACGGCAAGGAAAAGGTGACCTATGTGAAGATGACCGAGGATAAGATCGCTCAGGTTGTGGCAGAGCATCTGGTCAACGGCAATCCCATTGTGGAATACACCATCGGCGCGGCGCAGGCCGAAGCCAAGGACTGATTGGAGGGACGGCAAAGAGATGTATCGTTCACATGTACTGGTGTGCGGAGGCACCGGCTGTACCTCCTCCGGCAGTGACCGTATTGTACGGGCACTGGAAAACAACATCAAGAGCGTAGGGCTGGAGCAGGAGGTCAAGGTCATCCGGACCGGATGCTTTGGTCTGTGTGCCCTGGGCCCCATTATGATTATCTATCCCGAAGGCGCGTTCTACTCCCGGGTGAATGTTGACGATGTACCCGAGATCGTGGAAGAACACCTGCTCAAGGGCCGTGTGGTAAAGCGCCTGCTCTATCAGGAGACTGTCCAGGAGGACACTGTCAAGAGCCTGGACCAGACCGACTTCTACAAGAAGCAGATGCGTGTGGCGCTCAAGAACTGCGGCGTCATCGACCCGGAGAACATCAACGAGTACATTGCCTATGACGGCTATGCGGCCCTGGGCAAGGTGCTCACCGAGATGACCCCTGAGGAGGTCATCAAGACCGTGAAGGATTCCGGCCTGCGCGGACGCGGAGGCGGCGGCTTCCTCACCGGTCAGAAGTGGAGCTTCGGCGCCGCTTCCAAGGCCGACCAGAAGTATGTGGCCTGCAACGCCGATGAAGGCGACCCCGGCGCATTCATGGACCGTTCCATTCTGGAAGGCGACCCCCATGTCATCATCGAGGCCATGGCCATTGCCGCCTATGCCATCGGCGCAAACCACGGCTTTGTCTATATCCGTGC
This sequence comes from Hydrogenoanaerobacterium saccharovorans, assembly GCF_016901815.1. GTDB lineage: Bacteria > Bacillota > Clostridia > Oscillospirales > Ruminococcaceae > Avimicrobium > Avimicrobium caecorum. The sequence goes on from NZ_JACSNR010000009.1 coordinate 113,745, forward strand.
TGAGTATCCCATTGCGGTACAGCGTCTCCAGCACGCCATTGACCAGGCCCGGGAAGTGGGTCTGCTGGGCAAGAATATCCTGGGCACCGGCTTCGATTTCGATATGGAGCTGCGTCTGGGCGCCGGCGCCTTTGTGTGCGGTGAGGAAACTGCCCTGATGACCTCCATCGACGGCAAGCGCGGCGAGCCCCGTCCCCGTCCTCCCTTCCCGACCACTGCCGGTATCTTCGGCAAGCCCACCGTCCTCAACAACGTCGAGACCTATGCCAATATCCCGCAGATCATTCTCAAGGGTGCTGAGTGGTTCCGTTCCATCGGCACCGAGAAGAGCAAGGGTACCAAGGTATTCGCTCTGGGCGGCAAGATCCACAACACCGGTCTGGTGGAAGTGCCCATGGGCACCACCCTCCGGGAGATCGTGGAGGAGATCGGCGGCGGTATTCCGGGCGGCAAGAAGTTCAAGGCAGCCCAGACCGGCGGTCCGTCCGGCGGCTGTATCCCTGACAAGTATCTGGATGTGCCGATTGATTACGACAACCTCATCGAGATCGGTTCGATGATGGGTTCCGGCGGTCTGATCGTCATGGACGAGGATACCTGTATGGTGGATATTGCCAAGTTCTATCTGGAATTCACCGTAGATGAGAGCTGCGGCAAGTGTACACCCTGCCGTGTGGGCACCAAGCGCCTCTATGAAATGCTCGACAAGATCTCCAAGGGCCAGGGCACTATGGAAGACCTGGACAAGATGGAGGATCTGTGCTATTACATCAAGGAAAATTCGCTCTGTGGTCTGGGCCAGTCGGCTCCCAACCCGGTGCTGAGTACCCTCAAGTACTTCCGTGACGAATATATTGCCCATATCCAGGACAAGAGATGTCCGGCGGGTGTCTGCAAGGAACTGCTGCAGTATGCCATCGACCCGCAGAAGTGCCGCGGCTGTACCCTGTGTGCCAAGGTCTGCCCGGCGGGCGCCATTACCGGCACCGTCAAGGAACCCCATGTGATCGATCCCGGCAAGTGCCTCAAGTGCGGCGCCTGCATGGAGAAGTGCCGCTTCGGCGCGATTGTCAGAAAGTAGGTTGTGTGATAGAATGGATATGGTAAATGTAAAAATCAACGGCGAGCAGTATACCGTGCCCGCCGGCAGCACAATCCTGGAGGCGGCCCGGTATGCCGGAATTCATATTCCCACCCTGTGCTATCTCAAGGAGATCAATGAGATCGGCGCCTGCCGTATCTGTGTGGTAGAAGTCAAGGGTGCCCGCAGCCTGGTAGCTGCCTGCGTTTACCCGGTAGCCGAGGGTATGGAGATCAGCACCTCCAGCCCCCGTGTATTCGAAGCCAGAAGAAAAACCCTGGAACTGATCCTCTCCACCCATGCCAAGAAGTGTCTGACCTGCGTGCGTGCAGGCAGCTGTGAGCTGCAGAAGCTCTGCCGGGAATTCAAGGTGGACGATGAGGAGTACTATGCCGGTGAGAATATCCAGTATGAAGTGGATGACTCGGCAGTACATATGTACCGGGACAACAACAAGTGTATCCTCTGCCGCCGCTGTGTGGCAGCCTGCTCCAAGCTGCAGGGCATTGGCGTCATCGGTCCCAACGACCGTGGCTTCAAGACCCATATCGGCTGTGCCTTTGAGCAGAACCTGAGCGAAGTAGCCTGTGTATCCTGCGGACAGTGCATCGTGGTATGTCCCACCGGCGCCATCGCCGAGCACGACAACACCGATGAGGTGTGGAAGGCTCTGGCAGACCCGCAGAAGCATGTCATTGTACAGACTGCCCCCTCCATCCGTGTGACCCTGGGCGAAGCCTTCAATATGCCCATCGGCACCAATGTCACCGGCAAGATGGTCACTGCCCTGCGCCGTCTGGGCTTTGACGCTGTCTATGACACCGACTTTGCCGCTGACCTCACCATCGTGGAGGAAGCCACTGAGTTCATCGAACGGGTGAAGAACGGCGGCGTTCTGCCGATGATCACCTCCTGTTCGCCGGGCTGGGTTGAGTTCTGTGAGCACTACTATCCCGAGTTTATCCCCAACCTCTCCACCTGCAAGAGCCCTCAGCAGATGTTCGGCGCCGTGGCCAAGACCTGGTATGCCAAGAAGATGGGCATCGATCCCAAGGACATCTATGTAGTCGGCGTTATGCCCTGTACTGCCAAGAAGTTCGAAACCAAGAACTCCGAGAGCAATGCGGTGGAAGGGCTGTATGATGTAGATGTAGCCATCACCACCCGGGAACTTGCCCGGATGATCGAGCGGGCCGGCATCCACTTCACCAGCCTGCCGGACGGCGAATTTGACGCGCCTCTGGGTATGTCCACCGGTGCGGGCAGCATCTTCGGCGCCACTGGCGGTGTTATGGAAGCTGCCCTGCGTACCGCAGCGGACTGGCTCACCGGCGGTGAGATGAAGAAGCTCAACTTCGAGGAAGTGCGCGGCGTAGCTCCCATCAAGGAAGCCACCTACAAGATCGGCGATCTGGAACTGCATGTGGCAGTTACCAGCGGTCTTGCCAATGCCCGCAAGGTACTGGAGAGCGTCAAGAGCGGCGAAAAGCACTATGATTTCATCGAGATCATGGGTTGTCCGGGCGGCTGTGTCAACGGCGGCGGACAGCCGGTACAGCCGGCAGAGGTGCGCAACTTTGTGGATCTCCGTGCTATGCGTGCAGCCGGACTCTATGCGGATGATGCCGGCAAGGCCGTGCGCAAGAGCCATGAGAACCCGGCAATCCAGGAGCTCTACAAGGACTTCTTCGGCGAACCTGGCAGCCATCTGGCCCACGAAGTGCTGCATACCCATTATAGAGAGCGCAGCCGGTTCTGAGTTCCGGTGCGCCCACACTGGAAAGGAGCTTTTATGTTCGAGATCGAAAAAGTCGATATGGAACACATCGACCGGATCGGACCCCTTTGGGAGAAACTGATCCAGGCAAACGCAGCCAATTCCCCTTATTTTGCGGATTATTACGGGACCTTTGAGTTCGAGATCCGCAAGGGCTTCCTGCAGGAAAAGCTGGACAACGGCGCAGCCATGTATACCGCTGTACTGGTGGACCGGGAAAAGAAGCAGGACGCCGGATTTGTCACTGTGACCTATAACCGGGATACTTCCTTCGGAGAGATTGAAATGCTCTACCTGCTGGAGGAGTACCGGGGTCAGGGCATGGGGAAGAAGCTGTTCAAGATGGCTCTTTCCTGTCTGGACATCAACTGCATCCGGGACCGGAAACTCTGTGTGACCTATGGCAATGAGGCAGCTCTCCGGCTTTATGAGAGCTTCGGGTTCTATCCCTTTACCATCGACTGCCTGCAGAAGCGCAGCTGATCCGGCTCCTGCCGGAATAGAAAAAGACCCCGCCGCTGTGCGGGGTCTTTTTGCGTGGCGGGAAGTACCCGGCGGGCAGAGCGGGGGAGGGCAGCGCCCGGAAGAAACTGCCGTGCCGGGCAGCTTATAGCGGGACCGCATGCTGCGAAAAGAGCGGCTCCGGAGGATTTCACGGAAGCGCTTGGGGGAGATGGGCCCCCGGCTCGCTGTGATTCCGGCGGGGACTGGCTGCACCGGCACAGTGCGGCGTCACCCCGGCGGCAGAGGGCTGCCCCAAATAAAAACCCCCGGCGGTGAGCCGGGGGTTTTTATTTGTTTGGGAGAGCTTTTGTCTATGAGAAAGGATGGGTTTCTGTGCGGGATCAATAGCCCTTGATGAGCTCCTCGTTCCTGGGCTCGAAGCGTCCGGTGAAGAAGCGCAGAGCCTTGGGCTCATATACCCAGCGCAGACCGCTGATGTCATGGCGCTTCTTGTACAGCTCGATTACCGCATCAGCCACATAGTCCAGGTGCGCATAGGTGTATACACGTCTGGGAATGGTCAGGCGGATGGTCTCCAGCTTCGGCACATGATCCTCGCCGGTGACATTGTCACGTCCGGCCGAGATGATGCCGCGCTCCATGGTGCGCACGCCCGAGATCTCATACAGGGCGGCAGAGAGCGCCTGGGCCGGGAAGTCGGTGGCCTGGTCCAGATGATCCAGGAAGGCACGGGCATCCACAAAGATCGCATGACCGCCATAGGGCTTTACCATGGGTACGCCGGCTGCATCCAGCTTTTCGCCCAGGTAACGGATCTGGTTTACACGGTGGCTGATGTACTCATAGTCCATAGCCTCCCGCAGACCGATTGCCATGGCTTCCATATCCCGTCCTGCCATGCCGCCGTAGGAAGGCATACCCTCGAACTGTACCACCATGCCGCAGGCCCGGGTATACAGATCCTCATCGTTCATGCACAGGAAACCGCCGATGTTGGTCAGGCAGTCCTTCTTGCCGGACATGGTGCAGCCATCGCCGTAGGAGAACATCTCATGGATAATTTCCTTGATGGTCTTGTCCTGGTAGCCGGGTTCCCGGGTCTTGATGAAGTAGGCGTTCTCCACGCAGCGGGTGGCATCGAACATCACCTTGATGCCATGCTTGTGCGCCAGCTCGGATACAGCCTTGATGTTGGCAATGGATACCGGCTGACCGCCTGCCAGGTTTACAGTAACAGCCAGGCAGATGTAGGGGATATGCTCCGCGCCCACTTCGTCAATGAGAGCCTGGAACTTGGCAAGGTCCACATTGCCCTTGAAGTCCAGAATGGCAGTGGGGTCATGGGCTTCGTCAATGATCACGTCCCGGAAGGTGGCGCCGTTGCGCTCCTGATGGAACCGGGTGGTGGTGAAGTACATGTTGCCCGGTACATAGTCGCCAGGCTTGATGGTCAGGCTGGAGAGGATATTCTCAGCGCCGCGGCCCTGATGGGTGGGTACCACATACTTGAAGCCGAACAGCTCCCGGACAGTTTCCTCCAGGTGATAGAAGTTGCGGGAACCGCCATAGGCTTCGTCACCCAGCATCAGGCCGGCCCACTGGTGATCGCTCATGGCGTTGGTGCCCGAGTCGGTGAGCAGGTCGATAAAGCATTCTTCCGACTTCAGCAGGAAGGTATTGTAGCCGGCAGCCTTGATGGCAGCCTTGCGCTCTTCCTTATTGAGGGTTCCCATCTTTTCAACCATCTTGATCTTGAAGGGCTCGGGGGCAAACTTCATCATGTCTTCCATTGTTAAAATCCTCCTGTCTCAGTAATTTCATTCCGACCATTATGCGTTATGTATGATGCATCACGCATCTTTCAATTTCATTATAACCGGACTGGCGCCAATGTCAAGAGGTTTTTCAGAAAAATTACCAAAAATTTTTCCGCAAGTGGGATGGCTTGTGTTTTAATGGGAAGTTTTGTATAATAACTTCAATCACCAGAGTAAAAGCGAGGCCAGTGAATTATGAGCGAACTTCTCCAGCGCCGATCCCTGAGCGAACAGGTCTATGATGTGCTGATCCATGATATTGTCACCGGACAGATCGCCCTGGGGGACCGGCTGATCAACCGGGAACTCCAGACCCGGTTCGGCGTATCGTCCACCCCCATCCGGGACGCCATCAATAAGCTCTATCAGGATGGTCTGATCCGGGAGCTGACCAATTCCGGCGCCCAGCTCATCGACTTTGACCAGCAGTATGCCGAGGAGCTCAACCACTTCATTATGATGCTGGCCTGTGAGGCATTGGCTCTGGCCTCCCAGTCGGATCAGCAGGCAGAGATTGTCCGGCTGCTGCATGAGTATCAGGACGCCATGGAAGCCAGCCAGGAGAAAGATACCGAATACTTCGGGGCGGATTACCGGTTCCACAAGGTCTTTTTTGACTACTGCGGCAACCGCTTCCTCAAGGAGACCTACAAGCGCTACAACCGCATCCGGTCGCTGCTCATCTCCAGCGCCATGCGGGCTTCCCGGGACCGTCAGCCGTCGGTGGACCAGCACCGGCGGATCACCGCTGCCTTTGAAGCGGGACAGTTTGACCTGGCCCGGGAACGGATGCGGGAGCATTATCAGTACGGCGTGCATCTGCTTCTTGACCGGGAGAACCATGCGTAACAAAAAAGGCCTGTCTTTTCCATGGGAAAGACAGGTCTTTTTTGATGCCGAAAGGCGCCAAACGACGCCAAAATTTCATTTTTGACGCGGAAGCCGGAGCACGGCTGATTTCTGGGCAAAAGGAGTTATTTTTATAATTATAGCAAAAAACCGGGATTCGGACAAGTTCAATGTTACAAATATATGAAAAACTGCGTAATTATGGGAAAAATCCGGCGTTTTTGATAAAATGCGGTTGGGAGCCACAAAGTACTTTTACTAAAATATCAATTCCATTTTTGTGAATGAAATGTTACAATATGTCAGGGAAAAGACCTTCCTGCAGGACGGATTTCGTTTTTGCAGGATTGGGAACCCATTCACCAAGTTCCGGGAGTGTAAGCCCGGCAATAGAAATTTGGAGGAAAAGTATGAAAAAGCTTCTGAGTCTGACTCTGGCTGCACTGATGGCAGTATCCATGCTGTCCGGCTGCTCTAATGGCAGCGACAACAGCTCCACTGCCCAGAACAGCGGAGAAGAGCCCACCGGTACCATTACCCTGAAGGTTGCCCACAACATGGACTTCGTCACCATTCCCGATGCGGTTCTGGCTGCCGGCGAGCGCCTGAACGAAAAGTATGCCGCTGAGGGCAAGGATCTCAAGATCGAGTTCGAAACCGACTACGCCCGCATCGACTGGGGCGAGTATTCCAACAACCTGATCTTCGCCCAGAAGAACGGCGAAGGTCCGGATATCTTCTCGGTCAGCGACCTGTCCAGCCTGGTTGAGGCCGGCATGATGCTGGATATCTCCGACCTGATGACCGATGACTTTGTAGAGGGCATCTATACCCCTTACATTGTGGATGGCAAGGCCTATGCAATGCCCTTCGACCTGCCTGTCCGCGTGATCTACTACAACAAGGCTGCCCTGAAGGAAATCGGCTGGACCGATGAGCAGATCGAAGCCCTGCCCACCCAGATGGCCAACGGCGAGTTCACCTGGGAGCAGTTCCTGGATCTCTGCAAGGAAGTACAGGACAAGGGTGCCGCTACCTGGGGTCTGACCCATCGTCCCGGCGCCGGCAGCGACTTCCTGGATGTATTCCGCACCCTGGGCGGTGAGTACTACAACGACGAAGGCAAGCTGGTATTCGACAGTGAAGGCCTGCAGCGCTTCTTCCAGGAGATCTATGACAATGCCAACACCACCAAGATCACTCCCCAGAACCTGACTCAGACCACCTGGGATACCATCAACACCATGGTAGGTGACGGTACTGCCTTTGCTTACTATGGTCCTCTGTACTCCGCTACCTATGTAGCCGGTGCTGTGGACAAGACCCCCGAGCAGTTCGCTGAAGATGTAGGCTTTGCCGTATTCCCGGTATCCGAGTACAATGATACTCCCTTCTGCATCGCGGCTCCTCAGGGCATGGGCATCAACGCCACCACCCAGTACCCCGAGATCTGCAAGGATCTGTTCCGGGAACTGTACAGCGGCGATTCCATTGACCAGCTGGCCCACCATGCCGACACCATCTTCACCCTGTCGTCGGTAAAGGCTGCCAACGAGATGGAGGACATCAAGACCAACCCCATCCTGGAAAAGGTGGGCTACATGGCTGACCTGTCTGTAACACCTCCCAATGTGGATGGCCTGACCACCTACAACAATGAGCTCTACAAGCAGATTCAGCTGCTGGAACTGGGCCAGACCACTCCCGAGCAGGCTGTGGCGGACATGAAGACCCAGATCGAGATCAACCTCGACGCTGACCTGGTTGAATACAAGTAAACCATTTTCCTGAAAAGGCAGTGAGAACAGCATAGGCTCTCCTCGCAAGGGGGTCTATGCTCTCATTGTAATTATGCGTATTTTCGGGACAGCGGCGGAATGGCTTCCGCCCCTCTGTCCCCGGGAGGGACACTATGAAGCAAAATATGCGACAGAAAAATATGCAGGCCTATCTGTTCCTGTCACCGTTCCTGGTCTTTATTACAGTCCTGTATATCCTGCCGGCGATCCTGACCGTCATTATGGCATTTACCAGTCTGGATTCCGCCTTTATCTGGAAGTTCAACGGCATCAATAACTTCCGCAAGATCCTCATGGACCCGAATACCCCCATCATCGCCTGGAATACAGTAAAATATGTGGGCATCACCATTTTCCTGACTGTGGTGCTGGATCTGTTCTTTGCCATCATGACCACCTATTTTATCCGGGACGAGCGCAAGGGCAATATCTTCAAGAGTATCCTGATGATTCCCATGATCACACCGGGTGTGGTATATTCGGTACTGTGGCTGTGGCTGCTGGAAGCCACCCCCAATGGTCTGGCCAACAAGGTGTATATGGCTCTGGGCGGCAGTGAACCGCTCAACTGGATTGCCCAGTATCCGTTTGTCATCATCATTGCCGCCACACTGCTCACCAGCATTGCCTATGGCACCACAGTCTTTTCCTCGGCGGTGAAGAGCATTCCCGAGAATCAGTTCCGGGCAGCCCGTGTGGACGGCGCCGGGGAATGGGAGATCGTGCGCAACATCATTCTGCCCAACCTGCGCTTCCACATCACCTTTATCGCCCTGTGGGAGACCCTGGGTCTGCTCACCAACTATGTCACCATCATGCTCATCACCAACGGCGGTCCGGGTGTCCAGACCGAGGTATGGGCACTGAGCGCCTACCACAAGGCCTTCTCGGACAGCCAGTACGGCTATGGCGCTGCCATTTCGCTGGTGCTGATCGTGGTGGTTATGGTGCTGATGCTTGTGATCGGCGCTGTGATGCACCATCAGGAAAAATCCCGTTCCTAAGCAACCAGGAGGTTCGATATGAAATATTCCCAGAGACCCAAGTATGAACGCCGCAATGAAACCATTGCGGTACTGGTGATGATCCTCTTGTGCATCCCGGTTCTGTTCATCTACTTTTCCTTCTTTGCCAACGCCTTTATTCTGGACAGCACCGGTGAGCTGACCCTGCAGAACTTCCAGTTCCTCTATCAGCCCATCCAGCTCAGCCAGTATACCGTGGAGCCCATCGGCAAAGCCTTCCGCAATACCGTGATCTTCACCGCCATTGCCACCACCCTGGAAGTGACCATCAGCTGCATGGCAGGCTATGCCCTGGCCCGGATGGAATTCACCGGCAAGCGGGTGATCTCCTTCTCGCTGCTCACCCTGCGGCTCTTCCCCGGTGTGCTGCTGCTCATCGGCGTGCTGTATGTCCTGCTGCACCTGGGCATCCTCAACACCCTCACCGGTGTCATCGTTGTGGCGATTGCCCTGCGTCTGCCCGGCAGTACCTTCATTATCCGCAACTTCTTCGCGGGGATTCCCCAGGATATTGAAAACTCCGCTCTGGTGGACGGCTGCAACCGTCTGACCGCCTTCTTCCAGGTCATTATCCACATGGTAAAACCCGGCCTTGCTTCCATCAGCATTTTTGCCTTCATGAGCGCCTGGTCCAACTACCTGCTGTTCAATGTCCTGATCTTCAACACCAAAACCCCTGTGCTTGCCACCTATCTGCGCGTTCTCTCCCGGAACGACCAGATGATCGCTGACTATGGCGTATTCGCGGCGATGGCGATGGTCTATATGCTGCCGGTGCTGATCTTCTTCTTCATTTCGCAGCGTCAGCTCATGCAGGGAACCATTTCTGGAGGTAAAGGTATATGATCCGTATTGAAAATCTCCGCAAGGAGTTTGATAAGGGTGTTGTCGCTCTGGACAGCATCAATCTCACCTTTGATGAGGGCAGCTTCATTGCCCTGCTCGGCCCGTCCGGCTGCGGCAAGACCACAACCCTCAACTGTATTGCCGGCCTGCTGGAACCCACCAGCGGCTCCATCTACTTCGATGACCGGGATGTCACCAATCTGGCGCCCAAGGACCGCAACATCGGCATGGTGTTCCAGTCCTATGCCCTCTATCCCCACATGAAGGTCATCGACAACATCGCCTTCTCGCTCAAGCAGAAGGGCATGCCCAAGGCCGAACGCCATGAAAAGGCCCGTCAGATGGCCCGGAAGCTCCAGATCGAGCACCTGCTTGACCGTATGCCCGGTGAACTCTCGGGCGGTCAGCAGCAGCGTGTTTCCATGGCCCGCGCGCTGGTCAAGGAGCCGCAGGTCCTGCTGCTGGACGAGCCCATGTCCAACCTGGATGCCCGTCTGAAGATCGAGATCCGGGACGAGATCCGCCGCATCCAGCAGGATCTGGGCGTTACCTCCATCATCGTAACCCACGACCAGGAGGAGGCCATGGCAATGGCAGACAAGATTGCCATCCTGGATAACGGACGCATCCAGCAGTTCGATACCCCTGAGATGCTCTACCACAAGCCCGCCAACCTGTTTGTAGCCCACTTCATGGGCAACCCGCCCATGAACTTCATCGATGCTTCGGTGGAGGAAGAGGACGGCACCCTCTGGCTGCGGGGCGGCAGCTTCCGGGTCAAGGCACCCGCAGCCATGGCGGAAAAGCTCGCCGGCAAGGCCGGACAGGCCGTGGTGATCGGCGTGCGCAGCCATCAGATGAATGTGCTGCTGGCTCCCGCTGAGGAGACCATGGAACTGCACCTGTCGCTGGTGGAGAACCTGGGCAAGGACATCATGATCTCCGGCGATCTGGACGACGCCCTGGTGCGTGTGACCATTCCCGCCAACTTCGAGGGCAGCTATGAGCAGCTGCGGGAGCTGCGCCGTCAGGGCGGCAGCGTGTATCTGAAGCTGCATGAGGACTATAATATCTTTGACAGGGAAAGCGGAGTCAATCTGCTGATCTGAACAGGGAGGGACCAAGCATGACATTTCTGGAACAGCTCAAGGCAGATCACGGCAGGAAGCTGATGATCGGCGGGCACCGGGGCCATCTTTCGGAAGTCCGGGAGAACACCATCGAAAACTACAAGCAGATCCTGGGCAGCGGCATCAGCCATATCGAGATCGATATCCAGCTCACCAAGGACGATGTGGCTGTGATCTATCACGATTATGAACTCAGCGAGCGCACCAGCCTCACCGGACGCATCCGGGATTACACCCTGGCAGAGCTCCGGGCTGCCTTTGAGATCGATACCCTGGATGAGTCGGTGGCCTGGTGCAAGGAAAACCATCAGGCTATCGCCTTCGAGCTCAAGAGCCGGGCACTGGATATGTACGACTTCATGCCGGAGATCGCCTGTCAGATGGTGGAAGTGCTGCGGAAGTATGACTTCTTTGATATGTGCTTTGTATTCAGTACCGATTTCCGCACCCTGCGCATGATCAAGGATATGGAGCCCCGTACTCCCATCGGCCTGATCGTGCCCTTTATCCCGGCTGACCCGGTGAAGCTCATGCGGGAGATGGACGCCATCATCTATCTGGTGTACCTGGACTCCCTGAGCCCCGAGATCGTCCGCAGCCTGCATGAGGCCGGCTACTATGTGGACGGCTCCATCGTCAACACCCCCGAGCGCATGAAGGCAGCCATTGAGCTGGGCGTGGACCTCATCGAGAGTGACCACCCGCTGGAGATGATGAAGCTGTATGAGGAGATGACCCGATGATCGCCAACTATCATACTCATACCCGCTGGTGCCGCCATGCCACCGGAGAGATCGAGGACTACATCCAGGAGGCGGTGCGCAAGGGGCTGAGAGCTGTGGCAATCACCGAGCATGTGCCCCACAGCCAGAACTTTGACCCCCGCCGGATGCAGTGGGAGGAATTCCCTGCCTACAACGCCGAGCTGGACCGGCTGATCGAGAAATATCAGGATCAGATCCATGTCATCAAGGGATTTGAGTGCGAATACTATCCCTTCTCCCTGGAAAACTACAAGATGTTCCGGGATCAGTACGGCTATAAACTGCTGATCCTGGGCCACCATACCAACAAGGACCGCACTGCCGACAACTTCGCCCGCAAGGGGGAAGCGGAGATGAAGCAGTATGCCGACGAGGTCATTGAGGGACTGCGTACCGGGCTGTTCACCTTCCTGGCCCATCCCGATGTGCCGTTCTGCGGCTATACCGGCTCGGCAGATTTTGCCCTGGAGCAGATGGGACGCATCTTTGCTGTCTGCGAGGAGCTGGGCATTCCGGTGGAGATCAACGCCAACGGCTACCGGGATAAGCGCGCCTATCCCGACCGCCGGGTGTGGGAGCTCTCCCGGCAGTACAAGCTCACCTGGCTCATCAATTCGGATGCCCATGAGGTGGCGCATCTCTGCGATGAGGCGGGTGTGGGCGGTACCGAAGCCTTTGCCCGGGAACTGGGCATTCCGGTCACCGAGTGGTTCGACTGGTAAATCCCCTACTATCACAAGAGAAGCACGGAATCAGCAGTGGTTCCGTGCTTTTTTATTTCCCGGGGAAAGCCGGGGGACTGATACAGAAATCCTATTTACAAGCCCGGATAAATTCGGTATTATCAATATAGAATGCGGAAAAGAGGAGGAATACCATGAATGGCATCAACACCACCCTCTGTTATCTCAAGCGGGGCGAGGAATACCTCATGCTCCACCGGGTGAAGAAGGAGGGCGACCTCAACAAGGATAAATGGATCGGCATCGGCGGCAAGTTCGAAGCCGGGGAGAGCCCCGAGGACTGTCTCTGCCGGGAGGTGCTGGAGGAGACCGGACTCACCCTGCACAGCTGGCGGTACCGGGGGATCGTCACCTTTGTATCGGACGAGTACGGCACCGAATATATGCACCTCTTTGACTCGGAGGACTTCTCCGGGGAGATCAAGGACTGCGACGAGGGGGATCTGGAGTGGATTCGCCGGGGGCGGCTGCTGGAACTGACCCTCTGGGAAGGGGACCGCATCTTCCTGCGGCTGCTGGAGACCGACTGTCCCTTCTTCTCGCTCAAACTGCGGTATGAGGGGGACCATCTGGTCCAGGCGGTGCTGGATGGGCGGCAGATCCTGCCGGAGGCAAAGGCATGAGGCGGCTGGCGGCACTGGGCTGCCTGCTGCTGACCCTGTTCCTCACCGGCTGTACCGGCGAGACCTTCACCCCCAATGCCGATGTGAAGCCGGCGGGCAGTGAGCTGACCGTCTGGTTTGTGAGCGATCTGCACCTGCTCTCGGAGGAGCTTACAGATTACAGCCCGGAATTTCTCACCATGATCGCCCGGGGAGACGGCAAGACCGCCCATTATTCCCAGGAGATCGGACAGGCGCTGGTATGGCAGATCACCTCCCTGCCCGAGGAGGAGCGTCCCGATGTGCTGCTGGCAGCGGGGGATCTCACCTTCAACGGGGAAAAGCTCAGCCATGAAACGGTGGCGGGGCTGTTTGAGGAGATCGAAGCCGCCGGCGTGCCGGTGCTGACCCTGCCCGGCAACCACGATGTGAACAACGGCATGGCCTACCGCTATACCGGCAATACGGCGGAACCCACCGAAACGGTCACAGCTCAGGAGTTCCGGGAGATCTACCGGGCCTATGGCTGGGAGGACAGTCTGCTGCGGGATACCGTGTCGATGAGCTATGTCTGGGAGCCGGCGGAGGATCTCTGGATCATCGCCATTGACGGCAACACCGATTCCCACAGCGGCTGGGTGGACGATGAAACCCTGGCCTGGCTGGACAAGGTGCTCACCCAGGCAGAAGAGGAGGGCAAGGCTGTGCTCACCTTCAGCCATCAGAATCTGGTGCGGCACAATGCCCGGTTCCCCTTCGGGTACACCTTCGGCAATGCCATGACTGTCCGGGAACTGATGGCGGATCACGGCGTGAACCTCAACCTCTCGGGGCATATCCATATCCAGCATATCGGGGAGTTTGACGGCCTCCATGAGGTGACCACCTCAGCGCTCTCCATTGCCGAAAACCACATCGGCGTGGTGGAGATCGACCCGGAGCGGAACGCCAGCTATCAGATCCGGGAACTGGACGCAGCGGGTTATGCCCGGCAGGCGGGGCTCACCAGTCCCGACCTGCTGGACTTCGGGACATACAGCCGGAACTACTTCCGGGAGAACAGCATGCGCACCATGGGCGAGAAGCTCGATGCCATGGGCGTTTCCGAGGCGGACCGGGAGCTGATGCTCGAGGCAGCCGGGGAATTCAATCTGCGGTACTTCACCGGACGGACGGTGGACTACCAGGAGGAGCTGGCGGCACTGCCGGGGTATGCCCTCTGGAATGAACTGCCCGACGGCATGGGGGATTATTTTGCCTTTATCCTCGACTCGGAGAAAAAGGACGAAACCCAGGGGGACTTCGGTTCCCTCTGGCTGAAAGGAGAAAACACATGACCGGAAGATGGAGCGCAGTGCTCTTTGACTTTGACTACACCCTCGGGGACACCGAACGGGGCATCGTGGCAAGCACCCGGTATGCCCTGGAACAGATGGGACTGTCCCAGCCGCCGGAAGGGGAGATCCGCCGCACCATCGGCATGACCCTGGAGCGGAGTTTCACCGCCCTCACCGGCAGCACCGACCCTGCGGGACAGGCGGAGTTCAGCCGGCTCTTCAATGAAAAGGCCGAGGAGGTCATGGTGGATTCGGCGGTGCTCTATCCCGGCGCCCGGGAGCTGTTTGACTGGCTGGAAACCCAGGGGATCGCCGCCGGGGTAGTCACCAACAAAAACCGTCCCCGGATCGCCGCCATTCTGGAGCGGGCGGGGATCAGCCCGGCGGTGCTGGTGAGCGCCCAGGACGCCGTTCCCAAGCCTGCCCCGGACGGGATTCTGCTGGCGGCCCGGAGTCTGCGCCTTCCGCCGGAACAGGTGCTCTATATCGGGGACAGCCTCACCGATGAGGCGGCGGCCCGGGCTGCGGGGTGCGGTTTCATTGCCCTGACCACCGGCGCCACCCTGCCGGAGGAATTTGCCCCGGATACAGAGCTCTGCGAAAACCTCATCGCCCTCCGGGAGCGGCTGGAACAGGAGGGGAGAGCATGACCATCCGGCACCTGCGGATCTTTGCGGCGGTGGTGGACTGCGGCACCATGCACGCTGCCGCCCAGAAGCTCTATCTCTCCCAGCCCACCATCACCCAGGCGGTGAAGGAACTGGAGGAGCACTATGGCTGCCTGCTGTTCGAGCGGTACGGGCGGCGGCTGATGATCACCCTGGCGGGACAGGAACTGCTGGGCCATGCCCGGGAACTGCTGGGCGTCTATGAGCGGATGGAACAGAGCATGAAGCAGCAGGCGGGACAGAAGCTGCTGCGCATCGGGGCGACGGTGATCCTGGCGGAACAGCTGCTGGTGCCGCTGGTCCGGACGTTTGAGGGACAGAACCCGGAGGTGCGGGTGGAGGTGCTGGTGGATAATTCCTCGGTACTGGAGAGCCGTCTGCTCAGCGGGGAGCTGGACGCTGCCCTGCTGGATGCCGCCGGGCGCAGCGGGGAGATCCAGCTGCGTCCTTTCCTGCGGGAGGAGCTGTCGGTGGCGGCGGCGCCGTTCTATCCCCTGGCCCAGTGTCCGGCGCCGGTGACAGCCCGGCAGCTGGCAGAGTGCGACTTCATCATGCGGGAGGAGGGCAGCATGCCCCGGCTGCGTCTGGCGGCGTTCCTGGGACAGTACGGCCTGACCCCACGGATCAAGTGGTCCTGCACCAATCTGCACACAGTGGTGCAGGCGGTGAAGGCGGGCATGGGAGTATCGGTGCTCTCGCCGGTGCTGATGCGGGAGGAACTGGCGGCAGGCACCCTGCGGGAGATCCCGGTGGAGGGCTTTGCCGAAACCCGGGAGATCTCGGTGGCAGTGCGCCGGGGCCGGAGCGATTATGCGCCCCTGGAGCGTTTTCTGGACTTCTGTCAGGAACAGTCCGCCCAGTTCTGAGCCCGGATTTTATCAGGATAAAGACAAACAACGCAAAGAAACCCCGGGCAGATCCGGGGTTTTTTGTATGTTGTCACGAAACTGATGTTTTGGGTAAAAATCCGCTGAAAACCCATTGCGTTTCCCCGATAAACCTGTTATAACATGGGTAGTGATCCGCATCTGGCAGACGGACTGTCCGGGTGCCCAATCTCAAAAGTGAGAAGAGGCTGTTTTGCGGCCTTTCTTTTTTTGCGCCATTTTTTCAGTATTACTGCCGAGGAGAGGTACGATTCACATGAGCAATGAGATGACTTCCCAGAACCAGATCACCGAAGGCGGAATCCTCCGCCCGCTGCTGGCTTTCTTCTTCCCCATCCTGCTGGGCACCTTTTTCCAGCAGCTCTATAACACGGCCGACGCTGTGGTTGTGGGCAACTATGTGGGCACTGTGGCTCTGGCTGCCGTAGGCGGCTCCACCGGTATCCTCATCGGCCTGTTTGTCAACCTGTTTGTGGGCGTGGCGTCCGGCACCACAGTAATTATTGCCCAGTGCTACGGCGCCCGGGACTTCGACGGCGTCCGCAAGACTGTCCACACCTCGGTTGCCATCGCCATTGCCGGCGGCCTGATCGCCATGGTGATCACGCTTCTCGGCGCGGAACCTGCCCTTCGTGCAATGGGGACTCCCTCTGATGTCATTCCCGATGCCGCCCTCTATCTCCGGGTCTATGCCCTGGGCATGGTGCCCTCTTTCCTCTATAATATAGGATCGGGTATCCTCCGGGCTGTGGGCGATACCAAGCGTCCGCTCTACTTCCTCATCATCGCCTGTCTGACCAATATCGTCCTGGATGTGCTGTTCGTCATGGGCTTCGGCATGGGAGTACTGGGCGTTGCCACCGCCACCGTTATTTCGCAGGTGGTATCCTGTGTGCTGGTAATGCTCATGCTCATGCGCAGCACCAGTGTATTCAGCGTGCACCGCAGTGAGATCGGCTTCACCGATTACAGCACCCGCCGGGTTCTGCGTGTGGGCCTGCCCGCTGCCCTCCAGAGCAATATGTTCACCATCGCCAATATCATTATCCAGTCCAGCATCAATTCCTTTGGAACCGATACCGTTGCCGCCTGGACCGCTTACGGCAAGGTGGACGGTCTGTTCTGGATGATCATGGGTGCCTTGGGTATTTCGGTCACCACCTTTGTGGGACAGAACTTCGGCGCCCAGAAATACCGCCGGGTGCGCCGGAGTGTACGGATCGGCCTGCTCATGGGCTTTGCCATTGCCGGATTGTGCAGCGCGGTGCTGCTGACCTTCGCCCATACCCTGCTGAGCTGGTTCACCACTTCGGAAAATGTGCTGAATATCGGTATGCGCACGGTACAGCTCACCATTCCGTTCTACTTCACCTATGTGAGCGTGGAAGTGCTCTCGGGCGCTGTGCGCGGCACCGGCGATTCCTTCTGGCCGATGATCATCTCCGCCAGCGGCATCTGTCTGCTGCGTATGCTCTGGGTATTCCTGGTGGTTCCCATGTTCCCGGGCTTCGACACCATCGTCATGATCTTCCCCATCAGCTGGGGTGCCACTTCGCTGATCTTTGCCGCCTACTATCTCCAGGGCGGCTGGCTGCGCCGGCGTATCTCCATCATGGGCTATGCCCCCGAGGACCGGAGCAATCCCGCTCAGGGCTGAGTATAAAAGCAAAAGACCGTCGGAAAATTCCGGCGGTCTTTTTTTGTTGGGGTCAGACAGTCTGTTCTGAACCGGCGGGGACACGGGCAGCCATGACACAGCCGATGCGTTCCTCCGGGGATTCCTCCGGGGCCAGCACCGTCACCTCCAGATCGGGGCCGCCGCCGGGATTCGGGAACAGCTCGGAGGTGATCTCCCCGGGCTCACAGGGGGTCTCCTCCAGCCACCGGAGAAAATCCGCCGGCAGGGCAGGACTGTCCGAGGCGGCGATCTCCTCCCGGCTCTGGGGAGAGATCAGCTCCCGTCCCGGCGCCTTGCGGCAGAATACCATGGCACCGGCTGCCCGGGCGGCACTGCGGAAGATGCGGCAGGATTCGGTGAGGGCGGTGAGGGCCTGTTCCAGACTGCTGCGGGTGCGCAGGGAAGTGTAGGTGACAAAGCCGATGGCAGCCGCGCTGATCGAGAGGATCTGCAGGGCCAGGGCAGCACCGGAACGGCGGAGGTCCTCCGGGGTGAGGTCGGGCTGATCCAGCTGGCTCAGGAACCGGAGCAGCACCAGGGAGATGAGTGCGCCGGCACAGAGGGAAAACAGGCCGGAACGCCAGAGCGCCCGGCTGCCGGGAGATTTCTGCATGAAAAGGACTCCTTTTCCGATAAAGTCAGCGCCGAAAAGGCGGTACTGGCTCCAGTATAGCGGGAGAAAAGCGAGAAATATGCCCGACTCTGGCGAGAAGCGAAAAAGACCCCCGGCAGAACCGGAGGTCTTTTCTGAAAGCGATGGAAAGGAAAGAAAGGTTTTATGCCTGAACCGGTGCGGTGTAGACACGGGCTGCCAGTTCCTGATCCAGCAGGTAGAGTCCGCCGCGGGCATCGCTGGCAAACTGCTCCACCTTGGCAATGAGATCCCGGGCACTCTTTTCCTCCTCGGCCTGTTCGTCAATGAACCAGTCCAGGAAGCGCAGGGTACGGTAGTCGTTGACCTCAGATGCCGCGGCATAGATGGTATTGATGGAAGCAGTTACAAATTCCTCATGCTCCAGAGCCTGGCGCAGAGGTGCCATCATGTCGTCCAGACGGCTCTCGGGACGGGCAATGCCCTCCAGGGTCACCAGCTGATCGTTATCCTGCAGGTACTGATAGAACATCATGGCATGGTCCCGTTCCTCCTGGGCCTGCACCTTGAAATAATTCGCAAAGCCGGCCAGTCCGGTGCGCTCAAAGTAGTTGGCAAAGTCCAGATACAGATAGGCGGAATAGAATTCCTTGTTGATCTGCTCATTGAGCAGGTTGGCTACATGGGCGTTCATCATCGTTTTGACCTCCTTGATTTATACTCATTTCTCTTGTCTCCGGGAAGAGTGTTCCCGGCTTTTGAGGATATTATACCAAAAGAATATGTTCATGACTGTGACTGTGTCACTGAAAGAAAACCTGCGCTAAAATGGCGTATTGATGAGCAAAACCGGCTCTATATCAAATATCTGCGGGAAATATACGGAAAAATCTTGCAAAATCCGGAATATTTGCTATAATATCCCTTGGCAAAAAAGGAGGGTCGGGTCGATTGCCAGAATCTCAAGTGGAGCCCGAATGCGGGCTCGCAAATTTTATAGCGCAGACCTGAGGGTCTGTGGGTTATGTGGGGCATTGCCCCGCCGTACTTGTATAAAACAGCTTGAGAGCCCAAAGAGTAGAGCGTTTTGTCCAGGGCGGCCCTGTGGTGGGGTTTGCCGCAAGCAGACAAGTTACTAAGAAAGCTCAAATCAGAACCGGAATTTGGATAAATAAAATGCGGGGAGTTTCTTCCCAAAATAATAAATAATACAAAACGCAAAAGACGCTTTCCCATAGCGGGAACAGCGTTTCGAAACGAGGTTTGTTGTTTACAGGTACAATTGATTTTTTTATGAAAGGCTGAACGATTTGATGAAAAAACTGATTGTATTGACACTGACACTCTGCCTGATGCTGGCTGGCTGCAGCAGCACCGGCAACAACAACTCTTCTTCCCAGTCCGGGGAGGAAA
The DNA here is from genome assembly GCF_016901815.1 of Hydrogenoanaerobacterium saccharovorans. Classification (GTDB taxonomy): domain Bacteria; phylum Bacillota; class Clostridia; order Oscillospirales; family Ruminococcaceae; genus Avimicrobium; species Avimicrobium caecorum. Next base: position 133,218 of record NZ_JACSNR010000009.1, read on the forward strand.
ACCAGACCACAGCTTCGGCTGCGTTCACCGATGAGATGAAGATCCCTCATACTGTGGATCTCTCGGAGGAGGACGGCGCTGACAGCGTAGAGCGTGCCGGCGACCATGCCGACAGCATTTATTTTGCTCACCCGGACTTCTACAACATGACCGATACCGATACCCTGACCATTCTGGAGCATTTCCGCACCCAGCAGCAGACCAGTGAGTGGAGCTGCGGTGTGACCTCTGCCCTGATGGTAATGGATTGGTATGGCACTCTGGGCGACTACAATGAGGAAACTCTGGCCCAGTTCCGTTCCAATGGACTGACTCCCGAGGCTACCAGCCTCCAGCAGCTCATCGAGGTATTTGAGGGCGTAGGCGGCTACGACCTGTACAGCACTCTGGACTGTGAGAATGTCTATGAGGAATTCACCCTCGAGTTCATTCAGGAGACCCTGGCGAATGATACTCCCATTATTGTGGGCTGGAACGACTGGGGCGGTCACTGGCAGACCATCATCGGCTATGACACCATGGGCACCGAAACCACTCAGGACGATGTGATCATCGTGGCAGATTCCTATGACACCACCGATCACTGTCAGGACGGTTACGGCATCTATGGAGCCGAGCGGTTCTATTACAACTTCACCTTCTATAACTTCTTCGAGGGCGAGGACGCTGTGAACGACATGTGCTTCCTCGTGGCAACTCCCTCGGCAGAAGCCGCTGAGTAAGGCAGACCCTGCAAGGAAATCGACCCGCTTTGCAACAGGTTTGCCGCAGAAACAAAAAAACGGAGCTTCCCTTACCATGGGGAAGCTCCTTCTTTTATAAGATCAATTATAATAAAAGGGAGGGGGCGTTTGGGAGCAAGTGAAGAATGAAAAGTGAAAAGTGAAGAGCTGCGGTGTGCCGCCTGCGGCACAAATTCAAAAAGCACCCTCGAAAAATCCGGAGTGCCTTTTTGCGATCTGTCTCTTGGTTCTGTAAATACAAACGACCATCCTGTAATAAATAAAAAGCGTTTGTGAGGGAAGCGGTTCTGGACGGTTTTGCCGCTTATTGCTTTGACGCAAAAAAATCCCGCCATGGAAACCATGACGGGATTGGTACGCCCGATGCGGCTCGAACGCACGACCTTCAGAGTCGGAGTCTGACGCTCTATCCAACTGAGCTACGGGCGCATATTGAATGCATCTAATATAATACCAAATCCCGGGTGGATAGTCAAGCGGGAATTTTCGCTTTTGCGATTCTCCGCCGGTTCGACACAGAATCGTCACAACTGGCTTTTCCATTTCCTATATAATAAGGGAGTGGAGGTGAGAGGTATGGATGATCTGTTGGAGCTGGTGATGGATGTCCTGCTGGAGGGCGCCGCGGAGACAGCTGCGTCCCCGAAGGCGCCGCTGCGAGTACGGATCATACTGATCCTGATTCTGGGGATCGGTTTCTTTGGGGTAGCTGGACTGATCTTCTGGGTGGGACTTGATACCGGAAAGTGGGGGCTGATGCTGCTGGGACTGGCACTTCTGACAGGCGGAGGAGCCTGGATTTGGTATAAATACAGGGAGTACCAGAGGCGCAGAAAAAGAGTGGACAAGAAATTGTAAAAACCTGTTGACAAACTGGACAAGGTATGGTAACATAAAATAACCGTCGGGAACGACGGAAACGCTCTGAAAAAGAGATTGAAAAAACTTGAAAAAGTGCTTGACAATCGAAACTGAGCGTGATATAATAAACAAGCTGTCCCGAGAGGACGGCGAAGAACCTTGAAAATTGAACAGGAACTAACGAGTAAGTAAGAACCCTTGAACAATACTTTGAGAGTAATTCAAAGGAACAGATAGACGAAGCGAAAGCCGAGTTTGTTTGAGAGCTATTTAGGCGACCGGTCTTAGCAGCCGGTTGTTTGGATAAACGATTTAATTAAGAGTTTGATCCTGGCTCAGGACGAACGCTGGCGGCGCGCCTAACACATGCAAGTCGAACGGAGAATGCAGGACTGAAGCCTTCGGGCAGATGACCTGTATTCTTAGTGGCGGACGGGTGAGTAACACGTGAGCAACCTGCCTTCAAGAGGGGGATAGCACCTGGAAACGGGTGGTAATACCGCATAAGACCACAGTGTCG
>NZ_JACSNR010000010.1 GCF_016901815.1 Hydrogenoanaerobacterium saccharovorans
GGTTCGATTCCGGTCGAAGGCACCAAAAATAAGCGGGTTTAGCTCATCTGGTAGAGCGCCACCTTGCCAAGGTGGAGGTAGCGAGTTCGAGCCTCGTAACCCGCTCCATTTTTTTATTTGGCGTTGGCGCCATAGCCAAGTGGTAAGGCAGAGGTCTGCAAAACCTTCACCACCGGTTCAAATCCGGTTGGCGCCTCCAAAGAGATCCTGGTTTCGCAAGAGACCAGGATTTTTCTTTTGCCTTGCAATTTTATACCAACCAGTGGTAAAATTCATGCATCAAAATCCTTCCGGATTCACACTATACAAATGAATCCATTCTGAAAGGAAGCGATGATATGAAAAAAATAATGGCAGTTTTGCTGGCAGCACTGATGATGATGAGTCTGGCTGGCTGTACCCAGAATCAGGCGGGGAATGAATCTTCCTCTTCAGAGCAGGAGAGCTCCTCGGTGGCGGAAGTTCAGCCTCCGGTCGTGGCGGACGCAGCCCTCTACCGGGGGACTGTGACCGAAACCTCAGGCCAGCAGCTGACCGTAGAACAATATGACGGTCGGGATTATGGGGAAGTGGTCATTGTTTTCACCCTTCCGGAAGAGGTGGAGAACACCTTCCAGGAGGGAGAGTATGTGGAGATTTACTATGGCGCGCTCAAGGAGTCGGCTCCGGCCCAGGCTGATGCCATCTCGGTGAACAAGCTGGCAGATCAGGCTGAATCGGTGGTGACCAATGGTATCATCAAGGAAGTGACTACCAGTGAGGACGGCACTGTCACCGATCTGCTCCTGACCGATTCCAATGGGCAGGAAGTGGTGTTCCACATCAGTGAGAGCACACAGAGATCTATATGAACGCTGAGGACCTCAAGGAAGGCACAGAGATCAGCGTGCTGCACAGCGGTGCGTTTACCATGTCCCTGCCGCCCCAGGGCAACGCACTGGAGATCAGCCCCTGGCGGTACCAGCGGGAAGCGGCAGACGGCCAGGTTACAGAGTAAGCAATCACACAGGATACAGGGGAGAGGAGCATGGAGCACATTATCCATTCCATAGAGCCGGTATTTGATACGGAGTCCCGGGTTCTGATTCTGGGCACCATGCCGTCGCCCAAGTCTCGGGAGGTGCAGTTCTACTACGGGCACCCGCAGAACCGATTCTGGCGGGTCCTGGCGGCGGTGCTGGGGGAAGAGCTGCCCCAGTCTGTCCCGGAAAAGAAGGCCATGCTGCTGCGGCACCGGATCGCCCTGTGGGACGTGTTGGCAGAATGTGAGATCACCGGTGCATCCGATTCCAGCATCCGCAATCCGGTGGCAAATGATCTCTCTGTGATTCTCGACCATGCGCCGGTACAGGCAGTCTTTACCACCGGGGCGACTGCCTGGAAGCTGTATACCAGGCTGCAGAAACCCCATACCGGAATCGAGGCGGTACGGCTGCCTTCCACCAGCCCGGCTAACTGCGCTGTGAAGATGGAGGCACTGACCGAGGCTTACAAAGCGATCCTGCCCTGGCTGGAACCGGGCACATAGATAAAACAAAAAGGACGAGGAATGAATCCTCGTCCTTTTTTAGTTGGATCAGAGCCGGAATTACTTGGCTTTGTTTACGATCTCAACAGTATCTCTTGCAATGAGCAGCTCCTCGTTGGTGGGGATTACCCAAACCTCAACCTTGGAGTCGTCAGCAGAGATCTTCTGCTCGCCGCGTACCTTGTTCTTCTCTTCGTCGAACTTGATACCCAGGTATTCCATGTTCTCGCAAACTTCCTTACGCAGGTTGCCGTCGTTCTCGCCGATACCGCCGGTGAAAGCGATTGCATCAACGCCGCCCATAGCAGCAGCATAGCCGCCGATGAACTTCTTGATCTGGTATACCAGCATGTCCAGAGCCAGCTGAGCTCTGTGGTTGCCCTCGCCAGCAGCAGCGATCAGGTCGCGGCAGTCGCTGGAGATACCGGATACACCCAGGAAGCCGGACTTCTTGTTCATGATGTCAGACATCTCATCAGCAGTCAGGCCTTCCTTGTTCATCAGGAAGGTAACGATGGAGGGGTCGATGCCACCGCAGCGGGTACCCATGATGAAGCCGTCCAGAGGGGTCAGACCCATGGAGGTATCCAGGCACTTGCCATCCTTTACAGCAGTAATGGAGCTGCCGTTGCCCAGGTGGCAGACAATCAGACGGTCCTTACGGCCGGTCAGCTCAGTGTAGCGGCCGGAGATGAACCGATGGCTGGTGCCGTGGAAGCCATAGCGACGGATGCTGTACTTCTCATAGTACTCATAGGGGATGGGGAACATGTAAGCCTTTTCGGGCATGGTCTGATGGAAGGAGGTATCGAATACCGCAACCATGGGGGTATCCTTGCCGAATACTTCCTGGCAGGCCTTCATAGCGGTAGCCTGCGGAGGATTGTGCAGAGGGCCGAGGTCACGGAAAGCAAAGATATCCTCGATAACCTGATCGGTTACCAGAGTGGAAACCTTGTACTTCTCGCTGCCGTGGAGCACACGGTGACCAACAGCATTGATCTCATCCATGCTGTCGATAACCTTGCCTTCGCCGGTGGTCAGCATATCGATCAGAGCCAGGAAAGCCTCCTTATGGGTGGGGAAGGGCAGATTCTTTTCTACCTTCACACCATCTGCTCTCTTGTGCTCGATGCGGCCGTCCACGCCAATGCGCTCGCACAGGCCCTTAGCCAGAACGCTCTCGTCAGTCATATCAATGAGCTGATACTTCAGCGAGGAGCTTCCTGCGTTGATTACCAAAACCTTCATTGGGTAATTCCTCCTACTAAATTTTGTGATCTTGGATAAATAGCTTGACACTATATTTCACTATTCTATATTATAACACTGTAAAATAAAATTCAAGCATTTTGCGAGAGAAAGGGAGAAACCGTGAGGATTGCTGTAATAATCGCTGAATACAATCCGTTTCACAACGGACACGCTTACCATATTGCCCAAACCCGGAAAAACGGCGCTACACACATTGCTGTGGTGATGAGCGGCAATTTTGTCCAGCGGGGAGAACCGGCTTTCCTGGAAAAACATGTCCGTGCCCGGGCAGCACTGTCCGGCGGAGCGGATCTGGTGCTGGAACTTCCTCTTGCATTTGCCTGCGCTCCGGCCCAGCGGTTCGGACTGGGCGCTGTCTATGTGGCAGAGAAGATGGGCTGCGTGGACATGCTCAGCTTCGGCAGTGAATCCGGGGACCCTGCCCGTCTGGAACAGGCGGCAGCAGTGCTGGACACCCCGCAGTTCCGGGAGGCCCTGGCCCGGGAGCTGGAGTCCGGCGCGCCCTACCCGCAGGCAGTGAGCCGGGCTATGGAGCGGTGCGGCAGCGGCTTTGCCGGGCTGACTGCCTCACCCAATGATACCCTGGCGCTGGAATATCTCCGGGCGCTGCGTCAGCTGGGGAGTAAGATCCGTCCGATGGCAGTGCGGCGGGCCTTTGTGGAGCACGATGCTGAGGAGGCCGCAGAAGGCTTTGCCAGCGCCTCTCGGCTGCGTGCCCTTGCCCAGCCGGAGGAGATCGCCGCCTATGTCCCGGAGGCGGCAGCGCAGCTTTACCGTGCTGAACTGGAGGCCGGACATACCCCGGACCCCCAGCGGCTGGATGCGGCGGTTCTGGGGGTACTGCGCCGGCAGCAAAGAGAGGAGTTCTCCCGGCTGCCCGACCTCTCCGAGGGGATCGAAAACCGTTTCTGGAACGCCATGCGCAGCGGCAGCAGCATGGAGGAGATCCTCACTCTGGCAAAGACAAAACGCTATCCCCATGCCCGTCTGCGCCGCATGATGATGCATGCCTTCCTGGGCGTCACACGGGAGATGGCGGAGGAGCTGCCGGCCTATCTGCGGGTGCTGGGCGCCAACGAACGGGGCAGGGAGATCCTCTCGGTCATGGCGGGGACAGCCCGCCTGCCGGTTTCCGCATCGCTGGCAGAGCTGGAACGCTCCGGCCCTGCAGCGGCAGAACAGGCCCGGCTGGAGGCGATTTCCACCGACCTTTATCAGGGGATTCTGCGGTGTCCGGGCCCCTGCGCGACGGATTACACTGCACCGGCGATCTGGAATGCATGAAATGTTTCACTTTACTTCGCAAAAATCAGTGATATAATGGAACTACATATTTTTTTGAAGGAGTGATATAAAATGGACCAGCTGCTTACTCTGCTCTCCGCAGATGCCAGACTCACCAATGCCCAGCTTGCTGCGGCGCTTTCTATATCGGAGGAGGAGGTCGCCGCACGGATCGCGGACTATGAGGAACGCAAGATCATCAAGGGCTACAAGGCCATCGTGGACTGGGACAAAACCGACCGGGATTATGTCAACGCCCGGATCGAGCTCAAAGTCACTCCGCAGAAGGGGATGGGCTTTGAGGAGATCGCCGGCATCATCGCCCGTTTTGACGAGGTGGAAAGCGTCTATCTGATGAGCGGTACCTGTGATATTGCCCTCACTGTTACCGGCAAGACTTTCAAGGATGTAGCCATGTTCGTGGCACACCGTCTGGCACCGCTGGATTCGGTGCAGTCCACTTCCACCAGTTTTGTACTGCGCACCTATAAGGAACTCGGCGTCTTTGTGTCGTTCGATGAGATGGACGAAAGAGAGGTAGCCACCCTGTGATTGACTATAGCTCCCTTTTGTCCGAGAAGGTACAGGAGATCAAACCTTCTGGGATTCGCAAATTTTCCGAACTGGCTGCCGAGATGGGAAATGTGATTTCCCTGGGTGTCGGTGAGCCGGATTTTCAGACTCCCTGGGCCATCCGTCAGGCCGGCATTGAATCGCTGGAACGGGGCCGTACCCACTATTCACCCAACGCCGGTTTCCGGGAACTCAAGCAGGAGATCGACCGCTATTTGGAACGCCGCATGGGGCTTTCCTATTCCGAAGAGGAGACCATGGTCACCATCGGCGGCTCTGAGGCCATCGACATGATGATCCGCGCGGTGATCGATCCCGGCGATGAAGTCCTGATCCCCGAGCCCTGCTATGTATCCTATGATCCCATTGCCCGGCTGACCGGGGCGAAGGTTGTAAGCATTCCCACCCGGTTCGAGGACGATTTCCGCCTCACTGCCGAGGCACTCAAGGCAGCTATTACGCCCAAGAGCAAGCTGCTGATCTTCCCCTATCCCAACAACCCCACCGGCGGCATTATGGAGCGGGAGGATCTCGAAGCCATTGCGGAAGTGCTGCGGGATACCAATATCCTGGTGCTGTCTGATGAGATCTATGCCGAGCTCACCTATGGCGGCAAGAAGCATGTCTCCATCGCCTCCATTGACGGAATGCGGGAGCGCACCATTGTGGTCAACGGCTTCTCCAAGACCTATGCCATGACCGGCTGGCGTCTGGGTTATGCTGTCGGCCCGGCTCCGCTGATCCGGGAGATGATCAAGATCCATCAGTTTGCCATCATGTGCGCGCCTACCACCAGCCAGCTGGCAGCGGTTGAGGCGCTCCGCAGCTGCGATGAGGAAATCGAAGCCATGCGGGACGAATATGATATGCGCGGCAAGTACCTGGTGGGTGAGCTCAACCGCATTGGTCTGGAGTGCTTCCAGCCCCAGGGTGCTTTCTACGTGTTCCCGTCCATCCGGCGCACCGGTCTGAGCAGCGAGGAGTTCTGTGAGCGCCTGCTGCGGGAGGAACGGGTCGCTGTGATTCCCGGTTCCGCTTTTGGCGGCTGGGGCGAGGGACACATCCGTATTTCCTATTGCTATTCGCTGCAGCATCTGAAGATCGCTGTACGCAAGATCGAGAAATTCCTCAAAAAACTGGAAAGGGAAAAGCATGAAAACGGTCAAGGTTAAATGTCCGGCAAAGCTCAATCTCTATCTGGATATTACCCATCGCATGCCCAATGGGTACCACATCATGGAGATGGTGATGCAGGCGGTGAATCTGTTTGATACCGTCTATCTCACCCTCAACGACACCGGGGAAGTGACTCTCTCCATGGAGGACAGTCCCATCCCGGCAGACCAGACCAACATTGCATGGCGCTGTGCCCGGCTGCTGCTGGACGAAACCAAATCCCGCTATGGGGTGGAGATCCGCATCCACAAGGAGATCCCCTCGGAAGCCGGACTGGGCGGCGGCAGTGCCGACGGCGCCGGAGTCCTGGTGGGACTCAATGCGCTGCTGGGCTCTCCGCTCAGGACGGAACGCCTGATCGAACTGGGTGCCCGGGTCGGCTCGGATATTCCATTCTGCATCCAGGGCGGTACTGCCATGGTGCGGGGTTACGGCGAGATCCTCGAGGCACTGGAGCCCCTGGACGACTGCCGTATTCTGATTGCCAAGCCGGCGAAAGGAGTGCCCACAGCGGAGTGTTTTGCCCGCTATGATGCCTCTGGCAAGCCGTACGGGATTCCCGGTACGCCGCTGATCAAGAAGGCGATCAACGCCGATGACCTGTCGGCAGTGTGCAAGCTGCTCTATAACGCCCTGGAGGAGGCCGCTGACCTCCCGGAGGTGCAGGAGATCCGGCAGATCATGCTGGAATCGGGCGCAGCCGGAAGCCGGATGACCGGTTCCGGGTCTGCGGTATTCGGGATCTTCCCCCGCAGCGAACAGCTGGAAAACGCCTCCCGCACTCTGAAAAAGCTGGGTTATTATACCCGCCGGTGCAGCCCGGTGGAATATGGCGCCACCATCACTGAATAATTTCCATTGATCAGTGCATACTTCTGGTATTCATTACCGGAATGGATGCACTGATTTTTCTTTTTGAAGGGAGTTTTTCATTGTGAAAATCCACATCGGCCGGCTGGAGCTGGCAGCTCTGATCGGGTTGGTTATCACACTGGGGGGGTCCTCGGTGACTGGCTTTATGCAGGACTGCGCCGAGCTCCGGCAGGAGGTGCTGCGCATTCATATTCTGGCAGATTCAGACCGGGAGGCCGACCAGGCTGTCAAGCTGCAGGTGCGGGATGCCGTGCTGGAGGCGATCAATCAGGATTTCAGCGGCGACGGAACTCTGGAGGGGACCATTGCCTGTCTGGAAGGGGAGATGGGCCGCATAGAGGAAACAGCCAACGAAGTCCTGGCAGAGGCGGGCATGCCCTATCAGGCTAAGGCGGAGCTGACCGAGATGTATTTCACCACCCGGGAGTATGAGCGTGATGGCAGTACCTTCAGTATGCCTGCCGGGCGGTACCAGGCCCTGCGGATCACCCTGGGGAGCGGGGAAGGGCATAACTGGTGGTGTGTGGCCTACCCGCCCATGTGCATTGATGCCGCTGTGGAGGGACAGGCCGCGATGGTGGAACAGGAGATCCTGGAACTGGAGCAGACTCCGGTCTACAAGCCCAAGATGGCTCTGGTGGAGTGGGTGGAATCGCTGCGGGAAGCATGGGAACAGTGATACGGATTTTGCCGGAAACGCTTGACGGGATCAGCCTCGGTATTATATCATGGTAACCAGAAAACAAAAGGAGTTGGATACTATGAACTTTTCTGCTGCGGAATATACCCGTCAGGTACAGGAGGCGGCTGCCTATATCAAGGAGAAGCTGAACGGGCGCAAGCCTGAGATTGCCATTACACTGGGTTCGGGACTGGGAGACCTTGCCGAACAGCTGACCGATGCGGTGCAGATTCCCTATGGGGACATCCCGCACTTCCCGGTATCCACTGTCGCCGGACACAAGGGACAGTTTGTGGTGGGAAAGCTGGAGGGACGGGAAGTTCTCTGCATGCAGGGACGCTTCCACTATTATGAGGGCTATGACCTCAAGCAGGTGACCCTGCCGGTGCGTGTGATGAAGCTGCTGGGGATCGGAACCCTGATCGTCACCAATGCTGCCGGCGGCATCAATACCGGATTCCGTCCGGGCAATCTGATGCTTATTGAGGACCACCTCAACCTCACCGGAGAAAACCCGCTGATCGGCGAAAACCTGGAGGCATTCGGTGAGCGCTTCTTTGATATGACTGTGGCCTATGACCGGGAATACCGCACTCTGGCTGAAAATCTGGCTGCGGAGATGGATATTCCGCTGCAGAAGGGCGTCTATGCCTGGCTTACCGGTCCCAACTATGAGACCCCGGCTGAGATCCGCTATCTGCGCACCATCGGCGCCGATGCGGTGGGTATGTCTACCGTGCCGGAAGTGCTGGTGGCACGGCACTGCGGTCTGCGGGTCTGCGGTATCTCCTGCATTACCAACCTGGCTGCGGGTATGGGCGAGGGACTGCTCTCCCACGAAGAGGTCAAGGAAACCGCAGACCGGGTCAAGGTTGATTTCATCCGCCTTGTCACAGCCCTGACCAGCCGGATGTGAGGAAGTACAGTGGTACGCCCGGCTGTGGAATCGGATCGGTGGCGCATTGCGGAGATCCTGGTCTTTGCCAAACGCATGGCTTACCGTCCGATTTTTCAGGACGATTTTTACTCCTTCCATCTGCTCAATGTCCATGACACCGCACAGGAAGTTGACCCGTCTGCGGCGCTGGTGTGGGAAGAGGATGGCATCCTCAAAGGAGTCCTCACCTTCGGTCCGGCACGGGATCAGGACTGCCTGGACTGCTGTGAAGTATATGAGCTTTACATAGATCCATTCTTCCAGCGGGAGGGGATCGGTGGTCGCCTGATGGGTGAAGCACTGGCGAAGACCCGGAATCAGCCGATGGTGCTCTGGTGTCTGGAGCCCAACAGGGCTGCCCTGGATTTCTATCACAGCCAGGGCTTCTGTCCGGATGGCACCCGCAGGCTGGTGGAGGGTACCCCGGTATGGGAGATCCGCCTGCGCCGCCCTGCACCGGAACCGTTTTAACTGAATCAGATCCCGGATATCCCCTGTGTTTGCAGGGGATATTTATTTTTATCGGGAAAGGGTGCAGAATCCGGGAGCCTGGCACGGACAGTGATGATTTTCAGCATGAAAAGCTGACTGAGGCGGGACAGGCGGACGCACTGAGCCGGAAACAGACGCATAAGATGACAGTGTACCGCACTGCGGTACCAATCCACACGATCCTGCCGGTGATGACCGGTTTTCTCCGTCCGGGGCCAAAGCAGATGATTAGACTGCCAGGTCCCGGGGAATGCTATAGCTGTAAGCCGGTATCAGCGGCGGAAATGAAAAAATTCGGAGCGTGATGGAGCGTGACTGTCAAACGAGGTGAAATATACTATGCGGATCTCAGCCCGGTGGTGGGATCGGAGCAGGGCGGTGTCCGTCCGGTACTGATTGTGCAGAACGATGTGGGCAACCGTTACAGTCCCACTGTGATCGCTGCTGCCATCACCAGCCGGCAGGATAAAGCCAAACTGCCCACCCATATCGATCTTCCGTCCGGAGGCTGCGGCCTTTCCCGGGATTCGGTGGTGCTGCTGGAGCAGATCCGTACCATAGATAAACAGCGTCTTCGGGAAAAGATGGGCAGCCTGGATGATACGGCAATGAGCCGGATCGATCAGGCCCTTTCAGTGAGTTTCGGACTGCGCGGCGGTCCCAGACATTCCTGACGCAAAAAAATCCCTCTGGAAATCTTCCAGAGGGATTTTCTCATATACGAAGGGATCAGTTGTTGCGGTCCAGCCAGATGGATGCAATCTGCAGGGCAGGGTAGAGGCCTTCCCGTTCCGCACGCTTTACAATGCGGTCCTTGGGGTTGATGGTGGGGTCAGTTGCCATGCACTGGACAACGATCTTGTTAGCCAGTTCCTCATCGCCGTCCTTCACAGTGGACACGATATTCATCAGTACCACATAATCCTGACCGGGATCACCATAATAGATGGTGCGACCACTGCGGACCAGAGGTCTGCCGCGATACATGGTATATTCACTCTTTTCATTTTTCACTGCCATATTGAATTCCTCCTGTATCTTGAATGTTCTGAATATACATAAAAACCTGGGGTCTGATTGGTAACTGAAAACAACTGTTCATGAAATGAGATACTTATGTAGTATATATTATATCATATTTCCCGAGAAAGGTAAAGAAACCTGCCGATGAAAATTTCCCTGTGCCGGGAACGGAAATATCTTCCGCTGTATACAGGAAAGAAAACCGTCCATGCTAAAAAGGAAGCCAGACAGAGAGGAGGAAGAATATGATGATCGACAGAATTTCCCTGCTGCTTGTTATCATCGGCGCCCTGAACTGGGGCAGCGTAGCCTTGTTCCAGTTGGATCTGGTGGCCTACCTGTTCGGCGGCTCCGACGCCATGATCAGCCGTGTTGTCTATGCACTGGTTGCACTGGGCGGCATCTGGTGCATTTCTCTTTTGTTCCGGGAACCGTCTGCCCGTCAGATCCAGGATCACTGATCCGGGGCCGGGCAAAAAAGCCTTTAGCTTCTGAGTGGCTAAAGGCTTTTTTCATGCTTCCATTTTCCGATATACCGGGGCCGGAACTGATAGATATAGGCACTGATGAGCCCGGTCAGGGCTTTGTCATAATAAAAGAACATGAAGTTCCCCGCACCCAGCAGGAAGTAAAGCCCATACGGTCCGTATTCCATCATTTCATCAGCTACATACTGCATGCCCAGGAACTGAATCATCAGGAAGTATACCAGCACCATCATGCCGTTGAACAGGATATACTTCACAGCCAGTTCCACCGGGCGCAGACGGATCTGCTCGATCAGCCCCTTGAGGATAGGATAGTATCCGAAGAAGAAGATAAAAACCAGCGCCGCTTCCTTGTCCGGAGCGATAAACAGGCTGAGCAGCGATACACTCACATAGACCATGACCGCTGTGGCCCGGTTCAGTTCCAGTACGACCACCACCAGCAATGTCCCTGCCATGGCAGGCAGGGCATAGGTGGCAAAGGGGAATACTCCGGTGAGAAACATCAGCAGCAGGCAGAGGGAAGAGGCAATTCCGCCTGCGGCAATCTGTTTGCTTTTGGACATTGACAGCGCCCCCTGTCAGCAGCAGCGGATGAGGTCGCCGCCCATGCATTCACAGCAGCAGTCAGCGCAGATCAGGGAGGTGCAGAGGTCACAGGAGCTGCAGCCGGGATTTCCGCCGTAGGTGTAGGTGCGGTATCCGCCGGCCGGCCGGGCATTCTGGCGCTGCCACATCATCTGATTGAGCGCAGCGGTATACTCCATATTGTTGGGGTCCATGCGGTTGGCAGTCTGGAAATGCTTCATGGCCTCCTCCAGCCAGCCGCGCTTGTAATGGATCACACCCTTGAGATAATGCCACTCCGCATTGCGTCCGCTCTGGGGAATGCCCTCCAGCAGCTCGTCGGCCTCAATGATCTTGTTGAGGTTGATGAGCCGGCGGATGTCACCGAATTCCCCGGCATTGTAGCTGCTGTTATAGCTGTTGTAGCCGGCAGAGGAGGAATTGCCGCCTCCATTGCCCCGGGATACCCGCATCGACTGGATCATGTCGTAGGCTTCATTGATCTCCCGCATTTTTTCCTCTGCCAGGTCAGCCAGAGGGTTGTTGGCATAGTTATCCGGGTGATATTTTTTCGCCAGCTGCCGGTATGCCGCCTTGATCTCATCATCACTGGCATTGGGGGATACTCCCAGAACTTTGTAGGGATCAGTCATATTGTTTTCTCCTTCTTGGATACTATGGAATCAACCGTTTCCTTCATTCCCTGATAGAGAATATTGGCAAGGATCGGTTCAAAGCGTTTGAGTTCCAGCAGCTCAAAGGTTTTGGCTGCTTCGGCAATGGTCAGATACAGGGTGCCGATGGCATTTTCGATCTGCTCCGGCCCGGCGGACTGACCGACCAGGAAGGGATTGTAGTTGTCCTTTTCCCGGTCGTCCTCCAGATCGTCCAGGGCGTCGCAGAGATAGACATACCGTCCCATCAGGTATCCCAGCCGCTCCAGCACCCGCTTCTGCATCGGGTCGTCCGACAGGGTAGAGAGCAGTCCGCTCAGAACCCGTGCGGTAGGTTCGCTGGCAAGGTCCGCGGAGGCGGTGCCGGCGGCTTCAGTTTCAGCCTGCAGGCGCATGTTGTCCCCGATGAGCTGATCCAGCTCCGGTTGGCGTCCGGCTGCCTTCTGATAGGCCAGGCGTGCCGCCGGGTAGAGTGCCGCCGCCCGGAGCCGGCTGACAGTCCCGTGATCCTTGAGATCGTCCTCCAGCTTGTACCAGAGCATCAGCACGGCACAGTCACAGCAGCGGCTCTGGATTTCTCCGAGGTCTGCCATGATGCAGCTTTTCAGGGGATTGGCGGCACATTTGCGCCGGGTGTAAACCGGCTTGTCCTCCGCCAGAGCCATCATCAGTGCGGCAAGGAAGGTAAAATCAAAGCTCAGGGTCATCCGGGCAGCCGGACCGTATTCCCGGCCCAGTTCCCGGCAAAGCCCGCAGTAGATGGCCTTGTATGTTTCATACTCACTGATTTTCATGTCCGGTTTGTAGACACGGATATATCCAAACAAAAGCAGCCCTCACAGAAAATTGATCGTTTCAGACAGATATTTTAACTCAGTTCTGCAATAAATTGTACTATAAAGCAGGAGATAATTCATGAAATTTCTATGAACTGGAAGAACGCTGCCAGATTTTCCACCGGAACGGCCCTGGGGACCGTCCTCCGGATGACGAGCAGATTGCCAGCTTACAATTTTCAGGAGGATTTCCTGATTTTTCATGGATTGGATACAGATTTGATACAGAAAGGAATTGCAAGTTCAGGCCGGATGTAGTATGCTGTAAATGTCGAAATGCATTTTTCGACAGAATTCTGTAAAGCCGTCAAAGAGGTGATTGAATGAACTTTGGAGAAATGATGTCGGCTTTTCTGTGGCTGGCGGCGGCGATCATTTTGGCAATCGTAGAGGCGAACACGGTGCAGCTGGTGTCCATCTGGTTTGCGGTAGGCGCTCTGGCTGCAATGGTACCCGCGATCATCGGCATGGACTTTACAGCACAGTTTGCGGTGTTTACTGTGGTGTCCATTCTGGTGCTGGCAATTACCCGTCCGTTTGTCAAGAAGAAGCTCACGGTCCAGAAAACCGAAACCAATTCCAGGGCGCTGATCGGAAAGGTTGCCAAGGTGATCCAGCCGATCGATAATCTTCAGTCCCAGGGACGGGTCATGGTGGAAGATATGGATTGGAGCGCCCGCAGCGAGAACGGCGAACCGATCGATGTCGGAGAAGAAGTCCTGATCAAAGAGATCCAGGGCGTCAAACTGATTGTGGAGAAGATCTATTGATTGTTCCTGCCGGACAGTCAATAAAGAATATGGAGGGATTTTATTTATGCCGCAGTTGATTATGTTTCTGATCATTCTTGTCCTGATCGCTGTTGTAGTGGCACGCAATGTAGTCATTGTGCCGCAGGCAGCCGAGTATGTGGTGGAGCGTCTGGGCTCTTACAGCACCACCTGGGAAAATGGCCTGCACTTCAAGCTCCCGTTCATCGAGCGGGTTGCCAAGCGTGTCAGCCTCAAGGAGCAGGTAGTGGACTTCCAGCCCCAGGCTGTTATCACCCGTGATAATGTCACCATGCAGATCGATACCGTTGTGTTCTTCCAGATCACCGATCCCAAGCTCTATACCTATGGCGTAGAGCGTCCCATTTCGGCAATCGAGAACCTGACTGCCACCACCCTGCGTAACATCATCGGTGAGATGGAACTGGACCACACCCTGACCTCCCGTGATGTCATCAACAGCAAGATCACATCCACTCTGGATGTTGCCACTGACAAGTGGGGCATCAAGGTCAACCGGGTTGAGCTCAAGAACATTATTCCGCCCAGTGAGATCCAGGATGCCATGGAGCGCCAGATGAAGGCTGAGCGTGAAAAGCGTGAGTCGATCCTGCGTGCGGAAGGTGAGAAGCAGAGCCAGATCCTGGTAGCGGAAGGTAACAAGGAGTCGGAGATCCTGAAGGCAGAAGCTGAGAAGGAAGCCGCAATCCTGCGTGCTGACGCCGTGCGTGAGCAGAAGATCCGTGAGGCCCAGGGTGAAGCTGAGGCGATCAAGATGGTACAGCAGGCACTGGCTGAGAGTATCAAGGTCATGAATGAAGCCGCTCCCACCGAGCAGGTGCTGACTCTCAAGAGCCTGGAAGCCTTTGCAAAGGCTGCGGATGGTCGGGCAACCAAGCTGATTATCCCCAGCAATATCCAGTCCATTGCAGGTCTGGCAGCTTCGCTGAAGGAAGTTGTGGATACAGATGCAAAGCCGAAGGCATAAATTGTCTATTGGTAAAAACTGACGAATCCTGACAGAAATTTTTATTGAGTATTGCGGACCTCTACAATTCTTTGGTGTTTGCTGACCCTGAGATTGAAATGTGTGCAAAAATCATGTAAAATAAGAATAGAGTTTCTGAGAAGGGAGCGAATTTCGGCAATGATCGGAATCGGAATGTACAATTGTGGATTCGGTCAGGGCCGGAGTGCAGCCTTCCCGGGAATGCTGTCCAATCTGCTGTAATGATAACAGGCCGTGGCGTAGTGCGCCATGGCCTTTGTTATTTGTACCGGAAACAGGTAAATCCGGTCGATTGCAGCAATGGAAAAACAGGGAAAACAGGTAACAAAAACAAAAGGAGAAACAACATGATGAAAAAAGTTGCAGTGATCATGGGCAGTGACAGCGATCTGCCGGTTGTTCAGGGCGCGATCAGCAAACTGCGGGAGTTCGGTGTGGAAGTTGAGGCACATGTCATGTCGGCCCATCGCACTCCGGAGCAGGCAGCTGCCTTCTCCAAGAACGCCCGGGAAAACGGCTTTGGCGTTATCATTGCCGCAGCTGGCAAGGCTGCTCATCTGGCAGGCGTACTGGCTGCACACACCACCCTTCCGGTCATCGGAATCCCCATCAAGTCCTCTACTCTGGATGGTCTGGATGCCCTTCTGGCTACTGTTCAGATGCCTTCCGGCATTCCGGTTGCCACCGTTGCCATTGATGGTGCGGAAAATGCCGCTATCCTGGCAGTACAGATGCTCTCGCTGAGCGAACCGGCTCTGGCTGAAAAGCTGGATGCCATGAAGCGCAGCATGGAGGAAAAGGTACTGGCTAAGGATGCTGCTCTGGCAGAGAAACTGGCATAACAAATCAGGCGTTTTTTACGGAAAGGCAGGAGGATACAATGGGAATTCATGAAGAATGCGGTCTGTTCGGCATCTATGACGGCTCTGCTTCAGCCAATGTGGCACTGAGCACATATTATGGACTGTATGCACTGCAGCATCGTGGTCAGGAGAGCTGCGGCATTACAGTCAACGATGATGGCATACTCACTTCTTATAAGGATGTGGGTCTGGCCCATGAAGTTTTTGACCAGGACCGGCTGCTCTCGCTGGGGAAGGGCAAGATGGCAATCGGTCATGTCCGTTATTCGGGCGACGGCGTTGCCAACCGCCTGAATGCCCAGCCGCTGATGGTGCGCCATATCAAGGGGCCGCTGGCTGTGGCTCACAACGGCGCACTGATCAATGGTCATGAGCTCAAGGAAGAGCTGGAGATGACCGGCGCCATCTTTCACACCACCTGTGATGCGGAGATCATTGCCTATATGATCACCCGGGCGAGACTGGCTTCCAAGTCCATCGAAGAGGCTCTGGAAATTGCCATGACCAAGCTCAAGGGTGCATACTCTCTGGTCATCATGTCCCCCAAGAAGATCATTGCGGCCCGTGACCCCCAGGGCTTCCGTCCGCTCTGTCTGGGCACCATTGACGGCGGCTATGTAGTAGCCTCCGAGACCTGCGCTCTGGACAGCATCGGCGCCAAGTTCCTGCGGGATGTGGAGCCGGGTGAGATCGTGATCCTGGACGAAAACGGCCTGCGCAGCAACCGCACCCACTGCGGCGGCAAGACCGGACTGTGCGTCTTTGAATATGTTTACACTGCCCGTCCCGACTCGGTGATCGATGGTGTCAGCGTTCATGCTGCCCGTCTGAAGGCCGGTGCGATCCTGGCTCAGGAGCATCCGGTGGAGGCAGATGTGGTCATCGGCGTACCGGATTCCGGTCTGGATGCAGCCCTCGGCTATGCCCGGGAGAGCGGCATTCCTTACGGCATCGGCTTTATCAAGAACCGCTATGTAGGCCGTACCTTTATCCTGCCCACTCAGGCGGAGCGTGTGGAAGCTGTCCACATCAAGCTGAATGTTCTGGCAGATACCGTCAAGGGCAAGCGTGTCATCATGGTGGATGACTCCATTGTTCGTGGTACCACCAGCGCCAATATCGTCCGGATGCTCCGGGAGGCCGGCGCCACCGAAGTCCATATGCGGGTTTCCTCGCCGCCGTTCATCAATCCCTGCTACTTCGGCACCGATATTGATGACAAGGACAAGCTCATTGCCTGCAAGATGTCCATTGAGGAGATCGGCAAGCAGATCGGCGTGGATTCGCTGGGCTACCTGAGCGTAGACGGCATCAAGCGCATTGCTGAAGGCGCCCACTGTGATTTCTGTACTGGCTGCTTTACTGGCGTGTATCCCATCGAAGTGCCGGAGAAGATGCCGGTGGACAAGTTTTGCTACAAAATCAGCGAAGAAGTCTGACTTTATAAAATAACAGCCGTAAAACGGCAGAACGGAGATCGAATATGAGCAGTTACAGCGACAGCTATAAAGCAGCCGGTGTGGATGTTACAGCTGGTTACCGGGCTGTGGAACTGATGAAGAAGCATGTGGCCCGGACCGTCACTTCCGGTGTACTGGACACCATTGGCGGATTCGGCGGTATGTTTGAACTGGATCTCACCGGTATCGAAAAGCCGGTGCTGGTATCCGGTACCGACGGTGTCGGCACCAAACTCAAGATCGCGTTTCTGATGGATAAGCATGATACAGTGGGCATCGACTGTGTTGCCATGTGTGTGAATGATGTCATCTGCTGCGGTGCCAGGCCGCTGGTATTCCTGGACTATATTGCCCTGGGCAAGAATGTTCCGGAAAAGGTGGCAGAGATCGTTTCGGGTGTGGCAGAGGGCTGTGTCCAGGCTGGCTGCAGCCTGTCCGGCGGCGAGACCGCTGAGATGCCCGGCTTCTATCCCGAGGACGAGTATGACCTGGCTGGCTTCACTGTGGGCGTTGTGGACAAGTCCCGGATCATCGACCGGGAGCGGGTTCAGCCCGGCGATGTGATCCTGGGTCTGTCCTCTTCGGGCGTTCATTCCAATGGCTTTTCGCTGGTGCGCAAGGTCTTTGACCTCACCTCCAAAGAGGCAGTGGAGCGCTTCTATCCCGAGCTGGGCAGCACACTGGGCGAATGCCTGCTGGCTCCCACCAAGATCTATGTCAAGCCCATGCTGGAACTGATGCGTCAGGTACCGGTCAAGTCGGTGTCCCATATCACCGGCGGCGGTTTCTACGAGAATATCCCGCGGGCGCTCAATGACCGTGTCACTGCCCGGATCGACAAGGCATCGGTACCGGTACTGCCCATCTTCCGTCTGCTGCAGAAAACCGGCGGCATCAGTGAGCATGATATGTTCAACACCTTCAATATGGGCGTTGGCATGTGCGTGATCGTGGCTCCTGAGGATGCGGATCGTGCCATGGAGATCCTGCGCAGCCAGGGCGAACAGGTCACTGTGATCGGTGAAGTGGTTCCCCGTGGAGAAAGCGAGATTGAGATATGCTGAAGATCGCGGTACTGGTATCCGGCGGCGGCACCAACCTGCAGGCGCTGATCGATGCCCAGAAAGCAGGGAAGAACCCAAACGGCAGAATTGTGCTGGTGGTTTCCTCCAACAGCAAGGCCTATGCGCTGGAGCGGGCCCGTCAGCACGGCATTGAAACCGCAGTCCTGCCCCGGAGAAAATATGCCACCACCGAGGACTATGATCAGGCGCTGCTTGCCCTGATGCAGGAGCATGAGATCGACCTGATCGTTCTCGCCGGCTTCATGTGCATTCTGGGCAGCACCTTCACCAGAGCCTATGACCGGAAGATCGTCAATGTGCATCCGTCGCTGATCCCGTCCTTCTGTGGGGATGGGTTCTATGGACTGCATGTGCACGAAGCGGCGCTGGCCTATGGCGTCAAAGTGACCGGCGCCACTGTACATTTTGTAAACGAAGTGACCGACGGCGGGCAGATCATCATGCAGAAAGCCGTGGAAGTCCTTCCGGACGATACCCCTGAAACGCTGCAGCGCCGGGTGATGGAGCAGGCCGAATGGGAGATCCTGCCCCGTACCGTGGCGATGATCTGCAGCGGAGAGATCAAGTAACCCAATAAAATACTGGAAGAAAGGTCGATCAATATGAAAAAGAGAGCATTGCTCAGTGTTTCGGACAAGACTGGCATCGTAGAGTTTGCCCGTCAGCTGGAAGAGCTGGGATATGAAGTGGTTTCCACTGGTGGTACTGCCCGCACTCTTCAGGAGAATGGCATCGCTGTCACCGGTATTTCGGATGTGACCGGATTCCCCGAGTGCCTGGATGGTCGTGTCAAGACCCTGCATCCGGCTGTTCATGCCGGTATTCTGGCGATGCGCTCCAATCCGGAGCACATGGCTCAGCTGGAAAAGCTGGGCATTACCCCCATTGATGTGGTTGCCATCAACCTCTATCCCTTCAAGCAGACCATCCTCAAGGACGGCGTCACTCTGGAGGAGGCCATCGAGAACATCGACATCGGCGGCCCGACCATGATCCGTGCTGCCGCCAAGAACTGGCAGGATGTAGCTGTGATCGTTGACCCCGCTGATTATGACAGCGTCATTGAGGGGCTCAAGGCCGGCGAACTGAGCCGTGAGACCAAGTTCCGTCTGGCAGCCAAGGTATTTGAGCACACCGCTGCCTATGACGCCCTGATCTCGAACTATCTGAGAAAGCAGATGGGCGCCGATCCCTTCCCGGAAGAGCTGACCCTGACCTTTGAAAAGGTACAGCAGATGCGTTACGGCGAGAACCCGCACCAGAACGGCGCCTTCTACCGGGAGATCGGCAAGGCAACCAACACCCTGGCTGCCGCCAAGCAGCTCCACGGCAAGGAGCTCTCCTACAACAACATCAACGACGCCAACGGCGCACTGGATATTCTCAAGGAGTTCGGCACTGAAAAGCCCTGCGCTGTGGCTGTCAAGCACACCAATCCCTGCGGCGTAGGTATCGGCGAGACCATCCACGAGGCCTATCTCAACGCCTACAACAGCGACCCCGTTTCCATCTACGGCGGTATCGTAGCCCTGAACCGCAAGGTGGACATGGAAACCGCGGAGGAGCTGGCAAAGATCTTCCTGGAGATCATCATTGCTCCCGGCTTTGACGAGGATGCCTATGAGCGCCTTGCCAAGAAGAAGAACATCCGTCTGATGGAGCTGCCGGACTGCGCCAAGCCCAACGAACCCGGTACTCTGGATATGAAGAAGGTAGTCGGCGGCCTGCTGGTTCAGGAGCTGGATACCAAGCTGCTGGGTGATGAGCTAAAGGTTGTCACCAAGCGTGCTCCCTCGGAAGAGGAGATGGAGCAGCTGCTGTTCGCCTGGAAGGTGGTAAAGCAGACCAAGTCCAACGCCATCGTTCTGGCAAAGGACAGCGCTACTGTGGGCGTTGGCCCTGGACAGACCAACCGTGTAACCGCGCTGGATCTGGCTATCCGTTATGCCGGCGACAAGGCCGAGGGTTCGGTCATGGCTTCGGATGCATTCTTCCCGTTCTCTGACTGTGTGGAGCTGGCTGCCAAGCATGGCATTACTGCCATCATTCAGCCGGGCGGTTCCATCCGGGACGAGGACAGTATCAAGGCCTGTGATGAAGCTGGCATTGCCATGGTATTCACCGGCACCCGTCACTTCAAGCACTGAGTCAGGGGAGGATCAAGTCTGATGAAAATTCTGGTAGTTGGTTCCGGCGGACGGGAACATGCCATTATCCGGGCGCTCAAGAAGAGCCCCAAGGCGGAAACGATCTATGCTCTGCCGGGCAACGGCGGTATTGCGGCAGATGCCATCTGTGTGGAGGGCAGTGCCACCGACATCGACCGTGTTGTGAGCTTCTCCAAGGATAACGGCATCGACTTTGTCGTAGTTGCACCGGATAACCCGCTGGTACTGGGCATGGTGGATGCGCTCAACGAGGCTGGCATCGCCACCTTCGGCCCCCGTGCCAATGCGGCAATCCTCGAGGGCAGCAAGGTCTTTTCCAAGAATCTGATGAAGAAGTACGGCATTCCCACTGCCCGCTATGAGACCTTTGACGATGCCCATGCGGCAGTTGCCTACATCGAGAAGATGAATGAATACCCCGTTGTCATCAAGGCGGACGGTCTGGCTCTGGGCAAGGGTGTTATCATCGCCCAGAACTTTGCCGAAGCCCAGGACGCAGTCAAGTCCATCATGGAGGACAAGGCATTCGGCGCCAGCGGCAACCACATTGTTGTGGAACAGTTCCTGGAGGGCGTAGAGGTTTCGGTTCTGGCTTTCACTGATTCCAAGACAGTCAAGCCGATGATCTCTTCCATGGACCACAAGCGTGCAAACGACAACGATGAAGGCCTCAACACCGGCGGTATGGGAACCATCGCTCCCAACCCGCACTATACCGATGCCATCGCTGCGGAGTGCATGGAGAAGATCTTCCTGCCCACCATCCGTGCCATGGAACAGGAGGGGAGACCCTTCAAGGGCTGTTTGTACTTCGGCCTGATGCTCAACAAGAATGGCCCCTATGTGATCGAGTACAACTGCCGGTTCGGCGATCCCGAAACCCAGGTGGTACTGCCCCTGCTGGAGAGCGATCTGCTGGAGATCATGCTGGCAACCTACCATGAGACCCTGGCTGATATGGAGATCCGCTGGTCGGATAAGAGCGCTGCCTGCGTGATCCTTGCCAGCGGCGGCTATCCGGTCAAGTACCAGACTGGCTATGAGATCCATGGTCTGGATGCAGACGGTCAGTGTGAAGGTGCTGTGGTATACCATGCCGGCACCAAGCAGTCGGATGGAAAGTATCTGACTGCCGGCGGACGGGTTCTGGGCGTCACCTGCACAGGTGATACTCTGGAGCTGGCTCTGGAAGCCGCTTACAAGGCTGTAAAGAATATCAGCTTTACAGATATGCACTACCGTCACGACATCGGTAAGAAGGCACTTTCGCCGGAAAAGTTCTGATCCGGCGTTTCTGAAATACACAAAGCCCGCAGGTTTTGAAAGGAAATCCTTTCGGCCTGCGGGCTTTGTGCTGTATTGGGATAATTAGGATTGGGGGGCAGAGGTTACGATGTGGTAGTAGGTCCGGGCGGTGATGAGATAGACTCCGGTATAGAAGCCCAGGAACACCAGGGCGGAAACTGCCACACAGCCGATAAAGAGCGGCGTGTTGTGCATTTCAAACAGGGTCATGATCTTCTGCAGGGCAGGGAAGGCAAAGGCAATGTGTACCAGCGCCACAATGATGGGCAGGAAGAAGACCATCTGTACCTGCCGGCGGATGGAGGTGCGCACTTCTGCGTCACTGAGCCCCACCTGCCGCATGATCCGGAAACGCTGGCGGTCCTCATACCCTTCGGTGATCTGCTTATAGTAGATGATCAGCACGGTGGTGATGAGGAAGAGAGCCACGAAGAACAGTCCCACAAAGAGCAGGCTGCCATACATACTGTAAAAGTCGGTGCGGGCTTCGCTCTTGAAGCGGGTTCCGAAATTGCCCTCGGAGCAGTTCAGGTGGTCATACAGATTCTGCTGGAACAACCCGGCATTGACCGCCTCAATGTCGTAGTCAAACCAGAGCACATAGCTCAGGGTGGCGGATTCGTCCATCTGGCGGGCCCGCATCAGGGTATCCTTGTCCCGGAAGAAGAAAATCGGGTTGGAAGAGGCGCCGGTCTGGGTCAGATAGGTATTCAGGGCGTCCGATTCCGGAAGGGTGACAACGGTGAAATTACTGCCGTCGATCTGAAGGGTCATGCCCTCGGTGAAATCCTTGGTATGGAAGACCAGCACTTCCTGGTCAGAGAGGGTATAACTGCTGCCCAGCTCTGCATTGAGCTCATCCAGCAGGCGGTACTCCAGAGTCCGGTTGATCTGGCTTGTTTCATGGGTGCTGGTGATGACACTGCCGTTCTGATGCACATAGACAACGCATTTGGTTACTGTGATGGGGTCAAGCAGCTCCATATCATAGGACTGGGCTATCTCCTGGGTTGCCGCCAGAAGATCCGGCTCGGGCTCTTCCGCATACTTGTTGCGGTAGACAGTCACCGCGACCTCCCGGGGATAGAGGGAATCGAGCATATCCTCCTCGCCAATGTAGAGGCAGACACAGGAGGAGATGGTCACCAGCACAGCCGAGGCCAGAATGCAGATGTTTGCCAGACCCACAGCATTCTGCTTCATACGGTAGAGCATGCCGGACACATTGATGAAGTTATCCGGACGATAGTAAAACCGGCGGTTTTTCCGCATGGCTTTGAGCACCACAATGCTGAGGGCCGAGAAGATGCAGTAGGTGGCGATGATAACCAGAATCGTAGCCGGCAGGAAAATTGCCAGCACCATGGAGGGGTCCTGTACAGTCAGAGCCAGAGCATAGCCGGCGGTGAGGGTGCAGGCGCCGGTCAGCGCAATGAGCCAGCGGGACCGGGGCTCCTGCTCACCCTGGGAGGTGCGCCGGAGGATCTCGATGGGGTCGCTGCGGAAGATGCGGATCACATTGCGCAGCAGAACGATGCCCCAGGCCGCCAGGAAGAGGTAGACCGTGATATTGACAGCGCCCATGGGCACCCAGATTTCCAGGTCCACCGGCAGGCGGGTGATATTGAGCAGCAGCAGGTACATCAGCTGGCTGAACACAGCGCCGGCAAGGATTCCGCAGATGAGGCTGCCGATGCAGGAGAAGAGAATCTCCCAGAACAGCAGCAGACAGAGGTTCCCTTTGCCCAGCCCCAGTACCGAATAGAGTCCGAATTCCCGGGAGCGCTGCTTGATCACATAGCCATTGAGGTAAAAGAGGATCAGCACTGTGAGCAGGCCGCAGACCACCGAGGAGAGCATCAGCAGGACGGACATGGAACCACCGCCCTTAATGCCCGAATTGCCGACAATCCAGGTCATGGAGGAGAGAATATAGAAGAGCATCACCATCAGGGAAGCCGCCAGCAGATAGGGGACATAGAGGATCTTGTTGCGGCGCATCCCCGAAACTGCCAGCCGCGGATAGAAGAGAAAACTACGCATTGGTCCGGCCTCCTGTGGTGATGAGGGTCAGGGTGTCCACGATCTTCTGATAGAACTGATCCACGGTCAGGTTTCCACGGTACAGCTGATGGTAGACAATGCCGTCCTTGATGAACAGTACCCGCCCGGCATGGCTGGCAGCCCGGGTGGAATGGGTCACCATCAGAATGGTCTGACCCTGGCGGTTGATCCCCTCAAAGATGCGCAGCAGGGTTTCGGTGGATTTGGAATCCAGGGCACCGGAGGGTTCATCCGCCAGAATCAGCCGGGGATTGGTGATCAGGGCCCGTGCCACTGCCGCACGCTGCTTCTGTCCGCCGGAAACTTCATAGGGGTAGTGATCCAGCAGTTCGCCCAGTCCCAGCTGTTCGGACAGCATCTTCAGACGGCGGTCCATCTCCCGCAGGTCCATCCGATCCAGCACCAGCGGAAGCAGGATATTGTCCCGGATAGAGAAGGTGTCCAGGAGGTTGAAATCCTGGAATACAAAGCCCAGGTTCTTCCGGCGGAACTCCGCCAACCGCCGTTCCGGAATGGTGGAGAGTTCCTGGCCCTCCAGACGCACAGTACCGCTGGTGGGGCGGTCCAGTGTGGCAATGATATTGAGCAGGGTGGTTTTTCCGCTGCCTGACTCGCCCATGATGGCTGTGTATTCGCCATTTTCGATGGTGAAATTCACATCCGCCAGGGCCTGTACGGAATTGCCGCCGTACCGGGCTGTGTAGATTTTTTTGAGGTGGTTCACTTCAAGCAGCGACATAGTCAGTTCTCCTTAATGATGACAGCATTCAGATAGATTTTCTCCTGAACCGGCACCCGGTTGTGTGCCAGAATGGAATCGACTTTCTCTTCGGTGATCTTATCACAGCGCAGCATGCGCTCCAATACCTGTTTCTGCCGTTGGGCAGCCAGCTCCGGAGAGGCATCCAGCGAATAGACAGAGGGTGCATTGGGAATCCCAGCCAGAATGGTTGCTTCCCAGTCATTCATCTGACCGGGCTCCTTTCCAAAATAGCCCCAGCTGGCAGCGGCAACTGTTTCATAGCCGCTTCCGAAGTTGATGGAGTTGACATAGAGCGACAGGATGGTATCCTTGTCCAGCTCCCGTTCAATCTTCAGCGCCATGAATACCTCCGCAATCTTACGGGTCAGGGTCTTTTCCTGGGTAAAGTACTCATTCTTCGCCAGCTGCTGGGTGATGGTGCTTCCGCCTTCCGCAAAGGAGAGGGTCCGCAGGTCATTGAACGCAGCCCGTCCGATGGCAAGCAGATCCACGCCCGGGTGGGAATAGAACCGGTGATCTTCCACACTGATCACCGCATCCAGATAGATCTGGGGCAGTTCATCCACCGGGGTGTAGTCCGGCTTGGACTCGATCCGCTCAGCCATCTCCTGCACCGGACACTCCTCCAGAGCCTGGGCATAGAGTTCATACCCATCCTGGATCAGCATAACGGTGGGAATCGCCGCCAGAATCACCAGCGGCAGCAGGACATAGCGCAACATAAACCGAATGGTTCGTTTCATGACCGAACCCTCCTTTCATGTTCCATCATAAACCAAACGGGGATCGCATGCCATCGAATCGGCTTACAATCCCCGCCTGGTATCTTACACTTTTGAAAGGTTGGTCAGAAAATCTCCAGTTCATTCCGGGAGAAGTCCAGATATACGCTGGTTCCGACTCCGGGAGTGGACTCGATGCGCATCCGGTGCCCCAGCATCTCCAGGGTTTCCCGGCAGAGAGCCAGTCCGATGCCGGTGGAGCGGGTGCCGGAATGACCGTTCTGTCCGGTGTATCCCCAATCGGTCACCCGGGGAAGATCCTCCGGCTGGATTCCGATGCCGCTGTCCTGGATCACCAGTTCCGGACGGGAGGGGTCTGAAAGCCGGATGGTCACACCGCCCTGCCGGGTGTATTTGGCGGCGTTGCTCAGGATCTGTTCCAGAGCAAACTGCAGCCATTTTTCATCGGTGAGCACCGAAACGCTGATATTCTCGATCTCCAGCGACAGGTTCCGGGCGATGAAGAGCGGAGCCAGGGATTTGACTGTATTGCGGACCACCTGGTCCAGCGGACAGGAGGTGAGCAGCAGGTCATTTTCGGTGGATTTCAGCCTCTGGTACTGGAGTGCCATCTCCACATACTGTTCGGTTTTCAGCAGCTCGTTTTCACAGGCGGTACGGTCGATGGGCTCTTCCTGGATCAGCAGACGCAGGGCAGCCAGCGGTGTTTTTACCTGATGGGACCAGCGTGTATAATAGCTGTCGGAGCGGCGCAGGGCAGATTCCGATTCGGTTTCAGCCCGGGTGCTGCGTTCTGCCGTCCGCCGGAGAATATTCTGGTAGAGCTGCTCCATGGCGTCATGGGCCGGCGGGAGAGTTCCCAGCTGGACATCCGCGCCGTTCCAGACCACCCTAAGATACTGCATCCGCCGCCGGAACTGATGGCAGCCGATACCCAGAAACAGCAGAGCCATGGAGGAGATGAACAGGATCATATACCCGATGGCCTGGATGGGGATATGATAGAGGGAGGCAATGAGCGCAATGGAAAAGCAGCTTGCCAGATGCAGAAAGATGCTCCCTCTGACCCGGTACAGATATTGCAGCGTCAGTTTCAGCCAGTCAGTCATGTTCCTTCTCCTCAATCAGATACCCCAGGCCCTTCCGGGTCCGGATAAAGTCCCGCAGTCCCGCTTCCTCGAGCTTTTTGCGGATACGGGCAATGTTGACCGTCAGGGTGTTGTCATCGATGAAACTCTCATCATTCCACAGGGCCCGGATCAGCTCTTCCCGGGATACAGGGGAGTTTTTGTGCTCAAACAGAATCCGCAGGATCAGGAACTCGTTCTTGGACAGGGACAGCTTTTCACCGCCATACAGCAGCGCGGCCTCCTGCAGATCCAGCACCGCACCGCCGGCGTGGAGCTGGCTGGAAGTTGCCGGCAGATCGTACGCCCGCCGCAGCACAGCGCCGATTTTGGCGGTGGCAAGTTCCATGCCGAAGGGCTTGGCGATGAAATCATCAGCGCCCATGCTCAGGGCCATCACCTGGTTCATCTCGTCCGCGGCGGAGGAGAGGAATACAATGGGCACCCGGCTGATCTTCCGGATCTCGGCGCACCAGTAATAGCCGCTGAAATAGGGAAGGGTGATGTCCATCAGCACCAGATCCGGCTGTGCTTTTTCAAATTCCTGCATGACATGGTCAAACTCCTGCACATAGGTCGCCTTGTAGTTCCAGCGGGTCAGCTGGCGGGCCAGTGAGGAGGCAATGACCGGGTCATCCTCCACAATCAGGATTTTATACACAATCTCACTCCAGTCTGTGTTTTGGTTTTCTGTTCTAACAATACCGCACGATCCGCACCTCCGTCAATGAAAAATCGCAAATCTCAGCCAGGGCAAAAATGGCAATGGGAAGATTTGCTAAAATTTTAGCCAAAGTTACGGATAAATTTGTGCTGTATCTAAAAGTTAGTCATAACAAACAAAAAGGTTTAATAAATCATTGACAAAGTCGGGCGGGAGGATTATACTCTTAACCAAGATGGTTAGTTAAAGCTAACACATTGCAAGCATTGAAGTTGACAAAGCCGTTTGACAGAGGAGGAAATTATGATGCCGCTGAGTATGCTGTCGGTTGGTTCGACCGATACCATTAAAAAGATCACCGGAAAAGACGAAGTCCGCCGGTTTCTGTCCAGCCTGGGTCTGGTGGAGGGCGAGTGTGTGACAGTTGTTTCGGAGATCCATGGAAATCTGATCCTCGGAGTCAAGGATTCAAGAATTGCTCTTGATCGCAGCCTTGCCAACCGGATCATGGTGTAGGAGGAGTATGGTATGAAGACACTCAAGGATATTGCCCCGGGCAAAAGTGCCACAGTGGTTCGTCTGCATGGAGAAGGTGCGGTCAAGCGCCGGATCATGGATATGGGCATCACCAAAGGCGTAAATGTTTCGGTGCGCAAGGTAGCCCCGCTGGGCGATCCCATTGAACTGACAGTGCGTGGTTATGAGCTGTCCATCCGCAAGGAGGACGCTTCCGCCATTGAGGTGGAATAAAACCAGGCCATAAAGTTAGTCTATGCTAACATTAGTTACAGCGCTTTCCGATGGAAAGCTTGAGGAGGAGAAGGGATATGTCAATCAAAATTGCCCTCGCAGGCAACCCCAACAGTGGTAAGACCACATTGTTCAATGCGCTGACTGGTTCCAATCAGTTTGTAGGAAACTGGCCGGGCGTTACAGTGGAGAAGAAGGAAGGCAAGCTCAAAGGCCACAACGATGTGGTAATCACCGACCTGCCGGGTATCTATTCGCTTTCGCCCTATTCGCTGGAGGAAGTTGTGGCCCGGAACTATCTGATCCAGGAGCGTCCGGATGCGATTCTCAACATCGTAGACGGCACCAACCTGGAGCGGAATCTCTACCTGACCACCCAGCTGCTGGAGCTTTCGATTCCCACCGTCATTGCGGTCAATATGGCGGATATTCTGGCAAAGACCGGTGAGAAGATCAACACCGAAGAGCTGTCCCGCCGTCTGGGCTGTGATGTGGTGGAGATTTCGGCTATGAAGGGCACCGGCGTCAAGGAAGTGGCCGCTAAGGCTGTGGCTGCCGCCCGTTCCGGTGCCGCGCCCCGGTCGGAACATCACTTTGCCGCCGATGTGGAGGAGGCGCTGGCTTCCATCGAAGAGCGCCTGACCGGCGTTGTGCCGCCTGAGCGCAGCCGTTTCTTTGCGGTGAAGCTGTTTGAGCGGGACGAAAAGATTGCGGAGTCGG
This sequence comes from Hydrogenoanaerobacterium saccharovorans, assembly GCF_016901815.1. GTDB lineage: Bacteria > Bacillota > Clostridia > Oscillospirales > Ruminococcaceae > Avimicrobium > Avimicrobium caecorum. Next base: position 27,900 of record NZ_JACSNR010000010.1, read on the forward strand.
TGCAGGGTATCCCGGATGTGGGGGACATCATCGAGCGGGTTGAAACAGCCCATGACGATGATGCGGAGAGCATCATCACCAATGAGCGCTACAACTACATCTCGTCCATTATCCAGGGCTGTTATCTGAAGAAGGCAGCCCGCACCATGACCACTTCGGACAAGATCGACCGCTGGGTTACCAACCGGTTCCTGGCGCTGCCCATTTTTGCGGCGATCATCACCCTGGTGTACTTCATTTCGGTCACCACCGTGGGTGATGTAGTCACCAGCTGGACCAACGATGTTCTGTTCGGCGAGATCATTCCGCCGATGGTGGAGAACTTCCTGGTGAGTGTCGGCTGTGCCGAGTGGCTCCAGAGCCTGATCCTGGACGGTATTGTTGCCGGTGTGGGCGCAGTCCTGGGCTTTGTGCCCCAGATGCTGGTGCTGTTCTTCTTCCTGGCCTTCCTGGAGTCCTGCGGCTATATGGCCCGGATCGCCTTTATCCTGGACCGGATATTCCGTCGGTTCGGCCTGTCGGGTAAGTCCTTTATTCCCATGCTCATCGGCACCGGCTGCGGCGTTCCCGGCATCATGGCCTCCCGTACCATCGAGAACGACCGTGACCGCAAGATGACCATCATGACTACCACCTTCATTCCCTGCGGCGCCAAGCTGCCCATTATTGCCCTGGTTGCCGGCGCCTTCTTCGGGAATGCCTGGTGGGTCGGCCCCAGCGCCTACTTCGTAGGAATCGCCGCCATTGTATGCTCGGGCATTATTCTCAAGAAAACCCGCCTGTTTGCCGGCGATCCCGCTCCCTTCGTAATGGAGCTTCCGGCCTATCACATGCCCACTCTGTCCAATGTACTGCGCAGTATGTGGGAGCGTGGCTGGTCCTTCATCAAGAAGGCCGGTACTGTGATCCTGCTGTCCACCATCGTGATCTGGTTCACTTCGACCTATGGCATCGTAGATGGCTCCTTCACCGCTGTGGAGGATCTCAACCAGAGCTTCATGGCTGTAATCGGTCAGAGCTTTGCCTGGATCTTTGCACCCCTTGGATTCGGCGACTGGAAGGCAGCTGTGGCTTCGATCAATGGCCTGGTTGCGAAGGAAAACCTTGTTTCCACCTTCGGTGTCCTGTTCGGCTTTGCGGAAGTGGCAGAGGACGGCGCTGAGTACTGGGATCTGCTCCGATCCAGCATGTCGCTGGCAGCCGGTTATTCCTTCCTGGTATTCAACCTGCTCTGCGCACCCTGCTTCGCAGCCATCGGCGCCATCAAGCGTGAGATGAACAACACCCGCTGGACCCTGATTGCGGTAGGCTACCAGACCGTCTTTGCCTATGCGGTTTCGCTGTGTATCTATCAGTTCGGCACCCTGCTCACCGGCGGCGGCTTCGGAATCGGCACCATCGCAGCTGTGGCTGTGGCTGCCGGCTTCCTGTGGCTCCTGACCCGCCCGGACCCCCAGAAGAAAAAGGCTGCCAAGGTCACTGGCAGTCCGGTTGCAGCTGACTGATCCCATAAACCCCATCACCGGAACGTTTCAATAAAGGAGGAACGATACTATGTCTACATGGATCATTGGAGGCCTGGTTGCTCTGGCAGCAGTTCTGGCTGCCCGCAGCATCTATAAGGATAAAAAGGCAGGAAAGTGCAGCTGCGGATGCAGCACTGGATGCAGCGGCTGCTGCGGAACCTGTCACAGTAATCATCAGCCCAATGCCTGAGCAGGACCTGCCGCACGAAAGGAGAGGATAGCATATGACCCCACAGCTGAGTGCGACCCAGATCCGGTATCTGTTTGCCATCCGGGAGCTGGAGAAGCAAGGCGTAGTCCGACAGGGGCATATAGCGCAGAAACTGGGCGTATCTGATCCGAGTGCGCATAAGATGCTCCTCCAGCTGGAACGGTTGGAACTGATCGCCAAAAAGCGTTACTCCTCGGTGTTTGTCACCGAGAAGGGACGGGAGGCGATGGAACGGTATTACAGCAGCTATACCCGCATCCGGAAATTCTTCGCAGATGACCTCCGGCTTTCGGACTGCAACTGTGATAAGGTGACCTTTGCGATTCTGGGCGGACTGGATGAACAGGGCGCAGATGAATTCTGCGAACGGATCGTAAGCTGAAAGAATGAGCGCAGACCTGTGTAAAACGGGTCTGTGCTTTTTTTTCGCCGGGATCTGTGGTACAATAAAGTGCGTGAAAAGGAGGTATCCCGCTATGATCCGTTTGGCGGAGCGGCAGGACCTCGACCGGATCATGGAGATCTGGCTGGAGGGCAACCTGCAGGCACATGACTTTGTGGACCCGGACTACTGGATTGGTTGTTTTCAGGAAGTACGGGAAGCCATCGCCCAGGCTGATGTGTGGGTCTGGGACGAAAACGACCGGGTGGAGGCCTTTGCTGGTATGGTGGAGCATTACCTTGCAGGGCTGTTTGTATCCGGTGCGCAGCGTGGAAAGGGAATCGGCGGTCTGCTCCTGGAACATATCAAAGAGCAGCGTTTCCCTCTGACACTGCATGTCTATTCCCGGAATGCCGGCGCAGTGCAGTTCTATGAGCGGCATGGGTTCGGAACCGTTTCGGAGTATATTGATCCGGAAACCGGTCAGCCGGAACGGGAGATGATTTTCCCTCCCCGGTCATAACCCCAGAAATAAGGGCATAGAGTAGCTGTGGGTGATACAATGTGAAAACACGCAGCTTTTATGTCAATTCCATGATCCTCCTGACGGTGCTGATGATCCTGTTGGGGTCATTCTACAAGCTGGAGGAGGCGATCCCCACATCACTGTCCCGGCTGAGCCGTCCGACCATTATCCTGGATGCCGGTCACGGCGGGGAAGACGGCGGCGCAGTTGGAGTGGATGGGATCATCGAAAAAGATATCAACCTCTCCATTGCGCAGAATCTCCGGGATCTGCTGGTGATGAACGGTTACACGGTGGTAATGACCCGGGACAGTGACACCGCCATCTATGACCCTGGCATGGAGACTCTGCGGGAAAAGAAGGTTTCAGACCTGGAAAACCGTCTGGAGCTGATGAAGGAATATCCGGGTTCCATCTTTATCAGCATTCATCAGAATCAGTTCGGTTCGCCCATCTATTCGGGAACCCAGGTCTTTTACAGTCCCAATTCCCAGACCTCCCAGGAGCTGGCGCAGATCATCCAGGAACATGCCAAAGCAGACCTGGATGAGGAGAACAACCGCACCATCAAGGAAGTGGGCGATGAGATCTATCTGCTCTGGAATGCGTCGACAACGGCTGTCATGGTGGAATGCGGGTTCCTTTCCAACCCGGACGAGGCCCACAAACTGGTGGATGCAGACTACCAGAAGCGGGTGGCCTTTATGATCTTTGATTCTTTGAATGAATATCTGGGCGGATAAATCCCCGGAAGTGCAACAATACAGGAGTGTAAAACATGGCAAAATCAAAAACAGCATATGTATGCCAGAACTGCGGTTATGAGTCAGCAAAGTGGTACGGCAAGTGTCCGGAATGCGGTCAGTGGAACACCATGGAGGAGCAGCTCAAGTCCCCGGCTCCCATGGGCGGAAAAGCCGCTCAGGCAGCCCCGGTGGTAACCAATCTGGAGGTCAGCACCATCGATGCCATCTCCTCGGCGGAGGAGAACCGGTTCCATACCGACCTTTCCGAGCTGGATCGGGTTCTGGGCGGCGGCATTGTCAAGGGGTCTGTGATCATGCTCAGCGGTGAGCCGGGAATCGGTAAATCCACCCTGCTGCTGCAGATCTGCAAATTCCTCTGCCAGGGACTGCGAGTACTGTACATCTCCGGAGAGGAGAGTGCCCGGCAGATCAAGCTCCGGGCTATGCGCCTGGGAGTGGAAAGCCCCAATCTCTTCCTGGCTACCACCACCGACATCGACCATGTGGTTGCCGCCATTGACAAGGTGCATCCGGATATTGCCATCATCGACTCCATCCAGACCATGAGTCTTTCGGATCTTCAGTCCTCGCCGGGCAGCGTGACCCAGGTGCGGGAGTGTACCCAGCGGCTCATCTATACAGCCAAATCCGCGGACATTCCCATTTTTATTGTGGGACATGTAAACAAGGACGGCGCCATTGCCGGACCGAAGGTACTGGAACACATGGTGGACTGTGTCCTCTATTTTGAGGGCGAACGGCACCTGGCATACCGGATTCTGCGGGCAGTGAAGAACCGTTATGGCTCCACCAATGAGATCGGCGTCTTTGAGATGACCGACCGTGGCCTGACCGAGGTGGCAAATCCCTCCATGATGATGCTCTCCGGACGACCGGTGAATGTATCGGGTACCTGCGTGACCTGTCTGATGGAAGGCAGCCGCCCGATTCTGGCGGAGGTTCAGGCTCTGGTGACCAAAACCGCCTTTGGAAATCCCCGGCGTACAGCAACCGGATTTGATTTCAACCGGATGGCTCTGCTCCTGGCAGTACTGGAGAAACGGTGCGGATATTTCTTTGGTTCTCTGGATGCCTATATCAATGTGGTGGGCGGCCTGCGGCTGGACGAACCGGCTTCGGATCTCTCGGTGGCACTGGCACTGGTATCCAATCTCACCGACCGCCTGATCCCGGACGATCTGATCGCCATTGGGGAGATCGGCCTTGCCGGAGAAGTGCGGGCAGTCAATCATATCCAGAACCGGGTATCAGAGGCCTATCGGCTGGGATTTGTGTGCTGCATGGTTCCCAGGCACAACCTCTCCCAGCTCAATACTGAGCAGATGCCTGATCTGGAAGTAATCCCTGTTTCCAGCATCAATGAAGCCTGCAAAATCATTGGCAGAAATAAAACTGAATAAGACGATTATAAAATCCTCCCGGGTGGTTCAAACTAAAGCAGATGAACACCTGGGGGAATTTTTATGCATCGAATCTTGGTTCTGACTGCCGGCGGACTGTTGGCAGTGGGAGCAGCTTTGCTTCCGACCGCTTATTATCAGAATATACCCACAGCCCGGTATGTGACCGCTTCCACGCAGCCGGGAACAGAGTCGGTGAGCTGCAGCGGGCAGATCCTGGCCTTTGACCGGGCAGAGACTTACATCACTTCGCCAGTGGTGACCGGAGATGTCCTGGTGGAGGTGGGGGATCAGGTTGCGGCGGGGCAGGTGCTTTGCACAGTGGATCTGCCCGCCACTGGTCTGCTGATGACTTCACCGGAACTGACATCGGATTTTCTTAAAAGCTACCTGGAAAACCCGGAGACCTCCTCGCTGGAAAGTCTGCTGTCCGCTTCCAGCCTCGGGGAGCAGAGCGTGCAGCTGGCAGCCGCGCCGGAGTATGCCAGTGCTATCAATGGGACTGTTACAGCTGTGAATCTTCAGTCGGACAGTCTGTACAATTCCTCGCAGGCTGCCATTGTGGTGGAGGATCTCTCGGAACTGCGGGCAGAACTGTATGTGCCGCAGGCGGGTGTAGCGGGAATTGAGCCGGGGGATAAGGTACTCATTCAGGGGGCCGGGATCACCGGAGAGATCAGCGGGGAAGTGGTTTCCATCAATCCGTCTGCCATGCAGTCGCTGCAGAATGGCGCATTGCAGGTGCTGGTTCCGGTGCAGGTCCGGCTGACTTCCGATTCCAAGGGAGCCCGGCCTGGTTATGCTGTCACTGCGCAGATTCTTTCCCGTTCCAGTACCGATGGACTCTTCATACCCTATCAGGCTGTCTGTCAGGACGAGGAGAATCAGGAGTATGTCTGGCTGCTGTCCAATACCGGTGCGGCGGTCAGACAGCCCGTCACCACGGGGGAGGAAACCGCGGAAATGACCCAGATCCTCTCTGGGATTACCGCTGAGGACATTGTTCTGATCGGGGAAAACCTGCAATCGGGTCAGCCGGTGCGATTGGAGGGATATTATGAGGGCTGAGTGGCTGCTGTATGGAATGCGGAGCCTGATCCGCCGACGCCGGCGGCTGTATCCCACTCTGTTATCCATTTCCATTGGCATGATGCTGGTGGTGATTGTCAGCACCGTCGGTGAGATCGGGTCTGGGCTGGTGGAGGAGGAGATTCAGAGCCTTGGGGTGGGTTCAGTGACCATCACCGCCAATAAAACAGTGGCGGATATCCCTCTCACAGAAGAGAAGCTCAATACGCTGCGGGAACAGCCGACGGTGGAGTCAGCCTCGCCCATTGTGATGGCCTATACACAGATCGAACTCAAGGGAATCGTGGAGCAGTGCGCGGTCTGGGGAATCGACAGCGGCAGTACCCAGATTGTGGAGCTGGATCTGCTGCATGGGCGCCTGCTGGAGCCGGGCGATCTGAGTGAGAAACGGTCTGTCTGTGTTATCGACCGCAGTCTGGCGGAAAAGATCTACCAGCGCACCAACATTGTGGGGAAGAAGATCCAGATCATGCTGAACGGCTCCTATCAGGAGTTTGAGATCGTGGGAGTGGCAGAGAGTGGGGGAAGCCTGGTACAGACCATGCTGGACAGTTATGCGCCGGGCTTTGTCTATATACCCTATAATGTGCTGCAGGAGAACAGCGGAAAGTCCGGCTATGACCGTATCGCGGTGACCCTATCTGACCCGGAGGCGGCAGACCAGGAAGGGGAGAAGCTGGCAGATGCACTGGCCCGCCAGTATGGGGAGCAGGCAGACAGCTACACAGTGGAAAATATGTTCGCTCAGAAGCAGAAGATGGAGAATATCGCCGAGATTGTAAAATTGTCGCTGGTGGCGATTTCTGCCGTATCGCTGATGGTATCCGGGCTTGGTGTAATGACTGTCATGTCAGCGAGTGTGACCGAACGTACTCATGAGATTGGAATCAAAAAGGCAGTAGGAGCCAAAAATGCGGCGATCCTGGGAGAATTTATTGCGGAGGGCTGTCTGCTGAGCTTCTATGGCGCGATCCTCGGGCTGCTGGCCGGACAGGGCATTACCTGGATTGCGTGTCAGCTGCTCAGCCTTGAATTCCAGACCGACCCGACTTTGCTGACAGCCGGTGCTGTGATGACTGTGCTGCTGGGAACTGTGTTCAGCGCAAAGCCGGCACTCCGGGCGGCACAGCTCGATCCGGTCAAGGCTTTGGCTTCTGAATAGGTTTCGTTTTACTGAATCGCCCTGCGGCGGTTCGTACATATCTGCTGCAGGTTTGCATCTGTGGACTGGTTTGACAGAATTGCTGTGTCGATACCACAGAGCATGCTTCGGAAGAGGGAAAGTTCCTGAGTTATATCCTTGGGCAAAAATCGTATCAGTAATTTCGCTAAATTAAAATTTAGCGAAATCCGGGTAAGAAGAAAAAGACCATACAAACATAGAATTTGTCTAAATCATATATTGAGTTCAGTATTCACGCCACAGTACACGATTACCAATCACATTCTTTTGTCTGTACATCAGTGAGCATCCATGTAGCAGCATCTACTTTTGCGGTTGATCCGTCATTCATGGTTAAGTAGTAGGCAAGCACTTGGCTTCCATCTTCGGCAATATTTCTACTGACCCATACAGATTCCACATCATGGAAGTGTAAACGCCAATCTTCACCCTTTGCTATTAAGGAATTATTAAATGCCGGAACACCGTTGTCCTTATGGTTCCTCAAAAATTGCAAGAACATAAATTAAACCTCATTTTCTATCTGACGCTTACAATTCGGCGAGTATCCAGCTAAAGTTGTTAACCTGCCGCTCCAGGAAACCATGCACAGAAATAGGTTTCACCAACATGCAAGTATGAACTGCCAGAGCTTGTGCTTTACAATCTCTACAAGTTCCTGCCGGAAATAACTCTGGCAGGAACAAATACAGACTGCAAAATCGAAGTCTGTGATAAGTTCATAGATCTGGTAGAATGTGTTGGGCAGCAGCCTTTGCCAAAGCATCATGGCTCCAGAGTGCCGACATTTGCGAACACCCCAGATTCCGCCCCCCTTCCGAACGGCGCACCAACTCCGGGTGCAAGTATCATTGTCCCCCGTGCTGTCATTGCGCACACACAGCTGGCTTGCTGTGCTTCCTTGCTAAGTACTCAGTAGGGTATAATAATACCACTACCGGCTCGCTTACAGGAAAACCTCCCGCACACGGGTTAAAAGACCGACCAACACTATTTGATTATCAAAGTTCTGTAACAAAATTGTAAACGCATTATGGTATTAAATGCAAGTGATTTTTGCGCTTTTTGTCAGTATATACAATAAATAGCAAAAGCAGACAGGAAAAACTAACAATTTGTTAGTATTCTGTCTGCTTTTTATACGAATATTGGCTATTTTTCAAAACAATTAAAATATCCGTTGAACAGTTGTTTGTACTTTTCGCACTCGGCATCTGAATCATCTGCTACACAGTCAGTAACGATTTCTGGCTCTTCAAACTCTCCGAAACCATCTGGGGTGTTTTCAAGCTCCTCGCCTTCTGACATGGAGAGGAAAGACTCTTGAGGATTGTTGGGGGTGCCTGTCTGGATGTGTACTTCCATGTTGGAATCCATGGTCACGGTGATCTGGTGGCGATTACCACTTCCATAACGGATCACTGAGCCGTTAGGACTTCCCATCACATAGTTATAGATAGCACAAACCACGAATGAACTTGCAGCTCTTCTCGGTAAGGATTCCAAAATTTTATACGCAAGATCGTGCTTCTTATCTTCTCCCTCGGGCTTAAAGCCGAGATTCTTTTTTCGCCTCTCACTGGCTGGTGCGGACATACTTCTCACACTCCTTTACTTCCGCCGGGCTTTTAGGGCCATGTGGGCAAAGACCTCATACCCCTTGGCATTGGCACACACATCATCAACGATCTGAAATGCGCCAGTGTACTTTCCGGCCAGCTCCTGGATCGGTTCCTTGAGCAAGGCCGATCCACCGCCGCAGAACACGACATAGCTGGATCTCCAATCCTCTCCAGTTTCCCGGAACCCATCGAAGATCTCCTGCATGTGGCTGCGTGCAGCATAACGCACAACCTGCTTCTGCTCCTCGCTGAAGAAAGGCTGCTTGCCCAGAAGGATCTCATCGACCTGGCTTTCGGAAATTTTGCGGCCAAATCGGTTTTGCAGCTGGATAAAGATTTTTCCATAGAGGAAGATCACTCCCATATCCAGAGACGGCATAAGCGGATCAGGCGTTCCGTTCTCAATATGGATGGTATCGACTGTACCGCCACCAATATCAACAACTCGCAGACTTGAGTACTCAAGGATATTCTGCGGCAAGGTGAACAGCACGGAATATGCCTGCGGGCAGACAATCAGATCTTTAACTTTGACCTGATAGCTTACGCCGCCGGCTTGGAAGCGGTACAATCCGCCATTCTGCCGGAAATACTCCCGATAATGGTTCACTACCTCCTGATCTGCCATGTGCCCAGGGGGCAGGCCAACTGCCAGGGTGATCTCTGAGTTTGGACTCAGGTTTCGGTTTCGCAGCTCTTTAGCCAGCGCAATCATAGCAAGGTACAGATGGGCCTGGGAGCCACTCTTGTCACGCTCGTATGCAATGCGCTTATTGCTCACAAGGTAGTGTTCACCGTTCACCAGGAGGTATTCCTGTGGGTCTGCCGGCGCCACTACGGGCGTTCCGGTCAGCTTTTGGAGACCCGCCGGCGTGATGCTGCTTGCTGTTTTAATCAGTTTGTTCCCTATATCGCAACCGATGATGATAGAATTTTCCATTCCTATCTCCTCCTTCCATGATTATAATATCCACCAAGCGGTCCACACACAACCTGTTTTAGTCAAGATAAAATCGTCCCTATTTTCTAAGATTTTTCCAGCAATTCAAAGAAAGTTTCTGATGTGTTACTCTGAAGTTTCGAGTTAAATGTTGTTTTTTACCATATCATTTCGGAGTGCCGTTCTTGCAGAGTTCCAGAAAAGTCGATAAAATGAATGCGTAAAAAACATTGGAGGTGGAAAAGCAGTAATGGAAAGCATAAATTTTGCAATGCTCAAAGCGACCCGTGAGATGAAAGGCCTTACACAACGACAGCTTGCTGATCTGTCAGGAGTTTCCTCTAAACTTATTTCGGCTTTAGAAAATGGAAGCTACACAAGCAATCCTGGTGCTGATACCCTGCGGCGCATTGGTGAGGTGCTGCGTCCTGAAGAACCTGATTTTTTGCTCAAAAGCAACATCAGAAATATATCCGCACTTTTGAAGATGCTGGAAGATGATAAAAGTGTAGATCCACTACTCATCCGTTTAATGAAGGATTTGGAAGATATGTCCAAAACAAATGCGGTTGGCTATGTTTTGGCGGGCTGGAGTGGGTATGCTGGGAGAATGCGGATTTTGGAACTCCGTCAAAAAGGCTTGAGCTCCCTGGTCGATGCTATCGCAGAGATAGTCCAAACAGCAGAATTTGCAGCAAAGCCGAGCCATGAAGCAATGTGGAGAGATTTGATAATTAGTATCGAGGGACTCGTTGCCAAATTCCGGAGAAATGACAGTTTTGAAGGAATATCAGTATTCGAGGAGTCTCTGTACAGGCTCCGCCAGAGTAGAATTTCCAATGATCCCCGCTCTCGCCATGAGGCGCTGAGAGCTGCATTTTTCGCCGTCTATGATAAATGGGCTGAATGTTCAAGGGCAGAGCAGGTCGACAATATTCTGGCAGACATAGTATGTCTGCAGAGCTGGAAGGATACACTTGACAACCGTGAGACAGTGGGAATGTATCTTTTTGAATTTGCAAAAATAAAGGCAAAATACGAAAAGGAAGCAAAGTAAAAAAGAAAAAGCCGTATCAGAAGATACGGCTTTTTTGGTATGTGTGCTTTAGTCTGTCTCTGCTTCACAGGGAAGGCAGTTATCATGTGCTTCAAGATAGAGGGCCAGAAGGTGGTCGTCTATACCCTTACCTTTGTACCGTTCTTCAGGGAAAGAAATGTACATAGGTAATGGCTTCCCATCCTCATACTGGGGACGCAGTTTCTTCCTCATCTTGAGGATCACTTCCCGCAGAAGCTGTTCCAGATGATCCCGATCTCGACTGACATACGGGTTGGTGAATTTATCAAAGTCATAGATCTCAACGACCTTTTCTACTGGATATTGCTCCAGATATGATTCCAAAATCCCACGGATTTTCCCATAGTTAGTAGTACCAACTACACAGAAAAGTGCAAGATCATCCCGACCAGTCAAGCGTTGATAAAGGGAGCGTGAGACATAGCCTTTGATGGGGCCTTCTGTAATACAGATTATCCTCGGCGGTTCCTCTCCCCTTTCAATATGAACTTCACCAGTAGCGCTGATGCCATCCGTCAAAGTATCGATACCGCTTGAAAAGAAGAGGTATTTAGTTTTTTCGGTAGTGGCTTTGTTGAGCCGAATCTGCATTGATACTATCAGCCCATCTTTATTCCGTATCGGAACGAAATATCCTGGATTAGGACAGAAAATGCTCCACTGCAATTTTCCGTTCTCTCCCGCTACTTTGAAAAAGCCAGGGACATTTTCCAGGTTGATTCCTTGCTCCACCAGTTTTTGCGCAATGACGGTGCGTCCGAACATTGGTACAGATCGGAACATAATCCGCTCTATATCAGTGTCAGTCAACCCACGCTGATGCAGAGCTTCTCTGTGCGGTGCAGACAGACGCAGCTGTTTCAGCAAAGCTGTATAAGCAGCATTTCGCTGTTCAGCGCTTGCTATGGCTTTTTGGGGTGCCGCCGTGTCTGCTGCTTGCTTGGCGGTAATGACTTTTGCCCGAAATGTGGGGTCTTTACGCTGGATGTGCAAAATCCGTGCGAGTTCTTTAAGCCCCTGTTCCCTATCCTCTTCGGATGGGCGGTAGTAATCAGATTCGCTTTTACTTCTTACTGAAACAAGGTGTGGGTTTTGGAAGAGCAGGTACAAATCCAGCTTATCCCCGCCGGCGCCGCATTTTGCGCATCGGCAAACTCCACCGTGTCCTTTGGAAACATTGACATTCAGTTTTTTCTTTCCCCCACAAATGGGGCAATCGAAATTGCCTTGAGATGAATGAATTTTGGAGAGATCCAGCCCGACAAGACTCATCACATCATAAATCGAAAATTCGTCGAACACCTTTCTCCCTCCTTAACTTGGAAATTTTCGACTACATAGTATGGTTCAGTACGAGAGCAGCTGCATAGGACGGCACATTAGAGCCGAGGTAGAAAACCTTGCAGCTTTTCAGCGCTTGCTTACTTTTTTCTTCGCCCAGGATTTCAAATACCTCCCTGTATGTTTTCCCAGTCAGCGGACCGGTTTTAGTGGGATAGATCTGATCCAGTGCTTCTTCGGGGTTTTCACTCAGATACTTGATTGCCCAATACAAATCCGAATTTCTCATTTTAGTAGGCTTATCTGCGTTTATGAACATAGCTTCGGGGTCCTGGTTTGCGCTGCCAAAATAGGTTTCGTCCAGGACAGGAGTATCCGTCAGCGATTTCTGGGCTTCCGAGATCCAATTCCAGACCTTCTGCGCAGCATTTTCAGTAAACGAGCCTGTATCAGTAGCGGGATGGGAATCCTGCTGCTCAGTCTTTACCGGCTGCTGTGATGTCTCACGCAGAATGTCGACCAGAGAAAGCGGTGCCTTGGCAATGGCAGGGCTGTCGATGTTCAACATCTCACAGATATTCTTGGCTACATCGCTGCACTTAACATCGGAAGCATCAACGCTGAGAATCCCACCGTCTACAACCTCATGGGATTGCATTTCATAAAGGGTATAATCCCATTCATAGTTGTCCGGGCCGGATTCGGCACGCTTGGCAACATGGAGATAGTGCTTACCATTCACGGTAAACAGGGCTTCCGATGCATTCTGGGTGCTGTCTCCAAAGGAGAGCTGCTCTTTGGTGGTCGAGGTATCAGGCTGTTCTTCGGCTGCTTGATTCACCTTGTCTGCCTTACGGGTGCGACGGGTACGCTGCGGTTTCTCATCGTTCATGTCAATTTCAGAAATATCCACAACATTGGAAGGGGCATTCGCATCGACCCTCATCTTACCTTTAGGCGACTCCGGTGTGCAGACCTCCTGCTCTGCTCCATTAGGCTGTCCAATAGCGGGATTGGATTCAGAAGAGGCGATGGGCGCCGGGGAAATGATCTGGCTGTCTGCATCCTGACTCAGTGTATCAAGATCCAGCTGGCAGCCGTAGCCGGCGAAATCCAGCGCTCTGGAAATGGCCTTGCTTTCGGCAAACTCGATCAGCCGGTAGTTCGACGCATCCTGAGAGTCAATCTGGATGTTGGCCGTAGCATGGGCGCATGAGATTTCAACTCCCTCAATGAGGACCCGTGCTTTCAGAACAGCCTGCGTTTCGCTCATCGAGACGATCTCGGTCAGAACCGATCCCTTGTTTCCGTTCTGCAATCTGAACCACGAGAGCTGAGACCGCACCGGGAAGAATTTCCGGACCGGTTCGCCCTCTTCCCGAGGTGTTGACTCCTTTGTCAGCCTCGAAAGGTCCATGCCGGTGTAGTTGATTTTCTGCAGCTCCTCACAGCCGCCACGGTAAATAGAGTTTGTGCTTTCCATAATTTTTTCTCCTTTAACAAAAATTTTTTCTATGTAAAAAGGCGCCTGCCGCAAGCGGCAGCCACCTTGAATTTTCGTATAACAAAAAAGGCACGATCGGCCCAAAGGGCGCAATCGTGCCTAATTCTTTGTATCCTTCCGGCAGCTGGATCAGCTGCCGCACTTTGCTGCCTCCATGCAGGAAATCAGCGGTCATTTCTTCTGTGATGGTGGTATTGTATCCCTTTTTACTGCATACTGTCAAGAGAAAAAAAGAAAAGCCACCGAAAGGTGGCTTTCCCTTTTACATCTGACTCATCAGTTCTCTGATTTTGGGGCGTGATCCCTCTGCAATTTTCATAGCATCGCATGCCTGCTCAAAGCTGAGATGCAGGCTCTCCATGATGTTTTTTACACCTTCAGCTCTGCCTTTAGCTTCGCCCTCGGCTCTGCCCTTAGCTTCACCTTCAGCCCAGATCTCTTCTGAAATTCTGCACATACTCCTTACCCCTTTCTCATCATTCTTATAATACCATACCTGCTCCGCCAGCAGCGGATAGTTCATCTCTTCTGGGTCGGTACAGAAAAAGTCATGCATCAGATCCCCGATGCTATCCTCTCCACGGTACTGACCATTCACATAGATGATGTGTTCGTTATCATCAAATAATTCGCCCGTTTCCTGGATTACCCGTTCAATATGGTACATAGGAAACTTTTCTCCGAAATAGTCATTCTCCGTGATGAAAATAACATAGCTTTCTGCCAAATCCTCATATCTTTCTTTTTGTTTCGAGATGTATGAATCCAGCAGGCTGCTGTTATATCTCGCCCTTTTGGGGGCCGCTCCCGGATCTGCACGCTGAACCTCTATATCGTAATAGATCCCCGCAGTATCAGCTGCAAGTATATCCAGTACAACCGAGCGTCCATGAAGGTTTTTTAATTCCTTTTGAGATTCTACCTTCAGAACCTTCAGGTCATGATTCTGTAAAATGCAGCGAATCAGCAGCTCTGTGCACTGCGGATTCATAAATACTACCCGCATAAAGGTGTCGTCTATCAGACGGTATCTGCGAATCCATTCCAATTCCTTGGAATTTTCTGCTAAAGGCATATTTCCTATCTCCTTTACTATTTTATCTGTTTTTGTTTTGTTCGTCAATGCGCCGGCTCTCAGACTCCTTGCTTTCAGAAATATCTATATAAAAAGGCGCCTGCCGCAAGAGGCAGCCACCTTGGATTTTCTTATATAACAAAAAAAGGCATGACCGGCCCAGAGGGCGCAATCATGCCTAATTCTTTGTATCCTTCCGGCAGCTGGATCAGCTGCCGCACTTTGCTGCCTCCATGCAGGAGATCAGCGGTCATTTCTTCTGTGATGGTGGTATTGTATCCCTTTTTACTGCATACTGTCAAGTCTGGGATTACCACATTTTCTGCTTGAAACTCAGGCGGTGAGAGTTGCGTTCAGCTCCTCGTACTCAGCGATGAGCCGGTCAAGCTCTTCCTGTTTCTCAAACTTGGAATTTGAGATCAGATCCTGCGATGCATTCAGAGCCAGCTGGTCTGCACGCAGCTTCTCCTTGTACTCTTGCAGCTCATAATCCATCTGGTCGAATGTGTTGGCGGCAAAGTTCAAAGCGCCTTTTGCATTGAGGATCTGTGCGTTTCTTGAAAGAGCATGAGATGTGTGGCCGTTCAGGGCAACACTGAACGAAGCTCTGCTGAAGAAACTGTCAGCGGACTGGCTGGGAGTTGCAATGATCTCCAACCCGTTCAGCTTTCCCAGACTATCGCCATACTTCACCCTCTTCGCAATGATCTCCTGCAGCGCCTTGGCGGCCTTTTCTTTCTGAACAAGGTCGAGCAGATCATATTTCTGCCCGGCAAGCTCATAGAGATAGCTGCCACGGTATGCCCAGGTATCAGCGATGTCCTGTTCGATTGACGGGATTCGCTCCTCATATTGCTTGATTCGGTCCGGAATCGTTCTGAAAGCATTGGCGGTGACCTTTCTGATCTTGTCATCGTACCGGTGTTTCAGCGCCTGGAGCCGTGCGATCTCAGCTTCCAGCTTCGCACGCTGGAGAAACCGAGGATCTCCGGAAGAGATCGCCTTGATTTCCGAGTAGCTCAGAGCCTTGGCATCGACATCCTCCACGGTGCGGCGATCCAGGTCTCCACGCAGGATTTGCGCAATCATCTTCGCCTTGCGCTCTACGCACTGCCACATATAGGCGTCAAAGGAGCCCTCTGTGACATAGGTGAAAATGAAGGCAGTCTTATTCAGATTGCCCGGGCGCTTGATTCTGCCGAGCCGCTGTTCCACATCTTTGGGGGTCCAGGGCGTATCCAGCTCATGAAGGGCGATCAGGTGGCGCTGAACATCCAGCCCCTGCCCTACCGTTCCGGTAGAACCGATCAGGACACGGATCTGCCCGGCCTGCATCTTTGACTGCATGGTCTTGAACTGCGTTGCGGTCTTGTAGTCATGTGCAATCGCAATTTCATTTTCCGGGATTCCCATGTAGATGAGCAACTTCTTGAGTTCTGTGTAGACGGAAAACTCCTTATTCTGGTTCGGCACAGAAATATCACTGAAGATGATCTGCGTACTCCGGACATCGTTGTACTTGAAGTACAGCTCTGCGACCTTACGGGCACATTCGGACACTTTGCTGTGCGGGAAGTTCTGGGACAAAGGATCAATGATCCGCATATCCAAGGCTGCCTTCCGCCCGTCATTTGTGACGGAAAGCATATTGTCATTGGCCTGGATCGTGCCTTTTGTGCGAATCTCCCGTGCCCGTGTTACCAACAGGTCCATATAATTGCGCTGATCCTCACTCATAGGGCACGATACCGTTTCCTCGACGATATTGGGCGTCTCCATGTCGACGGCAGAAGAGGTCACGGTATCCATGAACTGAAGTACCATGTGCATCAACTCAGGGACATTCTGGAAGCTACTGACCCGCATGACCTGACGGAAACCCTTTCCGTTCTTGTCCAAGCCTTCCGGCGGCAGTTCCCATTCTGCTGTGACAACGGCGAAATTCTTGACCCAGTCTCGGAGGTTGTAGATGCCCTTACTGAACAAAAGGTCCTCCTGGAAGAATCTCTGTGCCGAAAACAGCTCCACGATGCTATTGACAATCGCTGTACCAGTAGCGAATACATATCCGCCTTTCCCGCCGTGCAGGCTGGAAAGGTACTTCGTCTTGTAATAGAGATCGGTCGCCTTATGGCTGCTGGAGCTGCTGATGCCCTGGACCGAGCTGCCTGACGGTGCTCTCAGGTTTTTGAACCCGTGAGATTCATCGACGAACAGGTAGTCAACCCCAAGATCCTCGAAGTTAAAATCCGCAGATTCGTTCGCCTCATAGCTTCGATAGAGATCATCCTGCAAGCTCTTTTCCAGTTTCGTCACCGGAGTTTCCTGGCAATGATTCTTTGCCTGGAAATTGTGCTCGATCGTTTCCCGGACAGTGTGGATAGGCGCCGGGATCGTGTCAAACGAGGAGGAACCCATGATGATGGCATCGTAATCGCCGATTGCTACCCGGGTCAGGAAACGCTTCCGGCGCTCCTTTCTCATGTCAGAAGGATCTGCAATCAGTACCTTCTTTGTAGGGTACAGGCGCATCATCTCACCACCCCACTGGGTCAGAAGGTTGTTCGGAACCAGGTAAAGCGGTTTTCTGATCCGCCCCAGCCGTTCAAGCTCCATACCAGCTGCAATCATGGTAAAGGTCTTGCCGCTGCCCACAGCATGATTGAGAAAAGCCCCGTTTTCCTGAATGATCCGGAATACGGCATTTTTTTGATGAGGGCGCAGCTCAATGTTCATGGACATTCCCGGGAAAGTCAGATGACTACCATCATAGGTCGGGACCACATAATCATTGAAGCTGCTGTTGTAGCTTTCTACGATCTCCCTTTCACGATCCGGGTCACTGAAGATCCATTCTGTGAACTTTTCAGCAATCAGATTGGCCTTTTCCTGTGCAGCTATCGTCTTTTCTGTGTTGGTGACGAACCGAGTTTTATCGCCTCCAGTATTCACCTTGTCATATACTGTAATACTCCGTTGGTTCAGCAACCGATCAAACAGCGCCAAGGCGCCCATTTCGGGGATACCATAAGTTGAGTAGATTACCACATTAGCTGGGGAGATGTAATGATTGCAAGCGAGGTGCCTTTTTCCATCGTTTTGATACTCAATACTGAAGAGCTCGTCAGTGTAAGGGTGACTTATCTGGCTCCCAAGAAGGTAATCGGCAAAATCGACGATGAATTTATCATCAACAAAGCTCGATGCCAGGGTGACATAAATGTCCTTTGATGGGATCGGATCGGGCAGCACTTGTTTCAGCGCTTCCACATTGATCTCAAATTCTGCTGAGTTTTCAGCCGCCTCCTGAGCCTCCCTGTACTTTTTCAAAACAGGTCCACTCAGGTATGCGGTGCGCAGAATCCATTCATCATCGGCCCCTTCGGAGTGAGGATTACGGAAAATCATGCTGCCTTCCAGCTCGCCCTGGACTTCTTCCACCGTTTTCTGGCAAAGCTGAGCGATAAAGGCAAGGTCGATCTTTCCGAGCCGGTCTATGCAAACAGCACAACCTTCCTGCAGGGTGTCGCAGGTAGAGACAAGTTTGTGAATGCACAGCGTCCTCTGCGTGAAGATCTCCGTTTTCTCGATTTTGCCATCCTCATCCTGGCGTTCCAGAGCGGCCAGGACAGATGCTCCAATGTCCTCCCGGAACAGCCGGAAATTGGCCCGGCTTGTCACGGGACCATACACTTTTACGAAACTATCATAAAGGCGGTTCAGCTTCTCTTGGGCCACCTCAATGTAGTCATCGTCCAGGTCACTCATTTCAGCTTTCAGGAGGCGCTCTGTCTGCTGCCGAATGGCTATCATACCTTTGACACGCTCCAAGGCCCGGCCTGTCAGCTTCTGCCGGATCATGCGGCTGTCGACTCGCTGATAGACTTCCCCATTTACCAGGACAAGTTCAAAATTGCGGACATTGGGATTGGCCGGAATGTATTCTGCATCCTCCGTTTCAGCATCGCTTTCTACCTCGTGGTAGATCCCTTCGATGCCCCATCCCAGGATCTGTGTTTCGATGTTTTCCTGGACTTCCATTTCCGGAAGCGACGGGTCGATCTTCTCAGTGTTACTCTTCCAGCTGTATGTTGGCCATGAGGATTTCCGGCTGTCCGATCTTTTCTGAAACAGGAACAGAAACCGAGAGGCACTTCTGATTCGGAATTTCAATCCACCCAGAAAATCCAGATGTGCCATGTTGGAAAGAGCGACCATATTGGCTCCTCTATCGAAAAAGGCGCTTCTGGCAGCGTTTTCATCCATCGTCATAAGGAGTACTCCCCCTGGTCTGAGCGCACGGTCCATTTTCAGAACCAACGCTGTTGTACCAGGTACCGGCACAGCATTCTGTCCAATCTCCAGTTCAGCAAAACTGGTTCTGCAGGGGATCTCTGCGATGATGGCATCATAGTAGCTGCTCTGCAGCGGATCGCTTTCAGAGAGAACAGGAACGGTCGGGTACAGAAATGACTCAATGTCCTTGAGGATCGGATCATCCGTTGACAGGTCGATCCGGCTCGATTCCCGCATCGTCTTATCCATCGCACGCAGAACGGCACCGACACCAGCTTCCCGAAGGAGGATATTGCCTTTCTCAAAGCCAATTCTCCCCAGGATACGGAAGATCGTCTCTACGATTACAGGGTCCTGGATATAGGGATATGGGAGCATACTGTTCGAGATGCTCAGTCCGTCCTCCGGGAAAGCATTCACGATCTGATCCTGTGGGCGGTACATCATGTCCACCAGATAGGTTCCGGTGTACCGGGCCAGCGTTTCACATTCACTTTCGGTAGCATACCGGTTATCCTTAACCAGGTCATGCAGTACTTTGAGGGCATCGATCGTCTGATCGAGACGCACGCTCATCAGTTCTTCCCAGGGCATAGCCGGTATGTCATACTCAACAGGTACCCCGTTCCGGACAGCGCAGTGAGTCGGTTCGGACATGTCTGCGGGCTGCAGCTCCTGATCCCAAATCACATCACATTGCACTGGTGAAGAGTCCATTTCTTCCTCAAACATATCTTCCCAGTCCAGAACATCGATTTTTTCTTTCATCATAATGCTTCTCCTTTTCTGAAGATTTTTGTGTTTTCTATGTAAAAAGGCACCCGCTGCAAGCAGCTGGCGCCTTGAATTTTCGTATAACAAAAAAGGCATGACCGGCCCGGAGGGCGCAATCATGCCTAATTCTTTGTATCCTTCCGGCAGCCTGGATCAGCTGCCGCACTTTGCCTTTCTCACGAAGAGATCAGCGGTCATTTCTTCTGTGATGGTGGTATTGTATCCCTTTTCACTGCATACTGTCAAGTGCCCAGGGCGCAGCTCTATTCTCCTTTCGTTTTCAAATGAACCGCTCACACTTTGTCCAAGCCCCGCTATTGTCAGGCGACAGCTTCAATTCCTCCCGAACGCTCTGGGGCAGCTGATGCAGATTGGCGTCTGTGTCATTCAGGTACAGCCAGCGCCAGTGCGCCAGGACAAATCGATCACACAAAAACAGGGTATCCTTCTTCGGCTGGAAGTTCTCAGCCTTCCGCTCTTCCTCTTCCAGGTCCAGTGAATTGTTCAGAATTACGATGTTAGCCAATTCCATAATGTCCTCCTTGTTGTTTTGGGGTGCATCGATGGGTGTTATTCCCAGATCCCCCGTTCGTTCTCCAGAGCGGATTTGATGCCCAGGAGTTTGATCCCGTCTTTTTCTCCAAAGATGTCGTACGGCAGGATTAACGCTTCAATGAACAGTCCATTTTTGATAGCCAGCATTGGAGACTTTGATCCCTGACGGATATAATAATCGCATTCGTTATCGATTGGAGCGAGATAGGCGCAGTTGATGGGAAGGATGCTGCCGCCGGTGTAGGAGCGGAACAGCCGGATCTCCCGATGGTCCATAACCAGGCTGATGGTCGCCCACATGGCTTTCTGATCTTCCTGCACCGGAAAGTCCTTCATCCAGTCAGAGATCACCCGATCCTCATCCTGAAATTTGATGGACGAAAAAGCACTGTTTTCCACTCCTGCTACCTGAGCCAGCATCTGCGAGGTGAATCCGCTGTTCCCGATCTGATAGGCCGCCGGCCCAAGCATGATCCACTGATTGGTTACAGTCCGTTCAGGGCGATCGGAAGAGACGATGTTGATGACATGAAATTTTTTTGCATTTTTACAAAGCGCAACAACCTTTTTCAGATTCACCTTTTCTCTTCCCCCTCTATTTTTTCCAAAGACAGAGTTCGGGTGTTTGTGTAACCCTGGTTCTCCAAAATGGTAGTCATATCCTGCATCGCATTCTGAAGATAAGTATTGTTGGTGAACTTATCCTGGATAGCAGTGCATTCGGACAGCTTTTGCTGTTCCATAGCCATAATTGCTTGCCGCTTATCAATCTCCTCCTGGATACTGCGCAGAAAACTGTCAGTATGATCGCACGCCCGAGAAGCATCTTCCTTTGTGTACCACTTCAGCCCAACAAGGTATCGCTTTAGTGACGCTCGCTTAGCCAAAGAGGTTCGTCGTAGCGGGATCTCGCCTCCACAGATCATACGGATCCGCTTTTCCAAAGTGCGGACCTCATTGACTGACTCCTCTGCTGCCATCAGTGCTCCCTTTGCGTCCCGGACACGGTATTTCATGCCATTGGCAACCTGCTCAAATGTTGATTCATACTGGCGTGATTTCAGATTTAGATGAAGCAGTTCAAAGTGGGGATCACGGTAGCTGATCCGAAGCGGCGCCTTTGGGTATTCCGGATTATACTCTACTACGCAGTTTGCCAGGGCAGGAAGTTTGGAAAGCTGGAAGGCAATCAAGTCATAGAGATCCCGTTCACTATACCCATAAAGCGTAAGAATAGCCTGGAGCAGGTTTGGCTTGTATGGATCAAAGAACTCGCCCAGGATGCGTGCTGGATCTTCTATAACTGCGCATAAGCGATCAAGCTCGGCATAGATCTGTTCGATCTGCTGATCAAAAGAATTTTTGTCCATAGTAAAAACCTCCTCAATAGTCATTGTAGTGCTGGGACCAAGAATTGAATATCTAAAAAAACCGCTTTTGCTTGTGCGGAAAAGAAAAAAGCCCGGGTAAACCAGGCTCTTTTCTTTTTCTCACAGATATTCCCGATTGAGGTTGGCAATGCTGTCACGCAGGGTATCGATGGTTTCTTCATCCAGCGTGACTTCATTGGAAGCATGAGCCAGGCCGGAGGAGATCATATCCCGGATATTCAGTACAGCCTTAACAGCACTGTCAGAAGAGATGCTCTTTACTACCGCTTCGGCCTGAGTCGAAGAGGAGATCGAGTTCTCGATCTGTGCGAGGAAACGCTGAAGATCTGCGGCATTCCTCTTGCGCAGTTCCTGCGCTTTCTTGCGCTGCTCCTCGGAAGCAGCAGGATTTTTCTCAATCAGAAAGATGTTCTTTTCAGTACAGAAAGCATTGTTCAGTGTCATGACTTTTCCCTTCCTATTCTCATATTTCAGTGTATGCCTGGTAAAACACCAGAGGATTATTTTTCGAGCGACAACTGGTATACTTGCTCAGCATTCTGCATAGCGACCTCGTAGCACGGATACAGTTCCGGGCTGCTTTCGCTGCACAGCTTTGCTGTCATCTGATACTCAGCGGTGTACTTCCAGATTACTTTCCAGAAATCCAGATTTGGCAGCTCGCTGCCGTTTTTCGTTTTCCATCCCCTGTTTGCATAGACACGCAGATAGCCCTTTTGGAACATCTCCACGATTGTGGAGTCAGATGTGCAGATGCAGATCGTTGTGTTCTTCCCGAGCTTCTTTCCCTTTTGGATCACATCCCGGATTGACCGGAGAAAGACCCTCTGCAAATTCGTTGCCTTTCCGCCACCGGACACTCTTGCTTCTTCCTTTCCCGTTGATCCATTGACAAGAATGGCACAATAGCCAACGCAGGCTCCATTCTCCCGGGCCTGGGCAGTGGCAGAAATGATCTTCCATGTCCCGGCTTCCGGCAAAGCCCCTTTAACTGGCTGATTGTCTTGTGTAGAAGGGCTTTGCTGGTTTTTCTGAGAGGTGCTTGTATTCTCGTGGATCAAGGAAGGCAGATTGTCCCACTCCTTGAGTTTTTGCTCACTGAGCTTAACCCATTGGAGCTGCAGGCGCAGGGCATTATCCAGTTCCTTTTTCGTCGCTTCAGCAGAGTGGTACAACTCCTCGAAGGAAAAACCGAAGAAGTAGTATTGCCCTGCACGGCAGATCGGTTTTGACAGCTCGTCTGTCCGGATAAACTGCACCGGGACATAGGCTGCCTGGAATTTGTAACCATCGCCTTTTAGCTCATAGTCATAGATCTTGCGTACTGAAACTTCCAAGTACCCCAATGACAGGCAGTAAAGCGGTTTTTTCTGTTTCGTAGGTCATTTCTCCTTTCTGTTCCGCAGGCCAGGATTCAAGGATTTTTACCGGCTTCTGCGGCCGGTGCATCTTCTTGATCTCGATCTGCGGTATTGTTCTGTATTCCCGCATAGGAATCACTCCTTTATGTAAAAAGGCACCCGCTGCAAGCAGCTGGCGCCTTGGATTTTCGTATAACAAAAAAGGCATGATCGGCCCAAAGGGCGCAATCATGCCTAATTCTTTGTATCCTTCCGGCAGCTACGAATGGCTGCCGCACTTTGCTGTTCCCAATGCAGGGGATCAGCGGTCATTTCTTCTGTAACGATGGTATTGTATCCCCTTTTACTGCATACTGTCAAGGTTTTTTCAGGTTTTCTGAGTACTGGCCCAAAGATATACTCAAATATGAGGTGATTTTATGCGAAAGGAATGGATTGGCCTGGTTGCCGGCCTGGCGTTTGCTTCCCTGACGGGATGCTCTGCCAGCAGCGATACTCAAGCGGCTGGGCAAGAACCAAGCAGCGTTGTATTCGATAGCGTATCGACCCATCTTGACTACGCTGCCATTACGGAAAATGTTGGCCCGATTGCATCAGTATCATGCTGGACTGAACCAGAACAAATTCCGGTTCGGGAGATCCTCGGCTGGTATCTTCGGTACTATGCTGAGTTATACAGTGATGCTGATGATCCGTTTGCGACATATCGGAGGGCTGATGATCCCGATCTCCTGCACATTGGAGCAGCCGATTTTGAACAAGCGGCTATGTCTTTTTTTGGTACGGATTCTGAGTATCTTCGGAACGAATCCGGTGGCTTCTACGATGAGGCCAGCAACGAGTACATCGTCCCGGAGACCCTGAAACAGGCATCTATATCCTGCACCGTGCGCAGTTCGGAGTTGTCCGGGGATCTGGTGCAGGTCCAGTTTGACCTTACTTCCCAAACATTGGGTCAGAAATCCTACTTACTGAGCATAGATCTCCAGAATGGTATGCGCTTCAAATCCTGCCAGGAGATCCTGGAGTCCAGTGCAGCCAATGAAGAGGAGAAAGGAGAATGAAGAAGTGAGCGACGCATCATTGACTACCCTGGGGGTCATCTTTCTGGTATGTCTGTTCTTCTGCACCATTAACAAAACACTGTCAAAGCTCATGGGCGGTGTCGGTTTTTTTCTGATCATCCTGATTATTTTCCAATCGAAAACCGGCACTACAATCATTGATTTTTCCCATATCGCAGAATGGCTCCTGAGTTTTGGACGGCGAGTGGCAGAATGGACTGAATCGAACCTTTTGCCAAGTCTCTCAGAGCTTGCCCGAGTGATTGAAGAAGGTTTCCTCAAATGAAAAAAAGCCGGAAGAGCAGGTGCGGCGCCTGTCTCTCCCGGCTTTTTTATGACACTTCAATCGTGCTGGATACAATCGTGTGGTCGATCCGGAGCCGTTCCAGTGTCTCAGATGTCAGATCCTGGCCGTCTCGGGGCTTCTTGAAGTAGAAATCATACTTCTGGCCGATCACGAACCGCCGATAGCGCTCATAGGTAAAGCTGATGGTTTGCCCGTTTTCCGTTGTAAAGATCACAGACTTTGCCCGTTTGAAGGCTGTCTGTGAGGTTGGATCGAAATACGCAACGGCACCCTCAAGGACCCCCAGAGGGCGAATGTCGGTGCAGGTCAATCGCATGACGAAGTACTCACCTTGACGGGCGATCTGATAGATCTGATAGCCATAGAAAGCACAGCCGATGGCAAGGAAGAACCCAGGAACAAGCAGCTGGTATTGTCCGGTCGAGATGGCCAGGATCAGCGCAAGCACTGACACCAGCGCCGCCAGCATCCCCCAAATTATGATCCGACTCATAAAAAATTTTGGCATAAAAACGCACCTCCTATCTTCAGTATAGGAGGTGCGTTTCGTTTGGAATACCTAAAACAATCCGAGAAAAAAGAAAAGCACTCTTTCGAGTGCTTCCCTTTTCGATCTTCTTTTCAGAAAATCAAATAGTATTGGTCAAGTAGAATATACCATGAGGTTGCCAAAATGTCAACACTCTTAGATAATTTTTCTTGACCTTTTTTCATTTTGCAGGAAATGATCCAGGTTCGTGTTGCGCTGCGTCTGGTTTTTACGCCGGATCGCATAGTCCAGAACAGCCTTCTGTCCGAACAAAAGGACCTTTTCCTTCCCACGAGTGATAGCGGTATAGATCAGGTTGCGGTACAGGACGATGGCCTGCGACCAGGAGAGCGGGATCAGGACCACTTTGAACTCAGATCCCTGGCTTCTATGGACCGTCAGGGCATACCCAAGCTGGACATTTTTCATGTCCTCATGGTCGTATGCAACGCTGCTGCCTTCATCGAAGTCAAAGCTGATGATGACCTTTTCCGGGTCATCTCCATTTGCTGGCCGGATTTCCCGGATCACTCCCATATCACCGTTTGAAGCGGTGTCGGTGTTCTTGCACTGGACGATACGGTCCCCCACATAGAAAGTGCGGTTGCCGATCGTTACCCTGGGAGTGCCAGGCGCATTCTGGAACATACTGCTCTGTACGCTCTGGTTGATCTGCTCAGACGAAAGCAGAATCTTAGTCCTGCGGGGGCAAAGTATGGCTACTTCTTTGATACCATACTGCTTGACCAGCTCCAAGTAGGTACGAACGACCTGTTCATGCGTTGGGAGATCGGCCTGTGAGCCGGCGCCCTTCATCGGCTGGCCAACTGTTTTCAGGCTGAAACTCCCATCGAAATTCAGGTGGGTGTCCCCTGCCCGGATCGCCTGGGCGTTCTTAACGATGGAGCTTGTCTCGCTCTGCCGATAGATCACATCCAGCCGAACGACAGGGATACAGTCCGAATCGATCAGGTCTTTGAGGATGGCGCCGGCGCCAATGGAGGGAAGCTGGTCCGTATCACCGATACAGAGGAACCGGGATCCCATCGGCAGTTTTTCAACGATGGCTGACATCAGCACATTGTCCACCATACTGCCCTCATCGATGCACAGGAAGCCGGTCTCATCGCTCATCATGCTGTGTCCAGAGCGTATGAGATCCTCCTCTCCTTCCCTGGGAGTCAGCCCTAAACCACGATGGATGGTGTAAGCCTGCTCCCCGGTGGATTCAGACATCCGCCTGGCTGCTTTGCCCGTGGGGGCCAGTAGCAGGACCTCCCGCTGATTGCAGAAGATGTGGTACAGGCGCAGGATTGCCACAAGGATCGTTGTCTTGCCTGTACCCGGGCCACCGGTGATGATGCACATTTTGTGCGTCAGCGCCGTCAGGACGGCCTCCCGCTGCTTCGACGCCAGGGTGATACCCAGTTCCTTCTCCACTTCCGAGAGCGCCTTTTCCAGGTCATGCAGGGGGATCTCATCGCTTTCCGGCAGCGGCGTATTGATATACTCCATCAGGCCGGCTGCGATCCCCTTCTCTTTCTCAAGGTCTTTCGCCAAATAGATCTCCTTGGTGCCATCTTCAAGAACATAGGGGGACGATGCCAGTTTGTTGGACATCAGCATCGCATTGATCTCTGTCATGACTGCATCCTTCTGGATCTGCTCCTCTTCCCTTTCAGCTCTGAGATTCAGCAGCTCCAAAGCCTTGGTAAGCAAGGTATCAGATCGGACGAACAGGTTCCCGTTCGTTTTTTCCTTTCTGATCGACTCAACCAGGGCAGCCTGGATCCTCAAGGGAGAGTTGAGCGGTGTCCCCAGCGATTCGGCGATCGAGTCTACCGTTGCAAAGCCGAATCCATTGACTTTACAAAGGCGGAACGGATCGTTCTTGACGATTCCCAGAGTGTTATAGGGGAACGCTTCATGGATCTTCTTGATTTTGGACAAGCTGATTCCATATTCCCCAAAGAACAGCGCAAGATCCTGAATTTCACGGGTTTTGCTCACAGATTCCGCAATATACTGAGCGGTGACATCACCAATGCCTTTCACCTCAGTAAGCCGTTTCGGATCATGTGTTACGATTTCTGGAGCTTCCTTACCAAAGGCGTCGTAGATCCTCTCTGCTGTTTTGGGACCGATCCCAGGGAACAGGCCTGAAGAGAGATACTCGATGATTGCATTCTTGCTTTTGGGTGTCTCTTCGGCAAAGCTGTGAACCTGTAATGCTGATTTGCCTTTTGATTTACGCCAGGCGCCCGTGAATTTCACGGTCAGCTGTTCCAGCTCGGGCAGGAAAACTCCCTTGGCTACAAAAGTGCCGCTCCGCAGAAACTCATCCGGTGTGTTCTCCGGCGCTTCGATGATCTCATAAAGGGAGATCCGGTACCCCTCATCATTACCCCAGAGGCGCCGGATAAAGCGCCCACGGATCATGCTCTGTTCTTCTTCTGTGATTTTTGCCATTTAGCTTCACTTCTTTCTTCCCTTCGGGACTTTCTTCTCTTTGCTTTTCACATACAGGCTCCGGCTGGAGGAGGACTGGATATACCCTTCCTTGCTCAACAGGTCGAATACCTCCGGATGCTCCTCTTTCAGACGATCCAGCCCATCTGCATTGACAGAACGGCGGTTCGTCACCGTGTAACCAGCCCGGTAAACGGTCAGGGCGCTCTCAAGAACGCCGGCATTACTCTTATTCCCCAGGAACTCAACCAGTGGAAGCTCGTTTAGGTCTCTCTCCTGCTCCTTGGCTTTAAGCAGTTCGTTCAGCTTGCTGATCTCCTGCCGGATCTCCAGCGATTTCTGGATAGTCGGAAGCAGATAGGTCGGTATCTGGGCGTCCTCATCGCTTTTAGGGCCTGCGCTGTAATAGCGAATCAGAGACTTTTTGAATGCGGTCGTGTCTGCTTCCATGGGTTCCGTGGGAGGGATGCCCTTCTGAACATTTTCCCAGAACTCATGAACGATCAGCGGGATTCTCTGCCGATCTTCGTCGGTCAGACTCACGCAGTAGTAAATCAGATCCTCCGACAGGTTGTTTCCGCCGTTGCTGTATGCCAGGATACAGTGAGTCATTCCACGGACCAGCATCCCGAATTTGCATTGGGCTACATGGCCCAAGTCAGGGGCTGCAAGGTGCTGGTAGAACTTCTTCTTTGATACCGTTTTTGCTTCAAACAGCACCAGCTCCCCGGCAGCCAGGTCGACGCCAGACACTCTTCTCGGCTGCTGCATCATGAAAATGCCGTCAATATCCACACGCATATATGGATACTGGATGCTTTCCACCATTCGCTTGTCCCGGATCGGGATCGCTCCCAGTTCCAGGCCGATGGTTCCCAGCATGACGGGTTCGAGAGCGTGGCCTATGTCGAGCCGGTACTTCGACAGGAGCGAGACCTCCTCGCTGATTTCATCCGGGTTTGTCTTATCGACAAACAGGTCAACTGCGGTCCGGAATGTACTCAAGCCCAGCAGGACCGGGAAATCCGATCCGCAAATTGCCTTTTTCCGCTCCCGCAGCCAGACTTCCCTTGATACATTCTCTGTATCTTCGAGAATTGTCCGGAACACATCTTTTTTTGCCATACCAATTCCTCTTTTCAGTGTAGTTTTTGCTGGCTTTCCCAGTCAGCTTTTGCTTGCTCTATATGAAAAGACACCCGCTGCAAGCAGCCGGCGCCTTGAATTTTCGTATAACAAAAAAGGCATGACCGGCCCAGAGGGCGCAATCATGCCTAATTTTTGTATCCTTCCGGCAGCCTGGATCAGCTGCCGCACTTTGCTGCCTCCATACAGGAGATCAGCGGTCCTTTCTTCCGTAATGATGGTATTGTATCCCTTTTTACTGCATACTGTCAAGCCTGGGAAGCGCAGGCCCTTCAGAGTGTGGGCATCGTCTCAAGGAGCTGCTCTTGAGCGGCTGCGGACAGTTCCTGCACTTCAGAGATCTTCTGTGTGAAGCTCTCCTGCTCCTCTTGGGTGATGACATACCCACTGATCTCGTTGAGCTCTGCGATGTAGTCGGCAAAAATGTCGATGCAGCGCTCCAGAAATACCTTTCTATCCATGTTCTTCACCTTTCTCATTCTTCGGGGCCAAAGAAATCGGGGATTTCTCTAAAACCTATGCTGTCAACGAACCATGCTGTCTTTTTCATATCCTCTTCCAGGACGATCACATCAGATACGGACAAGCTGTGCCCATGAAAGCCATCAGGGATTTCCATATTGAAAATATAGAAGATCTCTTCAAGCGTGAAAGTCTTTTCAAGTTCACCGGAATAGGCTGAAGCATAGTTGTCGCAGACCACCTTTTCACCGCTGTTGATGAATTTCTCATAGGAGAGGAACCTGACTCTGTTCAGATTGTCCTGGTCCTTGAGCTGGTAGATGTCAAGCCATCGCTTCCCCGGGTGATAGGTGCTGACAGCAAAAGCATTCTCACCATTGGACATGATGAGATACCGCCCTTGTGCTGCCATGCCTGCTCTGTGGTATCCTACGGCCTCCAACTGATTTTCCGTCAGGCAGACCACTGCAGCCTCCTTCTGGCCGGCGCCAGTGACGGAGTATGGCTCGCAATGGCCATCCGAATTGAAGTAGGGATTGTCCCATGCAGAGAAGGGGATCCCTATCCCGGGCTTATGAGTATCATCGATCAGGTCATACGGACGAACCATATCAAACCCTATTTCATGATCTGCTTTGGACAGAATCTCCATCACATCCAAATCGTCACGCAGTTGATCTATGATAGAAAAATCACTCACAAGGAAGTTCCTATTTCCACGGACATGAAGAATATCGATAGAACTCATACCGTTCATGTTTTCTATTCCCAGCGTCAGATGGGCGTATGGAACCCCATGTGAATCCACATCATTCTCAGCAAGATTGCATGGCTGCTTTCGCAGTTCAATAAACCGTGCTTTGGCTTCTTCAAATGTCTTATAATGCTCCAGAGGACTTCTGCTCTGAGGCACAGAAGGTACAGCCCAGGTCTTAATATCCGGGATAATATAGAACCCCCAGCTGTGCTTTTCCTGGCTTTCCGCTGCAATGCGCTTCCTCAAACAGTTCTCCGCCCGTTCCAACACCTCTGGTCCGATAGGCAGGCAATAGGGCGCTTTGATCTTAGTCGAAAAACCGCAACTGTTATAAACGAAATCAGCTTCATTCAGGCCACCCGCTATGAAGTAATTACGATAGTTTGGCGCATCAGTTTTGGCATCCCTAATAGCATAGTTAAGGCCTGTTTCAATATGCGCAAGGATCTCTCCCTCTACTTCGATCACAACATAGTACCAGCCAATGTAGCCATTCGCACCTGTACTAAGCTCTACGGAAAGAAGCCGGTATGGTTTCAGGCCAAGCGCCATGCTGCAAGCGTTATCGGCTCGCTCCTGGAAAAGAAGGCTATGGTATGCCAGCTGCTTTGTTATTTCAGTGATTTTAGGGTTGTACCACATCAGGCTTGCATCGACCATCTTTGTCTGAAGCTGCTTGGTTTTAGACTTGGGTGTAAGTGCGTTTCCCAGGAAGAGCTTTATTCCGCTGTCAAACAGAATTGAAACATCGCTCGTTCCTCTCCACTTTCCCGAGCAGGGGCTGGTAGTAATGGTTCCGGTGTTGTAGCCGAAAGTTCTGGCAATCACATCAATTTTCTCCTGCAGCGAAAGATCTTCGTAACAGGAATAGCATCTCTCCGCAATTCTCTCAAAGTGTTTCATAAATATCTCCTTTCAGTTTGCCTATATTTTAACGGCTGGTACCTGGGGCCTCGCCGTTATGGCCTTTTTTGCATAAAAAAAAGACACGATCTGCCCAAAGGGCATAATCGTGCCTATTTTTTTGAATCCTTCCGGCAGCCTGGATCAGCTGCCGCACTTTGCATCTCCCATGAGGGGATCAGCGGTCATTTCTTCTGTGATGGTGGTATTGTATCCCTTTTTACTGCATACTGTCAAGCCGGGGAAATACCGCCATTGAGATTACTGTTATTCTTTCAATCGATTTTTGTCTGCCCAGTCGAGATACCCATGCAGAACTGCATAGAATTTATCACTCTCGTTTAAGGTTCGCATAATTGCATCGATTTCTTTATCTTCTGTTTGGGGCTTATCAATTTCAAAAGACAGCAAATATCCTTTTAATACGGTATCCAAAATAT
The DNA here is from genome assembly GCF_016901815.1 of Hydrogenoanaerobacterium saccharovorans. Classification (GTDB taxonomy): domain Bacteria; phylum Bacillota; class Clostridia; order Oscillospirales; family Ruminococcaceae; genus Avimicrobium; species Avimicrobium caecorum. The sequence continues at coordinate 58,938 of NZ_JACSNR010000010.1, forward strand.
GTGCCCATACATTGCAAACGAGCTTATGTTCATCGGACATACCAATACCATATTCGACATAGATTTGAACATCATCACGCCCAATATCGTTTATAGGCATAATAAATCGTATGCATGAGATTCTCTGAATATCAATTTCATCTAAATAAATTGGAAGGGATTGCATATATCTTGTTCTCCTTTTTACTGATGATAGAACTTTTTTATCTAATATCGCTTCTATCCGGCTTTTTTGGCTTGTCAAGCGATTTCCGACCTCATTTATTTCGGAAATGTCTATGCAAAACGGCGGCTTGGTGGGGGATTAAGCGACGAATCGGACCTGCTTCTTGAAGCGTCCCTTGGTGGCAGCAACCTCGATTTCGATGTAGTTATCGTACACACGGAGGATATTGCTGACAGAGTGGCGCTTGTCATTTACAAGCAGTGGGGTCCCATAGTGCTGCTTCTTCAGCAGCCATTCGCCTACTCCCTCCACGGCGAGGGACTCACACAGGCCCTCCTCATACTCATCCGGGTTCTGGACGATCACATCAAAGATCACATCTTTCGCAAAGCGGATCTCGTAGTCCTTCCCCAGCAGATTGACCTTGTGAGGGTGGTAATTTCCCATGTAGTACCGGAACAGAGGGTGGCAAGAGATGATCCTTTTACCAAGGCTGTACAGACTGGAAACAAAGGGTTGGGTCGTTCCCATGATTTTGGCGATCTGCTCTCTGTCATAGCCATATCCACGCAGTATGCAGATTCGGACTGCAGCTTTTTCATTGGCTGCCGACCGGCTTTCCCAGATATACTTGAGAATCTCCATCAGCTCAGTGGGGGCCTTGGACTCAATGGTAAACTGGTTGACCTCGCCATTACTGATTAGCTTTTCCAGCGCTTCAGGGGTGATGTCTGTATCCATCGAAAGAGTGGCAGTATCGGGATATTTGGACTGCATCTCAGCGATCATCGCATGGCGGATCACCTTTGCGGCGTAAGAGGAGAACTTGTAACCCTTGGACTCATCAAAACGCTGCGCTGCTCTCCAAAGACCGATCAGGCCCGCCTGGTATACCTCATCTATGTTGTTGCGGTTGATCCCACGAATGGACTTCATGCACCACTGGACCAGTTTCTGGTTCTCCCGAACGATTTTCTCAATGCGCTCCTTTTCAATTTCTTCCTGCGACTTGCATTGCTTCTTGGGCTTTGCCGGCGTGCAGACCGCAGGCTGATCTATATCGAAAAAGGAGAGCTGTTCATATTCCAATTCAGAGCCTGCTGCTTTTTTCAGGGCGTATTGCATACGAAAACTTCCTCCTTTTAGTAAAATGCTTCTTATTTATAATATACCTCATTTCAGAGCATTTAGCAAGATGTGCGCACAAAAAAACAGCCGTGCCATGGTACTGGCACAGCTGCTTTCGATGTCAGTTCTCTTCTGGGGTATCTTCGGCAAGGGCGTTCAAAAGCGCCACCCGCTGTCCCAGGTCGATCGAAGATCCGCCGTAGCTCTCTTCAAGGTAGTAAGAGAAGAGGGCATACGAGGTCTCCTTAATGATGCTTGGCTCCTCCCAGTATCCGAAGGCGTTCAGGAAATCGTGCTGGATCACCTTTTTCCCGAGATACGGGTCCTCAAACGACCATACCAGGGCAAAGGCGCCGTCCCCGTTCTCATCGCAGTAGAACTTCGGCGTGTACTGGACTGTGTCCATGTACTGCTGTCTCAGTCCCGCTATGTCGAAGTCATCGGGAAGGTCGAACCCTACCTTGTACATATCATCCTTGATCTTCTGTCGGAAGGCGCCACGCTCGATCAGAGCGTCGAGGTTCCCTTCCTTTGCCAGTTCGAGGATCTGATCCATGTCCTTGGACATGGCACTGCTCCTGGTCGCTTCTTTCGCCCCTCCTATGGCATTGTTCAGGAGGAGATCTCCGCCCCGTGTCCCATAGAATTTGATCCCGCCCCAGAAGAAGGCGTACTGGACAGTGGCGTCGCTCTCAAAGAAATAAGAGGTGCAGCTGTACAGCACCGGGACATCATCTTCAATGATGAAGCGTAGGCAGATAAAATCGGTTCCCCTCTCCACCTGTTCCAAATTCATACTGGCAATTTTTTTGGCTGCGCCTGTGCTTTGGAAGGGGGTGTACTTCTCCGTCTGATCGGCGCCGGCAGCCATTTCCTCTGCAGTCAGCGTCATGTACGGTGTAGTAACAGTCAGGTATACGCTGTACGAGTTCCCTTCCTTCGGGTCCCCGGCATAGCCGAGGATCTCATACTCCGTATACTGAGCCATGTTCCGGAAGGCATCCAGCATATCCTGGTTCTCTTCTACGGCTTCCAGCATATAGCGCAGGGGGTTGTAGGTCCCGCTATAAGTTCGGGCAGAGACCTGATCCACAACGCCCGGCTCCAGCGCCAGCAGCCTGGGCAGGAAATTCGCTATCCCTTCCTCGATCTGCTCTTTGGTAAGCGTGGTCGAAGGCGGGTCCTCATCGAAAGTGCTCGGGAAGATCTGCTCGTAGTTATAATCTTCCGGGTTTACATCCGGAAGGTCGGATGCCAGGTGGCTGTCCGAGGACTCGATCTGTTCGCTGTTCTCCTGCTGCGGCTTGTTTACTGGCGTCTGTTTGTCCACATCTCCGCCAAAGAAAAAGGTGGCACAGACCAGCGCTGCCAAAAGCAGCACAATAATCACTATGGCCTTTTTCCCGCCGAGATCAAGTTTGTTCAAGCTCATCATCTCCTCCTAAAAAAGGCAGGGTCAGGATTCTGGCCTTCTCGATAGCCACAACTGAACTGCCTGGTATATAAGGGTCCTCCCAGTAGCGGGAGTCATAGGAATGTTGCCGGTTGTCTCCCAGCATCAGGTATTCCCCTTCCGGCACTTCAAACTCCTGGCTCTGTCCCTGCCGCTGAAATTCAATGTACGATTCCTCCAGAGCGCTGCCATTCACAAAAACTGTTCCGGCCTCATCGATCCTGATTTCGTCCCCGGGCAGCCCGATCACCCGCTTGATAAGCAGCGCTCCATCCATCTGAAATACAGCAATGTCACCACGCTCTATTTCAGAAAACTGACGGCTGCCGATCAGGAGATCCCCGCCTTTCAGCGTAGGAGCCATGCTTGCGCTGGGCACATAGATCAGCATCCAGAATTTTTGCAGAATGATAGTCGGGATTATCATTGCAAGCAGCATGAGAAAGATCAGCTTTGAAAAGGAAACTGACCCTTTCAACTGAGCGGGGACACTGGCGGCCGATGCTCGACATATTCGGTGGCGTCCTCAGTCGCTTCCTCCAGCTCATCCTGATCCGGCAGCTCAAAGCCCAACGACCCTTCAAAACTTGGCTGGGTTGTTAGTTTGAGCTGGTCATCGATCTTCTGGGTCCCGCTCCCTTCTCCATCTTCGCCGAGCGACACATATTCACCGCCATCCATGTAGCCTTCCAGTGAGGACGGCATTTGCAGGTGATAGCCCTCCACCGTGTCCTCCGGAACATCCGAGTCCCTCACATAATCAAAATCAGCCAGGAGAATATCTTCATCGAGAATGTCTGAGCTGATCCATGCCTCGATCCCGGCCCGGGCAGTTACGGTATTCAGCGCCAGGGCACCCACCAGGACTGCCCCAGTGGCCACAGCAGCCACGGTGATACTCTTTCTCGTCATATACTGAGTATATGAGCGAACGGTATGCCGCAAAAAAGTAATGAACATTAACAGCATCTTTTCACCTCCCTTCAAATAGAGTATAGTCTGTCGCTTTTTGGTAAAATACCTGGATTGATAAAAAAAGACCGGGAAAACCCGGCCCTTTTTTATCAATCGAAATCATAGATTTCAAAGTCATCAGGAGAGGAAAGTTCAGCAGCTTTACGGCTCTTTTCCAGAATCCCCTTCCTGCGCTCGGCTTTGTACGGCTCGATCACATTCCTGATGAATGGGGCACCGTGGGTCATCTCCCAAACATTGAGATATGCCACAATGTCAATGAAAAATTTCTGGATCTCATCATCGGAAAGAAACTTGCGGACCTCATGTTCCGCCTTGAACTTTCCATTTTCAGAAGTGCCGGCCCTGATGGAAATTGCCCAGGGGTACTTCGCCTTCTGATTGTTTCTCATAGGCGTCCGGGTGATCCGAAAAACCTCTACCCGGTTGTTACCGAACGATGAGAAATCCTTGGTGGTGGACCAATCAAAGTTCCGTTCCGTCATTGTGAGCATCCCGATCTTTTCATGCAGCAGCCGGATCTCGGACGGATCCAAGTTGTAGGTCAAAAAGACGGAAGGATTGCTTTCAAAGTCGGTCAGGATCAGCTTGATGCGGCTGTACCGTGCGTGCAGACTCGCCGGGCATTTATCCGGATCACCGTTCAGGTCCGGGGGCTGCAAGTAGTCACAGGCGGCAATCAAGGTCTTTTGATTGGTGATGAAAGCGATCTGGCTTACATCGGGTTTAGTATTCTTTCCCATTTTCTTTACTCCTTTTATCGGATCTTCTTCAATTCCCGCTTCACTGTCATGGACAGGATTTTGGGGATCATGGAAAGGTCCGTTACATCAAATATTTGATCTCCGTAAATTTCGCACAGGTTGGGCATATCGCTCCGCAGGGCAGATGCAAACACCAGGATCCCGTTTTTCTGAGCATTTTTCAGGGATTTCTGCACATCCTCAATTCCCTCTTGCTGTGTATTATAGAGAGAAGGCAGGCCGTCCGAGATAATGAACAGCATCTTCATCGCCTCCGGACGCTCATTCAGAGCCTCCAGGGCGAAATTGATTGCTGCACCATCACGGTTTCCTCCCCCACATTCGATTGCCCCGATCCGATACCGGTCCTGGGGGTCATACTTCAGGAGGCTTGCTGCCACACCAATCTCAACGCAACCGCTGCCTGTCGTGTGATCTGCCACCATAACGGGGAATCCCATGCTGGTACAGAAGTCATAGAGGATTAGAGCGGTCCGCTTCGCTATATCCAGTTTGGAAAGCTGGATGTCCCCATCTTTCACTCCAGAAAAATAATCCATGGAACCGGAAGCGTCGATCAGCAAAGCCACTGCAACGGAAGGCAGAGCAGCAGGCGCTATGATCTGCGAGAAATATTTGCCATTCATGCGATACAGACTGCGGGTATCCAGCCTCTTTCCGAAAGCAAGTCCGCTGACCCGATAACCCAGCTGCGTCGTTTGGAAGAAACGGCTGAGTTCTTTGGTGAGCTTCTTGGCGATCGGTGCGCAAGTTGGCTTTACAGATGCGTACCAAAGCGGGTCCTCCTCCATGAGACGCTCAACCCGGATCGGAAAACTGTCCGCTGCGTTGGCCATGCTCTGGAGCTGCCGCTGGATCTCTGTACTTTCTTCCTGGGCGATCCGTGACTTGACTATCTCATCTATGACTTCCTGGAGTGGATCCTCCGAAGGAAGATCTTCCTCTTCCTGAGTTTCACAAGGATTGCTGTGATCGTCAGAATTGCCAGGACCGCCCGGATTCCCGTATTGTCCAGAAGTGGGGATCCGGCTCATCAGCTGAAGATTACCAGCCCCATCCCCCTGCGCATTGCGCAGAAATTCAGGGAGCGATTCGCCAACCACCAGGAGCGGTTCCAACAGGTCCCAGTTCTCGGTCATCAGGTTGGTGACAAGCTCCTTGCGCTTCATCGTGTCGGCGCAATCGGCGCCATCGGATAAGCGTGGAAGCCACAGCACAACCCGGTCATAGACTTCTTTCAGCTCGGGAATGGCTGCCAATTCCGGGCGGATCTCGCCCATTTCAAGGGCGTAGAGCAACTCATTGTAAAATATCCAGAGCGGCGGTAATTTTTTATCCTCCTGGATCTCCGATGATCCGAAGAGGGCACGGTTCAGTGTTTGCAAGGACCGCTTGATCGTCTTGGAAAAGGCCCGTGACAAGCACCTCTCGATGTACACATCTTCCAGCAGATTGTCGAACTGGTGGTAGATTTGGGCCACCAGGTCCCGGATCTGTTCGTTCTTCAGCTTTTTTGCGAGCTGCTTCAAACCTTTTTCATTCTCCGGGGTCACATCCATGTGCGTCGGGAACACCTGTCCCTGGAGAAAGGTTTCTCTCTGGATCTTCATGATGGAAAAATCCGTATAGATCCAGTGGGCAAATTCATGGAACGCCAGCCCATGGACACATTCGCTTCGCTCTGCCCTGGTTTCGAGAGCAGTGAACGCCGGATGTCCAGCGTTCAGTATGATCGTCCGCTTATCAGTTGCACCCGTCATCGACTGGGGATCAGTGTCCCAGATGATTTTGAGGTCGAATTTGAGGTTTTCCTGCCCGGCATTTTTCAGGAGAAAAGTGCCCAGGGTCCGAAGTTGTTTCTTGTACGCTTCAGACAGGAAAATATCCTCATCTGTCAGGGAGGATTTTGTGCTTTCAATGAACCTCTTGAGATCCGCCACACGGATCAGTGGTTTCGGCTTCTGCATGATCGTCCCTCCCTCAGATAATCTGATCCAAACAGCTGCGGACCGCCGCAACATCATCCGGATCTTCTCCTACGGATGGAAGCAGGGTGTAATCTGCAGCTGCACGCATATTGCCATTCAGAAGGACGGTTGCCTTTGCCCAGGCGATGATCTCTCTGGTACCGATATTGCCGCCGGAAAGTTCCAGCTGACAGGTCTCATTGATCTGCTCCGCAATCTTGACAAGCCCTGTGCATTGCCCCGCTGAGAGCTTGGGCACATGGTTCATGATGCGCTTTACCATCTCTTCCTGTGTCGGCTGATTCAGTTCGCATTTTAGGTCCAGTCTGGAATATACAGACTGGTTCCCCTCCACGGTGCCGTTATACCCAGGGTTCTGGGTAAACACCACGACTGAGTCGGGATGCCGGCGGATCACTTCTCCTGTGGACAGGTGCAGAACACCATTCTCCAGGATATTGTTGAGTCCCACCAGGACGCCCGGCTTCAGGATGCAGTTCATTTCCTGCAACTCGATGAGCCAGCCGTTCAGGAAGCCAAGGGTCAGGTCAGAGTACACGACCTTGAACTTCGGACTGCTACCAGTGAAGCATTCAGGCATCTGCTTGCAGGCGCTCATCAGTCTGGAAACCAGTACGGCGAAGCACTCATCCGACCCGACGCCAGGATCCTCTTTACCGGTCAGCGCTTTGAAGGTCTCCACCGGGAAGGCGGCGATGTCAAAGAAGCTGGGCAGCTCAAGTCCCGTGTCCTTCAGGGTATGGAGGATATACTCATAAAGCTCCTCACTGCTCTGGATCTCCGAATCTGTGTTCGGAACCAGCGTAGCTGTCAGGTCGAACAGCTCCATATCACTATGGCCTGTTACGACACCATACGGCAGCCCCAGCATAGACGCCAATGCCTTTGCCCCTTCGGTCTTACCTGATCCGGCAGGGCCTCTGAGCAAAATGTTGCGGAAGGGTCTGTCAAAAGCAGCCGATCCTGATACCATGCGGGCCATATCGAGAATTTCGGGAGACGGAACATACCAGTCCGGGATCGTAAGAAGCCGGCTCTTTTCTTCTGCAGAAAAAGAACGACCATTCGTGATCCGGAAATCCATGGTCTGCTGATTCGAGTGATCCGCCTTACCGGTTCTGAGATCCTCCCGGATCAGCTCCCTCAGTTCATTGGCAGGATAAGAGATCAGCGAATCGGTGAGTGTGACCGACGCACCAACAACAAGGCCGTCGGATAAATACCCGAGCTCTTTCTGCCCATCAAACACCTTGTTGAGTTCGGAAGTTTTGAGTACCGTATCTTCAACGATCAGATCATAAATTGTTTTTTTCCCCAGACTCTCCTTCAGGCTTTTATAGATCTCCTGAAAGGTATCCAAAATCGGACAGGTAAAATCCTCATCCACAGCGAAATACCAAAATTTCTGCTCATACTGTTCACGAAACTGCTTTACCAGATCAAGATATTGCAGAGGTTCGCCTTCAACCGATTTGATGAGGAGGAGCATGGAGCAGATCTCTTGCCGGACAAATGCCTCCGACAGGCTCACGCTCCCCCAGGACTTCTCGATGGGATCATACAAGGAGCCATGCACTATTTCAGATCCAAAGCGATCGTACTCCAAAAAAATGACTTTATTGGAGGACTTGTCGAACTTGGAGAGGAACAGATACCGGTGTTCCTTTTCTGCGCTGATATGGTACAGCGCATACTTGTAATCGAGCCGGTTGCCGCATACGGATGCGATGGCGTTCAGCACATGGATCGGGATCTGTGCTTTTTCGATGTCCTTCTTTAAGAGGGGGTCAGCTCCGGGATCATGTCATGCAGATCTTCGGTGTCAGACACAGGGAGAGTAACCAGTTGTGCAATGCTGTTTTTCATCTTTCATTTCTCCTTTTTGAAGAATTTTGTGTTCTTATATGTAAAAAGGCACCCGCTGCAAGCAGCTGGCGCCTTGGATTTTCGTATAACGAAAAAGGCATGACCGGCCCAGAGGGCGCAATCATGCCTAATTCTTTATATCCTTCCGGCAGCCTGGATCAGCTGCCGCACTTTGCATCTCCCATGAAGGAATCTGCGGTCATTTCTTCTGTGATGGTGGTATTGTATCCCTTTTTACTGCATACTGTCAAGTGTTTCAGGACCATTTCAGGCCGGAAATACCGATCGCCCGCTGCACACTGAAAGAAAAAAGACCGCCGGCTATGGGCGGTCTTTGAGTTGCTGATTCTGGGATCTTACCGAACGAGGTGAGTGCTGCTTACTGCCTTGTAGTGGCCATCCATCTTCATAGGCTCAACCTCCACTTCATTCAGCAAATACTCCCATGTGTACTTAGGATACAGCTGTCTGTCACTGCTGAGAATCGTGCGGTCATCAAAATGCACGGCTCTCCAGTCGTTGTCATCAATGAGTTTCATTTTCCTCTTTCCTTTCTATCTGGATCGTCAGGCGGTTTATCCGCCGATCCCGGTTTTAGTAGATCCTGCTGTACTGAGAGCTTTTGATTCGCTCCTGGAGCTTCTGATACTCCTGGTACTCTTCGCTGCCTTCATCTGCTGCCTCCATATTGTCATAGTCCAGGACCTCAAAGGTCACGGGTACAGTAGAATAGGCCCCCATCACGATCCCCTCCTCCACGACACAGATCACGGATGCAGGGTGATTTCCATGGGGCGCAGTGTCTCTGTTTGCTGTGATCTCACTGCACTGTTCCTGAGTATGCTCCAGAGAATCCAACCAGTCTCCATACCGCATATCATTCTGATTTTCTCGCATTGGCAGTCTCATTCCTTCCCACTGTTTTCGGTTTCACGCTGGGAATCCCACAGCGAAACAAGGGCCGTCTCATCCTCGGTCAGCTCTTTCCGCCATGCCTCGGTTTCCGGATCATCGCTTTCACCTTCCCAGAAAGCGTAAAGCTCGCTGACCCGTTTATCACCGATCGAAAGGCGCAGACTCAGATCTTGGATTGCGTTCCCGCAGCCCAAGCGACAGAGAAAATCGCTGATTGCAGCTGCAGCACCTCGATAGAACTCACGCTGCTTCTCATTCAGGCAAACCTGGGATGCCATGCTGAGATAAGTTTCCATACAGCTCCGGGCTTCCTGCTGAATTTCCTCTTTTGTGAAGGCTTCAACACTGGGAAGCCCACGCAGATCATCCATCACTACATCAGGATCGATTTTTTCATCCAGATGGAAATATGCACTGAACCACTCAATGGCATACTTTCTGCTAATATGGTCGGTATACATCTTTTTAACCTCCTAAGTTACCTTTTTCAGTTTTCAAAATACTTGCTGAACTTCTCGATATATTGCTGGTCGAGAGGGCCGAAATGATCGCCCTTGAGGCTCGTCAAAACGCAAGTGCCAGTGATGTAATCATAAGGCTTGCCATCCGGGCCTTTCAGATACTGATTGAGTGGCTTCCCCTTCAGTTTCCCTTCTATATCGCAGATTAGTGCGACCGGGTCAGTAAACGGACAGCGCGCTTCGATGTATTCAGTGCCGACCTCGGCCCGCAATGATTTCAGCGTGAAGGCGATCTCCTTGACATAGGGGGCCTTTCCAGGTTCGATCACCAGTGCGGGTCCCTTTTCCGACTCTCTCAACACCTCATCAGCCTGATTTTCAATGGACGCCATGATCTCGTCGTTCATGTAGATGGCGTTACTGTTCTCTCCCTGATAGCGCCAATAGACATCCTCAAGGGGATGGGAGCTTTTCAGCAAAGCGCTTGCTTGTTCAGCGGTCAGTTCGATGGTCTCCATGACCTCCATAATATCCTTGCGGACACTGAACTCGTAGCCTCGGTCAATGATCTCATCCGGTGACAAGGTTGTCAGCCAGCTGTGGTATGCCTCAAGTTCATTATGCATTTTCTTATACAGAGCGTCGATCAGTTTTTCTTCGTTCATTGTGTATACTCCTTTCGGCATCAGTTATGATAGGGCGGTTTAAGCGCACCCTACCTCCAGGCCATCCTGGTCCTGGCCCCAGCTCACAAGCAGCTCGTTATCCGGTGTCAGATCCGCAGCGATGCCTTCTTCCCGCAGGATATTCCGCAGACTGTTCAGCACCATAGCTTCGGTTGGCAGCTTGAGGGATTTGTACTCATTCAGATTGCAGGAATGGATCGAGGGATCGCAGCATGAGATCTCCGAAAGCACTTCAGCGACCTGCTCCTCTCCTGATGGCTTGTCTGCAGTGCTTACAGACCACCACTGCCTTGCTCGCCGATCGGCCTCTTCCTGGGTCATGGGTTTCTCTTGCAGCTCAATGGGAATGAACTGCTTCTGGTTCTGTGTTTTGTCCTGGGACACGCCCTGGGGTTCATCGCACCGCTTCTTCCGGCCCTTTACAAGGTACAGCCGGTCCAGCAATACAACGCCGATCCAAGCGGCCACAGCGGGCATCCACAGCATGGCCGCCAAGGCAGCCAGGCAAATCATCAGTCTGAAGATCCGACTCGGATTTGAAATTACATTCACGATAAAAGGTTTTTTCATTTTCTTCAGCTCCTTTTGCTCCTGCCATAGTACGCCTCATACAGACGGACCCCAAGTTTTCCACTTTGAAGGACCTCAAGCCGGCCAGTAACGATCAGATGCGCATTCTTGCACAATTTCATCTTCTCGATCTGGCTCGCTGTTTCGCCGAATGCAGTGCATATCATAGTCAGGTAGGTTTCATGGACATCTTTCGATTTCGGGTCTGTAAACATCCAGAACGCCGCTTTTTTGTAGTCGCCGTTGTCCTGGACAAACTCTGAGTTCGGGAATGGCCGCACGCCGCCCTCCATAAAGACCACAGATCTTCTGGGGGAGCTTTCGGTGCTGGCTTCTACGCCGTCAGCAACCAACTGGATCTTATCGACCTCTGCGCCGTTCCGATCCTGATAGCAATACCGGCGAAGCCGACCATCGACACGCAGCAGGCTGCCTTCCTTCACTGCATTTTCGATCAGCTCTCTCTGAGCTGATCTGGGATAGAACAGAATAAGCTCAAGCGAGGCACTGGTGCTGTCCGGGGTGCTTCCTTCGATGCGGCATTGGACTGTTTCCAGCCTTACCTTTCCGTTGTCATCCTGAAGGCACTGTACGGAAACAGGAAGCAGGTCTGCGATGATCTTACATGACATTTTCATCTCTCCTTTATGTTTTTCTATGTAAAAAGGCACCCGCTGCAAGCAGCTGGAGCCTTGGATTTTCGTATAACAAAAAAAGCATGATCGGCCCGGAGGGCGCAATCATGCCTAATTCTTTGTATCCTTCCGGCAGCGTGAATCGGCTGCCGCACTTTGCATCTCCCATGAAGGGATCAGCGGTCATTTCTTCTGTGATGGTGGTATTGTATCCCTTTTTACTGCATACTGTCAAGACTTTTCCTCTCCTTTGAGTGAATGTCCTGATCCTGGCTACTTATATCTTTTTATATCAAGAACGATTTGGAATGCCGTAATAAAATTACGGCATTCGTTGACTTGGCGCTTTGATATGGGGTATAATTAAGACGAAAGTGGGTGGGCAATATGTTAAAACTATTTGAAGTTACAGGATTCAAGAATTTTGAAAAAACCCTCCGGTTGGATTTCTCTGATGTTCGTGATTATAAATTCAACGATTTCTGTGTTGTAGATGGCTTACTCAGTAAGCTCATTGTTTATGGTAAGAACTCTTCTGGTAAGTCCAACTTGGGATTAGCACTTTTTGACATTGTGTCACATCTGACAACAAACAATGTAACACCAGGCTTATATGATTATTATTTGAATATAAATAACAAATCTGGATACGCAGAGTTTCATTATGTATTCAAGTTTGGTAACGATGAAGTCGATTATCGTTATCGAAAAAATGACAAGCAATCTCTTATGTACGAATTTGTTGCAATTAACGGAAAGCGCCTTTTCGATTACAATTATGACTTTGGCATTGGCAATCTGTCAGGTTTGGAAGCAGTAACTACAACTCTAAATCTTTCTTTCCGTGATAATGATTCCATGCTGAAATATGTCATCAATAATTCGGCTCTCCCAAACAATCATCCGCTTTACCAGATGCAGCGCTTTGTATCTCGCATGCTTTGGTTCCGCAGCTTGGATGAAAATCGCTATATTGGTTACAAGAAAAACAGCAAGGATTATTATGACTTCATTTTCAAAGAAAATATGCTCATGGAGTTTGAGTCATTCCTACACAAAGCGGGCATTCAGGAAAATCTGATTGCTATAAATGATGCCGATGGGACCAGGCGTCTGTATTTTGACACCCCAAAGCCACTGCCATTTTTCAAGGTAGCGTCCAGCGGCACAAAAGCACTTTACACTTTTTTCTATTGGTACAAAACCTCTGCTGATGTTTCCCTGATGTTCATTGATGAATTTGACGCTTTCTATCATTATGAGTTATCAGAAACACTTGTAGATCTGCTGGAACACAAGTCTGGCTTCCAAACAATCCTCACTTCCCATAATACGAACTTACTCTCCAATCGGATAATGCGCCCGGACTGCTATTTCATTCTGGCGCAAGGGGAACTTACATCGTTTGCCAATGCTACTGATCGGGAGCTTCGGGAAGGACATAATCTGGAAAAGTTGTATATGAGCGGTGAGTTTAATGGATAAGCAGAAACGGAAAATTCTCGTTCTGGTTGAGGGAGCAAAAACAGATGTTGCATTGATGGAGCGACTACTGTCTGTTTATGAAATTGACTTCAAATATGAAATCATCTCCTACTGTACGAATATCTACACGCTGTATCATGAGATGTTTGAGGATAATGATCCGGAGGATATGGACCTTCTCCAGTTACTGAAGTCCCGTGAAACTGATCCATCCAAAAAAGCGCTATTCGATGACTTCTATTCTGATATTCTATTGATCTTTGATCTTGATCCACAAGATTCTGGATTCGCACCAGAGAAGATCAGCGATATGGTGAACTATTTTGTAGAATCATCGGATATGGGAAAGCTGTATATCAATTATCCGATGGTTGAAGCGTTCTATCACATGAAATCTATTCCTGATGATGATTTCGATTCTTACTATGCCACTCTTAGCGAACTGCGTGAGGGAAACTATAAGGCTCGTGTGAATCGTGAAAACCGGAATCATGATTATCGCAAGTTTGCTGCAACTAAAGAAGAATGTAATATCGTTATTCGTAAAAATATCTCAAAAGCATGGGGGCTTATCCAGAAGGAATCGAGAGGAAACTTAATTCCAACACAAGGAGAAATCCTTGCAGCACAGCTGAATGATATTCAAAATGAAGAACGGGTAGCTGTTCTCAGTACTTGTCCGTTTTTCATCCCGGAATATAACCCTAAATTGATAGACTAAATCCAGATTACATCAAAAAAGAGACTGTTCCTGAACATTTTGTTCGGATACAGTCTCTTTTTATATTATTGATTGGCTCTCCCGCCTATTAACTCTGCTTCATGTATATGGCATTATCTCTGATAAAATTTAGAGAAGGATCAAGCAGCCAAGAGCTAAGTTATGCTGCAGGCAATATACTGGGTTTATGTGTTAGGAGGTATACTGTTGATATAATGGCAATCACACCAATACAACTTACTGCCGCCGGCCATCCATCAAGGTGAACAGAAATCGAGACTGAAGCATTGTTTGTCAGTTCTGAAGTGACACTATCAAAATACTCCGATCTATTTTCCATGGTCATTATCGAATCCTTTCATAAAATCCTTTTTTCCGAATTATTGTTCCTCCATTGACAGCTCCCCCTAAAGAACCTGCTGCTTTGTTCTTGCGATTGGGATCGTTTTCGTACAAGGCAATCAAGTGATGATAGGCATCTGTTATAGATAGGCAGTCCCCCACATTGGGAAATACTCTTAAAATCATTGTGCTGCTTCCCCTTCCTTTAATATTGCAATAATTCTACAGATACGATCCATAGACTCCGGATCTGACTTCTGCAGAAGGTGTGCAAATATAGCTATAGCTTCTAATTGATCTGCGGCAGTAAAACTCGCTTCATACGAATTGGCAGCGGGTATTTCCGTATATGTCAGCAGTCTCTTTCCAACGAGATATTGTTCATAATGAGTACTGCATTTCTTCAGCAAAAACATTGACATTCCACGAAGATGATTTCCGATTGCAAAGCTATGTACAATCTGCTCGGGTATTTTGATTTCAAGAGTTACCATATTGCTGTCGGAAACCATTGGCGTTTGAAGCTGTACATCATACCTCGAATAAAGGTTTAGCGAAATAAACTTGGCTGCATCCCGTAAATCTCTTAATGCATCCACTGCCCTTATGCGCGGGTCTGCAAATTCTATCCGTACAATTTTTGATACAAGCATTGCGGCGCCCCTCCTCCTCTTTTTATTACATTGTTATTCGCTGAACAATTATATCAATTACAAGCAAAACTGTCAAGGACCCCGCTACCCTTTTTGTTAAATTCTTTAGCTGAATAAAGTGGATCTATACTCTATTCAGAATCAAGTAATGTCTCCAGATCTTTGAAGATAATATGATAATAGGTGGCTTTATATCAAAATTGAAGTATGCGGAAAACATATCAAAATTAGCTGTCAAAAGGCAGAAAAGGCCACGATGAAAAGATATGGAAACAGACGATCGTTAGTTTCAATATAAAATTGGAGGGATTTTCATGATTTGGGGTTACGCAAGAAAAAGTCGCCCGACACAGAACATCGAGCGACAGATCAGAAATATCAAAGCAGCATACCCGGAAGCGATCATCGTCCAGGAGGCATACACCGGAACAACCATGTCCCGGCCTGAATGGAATAAGCTGGAAAAGAGGTTGGACGCCGGCGACATGGTCGTGTTCGACAGCGTATCCCGAATGAGCCGCACCGCCCAGGAAGGGGTCGAGGTCTACAAGAAGCTCTATGATGCTGGTGTGGCACTTGTATTTCTCAAAGAGCCGCACATCAACACCTCCGTTTTCCAGGAAGCGGCGCAGCGGCGCATCAACACGGTTATCAATACCGGCAGCATGGCCACGAACAATTTTACGGCTGCCATCATCGAGGCCGTGAACCAGCTGCTCATTGACCTTGCCCAGGAACAGATCCGGCTGGCCTTCGACCAAGCCGAGAAGGAAGTCCTCGACCTCCGGCAGCGTACCAGGGAAGGCATTGAGACAGCACGCTTGAATGGAAAGCAGATCGGCCATCTCAAGGGATCTACCTATACCACAAAGAAGAGCGTCCGGGCCAAGGAGCAGATCCGTAAGTACAGCCGGGCGTTCCAGGGCACGCTGGTTGACAAGGACTGCTGGAAGCTGATCGGCATTACCCCCAATACATATTATAAGTATAAGAAGGAGATGCTTGCGGAAGTGGCCGCCGGTGGGACTACTTCCTGCGAGGATCCGTCTGAGCGTGCTGTTGAGCCGCCAGGAAGGAAATGACCTTCTTTCCTGCCAGGTCCGGACTCTCCTGCTTCGGTGTGGCGTTCTTCCAGCCAGAGAACTGCGCACCGACCAGGGGAACCTCGGTCAGCGACAGGAGATACGGGGCGATCTTCGGGTCCCCATTTTTAGTCCGGCCCACTCGCAGCCGTCCCTCCACAAACTTGAATCTCCCCGGGTGGTCCAGCTTGACGCTCCGATTGTCGATGATGGACCGATAATCGTCCGGTGCCAGTGAGTCCTTCAGAAGCGAAGTCGATACCTCCCAGGGTTCAGCCAGCGGGAGCCGCTCCTCCATGAGCTGACGGCGGAATTTCAGCTCCCGCTTCGCCTGGTGCAGCGAGGAGAAGTACATCACATCAAAGTCGATCTTCCCATACGGGGCGGTGGGCTTGTAGCGGGTCGATTTTACGCAGTAGACTTTATTGTGCATCAGCTCGAAGATGACTTTCCTCTGGAGTCGAATGAAGTCCAGCTCGTCCTCTGACTCCGGGCCGACCTTCAGCATCCCTTCGATAAAGGAATAGAGATACAGGATCAGTTCATTTCGTGTCATGTTTTCAAAATCAATCACAGTTGTTCCTCCCAGTTTTTTCTCTCATCTACATTCTATCCCAAAAAGAGAAAAAAGGCGACCTATTGCGTGAACAATGGGTACGCCTTTTTTATGCTGGGGCTAAAAGAGTTGTTGGTTGCGACCAGACCGTGGAAGGAACATCTTTCAGGCGATCGGCGCTTGTCATAAGCGCTGATCTAACCCAGCGCCTACATTGTATTTATTTTTGTGCATCATGTCAATCTGCGGGACTGTAAATTTTATGTAAACCCGGTAAAAAAACAGATTTAGCAGACAGCTCCGCAAGGATATATTGTAAGTGAAGGGATTTTGAAAAGTAATTGATTATAGAGAGTATGCGGATCGCAGCCGCCTGCGTCACATACCTGGCTGGTACATAAATCTGAGTGAAAGCGAAAGGAAATGAAAATGAACGAGAATGCTAAGAGAAAGTACACCATCGCCCCGACCACCCAATTTCGGAAGGACTGCAAAAAGGTCCAAAAGCAGAGCCGAAAAAAGGAACTGCTCCAGAAGGTAGTGGATCAAATCGCCCAGGGGAAGCCCCTGCCTGAGAAGCACCGGGACCATGAGCTTTCCGGGATCTGGACTGGATACCGGGAATGCCACATTGCTCCAGACTGGATGCTGATCTACCGGCTCGACACAGAAGTCCTGGCTATGACGCTGGCCCGTACCGGCAGCCACAGTGATATTTTCCAATAAGGTGCTGCAAAGATGCATAGCCTGATAAAAGAAAAAGCCGCCATTGGCGGCTTTTCTTTTACCTAAAACGGAAGATCTTGGGGATCTCCATCAATTACTTCAAACCCCGAAAAGTCAAGGTCGTCAGTATCCTTGGAACGAGGAAGCTGTTCAGGCTTTGGCGGCTGTACCGGTGCTGCCACGGACTCAGTCTGATCCGAACTCTTCCGAGTACCACAGAACTCAAACTTGTCAACCTCAAATACCACCACCTTAACCGGGTACTGGCTACCCTCTATATTCCTTTTATAGCTGGTATAGTGGGCTTCCACAAGGAGCTCTGTTCCCTTCTGCGCTGCATACTTAGCCAGGTTTTCAGCTGTGGTACGATACGCAATAAAATCCGGATATTCTACAATCTCACCTTTTTGCGGTCCCGCATAGCGGGGACTGGCAAGAGAGAACTGACAAAACGGCAGCCCCCTCTCACTGTGCTCCAACTTGATCTCTCTGGTTAAACGCCCATGACATATCAATTTACAAAGCATTATTTATCCTTCTTTCTCTGTTTTAGAGTGGCTGTACGATTATGGCACCTTTACCATAATCCGTAAAATTCTTGGACAATGACTGCTGTATATCATCTGAAAGGATCAAGTGAGCGATACGCTCTAATTGATTGGAAAGATCACAGACTTCATAGTCATAGATCTCTTCAGCAAATATATCAGAATACTTACTGCAGACGAATACTGCTGTTCCGACAATCTTCTGGATCGGGAAATATGGAGATATTGTAGGAATTAAAAAGTTCAGCGGAAGATCCTTTCCCAATCCATCTTCGTCTATCAGAATCCACATGGTTTTTTCCGAGTTCATAGGAATACGCTCGATTGTTACTTTCCTTCCCAAAAGGGCTTCCCCCACATCGCTGAGATAGGTTGCTTCAACCTTTACGGACTCGATTGATTTTCCAGGTTCTTTCTTCAGAACTCTAAAGACTCCATTTTCCATTTTCATACCTCACTTTCAACAATTAAAAGGCATATCATCCTCAAGCTCGTCTGCCCGGGCGCTGACTGTCGTTTGACAGGGCTGCTCCAAATAGCAGAGTCTATACCATGGCATCAGCCAATACTTGGAGAGGTCCGTTTCATCTTCCCGGATCGGGTCGCTGAGAGTATCCCCAATTTTGATGAGTCCACAGCATCCAAGGATCGAGAGCTGGATATAACCCATCAGTCCTGCGATCGGGTCGATGTCCTGGCCTATCACGACGACATGATCAATCCATTGGAGTTCTGGATGTGCCTCATTAAGAGCATAGGCAATGTTGTTCACTCCGGCAATCAGAGTTGCACACGCCCCACAGGCAGGGTCGTTCAGATAGAACATCCCCTGCTGCTCGATCATACTCACCGAATTTTGGCACGAAATCATTGAGATAAGTTTACAGATATTGTACGGCGTAAAGTATTGCCCGGTCCAGTGGTTATTCAGGCCCAGGTTCATAAAGATCTCGCCAAGGAAATCCTGGTCAGGATTTTTGCCCAGTTCTATGGCTACCACATCAAGCAGGTGGTGCATCAATGCAACCTCCTCGCAAGTGAAATTCCGGGCGATCTCATTATAGGTGCGGGTCCGTTCCGGGGCGTTTGCCTGATCGTGCAAGTTGGAAAGCGCTATGGCATTGAGCATCACGAATGCCTGCCAGACCTTCCACAGATCGTATTTCCCATTGCCAATAGAACAGATTACCTTAGTGAAGTACGCATACGGATCTGGAGCGCCGGATCTGCTTACCATTTTCCTTACCTTCTTCATAATTTTTCTCCTTTCTGTCATGCCCATTGACGGGCCTTCAAATATTCTTCAGTATGAGCTGGGACGGGATACTGCGAGCATCGATGCCGGCGATACCCACGCAGTCCATCCGGGTGACTTCTTCCCCTGCGCATATCCCCGTTCTGATCCACAAAGGTCTGCTGGCTGGAGTCATCAGGGACAAAGCAGACAGCGTCCGGCTCTACCGGGATCGACCTTCCGCTCTTCTTCTGCCGGATCCATTTGATTTCCCGATGGCAGAACGCACAGTAACATTTCTTTCGGTTCGGGTTGTACATAGACATTTCTCCTTTTCTTCAGTTTTTTATGTAAAAAGGCACCCGCTACAAGTAGCAGGCGCCTTGGATTTTCGTATAACAAAAAGGCACGACCGGTCCCCAAAAGGGCGCAATCGTGCCTAATTCTTTGTATCCTTCCGGCAACTGGATCAGCTGCCGCACTTTGCTGTTCCCAATGCAGGGAATCAGCGGTCATTTCATCTGTGATGATGGTATTGTATCCCTTTTTACTGCATACTGTCAAGCCGGGAGTAAAACGGCTCTGGAAATGCCTTTACGGCATCGTTGCAGATGAGAAGCATGCGGAGCAAAACAGATTTGGTATAAGATTCGTGAAATAATTGTAAATTGTAATGCCAATGTGTTGTATTTGACTACATGGCAGCGTATAATAGAACCATAAGGAGGCGATACAATGGCAAGTTTGAATATGCGGATTGACGATGACCTGAAAGCAGCTGTCGATCTGATCTGCGATAATATCGGTATCACCACCACCGCCGCTGTGACAATGTTTCTCAAGCAGATGGTGCGAGTGAACGGGCTTCCCTTTGAGGTAAAAGCTGACCCGTTTTACAGCGCAGAGAACATGGCGGCCCTGGCGCAGTCGCTGGCTCAGCTCAAAAATGGCAAGGTAGTGGAAAAGAGCCTTGCGGAATTGGAGAGCATGGCAAATGGGTAATCTGACCTTTACAGAAAAAGCCTGGGACGATTACAATTACTGGCTCACCCAGGACCGGAAAACGCTGCGGCGGATCAATCAGCTGCTGGCAGACATCCAGCGAAACGGATATACCGGCATCGGCAAACCGGAGCCGTTAAAGGGTAATTTGTCCGGCCTATGGTCTCGCCGGATCGATGAGATAAACCGCCTGGTTTATGTGATTGAAAATGCCAGCGTGAAGATCATTTCCTGCCGGACGCACTACGGCGAATAGGCAAAAAAAGAGCGGGGGCTTTGCGCCCCCGCCTTTTTTGTTCTCTATCGCTGGTCATACGGCAGAAATTCGATTTTGACACGCATACCCATGCCGGCAGCCAGCCTTTGAAGCGTCCGCACAGAGGGATTTCCATTCCCACTTTCCAGCTTGCTGATGTCCGCCTGGGCAATGCCTGTTTTCTCCGAAAGCTGTTTCTGTGTCAGGCCGCTGCTCTTCCGGGCGTCAATGATCGCCTGCATGATCGAGAACTCCGCTTCCAGGGCTTCATATTCTGCCCGGAACTCCGGGTCCTGAAGCTGTTCTTCCACAAAATTTCTGAAACTTGCGTTTTCGGCCATTGTCAATTCCCCTTTCTGCTCAGATAATCTTCCCTGTACCGCTTGGCCTTTTCAATCTCGGCGGGCGGCGTTTTCTGCGTCTTTTTGATAAACCCATTTGTCAGGACCACAGTCCGGCCCACCACAAAGAAATAAAGCACCCGGGATATATCGGACCCCACCTTTGCCCGCAGTTCAAAGATCCCATCACCCAATGACTTGGAATAAGGTTCCCGCAGGTCTATCCCGTTGTGTTCCAGCAGCTCCACCGTGCGGACCATCTTGGCCCGCATTTTGGGTTCCAGGCTCAGTATAAAATCCCGTGCCGGGAATGTTCCGTCCGCCTTGCCGTAAAAAATAACCTCAAAACCCTCCACCGCAGAACCGCCTTTCACAATATGGGATAAATCCTATTATTATTGTATGGGATATAGCCTATATTGTCAAGAGCTTTCGGTAACGATGCCATCATCAATCAAAATTGTTTTTCTCGTTGCTATCATTCCAATATTTCTTTCACAGTATGAGGGCCGGAATTGTACTTTCTAAAATACTTACCGTATTTTTCAATGGCAGTCTTTATGTTCGGTGCAGGCTGCTGCACACCCTTCACATCAAGGTAGCTTGGCTGGAGCATCTGAGAAGGGTCATCCGCAAAAGCCCCACCGAAACACGCCATATCAAACATCTGCCCTGTTTCGGAATTACAGAAATGAGAAGCACTTATCTGTTCATTTATAGAACCCACATCATCTACCAGCCCAAAGCCAGATATATCATACCCGTCTCTGTAAATATCCCGCAAAGCGAAAAACAGGAGGTATGTACGGTCATCACAAATTTCCAGGAATGCGGGATATAGATATTCGGCGCAAGCACCGTTTTCCAGATCATATTCCTCCGAGAGCCAGAATACATCCGTTAAATCAAAGTTCCAGTATTGTGTGCCGAGAAAATCCTGAATCAGTTTTTGAAGGTCGCTGTTATCGGTGTTCCGTAGTAGGATTCTTGCACACTGGATAATGCCCGTTCTTTCACTCTCCAATACTTGATCGAAAAGTTCTGCATACTCAGGCAGCTGCTTCAGGACATATTCCCACTCTGTTCTGATTGCAGCCTTTTGCTCTGCTGCATTTTGAGAAAAGTCACTCTGCGTGGCAAGCAGCGTGAAGATTGATTCTTCCAGGCACCGCTTGAAAAGATCTTCCGGGGAGTCTATCTATTCACAAGAGGAGATGTTAGCCATTCCCGCCTCATTAACAGGAATCCACAGATAACCGATCTTCTCATAGAAAAACAGATCCCATCCCCATTCAAAGCCTTTGAAACCTGAAAGAGCATCGTCTACTCGTCTTATTTCCGGATTGCATGGTTTATAGAACATAATGATTTCTCCTTATTTTCAAATTCAAAGTCTATGCAGCAAGGCATAAGCTGGCTTATGCCCTGCTGCATAGACCACAGCTGTGCTGTGATCTATGGTTTTAGAAAGTTATACCAGATAGCCCACCACGACCAGCCTTCCGGCTTCGCCGTAAATGCTTCGGTCGCAAGTGGACAGGGTCAAAAGGCGGCTGCCTGCTGGCACGGTCTCCCCTGTCTGGATCACGGAGCGGTTCTGGAGAGCCTGGGTATATTCGGACTCAAAGGAGTTGGAACGAAAATCCTGGCGGTAAAACGCCTGGGCTGTATCGGAATCGCTCACATCAAACTGACACACGGCAAAGATCCGATAAACCAATGCCCCATCATCGGGAGTGAGCAGTTCTATTTCCGGGTTCTCCTGCCAGAAGGAAAGGTCTGTGTAACGAGGCAAGGCAGAGAACATCTTTGTACTGCCATCAAAGAAATTGTGGCCGTGAATGATGCTGTTGCCATCGCTGAAGTCCGGTGAGTTGGCGTAATCCAGGAACAGCGTCCCGGACACGCTCTCTTCACCGTAGAAATTTCGGCGCAAGTAGGTATCATTATCCGGCCCCTGTACGATCGGCTGGCTGATCCCGGCGCCCGGAATTTCGATCCAGGCAACCACATCGCCGTTCTGTGCCGTCAGGGAGCTGAAGTCTACCGCTGCGCCAGATACTCCTTGTGACCCATCAAGGGCCATAGCGGGCAGCTCTGCTGTCCCAGGCAGCGCATCGCTGCCTTCCGACCTGAGTACCTCTTCTGCCAGCTTCTCCAGCTCTGCCTGATCCCGCAGCTGGGACAGATAGAGTACGCCGCACCACAGTGCAGTGGCGGCGCAGAGCGCTGTCATAGCCAGGAGGATCCAGCGCTGCCAGTTACGCATCTTCGCCCTCCTTCTGCTTCCTGCGGGACTTGGTAATTACCAGGATCGCTATGCCGCCGAGCGCCCCGACAGCCGCAGTCGGGCCGAGGAAGATCGGGACCGGACCGATGCCAGTGTTGACGGTGCCCGCATTGCGCACGACATAGGGATCCTCCTGATTCATGTACTTATCGGTGATTTCCAGGCGGATGATCCTGCCGCTCGCCATGAACCCTGCCGGCGCCTGCAATTCTTCGATCGAGTACTCACCCCAGTCCAAGCGCTCAAAATAGAGCATCCCATCTTCTCCGGAAGTCTGGGTGTCAACAAGCTGCCCGTTTTCATCGTACAGACCGAATACGGCGCCTTCAAGGGGTTCACCAGTAAATGCAGAGATCTTTTTTACAGCAATCCGCACCGGTTCATCCGAGATCTCCTTGCCCCGGGCGGTCATATCGTCCTTGACTGTGAGTGTCCAGAACAGATTTTCCCGGGCAAACCCTTCCGGGGCATATCGCTCGTAGACCTGGTACTCACCCGGGTAGAGGCCAGTGACATAGAACTCGCCGTTCTGATCGGACCAGCCCTCCCATACCATGTTGTCATGCTTGTCGTAGATCTCGATGTAGCAGCCCTCCAGCTGTTCCTTGGTATCCTCGGAGTTGATCTTTTTCATAATGATCGGCGGATTGAGGATCTCCAGTTCACCCTGGGCCTTGTTGTTGGAGAGGTCGATGTCGGGGTAACTGTTCCCGTTCTTATCCTGCTGGTATTCAGGGATCACAGCGATAATGTCCACCCGCTCATAGGTGTCAACCGTGTCCACCTGGAAAAGGGTGATGAAATCGACGCTCTCGCCGGGCTGGAGCAGGTTGTCCAGCTTTACCCGGGTGCCGGTCACAGTCGATCCAGGTACAGCAAAGGTAGTGATTTCTTCATTCGGGAGTCGGTTGGCGGTTACAGTAGAGCCAGGGGTTTTATTGCTCATCAGGAGATAATCCGGGAACTGGAACTCTACCTCCGGGTAACAGGGAGCGGTGCCATGGTTGGTGACAGTCCAGGTAAAGGTTGCCCCCTGAGAGAGATACAGTGTCTGGTCCTCCTCCATCGGCTCACCCTCAAAGGTCACACCCTTCAGCTCAATGCCCAAGTCGATCCAGCGATACACAACGGTAACAGTTGAGGCATCCCGGACGCCGAAGGTCAGGATTGGATCGTACTGATCTCCCAGATAACCGGACGGTTCCTCGCCGGGCAGTGTCTCAATCTCGAAGTGATCGAAGATGTAGGAGCCGGTGTCCGGGTGCGGGATCTCGATGGTCCGGTTGCGGAAGCCCTCCAGCAGAGTGGGATTTGCTGGATCAAACTCGCCGGAGATGTCATTCCCGTTCATGTCCTCGTACTTCAGATAAACAGTGGCTCGGTAGTCGTACTTGACCTGGATCACACCGTCATAGCCGGCGTTCATCACTGCCAGATGGGATTCAGCGTTCAGGTTTACAGAGTTTCCGGACTGGATCGCCATGGAATTGAACTGGTAGTCCTCCAGCTCGGGGGTGGGGATCGTGATCTCATCCCCACGGTGTCCGGTGTACTCAAACGGATTTCCCACTGCGAGAGCGGCGGCGATCACATCGTTAATATTCTGCCCCAGGTCATCCACATACTCTACTTTGAACGATGCCTTGGCATGATACACGAGAGTAACGGTCGAGGCATATTCTTTGTTCAGCTTCAGATCATAGGAGATCTCATCCAGGAAGCCGGACTCCAGGCTGCCCTCGGGAGTGGTAATGAACATCTGCTCGAAATCATAGTCGGCCAGTACCGGGATCGCTACGGTATAATGCTCTCCTCGCAGACCGGCAATGATAGTGGCAGAGCCTTCCGGCATCAGGTCATCAATGGGGGCCCCCAGCTCATCGACATAGTGCACATTGACGCTGGCTTTGGCATGGTAGACCACCGTGACGGTGGATGCATTCTCGAAGCCCAGGGTCACTTCCTTGGCTTCCGCATCCAGGAATCCCGACTCAACCTTGCCGGCTTCCGTGCTGATGGACATGCTTTCATACACATAGTCCGCCATATCTGGTGTCTGTACCTGTACCTTATCGCCCCGATCGCCGGACAGCAGGAAAGCTGTGCCTTCCGGCATCAGATCATTGATCTCATTGCCCAGTTCA
Organism: Hydrogenoanaerobacterium saccharovorans; assembly: GCF_016901815.1. Lineage (GTDB taxonomy): Bacteria > Bacillota > Clostridia > Oscillospirales > Ruminococcaceae > Avimicrobium > Avimicrobium caecorum. Next base: position 83,925 of record NZ_JACSNR010000010.1, read on the forward strand.
TCCACATAGCGCACCGTTACATCGGCAAGCGCCTGATAGCGAACGGTAATGGTGCTGTCGTCACCAATCTCCATATTCACCTTCAGAGAATCCTTATCAGCACTCAGCAGTGTGCCGGAAGGGATTGCATCCGGGGTGATCTCAGCCGATTCGTAACGATAATACGGGTGCTGCGGGAGGGTGATGGTGTTGACGGTATTCCGGTAGCCGGCGGTGGACAGTTCGGCATTTTCAAACGGGATCGTGTCGCCCAGCTCATCGACATACTGGATCGCCACACTGCCCTTGGCATGGTAATGCACTTTGATGACCGAGTTGTATCCGGATTTCATGGTCGCCAAATGGGTTTCAGGGTCAAGCGATGCCGATTCATTTGGGCCTGCACCGGTGTCCGGATGGGTAATCTCCATGCTGATGAAATCATAATCCGTCAGTTTGGGGGTTGGAATGGTAATTTCATCGTCCCGGTGGCCGGTGTACTTAAAGGGAGTGGCTGTCATCAGATCGTTGATGCTGTTCCCATGATCGTCGATGTACTGCACCTCAAAGGACGCCTTCGCACGGTAAACCACCGTGATTGTCGAAGCATACTCCTTGTTGAGGGTGACAGTGCGCTGATCTGCATTCAGTGTGCCGGATTCCAATGCTTCCGGCGGAGTGGTGATGTACATCCGTTCATAGGTGTAATCCGCCATATCCGGGGTGGGAACGGCCAGTGTATTTCCACGCAGGCCGGAAAGCAGATCCACAGCGCCGGGAACGCCCGAAACATCAATGGGGTTGCCGAGGTCGTCAACATACCGGACATTCACGCTGGCCTTGGGCTGATACACCACATAGATGGTGGTGGCATCCTGGAAGCCCAGGGTGACTGTTTTAGCCTGAGCATTCAGTGTGCCGGAAACGGTAGCACCGTCTGTGCTGGAGTACATTCGGATATACTGATAGTTCGGCACATTTGGTGTTGGAATACTCTTCACATCTCCCCGGTATCCACTGTATTCCCCGGGTGTTCCTTCCGGTATCAGATCTCCCATCGGGTTTCCCAATTCATCAACATATTCCACACGGATTTTTGCTTTGGCTATGTACTCCACAGTCAGATCAGATCCGTTGCGATGATTGAGCTTGACACTTACTTGATCCTTATTGCTGCTGATAAGAATGCCAGATGAACCGATGTTACTCATTTCGGCTGAATCGTAGTCATACCAGGGATCAGTAGGCAGATTGACCGACTTGGTTTCATCCCGGTATCCGTCGATACCGGATGCAGCTCCGTCAAAGGCCACCGGCTGCCCGAGATCGTCCTGATACTGGATGCCCACATGGGCACGGGCACGGTAATGCAGGACGATTTTTGCGCTGTCATTAGTGTCTATTGCAAAGTAAACCTTGCCATTGTCCTCCTTCATGGTTGTGGCACCCGTATGCTGCACCAATTCAGCGCTCTGGTATTCATACCAAGCGATACTGGGCGGGGCGAACTCATAGGTGCGGTTATCCATGGCATAACAGGCAGTGTTAAATGTCGAGGGGGTGATGATATTTCCCTTTTCATCTCGACATTCGACCAGCATTGACCGATACGGTATGGTGACCGAAGCAGTACCTATGGCTCCACAGCCCTGCGTACACTGCACTTTGATAGTAACAGTGATCGGGGCTTCCAGCTTTTCAATGACCTGTCCGTTGGAGTAATTCTCCGAAATGAGCCTCGCCCGGCCGCCATGGTATCTTGCCTGGCTCGCTGTATGGGTAATCAGGACCGATCCGTCCTCTCGTGTCTGGTAGGACACCGAGAATCCAAAGGCGCTGTTGGCCGATGTACCGGATTCCGGTCTGAACGGAAGCAGCGTCACATCGTCACTCAACTCATATCCGCCATAGACTATATCATCCGCAGCGGTCAGCGTGATTTCAACCGGAACATGGATATTATCAAGCGTCATAGTATATTTTTTGCCGCTGATCGTGACATTGCCGGAAATGCCGTTCAGTGTGAACGGGCCGCTGCTGGTCGGTGCAATATCAGTATCCACATCGCCGGCGGTCACATTCAGGGCGGTGATTCTCGAACCATCCGCTACGGTCCAGCTCATAGTTTGGCTGCCATAGTCCTCTGCGATTGCCGAGGACTGCTCCAGAATAAAGCGGGCAGGGTCGTTGACGATGATGCTGACAGTATGCTTGATGTTGGGCGTAATCTCCATATCGGAAATGAGATGGTTGAGCTGAATCACATAGACGGGGCGCCCGGTCGGACCGCTGGACAGCTTCAGGCTGTAAGTCTGGTCGCCCAGGGTAAATTCCTCTTCGCCCGGGCCTACTGTTACCTGCTCATTCCCGTCGCTGATGGTAAAGGACTGGACCACTACGCCTTCTTTGAACTGGAAGGAAAAGGACGCATCGGCGCCGCCGGGGAAGATATTCTCCTTCTCCAGGGTACCTTCTTCGATCACCAGAGTCTCTTCCCGGGCGTTCACCGTGACAGTGACATTCTCTGGCAGGGTGCTGACGCCGTTGACGGTGATGAGGATGTCCTGGGTGATTCCGTCCAGAGACAGGGTCCAGTTGGATCCGTCCTGCAAGAGCGTACCAATCTGCCCAAACGCCTCGAACTCACCGGCATCGGTTACAGTAACCTTTTCTTCGCCGCACTGGAGTACCACAGATTCCAGTGCGCCATCGGTGCGGATCGACCACTGGGCTGTAAGGTCGCCGCCGCTGAAGGTCAGCGCAGTGTCCTCATCCAGATCGACCCATTCATTTCCTTTGATCTCCGCCCGCAGCGGTGCGCCCAGGATCTGAATTTCCGTGTCCTTCGTCAGTTCAGTCAGGTACAGGGTGTAAGTGCTGCCTCGCTGTTCGATCCTCCCGGTCTGGCCCTGGAACTCGAACCCACCCGGGCCAGTGACAGTGATTTCTTCTCCTTCACAGCTCAACTTTACAGAGGCCAGTTTACCGCCGGCGGCAATCGCCCAGGTGGCAGTCACATCGCCGCCGGATACGGTCAGGCCGGTATTCTGGTCCATCTCCACAAGGCCATTGTGGCTCACACTGACACGGATCGACTCGCCAGCCACTGGCTCACCCAGGATGCGGATCACGGTGTCCTTTGTCAGCCCGGTCAGATACAGTGTATAGTCGTTTCCACGCTGCTCCATCCTTCCAGTATGACCCTGGAACTCGAATCCGCCTGGGCCTTCAATGGTGACTTCCTCCCCATCGCAGCTCAGTGTCACCGAGGACAACACACCGCCATCCTTGATTGACCAGTTTGCGGTCACATCTCCGCCGTTGATTTCTACGCCAGTCTGGGCATCTATCTCCAACCAGCTGTTTCCCTGAACTTTGACATTGATAGAGTCACCCGGAACCTGGGCGTCTGATTCGCCCGCAAGGTCGATTTGGGTGTCTTTTGTCAGACCGGGCATCGTCAGGATATACGCACTGCCCGACTGCTCCAGTGTGCAGCTTTGTCCCTGGAACTGGAAGCTCCCGGTCTGCTTGATCGTGATCTCCTCGCCTTCACAGCTCAGTTTTACAGAGGACAGTTTGCCGCCAGCCTTGATAGACCAGGTGGCAGTCACATCATTGCCATCAATCATAACACCGGTTTTCTCATCCATCTCGATCCAGCCATCTCCGGTGACATTGATCTTGATGGATTCAGTCGGGACTTTCGGGACGCCGAATACCTGAACCGCCGTATCCTTTTTCAGGCCGTTCAGGCGCATGGTATAGGTATTGTTCACCTGTTCCAGGGAGCAGGACTGGCCCAGAAAATCAAATGTTCCCGTCTCGGTGACGGTCACGGTCCCGTCCTCATTGGAGACGATAACGGACCCCAGCTTCGCATCTTCCAGGACGGACCATGTGGCAACCACGGTCCCGTTTTCATAGGACAGCCCTTTTTCCGGATCAATGTCCACCCACTTGTTTCCGGCGAGGTTGACATTGACCTTTTGGGCCGAAAAGCCCAGGATTCCGATTTCGGTATCCTTTGCCAGCCCGTTTACTCGCAGAGTATAGATCCCGTTCACAAGCGTCAGCGTACAGGGCTTGCCCAGGAACTGAGTTTCCCCGGGCTGGTTGAGCGTTAAGGTCCCGTCCTCGTTGGTGATGGTTACGGAATCAAATGTACCGCCATTCATGAGCGACCAGGTAGCCACGACGGTATTCCCTTCGAGCTTGATGTCGGTGGACATGTCCATATCGATCCACTCATTGGCGCTGACGCTCACCTTGACCGGTGGGATCTTTGTCTCGCCCTGGATCTGCAGCTCGGTATCCTCAGCCAGCCCATGCAGCTGCAGGGTATAGATGCCGCCGGTCTGCTCCAATGTGCAAAGCTGACCGCCGAACTCAAAATCTCCTGTACCCAAGACGGTAATGGATTCGGTACTGTTGGAAATCCTGATGGTTGACAGGGCGCCGCCCTCCTTGACGGTCCAGACAGCTGTGGCATCGCTGCCCTCCACCGTCAGGCCGCTGTCCTGGTCCATGATTATCCATTCATTACACTTGGCATTGACGGTGATCTTCTGAGGCGGGGTAGCGGACTCGCCATTGACGGTAATCGTGAGATCGGTTTGAGGCTTGAGTATCTTCAGCGTATAAGTGCCGCTGGACTCAGTAAGGGAACACTCTTCCCCGCCAAAGGTAAATTCCTTCGGTTCAGTCAGGGTCACAGACTCGCCAGTGCTGCCTTCAATCATTGCAGAAGTGAATTTTCCACCGTCTGCAACTTTCCATGTGGCCGTAAGGATTTCGGTTTCTTCGTCGTAATCAAAGGTATTGCCCTTCTCGATCTCGATCCAGCCGTTGCTGGTGAGTTTGACATGGTACTCGGAAATCACTTCATCAACCACGATTTCCCCTTCTGCGTCAGGTCCGGCAGTGTCCTTGCCTGTGTCATCAATGACCAAGAGGCCGCTGTCCGGTTCCTCGGGGTCCTCTTCGGCCTCGGGAAGGCCGCTGTCCGGTTCCTCGGGGTCCTCCTCGGCCTCGGGAAGGCCGCTGTCCGGTTTCTCGGGGTCCTCCTCGGCCTCGGGAAGGCCGCTATCCGGTTCCTCGGGGTCCTCCTCGGCCCCGGGAAGGCTGTTGTCTGGTTTCTCGGGTTCTTCTTCGCTTTCATTATCCCAGACCGGATCTGTTTTGTCAGTTTGGGTATCATTCATCTCCCCTGTTTCAGGACCGTCTACTACCGAAGAAGTCGGATCCAGCACATCTGCAGTGGGGGACGCTGCAAAGCTGACTGCCTGGACTCCACCATGAGCCATTACCATGATCGCCGCAAGGATCAAAGCTAAAAGTCTACGGGGTTGGTTCTTGTCCTTTCGCATCAATGCAAATCTTCCTTTCTTCTAAAAAATTCTGAGTCGGCGAAAAGCCAAGGGCAGGAGGGCCATGCCCTGGCATGAAAAAGCAGCCATGCCCGCTATTCGCCGGCTTGGCTGCCATCTGTCTGTTTCTCATTCTGGCATCACCTCAATTTCCCCTTCCGACCCGTCTGAAGATGTTAACCTGGAAGGTCGGCATACCCGTTCTTCTATTGACCTGTTCCTCGACGATCCGGACAACAACCTGATCGCCAACCTCCGGGATCTCACGGCACCGGACACCGCCAGAGAGATAGGCGTAGCACAGCATACCGTTTGTTTTCAGCTGAAGGAAGAAGGCTTTGCTGGTCCGGGAGGTAATCACCGCCAGATACTCCATGCCCTCAACGATTCCTTTAGCCAGTCTTGTCTGCTCTTCAAGCTCCTTCTCATCATTTCTCATAGTGACGCCCAGCTTCAGCAGGTTGCCGTTTTCGTCCCGCTCCAGCTCGGTGATGTAGACCTCGATTTCCTGTCCAACCGACAGATAATCACTGATAGCCGAGACATAGCTCGCTCGAAAGCTATGGCGGGTGATGGAGTACGGCAGGCCAAACACATCAATGTAGGCGAAGTAGCGAAATACCGACAGCACGGTAGCGGGAACCTTGGAACCGACCGACAGCACATACTCACCTGCGGAGTTCTTGCGCCGGAACGCAGCGCCTGACCGGATCTCATTGGCCCTCTTGCGGTTTCCAATGATGATCTTATTCTCGTAGTACTGGATCACATAGAAGATCTTAGCGCCGATCATGCTCTCGAACACCCGCATCATCTTCCGGCGGTACTGCATATCGGTCTCATCTTCCTTCCGGCGAATCGTGACTCCCATATTCTCTTCATCGATCACCACCCGATAGCCGCAGTAGTCGCTGATGCTCAGAACAATCCTGCCGTTCCCTCTCAGGCGTACCGATTCGATCGTGCCCTCGATGATCCAGTTTTCACGCCTGGCATTCGATACCTGGATGTCATTGTTATCCAGGCCGGTTTCAACCCTTTCGGTCCGACCTGCCAGGACACTGTGCTTGATCTGCGGTTCGGGCTGCGACATCTGCTCCAGCAGCCTCCGGGCCTTCGTCTGCCGGCGGCCCATTGTGCGCCCGCTATGGTTTCCTTCTCCGTGGTTGAGGATCTCCTCCTCCTTGTCGATCTGACCTTCCACGGGCGCAGTCTCTGGATCCTCCTGATCCACGGCGTCATCCAGGGCCATATCTTCCAGCTCCTCTGTGCGCAGCATCTCATCGGCTGTTGTTTCTTCCATTTCAGCTTGGTTCAGGTCCTTTTCATTCAGAATATTTTCCATAATTTGTTCCTCCTTGGTCTCTATGCAATTTTATTCTCAACGGGCCGCATGGCCCTGACTGAGCAGTTAAGTGTGCAGGGCAAAAGAAAAAGCCTGCCGCCTGCACACTGCAAGCAACAAACTTTTCCGGGTTCTGACTATTATTTACAGCTTGCAGCCGCCTGTGAAGCTGCTTGCCTCATCGTCATCATCAAAGAACTTGGCCGGCTTGAGCTTTCTCATCGCCTGGGGAGAGGAATCCTTGGAAGGCAGCTTAGCGGCCGTCGGGGCCGGGGCTTCCACGGCCTTGGTGTCTGGTGCGGCTGCGGACCAGCTGGGCAGCTCGAAGTCATCCTGCATGGATCGCCATTCCGCCTCAAACAGATCCTCCAGGGAATCATCGCCTTGCAGGATCTCCATTTCATCGCCCTGGGCAGTACCCGGGGCTTCTTCAAAAGCATGGATTTTTTCGGGCGCCGGCTGGGAATCTTCGGGTATTTCGCCGGCAGCCCTGCCAGCGGGGGCAGTTTCTGGGGAGCAGTCGGTAGCGGGCTGTTCAAGGTCTTTGCTCTGGGTATCCTGGGTGTCCTGGGCGTCAGGCATTTTCCAGAAATCATCATCAGGATCGAAATCCTTTATGGAAATAGGCTCCCACTTTTTCGATTCGGGATCTCTGGTATAGTCGAATTTTTCTGCAAAGAGGATCGGCTGATCCTTGAGCATGATGATCTCAGTCTTTTGGTTATCTTTTGCCATTGTGAGGACCTCATTGTCTGTCAGCAGCTGACGGTGTGCATCGCCTTTACTCAACCGCTCTTCCAAGGTCAGATAAAGCGGGTCAAGTTTGTTATGGTTTTCACCCTGGTTTTCCGATACCGCAGTAGCATCGCCAGATCGCCATGCAACACGATCAACTGTTATGCGGTCATTTCCTCCCAGGTAAACAAAGTGGTCGCAGTTTCCCATAATCCGCTCATAGGTTGGGTACGGATAGCGTTCGATCAGGTCAGCCAGCGACTGACACAAAATGGATACATTCACTGCCCGGGAACGGGTTGTCGCCAATTTTTTCAGAAAATCGGGGATTTCACCGATATTGGGGAACTCATCCAGTATGACATTGACCGGTACTTCACAGCGCTCATTCTTTGTCTCAGTATCAGCATATTTTATTACCTGAATAAAGAACAAAGTGAAAAACAGACAAACTAAAAAGTCATAGGTTGCGTGCTGGTCAGGGACGATGGCAAAGTATGCGCATTTTTCCTTTCCTGCCAACTCAAGGTCAATGCCGGGATCATCGCCGCCGGTAATTCTCCGGATCTCTCCGTTCAAGAAAATATCCAAACGGAACGCCAGGCCTGCAAGCATATCTCCTGTGTTTTCGGGTCGGGATTTCATAAAGGCTCTGTATGCCTTGCTTGCAGGGTTCCCGGGATATTTCACCTGGATCTCTGTAAAGTCCTTTTTTATATCCTCCATGCTCATATTGGAGATGTAGTCATAGACTGCCGGGAAAGAAAGCTCGTCTTTTCCGTTTTTCCACATGATGTACTGCCGCAGAAGCAGCGCCTTCAGAAAGGCTCGCTCACCACGGCTCCAGAAGTCGCTTGTGCTTTCGCTGGTGTTCTGGATAATGACGAAGCTGATCTGCTCGACGATGCTGCTCGCTTCGTCATCGTCTGCGTTCTGCAACGCCCCCAGCAGGAAATTCCAGCGGCTGGAATGTTTGAGAGAAACCAGGTTCAAAGCAGCCACTCTGTAACCGCTTTTCCGAAGCCATACCGCCGAATCCCTGAAAAGCTCGCCCTTGGGGTCGGACACGACGATGCTCTCTCCCCGGCGGACGGCTCCGATGATCTTATTGCGGGCGATGGCACGGGATTTCATCGAACCGGCACCACCGATAGCAAGAAAATGTCGGTTATGTGGGGAGTTTAACGGCTGGCTGATAACCAGGCCGTCCTTTACCCCGATTATGTCGCCTTCTGCCTGTTCGCAATGGTTGACTGGGACGCAGTTGAAGCACTTGCGCATCCGCCGGTTGTCCATCAGCTCTGCAGTGCCAAAGGTACCGGACGATGAGAAGCGGAAGTTGCGGTCAGGATCCAATTTCGTGTTGGAGAACCTGGCCCCCGGGGAGAGCAGAAGGACCCCCAGCAGGATCACGATGATCGCTGCCTTGAGGAAAAAGGAGAGAAATGCCGTGATCCCTACGAATGGATTCAGGGAAAAGCCGCCGGCGCCTTTGTCAAAGACTGTTGTGAGTACTCCCAGCAGATAGAGCGAGAGCGGAATGCCAATCCAGAACATTTTGGGAGACTTCTGGTAATGATCCTTGATCCAGTTCCACCAATTCTTAAATCGCCACACTATTTCTTCCTCCATTTCACACATAGTATTTTCTTGGCAAGAAGGACTCGCCATAGTATTTCACTTCCGCATCGTACCGCAGCTGGAGCGCTTCTTCCCTCGTTTTGCGGTACTCGCTCATCACCAATTCCCCACGGACCCACAGCCGCACCTGCCATCGGTCACGCATACGGGTCACCCCTTCGATCTTGGGCGGGTGTTTCTTCAGGTACACCTTCTCGATTTGCTGGAGTTCTTTGAGCATGGGTTCGTAATACTGTTCGATCAGGCTTTCCCCCCAGTACTTCTTTTCGAGGTCCATGCGCATCTGCAACGCCTCCTGGACCGACTCAGTCATGTACATTGGTGCCCAGTATCCATCAAAATTGCGGGCCACGGCCCACATCAGGCGGTTGCCATACCACATGATCCCTTCAACGGTCGTTGCCCATTTGGTGTAAGACTCTGACTCGTACACCCGGACTTCCTTTTTGACTTCAGCGGGTAGCGGGGTCTTGCACCCACAGTTCGTGAGGCGTCCGCTCAAGAGCAGCCGCATCGGTGTCACAACGATGTTTCCGCAGGTACACTGGCACTTTCCAATCAGGTCGCCGGTGGTCTCCCCTTCTTTATGGCTCCACATAGCTTCTTTGACTATGATCGACCCGAACTTGCGGCCGGAGTACTTGCAGATCTCGTCCAGGAATCGATGGACTTCCAGATCATTCAGGCTGTTGTAGAAAGCGATGTCCCTTTTCATGATCCATGCTTTGGGGTTGACCTTGCCGATCGGTTTGATCCACCCGGGGGATTCTGTTTCTTTGCTCATCTTTTCTCACCTTCTTTCATTCTGCAAAACCCGCTATTTACTCATTCACGGTCGGATCGCCATAAATGAGGTTATTCTCCCTGAACTGTTCCTGGACATACTCTTCCAGATCTTCCTGGTCGAGAAACCACAGCCGGACGATCCTCTCAAGTTCACTTGTCTCAAAGACCTGGGTCCAGAACGGGCGCTCCCATGCCATGGTGATGACAAGGTACCGCTCCTTCCCGGGATTCATGGCCTTCTGGACAAGCCACAGTACCGTGTCGAGCCGCAGCACTGTCATATCGATGACTTGGGTATTGTCGATCAGTTCCGCCGCTATGAATCCATCATTTTCATAATGCCTCCTGATCTTACAGATCTCCCCACGCTCCGCCGCAGCCCGTACGATTTTCAACACCATGGCCTTCATGTATACGATCCAGTGCGGGAAATTCATTATAGCCAGCAACGGGATCGATTCCCGGATCACAGGGAGGTAATATGTGTTGGGGCAATCTCGCAGGTTGTAGGTGTTGTTGACCCGCTCCCGCTCCTTTGGGGTGATGTGGTAGCGCATGATGGAAGCCTGGGTCGTTTGAAGCACACTCAGCGCTGCCTTGAATGTATCGTCGCCCAGCAACAGGCGTCCTTCGACCTTTGGGGATACCTTTACTTCCCTCACCTTACCCTCATAGTCATTCTGAAGTTCGGTAATGCTTCTCTGATACACTGCCTGCGCCCAGTTGGTTGCCAACGCTTCCGCCAGCTCCTCGCCCCGTCGATTGATTGTGGGGGCAGTGCGTTCGGTGTTGTAGACCAGGTACAGGCCGCTTCCGGTGAAGATTGCAGCGCTCATGCGGGTGTAGGAGATCAGGTCGCTTTCCTCTGGGGTGCCTTTGCGCAGCGTCGTTTCGATTCTGGAAAGTTCTTGCAGTTCCGGGAGGAAGTACAGGCAGCCGACCGGCGTTTCACGGTACAGGTACTGTTTGGTGTCCATCGTCAGCTTGTAGGTCCGTCCCCGTTGCGGCTCGGTGTAGTATTGATAGACGCCTTGGTTATAGATGGAGTTTTCTTCTCCTCTGTATTTTTCCGTGTCCACAGCAGGAATCTCATCAAAAACTCTCCACGCTGGCGGCTTGCCAGCCGCCGTTTCGTCCACATCATACAGACTAAGCCGTGTAACCGGGGGTTTGAGTTGCCGGTGCGTGGTGTACCCCGCCAGCTCTGCCATCGCCCGGGTCTCTGACATGAGGGACATACGATAGACTTTGCGTATCTCATAGGACACATCATTCTCTTTTAGTTCCGTGTAGTAGCGTTTGGGATTCCGCTCTCGCAGGAATTGACGCCCTTCACTTCCCAGTGCATACCTTTTCCCCCAGACATCTCCCGGGATACCCGGTTCTCGCTTTCTCGTTCGACGCATCTCCTGATTCTTTTCCTTCACCTTTTCCTTCAGATTCATTTCCCTGAGCTTTCTTTCCTCCACCAATCCATGTATTTTCCGATTCTTCCAGTTCCGTGTCCCCGGCCACAGCATCAGCGCTCTTTGCGTTACCCATTCGCTGTCCGCAGCCCACCGTAAAAAAGCTGTCGAAGCTGCCGAACTCATTGCATTCCGTCCGGCATTTTTCTTCTTTTTCATGTTCTCCTGCATACTAAACTACGCCCTCCTTACGGGGTATGTCGAAAATCCCGGTTTTGTTGATAACTATGCCGGTTTTTACTGACCTGATAGTGTACAAAACGGTTTTTCCGCTTTTGTGAATATGTGTAGTATAAATTCTGTATAGTTTGAATAATCAATAGAAAATGTACACTATCAGGGCAAGCTGCTATTTGCAATGTACATCATCAGGACGGGTATTGCGTACAAATTGTGTGCTATCATGGCATACCGAATTTTAGAACTGGTCTAAATTATCCTGGGCCTCCTTTCTGGGTTCGGGCTGCTCATAAAGGGAGAAATCAAGCTGCCGGAAGATCTCGTTTCGCCGGCGCATCGGCCCTATGATAAATTCAGTACGGAATTGTGTATCCTCTACTCCCATCTGCATAAAGACACAGGAGCGGGGACTATCGTTGAAAAGCAGTGAAGATTGAAGGGCATTCAGCGTAGCGGAAACCTCGATGTTGTCATAGTCACGGTAGCGCCTCTGGACCTGCTTCAGGGTGAAGTGATGCACCAGGACAATGATGACAGGCCCCATACGAAGCATCCTGCCATGCTCGCCGGCATACCGATCCTGGAAGAAGCGGACAGCCTGCGACACTGACTCTGGCAGCGTGTAGCTGTACTTGGTCTTGATTGGCAGGAGCGTAGGCATCTCGACCCTGAGTACTTCGCTCTCTTCATCATAGCTGATATGGATGTCATCGGATATGCTCAGTTCTTTGGCATGAGAAAACCAGTCCGGTCCCGATTCTTCCTGCGAAACCATGTCAATGAGACTGCGGTATGAAGTGCGCAGGTCGTGGATGTACTTCTCGGTCGCCTGGGCCATCTGTGCAATGACATCCTCCGGATCGGAAGCCATAGGAAGCGTCTGGCAGAAGGCGTTCAGGCGGCGCTCGTAAAGATCGGTCCGTTCCAGTTCCCATAGAAGTTCTTCAGACATGGGACTTTTGGCATTTTCAGCAAGATCCTTCAGTAATTTCTGATACTTTTTCATTTTGCGACTCCTTTCATCTTACCCCTGGCTGCAAAGCCGACAGCTTCCGTTCTTCTCCAGGACATAAGCATAGGCAATAGAGGGGGATTTGATTTTTTCAAGCTGTACTTCCGATTCCAGAAGCAAGATATAGCGCTCATTGCGGATCATCTCGACTTCCTCATCCGTCAGTGGGTAGCTGTTGGCCTGATTGAACTGCAAAAGGTGTTCGTCCCGGATCCGGTTGTCCAGGTAAGTCTCTGCGCCCGAGGGACAGTAGGCGATCTGATACCTGCGATCCTCCCGGTGCATCACGATTTGTCCGACCCGTTCTGAGCCGAGCGACGGATAGTGGAAATCCGCCTGGGGCAGAAAGAGAAGCAGAAGCCACATACAGCGCTCCAGGGGCAAGTAACCCGGGTTGTTTATGACTTCGGCAATATCCTGAGTCCGGCTGGAGAAAAAAGTGCGTGTCCCGGGGTCATACCAACACCGCCGCATCTTCTTCTGGAACTGCTGGAGCATCCGCTTTGCCGTCTGCGGATCGAACCCATCCTCCCCCTCACCGCCCGCTACTTTACTGACGATTTCATAGAGTCGAACAATCTGATCCCGGTGCACATGGCCGTAGGTAACGATCAGGTCCTCAATGTACTCATTCCGGAGGCGCCGGTCTTTCTGAATATATCTCTGCCTATTAACCAAACTAAGTCCTTCCATGGTGTTTCCTCCTCTGTCTTTACAGCCTTACGGGGGCTGTTTCTCATGGGTGCAGTGCTTCATTCCAGTTGTGCGCACAAAGAAAGAACGCCCCGGGCGTTTGTGCGTACAAAGAACCCGAAGGCCGGGGTTTATGCGCACAAACCAAACCGAGGGCCGGGGTCTGTGCGCACATTTCTCTGTTTTGTACGCACAAACAAGAATTTTTTTGATTTTGTGCGTACAATCAGGAACCATTCAGGTAAATAAAGGGTCTTTTGTGCGTACAACCGGTGCGTTTGTGCGTACAATCAGGAAATAAAATGGATTAAAAAGGATTTGTGCGCACATTTTGCCGCCCCGGGGGCTTTTTGTGCGCACAGCCCTTGCCTGGGCCTCTTTGTGCGCACAAGCCTCCGCTGGTGGGGTTGAATCTTGTGCGCACAAGTTGCCGCCCTGGGGCGAATCCTGTGCGCACAAGCGCCTGTACCTATGAGAAACAGCCCTGAGTATCTCTCAGGGCCGCCTTCTGTGACTCTATTCTTCTTCTGCCAGGATCTCCGGCTCTTCACCTTCTCCCTCGCTGGCGCCAGAATGGCGCCGCTGCATCTCCTCCTCCATAATACTTGAAGTCTCCCGGTTGTCCGTGGTGATGAGGCGGTGTTCCAGCTTCGAGGAAATGATCCGGATGGGCACGCTGTTGCCGCTGCCGGTCAGCAGCGCCTCCCCAACTTCGAGGTTCATAATGGTTGCCTTCTCACTGGGCCGCAGCCCCAGAATGTCTGCCAGCTGGTTCAGAGCGCTCGTTTCAGTTGACATTATCATTCCCAGCGGGCTTGAGTTCAGAATCGCCGGCGCCATACCCACGGTAGGTTTTGTACATCTCCAGGACCGCCTGCGCCGCCATCGGCGGGGCACCCTTTCCGACCAGCTTCCAGATCTCATCGATGAAGATCCGCTTGTTTACCGTCCGGTCCTCCTTGACCTTATCATTTACAAGGTCAAGGGCAATGTAAATCGCTACTGGAAGCATCTTCGTATTATGTTCAAAGGCGCCCAGGTCCAGGACCGTATACATATTGTCCAGAGAGACATTGGTTGGTTTGGAGAAGTTTGAGGCGGAACCGGTGACATACTTTGACAGGATATTGCGTACCCGCTCCATACGGGCGTCACCTGCAAGCTCATCATAGAGATCCCGCAGCGTCGGCATGGGCCGGTAGTTCTCCGGGTCCTCCGGGTCAGCCAGGGAGCGGTTATCGTCTGTAATCCCGTACTTCCGGTAAGTTTTGATGATATGACCGTTCAGGAGCTGCTCCTCCTCGTTGGACAGATCTGGGATCATTATCTCAAAGAGCATTTCCAGAGAGGCGATCTTCTCGGACAGAATACTCTCTTCTTCTTCCTCTTCCCCGTCCAGGTACTTCGCCACCAGAGCAGCCCGCTCACTGGTCTTGCGAATTTCCATGACATTGATACAGCTCGGTGACCCGGGGCCAATGCGGATCAGCTGCCCGCCCATCGCCTTACAGCTGCGGCGGAACTCCTTGCCTTTGAGCGGTGCGATGATGATAACCTGGATCCCGCTCATGCGGGTGTGCATCGCCTGGATCAGCATATTGTAGGTCTTGCCGCTGCCCGAGGAACCCACAATGAAGGTGTGGGGCGCCTTGTAGCGGGACGAATCGAACACATTCGGCATTACCAAGGAGCCATTGGAGAGGTTTACACCCATGAGGATTCCGTTCTCATCCATCAGCTCATAGCTCGCATAGGGGTAAGTCGATGCCGCACCCATGGTGAGCATGTTGCGATGTCCCAGCCGGAAGATTGCCGGCGGCACACTGCAAAGCGGCAGCACTCCCAAAAAGGCGTCCTCCTGATGGTAGTTCGCTGGAAGGCAGCGCAGATCCATGTCCTCCATCATCTGACTGACTTCCCGCATCCGAGCAAAAAGCCCTTCTTCTGACATGGCAATCACTGTAATAATCGTCGTGACATAGAAGAAGTCCTGCCCTTCGCTCAAACCGCTCTTGATCGCATCTGCGGAATGGCTCTTACGCAAAAGCCAGTCATAGGTGTCTGAGTTGGTGGACTGTCCCTGCATCATACCGGATGAAAGGTTAATCTGCCGGCGGCTGGCCAGGCGGATCTTGTCCCGGTCCCCACGGTTGAAGAATACATCGACATCAATGCCTCCGCCAGCGTTGATGATATTGAACAGCCAACTACCGCCCACATAGCTCCTATACCCGTTGGAAGGAATATAGAGATAGCCGTAATACACTCCATCAACGACCACATACTTGGGGCTTGTCATGTCTATCTTGAGGGGGGCAATGAAGTCTGTCGCAGTCAGCCGCCGGTCCCCTTCAGCTGCCTGATCGTAGGCATACCGCACCTTGTCCTCAAAACTCATGCCAGCCACATTGAAGCGGTCCAGAAGGGAGAACAGGCAGTCGTAGATGTAGTCCACTTCGCTCTGTTCTGAGGTAAATTCGTAAACGACATTTCCACATCTTTTGAGCTGTTGCTTGACTCGCTTTGCGGCGTTTTCCAATTCAAACTTCCTCTGCTTATCGGTGGTGTTCCGGGTCGCAGTGCTTTCATCAAATTCAAGTACCATCAGGAACTGCCTGGTGACGCCGTTCTTGGTCGCATTGGTGCTAAGAGTGTTGATGTAGTCCTTCATCATGGCGATGAGGTTCTCATCCGTCTCCAGCTCCATTTGCCGCTCTACCCGGTCGATAAAGCCCTGCACATCTGCGGTCTTGGCCATCGTCTTGATCTGGATGTTCACCGGGCAGCTCCGCAGCAAAATGCCAAAATTCTCAATGGTCTGATTCTGCTGCTCTGCCGAGAGCATCTGGTAGTTAATGGGCGCCACAAACAGGATCTTCAGATACCGCCCACCTTTCGTAATGATACAGCGATCCTCGATCCGGTCGATGGGAATAAACTCCTGCGTCGAGACCTGCTTCTTGGCATCATACCGGGCGTCAGGCACCTTCGGGATCGACCGGACATAGCGCTTGCGGAAGTCCTGCTGGATACCCTTCCGGGCCTTCCTGGACAGCTTCTCCCCCGCCGCTATGCGGCGCTCGATCTCCTCCTTGGCAAGCTCATCGGCATGGGCAGTCTCGACCTTCTGCTTTTCCTCCAGCCGCTTGCGCACCTCGGCATTTTCCTCCTTGGTCTCTGCCTTCTCTTTTTTGTCCCGCTCCTTCTGAGCTGCCTTAACCTCCTTGATTTCATTCTGGATACCCTTCTTCTCTTCCTTGCTGCCGGCATCCTTCAGCTTTCTCTCCAGCTCCTGCAAGCGCTTGTCCAGCTCGTCCTGCGGAACATCTTCCTGCTTCTCGAACTGGTACTCCATGACTCGGCGGGACCGGCGGAAGTTCATGTAGGTCTTGAAGAACTGGGACAACGACTCGCCATTGTACCCCACCAGAGCCAGTATTCCGACCGGAAGGCAGAACACAATTATCAGGATCAGCTTGATCCCTATGTCCTGCACCGGGATCAGGTTCCAGATCAGCAGCGCCGGGATCAGCGCCAGGATCGCCGCCTCGATCCAGTTTCTCGCCGGCAGCCCGAAAGCCGAAGGCCCATCAAAAATATTGATGGGGATTTCATAAACGGCATAGCGTTCATCTTGCGGATTAGCCAAATTCTATCTTCCTCCTTTTACTTGGATCAGTCATAGGGACGCAGATAACTCAGATACTCGAAAAATTCCACCGGGTTCTGAGTCACATCTCCCACATGGAGCTGAAAATGCAGATGCGGGCCGGTGGAAAGGCCGGTCGAACCGACATACCCGATTACATCGCCGGCACTGACCCGATCTCCAGCCCGGTAGCTGCCAAAAGCACTCATGTGGCCATACATCGTAGCCACCGGCTCCCCATTGCTGTCCCCGTGATACACAACTATGTAATTTCCAAAGCCGTTCGGCATCTGTGCCGTAAACAGCACGACCCCATCCATTGCGGACAGGATCGGGGTCCCCGTCGGCGCTGCGAAATCGATGCCGGTATGCCAGGGATCGCTCGCAAACTGCCGTGGCCCATAGTGGCTCGACATGGGCGGATGGTCATACCCCTGCAGAGGGAACACAAAGGTTCCACCAGGGTCATACTCCATCCCGGACACTTTATCTTTCAGCTGCACCAGGGCGTTTGCGATGTTGTTGCCCACTGTGCCGCCCTGGATAGCGTCAGTGTAGTACCCGCCGTCTACCCACATACCAAAGTATTCATCACTGGTCGAGCCAAACAAGTCCGCAAGGTAGTTGGCCATTTCCGCTGCACGGTCAATCTGATCCTGATTTGCCCCTACTTTGTCTGCGTAAAAGGCTATGCCCCGGCCCTTGAGATCATAGGTGTAGTCAATAGTCACATGGGCAATGCGCCTGTAATACGGCAGGCCGTCCGGTGTATGATACTCGATTTCTTCCACCCAGGTATCCCCAACTGTGATACTGTACAGATCCTGCTGGATAAACTCCTGCCAGAACCCGTTCCACTTGGAATCGATCCAGGTCGTAAACTCACTGTACCAGCCGCCGGTGATCTTGTCCGCTACACTCTCGAAAATTGATGAAAACCAGTTTTTCTTTTGCGTGTCAATCAGGCTCAGAACCAGATTGATATTGGACTGTGCCGCTTTCTCATACTCTTCCACTGATCTCAGGAACAGCGTGCTTTTATGAAAGACCAGTGAATCATAGTCGCTGCTGTCCAGGAACGAACTCAGCTTGTCTCGCTCAGAGTCCTGCATCCTGATATGAGGGTACAGCGACGGCGGCTCTGTGACACCGGATACGCTTCCTCCAGCCTCAGCAAAGATCTTCGCTGTGTCCGCTTCAGCGGCTTCCTGCGCCCTCCAAATATCGTTGAGGTACTCATCTGAGATCATGTTGTAGTAGTTGTTGTAGGTCTCTTCAAGTACTTGCCGGTTCACTGTGGCGTCCGGATTATCAAACAGGAACGACGGGATACTCATGAAAAAGACCATGCAGACCGCAATCATCAGCGCAAAGCAGATAGCCACCTTGAGTATCCCCGGCAGGACCAGACCCGCTGCCGCTCCTGCCGCAGTTCCTGCCGGACCAGCCACCGATCCGGCGGTTGCCCCAGCGGCGGCTCCCGCAGCGGTTCCAGCCGATCCGCCGGCAGCCGCCCCAGCCGCAGTTCCGGCCGCTCCTTCCGCAGCGCCGGCAGATCCCGCCGCTGCTCCTGCTGTCCCTGCTGATCCTCCAAGCCCCGCTGTCCCTGTTCCGGATTCCGGAAATCCTGTTCCAAGGTCGGAAAGGCTGCCAGAACGCCCAGGTGCGCCACGGGAGCTGCCCTCCAGCGATGAGTCGGGTGATTTACCACTTGAGTCTGAGGCCCCTTGGCGGCCCTGTGAGGGGCCTTCTGGCCCGCCTCGTGCCTGATTGGCGGTTTGTCCTGTTTCATCTGTTTTTCCACCTGATTCGCCAGGCTTTCCGCCCGCACCATCAGCTTTATCGCCAGAGCTGTCTGGCTGGGCCGAGTAAGAGCTTCCCTGCCCTGGCTGGTAACCAGGGCCGTTTCCCCTTGAGATCCCTTCTGGGGCCTCTGGATGGCCTTGTGGACGATTGTGCGGTTTGGAGGAAGGACGGGAAGGGAAGCCCAGGTCTTTCGCAGTGTTTAGCCCTGTACGGAAATCATCCGCCATCTCTTCCCCTGCCTGCTTACTCGGTTCGCCATTGTCCATGCTCATGTGCCCTCTCACCTTCTTTCCATATCATCACCGTTTGACCTTGCTTCCATATCCAGGCACAGATCCAACTGCCTCGTCCTTCATCTTGCCAGCCCGGTTGCTGTCGATCGTTCTGACGGTCTTGTTTACCGGGTTGTTCATCTCGACAAAATGCCGCAGGACTCTCTGCGCATTGCTTACAGCCGCCGGATCCTCGGGATCTACGGTAGCGTGCATTTCTGCCAGGGACTGATTTCGACCAAACGGTATCGTGGTAGAATCCGTGTCACTTGCTTCCATAGGAATGACATAATAGCCACTCTTGCCGGTTCCATCGCCGACCATTCCCACTGCCCGGGACCGATCGAACCGTCCCGCTCCTTCTATCGCTTCCTGCGAATCCACCGCATTGGTGTGAACCATCTTAAATGCGACTGAGTTGCCGTCCTCATCTGTGTAGACGCCAGTGGCTATACCGCCTTCCACACTGTCAAAGGTGACGAAGGAGTCATCCTCGTACTTCTGCCCGGAAATGAAGGAGCTGTCACCATCGTCGGTGAAAGTAAATTCCTTCAGGTGGGGATTGTCAAACGCTGTGACGCCATTCATGGCTGCCGCTGCTTCAGGCCCCCGATAAGATGCAACCGGGGTGTACTTGCCATTTCCAGAAGTGATTCGCTCTGCACTGGTGGCCGCTGCACGAACCGCGGAAGTGGTGAGGCTGCTTTGGTGGATCTTACCCATGTTCTTGGGGTTGCCAAAGTGTTTGTTTGCCAGCTCATTTTGCTCACCTGCCGATGCCAGAACGCCGCCATTGACATAGTTCGTCTTGGCTGCCGTACCCTTCAATCCGGCGGTGATTCCTAAGCCGTTTGAGGTATCTTCGGTATTGGCACGGCGCTGGAGGGCGTTCGAGATCGCCTGCTGGCCCTTCATCACCTGCGAGGCTGCGCTGTCTCCAGAACGGAGCAGGGAGCCGGCACTAAACATGGCATTACCGTTCCCATGCCGCATCGTGTTGAACAAGCCAAGTTTGGAACCAGCCTGGGAGGCAACTTTCGATGCACCGGATTTGACGCCGTTCGTTATATCGTTCGACATGGAGCTGACGGCAGCCTTTATGCCGCTGACTGTACGGTAGCCACCTGCTGAGCGTGCAGCTGCATTCATATTTCCAACGGCGTTGCCTGCCGCACTGGCAAACCGTGACGCATAGCTGCCCGCAGAGCGTGCGGCGGCGCCCATGGTCCCAACAATGCCACCTGCAGCATTTGCAACCCTGGCCGAAGAGAGAAGATGGCTGAAGCCGCTGCCCAGGGAGCTGACAAGGTTTGGCCCGGTGTGAGCCGTATTCAGTCCAGCGATTCTCAGCAGAGTATCGAGCCGGGTTGCAAAACTCAGAAACGCATATCCGAACATCAGGATTGAAAGAACCGGGATATAGGTCGATTCAACCACCATTCCTCCAAGGTTCTCCATCAGCACCTGGCAGTAGCTCAAGAACATCCTCACCGTAAGAGTATTGAGCAGGATCAGGAGAGACTGGCCAGCAAACGCACGCATCCATGTAGATGCTATGTCCCGGCTCCCCTTGAAGGCCGCAGTCGATACAAAGAGCGGACCGATCAGGCAGATGAAGCAGTAGACGATGTAACGTTCAACCAGCTCCCCCAGCAGCAGTATAAAGCGGTATCCGAGCATGATGATCGCAATGATATAGATGATTGCCAGGAATCCGTTTTTCAGCCCGACTCCATCGATCACGAGACTTGCAACCATCGTGCTTGCCCAGTTTTCCTGATCCATCACTGAAGGGCCAAGCGGAAGATCTTCCACATAGTTCAGTGTGATTTGGAAGAACTGGATCACTATGTCGATGATGTCCGGCAGATTTATCACTACAAACCACGCCAGGATCACCTTGCCGATCACATGGATCGGATTTTCATACTCGACACCAAAAGGCGCCACTGTGCCCTTCGCCAGGTTCCAGACCAGGCCGGCACACAGAAAAAGCAGCCCCAGTGCGGTGAATACCCCACTGGCTACATCCGCAAAAGGGAATATTTCAAGGAAGGTTGTCATGCTGTATCCGATCGACCCCATCAGAGCTACAACCAGCCAATCGATAAAGTTGATGAATAGCCCTAAGAAGAAGCTGACGATACCCATTAAAATTCCCAACTGCTATCCCCTCCTTTCCCGCATCGCCGAATCAAATTCGGTTTCCACGCTTGCCATGGGAGTCCTTATAGCTCGCTGCGGTGTTGACCGATCCCATGAAGATCTCCCGGATACTGGGGACACAGAAGATCACCGCAATGACCGAGATCAGGCAGCAGTTCATGGAGAACCGGATGGGCGACCGTCCAAGCAGGCTCGACAGGAACCCTTCCTGCGGGAGAATATCATGCAGGAACAGCGAGTAGGCCGCAAAGCCGACCAGCGATGCAATGATAGCCACCGAGATGATGAGAATAATGCTTTTCTTTGTTGTGCTGCTCAATTAGAACAACTCCTTTCAAAAATATTATTTATTGAAAAAGGCTCGGTCGGATGACCAAGCCTGTTTCAAGCTCGCCCTGGGAGGTTAGGGCATTATCAGTACTGTTTTTTACTGGGAATCTACCACTACTGGTTATACTTCACCAGTTCCAGTCCCGCCGCCGGCAGACGAATTGAAGATCTGCGCAACGGTATCCAGGAACGCAGGACACAGCAGGAAGAAGATATACGCCAGGATAATGGTGCGAAGCGCCGCCCAAACTGCGGCGGTAGCCCGTGCGTTCCACAGCGGCACAACAACCAGGCCGATCATACAGAGCGAGATCGAAAGAGTTACGACTGTAAGAATAACATCCTGAACCTCAGTCAGAAGGGTCTGGAAAGCGTCCATGAGCTGAACGAACAGCGGGGTGCTTGCCGCATTGGCAGTGGCGATATTAAGCACGATCATGCCGAACATCGCTGCCCCCATGGCCATCGTAACTGTGCGCTGCGATACCGGATTTGTAAGATAGCAGCCAAACTTGATGAAGTCAGCTGCGGCGTTTTTGGAATACCGCTTTGCTGCGGCAATAATTTCCATTCTATCACTCTCCTTTTTTCAATCATTACCTTTGAGGGGGTGCGGCTCATATCCTCCCTCACACTCGCCGCACCGTACCCTCGCACCGTACCGTCCCCTGCTTTCCGGCGGCGGTACGGTGCGGGGACACGGTTGTGTCCTCGCTTGTTTTGGGCTGTTCAGGGGTTATACTGCCTGAGTGTCAGCGCCGTTCTCAATATACTTGCGGTACTCCGGATACTGCTCGAAGAAGTTCGGCCCGCCTGTCTGCGGCAGCGGCTTCTTGCCACCACTGCTGCCGCCCTGTCCGGGTTCTCCCTTGTAAACCACAGTGATCCAGGTATCCCGGTCATATACCCACTCACCGTTGCGGCGTCCGCCCACATCGGTGGTGTTCGTAAACCGGTATCCGTCCTCAAGCCCTTCATTTACCTGGACCTTGATGTACGGCTCGGTTTCGCTGGTGAAGCCTGCCGGTACGGTACCAAACTCCAGCTTGAAGTCGGTGACATACTCGGTGGAAGCCAGGCCAAGCGCATTTGCTGTCAGGTCGATGTTGTATTCGACATTGCTGTGCAGATTGCGCTCAATTCGCTGCCAGCCGGACTTCTTGTTGGTCTTGATGTAAACATCGTAGGTGAGGTCATTGCTCCAGGTGCCTGTGTTCAGCGACTGGATACGGACTGCGTCCGTCGGGAGCTGATCCCTCCAGTAGAAGTCATCCAGCTCGCAGTTGGAGCGGTTGGCTACCACCGGGAAGGTATACCGGATCACTTCGCCCGACATAGTCTCTGCCACGCCGCTCTTCTCAACCGCCACCTCAAGATCTACCGGGGTGTTCTCTACTCTGAAGCGAACCAGGTCTCCGCTGACCTTGAGTTCTGCGTAGAAGGGTTTTCCATCGGTGTAGAAATACTTTGGCGACTGTACTTCCCGAATCACAAACTTACCCAGGGGAAGATCCTTTGAAGTTGCGATGCCGTCCCGGTCGGTCACGATCCGGTCTACCTTTTCGAGATTCTCATTAAAGATGTCGAATACCGCCCCTTCCAGACCGTCACCCTTCTTGTCGCCGGTGATCTCGTTGTAACCGCTGGATACCTTGACGATCTGGATATTTCCGGTTGCCGGCTCGTTCTCGATCTTCAGCTCCGTGGTTGATCCAGACTTTACCTTGACGGTGTAGACCGTATCGTCAAGCACATGGTCCTTCGGCGCCTCGATTTCCCGAAGTTTATATGTGCCGCTCTGGAGCGAACTGCCGAAGATAATCAGTCCGTTCTGATCTGTGGTAAATTCGCCCAGCAGATTGTCCTTGCTGTCGTACAGCAGGAATGTTGCACCATACAGGGGTTCGCCGGTCACTGCATCCACCTTGAGAATGCGAAGTGTTCCCATCGGGGCGTTCTTGATCTCAACGGTGGTTGTCTTGCCGCCGACCAGCTCGACCATCTTTACGGTGTTGTCCAGGACGAAGCCGGAGGGCGCCTTCTGTTCCTGGATATAAACGGTTCCGGAGGGAAGGCTGCCACAGAAAATCTCGCCCTGGGCATTGGTGGTGTAGGTTCCGATCTCCAGCCGGTCATGGTCGTAGATCTTGAACACAGCACCCTCCAGCACCTGTCTGGTCTCTGCATCGATCTTGACGATCCGCAAATCCGAGTACGGGGTGTTATAGACTTCCAGAATGTTCAGCTTTCCGCCTTCCACCTCAACAATCTGCGGAGTGGGGTCCAGAATGTACCCCTCCGCCGCCTGGGTCTCTGTCACCAGGTACCGTCCCGGGGCAAGGTCCGGAATGAAGAAGGTACCGCTTGCGGAAGTAGTGTATTCTCCCAGGTCCTTCTCACCGCTTGCATTCAGCAGCTGTTTTACATTGAACCGTGCTCCGGCTACCGGCTTCCCGGTCAGGCTGTCCTTCTTGATGATCTCCAGTCCGGGTTTGGAGGTATTCGTCAGCGTCACGGTTGTGGACTGTCCGGCTGTCAGATTGACGGCATGACGGGTGGTGTCCAGTACATACCCATCCGGCGCCTTTGTCTCTGTCACAAAGACAGTTTCTTCCATCAGTCCCTCTGTTTCGGTAATCTCGATCTTGCCGTTTTCATCGGTGGTGTAGGTGCCGATCAGCTCGCCGTTCGCCTTTTCAATGCGGAACTGTGCGCCGCCCAGCGGCTTCATCGTATCCACATCCCGCTTTTCGATGATGAGGGACGGGTTCTTGAAGTTCTTGACCTCAACGGTGTGAGTCCGGCACTCCTGGAGTACGATCTCCTGGCGGTAACCAGAGTTACCGTATCCAGCCGGGGACTGTCTTTCTTCGACAATGTACGCACGACCGAGTTCCAGGTTTTCCAGCAGAGCTGTACCGTCCTCCCCTGTTTCAATATCCCAATACTGGTTCGTGATGGTATCCGTAATGCGGAATACCGCTCCCTCCAGCTTGATGGTCGAGTCATTGCCGTCAACCTTGATGACCTCGATCGCCGGCTTCTTCTTGTTCACGAAAGTGACGGTGTACTCCTTGTTATCGTCCTCGGTCGAAATGTAAATCGACTGGATTGGATTCTCGTCCAAAAGGAACCCAGTCGGAGCCTGGATCTCTTCGATTATGTAGGTATCAGTGGAAAGGTTTCCACGGTAGATCAGGCCGTTTTCGTTCGTCACATCACGGATCAGCACCTCACCGGAACCACGGCGCAGCTCAAAGACTGCTCCTGCCAGCGGCTTTCCGTCCTGATCCACCTTGCGAATGAACAGGCCGTCCTTCTTGTAGTTACGGATTTCTACATCAACCACATCACCGCTCTGGAGCGGTACAGTCTGGATTTGATCGTTCAGTGTGTACCCTGCCGGTGGCTGCGATTCCTGAATTGTGTATGTACCTGCAGGAAGGTTCTCAAACCTGGCCTGTCCGTTTTCATCGGTTGTCAGAGTCCGGTCGATACTGGATGCTCCCTCATCTACACCGCCCAGGTCTGCACCCTTCAGGTGAATGACAGCACCTGCCAGTACCTCACCTGTGTTGGCATCACGCTTTGTGACAATAATATCGCCAGAGTCACGGGTATTCACGAAAGTGACCGTTACCTCCCGGTCGCCTTCCACAAAGTCCGAGAACTCTTCCACCTGCGGCTCGCTTTCCGTCCGCTCCGTGGAGATATTACCCTCTTCATCAACATTCGTAACAATCGTGACAGTCCAGGTCTCCACATGAGTTACACGGGTGTAGGTCGGGCTGACAGTCTCGGTTTTGGGGGTGGGGTCCAGTTCATAATACTTGGGCGCCTTGGTCTCTTCCACAATGACCGTGGCTGGGTCGTGGTTGTTTTCCGGGTGCGTCCAGGTAAACAGCCGGGAACCGCCGTCTACCTCCCAACCCTCTGTTACCTGCTCGCTGCCATCACTGAACTTCACCGTGATCTTGAACTGGGCGCCGTCCAGCGGTCTGCCGTCCTGATCTTCCTTACGGATAGTGATCTGTCCGATCGCATCCGAATACTCGTAGGTCTTGGACTGGTGAACCTCTGTTACAATATCTCCGTCAGGTGTATCTTCTCCCTTGGGATTCACAAAAGTCACTTCAGCAGGGTTCTGAGGAGTATTTTCTTCCTTTACATCCACTACCTGGCTCGGCGTATCAGACAACTGGTACCCCGTCGGTGGAGCCGTTTCTGAGACAGTGTACTCACCTACTTCGTTTATGTACACCATAATTTCGCCTTTATTATTTGTTTTCAAGCCAGTTTTATTGAATCCAGAAGGGCCAGTCACACTGAAAGTTGCTCCTGAAAGGGTTGCTCCTTCCTCATTCTTCTTGATGATTTTGAAAGCATAACGGTTTTCTACCGGCTGGCCTATGGTATACACGATGATGTTCTGTGTGTGCGGAACATCTGTGTTTGTATAGATCCAGTAGCGTACATTGCTGGTATCTACATCGGGATCAAGGAGATCTTCGTTTGCGCCGGAAGCGCCCCAGTCAGTCACGCTGGAACTGAGCAGCTCGGCCCAAATCAGAGACTGGGCGGCGATGTAATCCGCCCGGTTTTTGCTGGATGCCTCATAGCTGGCGAGGATCTTCTTGATCTGCTCATCATTGCCCTCGCTATCCTGGACATAGTTGCCACCAGGCTGCTGACCGTTAAACTCTGCACAGAAGGCATCTTCGCCATCGTAGGTGATGCGATACAGGTCTGCATAGAAGTAGTATCCGCCAATCCAGGTCAGGTTAGAGCCATCTCCTGCACCGCCCCAGTTGTACGGTGTAAACTCTACTACACCGCCGCCACCGTCTCCAGCGCCCAGCGGAACAGGCATAGCCATGGTTGCTTCTGCCGCCGCCCGAAGGTTTGCTGCCCAGGGCAGCTCAACGCCGTTGACTGCGGGAGGTTCAGTGCCTTCCCCAGGGACAGCGGGAGTCTGCCCGTTTCCTTCCGGAAGATCCTGATCGGGCTGCTCGCCGCCCTCCGGGGTTTCAGGCAGGTTCTGGTCGGGGTTCTCCGGATCAGTCTCAGGCTTTTCTCCCTCCTCGGGGACTTCGGGGTTCTCGCCCTCTCCGGGAACTTCCGGATCAGTATCAGGATCTTCTCCCTCTCCCGGGATTTCCGGGTCCGGATTCTCACCATCCCCAGGGGCTTCCGGGTCCGGGTCGGGCTTTTCGCCTTCATCGGGATTTTCTGTGCCCTCATCCACGGGCGGAATCACCTCGATATTGTCCCAGCCCGATCCGGTTTCACCAGACAGGGGATCGTCAATCAGGCCGGCAGAACCGCCTGTGACTGTCATACTTGAGTCAGCCGCATAGGTCGTCACCTGGAACGAGCTGACTGCCATCATTGCTGCCAGAAGGAGCGCAAGCGCCCGTTTTGCCAGCCTCGGCTTTTGTGCCATATAGGTACTCTCCTCTCATAGTTTCTGTTTTGGGATATGAAAAAGCCCCTCCAAGCGCTTAGAGGGGCGGTCCATTTCTTCAGGGGGACCGGCAAGAGATCCTGGTTTTTGTCATTGTTCAGCTCTCCTTTCGGGTATAAAAAAAGCACTTCCGAAGAAGTGCTTTCTGTGTTCTTATTCGTTTGTCTTAGGCGTTGGCGTCCCAGCCAATGAACTCCAAAACCCAATGGAGCTTTCCATTTGCCTTATACACACCAACGCCCATGCAGTTGCCATAATCAGAGTAATCAGCCAAAATGGTTTCTCGGTGGCCCTTTGAGTTCATCCAAGCATCCACAACTTCTTCTGGAGTTTTTTGACCCATAGCAATGTTTTCAGCAAAAGAATAATGACTATACATGGTGCCATCATCACCATTTGGGCGTGTGTGAGAGAATTTATCTGACAATTCCTCCGCTCGAATTTGAGCGTATTCCATCGCTGTGTCATCCATAACGAACTTCGGCATACCGTTGGCAACACGCTCTTCATTTACCAGATCGAATACTTCTTGGCGAAGGTCCTCAATATCCACCTCCCCGGAGGAGCTGGAAGAAGAACCGCTGCTGCTCGATCCAGAGGAGCTGCCACCATCCAGACCCCGGTAGATGTTGAAGTTCTCGACAAACCATGCCTTCTGCTCATCAGCTTCAGCGTAGCTAAGTCCATTCTCATTGATGATC
This sequence comes from Hydrogenoanaerobacterium saccharovorans, assembly GCF_016901815.1. Taxonomy (GTDB): domain Bacteria; phylum Bacillota; class Clostridia; order Oscillospirales; family Ruminococcaceae; genus Avimicrobium; species Avimicrobium caecorum. The sequence continues at coordinate 111,519 of NZ_JACSNR010000010.1, forward strand.
GTTCCCAGGTACTGGGTCGGAATATCACCAAGGAGTTTTCCATCTGCGGAGTAGAAGTAATAGGCACTCTTGCCGTTCAGCGTTGTGCCAGTCACCTTTACTGCCGGGGTGGTAGAGTCCTGAACATTGACTGTGTACTTAGCCAAAGGCCCCTTGCCGCTACTGGTGTTTGTTTTCTGGGTTGTGGGAGTGCTGGTAGTAGACGAAGGCGCCGAGGCCTGGCTGCTGGTCTGGGCAGTGTTGCCGGCAGCTGTCTGCGTATTGCCCTGGGCTGCTGTGCCAGTACCTGTACCTGCGCCGGTTCCAGAAGTGGTTTCGCCATTGGCGGCACTGGTATCGCTGGAAGTGCCGGACTCGGCATCTTCCTCGGATTCACCTTCAGCTTCACCGTCTGTTTCACCCTTCAGTTCATCCAGCTCTGCCTGGAGCTGCTCATTCTGCTCTTTTAGTGCATCGTACTCCTCCTGGGTTACGCTGCTGCTGGAGTTTTCTTCTGCCGGCTGCTGGTTGCAGGCGGTCAGGCTCACCGCCATCGCTGCCGCAAGCAGCACCACCAAAATCTTTTTGCTCATATATCTCTCTCCTTTTGTGGGTTCAGTGATTGATCGGGTTTTATCCCCTACACTTTCATTCTATCCGCCCCACATGGCAGGGTCAACCTGGTTTTTTGAAGCAAACAGGTTTTTTTCACAATTTTTTTGTGCTGCCAAATCCCTCACGGGGCGACAGAATACTCTTCCCTTGCAACGCTTAGTTTTCTCCAAACATATCGTCAATTAAGCCATTATCAATCATGTAAAGTGCCATTTCGCACACCCACTTTTCCAAACCACTGAGCAGAAATATCACAGCAGTCATCGTGAGAAAGTTCCAAAGCGTATAGTCAAACGGGGAAAGCCCAAATATCGTCATTTCCAGTTTCCACGGGATAAGGCCAACACAAATTATCATACTGGAAAAACTTGCGAGCTTCCAGGTTTCAAAAAATAACCACAGAGAATACTTCAAAATGATTTTTATCTTTTCCATCAAACAGTTACCTCCTCCTTCTGACATTAACTTCGTGTCAAATTGACACGAAGTTAAGATTTTGTCCTGGCACCCGGGAGCTGACCCTCTGATTTGCTTTCCCCTGGTGGCGTCTCTGGCTGCCCTGGGGCGCCCTCGACTGCTGGGCCAACTTCGTGTCAAATTGACACGAAGTTAAGATTTTGTCCTGACACATGGAAGCTGGGCCTATGTTCTGCTTTCCCTGGGGCGTTTCTGGCTGCCCTGGGGCGCTCTCGATCGCTGGGCCAACTTCGTGT